>NZ_FWFZ01000013.1 GCF_900172355.1 Roseisalinus antarcticus | reverse complement strand
GATCAAGGACGCCACGGTCAAACGCTACCACTACGACAGCCACGGCCAGTTGCGGACGCACCTCGCCGACTTCCTCGCAGCGTACAACTTCGCGCGAAGGCTGAAGACCCTGAACGGCCTCACGCCTTACGAATACATCTGCAAAATCTGGACGTCAGAGCCAGATCGATTCATCCTCGACCCGATCCACCAGATGCCGGGACTGAATACCTAGGGGGGCGGAGCGGCGGCAGATGACCTATGAAGACGTCGAGCCATTGAGGGCAAGGTATCGGCCCGCGAAGATCAAGGTCGTTTTCGTCGGAGAAAGCGCGCCCGCCGGGGGCGCGTTCTTCTACAAACAGACCGGTCAGGTTCACGGGCAGTTTCGCCAAGCCCTCGCGCCACACATCGGAGACAGCCCGTCCTTTGTCGAAGCGTTCAAGCAAGCGGGCTTCTATGTGGATGATCTGGTGCTGGAACCGGTGAACTGGCTGTCCCGGTCGGAGCGACAGGCGATCCACGATGCCAGTATTGCCTCACTGACAAAGCGATTGCGGGACTACGATGCGCCGCTTGTTGTGGCCTTCATGAAAGGTATCGCGGCACCAGTCAAAGCAGCGATTGCAGCGTCGGGAACACCGTGTCAGTTTGCGGTTGTGCCGTTTCCCGGCAATGGGCGACAGGGTGAGTTCCGTTCAGCTATGACGGCGATCATGCCGAGGCTTCTAAACCTTTAGCCGGAAGGGCCAGATAGCCCGAAGGGCCAGATTCGACCGGAAATGACCCGGATTTACCCGCGCCGTGCTTACTATGTGCTTGCCGCATCAGTAAGCGCATTCGTGGAGGACTTGTAAGTTATTGAAATCATTGGTCGGAGTGAGAGGACTCGAACCTCCGACCCCTGCCTCCCGAAGACAGTGCTCTACCAGGCTGAGCTACACTCCGACCGTGGCGGTGCAGGTAGCCCCGTGACGCCCCGTTTGCAAGCCTTCATTTGCCGTTCGGGTGCGTTCCGCGCATCCGCAGGAAAGGCCCGATGCGAAAGCTGGTGCCGGTCTCGGCCCGGGACCGGGTGCGCAGAACCGGCGTAGTGCGCGAAGCGCCCGACCGGCTCTCTCGAAGTACGATGTAGAGCCCGCTCGCGATGATGATTCCCGCGCCCAGCGCGGTGTTCAGATCGACGGTCTCGTCGAAGAACAGCAGGCCGTAGGCGCTGGCCCAGAGGATCTGGGAATACTGCATCGGCGCGACGATCGCAGCCTCGCCCACGCTGTAGGCCGAGACGATCAGGCGCCCGCCCGTCCAGCTGAGCGCGGAAATCACCGCGAGCAGGCCCAGATGCTCTATCGGCATCGGCTTGTAGACCCAGTAGAGCGCGGCCCCCATGATCAGGAAATTGGCCACCATGGGGTAGAGCAGCAGGATCACCGGACGCTCGTCCGCGCCGATCTTGCGCACCACGATGGAGGCGACGGAGCCGCCCATGGCCGCGGTCAGGGCGGCAAGATGGCCCAGCGTCAGCTCGGTGCTGCCGGGGCGCAGCACGACGAAGACGCCGATGAGGCCTACGATGACGGCAAGCCCACGACGGATGCGCACGGTTTCGCCCAGCACCGGGATTGCAAGGATGGTGATAAGCAGCGGCGCCGCGAACAGGATCGAGTAGGTCTGTGCCAGCGGCAGGACGGAGAACGCGTAGAACGCCGAGATGCCGGTGATGACCGCCGCCCCGGTCCGCAGCGCCATCCACCACGGATGCACCGGCAGCAGGGTTCCGGGCTTGGAATCGCGCATCATCATCAGGGTCGCCAGCGGAAAGCTGAGCAGGACCGAGAAGAAGACGATCTGCACCGGTGAATACTGCCCGCCAAGGAACTTCACGATCACGTCGTGGCTGGCGAAGACCCCGAAGGCCACGAGCGCGATCAGCGCCCCTTTTGCATTGGCGGACATGGTGGCTCTTTCACTCTTCGGGTGGTGGCTGACCATCGGACAGGGCGCCTCGAAGGTCAAACGACGGTTCTGCCGCCCCGCGCAATCCCGGCGGTCCCGATCCCGAGGGCGACAACTTCGCCCTCGGCGATCAGTCGCGGATGCCGGTCAGCTGGCGGCGAGGGCGGCCACGATCGCCTCGCCCATCTGCGAGGTCGTCACAGGCTCGACACCTTCCTCGCCCAGCAGGTCGGCGGTGCGCAGCCCGTCGGCCAGCACCTTCTCGACCGCGGCGTCGACCCGGTCAGCCTCGGCCCCGGCGTCGAAGGAATACCGCAGCGCCATGGCGAAGCTGAGGATGCAGGCGATCGGGTTGGCCTTGCCGGTGCCGGCGATGTCGGGAGCGGAGCCGTGCACCGGCTCATACAGCGCCTTGGGCCGGCCATTGGCCATCGGCAGGCCGAGCGAGGCGGAGGGCAGCATCCCAAGCGACCCGGTCAGCATCGCCGCCAGATCCGACAGCATGTCGCCGAAGAGGTTGTCGGTCACGATCACGTCGAACTGCTTGGGCCAGCGGGTCAGCTGCATGGCCCCGGCGTCGGCATACATGTGCGACAGCTCGACGTCGGGATATTCGTCGTCATGGATCCGCTGCACGACCTCGCGCCACAGCACGCCCGATTCCATCACGTTGGCCTTCTCCATCGAACAGACGCGGTTGTCGCGCTTGCGGGCCAGCTCGAAGGCGGACCGGGCCACACGGGCGATCTCGCTTTCGGTATAGCGCTGGGTGTTGATGCCCACACGCTCGTTGCCCTCGGTGAAGATACCGCGGGGCTCGCCGAAATAGACGCCCGAGGTCAGCTCGCGGATGATCATGATGTCGAGGCCGGCGACCACGTTCTTCTTCAGCGAGGAGAAGTCGGCCAGGGCGTCGAAACACTGGGCGGGGCGCAGGTTGGCGTATAGGTCCATCTCCTTGCGCAGGCGCAGCAGGCCGCGTTCGGGCTTCACGCTGAAGTCGAGATTGTCGTATTTCGGCCCGCCAACGGCGCCCAGCAGGACCGCATCGACGTTCTGCGCCATCTCCATCGTCTCGTCGGTCAGCGGCGTGCCGTGGGCGTCATAGGCCGCGCCGCCCACCAGAGCTTCGGAGACGTCGAAGGTCATCCCCCGGGTGCCGAACCAGTCGATCACCTTGCGCACCTCGGTCATGACCTCGGGGCCGATGCCGTCGCCGGGAAGGATGAGCAGGGAAGGGTTCGCCATGGGTCTGATCCTGTCTGAGCAATGTTGGCGTTGCGGTAGCCTGACAGGGGGCGAGGTTCAAGTGACGAGCGGCCTCAGCCCGTCGGCCAGGATCTCCCACACCCGGCGGACGCGCGGTGTCTGGCGCATCGCCTCGTGGGCCGTCAGCCAGACCGGAAGCGTCGGCAGATCGAAGCCGAGCGGGATCTGCTCTATCCCCGGGGTCCGGTCGGCCACGACCTCCTGCGCGAAGCCGGCGCCGGCGCCGGCGCGGACCAGTTCCCAATAGACGGCGTTGTCATCGCAGCGCACCACGAACCAGTCGCGGCCGACCTTCCGCCCGGCCGCGGCGAAGCCTTCGAGGATCATCGGGTTTTCGTCGTAGCCGATGAAATCGAGCCTCATGGTGTCCTCGGGCCCGGTCGGGCGGCCGACCCGGTCGAGATACCCGGTCGCTGCGAAAAGCCCCAGCCGGAGATCGCCCAGGTGGCTGGTCACAAGGTCAAGCTGGCGCGGGCGATACATCCGCACGGCGATATCCGCCTCGCGGTACATCAGGTTGCGGCTGCTGTTGGTCGGGACGAGGTCGATCCTGATCGCAGGCTCATCGCGCCGGATCCGCGCGATGATCGCCGGCATGTGATAGAGTGACATGGCGACGCTCGCCGTGATCCGCACGGTGCCGTCGAGGCGTTCCGCCTGCCCCGCCGCCGCGAGGCTGATCCGCGTCGCCGCCTCGCGCATGGCGCGGGCGGGGGCGACCATGGCGGCGCCGGCCTCGGTCAGCGCCAGGCCCTTGGCGTGGCGGCGGAAGACAGGCGTGCCCAGCGCGGCCTCCACCGCCTTGACCTGTCGCCCGAGCGTCGGCTGCGAGGTCCCCAGGCGGCGGGCGGCGGCAGAGAGGCTGCCTTCCTCGGCGACGGCGAGGAAGACCTGGATCAGGGACCAGTCGAGGCGGGCGAGGGCATCCATTCAATAATGAATACACGACCGTCATTTTTTGGCAATTCCTATTCATTTTGCCGCGGGTGAGAAGAGGGCATCAGCAAAGGAGACCCCGAATGTCCAAAGTCCTCATCCTCGGTGCCAGTGGCAAGATCGGCGCCCGCGCGGCCGACGCCTTTCAGCAGGCGGGCTGGTCCGTCGTCCGCTATCGGCGCGGCACGGACATGACCGCCGCCGCCATGGGATGCGATGTCATCGTCAACGGCCTCAACCCGCCGAACTATCACAACTGGGCGCAGATCCTGCCCGAGATCACGGCGCAGGTCATCGCCGCGGCGCGGGCCTCGGGGGCGACGGTCATCCTGCCGGGCAACGTCTACAATTTCGGCGACCGGGGCGGTGTCTGGGATGAGACGACGCCCCAGCGGCCGTTCTCGCGCAAGGGTCGGCTGCGGGTCGAGATGGAGGCGCAGTATCGCGCCTCGGGGGTGCGGACGATCGTGCTGCGGGCCGGCAATTTCATCGACCCAGAGCGCAAGGACGATGTCATGGGCGTGGTCCTCATGCGGGGCATCACGAGGGGAAAGCTCACCTCTCCGGGGGATCCGGGCGCGATGCAGGCCTTTTGCTATCTGCCCGACTGGGCGCGGGCCGCCGTCATGCTGGCCGAAAGGCGCGGGGACCTGGCGTGTTTCGAGGATGTGCCCTTTGCCGGGCACAGTTTCACCGTCGAGGCGCTGCGGGAGGCCGTGAGCCGCGCCACCGGCCGCGAGATCCGGATCGCAGGCTTTCCCTGGCTGGCGTTGCGCCTGCTGGGCCCGGTCTGGGAGATGGCGCGTGAAGTGGTCGAGATGCGCTATCTCTGGTCGGTGCCGCACCGGCTGTCGGGGGAGAAGCTCGCCCGGCTGCTGCCGGAGTTCCGGGCGAGCGATGCGGAGACAGTGATGCTGGCCGGGCTACCGGACCAGGTCCGCCCAGACCAGGCGATGGGGCCCGGCAAGCAGCCCGTCGTCACCCAGTAGCGCGGCGCCGGGTTCCCCCGGGGCGGGCCAGAAGACGCCCGCCCCGGAGACCGTCCAGTCGACCGAGGGCAGCACGTAGCTGACGCGCAGGTTGCCGGCCCAATCCTCGGCCCAGTCGGCGGTATCAAACGCGTCTCCGCCGGGCGCCTCGGCGCCGCCCCGGCTTTCGGGCCGCGGGTCCTGAATGTCGGGGCGGGCGAGGAAGGTTGCCATGGCTTCGCGAAGGCCGTCGCCGTCCTGCGGGTCGAGGTTGGTGTTGGCCAACAGGACAAAGCCCGCGTCGGGGCGGGTACCGAGCTTGCCGTCCAGAAAGACCTCCCACAGGTGCAGTTCGTCGCGGTTGCGCAGGCCGTTGCGGTCCTCGGGGCCGTCGAAGACCGGCGGTGTCGCCGAGGAGACGAGCAGGGTGACCGTCCCGCCGGGCGCGGTGATCGGCACGACCCAGTGCCCGGTCGACGACAGGCGCTGGACCGCCTGCGCCTCGGCGCTGGGGAAGGGCGCGCCATCGATGACGGGCAGGATCGCGCCGGGCAGGTCGCGCCAGAGAAGGCCCGAGAAATCCTGCACCGCCTCCACCTGCACCGGCCAGCGGGACAGGATCGCAAGCCCGCCGTCACCCGAGAACCGGCCATATCCCTGGGCGTCGCGGGCGTTGTCGTCATAGCCGTCGCCATCGAGGTCGAGGCCCGAGGGCAACCCCGCATTCGGCCGGAGCGCGAAGGCGTGGGGAAAGCCCCCGGCTGCGGCGGCAAATGTGCGCAGCGTGGCCAGCCCGGCATCATAGTCGAAATCGGTCAGAACCAGGATATCCGGAGAGACTTCGGCGACGATCGCCGCGGCGGCCATGGCCTGCGGATCGTCCCGCAGGATGTCGCGAAGCAGCAGCCCCGGCCCGTCGCGCGACAGCGGGGCCGCGAAAGTCGCGACCCGCAGCGTCTCTGCCCCCGCCCAGAGCGGCCAGAGCAGCGCAAGCAGAACGGGAAGGATCAGGCGGTGATCAGGCCGTCTTCGCCAGCTTCGGCCGCCGCGTAGACGCGGCGCCGCTGGTTTTGGATCATCTGTGCGACCCGGTTCATCGCAATCCCGCGCATGAACAGGGACGCCGGAAGGAATGCCCATGCCGTCATCGTCCAGATCAACGTGTGCGGATTCTCCAGAGAGATCGGGTTCAGGAGATCCGAGGCGAGCTTTACGAGCGCCGGTATCACGAATGGCAGAAGGAACCCTAAGATCAGGTTAACGGAGGCATCCCGCTGCAGCCGGGCCACCACGTCGTCGCCGGCCGTGGGGTCGAAGGTCGGCAGGTTGACCCAGACGTTGAACCCGCCGTGCCGCGCCGGCCAATGGGCCACGCGCATCACCATGACGAAGATCGACAGGGACAGGATAGAGATCAGGTAGGACAGCCCCGCCGCCGTGCGCACGTTGTCGAGCAGGACGCGGCTCGTCTCCTCGGGCATCATCAGAACCACGAGGCGGACGGGCGAATAGGGAAAGTCGATCATGTCGCCGACCCGCCGCCCGATCACGGTGAAGAAATCGGTGATCGTCGTCGGGTCGTGATGGCCGCGCGCGATCACCGACAGAAAGAAGACGCAGGCGAACAGCGCGAAGAACCGGACCCGGTTGAAGGGCGGCGCCTCGCGGAACTCGACCAGGCTGGGATAATGGGAATTGTACTCGATGAAGGTGAAGACGAACGCGAGCAGCGCCACAAGCGCCACGATCTGCGTCGTGTCGGCATGCGTCGTCGGCAACAGAATCGACGGCGTCGCGATCAGCAACACCACCATCAGCGCACGCAAAAGCGCTCCTGTCAGCCGCGAAATCATCGCCCGATTCCCTCAATCCGGTCGCGGACGATGCATTGCCGTCCGCTTCTCCCGTTTTGATCTCGGCCGAGTGCGGCCGGATGCCTCATTCTTGCCATACTTTTGCCCACTTCCCACAGACCCAACAAGCCTGTGTAATATATGGCATTTCGAACGGGGCAGTTTTGCGGCATCACTGGTGCGGAACTGCAACCATTTCGCAGCCCACCTGTGACACCGTTAACGGGGTACCGAAATGTAGCGGGAATCCGTGTGGCGCACCCCACCATCTAGCGGTATTCGGCAGGCCTCGCGTTAATCAATGAGGCACTGCCGAAATACTGCGAATACACACCAAATAAGTGTATTCCGTCAGACCCAGGGGCGCGCCTGGGCTGCCGCGGCCTCGAACGCGTCGATGGCGGCGGCCTTTTCCATGGTCAGCCCGATGTCGTCGAGGCCGTTCAGAAGACAGTGCTTCTTGAAGCTGTCGACCTCGAACGAGAAGACCTGACCGTCCGACGAGGTGATCTGCTGCGCTTCCAGATCGACCGTCATCCGGGCGTTTGCGCCCTTTTCAGCGTCCTGCATCAGGATATCGACCTGCTCTTGCGGCAGGACGATGGGCAGGATGCCGTTCTTGAAGCAGTTGCTGTAGAAGATGTCGGCGTAGCTGGGTGCCACGATGCACTTCAGCCCGAAATCCTTGATCGCCCATGGCGCGTGTTCGCGCGACGAGCCGCAGCCGAAGTTCTCGCCGGCCACGAGGATCTCCGCCTCGCGGTAGGCGGGCTGGTTCAGCACGAAATCGGGGATCTCGTTGCGGTCGTCGTCATACCGCATCTCGTCGAACAGGCTGACGCCGAGGCCGGAGCGCTTGATCGTCTTCAGGAACTGCTTGGGGATGATCATGTCGGTGTCGACATTGATGATCGGCAGCGGGGCGGCGACGCCCGTGAAGGTTTCGAATTTGTCCATGGGTCTGGTCCTTATGCCGCCACGCCGTCGGTCATCATCTTGCGCACGTCCGTCAGCCGCCCGGTCACCGCCGCCGCCGCCGCCATGGCGGGCGACATCAGGTGGGTCCGGCCTCCGCGGCCCTGACGGCCCTCGAAGTTGCGGTTGGAGGTCGCGGCACAACGCTCGCCCGGGGCAAGCTGGTCGGGGTTCATGGCAAGGCACATGGAACAGCCCGCGAGGCGCCACTCGAACCCGGCATCCTTGAAGATGTCGGCCAGCCCCTCCTCCTCGGCCTGGGCCCGCACCAGGCCGGAGCCCGGCACGACCATGGCGCGAAGCCCGTCCTTGATCTTCTTGCCCTTCAGGATCGCAGCCGCTGCGCGCAGGTCCTCGATCCGGCCGTTGGTGCAGGAGCCGATGAAGACCGTGTCGATCTCGATCTCGCTCAGTTTCTGGCCGGGGGTCAGGCCCATGTAGTCGAGTGCGCGGCGCACACCGGCGACCTTGCCGCCGGTAAAGCTTTCGGGGGTCGGCACGTATTCGGTGATCGGCAGGACGTCCTCGGGCGAGGTGCCCCAGGTGACGACGGGGGCGATATCCTCGCCGCGGATGGTGATGACCTTGTCCCAATGGGCGTCGTCATCGGAATAGAGCGTCTTCCACCAGGTCAGCGCGGCCTCCCATTGGGCACCTTTCGGGGCGTGGGGGCGGCCTTTGACGTAGTCGAACGTGGTCTCGTCCGGCGCGATCAGGCCGGCGCGGGCGCCGCCCTCGATGGCCATGTTGCAGACGGTCATCCGGCCTTCCATCGACAGCGAGCGGATCGCCTCGCCGCAATACTCGATGACATAGCCGGTGCCGCCGGCGGTGCCGGTCTTGCCGATGACGCTCAGGGTGATGTCCTTGGCGGTGACACCGGGCGCAAGCTTGCCGGTGATCTCGACCTTCATGTTCTTGGACTTCTTCTGGATCAGCGTCTGGGTGGCGAGCACATGCTCGACCTCCGAGGTGCCGATGCCGTGGGCGAGAGAGCCGAAGGCGCCGTGAGTCGCCGTGTGGCTGTCGCCGCAGACCACGGTCATGCCCGGCAGGGTCCAGCCCTGTTCGGGCCCGACGATATGGACGATGCCCTGGCGGACGTCGTTCATCTCGTAATAGTTGATCAGGCCGAAATCGCGGGCGTTCTTGTCCAGCGCCTCGACCTGGATCCGGCTTTCGGGGTTCTTGATGCCGGCGGTCCTGTCCGCGGTGGTGGGCACGTTGTGATCCGGCACCGCGATGGTCTTGTCCGGCGCACGCACGGTCCGGCCCGTCATGCGCAGCCCCTCGAAGGCCTGCGGGCTGGTCACTTCGTGGACGAGGTGGCGGTCGATATACAGAAGGCAGGTGCCGTCCTCGCCTTCGTGGGCAAGGTGGGCATCCCAGATCTTGTCATAGAGCGTCTTGGGGGACATCGGTCCTCTCCATCTGGCTGAAATCAGGTCGAAACGTCTACAGGCGCACGGCAAGGTGCGCGGCGGCTCATAGGAGGCCGAGGATCGAGAAGGTCGCGCCGTAGAATCGCCAGGGGAGGCGGGCGCGGTCGTCCATGTCGAAGAAGCGTTTCATGTCGGCTGGAATAGCTGACGCCGCGGGCTTGCGCAACACGCGGTTGCGCGGCCGGACCTTGCCCCGCCGCGCGGAATGCAGGTTGCGGGACAGGGTCAGGCTGCCTGGCGCCGCAGTGCGAGGGCAAAGGCGCCCAGCCCGGTCAGCAGCAACAGCGCCCCCGCGGGCAACGGCACGGTCGAGATGGTGAAGCTCGCACTGCCCGAGGGGGCCAGGCTCTTGTACACGCCGAGCCGATAGGACGCTGGAAGTATGTCGTTGATCGGGCTGTCGCCGACCTCGGCGACGGGCACGCTCAAGCTCCCGGGATCGACACCGAAGAAATTGCAATTGCCGGCGATCTCGGCCGCCGCGCCAGAGCAGGCACCGGTCTCGGTCGACAGGTCGTTGAGCCGGGCACCGACGGGGCCGCTCGTGTCCGGCACGAAGAAGATGTATCCGGCGGTGCCGCTTGTGGGGGTGTAGCTTGTGAGAGTGAGGGAGTAGCGCGTGGAGGAAGAGATGCTGAAATCCACCCATTCGCTCGCTGCGCCCGGCCCCCATGCAAAGGTGAAGGTCTGCGCGAGGCCGGTGCCGGAGGCGCTGGCCCCAGCCGTCGTGTCCGTGACCGTGATGGTCGGCAGGGCCGCGGCGGGCGCGGCAAGCCCGGCGTAAAGCGAGACCGCGGCGGCGGCGCAGAGCGCCTTGGCAGTCTTGATCACCGGCCCCCCCCCCCCCCCATCCGCTTCGAATGCCAGACTGTCGCCGGAACCGGGCTTACGCGAGGGAATAGTGCGGCGCGTTGACGGGAAAACGCGGTCGGGGTCCGGATGAGGCCGGGGTCCAAACGGCTCTCGACCGTTTGGCGGTGACGTCCCCGTGTCTTGCGGCCCCAAGCGCCAGGGGACATGATCGGGCGATGGATCCGGAAACGTCAGACCTGGCCGATCAGGCCGAGCAGATCCTCGAGATCGGCCAGGGGCTTCTTGCGCAATCGCAGGGAGTGCTGAACGCCATGTTGCGGCCCTGGAACGCCTACCAGATCGCCATCGCACTGGGGCTGTGGATGGTGGCGCATGTGCTGATGAAGCTGCTGCGCCCGCGCCTGCATGAGTGGATGCGGGCGCGTGAGGGCTGGCCGAAGTGGCAGCTGCGGGTGCTTGTCGTCATTCACCGCCGGCTCCGGATGGTCTTTTTCGTGGCGCTCATCTGGACGGTCGTCGTTGTCATGCGCGAAGTGACGTGGCCGTCGCGGAGCTATGTGCTGGGGATCATCGCCAACCTGGCGCTGGCCTGGCTGATCGTCGCGCTGACCACCCGGCTGATCCAGAATTCCCTGCTGCGCGGGGTCGTGCGCTATGGCGCCTGGGTCTGGATCACCCTGCGGATCCTGGGGCTGACCGACGAGGCGGCGGAGTTCCTGGATACCGTCGCGATCGAGTTCGGGGCGACCCGCATCTCGCTGCTCATCCTGTTCCACGCGGCGCTGGTGATCGGGGTCCTGTTTGCCCTCGCGCGGCTGATCAGCCACCAGACCGCGGTGCGCGTTCAGACGAACGAGGACATCAGCCCGTCGATGCGGGTGCTCGTGGTCAAGGCGGCGCAGGTGCTGCTGTTCGGGGCGGCATTATTCATCGGGCTAAAATCGGTGGGCGTCGATCTGACCGGGCTCGCGGTGCTGTCGGGGGCCATCGGTGTCGGCCTCGGTTTCGGTCTGCAGAAGGTGGTCTCGAACCTCGTGTCCGGGATCATCATCCTGCTCGACAAGTCGATCAAGCCCGGCGACGTGATTTCCTTGGGCGAGACATTCGGCTGGATCAACAGCCTTGGTGCGCGCTACGTCTCGATCACCACGCGGGACGGCAAGGAATACCTGATCCCGAACGAGGATCTGATCACCGGGCAGGTGGTGAACTGGTCGCACAGCAACGATTTCGTGCGGTTGGACATTCATTTCGGCACGGCCTACGGCGACGACCCCCATACGGTGCGGCGCATCGCCGTCGCTGCGGCGATGAAGGTCGACCGGGTGCTGAGCGACCGGGCGCCGGTGTGCCATATCGTGGGGTTCGGCGATTCGTCGGTGGATTACATCCTGCGGTTCTGGATCCGTGATCCGACGGGCGGGCTGACCAACATCCGCGGCAATGTCTACCTCGCGCTTTGGGACGCGTTCCGGGAGAACGGCATTTCCATTCCCTTCCCGCAGCGCGAGGTGCGCGTGCTGGAAGGATCGCGGCTGCGGACCTCGGCGCAGGACTGATCCGTCCCGCCCCGACCTTGCGGCGCGACGGACCTGCGGCCCGCCGCACAGGTCTTGTCCGGCCCCTGCTGGCGCAGGGACCGTCCGGATTGCAGGTCGCCGATGGTGGACCCCCGCGGCCTGGTTCAGGCCTGCATCAGGCGGTCGAAAACCCGGTCCGGGGTCTCGTGTTCGACCAGGCGGCCGTTCTCGATCGACCAGACGCGTTCGGCAACCGCCCGGACGAAGGCGCGGTCGTGGGACACGAGCAGGCAGGCGGCGCCCTGCCGGGCGAGTTCGGCCTGGAGCGCCTCCTGCCCCTCGATGTCGAGGTGGTTGGTGGGTTCGTCCAGGAGATAGAAGTTGGGCTCTGCCAGCCGCAGGATCAGCATCGCGAGCCGCGCCCGCTGGCCCCCCGACAGGGCGGACATCGGCCCGGTCTGCAGGTCGATCCGCAGCCCGGCGCCCGCCAGCAGCGCCCGCGCCCGCGCGTCGCCGCCGGTGAAGGTCCGGGTGACGGCCTCCATCGGGGTGGCGAAAGCGTCGAGCAGCGAGAGGTGCTGGTCGACCTCGCCGAGCCGGACGGCGGCCGCCGTCCGGACCCCTTCGGACCCGCCGTCGATGGCGCGGCGGATCCGGGCGATGAGCCGGGATTTTCCGGCGCCGTTGGGGCCGAGCAGGACGATCCGGTCGCCCGGTTCGATCCAGGCCCGGGGAAGGCAGTAGAGGGCGCGGCCGTCGGGCGCGGTCAGGACGCCTTCGTCGATGCTGACCAGTGCGCGGGCATGGGTGCCGCTGCTTTCGAGCCTTATGCGGCCGGCGCTCTCGTCTCGGTGGGCGGGGCGGGCGGCAGCCTCCATCTTCGCGGCGCGGTCGGAGAGCTGCTTGGTCTTGGTGATCAGCAGGTCCGAGCCGGAGTTGATGCCGATGTTCTTGAGCTTGGCCGCCTGTTTGCGCAATTGCTGCGCCCGCTTCATCTCGTTGTCGAAATGGCGCCCGTCGGCGGCGTCGGCCTCGTCAAGCGCGAGGCGGGCGGCGCTGTAGGGCAGCGGGAAGCTGCGGCTGGTCTCGGGCCGCAGAAACAGGGTGCGCGTGGTCACGGCGTCGAGGAAGGCGCGGTCGTGGCTGGTCACGATCACGCCGGTGTCGCGGGGCAGGGCCGCGATCCAGGCCTCGAGCTGGCCGAGGCGGGCGAGGTCCAGGTGGTTCGTGGGCTCGTCGAGCAGCAGCAGGTCCGGCTCGGTCACGATCGCGGCCGCCAGCAACGCCATCCGTTGCCAGCCGCCCGACAGCGTCTGCATCGGCCGGTCGCGCAGGTCTTCGGGCACACCGAGGTCATCCAGCGCGATCTCGGCCCGCCAACTTTCGTAGTCGAGCGTTTCGGGGTCGAGCCGAGACAGGGCGGCCTCGCGCGCCGTCGCGTCGCGCAGGGCCGGCGGCGTGTCCTGCGCCAGCAGGGCGGTCTTGAGGCTGCGGGCGGTCGTGATCTCGCCGGAGGTGGGCTCTGTGCCCTCGGCAATCAAGCGCAATAGCGAGGATTTGCCGCGCCCGTTGGCGGCGATCAGGCCGAGGCGGTCGCCGCGTTCCAGCGTGAGGTCGAGGCCGGCGAAGAGCGGCGTGCCAAGGGTAAGGGACAGGGATTTCAGGGTCAGGAGGGACATGGTGATCTCGTGGGTCAGGGGCCGGGTGGCAGGGCCGTCCACGGGGGGACTGCCCGGTCGGGCTGACCGGAAGAGACGCGTCTCGCTCCGATGTCAGCCCTGCGAACGAATCCACAGGGCAAAGACAGGGCCGCGCGTGCGATGTGGGTCCATCCTGAGGATCATCGGACCGCCTCCTTTGTGTCGTCGGGATAGCAATCCCGCATCGTTCTGTCCATCTGCGGTGACGCCGGCGGGCTGTTCATTGAAAAGCGGGGGCGGCGATGATATAAACATCCCATGCCCGGTGCCGGGGTTGATCAGGTGCGCAAACCAGGAGGACATCGACCTGTCTTTCACTTCATTGGCGGCATCACCCGCTTCTGACGGCGCGGCCCGTGCCGCGCATTCCAAGGCGACAAGCGATCTGATCCTTGCCGCCATCCTCAATTCCCTCGATGACGACAAGGCCGAAGAGGTCATGCAGATCGATCTGCGTGGGCGCTCGGAAATGGCCGACTGGATGGTGATCGCCTCCGGGCGGTCCTCGCGCCAGGTCGGGGCGATCTCGGAGAAGCTCGCGGATCGGCTGAAGGCCGAACTGGGGGTGGTCTGCAAGGTCGAGGGCAAGGAGACCGGTGATTGGGTGCTGATCGACGCGGGCGATGTCATCGTCCATGTCTTCCGGCCCGAAGTGCGCGAGTTCTACCAGCTGGAAAAGATGTGGCAGCCCACCGGGGCCGCCGCGGGCTCCAGCCGCTAGGGTTTCGTGCGGGTCGCGATCTGCGCGGTCGGCCGGCTTCGGGCCGGGCCGGAACGCGTTTTGCTTGACGATTACCTGAAACGATTCGACCGGACCGGCCGCGGACTGGGGCTTGGGCCCGCCTCCGTGGTCGAGGTCGAGGACCGCAAGGGAGGTGGCCCTTCGGGCGAAGCGCAGCGGCTGGAGAAGGTCCTGCCGGAGGGGGCGGTGATCTGCGTGCTCGACGAGCGCGGGGCGGTCCTCTCGTCGCCGGATTTCGCCGAGCGGCTCGGCGGCTGGCGAGATGCCGGCCGCAGCGCCGTGGCCTTCGTCATCGGGGGGGCGGACGGGCTGGATGCGGCCCTGCGGGACCGGGCAGAGATGCGCCTGTCGTTCGGAAAGATGGTCTGGCCGCACATGCTGGCCCGGGTCATGCTGGCCGAACAGCTCTATCGCGCTGCCGCCATTCTGGCCGGGACCCCCTATCACCGGGCTTGACGCGCCGGGTCCCGCGTCCGGTGCCCGTTGCTGTCGGTGGAGGCCTCCGGCGGGGATATTTTCAGGCAATGAAGACCGGACGGGCCGCGCTTGCTGGCGCGGCTCCGGTTCGTGTGGGGCTGTCGGGATCAGGGGGCGCCGACGGCGTCGAGAATGTAGCGGGCGGTCATCAGGTCGAGATGAGCGCCGCCGCCATTTTTGAAGAGCGTGATCTCGTCGTCCGACGTCCGGGCGAAGGGACCGTCGTAATAGTCGGCGCGGACATCGGCCTCGGTGATGGCGCCGGTTTCCAGGGGAATTTTCAGTTCTCCGATATGGTGCAGCGTTGTGTCGCGGCTGTCGACGAAGAGCGTGGCGCGGCCGAGGGCCGCGTCGTCGGCCTCGCGCATGTCGGGGCGGTAGGCGCCGATCAGGTCGATGTGCTGGCCGGGGCGGAGCCAGGCGCCCTCGATGATCGGCGCGGTAGACATCGTGGCGCAGGTCACGATGTCGGCGGCCTGAACCGCCGTGGCCAGATCGCGCGCCACGGTCGTGTCCTGGTGATCGGCCGCAAAGCGGTCGGCCGCGTTCGGCGAGCGGTTCCACACCACGAAAGAGGCATTCGGGAAGGCCGCGCCATAGGCTGCCCGCAGGGAGCGGCCCACCGTGCCCGCGCCGACGATGAGGATCGTGCGACTGTCGGGCCGTGCCAGGCGCCGCGCGGCCAGCAGGCTGTCGCCGGCGGTCTTCCACTTGGTGACCAGGTGGAAGTCGAGCAGCGCCTCGAGCATCCCGGTCTCGTCGGAGAAGAGGTTGACGGCGCCGTTGACCATCGGCCGCCCGGCGGCGGGATTGCCCGGAAAGACGGTGGCGCATTTGACCGCAAGGCCCAGCCCTTCGATCCAGGCGGAGCGGTTCAGCAGGGTGTCCGTGTCGCGGTAGAGGAACACGTCCTCGATCCGGGCGCGGGGCCGGTCGTGGCCGGCAGCCATGGCGTCGGTGAGGGCGATCCAGTCGAGGTGGCGCTCGGCGTCGAAGGGAACGATCTGGGTCATGCGGCGGTCTCCTCGGTCAGCAGCCCTTCGGCCACCAGGCGGGCGGCAAAGGCGGCGGGGCCATCGAAATGGTGGGTTTGCCAGCCCCGCGCGGCGGCGGCGGCGATGTTGTCGGCGCGGTCGTCGGCAAAGAGCAGCGCCCCAGGGGCGACGCCACAATCCTGTTCGACCATTTCGTAGATCCGGGGGTCGGGCTTGATGACGCCCATGTGGCCGGAGATATAGCGCCGGTCGAACTCCTCTAGGAACGGGTATTCGGCCTCGCCGATCGCGAAGGTTTCTATCCCGAAGTTGGACAGCGCAAAGACCGGAACCCGGGCCCGGCGCAGGCCTCGTAGCAGCCGCACAGAATGGTCGATGGCGGGCGCGGCGAGCGCCGCCCAATTGTCGTGCCAGGCCATGATCTCGGGGGCCCAGTCGGGGTTCTCGGCGGCGAAGCCCCGGACCACGGCTGTGAAATTCTCGCCCCGGTCCACGCGGTCGTTCATGCCGTGCAGGTCCAGCGCGGCGAACATTGCCTTGCGCTGTTCAGGGCCGATGGTGCGGTCGTAATACCGTTCGGGTTGCCACTCGATCAGGACGTTGCCGATGTCGAAGATGACGGCGCCGACTTTCATGGGGTCTCTCGCTTGATGGCTTGCAGGATCCGCTCCAGCGCGTCGAGAAAGCGGGACCGGTCGGCCTTGGTGAATCCCTTGCCGCCGCCTTGCCGGAACGGGTCGGCGGCGCGCAGGTCCGCCATCAGGTCGCGCGTCGCCAGCACGTTGCCGATATTGGCGGCGGTCAGCGCCTCGCCGTTGTGCTTGAGCACCCTCGCGCCGGCCTCGACGCATTTCGCGGCCAGCGGGATGTCGCCGGTGATGACCACGTCGCCGGGGCCGGCGCGCTCGGCGATCCACATGTCGGCCACGTCCGGGCCGTCGGGGACGATGACATTCTCGACCAGCGGGTTCTGCGAGGGCCGCAGCCCGCCGTTCGAGACGACATAGGTCTGCAGGCGATGGCGGGTCGCCACGCGCTCGACCTCGGCCTTGACCGGGCAGGCATCGGCATCGACGTAGATCACGACCAGAGCGCCTCGGCGTGGAAGGCCACGTGATCCGGGACGAAGGTCGAGATGAAGAAATAACTGTGGTCATAGCCCTTCTGTAGCCGCAGCTGGGCGGGCTGGCGGCGGGTGGCGATGGCCTCGGCCAGCGCTTCGGTCTTGAGCAGGTCGCCGAACTGGTCCGCGGTGCCGGTGTCGATCAGCAGGGGCGCATCAAGGCCGGTCTCGCGCATCAGCAGGGTGGCGTCGTGGGGTGCCCATTTGGCGGTGTCCGCACCGAGATAGGCGGTCAGCTGCTTGCGGCCCCAGTCGCTGTCGCTCGGGTGGCAGATCGGCGCGAAGGCCGAGACCGAGCGGAAGCGCCCGGGCAGGCCCATGCCCAACGTCAGCGCACCGTGCCCGCCCATGGAATGGCCAGTGATCCCCTGCCGGTCGGGGTCGATCGGGAAATGCTTTGCCAGAAGCGCCGGAAGCTCGGTCCCGACGTAGTGCCACATGTTGAAATGCGGGGCCCAGGGCGCCTCGGTCGCGTCGACGTAGAAACCGGCGCCCTGGCCAAGGTCATAGGCGTCGTCATCGGCAACCCTCTCGCCGCGCGGCGAGGTGTCGGGAAAGCACAGCGCGATGCCCGCCTCGGCGGCATAGGCCTGTGCGCCGGCCTTGGTCATGGCGTTCTCGTGGGTGCAGGTCAGGCCCGACAGGAACCACAAGAGCGGCACTGGCCCGTCCGCCGCATCGGGCGGCAGGTAGAGGCCGAATGTCATGTCGGTCCCGGTCGCGCTGGAGGCATGGGTGTAGACTCCCTGGGTCCCGTAGAAACAGCGGTTCTCGGATAGGGTCTTCATCGGCGGTCTCCTTTCCGGGGGCAGACTAGGGCGGAACCGATCCGGGTGCAGCCCCGGAATTTCATCGGGGATGGCGAGGGCCGGTGCCGCGGCCTAGGGTGGTGCGCCAACGGGCCGGAGGATCATCATGGACGCAGCGACTTTCCTCGATTTCGTCGGAGTCACGCTTTTTGCCGCGACCGGGGCGCTGGTGGCCTCGCGCAAGCAGCTCGATATCATCGGATTCATGTTCCTGGCGACGCTGACAGGCACCGGCGGGGGCACGGTGCGCGACCTGGTGCTGGGCGTGCCGGTGTTCTGGGTGGGGCAACCGCTTTTCATCCTGACCTGCGCGGGAACAGCCGTGGTCACCTATTTCACCGCGCATCTGCTGGAATCGCGGTATCGCTGGGTGCTGTGGCTGGATGCCATCGCCCTGTCCGCCTATGGCGTCTTTGGCGCCTACAAGGGGTTGGTGGTGACCGGCTCGCCGACGCTGGCGGTGGTCATGGGGATGATGACGGCCACGCTTGGCGGCGTGTTGCGCGACATCGTTGCGGGCGAAGAGACGGTTCTGATGCGGCGCGATCTTTACATCAGCGCGGCGATGGCCGCCTCGGTGGTGCTGGTCCTCGGATATTGGGCGGGTCTCGGCCTGATAACGTCCAGTGCGCTGGGCTTCGCCACCGGGTTCGCCCTGCGCAGTGGGGCGCTGACGCGCGACTGGGCGCTGCCGACCTATCGCTCGACGCCGGGCCGGACGCCGGAAGACAGCCTTGCGGGCCGGCCCCGCCGGGACTGACCGGGATCAGAGGCCGAAGCCCGGCGCGGTGACCCAGGCGATGGCGGCCGAGACCGTGAGGATCGACAGGAACGTCGAGATCAGGATCGAGGCCGAGACCCGGTGGGGCGCCACCCCGTAGTGCTGCGCCAGGATATAGACGTTGCCCGCCACGGGCAGCGAGGCGGCGGCGATCATGACGGCGGCCGCGAAGGGCTCCACATCGAAGATCCAGAGGGCGCAGATCGCCACGGCGGCGGGATGCAGCACCAGCTTGGCAAAGCTGAGCCAGCCCGCGACGGCCAGCCGCTCGGCGGATTTGGTGGCCAGCGACGCGCCGATGGCAAAGAGAGCGCCGGGCGTGGCAGCGGCGCCCAGCAGGATCAGGAAGTCGTTGACCGGCGTCGGGATCGGCACCCGGGCCGCCGACAGGATCAGGCCGAGGCCGATGGAGACGATCATCGGGTTCGCCAGAAGCCCCAGGCCCACGGTCTTGAGCACCGCCGGTTTCAACCGCCCGTCCCGGCCGCCGGTGATGACGATGACGATCAGCGAGCCGAACACCACCAGATCGACGGCCAGCACCAGCATGTTGAAGCCGATCGCCTCTTCGCCCATCAGCAGCGCAAGCATGGGAATGCCCAGAAAGCCCACATTGCCGATCACGGCGCATTGCGCCTCCACCGCGGCCTCTTCGATGCCCCGGCGTCGGAACAGGGCGACCAGCGTGGCGAGGACGTAGACCGAGGTGCCCGCCAGCAGATAGGCCAGCACGAAATCCCAGTCCCAGAGGTCTCCGATCGAGAGGTTGGCCGAGAACCGGAAGAGCATCGCCGAGAGCGCGAAGTAGAACACGAACTTGGTCAGGTAGGCGGTCGCCTCGGGCGTGAAAAAACCGATGCGGCCCGCCCCGTAGCCAACCGCGATCAGCGCGAAGAACGGCAAGGTTTCCAGCAGGACGGCCAGCATGTCAGGACAGGACCGCGTGCATTTCGCCGACCACCTGGCCATCCCAGTTGGTCAACTCGGGGGTCAGATAGCGGCGCACCGCCGGGTCGGCCGGGTCGAGCACGCCTTCGCGCACCAGCAGTGCTGCCATCACGCAGTCCGAGGCGCGCTGGGCGCCGTCGGAGATCTTGACGGCGATCCCGATCCCGAGGTCCGGAACGATGGCGATATGCATGCCCTCGGCTCCGCTCTTGATCGCCGCGCGTCCCCTTGCGGCGCGGCCGAGCACGGTACAGGAAATGCCCTCGCCGGCGATCAGTTCGGGGTGCGCGATCATGGCCCCGGTCAACCGGGTCATCGCCGCGCCGCGCACACCGGGGCCGGGCGCGGCAAAGCGTGCGATGGCGCGGGCGAAGCCGGACAGACTGCAGGCAAAGTTGGGCGCGGAGCAGCCGTCGATCCCGTAGCCCGGGCTCGTCTCTCCCGTCACCTCGTCGAAGGTCGCGCGGATCTGCTGCTGCAACGGGTGGTCGGGGTCGCAATAGGCATGGTCGGCCCCGAGATGCCGGGTCATGTGAAGAAAGCCGGTATGTTTGCCGGAGCACCAGTTGTGAATGCGACCGGGCGTGTCGTCGGCGCGGATCATTGCGTGGCGGGTCTCTCGTTCCTTGGGGGGCATCGGGCCGCAGAGGAGGTCCGCCTGGCTCAGGCCGATATCCGAGAGCCAGCGCGACACCAGCTCGGTATGGATCCGGCCGCCGGAATGGCTGGCGCAGGCTATGGCCAGTTGCTGGCTGTCGAGCGCGACGCCGGATTCTGCCAGCGGCAGGGCCTGGATCATCTTGCAGGACGAGCGCGGGTAGATCAGCGCGTCGGGGTCGCCCCAGGCCTGTCGGATCGTGCCGTCCGCCTCGGCGATGACGGCGTGGCCGATGTGATAGCTTTCAAGCCGGCCGCCACGGCTGAGCTCAACAAGGCGTTCTGCGTCGGGCATGGGGGGCGTCCTTTCGGGCTGGCGTTGGCGATTCCCACGGTGGCGTGACCGGCTGGGGCTTTTCCAAGGCGGCGGATTCCTGCTAAGTGAATGGCTATCGGGTTGAACCGGGCCCTGCCACCCGGAAAAGGTGCCGACAGAAGCCGCCTTGGGGCAGGGACACAGAGGCAAGGACAGCTTGGAGGCTGTAGAGATGATTTCAGGATTTCTGCGGGGCGCAATCGTTGGTTTGGCTGCATTGGCGGCGGGATCGGCTTGGGCCCAGGAATCGACGAACCGTGTCGCCGCCGACACCGACTGGAGCGTTTTCGTCGAGGACGATCCCCAGGAGTGCTGGGGGGTGAGCGCCCCGAAGGAGACGGCGTTGGTCGACAGCAATGGCAATCCGACAACGGGCCGGCGCGGCGACATCCTGCTGTTCGTGTTCTATCGGCCCGGGGCCGGGGTGAACGGGCAGGTGACCTTCACCGGCGGCTATCCGTTCGCGGGCGGCTCCACCGTCACCGCGACCGTGGGCAGCGATGCCTACGAGCTTTTCACCGAGGGAGAATGGGCCTGGCCCGCCACGCCCGAGGATGACGCGCGGATCATCGCCGCGATGAAGCGCGGGGCCACCGCGGAGTTGCGCGGTCGGTCGGGGCGCGGGAACGTGACGATCGACGAGTTCTCGTTGTTGGGGTTCACGGCGGCGGTCGAAGAGGCCGAACGCCGCTGCGGCGGCTGACCGCGGACGCCTCCGGCGGGAGTTTTTCCGCCAAGATGAAGATGGGCAGGTCCGGGGCGGGGCTTGTCGGTACGGCCGGCGGTGCGACGGGGCCCTTCGGGGCCTCTTTCGCGTTGTGGGCGGGCCTGATAGAAGCCTTTCGTTACCGTGGAGACCGAGATGACCCAGGCGCCGATCACCCAGGATGTGCTGACCATCCCCCGCAAATTGCCGGAAGGGGAGCGGGTGAACCTTGTCGGACTGACGCGCGATGCGCTGAAGGCCGCGCTGATCGCGGCCGGGACACCGGAGAAACAGTCGCGGATGCGGGTCAACCAGATCTGGCAATGGGTCTATTTCTGGGGTGTCCGTGATTTTGAGTCGATGACCAACCTTGCCAAGCCCTACCGGGCGATGTTGGCGGAGAATTTCGTGATCTCCTTGCCGGAGGTGGTCTCCAGGCAGGTGTCGACCGACGGCACGCGCAAGTACTTGGTGCGGATCGCGGGCGGGCATGAGGTCGAGGTGGTCTATATTCCGGAGGCGGACCGGGGCACCCTGTGCATCTCGTCGCAGGTGGGCTGCACCTTGACCTGTTCGTTCTGCCATACCGGGACCCAGAGGCTTGTCCGCAACCTGACCCCCGGCGAGATCGTCGGCCAGATCATGCTCGCGCGGGACGACCTGGGCGAATGGCCCGAGCAGGGCGCCCCGCGGAACGAGACGCGGCTGCTGTCGAACGTGGTGCTGATGGGCATGGGTGAGCCGCTCTACAATTTCGAGGCCGTGCGGGACGCGATGAAGATCGCCATGGATGCGGAGGGTCTGTCGCTGTCGCGGCGGCGGATCACCCTGTCGACCAGCGGCGTCGTGCCCGAGATCGCCCGGACCGCGGAAGAGATCGGCTGCCAGATGGCGGTGTCGTTCCATGCCACCACCGACGAGGTCCGAGACAAGCTGGTGCCGATCAACAAGCGCTGGCCGATCGCGGAGCTGCTGGAGGCGCTGAAGGCCTATCCGAAGGCGTCGAACTCGGAGCGCATCACCTTCGAATACGTGATGCTCAAGGGGGTCAACGATACCGACGAGGATGCCCGGCGGCTGGTCAACCTGATCAAGGGCATTCCGGCCAAGATCAACCTGATCCCGTTCAACGAATGGCCCGGCGCCCCCTATGAGCGGTCGGACTGGGCGCGGATCGAGGCCTTTGCCGACATCGTCTACAAGGCGGGCTATGCCGCG
Source organism: Roseisalinus antarcticus (assembly GCF_900172355.1). GTDB lineage: Bacteria > Pseudomonadota > Alphaproteobacteria > Rhodobacterales > Rhodobacteraceae > Oceanicola > Oceanicola antarcticus_A. The sequence continues at coordinate 82,688 of NZ_FWFZ01000013.1, read as the reverse complement.
CCGATCCGCACCCCGCGGGGCGAGGACATCATGGCCGCCTGCGGCCAGCTCAAGTCGGCGACGGAGCGGGTGCGCAAGAACCGCGCTCGGGCCGCGGCCGAGACCGGCACGGCGGGCTGAGCGATGGGCAACGTCTTCAGGCTGGGCGCCGCGACATTCGAGGTTCAGCCCGTCGCGGCGCAGACCGCAGAGGCCGTGCTGCGCGACGACGTGATCAAGCAGGGCATCTGGCGGCGGGTCTGGTCGTGGAACGGCGAGACCGGCACCTTCCGCGTCGCCTCGACGGCGGAGGGCGCGGTGCCCCTGCCCAACGCGCTGGTCTTCTTCGTGCCGAGCGTGCAGCCCGGCGGCGCGGTCGGACGGGATCCGGCGGCCTCGGCCCGGATGGCTAAGCGGTTCCTTAGCCAGACCGGCGCCGGCGACATGACCACGCTGCTGAGGGGGGTGTCGAAGATCCTCCACATTCCCCAGAAGACCCTGCCGCTGGATGACTTCGCGCCGCTGCGCCCGGTCGTGGCCTTCGATATCAACCAGCACACGGATTTCGCCGTCCTGCTGCTGCGGGATGCGGCCCGGGATCTGAGCGGATACCTCTGCCTGCCGTCGCGGGTGAGCTATCACCACGAGATCACGCGGGTGCTGGATGCCGAAGGGCTGGAGGCGTTGCTGGCCGCGCGGCCCGAGCTTCGGGCGCCGCAGCCGAGCTTCGTCGTGCCGGCGCGGTCCGATGCCAACAGGCACCTTCGGCGCATGGCGCTGACGCAGAAGGAGGGCGAGCTCGCCGAGGCGCTGGCCGCCCTGCCGACGGGCACCGGCGGCGACGTGGCGCGGGGCAACCTGGAGGCGCGGCGCGACAGGACCCGGGCTGAGGTGGCGGCGCTGTCCGGGGCCTAGCTCAGAAGGAAGTGATCGGCGCCGAGCTCGTCAAGAGCCACGCCCTTCAGCATGATCTCGAACCGGTCGTCGCCGAAACCGACCATGATCTGAAGGTATTCGGGGCCGCGTTCGAGGATGCGGACATCCGACCAGTCATACCCGGTCTCCACGAGGCTGAACATGTCCTTCGATGGCTCGAAATCCGGGATGAGGTCGCGGCCGACCAGCCCGTTGGAAGGGACGTCGAGGACGAAGACATCGGCGTCGCTGCCGCCCCAGAGCGTGTCGCGGTCGGCATCGGCATGGAGCACGTCCGCGCCGATGCCACCGAACAGCCTGTCCTTGCCCTCGCCTCCGAACAACTGATCGGCCCCGGGACCGCCGTTCATCCGGTCCTCGCCGGTGCCACCGTAGATGATGTCGTGACCATTGCCACCGGCGATGCTGTCGTCGTCCTGCCCGCCGTAGATGATGTCGTGACCATTGCGACCGGCGAGGCTGTCGTCGTCCGGCCCGCCGTAGAGCCAGTCGCTGTCGCCGTCGCCGAAGATCCGATCCTCGCCATGTTGTCCGAAGAGCGAATCGCGCCCGTTCCCGCCAAAGATCCTGTCCCGGTCACTTACGGGAAAGCTTGCGCCGGCCAGGTTGCCGTAGATCGTGTCGCGGCCAGCCATCCCCCGAAGGATGTCGTCGCCGCCGAGCCCCTGTAGCAGGTCCGACCCGCTTTGCCCGTTGAGTGTGTCGTCGCCACCGCGCCCCCAGAGACTGTCATGCCCCCCGCCGCCGAGGATGCGGTTCGGCTGGTCTATGCCGACCAGCACGTCATCGCCGTCGCCGAGATGGGCTTCCAGCCGCTTCAGCCGCGTGTGCCAGAAGATCTTGCGATCCGGGTCATCCTGCGCGAAGCCGTAGAGATGTTGCAGGGCGCTTGTGTCGAACGGCGCGAGGTCCTCGGAATAGGGGGCCGCGATGTTGTAGGTCATGACCGTGTGCGAGAGGTCGTCCACATCCTCGGCCAGGGTGGTCGCGCCCTGGTGTGGATGCTTGAGACCCAGCGCGTGGCCAAGCTCGTGCAGGATTGTCAGAAAGCCGTAGCTGCCCTCGTGGTAGGCGCCCTTGTTGTCGATCACCAGGTCGCCGCGGTAGATCCAGCTTTCGCTGACCGAGGGCATGTGCGCCCAGCCGCCGTAGGACGACCCGGTCGCGCGGTAGACGTCGAGCATCCCGGTGCCGGACTCGACCTCGACGAAGACGGCGCCGGTGTTGGCCGCGTAGATCGACAGGGCATCGCGGAAATTGGCCCTTTGGGCGGGGCCGAAGCGGTGGTAGCCCTCGACCGAATAGGCGCCGTCGTCGGGTTCCGGCAGGTTGCTGTCCACGAGGAAGGAATAGCTGACGACGACCGGCGTGCCGAGCTCTGCGAAACTGTTCCAGCGCGCATTGGCATCCTGGTTGGCGGCCAGCAGGGCTGAATAATCTGACACCTCGGTCATCGCACGGCTCCATCGCAATGCCGGAGGTCGTGGCTTGCGGGTGGCGCGCGGGGCGCGTCAGATGGCCATGATCCGGCGCCTGCCGGGGAGGATCCCCGACAGGCACCGAATGTGTCGCTCTGTTCCGGTTAAGGTCCGGTATAGATCAGGCGAGCAATGCGGCCGCGTCGGTGGGCGACAGGGCCTCGGGGCGCTCGCATGTGGTCGTCATCGCGACGAATTCCCCGGTTTCGGCAGCTCTGAGGATGCCGGTCATCACGTCGACCGCGTGAACGGCCAGGTCGATGTCGCAGCGATGGTTACGCCCCTCGGCCACGGCCTGGGCCATGTCCGCCAGCCCGGCACAGCGATAGTTGGCCACAAAGCGCGTCTTGTCGTCCTGATTCGGGATGCCGAACGGGTGATCGCGTTCCGGTAGCGGGTGGCGGTCGACGCCGGGGCCGGCCACCTCGACCGCGCCGCCGAAGAAGTTCGGGTCGGGAACGAAGATCGACCCGTCCTCGCCGTAAAGCTCCATGTTGGCGTGGTCATGGGACCAGACATCCCAGCTGGCGCCCAGGGTCACGATGGCGCCGTTGGCGAATTCGAGGATGGCGTGGATGTTGGTGGGGGTGTTCACGGTCACGGTCTCGCCCTCGCGCGGGCCATTGCCGATGGTGCGCGTCGGGAAGGTGGCCGAGGCCATGGCCGTCACCTGTTTCACCGGTCCGATCAGCTGGATCAGGTTGGTGACGTAGTAGGGCCCGATATCCAGGACCGGCCCCGCGCCGGGCTGATAGAAGAAGTCGGGGTTGGGGTGCCAGGCCTCCATCCCGTGGCCCATGACGTGGCAGGTGCCGCCGATGATACGTCCCACCGCGCCCTCGTCGATCGCGGCGCGGGCCAGCTGATGCGCCCCGCCGAGGAACGTGTCGGGGGCGGAGCCGACGCGCAGGCCCCTGGCCTCGGCCAGCCCGCGCAGCGATTCGCCCTCTTCGAGGGTCAGCACCAGAGGCTTTTCCGAATAGGCGTGCTTGCCCGCCTCGAGGATCTGGCGCGTGACCTGGTAATGCACCGCCGGGATGGTGAGGTTCACCACCACGTCGATATCCTCTGCCGCCAGCAGGTCGGCGACGGAGGAGGCGCGGACGCCGAATTCCTCGGCCCGCGCCTTGGCCGCGTCCATGTTGATGTCCGCCACCGCCCGCATGTCGAGCGCCTTGAACAGGGGGCCGAGCCGCAGGTAGGCGGCCGAGATGTTGCCGCATCCGATGATGCCAACGCCAAGCTTTTCCATTGAGGTCTTTCCTTCAGAAAGCCTGCACGGTCGCAAGCGACCGGCGGGCAAAACGTTCGTGATCCGTCGGGTTGTCGTGCTCGATGACGTAGTGGGTCACGCTCTGCGCCTGCAACGCGGTGTGGATCGCGGGCCAGTCCATGATGCCGTGGCCCACGTCGGCCCAGCCGTCCTCGTCGGTGGCCTCGCCGTCGGGGGCGATGTCCTTGACGTGCGCGGCGATCATGCGGGGGCCGTATTTGGCGATCCACTCGACCGGATCGTGGCCGGCGACGCGGACCCAGCCGAGGTCAAGCTCTATCCCCAGGTCGTCGGACCCGGCCAGGATCAGGTCCAGCGGCAGGAGGTCGCCATCGACCGTGTCGAACTCGAACGCATGGTTGTGCCAGCCGAACCTGAACCCGGCGTCGAGCACCGGCTTGCCGGCCTCGGCCAGACGCTTGCCGAAGGCGGCCCAGCCCGCCGCGTCCGTGGGCCGCATCTCGGGCGGGATGGCGGGGACCATCACCGCCTTCATGCCCATCGTCCGGGCCACGTTGATCGCTTGGGCCGGGGTATCCTCGACCATCGACAGGCCGAAATGGCCGGTGGTCATGGCCAGCCCGTTGCTGGTGAGCTGGTCCTTCAGCCGCGCCGGGTCGTCGTAGAGACCGCCGTAGCCCTCGACCTCCTTGTAGCCGAGGCCGGCCAGCATGGTCAGCGTGTCGGCCAGCGGCGGGAAGTTGCGCGAGCAGTAGAGCTGATAGGAAATCGTCGTCATGGTGGTCCTTTCGAAGTCAGGCCGTGGTTGCGGCATGCAGATGCCGCAGGGTGAATGCGGGCCGCGCGGAGGGGTCGGCCGGCACGAAGGTCAGCGCGGCGCCCGTGCTGTCGGTCATGTGGAACGCCGCGTCGGAGAACCGGCCCGGCACGTCGGCCTCGACCGTCACGAAGAAGGCCGGGGCGGTCTCGGCGCTCAGCTCGACGGTCCAGACGCCGTCGTCGTTCCGGGTCTGGGCCAACGCGATCCCGGGCGGGTTCAGCATGTAGGTCTTCCAGGGCTTCGGCGCGAAGATGTCGCTGGAGCGGCCCATGGGCCCGGTCCAGTCGATCACCATCACCTCGCCCTCCTCCAGCGCATCGAGGGCGATTTCGCCGATCATCTCGGCCTCGGCCTCGATCGTGGCGCCAAGCTCTGCCAGGACGCGCTTGCGGCCGGACATGTCCAGTGCCGTCACCTCGACGGTGACCCGTGCCGGCTCGGGCCGGTCGTTGATCGCCACGATCTCCCACGCGTCGACCTCGGGGCGCACGACGACGCGGACCGGCGCATAGAAGTCCCGGGCCATGTAGTGCAGCATCTTCCAGCCGCCGCCATGGTCCAGCGAGGACCACGAGCAGACCGGCCAGGTATCGTTCAGCTGCCAGATCAGCGTGCCCATGCAATGCGGCTTGAGGCTGCGCCAGTGCTCGACGGCGGTCTTGATCGCCAGACCCTGCTGGATCTGCGAGAGCCAGACGAAATCCTCGAACTTTTCCGGCCAGCGGAAGTAGCGGAACATGGTCTCGGCGATGCGGGCGTTGCCGCCCGCGTTCTTCTGATGCGATTCCAGCACCGGGGCGGCGATGTTCATGTCTTCGGGCCCGGCGAAGCGGCGGATCGCCTGTATCGACGGGTAGGATTGAAAGCCGAATTCGGAACAGAACCGGGGCGAGACGTCGCGGTAATGCTCGAAATCGCGGCCCTCGTGCCAGACCGACCAGAAGTGCATGTCGCCGTTGCCGTCGTCATGCCAGCTGTCGCCGAAGTTCAGCGGGCCGGGGCAGGGTGAGGAGGGCCACCAGATCGCGGTCGGGTCGGTGGCCTTCAGCGTCTCTTCGATGGTGCGGTTCAGGCGGTCGTAGTTGACCAGGTAGCGGTCACGGTCCTTCACGCTTTCGGGGAACCAGGTCAGCGCGCCCACCAGCTCGTTATCGCCGCACCACAGGGCGATGCAGGCGTGGTGGTGCATACGGGCGACGTTCTCGGCCACCTCGGCGCGGACCTCGGCCAGGAACGCGGGGGTGGAGGGGTAGAGGTTGCAGGAGAACATGAAATCCTGCCAGACCATCAGCCCCATCTCGTCGCAGAGGTCGTAGAACCAGGTCGGCTCGTATCGACCGCCGCCCCAGACCCGGATCATGTTCATGTTGGCGTCGACCGCCGATTGCAGCAGGCCGCGCACCGCGTCCCGGTCGATCCGGCCCGCCAGCGCGTCGGCGGGGATCCAGTTCGCGCCCTTCATGAAGACCTCGCGCCCATTCACGCGGAACGCAAAGCGCGAGCCGGCGGGGTCGGGATCCGTCAGCAGCTCGACGGTGCGCAGACCGATGCGGCGGGTCTCGGCCGTGCCGCCGACGGTGACGGTCAGCTCGTGCAGCGGCTGGGGGCCCTGCCCGGCCGGCCACCAGAGGGCGGGGTTCTCTATATCGAACCAGGCGGATACGGCGGGGCCCTCGACGATTCCGGTCAGGGTCTGCCCGGCGAAGGTGATGGCATATTCCTCGTCCTCGGCATCCTCGGCATCCTCGACATGGACGGTGACGCCAAGCGAGACCGTGCCTTGCCCATGGTCCTGGACCACGTCGATGCGGGGGATGCGCGGGGCCCCCAGCTGCTCCAGCCGGATGTCGCCGTAAAGGCCAAAGGGCGCCAGCGCGATGTTCCAGTCCCAGCCGTAATCGCATTGCACCTTGCGCAGCATGTTGCCGTTCGGAATCGGCGAGTTGCTTGCCTGGTAGGGGATGTAGAACGGCTGTGCCGCCTGCAGCGCGTCGGCGGCGGCGGTGCTGGAATGGAACACGATCTCGACCGTGTTGCTGCCCGGGCGGGCCACATCGCCGAGGTCGACCCGGTAGCTGCGGAAGCTGTTCGTGGCCTCCAGCACCGTCTCTCCGTTCCAGCGCACCGTCACGACCGTATCGAGCCCGGACAGCACCAGGGCCAGGCCGGTGTCGTCAAGGTCCACCGTGCGGCGGATCGTCCAGTCGCGGTCGGCGATCCAGCGCAGGCCATACTCGTTCCGGCCCCAGTAGGGGTCGGGGATCAGGCCGGCGCTGGCCAATGCCGAGATGGCGTCACCGGGAATGGTGGCGTCACAGCTGTAGTCGCCGCTCGCGTCCGAGAGGATCCAGGTGCCCGACAGGTCGATGCCGTCGGGCGCAGGGGCTTGGGTCAAAGTCGTTTCTCGCTGGTCTTGTCAAAGAGAGAGCCCTTGGCGGGCACCAGGCCGATCGGCAGCGTCTCGCCGATCCGGACCGTCGCATGGCCGTCCATGCGGATGCGGAACTTATCACCGCCAAGCTGGGCATAGACCAGCGTGTCCGAGCCCATGGGCTCTACCAGGTCCACCGGGACGCTGGTCTGGACGGGGGCCGATTGCACCAGCCCTCCGGTGACGACATGTTCGGGGCGGATGCCCAGGATCGCGGGGCCGTCCGAGACCTGCGGCGCCGAGAACTCGTAATCCTCCATCGGCAGGCGCAGGTCCTCGGTGACGAAGGTGCCGCGTTCCAGCCGCCCGGCCATGAAGTTCATCGAGGGCGAGCCGATGAAATCGGCCACATAGATGTTCTGCGGCCGGTTGTAGATCTCGTCCGGGCTGCCCAGCTGCATGATCTTGCCGCCCTTCATGATCGCGATGCGGTCGGCCAGGGTCATCGCCTCGATCTGGTCGTGGGTCACGTAGATCATGGTGTTCTGCAATTGCTGGTGCAGGCGCTTGAGCTCCACCCGCAGGTCGGCGCGCAGCTTGGCGTCGAGGTTCGACAGCGGCTCGTCAAACAGGAACACATCCACGTCGCGCACCAGCGCCCGGCCGATGGCCACCCGCTGACGCTGACCGCCTGACAGCGCCCCCGGCTTGCGCTTCAGCAGCGGCTGGATCTGCAGGACCTCGGCGGCGCGGGCGACGCGGCGGGCGATTTCGTCCTTGGGCACGCGGGCGTTGCGCAGGCCGAAGGTCAGGTTCCCCTCGACCGTCATCTGCGGATAGAGCGCATAGCTTTGGAACACCATGCCGATGCCGCGTTCTGAGGGTTCGGACCAGGTGACGTTCTCGCCCTTGATCCAGATCTGGCCGTCGGTGATCTCCAGCAGGCCCGCGATGCAATTGAGCAGGGTGGACTTGCCGCACCCGGAGGAGCCGAGCAGGACCAGGAACTCGCCCTCGTGGATATCGAGGTTGAGGTCCTGCAGGACCTTCACCGCGCCGAAAGACAGGTCGAGCTGCCTGATCTCGACGGAGTTGCGGCCGGAGGTTTCGGACATGTCGTTCATGGTTTTATCCTTTCACCGCACCGGCGGCGATGCCGCGGACGAAGAGCTTGCCGGAGAAGAAGTAAACGACGAGCGGCACGAGGCCGGTCAGAAGCGTCGCCGCCATGTTGACGTTGTATTCCTTCACCCCCTGCACCGAGTTGACGATGTTGTTGAGCTGAACCGTCATCGGATACTGCTCGGCCCGGGTGTAGACCACGCCGAAGAGGAAATCGTTCCAGATACCCGTGACCTGGATGATGCCCGAGACCACGATGATCGGCAGCGACATCGGCAGGATGATCCGGAAGAGGATGCCCCAGAAGCCGGCCCCGTCGACGCGGGCAGCCTTGAACAGCTCTTCAGGGATCGCCGCAAAGTAGTTGCGGAACAAAAGCACGTTGATCGGCATGCCAAAGATCGTGTGCACGATCACGAGCCCTGAGAGCGACCCGAAGAGCTGGACCCGGATGCGTCCGCATTCCTCCGAGAAGAGACCGCAGGTCGGTTGCCAGAACCAGGTCAGGACGTCACCGAAGAAGTTGCCGGTTTCGCGCAGGCCGATGACGATCGGGTAGAGCATGACCTGGTAGGGGATGAAGGCGCCAACGAGGAGCATGGTGAAGAAGACCTCGGACCCCTTGAAGCGCCATTTCGACAGCGCGTACCCCGAGACCAGCGCGAGGGACATCGACAGGATCAGCGAGGGGATGAGGATCCGGACGGAGTTCCAGAACCCCCGGCTCAGCCCGTCGCAGTTCACCCCTGTGCAGGCCTCGGACCAGGCCTTGACCCAAGGCTCCCAGGTGATCTCGACCGGCGGCGAAAACACGTTGCCCACGCGGATCTCGGCCATGTCCTTAAGCGACGTGACGAGCATCACGTAAAGCGGCAGGAGGTAATAGATCGAGACGATGATCAGCGTGCCGTAAAGAACGATGTTCCGGCGGCTGAAGGCGCTCTTGGGGCGGGGGCCACGTGGGCCGTCGCCAAGGCGATCCGTGATCGGATCCTCCGCGGCGAGCGTGCTGGCGCGCATTCCGGATTTAGCCACGCTTGCGTCCTCCGAATTCGAGAAGGGCCCATGGGACCAGGATGATGACGACGCTCAGAAGCATCATCGTGGAGGCCGCGAAGCCCTGGCCAAGGTTCTGGCCGCCGAACATCGCCTGCATGACGTATTTCGCGGGCACTTCGGAGCTGATGCCGGGCCCGCCCGAGGTCTGGGCGACGACGAGGTCATAAAGCTTGATGATGCCCGACGCGATGAGCACGACCGAGGTGACGAAGACCGGACGCATCATCGGAATGATGATCTTCACGTAGGTCTTCCACGCGGGGATGCCGTCGACGCGGCTGGCCTTCCAGATATCGTCGTCGATGCCGCGCATGCCGGCGAGCATGATGCACATGATAAGGCCGGTGCCCTGCCAGAGACCGGCGATCAACAGGCCGAACATGACGATGTCGGGGTCGTTCAGCGGGTTGAAGGTAAAGCTCGTCCAGCCAAGGTCGCGAACCACACCCTGCACGCCGAACTCGGGGTTCAGGATCCACTGCCACACCAGGCCGGTGACGATGAACGACAGGGCGAACGGGTAAAGGAAGATGGTCCGGAACGTATCCTCGAACCGGATCTTGCGGTCGAGCAGGGCCGCGAGGACGAAGCCGATGACCAGCGTGAAGATCAGGCTGAAGAAACCGTAGAGCGCGAGGTTCTGGATCGAGATGATCCATTTGGCGGTCGACCACAGCCGTTCGTACTGTGCGAGGCCGACCCAGTCACGGCGCGGAAGCAGGCCCGAACTCGTGAAGGAATAGACCACCGTCCAGATTGTCCCGCCGAAGAAGATGATGACGGCGGTGGCGATCATCGGCAGCAGCGCGATCTTGGACCAGAGATTTCGGAAGATCCGCATGGGACGCCGGGCGCCCCTCGTCCCTCCATTCGCCGGCGCGCGGCCGGAATCGTCGGCGATTGCCATGATACCCTCCCGAGGTAGCCCTGCCGATCATCCAGGCACGGGCCTTAAGGAATGGGCCCCGCTTGGGGGCCCATCCGTCAGTTATGACAGGCCTGGATCAGTTGGCGCTTTCGATGATCTGGGCGTAACGCTCCTGAGCGTCTTCTGCCGTCATCGAGGGCGTGTTCCAGAACTCGGTCATCAGGTCGTTGAGCTGGGTCGTCGTGTCCGGCGAGAGCAGCTGGTTGCCCGACGGCATCGTGTCGCCGTTGGCCAGAAGGTCGAGACCTTTCTGGGTGCAATCGTTCACGGAGGTCAGGTCGACGTCGCCGCGGATCGGCAGCGAGCCCTTGACGGAGTTGAAGGCCACCTGGACTTCCGGCGACAGCAGCAGCGCAGCCATCTCCTTCTGGGCGGCTTCGATCTCCGGGTCGCCGGTGACGGGGAAATAGAACGCGTCTCCGCCCGTATCGAGGATGGCGATCTCGCCCAGGCCCGGCAGGCAGGAGTAGTCTTCACCAGCCGTCATCCCGGCCACGGCGAATTCGCCCTGAGCCCAGTCACCCATGATCTGCGCGGCAGCGGTGCCGGTGATCACGGCATTGGTCGCCTGGTTCCAGTCCTGCACGTCGAGGCCCTCGGCCATTTCGCGGGCGTCGGCAAAGGCCTGGAAGACCTCACCGTAAGCTTCGCCGCGAACAACGGAGGCGTCCTTGTCACGGTTGACCGCGAGAAGGTTGTCGAGACCGGCGAGCGCCACGGCCATCACCCCAAAGGAGCCGTTCTGCTGCCACGACTGACCACCCATGGCGAGCGGTACGATACCGGCCTCGCGCAGGGCGTCGGCGTCGGCGACGAACTCTGTCCAGGTCTCGGGGACTTCAAGGCCGGCTTCTTCGAAAGCGCCGTTCGACAGCCACATCCACTGCCAAGAGTGGATGTTTACAGGGGCGCAGTAAACCCGGCCCTCGTAGGTGCAGGCATCGAGAAGCGACGCGGGGTTGACCATGTCTTCCCAGCCTTCGGCTTCCGCAACGTCGGTGAGGTCGAGCATCAGGCCGGCTTCGATCAGTTCCTGGGCCTGCAGGCCGTGGTTGAACTGGAACGCGGCCGGCGGGTCGCCACCAATGATGCGCGAGACCATGACCGGACGGGCGGTGTCGCCGCCGCCGGCGATGGCGCCGTCGATCCAGTTGTGCTCGGTATTCTCGTTCACGGCCTTGGCAAGTTCGTTGACTGCAGCGGCTTCACCGCCGGAGGTCCACCAGTGCATGACCTCGAGGTCGACCGCATAGGCCGAACTGGCGCTTACGATAGCGCTAGCAGCCAGAAGTTTAGTGGTCAGTTTCACGATTATCTCCTCCCTGGACTAAATCGTTGTAGTAGAGGCTATATCGATTTAGAAATAGGACTCAAGAGTTTTTCGAGTGGCAAACGAGATGACTTCTTGGGCAAGCGCCCTACTTGGTGGAAGTTGCTTCGTCCTGTAACTCGGGCAGTGGGGAAGTCTGGAGCGGGGTCGGCCAGTGGCGCCAAAGAAAACCGAAGAAGACCTTGCTCTGGCAAGGGTCATGTCGCCGGTCAAGCCGACGCTGAAGACGATCGCCGAGATCAGCGGCCTCGCGGTTCCGACCGTGTCACGGGCGCTGAACGACGCCCCCGACATCGGGGCGCGGACCAAGATCCTGGTGCGCAAGATCGCCGACGAGCTGGGCTATGTCCCGAATCGCGCCGGTGTGCGGCTTAGGACCGGGCGGACGAATGTCATCTCTCTGGTCCTGTCGACCGAGCATGACATGATGAACCACACCGCGCGCCTGATCTCTGCCATTGCGGGCGAGATGCAGGGCACCTCGTTCCACATGAACATCACGCCCTATTTTCCCAGCGACGATCCGATGAAGCCGATTCGCTACATCGTCGAGACCCGCTCCGCGGATGCCGTGATCATGAACCAGATCCTGCCCGAGGATCCGCGCGTCGCCTATCTGCGAGAGCGGAACTTTCCCTTCGTGACCCACGGCCGCACGCGCTGGGCCGACAGCCACCCCTATTTCGACTTCGACAACACGGCGTTCGGCCGGATCGGCGTCGAAAAGCTGGTGATGCGGGGCCGGCGGAACATCGTGATGATCTCGCCGCCGCGAAACCAGAACTACGCCCAGAACATGATCGACGGCGGGACCGGGGCGGCGCGGGCCGCGGGCTGTTCAATGCGGGTGATGCAGGGGACCACCAGTGACAACCGCAACGAGGACATCCAGCTCGGTGTGGCCCGGCACTTGGCCGAATTCCCCGAGACGGACGGAATCGTCTGCTCGGCCACTGCGGTGGCGATGGCCGCGGTCGCGACGCTGGAATCGCTGCAGCACAGGCTGGGCGAGGACGTGGATGTCATCGCAAAGGAGGCGGTGCCCTTCCTGACCCTGTTCCGGCCGCAGATGCTGACCGTCCACGAGGATGTGGCCCGCGCGGGGCAGTTCCTGGCGCAGGCGGCAATCCAGGCCGTGAGGCATCCCGAGAAACCGCCGTTGCAGGGGCTGGACGTTCCGACCGGCTGACGCGACAATCTTGACTGACTGAAAGACGAGGAGGTGCCGGTGGGTGCGCAAATCAAGGGGCCGGGCCTGTTCCTGGCGCAGTTCGCGGGCGACGAGGCCCCGTTCAATTCGCTGGGCGGCATTGCCGAATGGGCCGCGGGGCTCGGCTACAAGGGCGTGCAGATCCCGACCTTCGACGGGCGGCTGTTCGACCTGGCCCGCGCCGCCGATAGCCAGGACTACTGTGACGAGGTCAAGGGCATCTGCGCCGAGGCCGGGGTCGAGATCACCGAGCTGTCGACACATCTTCAGGGGCAGCTGGTCGCGGTCAACCCGGCCTACGACGCCGCGTTCGATGCCTTCGCCCCGGCCGAGGTGCACGGCAACCCCAAGGCCCGGCAGGCCTGGGCCGTGGACCAGATGATGAAGGCGGCCATCGCCTCGAAGCGGCTCGGCCTGTCGCACACGGTCAGCTTTTCGGGCGCCCTCGCCTGGCCCTATCTCTATCCTTGGCCCCAGCGCCCCCCCGGCCTGATCGAAGAGGCCTTCGCAGAGCTTGCCCGACGCTGGACGCCGATCTTCGACCATTACGCCGAGCACGGGCAGGACATCGGGTTCGAGCTGCACCCCGGCGAAGACCTGCACGACGGCGCCACCTGGGAGATGTTCCTCGATGGCGTCAAGGAGCACACGGCCGCCCGGATCAACTACGACCCGAGCCATTTCCTGCTGCAACAGATGGATTACCTGGCGTTCATCGACCTCTACCACGACCGGATCAGCACGTTTCACGTCAAGGACGCCGAGTTCAATCCGGACGGGCGGCAGGGCGTCTATTCCGGCTATCAGGCCTGGGCGAATCGCGCCGGACGGTTCCGGTCGCTGGGCGACGGGCAGGTGGATTTCTCGGCCATCTTCTCGAAGCTCACGCAATATGGCTACGACTCATGGGCCGTGCTGGAATGGGAATGCTGCATCAAGTCCGCCGAACAGGGTGCGGCCGAGGGCGCGCCCTTCATCGCCGCCCATCTGATCGAAGTGCCGAAAAGGGCGTTCGACGATTTCGCGGGGGCCGAGCGGGACGAGGCACAGATCAAGGGGATGCTGGGACTATGAGACGGGTCAGACTGGGAATGGTCGGCGGCGGGCAGGGCGCCTTCATCGGTGGCGTGCACCGCATCGCCTCGCGCATCGACGACCGGTTCGAGCTGGTGGCGGGTGCGCTGTCCTCGACCCCCGAAAAGGCGGCGGCCTCGGCGGCCGAGCTGGGCATCGCGCCCGACCGCTCCTATGCCGATTTCGCCGAGATGGCGCAGGCCGAGGCCGCGCGTGCGGACGGGATCGAGGCGGTCAGCATCGTCACCCCGAACCACATGCACGCCGACCCCGCAATCGCCTTCCTTCAGGCCGGTATCCACGTGATCTGCGACAAGCCCCTGACCACCTCCATGGCCGACGCGGAACGGATCGCCGCGGCGGTGGAGGCCTCGAAAGCGCAGTTCATCCTGACCCACAATTACACCGGCTATCCGCTGATCCGTCAGGCAAGGCAGATGGTCGCCGACGGCGATCTGGGCACGATCCGCGTGGTCCAGGCCGAATACGCGCAGGACTGGCTGAGCCGGAAAGAGGACGACGGCAACAAGCAGGCCGCCTGGCGCGTCGATCCGTCCAAGACCGGCGGCGGCGGGGCGATCGGCGACATCGGCACCCATGCGCTCAACCTCGCGACCTTTGTCACCGGGCTCGCCCCCGAGGCGCTGATGGCCGATCTGCAGGCCTTCGCGCCGGGGCGGCAGGTCGATGACAACGCCCATGTCCTGCTGCGGATGACGGGCGGGGCGCGGGGCATGCTCTGGGCGTCCCAGGTGGCGGTCGGCAACGAGAACGCGCTGACCCTCCGGGTCTATGGCGACAAGGGCGGGATCTCCTGGGCGCAGGAAAACCCCAACCTGATGACCTTCACCCCGTTCGGAGAGCCCAAGCGCCTGATCACCCGCGGCGGCGCCGGTCTTGGCGCGGGTGCGGGGGACTGGACCCGTGTCCCGCCGGGCCACCCCGAGGGCTACCTGGAGGGCTTTGCCACGATCTATGCCGATGCGGCGGACCTCATCCAGGGCAAGGGCGACGGTGCGCTGCTGCCCGGAATCGGCGCGGGGCTGGAGGGGATGTGGTTCATCGAGGCCTGCATCGAAAGCGCGGCCGCCGGGGGCACCTGGATCCCACGCTGATCAGCGCCCCCGGGGGCGCTGATCAGCGGCCGGGGATGGCGTGGCGCTTGTGGCCCGCGCCCTCCAGGTGTCGATGGCCTCCAGCGCCTCTTCGGCGGTCTCGACATAGCGAAAGAGCTTGAGGTCGTCGGGAGAGATCGTGCCGGCCTCGCTCAGCGCGTCCCAGTTGACGATCTTCTCCCAGAAACTGCGGCCGAACAGCAGGACGGGCACCTGCTCCATCCGGCCGGTCTGGATCAGGGTCAGGCTTTCGAACAGCTCGTCCAGCGTGCCGAACCCGCCGGGAAAAACGCAGATCGCGCGGGCCCGCATCAGGAAGTGCATCTTGCGGATCGCGAAATAGTGGAAGTTGAAGCACAGTTCCGGCGTCACGTAGGGGTTGGGCGCCTGTTCATGGGGCAGCACGATGTTCAGACCGATCGAGCGTCCGCCCGCCTCGGACGCGCCCAGGTTCCCCGCCTCCATCACCCCCGGCCCTCCGCCGGTGACGATGACATCCTCGTGCCCGCCATTGGCCAGCGAGCGTTCCGTCACGATCCGGGCAAAGCGGCGCGCGTCCTCGTAGAATTCCGACAGGTCGGCCAGCGTCCTGGTGCGGGCGGTGTCCCGGTTCGCCGGAGACGGTATCCGCGCCCCGCCGAACAGCACGATGGTGGAGTTCACCCCGGCGTCATCCATCGCCAGCTCGGCCTTAAGAAGCTCCAGCTGCAGCCGGACAGGCCGCAATTCCTCGCGCATGAGGAAATCGACATCGTCGAAGGCGAGCCGGTAGCTGGGCGAGAGCGCCTGCGGCGTCGCCGGCACATGCTCGGTCGCCTCGCGGTCCTCGCGGCTGTGGCGGAAAGGGTGACGTTGGCTGTCTTCCATGACGGCTCCTTGTTGGCGGCTGCCTTTTGATGGCAGTGTCCGCGCCATAAGCCAACCTGGGAAGTCCCGCAGGAGTATAGCCTTGACCCAATTGCCCGGCCAAGATGACATCCGCGCCGCCGCCGCGCTGATCGCGCCACACGTCCACCGGACGCCGGTGATGCAGACCGACATGCTGACCGAAGGCATGTCGCTGCAGGTCAAGCTGGAGAACACCCAGAAGACCGGCGTCTTCAAGGTGCGCGGCGCGTTCTACACCTTGCTGACGCAACCGGTCCCCGAGGCCGGGGTCGTGGCCGCGTCGGGGGGCAATCACGGCGCGTCGGTGGCCTTTGCCGCCCGTGCGCTGGGCCATCGCGCCCGGATCTACGTGCCCGAGATCGCCGGGCCGGCGAAGATCGGCCTGATCCGCGAGACCGGGGCCGACCTCGAGGTCGTGCCCGGCGCCTATGCCGATGCGCTGAAGCTCGCCCGCGCCTTTGAGGCCGAGACCGGCGCGATGCAGGTCCATGCCTATGACGGCTTCGGCACGGTCGCGGGGCAGGGGACCTGCACGCTGGAATGGGAAGAGCAGGGGCTGGATGCGGACACCGTCATCATCGCTGTCGGCGGCGGCGGGCTGATCGCGGGCGCGATGGCCTGGTTGCAGGGCCGGCGCAAGGTCATCGCGGTCGAGCCCGAGCTTGCCCCGACGCTCTGGACCGCCCTGCGCGACGGGCCGGACGCCGAGGTCGAGGTCGGCGGGATCGCGGCCAATGCGCTGGGTGCCCGGCGGATCGGCACCATCTGCTACGATCTGGCCCGGCAGTTCGGGGTCGAAAGCCTGCTGGTCACCGACGAGGCCATCGCCGAGGCGCAGGACGCCCTCTGGCGGGGCCTGCGGCAGGTGGTGGAGCCCGCGGGGGCCACGGCGCTGGCTGTCCTGCGCTCCGGCGTCTACCGGCCGGAGCCCGGAGAGAAGGTCGCCGTGCTGGTCTGCGGCGCCAACCCGGCGCCCGCGGTGGCCTGAAGGGCGCACACCATTCCGCGCGACGCAGCCATCGACGCCGGGCGGCGGGCGGGCCCATGCCGGATCAGTTGCGAGAGGTCAGCATTCCGGCGCAGCCCGCGCGGGCATTGGTCAATCCGATCTGCGCGCCGTTCATGATCAGGTGCCATGTGGGCGCGTATCCCGGCGCCTGGGCGCGGGAATAGGAACAGCCGGTGCGCGGGTCGGTCCAGTGCTGCGCTGTATAGCTTGCGGGCGGGGCGACCGACTGGCTGCGGGTCGAGAGCGTCTGCGCACCGGCCGCAAGGGGCGCTACGCCGGTGAGTGCGACGGCGGCGGCAAGAAAAAGGCGTGTCATGTCTGTCTCCTGTTGAGGCGTCCGACTGATGCGTCCGCGGGTCCGAGGGCGACTGTCCCGTGGGCCGGGGGCCTGCTCCGGCCCCCTCCGTGGCAGGATCGTGGCCTTTGCCCGCAATTTTCGACGAAGGCCCCGGGTGCGCCCGCGATTGCGCCGGGGCGGGGGTTCGGGCAAAAGGCGGTCCAGAGACAACGCCCGAGGAACCTGCCCCATGTCCAATGACCAGCTGGAAGCCGCCATCGAAGCCGCGTGGGACACCCGCGACCAGATCACGCCCTCGACCGGGGGAGAGACCCTCGAAGCCATCCAGGACACGCTGAACGCCCTCGACAGCGGCAAGCTGCGGGTGGCCGAACGGGGCGAGGACGGCACCTGGCACGTCAATCAATGGGCCAAGAAGGCGGTTCTTCTGGGCTTTCGCATCAAGGACATGGAACAACAGCCCGGCGGCCCCCAGGGCGGCGGCTGGTGGGACAAGGTCGACAGCAAGTTCAAGGGCTGGGGCGACAACCAGTGGCGCGCCGCCGGCTTTCGCGCCGTGCCGAACGCGGTGGTCCGCAAATCCGCCTATATCGCGCCGGGCGTGGTGCTGATGCCGTCGTTCGTGAACCTGGGCGCCTATGTCGACAGCGGCACCATGGTCGACACCTGGGCCACGGTCGGCAGCTGCGCCCAGATCGGCAAGGACGTGCACCTGTCGGGCGGCGTCGGCATCGGCGGCGTGCTGGAGCCGATGCAGGCCGGCCCGACGATCATCGAGGACAATTGCTTCATCGGGGCGCGCTCGGAGGTGGTCGAGGGCTGCATCGTCCGCCAAGGCTCGGTTCTGGGCATGGGGGTCTTCATCGGCCAGTCCACCAAGATCGTCGACCGGGAGACGGGCGAGGTCATGTATGGCGAGGTGCCGCCCTATTCGGTGATGGTCGCGGGCTCGATGCCGTCGAAGAACGGGATCAACCTCTATTGCGCGGTGATCGTGAAGCGGGTGGACGAGCGGACACGCTCCAAGACCGGCATCAACGAGCTTTTGCGCGACTGACCCGGCCCGGCCTGTCCGCGCCCGGGCGGTGTCCCGCGGAACTTGTGGCGCCAAGCGGCGTTTGAGTAGCGACCAGAACAGGAAAGAGGGACACCATGGGTATCGGATTTTTCGGCGCGATTATCATCGGCGGGCTCGCCGGCTGAATCGCCAGCAGCATCATGAACGCGGGCACCGGCCTGATCGGCAATATCCTGATCGGCATTCTGGGCGCCATCGTCCTGAACGGCATCCTGCGGTTCCTGGGCATCTACGCCGCCGAGGCCTGGTTGCCGCAGCTCATCGTCGGCGCGGCGGGCGCCTGTCTTCTGATCTGGGGCTGGCGCAAGGTCACCTGACCGCCGATCGAGGGATCTGGCACGGGCGCGCATGACATGCTAGCCGCAGGGCATGAGCAAGGGTGCCAGCAAACAACAGGTCTTCACGCTTCTCGTGGAGGTCGGCCGCAAGACCGGAGACGGCCTGCCCAAGACCGCCACCGGCGCGGCGCTGATGGTCTATGCCTCCGGCGTGGACGAGGCCGAGGCCGTGCGCGAAACCGTAGCGATCCTCAAGCAGGCCGACCTCGCGCCGCTGGACGTCTCCGGCTATGGCACTTTGAAGGAGCGTGAAGACGAGGGCCACGACATCTCGGACGACGAACGCGCCCTGATGCAGCGGGCCCTGGAAGAGAACTCGGTGATCGTCGCGCAGATGACGCCATTCTTCGACTGACCTCAGCCGCGCCGCGCCAGAACCCCCCGCACCTCGTGGATATCGAGGGGGCGCAGGCTGGCCCCGCCGCGATCTGCCGGCGAAAGCTCCGGCGGCATCTGTCCCAGAACAGAGTGGCGCAGGTCCCCGGCCGGGCCGAGGGCAAGCGGCAGCACCGGCAAGCCGGCCACGTCCAGCAGCATGCCGGGCTGATCCAGCAGCACATTCCAGAACCGATGCAGCGCAAGCCCGTCGGCGGGCAGCCTCCGGGTCTTGTCGAGAAGATCGCCGGCGGCGCAGCGCACCCGGTCGGCACCGAAGAGGTATTCGACCTGCGACCCCGACAAGGCCACGTCCTGCCAGGGCGCGACGACGATATCCTGCGTCAGACCCCGAAACGGCGCCCGCAGCAACACCGGCGCCAGCGCCCCGCGCGCCGGCAGTCCGATCGACGCGCACCAGCGGACCTGGGCCTCCTGCCCGCCATGGGTCACGACCATGTCCCCGGTCCTGAGGGTCGATACCGGCCGCCGCCCGCGCGTTGTCATCACGGGTGTCTCGGCGGCGAGGCCGGGCCAGGGGCCGATGGGCGTCACATGGTCCGCGAGCGCGGCAAGGCCGACGCCGGGGCCAAGGGTGCAGAGGTCGGTATCCCGCCCGATCCGCGCCGCGTCGCGCCAGCTCAGCGGGACAGGTGCCGCCACCGCCGTCTCGGCCCGCAGCCGCCCCCCTCGGTCCAGAAGGCGCAGACGGCCGGCCCGCTCCGGCGCGTCCCAGGTGTAGAGGATCGCCATGTCTTCCATCGGCCGGATCGTGCCCACCGGCAGGTGCGCCTCGGCGACATCTGCGCCTTGCCAGGTCCGCAGCCGCAGCGGCCCGTCGCTCTCTCGTGAAAGGCAAAGCCCGGCGTCCCATGGCGCTTGGGCGCGATAGGTCAGGATCGGTTGCGCCGCCTCGCCCGGATCTGGCCGCCAGTCCACCAGCAGCGACCCGCGCACCATCGGCGCGTCAAACAGGATCGCCTCGCCCCGGCGCCCAAGGCCGTTGGGCGCGAAATCCTTGTCGAGGGCGCCGCGCAGCGCAACCCAACTCATGCAAGGAGCCCCCGCAGGATGACCTGCGCCGGAGCGGGCGCCCCGCCGTCGCGAGGTCGAAAGCTCTCTGCTGACGCTTGCATGCCTGTCCTGTCACAGGGTCGATGACTGGCCGCCACGCTACGCGCACGGCGTCGGACTGTCAGGCATCGCGGCTCGCGCCCCGTGCCATGGCCTCGGATCTGTCGCGCCCCGGCCACAAGTGATTGCAGCCCGCGCGACGGCGCGATACCGCAATGACAAAGGAGCCTCGCCGTGTCCCACCAGACCCTGCCCGACCAGGTCGACCTCGTCGCCCTCACCGCCGATCTTGTCCGCTGCGCCTCCGTCACGCCCGAAGAGGGCGGCGCACTCCGGCTGCTGGAGCGCCTGCTCACCGCCGCCGGCTTCGATTGCAGCCGGGTCGATCGCGGTGGCGTGTGCAATCTGTTCGCCCGCTGGGGGCCGAAAGGCGCGGCGCGAAGCTTCGGCTTCAACGGCCATACGGACGTGGTGCCCGTGGGCGATGCCGCGGCCTGGAGCGTCGATCCCTTTGGCGCCGAGATCCGGGACGGTGTGCTCTGGGGCCGGGGCGCCGTGGACATGAAATCCGGCGTCGCGGCCTTCGTGGCCGCCGCCGTGGATTTCGTGCGCGAAACACCGCCCGAGAGCGGCGCCGTGGTGCTCGCCATCACCGGCGACGAAGAGGGCGATGCGCAGGACGGCACCCGCGCCCTGCTGGACTGGATGGCCGCGCAGGGAGAGGCGATGTCGGTCTGCCTGGTGGGAGAACCCACGTCGCCCGACCACATGGGACAGATGATCAAGATCGGGCGCCGCGGCTCGCTGTCGGCCTTCTTCACCGTGCGCGGGGTGCAGGGCCACGCGGCCTATCCGCACCGGGCCTGCAACCCGCTGCCGGCGATGGCCCGGCTGATGGACAGCCTCTCGACCAGCAACCTCGATCACGGCACCGACCATTTCGATCCCTCGACGCTTGCCGTGGTCACGATCGACACCGGCAACCCGGCCACCAACGTGATCCCGGCCGAGACCCGGTCGACCGTCAACATCCGCTACAACGACCTGCATTCCGGCGCCGCCCTCTCCGACTGGCTCCGGCAAGAGGCCGCCTCGGTCGCCGATACCTTCGGCGTCCAGATCGACATGGAGGTCAAGAATTCCGGCGAGGCGTTCATAACCCCCCCGGGGGCGCTGTCCGACCTCGTCGCCGCCGCGGTCACGGCGGTCACCGGCGTGACCCCCGAGCTGTCCACCACGGGCGGCACCTCCGATGCGCGCTTTGTCAAGGATCACTGCCCGGTGGTCGAATGCGGCCTGGTCGGCAAGACCATGCACCAGGTGGACGAGCGTGTGCCGGTGGATGACATCGCCCAACTCAAGGCGATCTACACCCGCATCCTGTCGGACTACTTCGCAGCCTGAAATCACCGAATCACGCCGGGGCCCACCAGCCAACCGCCCCCGTGCCTTCATTGCCTTCCCAATATCCCCGCCGGAGGCATCCGGCATCGGCCAGCCGCGCCTCCGTTTCCCGATGACGCGCCCGGCCGGACATGCTAGCCCTCACCCATGGCCCGTATTCCGTCTCGCGACGAGGTTCTTCAATGGATCTCCGACAATCCCACCCAGACCTCCAAACGCGACATCGCCAAGGCTTTCGGCCTGAAGGGCGCCGACCGGATCGACCTCAAACGCGTCCTCCGGGAACTCGAGGCCGAAGGCCAGCTTCAGAAGCGCCACAAGAGCTATCGCGACCCCGACCGCCTGCCTCCGGTGTCGATCCTGCAGGTGACCGGCCCCGATGCCGACGGGGATCTTCTGGCCCGCCCGCTTGAATGGCATGGCGGCGGGCCCGAGCCGAGCATCCTCCTGCTCCCACGCGAGAGCGATCCGGCGCTGGGCGCGGGCAACCGCATCCTGGCCCGGCTGACCGAGACGCCCGGCGAGGACCACGCCTATACCGCCCGGCTGATCCGCCGGATCGGGTCGAACCCGCTGCATGTGCTGGGAATCTTCCGCAAGGGCTCCGAAGGGGGCCGGATCGCCCCGATCGACAAGGGGTCGGACAAGGAATGGGCCGTCGCCGCCGGAGAGGACCACGGCGCCCGCGACGGCGAGCTGGTCGAGGCCGAACAAGCCGGGCCGCGCGGCCGGATGGGGCTGCCCCGGGCCCGCATCACCGGCCGGCTCGGCGATCCGAGCCAGCCCCGCGCCGTCAGCCTCATCGCGATCCACCAGCACGGCATCCCCGACCGCTTTCCCGACGAGGCCGTGGCCGAGGCGGACCGGCTCAAGCCAGCCGGGCTCAAGGGCCGCGAGGACCTGCGCGAGCTTCCCCTGATCACGATCGACCCCTCCGACGCACGCGACCATGACGACGCCTGCTTCGCCGAGCCCGACAGCGTCCCGGACAACGACGGCGGCCACGTGATCTGGGTCGCCATTGCCGATGTCGCCCATTACGTCCGGGCGGGCACGGTGCTCGACCGCGAGGCGCGCAAACGCGGCAACTCGACCTATTTCCCCGACCGCGTGGTGCCGATGCTGCCCGACCGGCTTTCGGGCGATCTCTGCTCGCTGCACGAGGGCGTGCCGCGCGCCTGCATCGCCGTGCGGATGCGGGTCGATGCAGGCGGAGAGCTGCTGGATCACAGCTTCCACCGGGGCCTCATGCGCTCACCCGCCTCGCTGAACTACGAAGAGGTGCAGGCCGCGATCGACGGCCAGCCCAATGACAGGACGGAACCGCTGCTCGAACCGGTGCTGAAGCCGCTCTACGCCGCCTATGAGGCGCTCAAGATCGCGCGAAACGCGCGCCAGCCGCTCGACCTGGACCTGCCCGAGCGCAAGATCGTCCTGTCCGACGCGGGCGAGGTGGCCAGCGTGGATTTCAAGGACAGGCTCGACGCGCACAAGCTGATCGAAGAGTTCATGATCCTCGCCAATGTCGCCGCGGCCCGGGCGCTGATCGCCAAGAAGACGCCGCTTCTGTTCCGCGTCCACGAAGAGCCCGACCCCGACCGCCTGGATGCCCTGCGCGAAACGGCCGAGTCCGCGGGCCTGGTGCTGGCCAAGGGGCAGGTCCTCAAGACCTCGCACCTCAACCGGCTGCTGGCGCAGGCCGAGGGCTCCGACCAGGACGAGCTGATCAACATGGCCACCCTGCGGTCGATGACCCAGGCCTATTACAGCCCGCAGAACTTCGGCCATTTCGGGCTCGCCCTCAAGAATTACGCCCATTTCACCTCGCCGATCCGGCGCTATTCCGACCTGATCGTGCACCGGGCTCTGATCACCGCGCACGGCTGGGGCAAGGACGGTCTCTCGCCGGACGAGATCGAGGGCCTTGAGGAGACGGCCAAGCACATCTCGGAGACCGAGCGCCGCTCGATGACCGCCGAGCGGGACACCACCGACCGCTACCTGGCCGCCTTCCTCGCCGACCGGATCGGGGCCGAGATGGGCGGGCGGATCAGCGGGATCGCGAAGTTCGGCGTGTTCGTCCGGCTCGACGGCTCGGGCGCCGACGGGATGATCCCGATCCGCACCCTGGGCAACGAGTTCTTTCACTACGACCGCGACAGCCAGACCCTGATGGGCGCCGACACCGGCACCGAGATCCGCCTGGGCCAGCGCGTCACGGTGCGCCTGGTCGAGGCGACGCCGATCACCGGCGGGCTGATCGTCGAGCTGATCGACCTCGCGGGCGAGCCGATCCCCAAAAGCACCCGCGGCGGCGGCCGGCCGGGCAAGCCGCCCCGGCGCAAGGCGGGGGCGGCCAAGAAGAAATCCGCCAAGGTCGCGCGCAAGGTCAAGCGCACCCGGCGCTAGGGTCTTGCCTGGCCGTGGCAAGCGGCTAGGCTCTGGCCCGGAACCTCGGCCCCGGACACCCGCGCGGAACGCCCGGCCCCGAAAACCCGGGCCAGAAGACCGGGCCCAGAAAGATCAGGCGCAGAGCACTCGGCGGAGAACACCATGCGGCAGACAATCGCGATGATACTGGCCATGGGGCTTGCCCTGCCCGCGGCGGGTCATGCACAGGGGGCCCTGGGCAACCTGGCGGAGGAGACAAGCGTGCGGGACGGTGAAATCGGAGAGGGGCAGTTTCAGACCTGGCTGTCCGGGTTCCGGGACAGGGCGCTCGAGCGGGGTCTGACCGAGGCGACGCTGGACCGGGCGCTGGCGGGCGTCAGCTACCAGTCCGACATCATCGCGCTGGACCGCAACCAAGCCGAATTCGTCAAGCCGATCTGGACCTATCTCGACACCGCCGTCTCGGACCTGCGGGTTTCCAACGGGCGGGCCGCGGTGGCCGAGCACGGCGCCCTGCTGGACCGCATCGAGGACCGTTATGGCGTGGACAGGCACGTGGTCGCCGCGATCTGGGGTCTCGAGAGCGCCTATGGCACGTTCCGGGGCCGCACCGACACGCTCTCGGCGCTGGCGACCCTGGCCGCGGATTCCCGGCGCGGCGCCTTCTTCGAGGGCCAGCTGATCGCGGCGCTGCGGATCCTGCAGGCGGGCGATGCGCGGTCCGGCGACCTGCGGGGCAGCTGGGCCGGGGCAATGGGCCATACCCAGTTCATGCCGACGTCTTATCTCGCCTATGCCGTGGACTGGGACGGGGACGGGCGGCGCAACATCTGGGGCGACGATCCGGCCGATGCGCTGGCCTCGACGGCGGCCTATCTTGCGCGGTTCGGCTGGGTGCCGGGCCAGCCCTGGGGCGTCGAGGTGCGCCTGCCGGAGGAGTTCGATTATCTGCTGGCGGATCGGGACGTGACCCGGATGCCGAGCCAATGGGCCGAGATCGGCATCGTCGCCACGGACGGAACATCGGTGCCGGACCACGGGTCGGCCTCGATCCTGCTGCCGGCGGGGCACGAGGGCGCGGCATTCATGATCTTCGACAACTTCGCCGCCATCGAGCATTACAACACGGCCGATGCCTATGTGGTTGCCGTGGGCTACCTCGCCTCGCGGATCGCCGGCGGCCCGGAGCTGGAGGCGCCCTGGCCGCGCCACCTGCGCGGCCTGTCCGGGGACGAACGGTTCGAACTGCAACAGCTGCTGACCGACGCGGGCTTCTCGACCCAGGGCGTCGACGGCAAGATCGGGCCGAACACGGTGGACGCGATCCGCGCCTACCAGGTGGCAGAGGGGCTGTTGCCCGACGGATATGCCTCGACCACGCTGCTCGACAGGCTTCGGTGACCCCGCCGCCTGCGGTTGCCAGCGTCTCGGGGTCTCAGGTCCCGGCGGCCTGGCGGGCGTATTCCGCCGCATCGAACCACCCGCGCGATGCCATCACCTTGCCGTCTGCGCTTAGGTCGCACTCCTCCCAGCCGCGGATGTTCAGAGGGTTGCCGCGGGCCGCGTCGTGTCCGGTGAAGGTCCAGACATAGACGGCGTGGTCGCCTGCCATGCGGATATCGTCGCAGGTCAGGCCGAGGTCGGGCACGTCCGCATGGAACCCCGAGGCCATGTCCGCGACCCGCGACCGGCCGAGCCACGGCTCTCCGGCGTTGATGACGATGCTGCCGTCCTCGGCGAAAAACGAGGCCACGGCGTCGGCCGAGCCGGAATTCCAGGCTGCGGGGTCGTCGTGCGCGAGGCTCGAAAGCGCCTGTGATGTCAGTGCCATGGCGCCGCTATTGGTATTTGATGCGATATGGCTTCGATCTTTGCCGAGACCGTGGCCCTGCGCCAGCGCGACGGCGCGCCGCGAACGTCAGATCCGCCCGGCGAACTCCGCGAGGACGCTGGCATAGACCTCGCGCTTGAACGGCACGATCAGGGCGAGCGCGGCGTCCGGCGCCACCCATTTCCATTCCGAGAATTCAGGATGCTCCGTGTCGATCCGGATCTGGTCGTCCTGCCCGTGAAACCGGGCGAGCAGCCATTTCTGGGTCTGACCGCGAAACTTGCCGTTCCAGCGTGTCGCGGCGACTTCGGTGGGGAAATCATAGGCGACCCAGTCTGCGGTCTCGGCCTCGACGGTGACAAGCTCGGCGCCGACGCCGGTTTCCTCCTGCAATTCGCGCAGGCCCGCGTCGCGGGGGCCCTCGCCGGGGTCGATCCCGCCCTGGGGCATCTGCCAGGCCGGCGTCGTCCAATCCGCGCGCTGGCCAACGAAAACCTGGCCCGCCGGGTTCGCGAGCACCACGCCCACGCAGGGGCGATAGGGACGGCGGGCGATAGTGTCTGAGGTCATCTCGGGCCTCCGTGTCTACACCCGCCCCTGATGCCAAGGCACGCGGCGGATGGAAAGGGGGCCCGCCGCTGCCGCGCCCGCCAGGCATTGTCCCGGAGTGGGGGGGGGGGGAGAGGTCCCGCCCCGACAATTCGGGGCGGGGGACGGGGCGCTATTGCCGGGCGGGGCCCAGCGCGGACAGGCCCTTGAGGATGTCGATGGCATAGGCCAATTGATAATCCTCTTCGCGCAGGGCTGCGGCGGCCTCGGCGCGGGCGCGGTCGGATTCAAGCTGCTCCAGCTCTTCGGGCGACAGGCTGTCGTTGTCGAGCGCTCCGCGCAGGTCGGCTTCGGATCGGAACTGCGGCGTTTCCTCTTCCTCGGCCTCGGTCGCGGTGGGGTCGACGCGGGGCTGTTGCACGATGATGTCGGGCGAGATGCCCAGCGCCTGGATCGACCGGCCCGACGGCGTGTAATAGCGCGCCGTGGTCAGCCGCATCGCCGCATCCCCGCGCAGGGGCATGACCGTCTGGACCGACCCCTTGCCGAAGCTCTGGGTGCCGACAACGATGGCGCGGCGGTGATCCTGAAGGGCGCCGGCCACGATCTCGGACGCCGAGGCGGAGCCGCCGTTGATCAGCACCACGATGGGCTTGCCCTCGGCCAGATCGCCCGGCCGCGCCTGGTAGCGGTCGCTGTCGGCGGCCTCGCGGCCCCGGGTCGAGACGATCTCGCCCTCTTCGAGGAAGGCGTCCGACACCCGGATCGCCTGGTCCAGCAGACCGCCCGGGTTGTTGCGCAGGTCGAGGACGAAGCCGTTGACGTTTTCCATCCCGCCGGCGGCCTCCACCTGTTCGGCCAGCCCCTCGGAGAGGTTGCCGTAGGTCTGGTCGTTGAACGTGGTGACGCGCAGGACGACCGAGTCGCCCTCGGTGCGGGTGCGCACGGCGGTCAGGCGGATGGTGTCGCGGACGATCGAGACGTCGAAGGGTTCGACCGTTTCCTCGCGCACCACGGTGACCGTGATCTCGGAGCCGACGGGGCCGCGCATCAGCTCGACCGCCTCGTCCAGCGTCAGGCCCAGCAGCGATTCGCCGTCGACGGCGGTGATGAAATCGCCGGCCATGATGCCGGCGGCGTCGGCGGGGGTGCCGTCCATCGGCGAGACGACCTTGACGAAGCCCTCCTCCTGCGTGACCTCGATGCCCAGCCCGCCGAACTGGCCGCGGGTCTGCACCCGCATGTCGGCGGCGTCCTCGGGCGAGAGATAGCTGGAATGGGGGTCGAGCGAGGTGAGCATCCCGTCGATCGCCGCCTCGATGAGGTCCGATTCATCGACCTCCTCGACGTATTGGGCGCGGATCCGCTCGAATATGTCGCCAAACAGGTCGAGCTGCTCGTAGACGCTCGCCGATTGCATGTCTTCCTGCGCGAGCAGGGGCCCGACGAATTGTGTCGTGACCAACCCGCCGCCGATGATTCCGGCTGCGGCCGCCATGGCGAATTTCTTCATTCTGTTCTCCCTGAAAGAGGTGCGAACCAGTCGCCCGGATCGGCTGTATCCTGCCCGTCTCTGACCTCGACATAAAGGGTCTCGGAGCGGGGCGCATCCATCCCCTGCGCCGCTTCGGTCAAAATCGCTTGAGCGTTGGGTGTTTCGCCGGGCATCAGGCCAAGCGGCGCGCCCTCGGGCACGACCTCGCCGGGGTTGCCATAGACCTCGCCGAGGCCGGCCAGAACGATCAGCACGTCGGGCGCGGGCTCTATGATCGAGACGTTGCCGAGGTCGAGCAGCGGGCCGGCATAGCGGATCGTGGCGGCGGCGGGGGCGGTCACCAGTGCGCGGGGGCGGGTCGCGAGGATCCAGCCCGGGCGCACGGTTCCGGCCGCGTCGGCCTCGCCGTAGCGGCGGATCAGCGTGCCCTGCACCGGCGCCGGAAGGCTGCCGCGCCGGGCACGGGCGTCGGGCGCGGGGGCGTCGCCCTCTGCGGCGATCGACACCGACAGGCCGTCGGCGAAACCGGCAAGCGTGTCGGTGGCGGCCACCAGGGTGGCCATCCCGACGCGGTCCTCGACGAAGCGCCGGGGCAGGTCGGTGCGTTCCGAGATCGCCTGGGACAGGGCGGTCCGGCTGTCCTGCACGCCGCGCATCCCGGCCTCGAGCGTCGCGGCGGCGTCCTGCTGAAGGTTCGACAGGACCGACAGCTCTTCGAGCCGGGTACGCAGCTCTTCGGCCTCGGCCTGAAGCGCGGGGGTGATCTCGGACAGGATCATGCCCGACCGCGCGGTGCCGATCGGGCCGCTTGGGTGCAGCAGCAGCAGCGGGGTGGGCGCGGCGCTCATGGTCGTGAGCACGCCCACGAGGCGCGAGACTTCGTCCCGCCGGGCCTCGAATTCCAGCCGGATCGCCCGCTCTCGGATGGCAGCGCGGCGCAGCCCGTCGCGCAGCGCCACCAGCCCGTCCTCGTAGGCGCGGACGGTCTCGGTCAGCGCGTCGACGCGGGCGCGGCCGGTCGTGGCCTCGGACAGCATGATCGCGGCATTCTCCAGCCGGGCCGCGGCGGCCTCGGCGGCGGCGGCCGGGTCGGTCTGGGCCGTGGCGGTCGTGCCCGTCGAGAGGCAGAAAAGAAGCGCGAGCGCCCGGATCATCTGTCGATCAGGCTCCGTCCGGTCATCTCGGGCGGCAGCTCGAGCCCCATGAGGTCGAGCACCGTCGGCGCAAGATCGGCGAGCCGCCCGTCATGGACCCGCGCCCCGTCCGGGGCACCCACGACGATGACCGGCACTGGGTTGGTGGTGTGGGCGGTGTGGGGCCCGCCGGAGTCCGGGTCGATCATGGTTTCGCAATTGCCGTGATCGGCGGTGACGATGATCGCGCCGCTCACGGCCTCCAGCGCATCGAGCGCCCGGCCGAGGGCCGTGTCCACCGCCTCGCAGGCCTTGATGGCGGCGGGGATCGACCCGGTGTGGCCGACCATGTCGGGATTGGCGAAATTGACGACGATCATGTCGTAGCGGGCCTCGATCGCGCCGACGAGGGCATCGGCGACCTGGGCGGCGGACATCTCGGGCTGCAGATCGTAGGTGGCGACCTTGGGCGAGAGCGGCATCTTGCGGTCCTCGCCCTCCTCCGGAGTCTCCTTGCCGCCGTTCAGGAAGAAGGTGACGTGGGGATATTTCTCGGTCTCGGCGACGCGGAACTGGGTCAGCCCGTGGGCGGCGACCCAGGCGCCGAGGGTGTTGGCGATCTTCTGTTTGGGAAAGACCGAGGTGTACCAGGCGTTGTGGTCGGTCGAGTAATCCACCATCCCCAGCCTTGCGGCGAGGTCGGGGGCCGGCCCGCGGTCGAACCCGTCGAATTCGGGGTCCGCCAGGGCCCGCAGGATCTCGCGCGCCCGGTCGGCCCGGAAGTTGAGGCAGAAGACACCGTCGCCCCTGGCCATGCCGGCATAGTCGCCGATCACCGTCGCCTCGATGAATTCGTCGGTGACATCCGCCTCGTAGGCGGAGTCGATCGCCGCGAGCGGGGTGTCGGCATGGGCGCCTTCGGCATTCGCCATGGCGTCGTAGGCGGTTTGCACCCGGTCCCAGCGGTTGTCTCGATCCATGGCGAAGTAGCGGCCGATCACCGTGCCGATGCGGACGCCTTCCGGCAGCTCGTCGATGAACGCCGAGACGAAGTCACGGGCGGATTTGGGGGCGACGTCACGGCCATCGGTGATGGCGTGGATGCAGACGGGCAGGCCCTCGTCCGCCAGCATGTTCGCGGTCTTGACCAGGTGCGCGACCGATCCGTGAACGCCGCCGTTGGAGATCACGCCGATGAGGTGCGCCGTGCCGCCGGTCTCCTTGAGCGTCGCCACGAAATCGGTGAACGCGGGCTGGGTGCCGTATGTGCCTTCCTCGATGGCGAGGTCGATCTGGCCGAGGTCCATCGCCACCACGCGCCCCGCGCCGATGTTGGTGTGGCCGACCTCGGAATTGCCCATCTGGCCCATGGGCAGGCCCACGTCGGGGCCGTGCGTGATCAGCGTGGCATGGGGGCAGCAGTCCATGATCCGGTCGAAGTTCGGGGTCGCGGCGAGGGCTGGCGCGTTGCCCTGGGGGGCGTCGCGCAGGCCCCATCCGTCGAGGATGCATAGGACGACTGGTTTGGGCGTTGCCATGGGAACCTCCGTTCGTTGCGCCCTTGTAACGCGGGGACGCGGTGGAGGGTAGGGGATGCGCGGACCTGCGCCCAATTGCGCCGGCGGGCCGGGTCGAGGCCTTCGATCTGGTCGAGGTGGGTGTCGAGCACGGCATCGGGGAGCAGGC
The DNA here is from genome assembly GCF_900172355.1 of Roseisalinus antarcticus. GTDB lineage: Bacteria > Pseudomonadota > Alphaproteobacteria > Rhodobacterales > Rhodobacteraceae > Oceanicola > Oceanicola antarcticus_A. The sequence continues at coordinate 52,483 of NZ_FWFZ01000013.1, read as the reverse complement.
CTGCATAGGTCTCATGCCAGGTCTTCAGGTGGAAGGGGGGCGCATTTTGGGCGCGGGGTTCTTTCCCTCCCGGATGGGCGCGACCATTTGCGTCTGTCGGATGCCTCCGGCGGGGATATTGAGGAGGCAATGAAGACCGTTTCCCTCCGGCCCTTTGATCGGTAATCGTCGGGGCCATGAGTGTGGAGACATTGTATCGGGCCCGCGTGGCTGACGGGACCCTGCTGCCCGATCCGGTGCAGGAGGCCGTTCTGCCCGAGCTGGAACGAGTGCGGGCAAATCTGTCGGTGCCGGTCCGCAGGGGGCTTTTCCGCAAGGCGCCGGAGGCGGTGAAGGGGCTCTACCTTTGGGGCGGGGTGGGGCGCGGCAAGTCCATGCTGATGGATATGCTGGTCGAGGCGGTGGATGTGCCGAAGGAGCGCCGGCATTTCCATGCCTTCATGCAATGGGTCCACCACGAGATGGGCGAGGCCCGCAAGCGCGGCGTCGACGACGCGATCAAGCCGGTGGCGGACGATCTGGCCGGGCGGATCCGCCTGCTGGCTTTCGACGAAATGCAGATCAGCGACATCGCCGACGCGATGATCGTCGGCCGCCTGTTCGAGCGCCTGTTCGACAAGGGGGTTACCGTCGTGACCACGTCGAATCGGCCACCGGACGACCTTTACAAGGACGGGCTGAACCGGGCCCTGTTCCTGCCGTTCATCGAGCTTTTGAAGCAGCGGATGGTGGTGAAGGAGCTGGCCAGCGAGACCGACCACCGGCAGGGCAAGTTCGCAGGCTCCCAGACCTATTTCTCGCCCGCCGACGCCACCGCCCGAGCGGCGCTTCAGGATATCTGGGACCGGTTGACCGGCGGTGTGAGCGAGCCCCTTGTGCTGCACGTCAAGGGCCGCCAGGTCGAGATCCCGGCGTTTCACAACGGGGTGGCGCGGGCCTCGTTCTACGATCTGTGCGGGCGGGCGCTGGGGGCCGGGGATTACCTGGCGCTGGCCGAGGCGGCGCGGGTGCTGGTGCTGGAGAATATCCCGCGGCTGTCGCGGTCCAACTTCAACGAGGCGCGGCGGTTCGTGACGCTGATCGATACGCTCTACGAGGCGAAGGTGAAGCTGTTCTGCTCGGCCGCGGCGCAGCCAGACATGCTTTATGTCGAGGGCGAAGGCTCGTTCGAGTTCGAGCGGACGGCGAGCCGGCTCATCGAGATGCAGTCGGACGGTTGGGGCCGGTCATAGGGCCGGTCACAGCGAAGGGATCAGCAATCCCTGGCCGGGGCTGACCCGGGCCGAGCTGTCGAGGGCGGCGGCATTGGCCGCGGCGATGCGCGGCGCCAGGGCGGCATCGCCATAGAGGGCCGCGGCGATCGTGGCAAGGGTGTCGCCCGGCCGGACGACGTAGGTCAGGGGACGGGCCGCGGGGGCTGCGGCGAGGGTCGGCGGGGTGCTGCGCACCAGCCGCCCGTCGGACAGGGCCGCCTCGAAGGCCGCGCTGGAGGCGGGCGCGGCGGGGGCCAGCGTGGTGGCGTAGGTCTCTGCGCCGCGCTGGGCCGCGACGACGAGCAGCAGTGCGGCCGCCGCGCCGGTCAGGACCATCGTGCGGGGACTCGGGAGCGCTGCCGCGGGACGGCGGATTGCGAATGTCATGGCCGTTTGCCTGTATCTGAAGCCGCATCATTGGGGCGGCGGCGGTTTGTCGTCTGCTCTTGGCGTGAGTCTAGCTTGGTGCCGACCGGCCTGTCAAACCTTCCTGGGGGCGCCGGGACCCGAAATCCGGACACCGAAAACCGGACCCTGAAAACAAAGGGACGGGCCGAAGCCCGCCCCTTCGCCCTGCCAAGGTCGTGCCCCTCAGTCGGGGATCATCAGGACTTGCCCCGTCTCGAGCCGCCCGCTCGCGCTGAACGCGGCGGCGTTCGCCTCGACGATGCGCAAGTAGGCGCCGGGGGCGCCGTAAAACTGCTCGGCGATGCTGCCGAGGGTGTCGCCGGGGGCGACGGTATGGCTGCGCCCGGCCGGGTCGCGGAACCGCGCCAGGTGGACGAGGCCGGAGGCCGTCATCAGGCGGTCCGGCATGTCGACGCCGGGCCGGGCCGTGGCCGCGTCGATCAGCCTGTGGATCTCGTCCTCGTCCCGCCCCTCGGCGAAGGCCTGGGCGAGGGTGGCTTTCAGCGCCTCGGTGGAGCCGGGGACCGGCAGAGCCGGCACGGGGGCCTTGGCGACCGCGACCGGACCCGTCTGCGGGCCGACGGCCGGGGCGGGCTCCGGGCCCAGCAGCTCGGAAAGGTCCGACAGGGCGGCGGCGGTGCGGCGCAGCGCCAGGGCATCGCGGGCCGGGATCTCGGCGGGGAAGGGATCGGCGGCGCGCGTCACCCCGACATCCGGCGCCAGAAGCGGCCTGTCAGAGCGGAACATCACGTAGCTCGACAGGATCAGAACCGCCGCGCCGAGGCCGAGGACGGACCGGATCATGGCCGCACCGATGGCTGGTGCGCGGGCGGGCGTGACGGACGCTGACCCATGGCGATGAACATCTTCGACCCCCGGACGCGGGCCGGAAATACGGCCGCTGTCTCTCTACATCTAGAGGGAGAGGTGATTCGCCGTCAACATGAGATGATTCGGCTGGGCGCTTCCGAAGGCATATTTTCGCGCAGCACGTGGCCCGCGAGGTAGAGAGACCCGCAAATGAGCAGCCGCGCCCCGGGGTGGGCACCCGAGATCGCCGCCAGCGCCGAGCGCAGGTCAGGCGCCTCGTCCACCTGCGCGATGCCGGCGGCACGGGCGGCGGCGGCGGTCTCGGCAGCAGGCAGGGTCGCGCTCTCGCCCGGGATGGCCAGGGCGGTGAGGCCCCGGACATGGTCCGCGAGCGGGGTGAGGTAGCCGCCGATGTCCTTGGTGCGCAGCATGCCGCAGAGCAGATGCGTGGGCCGCGGCGGCATCCGGCCCAGCGTCGCCGCCAGCGCACGGCCCGCAGCCGGGTTGTGACCGCCGTCCAGCCACAATTCGCAAGGTCCGACGATCTCGACCAGGGGGCCGCTGCGCAGCCGCTCCATCCGGGCGGGCCAGTGGGCGCGGGTGACGGCGGCTTCGCAAGCGGCCTCGAGCGCGGGCGCGGGCAGGTCGAGCTGGCGCAGGGCGGCCAGCGCCGCGCCTGCGTTGCCGATCTGGTGCGGGCCGGGAAGGTTGGGCAGGGGCAGGTCCAGCAGACCTGTCTCGTCCTGAAACACCAGGCGTCCGCGCTCTTCGGCCGCGTGCCAGTGTTGGCCGTGGACAAGCAGCGGGGCGCCCACGCGGGCGGCGCGGGCCTCGATCACGTCGAGCGCCGCGTCGTGCTGGGGGCCGACGATACAGGGCACGCCGCGCTTGAGGATGCCGGCCTTTTCGCCCGCGATCTCGGCCAGGGTCTCGCCCAGGTACTGCTGGTGGTCGAGGTCGACCGGGGTGATGATCGTCAACCTTGGCCGCGCGATCACGTTGGTCGCGTCCAGCCGGCCGCCGAGCCCGACCTCGAGCAGGGTCATGTCCGCCGGCGTCTCGGCCATGGCAAGCAGGGCGGCGACCGTCGTGATCTCGAAATAGGTGATCGGCACGCCGCCGTTCGCGGCCTCGCAGCGGTCGAGCATCTCGGCCAGGCGCTCTTCGCTTATCAGCGCGCCGGCGAGGCGGATGCGTTCATGAAACCGGGCGAGATGGGGCGAGGTATAGGCGTGTACGCGCTGGCCCGCGGCCTCCAGCCCGGCACGGATCATCGCCTGGGTCGAGCCCTTGCCGTTGGTCCCGGCGATGTGGATCACCGGGGGCAGGCGGTCCTGCGGGTCGCCGACGGCCTCCAGCAGGCGCCAGACACGGTCGTGCGTGAGGTCGATGACCTTGGGATGGAGGGACATCATCCGCCGCAGGATGACGTCGGAGGTGGCTGTCACGTGGGGGTCTCTTCAGGGGCGGGCGCGTCCTGTGCCGCCTGGGGTTCGGGCGTGGCGGGTGCGGGCAGCTTGCCCTTGATCGCGGGGTCCAGGCCCAGCATCATCCGGACGATGGTGATCAGCTCGTCGCGCAGGTCGGTCCGGGCGGTCACCCGGTCGAGCATCCCGTGGTCGAGCAGGTATTCGGCGCGCTGAAAGCCCTCGGGCAGCTTCTCGCGGATCGTCTGTTCGATGACGCGGGGCCCCGCGAAGCAGATCAGCGCCCCCGGCTCGGCGATCTGCACGTCCCCCAGCATCGCGTAGGACGCGGTGACCCCGCCGGTCGTCGGATGGGTCAGCACGACGATATAGGGCAGCCCCGCCTCCTTGAGCATCTGCACCGCGACGGTCGAGCGCGGCATCTGCATCAGCGACAGGATCCCCTCCTGCATCCGGGCGCCGCCGGCGGCGGAAAACAGGATCAGCGGGCGGTGCAGCTCTACCGCCTTTTCGGCGGCGGCGATGATGGCGTTGCCGACATACATCCCCATTGACCCGGCCATGAACGAGAAATCCTGCGCCGCGGCGACAATCGGTGTGCGGCCGATCTCTCCGGTGGCGACGAGCATCGCCTCGTCCTCGCCGGTGGCCTTCTGGGCGGCCCGGAGACGGTCGGGATAGCGTTTCTGATCGCGGAAATGCAGCGGGTCTACCACCGGTTCGGGCACCGGCACCTTCGCGAAGGCGCCGCCGTCGAACAGCGCGGCGAAACGGTCGCGCGGGGTCAGCGGCATGTGGTGGCCACAGTTGGTGCAGACGTTTAGATTGTCCGCAAGCTCGCGGTGAAAGAGCATGGTGCCGCAATCGTCGCATTTCTTCCACAGGTTCTCGGGCACGTCGCGGCGCGAGAAGATGGAGGTGATGCGGGGGCGGACGTAGTTGGAAATCCAGTTCATGCGGGCCTCTTGGCGTTCGCCCCATCAAATATGCCCCGTGGCCCGCGAATGCAATCAAGCGGAACGATTGCCCGCATGCGCGGAATCGCGCAAGGATGACCGGGTTCGCAAGAGGAGACGCCTGAATGATCCGTTTGACTGGCCTGATGGCCGCCTGCCTGTTGGTCACGGCCTGTGACGACATGGCCCTGCCGGAGTTGCCGGGCCTTCGAAATACCGCCGCTTCGGGCCCGGCCGCCCGGGAATACCCGGTGCAGGACGCAGCCTGTGTCAGCGCCGTGCGGACGCGGATGCGGACGGTCAACGTGCGGGTCGAGTCCCGTGATCCCGAGGGCGATCTGGTGCGCGTTTCCATGCTGGTCGGCGCCGATTCCGCGCCCTGGACCTGCACCTCGGACGCCGCGGGCAATGTCTCGAACGTGGGCCCGGTGGGTGCGCCGGCCCCCGCCGCACCGATCTCTGCCACCCCGTCCCCTGCCGCGCCGTCCCCGGCCCCTGCCGCGCCACCGCCGCCCGCCGCGGCCCCCACGCCGCCGCCCGCCGCGCCGATGGCCGACCCCGGCTGAGATCCGGACCCCGGTCCCCCGGCGGCGGGCGGCCTCCGAATACGGGCGAACGGGTCACAGATCGCGGGCCCCGGCGCTTCTGTCTTGCCGCCTGATCTGACGTTGTCTAGACCTGTGGCAAATATCAGATCCGGGGAGGGCCATCCGATGCTCAAGGGCAAGTGGGACAAGTCGAAACTGCCAAGCCGCCATGTGACCGAGGGCCCTGCCCGCGCACCACATCGGTCGTATTACTACGCGATGGGCCTGACCGAAGAAGAGATCGCCCAGCCCTTCGTCGGCGTCGCGACCTGCTGGAACGAGGCCGCGCCGTGCAATATCGCCCTCAACCGGCAGGCCCAGTCGGTCAAGATGGGCGTCAAGCACGCCAACGGCACGCCGCGCGAATTCACCACGATCACCGTGACCGACGGCATCGCCATGGGCCACGAGGGCATGCGCTCTTCGCTGGCCTCGCGGGATGCGATCGCCGACACCGTCGAGCTGACCATGCGCGGCCATTGCTACGACGCGATCGTGGGCCTTGCGGGCTGTGACAAGTCGTTGCCGGGGATGATGATGGCGATGGTGCGGCTGAACGTGCCGTCGGTCTTCATCTACGGTGGCTCGATCATGCCGGGCCGCTACCAGGGCCGTGATGTGACCGTTCAGGACGTGTTCGAGGCGGTGGGCCGTCACCAGGCCGGCCAGAACTCCGAAGAGGAATTGCGTGCGCTGGAGCGGGTCGCCTGCCCGTCGGCCGGGGCCTGCGGTGGCCAGTTCACCGCCAACACCATGGCCTGCGTGTCCGAGGCCATCGGCCTCGCCCTGCCCAATTCGTCCGGCGCCCCCGCCCCGTACGAGAGCCGCGATTCCTACAGCACGGCCTCGGGCGAGGCGGTGATGAACCTGCTCGAAAAGAACATCCGCGCCCGCGATATCGTCACGCTGAAATCTCTGCAGAACGCCGCCCGCGTTGTGGCCTGCACCGGCGGGTCGACCAATGCCGGCCTGCACCTGCCGGCGATCGCCCATGAGGCGGGGATCGACTTCGACCTGTTCGACGTCTGCGACATCTTCCGCGATACGCCCTATTTCGTCGACCTCAAGCCCGGCGGCGCCTATGTCGCCAAGGACCTTTACGAGGCTGGCGGCGTGCCGGTCGTGATGAAGGAGCTGCGCAAGGCCGGGCTGATGCACGAGGATTGCATCACCGCGACCGGCCGCTCCATCGGCGAAGAGCTCGACCTGATCGAGCGCGAGGCCGATGGCCGTGTGATCTATCCCGTCGACACGCCGATCACCAAGACCGGCGGTGTCGTCGGCCTCAAGGGCAACCTCGCCCCGGAGGGCGCGATCGTGAAGGTCGCGGGCATGTCCGAAGAGGAACAGGTGTTCACCGGCCCCGCCCGCGTCTTCGAGAACGAGGAAGAGGCGTTCGAGGCCGTGAAGGCCCGCACCTACAAGGAAGGCGAAGTCCTTGTGATCCGCAACGAGGGCCCCGCCGGCGGCCCCGGCATGCGCGAGATGCTGTCGACCACCGCGGCGCTGTCCGGCCAGGGCATGGGCAAGAAGGTGGCGCTGATCACCGACGGCCGCTTTTCCGGGGCGACGCGCGGCTTCTGCGTGGGCCACGTCGGCCCCGAGTCGGCCCATGGCGGGCCCATCGCGATGCTGAAGGACGGCGACGTCATCACCATCGACGCGATCTCGGGCGAGCTTTCTGTCGCCCTGAGCGACGAGCAGCTGGCCGAGCGCAAGGCAGCCTGGTCCGGTGCCCGCGAGACGGAATACGCGAGCGGCGCGCTGTGGAAATACGCGCAGCTCGTCGGCTCTACCCGGCTGGGGGCCGTCACCCATCCGGGCGCCCGCAAGGAGCGTCACGTCTACATGGACCAATGATGCGCGGCGGTCTCGTCCTCGCGGCGCTCCTGCTGTCGGCCTGTGCCGGCGGGGAGGGTGCGCCCGGGGGCGGCGGCCTTCTGTCCTTCCTGTCCCCGGCCAGCCGGGCGCCGCAGGACAGCATCTCTGTCTACGGCGGCTCTGTCACGGTGCGGGGCCCCAACGGCTATTGCGTTGATCCCGCCGCCAGCCGCGCCACCAGCGGCTTTGCCGTGATGGCCAGCTGTGCCCGGACCGCCAACGCAGATCGCCAGCCCCGGCTGGATGCGCTGATCACCGCCCAGGTGGGCCGCGCAGGAAGCGCGATGGTCACGGGCTCGGAACCGGCGCTGAGCGCCCTGCTGGCCGGCCCCACGGGGCGCGACATGCTGTCGGACGGCCAGCCCGTCGCCGTGAGCGGCGTGGATCAGACCCCCGGTGTCGTCTTCGTCAATTTCACCGAGACCGAGAGCACGGCCCCCGTGGCCCCGCCCCTGATGCGGGCGTTCTTCGACATCGGCGACAGGCTGGTGACGGTCAGCATCCGCCCGGTGGAGGGCTCCGACCTGGATGTGACCTCGGAACGGCTTCTGATCGCCGAGACCATCGCCGCGTTCCGATCGGTCAACGCGGGGGACGTCTAGAGGCTGTTGCGGATTTGGCAACATATTGTCGGATAAGGTCCAGCGCCCGAGCGGGGCAAAAGGGAAGGTGGCCAGCGTGCGTTTGCGTATGATCGACCGGATGATCGACCGCGCCGCACTGCGCCGTTGGCGGCGGTCCGCCCGGGCCGCGGCGACCGAAAAGCTGTCTGTCCTGCGGGGCCGCCGGGCCGAGGCGCAGCGCCTGCGTCAGCACCTCGACGACCTGATCTATGTCGCCGAAGAGAGGCTGGCCCTGCCGATGGTCGGCAACACCTCGTTTCCCCGCCCGCGCGGCACCGACTGGTCGTGGCGGCCGCAGCTGTGGCGCGGCCCCCTGCACGACAAGGGCATGTCCTCGGTCGAAAGCCACCAGATGTTCGGCGACGAGGTCACGATCTTCCATGATTGCAGCATCAGCGAACTGACGGTCCGCCAGCTGCGCAACCTGCGCGAGGCCGACCTTGCGGCCTACGGGTTCCGGCTGGACGTGTTCCGGTTCGACGGGTCGTTCCTCTCCGTGGTGCTCGACCTGCCGCCCGAGGCTGCGCAGGGGGTCAAGCGCCGCCACCTGATCCGGCTCGATACGCTGATCGAGACGGAATCCCCGCTGGAGATCTTCGCCCGGCTCAACATCCAGCACGGCCCCAACACCGAGCAGATCGTCTGCGAACTGCCCCTGGGCGGGTCCGAGGTGATGGTGGAATTCGACCTCGCCTATACCAAGCTGAACGAGAAGCGGGCGGAGAAGATCTGGATCGACCTGATCTTCGAAGGGCCCGAGATGAACCAGATCACGATCCGCGACCTGGCCTTTGCCCGCTACCCCCGCGCCGAAATCTGACCGGAGAGACCGATGCCCGACGCGACATTGACCAAGACCCGCCTTGTTGACGGCATATGGCAGGGGCTGCTGTCCGGCCCCGACGCGCCGCCCGAGGTCGTCGCCACGCATCTTCAGACGCCGCTGGAGGGGGTCGAGGTCACGCCCGCCGAGGGCGGCCACCTGGTGCGGGTGCCGATCCCGGCCGAGATCATCGCCGACGGCCTTCAGACCGTGCTGTTGAGCGATGGCGCGAGCGGGGCGCGGCTCGGCAGTTTCTCGATCCTGGCGGGGGATGCGCTGGCCGAGGACATCCGCGCCGAGATCGACCTGCTGCGGGCGGAGCTCGACATGCTCAAACGCGCGTTCCGCCGCCACTGCACCGAGACCGCCTGACCCGCCGACCGCCGGCGGGCCGGGAGAATGCGTGCCGCGTGACGCCGCGTTGCGGGGTGACGGCGGTCCGCGCTTGGGGCTTTCTGGGCGCAAGGGAGGATGGCCATGACCGCGTATCCACATCTGCTTGCCCCGCTCGACCTCGGGCACGTGACCTTGCTGAACCGGGTGCTCATGGGCTCCATGCACACCGGACTGGAAGAGACCGGGGACTGGGGCCGCGTCGGCGCCTTCTACGCGGAACGCGCCGCGGGGGGCGTCGGGCTGATGGTGACAGGGGGCATGGCGCCCAATCCCGAAGGCGGGGTCTTTGCCGGGGCCGCCGGGCTCTATTCCGCGCGGGACATCGCCAATCATCGCAGCGTCACGGACCTTGTGCATGGGGCCGGAGGGCGGATCGCGATGCAGATCCTGCACGCCGGACGCTATGCCTATTCGCCCGATTGCGTGGCGCCGTCGGCGCTCAAGTCGCCGATCTCGCCGTTCGCCCCGCGCGAGCTGGACGCGGCCGGCATCGAAAAGCAGATCGCCGACATCGCCACCGCCGCGGCCCGCGCCCGCGAGGCAGGCTATGACGGGGTCGAGATCATGGGGTCCGAGGGCTATTTCCTGAACCAGTTCCTGGTCACTCGGACGAACAAGCGCACCGACCGATGGGGCGGGGATTATGCCAACCGCATGCGCCTGCCCGTCGAGGTCGTGGCCCGCGTGCGCGAGGCGGTCGGCCCGGATTTCATCCTGATCTACCGGCTGTCGATGATCGACCTGGTTCCCGAGGGCTCGTCCTGGGACGAGGTGGTGCAGCTGGCGAAAGCGATCCAAGCGGCGGGGGCGTCGATCCTGAATACCGGCATCGGCTGGCACGAGGCGCGCATTCCCACCATCGCGACCAGCGTGCCGCGCCGCGCCTTCACCTGGGTCACGGCCAAGCTGATGGGCGAGGTCGGGGTGCCGATCGTCACCTCGAACCGCATCAACACGCCGGAGGTGGCCGAGGCGGTCCTGGCGGAGGGCTGCGCCGACATGGTCTCCATGGCGCGGCCGTTCCTGGCCGACAGCCAGTTCGTCGCCAAGGCCGCGGCCGGGAGATCCCGCCAGATCGCGCCCTGCATCGCCTGCAATCAGGCCTGTCTCGATCATACCTTCTCGGGGCGGATCAGCTCTTGCCTGGTCAATCCGCGGGCTTGCCACGAGACCGAGATCCTGCCTGCGCCCGCGACCTCGCCCAAAACGGTCGCCGTGGTCGGCGCGGGGCCGGCGGGGCTTGCCGCGGCGATCACCGCGGCCGAGCGGGGCCACGCGGTGACGCTGTTCGAGCAGGACGACCAGATCGGCGGCCAGATGACCCTGGCCCGCGAGATCCCCGGCAAGGAAGAGTTCCACGGCCTTGTCGACTGGTTCGCCGCGCGGGCCGAGGCGACCGGGGTCACCCTGCGGCTGGGGACGCGCGCCGAGGCGGCGGCACTGGCCGGGTTCGACGAGGTGATCGTCGCCGCCGGCGTGACCCCGCGCGATCCGGCCATTCCGGGGCAGAACGGCGGGAATGTGCTTGGCTACGCGGATGTCCTGCGGGGCGCCCCGGTGGGCGACCGGGTCGCCATCGTCGGCGCGGGCGGAATCGGCTTCGACGTCGCCGAGTTCCTCGTGACGGATGAAAGCCCGACCGAAGACCTGGAGGCCTGGCTTGCCGAATGGGGCGTGGCCGACCCGGCCGAAGCCCGCGCCGGGCTGCGCCCAGAGGGCCCCAACCCCGAGACGCCCCGGCGGGCGGTTACCCTGCTTCAGCGCAAGTCCGGGAAACCCGGCCGCAGCCTGGGCAAGACCACCGGCTGGATCCATCGGGCCACGCTGCGGATGAAGGGAGTCGAGATGATCGGCGGCGTCAATTACGAACGGATCGACGGCGCGGGGCTGCATGTCTCGTTCGGCGAGACACGGGAGCGGCCGACGCTTATCGCGGCGGACACAATCGTTCTGTGCGCGGGGCAGGTGCCGGAGCGCGGGCTGGCCGATGCGTTGCTGCGCCTGGGCGTTCGGGCCCATGTGATCGGCGGCGCGGACGTGGCCGCCGAGCTGGATGCCAAGCGGGCGATCGATCAGGCGGTGCGGCTGGCGGTGACCCTGTAGCGCCGGAATAGCTTCGGACTGGCTGTGAGATTCGTTTCGAATCTCCGAACAGATCGGCAAGTTTCCGCTTTATTGTCTGCCCAGCGACGAATTGCTGCCCGATTTGGCCCTCAAACACGTGTCTGCCGAACAAGACTAGTGCAAGGGACCGCAAATGGATCGCCTGACGGAAATGGAAGCCTTCGCGACGGTCGTGGACCAGGGCGGGTTCACGGATGCTGCCAAGAAGATGGGGATTTCCAAATCGGCCGTCTCCAAACATGTCTCGTCGCTGGAGGCGCGGCTGGGGGCGCGCCTGTTGAACAGGACGACGCGCCGGGTGAGCCCCACGGAAATCGGCCTTGCGTATTACGACCGGGCGCGGCGGGTCCTCAACGATGCCGGCGAGGCGGACGCCCTTGTGACCTCCATGCAATCGGCGCCGTCGGGACTGTTGCGGATTTCCGTGGCCACGGATTTTGGGGTCAATCACCTGTCGCCGGTGCTGGGCGAGTTCCTGCAGGAATTCCCCGACATCACCGTGAACATGGTGCTGAACAACCGCTACGTGGAGCTGATCTCGGAAGGGTTCGACATGGCCGTGCGGATCGGAGAGCTGGAAGACAGCACCCTGCGCGCCCGCAAGCTGACGGAGACGACGAAGCGGATGATCGCCTCGCCGTCCTATTTCCAGCAATACGGGCGGCCGCAGAAGATCGACGACCTGAACGAGCACAAGCTGCTGCATTATTCCAACCAGTCGAACGGTGCGGTGTGGAAGCTGACCGCGCCCTCGGGCGAGAAGCGGCAGGTGCGCACGGCGGGCTGGCTGACGGTCAATGACGGGCAGTCGCTGCTCAATGCCTGCATCTCGGGGCTGGGGATCGCCTATCTGCCGTCGTTCCTTTACGCTGAAGCCAAGGACAAGGGGCTGGTCGAGGAGGCCATCCCCGATCTGCCGGTCGAGAGCCAGGGCATCTACGCGGTCTATCCGCCCGGCCGCTTTACCCAGCCCAAGGTGCGCGCCTTCATCGACTTTCTCGTGCATACCTTTGCCGAGAAGGGTCCCGAGACCTGGTAATTCCCGCCGTGGCCATGTGCCCAACTGGCGCGGCCCTGTGCAAGGGCCGCGCCCTTTTCGCATTTGCGTGACCGACCTGGCGGAGTCGCGCCTGCGGCGCGACGCAGATGCGCCGTGCCACGTCCCCGGGGGGACGCGGCCCGGCCGTTGGCGCCCGGGATCGGCGGTCGGGCCTAGTCTGTCGAGGTCAGGATCACTTCGACTCGGCGATTCGCCTCGCGGCCGATGTCGGTCAGGTTGGAGGCGGTCGGGGCGAGATAGCCCATGCCTTCCGCGGCGAGCTGCGCGGGGTTCACGCCATAGGCGCTGACCAGCCGATCGAGCACGGAGCGGGCGCGGCGGCGGGAGAGTGCGATATTGCCCTCCAGCGAGCCGGTGGCGTCGGTATGGCCGACAAGCGCGACCCGACGGTCAGGCGCGGCGACGAGGTAGTCCGCCAGCGCCCTGAGGGATGCGAATTCGCCGGGACCGAGGTTGGACGACCCCGTCTCGAAAGCGAGATCCGACAGGATCACGCGGCCCCGCGCGTCGAGCGTGGTGGCGAAATCACCGATTGGCCCGTCGGGCGCGACCGGGCTGCGGGTGGAGACGGCGAGGGCGCCATCGACGGCCGGTGGTCCGATGCGGGTGATCTGGACGAAGCCCGCGCGGCTGCTGCGGCTGACGAGGATCGACAGGACCTCTTCGTCCTTGCGGGCGGATAGGTAGCGGTAATCGCCGAGGCTGACATACATGTCGGGGGCGGGCAGGATCTCCAGCGCGTAGCGGAAGTCGAACCCGCCGCAGGTGCGGGCGACGCATTCAAGCAGTGTCTCGAAGCCCGCGTCGCGCAATTGTTGCGCCAGCGGTGCCAGGATCTGCAGCGTTGTCAGCCCGGCCGTATCGATCCGCCAGGCCTGCAGCGTGACCTCGCCCCGCGGACGCAGCATCGCCGCCGCCTCGCCTGAAGCGGGGCCGGTCGCGATCGCCGTGCTGTCGAGCGCCCGGGTCTCTTCCATCGCCATCGTCGCTGTCGCGGGGAAATCCAGCGTGAGCGCGGGCAGCGCGATGGGGGCGCAGGCGAAGATGAGGGAGAGGGGCCGGAGCATCGCTTGGGTCGGGGCCTCGGGTCTTGGCGTGGGTGGTCAGGCGTCTTGCAGGATGCGGTAGTGATAGCCGGTGCTCCGCTGCCCGCCCAGAGAGGCGTAGAGCGAATTTGCCGGGGTGTTGGCCGTAGTCACCAGAATGGCGAGCGTCCCGGCCCCCTGCTCGTGGGCCCAGGCGACGGCGGCCTGCACCATGGCGCGTCCCAGGCCCTTCCGCCGGAACGGATCGGCCGTCTCGAGGGCATGGAGCATCGCCACCTCGCCGGCGGTGGCCACGAAGGCGGTGGCCGCGGGCTTTCCGTCGATCCGACCCAGGAGGCTCGTGCGCGGGCCCGACACACGGCCCATGATATCCAGCCGCGAAGGGCCGATGCCGCCGGCGCGCCAGATCGCCTCTTGCGCCGGGAGGGGCGGCCAGCGCTCCTCTACCTCACTCACCTCCGCGGTCGGCGCAGCGGGCAGCATGTAGGCAGTGACCGGATCCTTGATCGCATAGCCGCGGCCGGCGAGCTGCGCGTCAAGCGCCGTCTCGCCCGCGCGGACCATGAAGAGCGGCGTCTGATCCCGCGCCCGCATGGCGGCCTCGGCCCGTGGCAGCGCCTCTGTTGCTGCTGGCCTCCGGGCGCTGGCCGCGCTGACACGGCTGCCGCCGCCGGCGCCGGTGCGGATCGTCCAGGGGCCGACCGTGTCGACCCTTGCCGCGGGCCAGGTCGCGTCGATCAGGGCGGTGAGCAGCCCCGGGGTCATCAAAGGTCGAAGAGGTCCGCGAGCCGCCCCGCCGCAGCGTCGAGCCGCGCGGGATCGCTACCCCGGATGACGATGTTCGCCCCGTGCACCCCGTCCTGCTGAAACGGATAGGAGCCGAAGCCGAGGTCGGGATAGGTCTCGGCCAGCGCCCGCAGGGGGGCGGCGATCACGCCTTCGCCGCGCTCGATCCGCAGGGTCCGCGACAAAACGGGAGCGCCGCCGATGAGGGTGGGCAGCAGGCTTTCGACCATCGCCTCGAAGATCGCGGGCACCCCGGCCATGACATGGACGTTTTCGAGCGTGAAGCCCGGCGCGGCGCTGACCGGGTTGTCGATCAGCGTGGCCCCGTCCGGAATCCGGGCCATGCGCAGCCGCGCTTCGTTCATTTGCCGGCCCGTCGTGTCGTAATGGGCCTGAAGGATGGCGCGGGCATCCTCGCGCACGCCGATCGCCACGCCGAAGGCCTCGGCGATGCAATCGGCGGTCAGGTCGTCATGGGTCGGGCCGATGCCGCCGCTGGTAAAAACGTTGTCATAGCTGGCGCGAAGCGCGTTCACCGCCGCCACGATGGCCTCGGGCGCGTCCGAGACGATCCGCGCCTCGCGCAGGTCGATCCCGACCTCGGCGAGCTTGCCGGCAAGGTGGTGCATGTTCGCGTCACGGGTGCACCCCGAGAGAATCTCGTCCCCGATGACGAGCATCGCGGCTGTTGGGTTCGGCATCGCTTTTCTCCTGTCTTGGATGGCGATATAGAAGAGCGCCATGCGCTTTGCCACACCCCTCGTTTCCGGTCGGCTGATACGCCGCTACATGCGGTTTCTCGCGGATGTGGCGCTTGACGGCGGGGAGGTGGTCAAAGTGCATTGCCCCAACCCCGGCGCGATGACGGGGCTGAAGGAGCCCGGCCTGCGTGTCTGGCTGGAGCGCAACGACGATCCGAAGAAGAAGCTCGACTGGGGGTGGCGCCTGGCGGAGCTTGGCGGTGGCCATTGGGCGGGGATCGACACCGCCGTGCCGAACCGCGTGGTGGCCGAGGCGCTGGCGGCGCGCACCATCCCCGAGCTTGGCCCCTACGCCAGCCACAGGGCCGAGGTCAGATACGGCACCCGCAGCCGGGTGGATTTCCTGCTGGAGGGTCCGGGGCGGACCTATCTCGAGGTCAAGAACGTCCACCTGCGGCGCACGGATGACTGGGCGGAGTTTCCCGACAGTGTGACCGCCCGGGGGACGAAGCACCTGCAGGAGCTGAGCGCCATGGTGGCCGAGGGGCACCGCGCGGTCATGTTCTATCTCGTGCAGCGCACCGATTGCGCCCGGTTCCGGCTTGCGTCGGACATCGAACCTGCCTATGCGACGGCCTTCGACGCGGCGCGGGCGGCCGGGGTCGAGATGCTGTGCTATGGCACGCGGATCGACCGGGACGGCGTGCAGCTGTCGGGACCGCTGCCCGTTGACCCCCTGCCGCAATCCCGGGGGCTGGAAGGCGGGCGCATAAGTCCCTAACTTGGGCGTATCGGGAAAGGACACGGCTTGGACGACACGCGCGGCAGACTGACAAAAGACGGCATCCGCATCTACGAGAGGGCGGATTTCGGGGGCATGCATTGTGCCGGCAAGCTTGCGGCCGAGATCCTGGACCGGATCGCGCCGCACGTGGTTCCGGGGCAATCGACCGGCGAGCTGGACAGGCTGATCACCGAATGGGTCGAGCAGGCGGGCGCGAAATCGGCCACGATCGGCTACAAGGGCTATCAGCACGCCAGCTGCATCAGCGTGAACCATGTCGTCTGCCACGGCATTCCGGGGCCGAAGGTCCTGAAGGACGGCGACATTCTGAACATCGACGTGACGGTGATCGTGGACGGCTGGTTCGGCGACACATCGCGGATGTTCGTGGCCGGCAAGTTGCCGCGCAAGTCCGAGCGGCTTATCCAGGTGACCCATGACGCGCTGATGCTGGGGATCGAGGCCGCGCGGCCGGGCAACACCTTCGGCGACATCGGGCACGCCATCCAGTCCTACGTGGAAAAGCAACGGATGTCCGTGGTCCGGGATTTCTGCGGCCACGGGCTGGGCCGGGTGTTTCACGCCCCGCCCAACGTCCTGCACTACGGCCGCGAGGGCACCGGCCCGAGGCTCGAAGAGGGGATGTTCTTCACCATCGAGCCGATGGTGAACCTCGGCCGCCCCGAGACCAAGGTGCTTGGCGACGACTGGACCGCGGTGACCCGCGACAAGTCGCTCTCGGCCCAGTTCGAGCATTCGGTGGGGATCGGCGCGGACGGGCCCGAAATCTTTACCCTCTCTCCGGCCGGGCTGTTCCACCCCACATGGTCCTGATCCGCCTTGTCGTCATCCTCGCCCTCTGGGCGGGCAGCGCGGCGGCCGATGCGCGGGCGCTGGAGGCGGCCTGGCGTGGCTGGGTCGCCCAAGCCGGCGTCACCGGATCGACCATCGCGATCACGCGCGACGGCCAGCTGGTGCGCAGCCTCGGGATCGGCGAAGACCCCGAGGCCCGCGCCCCGCTGGCGTCGCTCTCCAAGAGCATCACCGGCGCCTGCATCCTGGCGCTGGAGCGTCAGGGGCTGCTGTCGACCTCGCAGACGGTCGGACAGCTCTTTTCGGGCACCGGCATGGCGATGACCCAGGGAGCCTCGCGGATCACGGTGGCGGAGCTTCTGACCCATTCCTCGGGCCTGATGCGCGACAGCACCCAGGGCCGGCCATCGCCCTGGCGGGCCCGCGGCGGGGACCGCACGCTGGAGGTCGCGCAGACGGCCATGTCGCGCAACCCCGGGCCCAAGCAGTTCGTCTACAACAACGAGAACTACGCGGTTCTGGGCGCCGTGATACAGGTGGTCGCGGGCGAGAACCCGGCGCTTGTCTGCCCGCGCCTGGTGCTGGCGCCGCTGGGGCTGGATGCCGCGGTGTCGCGCGAATTCGGGGGTGGGGTGTCCTGGGGCGGCAACGAGATGTCGGCCCCGGATTTCGCCCGCTTCGCCGCGTCGCTTGCGCCGCGCCGGGACTGGCCGCGCCTGCCCATGGGCGGCGGGGTCAGCTACGGCCCCGGCGTGATGCTGAAGGAAGGGGGCGGGCGGACGACCCTGTGGCACTTCGGATCCTGGTGCTTTCTGTTCGGACAAAGCGCCGGCGCCTACTTCTTTCAACTCGCGGACAGCTGGGGCGTGACGGTCACCTACAACCGGTGCCTGTCGCAGAGCCAGACCCAGGCGCTCGATGTGGCGCTGGCCTCTGCCATACGCTAGCGCGGGCGCTTTCGGCGGCACCGTCAGGTCAGGCGAGCCGCTCCAGGAAGGTCAGGTGGGTGTCGCCATAGCGGCGGCGGTCCGTGACGCGAAGGCCGTCGGGCGCCTCTTGCGGGCTGCTTTCCTCCCAGACAATCGTCGCGCCGGGCGCGATCCAGCCACCGCCA
Source organism: Roseisalinus antarcticus (assembly GCF_900172355.1). GTDB lineage: Bacteria > Pseudomonadota > Alphaproteobacteria > Rhodobacterales > Rhodobacteraceae > Oceanicola > Oceanicola antarcticus_A. Next base: position 34,891 of record NZ_FWFZ01000013.1, on the reverse strand, counting down.
AGGCAGCTTGTCAGGGCCCGCGCGCCGAGCCCCTGCCCGTAGGGCGGGTCGAGGAATACCAGATCGCACGCCTGTCCCGGACCAAGCCGTATGGCGTCCTGCGCAAGGACGGTCGCGTCCGCCTCGCGCCGGGCCTTGGCGAGGTTCTGGGCGATCAGCCGTTTGCCGACCCGCCCGTTCTCGACGAATGTCGCATGCGCCGCGCCGCGCGACAGCGCCTCGAGCCCGAGCGCCCCGGTCCCGGCAAAGAGGTCGAGCACGCGGGCGCCCTCCGGCAGGCCCGCCCCGGCGAGGATGTTGAACAGGCTTTCCCGCACCCGGTCGGGCGTCGGGCGCAGATGCGCCCCGGCATCGCCGCGCCCCAGCCCGGCCAGGGCCAGGCCCCGGTGTCGGCCGCCGACGATCCTCACCCTTTCAACAGGGCCTTCATGTTGGTGTCCGGGTCGGTGATGACCTCGGGGGCGGGGGATTTGCCCATTTCGATCAGACGCTTGCCGATCATGTAGCTGCGTGGGTCGTTCATGGCGTCCACCGCAAGCAACTGGTCCCCGAGGTAATACCAATGCGACACGCCGGCCCCCTCGCCGCGCCGGGTATGGACCGCGTCATAGCCCATGTTGAGCCCGCCGATCTGAAGCTTGCAATCGTATTGATCCGACCAGAACCAGGGCTTGGCCTCGTAGTCCACCTTCCCGCCCATCATGTTCTGCGCCACGGTCTCGGCCATGTCGATGGCGTTGCCCACGCTCTCCAGCCGGATGCGGTGGCCCTTGTAGGGAAAGCTCGCGCAATCGCCGGCGGCCCAGATATGCGGGTCGGACGTGCGACCGTGGGCATCGGTGGCAATGCCGTTGTCCATGGCGAGCCCGGCACTTTCGGCGAGGATGCCGGCCGGCGCGATGCCGACGCCGACGATCACGAAATCGACCTCGACGCTGGCGCCGTCGGTCAGGACCGCGCCGGTCACCCGCTCGGTGCCGGTCAGGTGGTCAAGGCCGACGCCCTCGCGGATATCGACGCCGTGATCGCGGTGCAGGGCGCGGAAGAAATCCGACGTCGCCTCGGCCGCCACACGCTGCAGGATGCGGGGGGCCATCTCGACGAGGGTGACGGACAGCCCCTTCTTGGCGGCGACCGCGGCCGCCTCAAGCCCGATATAGCCGCCACCGATCACCAGAAGCCGGGCGCCTTCGGCAAACTCGGGCGCCATGGTGTCGGCGTCGGCAAGGTCGCGCATGCAATAGACGCCATCCAACGCGCCGCCGATGCTGGCGGGCAGGGTGCGCGGATGGGCCCCGGTTGTCAGCGCCAGCGCGTCATAGCCCAGCGTCTCGCCTGCCTCGAGCTCCAGCGTCCGGGCCGCGCGGTCGATGCCGGTCACTCGGGTCCCGGTGCGCAGGGCGACTCGGTTGTCCTCGTACCAGTTGGCAGGGCGCAGGTAGAGACGGGATTCCTCCATCTCTCCAAGCAGATAGGCCTTCGAGAGGGGCGGGCGCTGATAGGGCGGCACGGGTTCGGCACCGATCAGGGTGATCTCGCCGTCGAAGCCCTCGGACCTGAGCTTCGCCACGAGAGAGGCCCCGGCCTGCCCGGCCCCGACCACAACGAAATGCGCCATATTCAGATCTCCCACTGGCGAGCTTGAAAGCCAAGCCTATATGCCCGTTCAGTAAAGGGAAATCCAGACAAAGGGGATGCCGATGACGATTGCGGTTGGGGATACGCTGCCCGAGGCGACGATGCTGCGGATGGGGAGCTCGGGGCCCGAGGGGGTCGCGCTTTCAGAGCGCCTCAAGGGGCGCAAGGTCGCGCTTTTCGGGCTTCCCGGGGCCTATACCGGGACCTGCACGACCGCCCACGTGCCCAGCTTCATCCGCTCGATGGACGCGCTGAAGGCCAAGGGCGTGGACGAGGTGATCTGCACCGCCGTCAACGACCCCTTCGTCATGAAGGCCTGGGGCGAGAGCACCGGGGCGACGGCCGCGGGGATCACCATGCTGGCCGACGCGTCGGGCGATTTCGCCAAGGCGATCGGTATGGATTTCACGGCGCCGCCCGCCGGGTTCTACGGCCGGTCGCTGCGCTACGCGATGTTCGTCGAGGACGGAGTGGTGAAGGTCTTCAACCCCGAGGAAGGGGCCGGCGTCTGCGAACGCTCGGCGGGCGAGACGCTGGTCGAGGCGATCTGAGCACCACGCCGACGCGCCGGATATGCGAGTGGCCCCGCATAACCGGGAGCGTCAGCCCGCGCTGTCCTGCTGCATCAGCAGCGTGCGCGTCGGGAACGGGATCGGGACCCCTGCGGCATCCAGCGCCTCCTTGACCTTGCGGGTCATGTCGGTCTGAAAGCCGTAGGCATCGGCCGCGGCACACCAGATCCGAGCCAGGAAATCGACCGAGCTGTCGCCGAGGTTGTTGACCTGGATGAAGGGCTCCGGCTCCGCATGGGCGCGGGGGTCGTTCATGATCGTCTCGCGTATCACCGCCTCGGCCTGCGCCAGATTGGCCCCGTAGCCTACGCCGAACGACCATTCGACGCGCCGTGTGTCATAGGCCGAGTAGTTCAGGATCGTGCTGCCCCAGACCTGCGAATTGGGGACGATGTGCTGGACATTCTGAAGGTCGGCAAGCTCGGTATAGTTCATTGAAATGTCCTTGACCGTGCCCATGACGCCGTTGACGACGACGAAATCGCCGATCTTGATCGGCCGGAAGAAGATCAGCATCACCCCGGCGGCAAGGTTCGACAGCGTGCCCTGAAGCGCCAGGCCGATGGCGAGGCCCGCCGCACCGAACAGGGCCACCACGCTCGTCGTGCGCACCCCGAAGGTGTTGAGCACGAAAAGCAGGGTGAAGGCGAAGATCCCGTACCAGGCGAGATCGCCAAGAAAGCCGAACAGGGCCTTGTCCGTGACCCTGTTGCGCTCGGCGATCCTGTCGATCCGGCGGCGGACCGTGCGGGCGATGAACAGGCCCAGCACCAGGATCGCGGCCGCGGCCAGCACATTGCCCAGAAGGCCGGCCAGGAATTCCAGAGTGAAGATGTCGGCGAGCGTGGTGCCCTGCCAGATTTCGGTATTCAGAAGTTTCTGCATTTATCCTGCTGCGAGTTGGTCCATCTTGGCCGCGAGTTCTGCATCAAGTGCGCTTAGACCGCCAGTGTCATGGGTCGTCAGCCGGACATCGACCGTCTTGTAGACGTTCGACCATTCGGGGTGATGGTTGAGCTTTTCGGCCCAGATCGCCGCCCGGGCCATGAAGCCGAAGGCCTCGACGAAATTGGCGAAGACGAAGGACTTGGTCATCGCCTCGCCACCGTCCTCGACGGTCCAGCCGGATTGGGTGGCCTCGGTCTTCTGGGTGTCGCTGATCGGGTCGGTCATTGCTGTTCCTCCACGTTTGCGCGTTTGAATGGGCCGTAGCCCGTGAGGATCTCGATCTCTTCCCCGACGGCGGCGCGTTCCGCCTCCAGGTAGCGGGCGACGGCGTCGCGAAAGCCCGGATCGCCGATCCAGTGAAGCGAGTGGGTGGTGACGGGCAGATAGCCCCGGGCGAGCTTGTGTTCGCCCTGCGCCCCGGCCTCGACGGTCTTCAGGCCATGGGCGATGGCCCAGTCGATGGCCTGATAATAGCACAGTTCGAAATGCAGGCAGGGATGATGTTCGGTGCAGCCCCAGTAGCGCCCGAACAGCCGCTCGCGCCCTATGAAATTGAGCGCACCGGCCACCGGGCGGCCGTCCTGCAGGGCCAGGCACAGCAAGATGTCGTCGCGCATCGTCTGTTGCGCGATGTCGAAGAACTGGCGGGTCAGGTAGGGCTGCCCCCATTTCCGGGCCCCGGTGTCCTGGTAGAAACGCCAGAAGTAGTCCCAGTGCCAGGGCTCGATCGCGTCGCCGGTCAACGAGACGATCTCTCCGCCGAAGCCCTGGGCGGTGGCGCGTTCCTTGCGGATGTTCTTGCGCTTGCGGCTGGAGAGGTCGGCGAGAAATCCGTCGAAATCGGCGTAGTCGCGGTTTTCCCAGTGATATTGTTGCATTACCCGGTGCAGCAGGCCCATTTCCGCCCCGGCCAGGGCCTCGGCCTCGGTGCAGAACGTGGCGTGAACGGTCGCGATCTGGTTCTCGGCCGCGATTTGCACGGCGCCCTGCACCAGCGCGGCCATGCCCTCGGCGTCGTAGCCCGGCCGCGTCAGAAAGCGGCGGCCGGTGGCGGGCGTGAAGGGCGCGGCAATCTGCAGCTTGGGGTAATAGCGCCCGCCCGCATTCTCGTAGGCATGGGCCCAGTTGTGGTCGAAGATGTACTCGCCCTGGCTGTGGCTCTTGGCATAGAGCGGCGCCGCGGCCATCATCTCTCCGTCCATACGGGCGGTCAGATAGCGGGGCTGCCAGCCGGTGCCGGGCCCGACGGAACCGCTGTCCTCTAGCGCCTTCAGAAAGCGATGGGTGGTGAACGGGTCATTGGGGGCGCCACCGGCGGCCGCCTCGGGGGAGGCGCAGGCATCCCAGTCCTCCGCGACGACGTCGGAGAACGACGGGTGCGCTGTGATCTCTATTTCTGAACCGTCCATGAAGGTCAGGTGGGCCTCGGGCGGTCTGGGTCAAGGGGCCGCGCTCCCGACAGGCCAAGGGGGCCGGGCGGAGGCAGATAGCCTTCGAAGGTGACGGTGTCGGCATGTCGTCGCGCGGCCGCCTCGGCGTCGGGAGAGCGGATGGTCCAGCACAGGACCGCAACCCCCCGGGTCCTCAGTTCGGCGAGGCGGGGGCGGCCGAGATCCTGTGCATCGTGGCTGACGAAACAGGCGCCGACATCCGCGAAATCCGGGATCTCTCTCAGACGGTGGCGGGTGCGCTCGGGCACCGTCGGCCAGGACGGACGCCGGAAGGCGCAGGTGGTGAGGCCCCGGGGGACCTCCGGGGCGGCCCTCGCCATCGCGGCGACGCTGTGCGGGTTGAACGACATGACCGCGACGGGGCCGGTGTAGCCCCTGAGGGTCTCGGCGACGGCCTGCTCCAGCGTCCCGACATTGGGGCCCATCGCGCCGTCCTGGTCCTTGATTTCGACCAGCACCGGAACCCGGCCCGCGACCTGGGCCAGGATTTCGGCCAAGGTCGGGATGCCCTCTTCGCTCCTCTTCAGCCTCGTTGCGCCGAGGGTTCGGGCCGTCTGCTGCGCGATGGCCCCGGAGGCCCCGGTGAGGCGGGCGAGGTCAACGTCGTGAAACACCATCGCCACCCCGTCCGCCGAGGTCTGGACATCGATTTCGATCCCGTAGCCCGCCGCAATGGCTGCGGCGACGGCGGCGCGGCTGTTTTCCGGCCTGCCTTGCGTGATGTCATGCAGGGCCCGATGGGCCAACGGACCGGCCAGAAAGGCGGGGTCGAGGCGCATCGGGTCAGCCGATTCGGAAGATGCCTTCGATCTCGACCGCGACGCCGAGCGGCAGGGCGGCGACGCCGACGGCCGAGCGGGCGTGACGGCCAATGTCGCCCAGCGCCTCGACGAAGAAGTCCGAGCAGCCGTTGATGACCTTCGGCTGATCCGTGAACGCGGGGGTCGAGTTGACAAATCCGGTCAGCTTGACCACCTGCTTCAGCCGGTCGAGGTCGCCACCGCAGGCAAGCCGCACCTGTGTCAGCAACTGGATGCCGCAGAGCCGCGCGGCGGCGGCCCCGTCGGCCACCTCCATCGTTTCACCCAGCCGCCCGAGCACAAGGCCCTCGGGGCCCTGGCTGATCTGGCCGGAGGCATAGACGAGGTCGCCATCGATGACGTAGGGCAGGTAGTTTCCGGCCGCCTTGGGCATCTCGCCCGCGTCGGGGAAGGTGATGCCAAGCTCTGCCAGCCGGCTCTCGATCTGTCCGCTCATGGAAAATCCTCCGTGCGTTTCGGCGCGACCCTAGGGGCGGCCCGGCGCCTTGCCAAGGCGGCAGGCGCGGCGCGGCTCAATTTTCGCGGAAGGCCTTCGCGAAATAGTCGGCGACGGGCTTGAGAAGGTAATCCATCGGAGAGCGTTCGGCGGTGCGGATGAAGGCCTCGACCGGCATGCCGGGAATCATGGTCATGCCCTCGGGCAGGCGCACCGCCTCGCCGTCGTTCAGGACGATCTCGGCCCGGTAATAGCTGACCCGCGTCTGGTCGTCCTGGAAGGCATCCGCCGAGATGGTGACGATCTTGCCGTAAAGCTCGGGCGTGCGCCGCTGATCGAAGGCCGAGAACCGCAGCGCGACCTCCTGGCCCAGGTGGATCTGGTCGATATCGGTGGGCAGGACCTGGGTGGTGATCACCAGCGGGCGGTCCTGCGGGACGAGGAACATCACCGGGTCGGCCGCGCGGATGACCGAACGCGGGGCATAGACCGTCAGGCCATAGACGATGCCCGACACCGGGGCGCGGATATCCAGCCGGTCGAGCTGGCGCAGCAGGGCGCGCCGTCGCTCGGCCAGTTCGGACTCGTTGAACTGCAGGTCGCGCAGGCGGGTGATCGCCTCTTCGCGGCGATTGTCCTCGATCTCCAGAAGCTGGATGTCGATCTCGGTGATGCGGCCCTCGGCCTGGGCGATCGAGGCGGCCAGCTCGCCGGCGCGGCCCGACAGGTCGGCGGCCTCCCGTTCCAGGGCGAGCACACGGCTGGCCTGGGCCAGGCCGCGGTCGAGAAGGCTGCGCTGATCGTCGAGCTCCTGGTTGATGAAGCCAAGCTGCAAATTGAGCGATTCCTGCTGCGCCTGGATCCCGATGATCTGGTCGGCGATCTGGTCGCGGCGCTTGCCAAGCTGTTCCTTCTCGCGGGCCATGCTTTCACGCCGGGCGAAGAACAGGTTGCGCTGGCCCTGGACCAGCTCGCCCACGCGCTCCTCCGGCTGCTCCAGCAGCAGGGGGTCGACCACGAGATCGGTCGCGCCGTCACGCTCCGCCTCCAGCCGGCCGCGCCGGGCGAGCATTTCGAAGAGCTGCCCCTCGATCACCGCGAGTTCGGACAAGAGCTCGTCCGGGTCCAGGCGAATCAGCAGATCGCCTGCCTCGACGGCGTCGCCCTCGTCGACGATGATCTCGGACACGACGCCGCCGTCGGGGTGCTGGATCACCTGCCGGTTCTGGTCGACCTCGATCCGGCCCGAGGCGATGACCGCGCCCGTGATCTGGGCCACGACCGCCCAGGAGCCGAAGCCGCCGACCAGGATGAACAGGGCGAGCGTGCCGATGATCAGCGGTCTGCGGGCGGACCAGCGGTTGGGGACGGCGGCGCTCATGTCACACCCGCGGGGGTCTTGGATTTCTGGATGACGTCATGGTTCTGCACCATTTCGCGGAGCACCTCGTCCTTGGGGCCAAAGGCGCGGCGGGCGCCGTCCTCGATGACCAGCAGCCGGTCGCATTCCTGGATCGCCGCGGGACGGTGCGCCATGATAAGGATGCATTTGCCCTCGGCCTTCATCGCGCGGATCGCGCCGTTCAGGGCCACCGATCCGTCGTTGTCGAGGTTGGAGTTCGGCTCATCCAGAACCAGCACCACCGGATCGCCGTACATCGCCCGCGCCAGCCCTATTCGCTGGATCTGGCCGCCCGACAGGCGGCCGCCGTTGGCTGACACTCGGGTGTCGTAGCCGTCGGGCAGCTTCAGGATCATCTCGTGCGCCGCGGCACGTTGCGCGGCCTTGACGACGTCGGCGTCGTTCGGCTCCATCTCCATACGGGCGATGTTTTCCTTGATCGTGCCCTCGAAAAGCTGCACCCGCTGGGGCAGGTAGCCGATGTGGTGGCCCAGCACGTCGGGGTCGTACTGGTCCAGCGCGGCCCCGTCGAGGCGGATCTTGCCGCCGGCGGTCCGCCAGAGCCCGGTGATCGCCCGCGCCAGGGTGGATTTGCCTGCGCCTGAGGTGCCGATCACCCCAACCGCCTGCCCCGGTTCGACCCGGAACGAGATCATCCGCAGGGCCGCCTGTTGCTCGCCCGGGGGCACGACGGTGACCTGCTGCGCCTCGAGGATCGCGCGCGGTTTCGGCAGGGCGGTGCGGGGGTCGTCCTCCTTCACCTCGCCCAGCAGGACGGCAAGGTTGCTCCACCCTTCGCGGCCGCGCTGGAACAGGGGCCACTGGTTAATAAGGAGCTCGACAGGGGCGAGCGCCCGCCCGAGCAGGATGGATCCGGCGATCATCGCGCCGGGGGTCAATTCCTGGCGCAGGACGAGGAACGCGCCGAGGCCCAGCATCGCCGATTGCAGCACCAGCCGGAACGTCTTGGTCATGGACCCATAGGTGCCGGTCACGTCGGCGGCCTGGACGGTCGCCTCCAGCGAATTGTCGCGCAACAGCTTCCAGCGCGAAAAGGCCGCGCCGCGCATGCCGAGGCTGTGCACCATCTCGCTTTCGGAGCGGATCTGGTTTCCCAGAAGCTCGGCCTGCAGGGTCGCGGAATTGGCTTTTTCCAGGGGCTTCCGGCTTGACGCCTGGTTGGCCAGCGCGACGGCGATCAGCAGGGCGGCGCCGCCGAGGGCGAGATAACCCAGGAACGGGTGGAAGATGAAGATCCCCAGAAAGAAGAGCGGTGTCCACGGCAGGTCGAACACCGCCATCAGCGCGGGGGAGGTGATCAGCCGCTGCACGGATTCGAGGTCCCGCAGCCCGGTATTGGCCTGCCGGGGCGCCCGTCCGGTGTTCGTCGCCTTCAGCACGGCAGCAAAGACCCGACGATCAAGCCGCGCCTGAAAGCGCGCTCCCACCCGGCCCATGATGCGCCCGCGCGTGTAATCCAGGATGCCCATTGTGGTGTAGAGAAAGCCGACGAGGACCGACAGCGCGATGAGGGTTTCCAGAGACCGCGACCCGAGCACGCGGTCATAGACGTTCAGCATGTAGAGCGGCCCGGTCAGCATCAGCATGTTGACGAAGAAGCTGAAGATCGCGACGAACCAGTAGAGGCCGCGGCTTTCGCGTCTTGCCGCGACAAGTTCCTCGCGGCCCTCTTTCGTGCTGTCGGTTGTCATTGTTTTCCGGTCGCCATGTGCGTATTTTCGCCCCTCTGGTCGGTCTTCTACGCTGTCTCTTGACAGATGGTGGTAAATCTTCTGTTTCCCGAGGACAACGTTAACCACGTTTCCAACGATGTTGCCCGAAGATTTCTTGGCCGTGAAATAACCTGTGGCGGTGTGCTGCTGTTTTGGAGAGGATGACCATCGTGAGACGTCAAACGCCCAGTATCGGCCCGTTGCGAGGCTCGTTGATTGCCGTGATCGGTCTTGCGGCCGGCCTTGCCGGGTGCAGTCAGCCCCAGCCCGGCGCCGAGTTCAACGATCCCTACGAGCCGGTGAACCGGGAGGTTCATGCCTTCAACCGTGGGCTCGACCAGGCGGTGTTGCGTCCGGCCGGCGAGGTGGTCGGTGCGGCCCCGGCGGGCACCTTCGACTGGGTCATCAACTTTTCGGACAACGCGAGCCTGCCCGGCATGATCATCAACGGCGCCCTGCAGGGTGACGGCGAAGGCGTGTCGATCAACACCATGCGGTTCATCATAAACACGACGATCGGCGCCCTCGGTCTGGTGGACTGGGCCGGCAAGATGGGCCTGCCCGAGCAATCGACCGATTTCGGCGAGACGCTGGCCGTCTGGGGCGTGCCCGAGGGCGCCTATCTGGAGCTTCCGCTGCTTGGGCCGTCGACCGAACGAGATGCGGTGGGCGAGATCGTCGACCTCGTTCTCGATCCGCTGGAGAAGATGGGGACCTACGATCAGCAGGAATACGCCACGATTGCCCGCGTCGGCGAAATCATAGTGGAACGGGGTGATTTCGGGTCCACCATCGATTCAATTCTCTACGAAAGTGCGGATAGTTACGCACAAGCACGGCTTCTTTACCTGCAAAACCGACGGTTCGAGCTTGGTGAAAGCGCGGCGGATGACCAGATAGATCCATATTCGATCGATCCCTACGAGGAGTTTGACCAATGACATTTCATACCGGACGCCGCGCATTCATGCTGACCGGGACAGCAGCCCTGGCCGGGCTGGCCGTCCCGATGCCTGCTTTCGCCGTGACCCCGGCGGCCGCCCGGTCGATGGTCGACGGGCTGGTCGCCGAGGTGAACCAGGTGATCGCATCGGGCGTGTCCGAAGGGGCCATGTACCGGCGGTTCGAGCAGATCTTCGACCGATATGCCGATGTGTCCACGATCGCGCTTTATACTCTCGGCAGCGACGCGCGCCGCACTTCCCAGCAGCAGCGGCAGCGGTTTGTCGCGGCGTTCCGGACCTATATCGCCCGGAAATACGGGTCGCGGTTTCGCGAGTTCATCGGCGGTCAGATCATCGTGCGCGATGCGCGGACCGTGAACAATTACGTCGAGGTCGAGACGACCGCGATGCTGCGCGGCGAGGACCCGTTCCGGGTGGATTTCCACGTATCGGACCGCTCAGGCCGAAACGCGTTCTTCAACATCATCATCGAAGGCGTGAACATGCTGCTGTCCGAGCGGACCGAGATCGGGGCGATGCTTGACCGCCGGGGCGGCAACATCGACGCGCTGATCTCCGATCTGAACTGATGTGGCGCCGGGGGCCGCTTGCCTGCGTCCTGCCGACGCTGGCCGCGGCCACACCGTTCGACGGGACCTATCGGCAGGCCGCGAACGTGGATTGTGCCTTGGTCGGTGCGGATGGCGGGTCACTGAGAATCGACGACGGCATCTTTTACGGCGTCGACATGCAGTGTCGCATGACCAAGCCTGTAAACGTTCTGGAAATGGATGCGATCCTCTACACGCTGGAGTGCACCGGGGAGAGGGACATCTGGTCAGAGCGGGTGATGTTGATGAATGCCGCCGAGGGTGACGGCGTCTACATGATCTGGGATGGCTACGCGTTCCGATATGAACGCTGTGACGTGCCGGGGGACGATGGCTGACGCTCGCCGTCCCCCGAGGGGGACGACGTCGCCCCACCCACCGTCCCTCAGGCCGCGACAGACTCGCTGATGTACAAGGGATGGCGGGCGGGGCGTCGCTGGAAGGCATTCGCCTGACAGCGCGCGTCGTAAGTCATCCCGTCAATTTGGTTGCGGGTTGAGGATGTCGCGCAGCACGTCCTGCAGAACCTGGTCCGCGATCTCGCCAGCCGCTTCGGCATCACGGCCGTCCAGGGCGACCGAAGTGCCGCGCCCCTGGGGTGGCAGCATCGGCAGAGGCCTTGGCGGCATGCCCTCGACGATCGTGGCCATTGCCTCGTGCCAGATCTCGGCGGGAAGGCCCGACCCCGTGACCCCGGTCAGTGGCGTGTTGTCGTCGTAGCCCATCCAGACTCCGGCTACGTAATCCGCGGTGAAGCCGATGAACCACGCGTCCCGCGCCGCCTGGGTTGTTCCGGTCTTGCCGGCCACCTCCCAGCCCGGCAGCCGTGCCCGCTGGCCGGTGCCATTCTCGACCACCTGGTTCATCATCCAGATCGTCTGACGCGCACTTTCCTCGCGGATCACCCGCTCCCGGATGCCGCCCGTGGCTTCCATGACCGGCGCTTCCTCCCCCAGCACCCGCAATTCAACCAGGCCGTAGGGCAGCACGGCCGAGCCGCCGTTGAGCAATCCCGCATAAGCGCCCGTCATCTCTATCAGCGTGCTTTCCGACGCGCCCAGCGCCATTGCCGGGCCGACGGCGATGTCGCTTTCGATACCGAACTGGGTCGCGACCTCGGCCACCAGCTCCCGGCCCACAAGCTCCGAGACCTTGACCGCGGGAATGTTCAGCGAATGGGTCAGCGCCTCGGTCAGGGTGACACGGCCCCGGTAGGAATTCGAATAATTCGACGGGCACCATTCCCCCGACCCGGGCACCTGCATGCAGAACGGCGCGTCCTCGACGATATCGAGGGGCGACATGCCAAGCTCCAGCGCGGTCGCGTAGATGAAGGGTTTGAACGCCGATCCGGTCTGGCGCAGCGCCTGGGTCGCGCGGTTGAACGCCCCCGAGGCGGTGATGTTGCGCCCGCCGACCATCCCGCGCACCGCGCCATCCGCCGACATCACGACGATCGCGGCCTGGGCGCCGGGGCCTTCGCTGATCCTGGTCTCGAAGATATGGACCAGCGCGTCTTCGGCCGCGGCCTGGATCGCGGGGTCGAGCGTGGTCTGGATCACCACGTCCTCGGTGGTGTTGCGGGTGTAGAAATCGGGGCCCGATTCCATCACCCAATCGGCGAAATAGCCGCCCGCGCGCTGTTCGGCGGCCTGGCTCAGCCGCGCCGGGTTCGCACGCGCCTCGGCGGCGGCGGAGGCCGAGAGATAGCCCTGCTCCTCCATCAGGCCGATGACGATATTCGCCCGATCCTGGGAGCGGGCGAGGTTGTTCGTCGGCGCGTAGGTCGTGGGCGCCTTCAGGAGCCCGGCCAGCAGCGCCGCCTCGGCAGGCGAGACCTCGGCCGCGGATTTGGCAAAATAGCGCTGGGCCGCTGCCTCGAAGCCGCGCGCGCCTGCCCCCAGATAGGCCCGGTTGAGGTAGATCGTCAGAATGTCTTCCTTGGTGTAGCGGGCCTCCATCGCCATGGCGTAGACGGCTTCCTGAACCTTGCGCCACAGGGTGGTGCGGCGGCAATCGGCCTCGTAGGCGGTCTCGCTCTCCCAGACACTCGGGTCGAAGGGCCGTCCGAGGCACAGAAGCTTGGCAGTCTGCTGCGTGATCGTCGAGCCGCCATTGCCGGAGAGCGGGCCGCGCCCCTCGCGCAGGTTGATCCGGATCGCGGAGGCGATGCCGCGCGGATCGACCCCAATATGGCGGTAGAAGCGACGGTCCTCGGTCGCCACGACCGCGTTGTGCAGGTGGCTCGACACGGATTCGGCGCGGATCATGCCGCCGTACTGGTCGCCGCGCCAGGCGAAGGTCTCGCCATAGCGGTCCTGCAACGTGACCGAGCCCTTGGCCCGGCCGTCCACCAATTCGGTGATCGGCGGCATCGTGGCGGCATAATAGACCACGCCGAGGCCGATCAGGATGCTGACCGCCAGCCCCATGCGCCAGCCCACGCCCCAGATCACCCGGAAGATCCAGCCGAAGACGAAGCTGACCGCAGCGGCCAACAGGCCCAGAGGCCCGCGTCTGCGGCGGGTGGAAGCGGCCTTGCGGGGCCGGCCTGTCCGTCCACCGGACCTGGCGGCGGACTTTGCCTTGCCCGTGGTCCTGGTGCCGGCCCCGGTTGATCCGGATGCGTAGCGCCTGTCCGCCGCGAGGGGCGGGCGTTTCTTGCCGTTTCCGCTCATGTGATCCCTTACGGGCTGCCTCGTTGTTGCGGCGCAGCATATCGCGCCCGGCGCCCCTTGTAGAGCGCCATGAGTCGCGCCCACGAATTTTTTGCATGCCCAATTCGTAAGCTAAAAGCCTAAAATGTGCAAAAAATGTGCATTTGGTTGGGGGTGGACCCGCCGGGAGGCCCCCCGCTTGCTTGTCCCTGCCGCCCACTCACTGCCTTTTGACGCCTGTGCGGTGTGAGGACCATGACCGCCGCCGAGGACCACTCGCAAGGGGAAGACCGTGAAACTCATCATAGCAACGATCAAGCCGTTCAAGCTGGAGGAGGTGCGCGAGGCGCTCACCGCCATTGGCGTACGCGGCATGATGGTGACCGAAATCAAGGGCTTTGGCTCTCAATCCGGACACACCGAAATCTATCGCGGCGCCGAATACGCCGTGAACTTCGTGCCGAAGGTGAAGCTGGAGATCGTCGTGCCGGAGAATATGGCCGACCAGGTCGTCACCACCATCGCCAGCACCGCCAAGACCGACAAGATCGGTGACGGCAAGGTGTTCGTACTCGATGTCGAAAGCGCCCTTCGGGTGCGGACCGGCGAAACCAACGACGACGCGCTCTGAACGACGCCGGGAAGAGGAGAAACGGGACAATGGATACTCTCAAGATCTGGCTGGCGGCGTTCCTCGTAACGCTACTTGCCTTCAGCGTGATGCCGGAGACTGCATTCGCGCAAGACGACACGGCCGCCGCGACGGAAGAAGTCGTGGCCGAAGAAGTCGCCGCGGAAGAGGCCGTGGCCGAAGAGGCTGTGGCCGAGGAGGCCGCGCCGGGCTTCGACGAAATCGGCCCCTACATCATGACGACGCTGCTGTTCCTGATGGCAGGCTTCCTGGTGTTCTTCATGGCCGCAGGCTTCGCCATGCTCGAAGCGGGACTGGTGCGGTCCAAGAACGTGACGATGCAGTCGCTCAAGAACATCTCGCTCTACTCGGTGGCGGCGATCATGTACTGGCTGATTGGTTTCAACCTGATGTACCCGGGCGATGCCTGGATCATGGCCGGCTACGTCGGTCCGTTCTTCGTGCAGACCGTTCTGGACCCGGTGGGCATCGCAGCCGCGGACGCCGCGCTGGATTATGCCTCGATCGGTTCTGACTTCTTCTTCCAGCTGGTCTTCGTCGCTGCCACGGCCTCCATCGTGTCCGGCGCCCTGGCCGAGCGGATCAAACTGTGGCCGTTCCTGATCTTCGTCGTTGTCCTGACCGGTGTCATGTACCCGATCTCGGGCTCCTGGCAGTGGGGCGAAGGTTGGCTGTTCGAGATGGGCTTCTCCGACTTCGCAGGGTCGACCGTCGTGCACTCCGTGGGTGGCTGGGCCGCTCTGGCCGGTGCGCTGATCCTCGGACCGCGTCTGGGCAAGTACAAGGACGGCAAGGTGAACCCGATGCCGGGCTCCAACCTCGCCATGGCCACGCTCGGGACGTTCATTCTGTGGCTCGGCTGGTTCGGCTTCAACGGTGGTTCACAGCTTGCCATGGGCACTGTGGGCGATGTCAGCGACGTGTCGCGGATCTTTGCCAACACCAACATGGCGGCAGCCGCCGGAGCCGTGGCCGCCCTGATCCTGACGCAGATCCTGTATCGCAAGCCTGACCTGACCATGGTGCTGAACGGTGCGCTGGCCGGCCTGGTGTCGATCACCGCAAGCCCGCTCGACCCGACGCTGTTCGGTGCGCTGTGGATCGGTGCTGTCGGCGGTGTCATCGTGGTCTTCGCGGTGCCGTTCCTGGACAAGCTGAAGATCGACGATGTCGTCGGCGCCATCCCGGTTCACCTGTTCGCAGGCATCTGGGGCACGATCGCGGTCGTCTTCTACCAGGAGGGCGCGAGCATCGCGACGCAGATCACGGGGATCGTCGCCTACGGCGTGTTCACCTTCGTGGCCTCGGCTGTGGTCTGGATCATCCTCAAGGGTCTCATGGGTATCCGTGTGAGCGAAGAGGACGAGATCAACGGTCTCGACATGTCGGAACTGGGCATGGAAGCCTATCCGGAATTCACGAAAGGCTGATCTTCCTTCCTGTCAGCTTTCGCAAACTGAACCCGGGCGCCTCGGCGCCCGGGTTTTTTCGTGTCTTCGGGGCTTTCGGGAAATCGGCGTGGTTCTGGCCGGGGGCTAGCCCGTGCGCTTGGGGGCACCCGTCGCCATGTCCGTGCCGATGTAGGCGATCCCCGCCTGTTTCCAGCCGGCCATGCCGCCGCCCATGTGCCGCACCGTGTCGCGGCCCGACGCGAGGACCATGCGGGCGACCCGTTCGGACCGGACGCCCGAGCCGCAGTGGAAGACGATCTTCTTCTCGGTCTCGCCCGGCAAGGTCTCGGCCCGGAAGAAGGCCATCGGCATCAGGAAGGCGCCGTGGACATGTTCGACCATGTATTCCTGGGGGGTGCGAACGTCGATCAGGACGATGTCACCGGTTTCGAGGGCGGCGTTCACCTCTTCGGGGGTCCAGGTCTCCAGCGTGCCTGTGTCGGTGCTTTCGGTCTTCATCGGCTGTCCTTTCCGGGCAAATCATATATGCGATAGTTGGCATATATGATGGGTGGGGGGAAAGGAAAAGGGGAGCAGCCGGGGGCGCAGGGCAGGCGTCCACCGGGGGCTGTCTGCCCCCGGACCCCCGAGAGTTTATTGCCAAGATGAAGGTCTGGTCAGCCCTTTTCAGCGGCGACGATCGCGGCGGCCAGGATCGGCACGGTGTCGGCGTTCAGCCCGGCGATGTTGATCCGGCTGTCGCCCACCATGTAGATGCCGTGGTCCTTGCGGAGGGTCTCGACCATCTCGGGGCCCACGCCGAGGCGCGAGAACATGCCGCGATGGGTGGCGATGAAGGCGTAGCGGTCGGAGTTCGTAAGGCGGGCCAGTTCACCGGCGAGTTGCTTGCGCAGCTCGAGCATGCCGAGGCGGATCTCTTCGAGTTCGGCTTCCCAATCGGCGCGGAGCTCGGGATCGGTGAGGATCATCGTCACCACCCTGGCGCCGTGGTCCGGCGGGAAGGAGTAGTTCTGCCGGTTGAGGAAGTTCATCGAGGCCTGCGCCTTTTTTACGAGCTCGGCATCGGGGGCGATTGCCATCAACACGCCGGTGCGCTCGCGGTAGACGCCGAAATTCTTGGAGCAGGAGGCGGCGATCAGGCATTCGTCGAAGGCGCCCGCGATGGCGCGGGTCGTTGCCGCATCGTCTTCCAGCCCGTCGCCGAAGCCCTGGTAGGCGATGTCGATCATCGGAACGGCGCCCTTGTCCTTCAGCAGCGCGATCACTTGCGCCACCTGGTCTGCGGTCAGGTTCGCGCCGGTCGGGTTGTGACAGCAGCCATGCAGCAGGACGACATCACCGGATGCCACAGCGGCGAGATCGGCCATCATGCCGTCGAAATCCACCAGCGCCGTTTCCTCATCGAAATAGCGGAAGGGGGACTTCTTCATCTTCATGAAGTTCAGGATGGAGATGTGGTTCGGCCAGGTCGGGTCGGAATGCCAGATCGTGGCGTCGGGATTCGCGAGCCGCACAAGCTCGAACCCCTGCCGGCAGGCGCCGGTGCCACCGGGCGTGGCGATGGCGGCGATACGGTCGCGGGCCACGGTGTCGCCCAGCACGAGGTCGACCATCGCGTCGGAGAAGGCCGGGTCGCCCGCGAGGGTTGTGTAGACCTTGGAGGTCTGTTCATCGACCAGCCTATGCTCGGCCTTCTTGACCGCGCGAAAGACGGGAGTCTTGCCTTTGGCGTCCTTGTATACGCCGACGCCGAGGTCGATCTTGTCGTCCCGCGGATCGGCCTTGTAGGCCGCCACGAGGGCGAGGATCTTGTCCGGCGCCTGGTCCTTGAGGTGTTCGAGCATCAGGCTTCTCCTGTTGCGATGGGAAGGTCGGAATACATGCCCCATTCGGACCACGACCCGTCGTAGAGCGCGTTGGTCCGGTGGCCGAGCCGGTCGAGGGCGAGGCTGAGGATCGCGGCGGTGACGCCGGAGCCGCATGTGGTGATCACGGGTCGGTCGAGGTCGATGCCGGCGTCGGTGAAGACCTGCCGCAGCTCTGCCGGGCGCTTCATCGTGCCGTCGTCGGCCAGCAGCGTCCGGTAGTGGACGTTGCGGGAATTGGGGATGTGGCCTGTGCGCATGCCGGGGCGGGGCTCGGCCTCTTCGCCGGTGAAACGCCCGGGAGAGCGGGCGTCGGCGATCTGCCAGTCCCCCAGCTTGGAGGCAGAGGCCACCTGCGTGACATCCTTGATCATCTGGTTCTGGCGACTGGTGGTCATGTGGCGGTCGCGGATCACCGGGGGCAGGTCCTCGACCGGGCGGTCCTCGGCCTGCCATTTCCGGAAACCGCCGTCGAGCACGGCCACGTCCGTCTTGCCCATCAGCCGGAACAGCCACCAGATCCGCGCGGCGGAGAACATGCCGGCACCGTCGTAGACCACGACCTGGTGGCCGTCGCCGATGCCGAGCGCCCGCATCCGGGACATGAACTTCTCGACCGGGGGCGCGGTGTGGGGCAGATCCGAGCGGTGGTCGGAGATGTCGTCGATGTCGACGAAACGGGCGCCGGGAATGTGGGCCGCGTCATATTCGGCCCGCGCATCGCGGTTCATGTCGGGCAGATACCAGGAGCCGTCGATCAGCCGAAGATCGGGATCCTTGAGATGTGCGCCAAGCCAACTGGTCGAAACCAGAGTGCGCGGATCGTCGGAGGCCAGTGTGGACAAGGGGGCGCCCTCCCTGTGATGCAACGCCTGCTGCCTAGCCTGCCCGCAGGTGCGTGGCAAGCGAAGGGCGCTAGTGCTCTTTCAGCAGGCGCTGTTTCTGGCGATTCCAGTCTCGCTTGGCCTCGGTGGCGCGCTTGTCCTGGGTCTTCTTGCCCTTGGCGGTCGCGATCTTCAGCTTCACGATGCCCCGGTGGTTGAAATACATCACCAGCGGCACGAGGGTCATGCCCTCGCGGCGGGTGGCGTTCCAAAGCCGGGCAATCTCGCGGCGCGAGGCCAGCAGCTTGCGGCGCCGGCGCTCTTCGTGCTGGAACATCGCGCGGTTGTAGGGCGCGATATAGCCGTTGGTCAGCCAAAGCTCGGAGCCGTCGACCTCGGCATAGCTGTCGGCGATGTTGGACTGGCCGGTGCGCAGGGATTTCACCTCGGACCCGGTGAGGATGATGCCGACCTCGATATCGTCCTGGATGGCATAATCGTAGCGGGCACGCCGGTTCTCGGCGATCACCTTGTAGTTCTTGTTTTCGTCCTTCTTGGCCATCCACGTCAGATACGGGGCGCGGGCGCGGTTGTGAAGGGGGCTGCGGGCTGTAAGGTCGGGCGCATGACGCGGGCATCGCTTTCCAACGCGGCGGCACGGGCGATCTTTCTGGATCGGCACGGGCTGATGGCGCCACCTTCGGGCCCCGGCAAGGGCGCGAATCTGGCTGGCGTGATCCATGACCTGGGGTTCGCGCAGGTCGACAGCGTCAACACCCTGGCGCGGGCGCATGACATGATCCTTTGGTCCCGGCGGCAGCAATACCGGCCGGCCAACCTTGCGCCGCTGATGGCCGACAGGCTCGTGTTCGAGCACTGGACCCATGACGCCGCGGTGCTGCCGATGGCGTTCTTTCCGCACTGGCGGCTGAAATTCGCGCGAGATCAGGCGCATATGGACCGGCGCTGGGACACCTGGCAGCGCGAGGGCTACCGCGAGAAGTTCGCGCAGGTGCTGGAGCGGATCGCGGCGCACGGGCCCGTCACCTCGCGCGACGTGGGCGAGGGCGAGGCGAAGGGCAGCACCGGCTGGTGGGACTGGCATCCGTCCAAGACCGCGCTGGAATACCTCTGGCGCTCGGGAGAGTTGTCGATCACCCGGCGCGAGGGCTTTCGTAAGGTCTATGACCTGACCGAGAACGTGGTCCCGCCCGAATACCTGAACGCGCGGCCGAGCCCCGAGGACACCGTGGACTGGGCGATGGGCGCGGCGCTGGACCGGCTGGGCTTTGCCACCCCGGGCGAGCTGCGGGCGTTCTTCGACATCCTCACCGTGGAGGAGGCGCGAGCCTGGGCGGCGCGGGCGCTGGAGGCGGGCATCGTCAAGGAGATCGACGTCGAGATGGCCGACGGCAAGTGGCGGCGCAGCCTGGCGCGGCCGGAGCTGACCGAGCTGACCCCGCCCATGCCGGGCAACCGGGTGCGCGTCTTGTCGCCCTTCGACCCCGCCCTGCGTGACCGGGCGCGGGCGCTGCGGCTCTTCGGCTTTCACTACCGGATCGAGATCTTCGTGCCCGCGCCCCGGCGCCGGTTCGGCTATTACGTCTTTCCGGTGCTGGAGGGCGACCGGCTGATCGGACGAATCGACATGAAGCGCACTGGCGGCGGCCTGGTCGTCACCGCGTTCTGGCCCGAAGCGGGCGCGGCGCTTGGCAAGGGGCGCGAGATCCGGCTCTGCGCGGAATTGGCAAGGGTCGCGCGGCTGGGCGGCTGTGCCGATGTGCGGTTTTGCGAGGGTTGGCGGCGTTAGCTGTGCGATTGCGCAAGGAATGCGCAGTCGGCGGACGGCTGGGATCAGCGCGGCGCATGGGAAATATGTCAAAGGTTGAATTGAGGGAATCTTTCTTTGGTGATAAATATTTATCCAGTGAAAGGATCGCGCCGGGAGAGTGCGGGTTTCCCGCCGCCGAAGGAGCAACCGCCCCGGTAAACTCTCAGGCACCAGGGACCGGACGAGCCGCAACACACCGAAGAGCGGGCGCCGCAAGCGCCCCGCCGAAGGAGCAAGCCGCAACGGGCCGGATGGCCCCGCCGGCGAATCTCTCAGGCTCAGAACGGTGGGGGCGCAGGCGCGACGCGCCAAGGAGCTTTGACGTGACTCATTACGCCGTTCTCGGGGCCGGTGTCACCGGTGTGACCACAGCCTACAGCCTTGCCAAACGGGGCTTCGACGTGACCGTCTATGACCGCAACCGATATGCGGCGATGGAGACGTCTTTCGCCAACGGCGGGCAGATGTCCGCCTCCAATGCCGAGACCTGGACGCAATGGTCAACGGTGATGAAGGGGCTCAAGTGGATGCTGAAGCCCGACGCCCCGCTGTCGGTGAACCCCTCGCCGTCGTGGCACAAGATCTCGTGGATGCTGGAGTTTCTGGGGTCCATTCCGCGCTACAGGTCGAACACCATCGCCACCACCCGCATGGCCATCGCCGCCCGCGAAGGCATGAAGGAGATGGCCGACCGCGCCGGGCTCGATTTCGACTTCTCGCCCGCCGGCATCCTGCACTTCTATGAAAAGCCCGGCGATCTGGCGCATGCCCGCAAGGTCAACGAGATGCTGGCCGCCGGAGGGCTGGACCGGCGCGAATTGTCGCCCGAAGAGGTCCGGCAGATCGAGCCGACACTGCAGGGCGACATCTGCGGCGGCTTCTGGACCGACAGCGATTCCACGGGCGACATCCACAAGTTCTCGGTCGGGCTCGCGCAATGGCTCAAGGGCCAGGGGGTGAATTTCCGCTATGACACCATCGTCCGCGACATCCGCCCCGATGCCGACGGCGTGCGGGTGATCGCCGGGGATTACGTGCTCTATGACGGGGTCGTCGTCTGTGCCGGCTTCCATTCGCGCGACATCGCGGCCAAGCTGGGCGACCGGGTCAATGTCTATCCGGTCAAGGGCTACTCGATCACCGTCGACATGAAGGACGCCGAAAGCCAGAAGGCCGCGCCGACCGTCTCGCTGCTGGACGACAGGGCCAAGATCGTGACCTCGCGGCTGGGGGACGGCCGCCTGCGGGTCGCCGGCACCGCCGAGTTCAACGGCATCAACCGCGACATCCGTTTCGACCGGGTGGCGCCGCTGGTGCGCTGGGTGGCCGATCATTTCCCGGGCGTGTCGACCGAAACCTGCGTCCCCTGGGCCGGCCTGCGGCCGATGATGCCCGACATGATGCCCCGCGTGGCGCCGGGCAGGAAGGCGGGCGTCTACTACAACACCGGCCACGGGCACCTGGGCTGGACCCTGTCGGCCGCCACCGCCGAGGCGATTGCCGCCCGCATCGCCGCCGACGAGGCGCCGACGACGGCAAAAAGCCAAGGTGCTGTCCTGAAAATGGCCTGATTCCGGCGCCATAGCCCCTCTGCAAAGTGCTGTTGCAGAGGGGCCGGGCATGAATATCGAAGACATCATCACGAACCTGGTGGGGCTGAACGGGCTGGCGCTGTTCCTGGCCTTCTTCCTGATCGTCGCCGTGCTGATGGCCGTGCGCATCGTGCCGCAATCGGAGAAATACGTGGTCGAGCGGTTCGGCAAGCTGCGCTCGGTTCTCAGCCCGGGCATCAACGTGATCGTCCCGGTGGTGGACCGCGTGGCGCACCGGATCTCGATCCTCGAGCGGCAATTGCCCACGATGACCCAGGACGCGATCACCAGCGACAACGTGCTGGTGCAGGTTGATACATCGGTCTTCTACCGGATCATCGAGCCGGAAAAGACCGTCTACCGTATCCGGGACGTGGACGGCGCGATCTCGACCACGGTGGCGGGGATCGTCCGGTCCGAGATCGGCAACATGGACCTCGACCAGGTGCAGTCGAACCGGTCCTCGCTGATCAACGCGACGAAAGAGCAGCTGGCCAACCAGGTCGACGATTGGGGGATCGAGGTGACCCGGGCCGAGATCCTGGACGTGAACCTCGACGAGGCGACGCGGGCGGCGATGCTTCAGCAGTTGAATGCCGAGCGCGCCCGCCGGGCGCTGGTGACAGAGGCCGAGGGGAAGAAACGCGCCACCGAGCTGGAGGCCGACGGTCAGCTCTATGCCGCCGAGCAGGAGGCAAAGGCCCGCCGGATCGAGGCCGACGCCGAAGCCTATGCCACCGCAATCGTCGCCGACGCGATCACCGAGCACGGGCTGGAATCGGCCCAGTATCAAGTGGCGTTGAAACAGGTCGAGGCGCTGCATAAACTGGGTTCGGGGGATGGCAACCAGACGATCGTGTTGCCCGCCCATGCATTGGAGGCCTTCGGAAACGCCTTCAAGTTCCTGGGAGGACGCGGCGCATGATCGGCAGTTTCATCATCTGGAACCAATGGTGGGCCTGGATCTGTTTCGGCCTGTTGCTGGGCGTCTTCGAGATGCTGTTGCCCGCCTATGTCTTCCTCGGCTTTTCAGGGGGCGCCGTCGTCACCGGCGTCCTGATCTGGGCCGAGATCCTCGGCGGCAGCCTGCCCTGGAAGCTTGTCGCCTTCGCCGCGATCTCGGGCGTGGCCGCCATCGGCCTGCGGATGACCCTCGGCAGCCCCACGCGACGCGCCAAGATCTGGCACAGCGACATCAACGACTAGGGCCCTTCTCAGGGGCGACCGGGCAAGAAAAAAGCCCGGGAATGCTGCACGCACGCCCGGGCCAGTGGGTCAGGTTGAAAAAGGGGACAGACACCGCGAAAGCGGGTTTCGAACCTGACAGGGGAAGGGTCACATGACCGAGCGCAGGTCACCGCTGTCGGACATGTTGAAGGCATTCCGCGCCAAGCCCGCGCGGACCTGGTCGAGGGGCAGGTCCAGGGGGCCTTTCATCCGGGCCGGGTAGCGGAACAGACGGCCTCCGCGGGCGATGTCCACCCGGGCCTCGTATGCGCCGCTCGCGGCGTTGTAGCGAATGTCTCCGAAGCTTACATTATCCATGACGTGCTCCTTTCGAGGCTCCTGCGCGGGGACCAGACTGGCCTGCGTTGCGCGTTGTCAAAGTAATAACGCAGCAAAGCCTGAATAAGTTTCATGGCTTCCGCACGGTATGCGCAGGTCTCGCGCAGACGGGTGGCCTCGGCGCCGGTGGCGTCCGGCGCGTGCCGGTTCTCAGGCGTTGGGCTGCCGGGCCTGTGGCGAGGACATCTCGTGGAGGATCGACTGGGCCGCGTCCCGGGGGCTGGGGGATTGCCAGATCGGCCGTCCCACGACCACGTGATCCGCCCCGGCCGCGATGGCCGCGGCGGGGGTGGCGGTGCGCTTCTGGTCGCCGCTGTCGGACCCGGCGGGCCGGACCCCCGGTGTCACGATCAGCCGCCCCTCGGCCTCCGGCAGGGCGCGGATCGAGGCCGCCTCGTTCGGCGAACAGATGATGCCGTCGGCCCCCGCGTCGAAGGCCCGGCCCGCCCGCTCTGGCACAAGATCGGAAATTGGGCCGTCCTTGATGCAGGCCGCGTCCAGGTCTGCCCTGTCGAGCGAGGTCAGGATCGTGACCGCGAGGATCTTCATATCCGAGCCGATGGCGCCCTCGCGGGCGGCGCGGACCACGTTGGGGTCGCCGTGCACCGTGAGAAAGTCGAGATCGAATTGCGCCAGACCGCGGACGGCAGCCTCGACCGTCGCGTCGATGTCGAAGAGCTTCATGTCTAGGAAGATGCGCTTGCCGTGTTCGGATTTCAGCTCGTTGGCGAGCGCGAGCCCGCCGCCGGTCAGCATCCCCAGCCCGATCTTGTAGAAGCTGACCGCGTCGCCGAGGGTCTTGGCCAGCTCCAGCCCGGCGAGTGCGTCGGGAACGTCGAGGGCGACGATCAGGCGGTCATCGGCTTGCATGGCAGGTCTCCGGTTTCTGGCTCCGAACTGGCCGAGCATCCGCCCCGCGTCAAGCGGCAAGGCCCCGGGGCGGGGCGCTTTCTGCGGGCCCGTGGGCGGGGCCGCGCCCCCCGGGATCGCGCCGGTCCAAATGTGCGGGCATGGTTCGAAAAGTGGCTTGATATGCGCCGCCCTGCTTCCCATTTAATCAATCAGAGGCCGGACATGGGGCGCGCTGCCTGGCGGGCGTTTCCGGGGAGCCGGTGCTTATCAGAGGAGAACGAGCCATGAACTTGGAGAAGTTCACGGAGCGGTCGCGCGGTTTCATTCAGGCCGCCCAGACGATCGCGATGCGGGAAAGCCACCAACGGCTTGCCCCCGAACATCTGCTGAAGGCCCTGCTTGATGACGAGCAGGGGCTGGCGGCGAATCTTATCACCCGGGCCGGCGGTGCGCCGGAGCGTGTGACCGAACAGCTCGACCTGGCCATGGCCAAATTGCCGAAAGTGTCCGGCGACGGGGCGCAAAGCTATCTCGACTCGGCGACGGGACGTGTGCTCGACGAGGCCGAGAAGCTCGCGAAGAAGGCGGGCGACAGCTTCGTGCCGGTCGAACGGATCCTGATGGCGCTGGCGATGATCAAGTCCCGCGCCAAGGACGCGCTCGAGGCGGGCGCCGTCTCGCCGATGAGCCTGAACACCGCGATCAACGACATCCGCAAGGGCCGGACGGCGGATTCCGCTTCGGCCGAAGAAGGGTATGACGCGCTCAGGAAATATTCCATCGACCTGACCGAGCGTGCCCGCGAAGGCAAGATCGACCCGATCATCGGCCGGGACGAGGAAATCCGGCGCGCCATGCAGGTGCTGTCCCGCCGGACCAAGAACAATCCCGTGCTGATCGGCGAGCCCGGCGTCGGCAAGACCGCCATCGCCGAGGGGCTTGCCCTGCGGATCGTCGATGGCGACGTGCCCGAAAGCCTGCGCAACAAGCGGCTGCTGGCCCTCGACATGGGGGCGCTGATCGCCGGCGCGAAATACCGTGGCGAGTTCGAGGAGCGGCTGAAATCCATCCTGAAGGAGATCGAGGCCGCCGCGGGCGAAGTGATCCTGTTCATCGACGAGATGCACACCCTTGTCGGCGCGGGCAAGGCCGATGGCGCCATGGATGCCGCCAACCTCATCAAGCCTGCGCTCGCGCGCGGTGAATTGCATTGTGTCGGCGCCACGACGCTCGATGAATACCGCAAGTATGTCGAGAAGGATGCGGCCCTCGCCCGCCGGTTCCAGCCGCTGATGGTCGAAGAGCCGACGGTGGAGGACACGATCTCCATCCTGCGGGGGATCAAGGAAAAGTACGAGCTGCACCACGGCGTGCGGATCAGCGATTCCGCCCTTGTTGCCGCGGCGACGCTCAGCCACCGCTACATCACCGACCGGTTCCTGCCCGACAAGGCGATCGACCTGATGGACGAGGCCGCAAGCCGTTTGCGCATGGAAGTGGACAGCAAGCCCGAAGAGCTGGACGCGCTGGACCGTGACATCCTGCAGAAGCAGATCGAGGTCGAAGCCCTGCGCAAGGAGGACGACCAGGCCTCCAAGGACCGGCTTGACCGGATCGAGAAGGAGCTTGCCGAGTTGCAGGAGCGGTCGGCCGAGCTGACCGCCAAGTGGCAGTCGGAGCGCGACAAGCTCGATACCGGCCGGCAGCTGAAGGAGCAGCTGGACCGCGCCCGCGCCGATCTCGACATTGCCAAGCGCGAGGGCAACCTCGCCCGCGCGGGCGAGCTGTCCTACGGCATCATCCCGCAGCTTGAGAAGGAGCTGGGCGAGGCCGAGGCCGCCGAAGACGAAGGCGTGATGGTCGAAGAGGCCGTGCGCCCCGAACAGATCGCCCAGGTGGTCGAACGCTGGACCGGCATCCCCACGACCAAGATGCTGGAAGGCGAGCGTGACAAGCTGCTGCGCATGGAAGAGGGCCTGCACAAGCGGGTCATGGGCCAGAACGTGGCCGTCCGGGCCGTGGCCAACGCCGTGCGCCGCGCCCGTGCCGGGCTGAACGAGGAAACGCGGCCGCTGGGGTCGTTCCTGTTCCTCGGCCCGACCGGCGTCGGCAAGACCGAGCTGACCAAGGCCGTGGCCGATTTCCTGTTCGACGACGACAACGCGATGACGCGGGTCGACATGTCGGAGTTCATGGAAAAGCACTCGGTCGCGCGTCTGATCGGTGCGCCTCCGGGCTATGTCGGATACGAAGAGGGCGGGGTCCTGACCGAGGCAATCCGGCGCAGACCCTACCAGGTGATCCTGTTCGACGAGGTCGAAAAGGCCCATCCGGACGTGTTCAACGTGCTGTTGCAGGTGCTTGACGATGGGGTGCTGACCGATGGCCAGGGCCGCAAGGTCGACTTCAAGCAGACGCTGATCGTGCTGACGTCGAACCTCGGCAGCCAGGCTCTGAGCCAATTGCCCGAGGGGGCGGACGGCGCACAGGCCAAGCGCGACGTGATGGATGCGGTGCGGGCACATTTCCGGCCGGAGTTCCTGAACCGGCTGGACGAGACCGTCATCTTCGACCGGCTGAGCCGGGCCGACATGACCGGGATCGTCGATATCCAGCTTGGCTTGCTCCAAAAGCGGCTGGCGGGGCGGAATATCGTGCTGGAGCTGGACGACGGGGCGCGCAAATGGCTCGCCGACGAGGGCTATGACCCGGTGTTCGGCGCACGGCCGCTGAAGCGTGTGGTCCAGCGTGCCCTGCAGGATCCGCTGGCCGAGATGCTGCTTGCGGGCGACATCCGCGAGGGGGATCTGGTTCCGGTGAGCGCCGGGGCCGACGGGCTGATCGTGGGCGACCGCGTGGCCAATTCCCACAGGCCGCGCCCGGACGATGCCGTCGTCCATTGAGGCGGGCACCCGATCGCAAATGAAGAGGGGCCGGGCCCCGCGCCCCAGGCCCTTTCACTGATCTGAGGCACGGACGAGCTGAAAGCACTGCGTGTCGCCCGGTCGACTCTGAAACGCCCTCGCAGACATCTGCGAGGGCGTTTTGCATCTCCGCAGAACGGCCAGGAAGGATGGGCGGAACGCGGGCCTTCGCGGCGCTGCACACCAAGCTCTGGTTGGAGGAACTTCCATCCAATAGCTTTGGATGCTATTCAATCTCAACGAGAATTCCGAGAGCCGCGATACGACCGACAAGCTGCATGACCCTGCCTTGCGGCCTGGGGCCGCTTGTATCTGTCCATGTCGTTGGCTTTGCTTTCGGCAAGAGCGGGGTGTTGGAGCGGCCATGAAAGCGGCGGCGCGCGCGTTGATGCCGGATTATCTGCGGCTGATCGCGCTCTTCGGCATTGTCATCGTCAATGTTCAGTTCATCGCCTTCTCGGCCCTTGGCAGCTTTGCCGAACCCGGCGGAGAGACGGCGTTGGACGCGGTCACACTCTGGCTTGTGAACGGGTTGGCACTGCTCAAGACATACGGGTTGTTCTCCTTCATGTTCGGTGTGGGCCTTGGGTTCCTGATGCGCTCGGCGCAGCTGAAGGGCCTGGCATTTGGGCGGCTCTATCGCAACCGCATGATCGGGCTGCTTGTTCTCGGTGTCGCCCATGGATGCTTGTTCTATCCCGGCGACATCCTGACGATCTACGCGGTGACGGGGTCGGTCCTCTACCACTTCCGGGACTGGCAGGTCGTGCGTCTGGTGCGGGTAGGTGCGGCGCTTCTGATCCTGCAAGTTCTCATTGCGCCACCACTCTTGCTTGTTGCGCCCCAGACACCGCCCGACATCGTCGCGCTGGAACACAAGATCCTGACGGAAGGGGAGTTCTTTGAAGCCGCCCTGTTCCGAAGCATCGGCTTTGCTCTCCTGATGCCGTCCTTCCTGGTTATCCAGGGGATATCGGCGCTTGGCTGGTTCTGCCTCGGGCTGGCGGCGGTCAAGTCGGGCATGATCGATGATGCACAACATCCGCTCTGGCGACGTGCGCGGCGCCTTTGTCTTGTGCCGGGGGTCACGATCAGCCTTGTCGGGGCGGCGATCTGGCAATGGGGGCCTTCAGCGCCGGGTCTTGCGATGACGACAGCAGCCGCACCGGTCGCAACGCTGGGCTATCTCGGGGTGATTGCCGCGCTCTCTCGTTCACCGGGGCGGATCACGGCGCGGGCGCTCGCGGCAGGCGGATCGAGTCTGAGCGTCTATCTCGGTCAGTCGATCATACTGACGACCGTGTTCTCTGGTTATGGCTTCGGTCTGTGGAGCGCCGTTGACAGGCTGATGGCCACCGCAATCGCCGTCGCTGTCACGGCGGGTCTGATCATTGCGCTGTCGATCTGGCGGACCCGCTTCGCGCTGGGGCCTTTCGAATGGCTCCTGCGTCGAATGACCTATTCGGGGAACCGCGCCTAGGGCGTCACGTCAGCAGACGTCGAGCATGTCCCGGGCCCGAGTCGGGGAAGTCGCCGAATGGTCGCAGAACCCTCCGCATGCGAGATCTGTCGGGCCCGGTCCGCCATCCACGGGCTTCGAAGCGCACCTCGTTCACGTGCGCACTCGACCTGACATATCGCGGTCAGTTCAGACTCGGAACGGACATCGCCCGGGAATGATTGCGGGCGTGGCCAGGCGGGACAAGCAACACGTCTTGACAGTTGCTTGCTCGCGCCTGGCCTTCCCCGTTTCTTGCGGCCTCCTCATTCAACGGTCGGCGCAGGTCAAAGACCGATGAAGTCGTCAGCGCTGATCGTGATCGTTTCGGCCGAGGTGTTGGTTATCTGAACAAACCGGTCCGCGTCGCTGAAGCTGACAATGGAGCCGGACCCCAGGTCGTAGGAATTGGTTGCCATGACGGATCGAATGGTGGGGCTGAAGGCGGTGACGTCGATGAGGTCGATGCCGTCCTCGAAGTCGAGGATGATCCCGTTGCCCGCGACGATCTCGAACACGTCCGCGTCCGCCCCACCGTAGAGCATGGAATAGAGGCTATCCACCGAATTGTCGGTGACAAGCCTGTCCTCTCCGTCTCCGCCATAGAGCTTGTTCTCGCCGGAGCCCGAGAAGAGGACATCGTCCTGCGTCCCGCCGCGAAGGATGTCGTTGCCATCGCCGCCGGACAGGGTGTCATCCCCGCTGTTGCCGTTGACGCGGTCGACGCCGTCGCCGCCGTAGACCATGTCGTTGTCCGCGCCGCCCCAGAGGAAATCGTCGTCGTCGCCGCCGAACAACGCGTCGGCGCCGCGCTCGCCGCTGATCCTGTCCGACCCGCCGTCACCCGACAGCATGTCGTTGCCGTCGCCTCCGAACATCCGGTCATCACCGGCGCCACCATAGAGCCGATCATCGTCGGCCCCGCCCTCCAGGTAGTCTTTCTGGGTTCCGCCGCGCATCAGGTCGTTGCCCGCCCCGCCATAAAGGCTGTCGGTGCCGCTGTTGCCGTTGACGATGTCGTTGCCGCCGTCGCCATGGGCCGTATCCGCCCCGGACCCGGACCAGATCTTGTCCCGGTCGCTGCCGCCATGGATCACGTCGCCGCCCCGATCACCGGTCAGCAGATCCGCGCCGTCGCCACCAAACAGGCGGTCTTCGTCGTCGCCGCCGAAGAGCGTGTCGTCCTGTGTTCCGCCGCGCAGCAGATCCTTGCCCGCGCCGCCTTCGAGGTGGTCGTCGCCACTGTTGCCGTTGACGAAATCGCTGCCCGCGCCGCCATAGGCCCGGTCGTCGCCCGCGCCGCTCCAGAGGTAGTCGCGGTCGTCACCGCCAAAAAGCGTGTCATCGCCGCGCTCGCCGCTGAGCCGGTCCACGCCCCGCTCGCCGGAAAGCTTGTCGTTGCCGTCTCCGCCGAAGAGCTTGTCTTCGTCCAGGCCGCCGCGCAGGTTGTCGTTGCCCTGCTCGCCGTAGGCGATGTCGTTGCCGGCGCCGCCCGACATGTAGTCGTTTCCGCTGCCGCCATACATCAGGTCGTCCCCGACGTTGCCGAACACCCGGTCGTTGCCGTTCCTGCCGCTGACCTTGTCGTCGCCGTTGCCGCCGAAGACCTTGTCGTCGCCGGCGCCCCCGTTGACGAAGTCGTTCCCGTCCCCGCCATAGAGCGTGTCGTCACCGCTGTCGCCGGTGACGCGGTCGTCGCCGTCGCCGCCATAGGCGGTATCGAAGCCGGCCCCGGCAAAGATGCGGTCGTTGTCGGCGTCTGCATGGATGATGTCGTTGCCGCGGCCGCCGTCGATCGTGTCGTCGCCGTCCCCCGCAGAAAATGTGTCGTTCCCGTCCTTCAGATCGACGGTGTCCCCGAGCGGGGTCCCGAAAAGATCGTCGTCGAGATCGGTCCCCAGAATGTCATGGATGATCGGCATGCAGTCCCCCTCGCATGTTGTTGCGCCGGGCAGACCTCCGGAAGATGGGAGACGGCGCAGAAGACAGGTTACTGCGTTTGCGGGCAATACATATGGGTTTCGTCACACAATTGCCGTTATTTGGCCATCAACGGGTCACGTGGTTAAGTGGCTGTCTCGCTTCCGGGGACAATCGACGCGTTGATTCCGCATTGTTTAGGGGGTGACGTAAAAAAGGCCCCGCCGATGTGGCGGGGCCTCGGTCGAATCTTAGAGCCGATCCGGCGACTTACATGTCGGACGGGGGCAGAATGACCGAATCGATCACGTGGATCACGCCGTTGGACGCTTCGATGTCCGCGGCGGTCACGGTCGCGTCGTTGACCATTACGCTGTCACCCAGCGAGATCGTGACGTCGGCACCGTTCACCGTGGTGGCCATCATGCCGTCGGAGAGGTCGGTCGACATGACCTTGCCCGGCACGACGTGGTAGGTGAGGATCGCGGCCAGCGCCTCGGGATCTTCCAGAAGACCCTCGACTGTGCCCTCGGGCAGGGCAGCGAATGCCTCGTCGGTCGGTGCGAAGACCGTGAAGGGACCTTCGCCTTTCAGCGTCTCGACCAGGCCGGCGGCCTCGAGCGCGGCAGCCAGCGTGGTGAACGAGCCGGCCTCGACGGCGGTGTCCACGATGTCCATCGAATGGCCAGCGGCGAAGGCGCTGGAGGCGATGGCGGTGGCGGCGGTAGCGGCAAGCATGGTTCTGCGAAGCATGGGTATCTCCCTTTGGTTTCTGACAATGCCTGTCGTGGCATCGGGAGGGATACGTCCGGCCAGCCTTTTGGTTCATTGGAATTTTTCGCCGATGCGGCACAATGCTTCGTTGACGCAGGGCGGCTCGCGCCTAAGCGTGGGGCTTTGACGGTTGCCACTCAATTTCTGTTGACTCCGGGTGAAGCGGCCGTGATCCGGAAATGCCCGGCTTGCCCCTCGGGACCGCGCGGCGCACCCTTGGGAAACGACGGTCAGCGAAAAGGAGTTTCACCGTGGACATGGATTTTGCCGCCGCCGTGATGCGGGCCATGGCGGTGGGGCTGGTCTGGCTCGTCGGGCTGGGCCTGTTGCTGATCGCGGTGCTGTTCGTGATCGACCGTCTTCAGACCGCCGACGCGATCCGGCGCAACTATCCGGTGATCGGGCGGTTCCGACACCTGTTCTCGACGCTGGGGGAATTCTTTCGCCAGTATTTCTTCGCGATGGATCGCGAAGAGCTGCCGTTCAACCGCGCGCAACGGGAATGGGTCAAGCACGCGGGTGCGGGCAAGGGCAACACCGTCGCCTTCGGGTCGACCCGGAACATCACGCTGCCAGGGACGCCGGTCTTCGTGAACGCGGCCTTCCCGCCGCTCGATGACCAGTTCGCCCATACCGATCCCATGGTGATCGGGGAATTCGCGCGTCAGCCCTACGTGGCGCGGTCGATCTTCAATCTCTCGGGGATGTCCTACGGCGCGATTTCCAGGCCGGCCGTGCAGGCCCTGTCGCGCGGCTGCCGCGAGGCCGGGATCTGGATGAATACCGGCGAGGGCGGGCTGTCGCCGTTCCACCTGGAAGGCGGCTGTGACCTGGTCTTTCAGATGGGCACCGCGAAATTCGGCGTGCGCGACGCCCATGGCCGGCTCGACGATGACAAGCTGCGGCAGGTGGCGGCCCATGACCAGGTGAAGATGGTCGAGATCAAGCTGGCCCAGGGCGCCAAGCCCGGCAAGGGCGGCATCCTGCCCGGCGCCAAGGTCACACCGGAGATTGCGGCCATCCGCGGGCTGAACGTCGGCCAGGACGGGATATCGCCGAACCGGCACGCCGAGGTCGACGACTGGGAGGACCTGCTGGATTTCGTCGGCCACGTCCGCGAGGTCTCGGGCCTGCCGGTGGGGATCAAGACTGTCTTCGGCAGCGACCAGCCGTTTCGCGACCTGTTTGCCGCCATAAACCGGCGCGGCCCCGAGTCCGCGCCGGATTTCATCACCCTGGACGGGGCCGAGGGCGGCACCGGCGCTGCACCCATGCCGCTGATCGACCTGGTCGGCGTTTCGATCCGCGAGGCGCTGCCGAGGGTGACCCGGATGCGCGACAAGGCCGGGCTGAAGGCGCGGATCCGGCTGATCGCCTCGGGCAAGCTGGTCAATCCCGGCGACGTGGCCTGGGCGCTGTGCGCGGGGGCGGATTTCATCACCTCGGCGCGGGGGTTCATGTTCAGCCTCGGCTGCATCCAGGCGCTGAAATGCAACCGCAACACCTGTCCCACGGGGATCACCACCCATAACCCGCGCTTTCAGAAAGGCCTGGTCGTCGCGGAAAAATGGCAACGTGTCGCCCACTACGCCAAGGCCATCGGCAAGGAGGTCGAGATCATTGCCCATTCGGTCGGCGTGGCCGAGCCGCGGCAGATGCGGCCGCACCACGTACGCATCGTCCAGCCCGACGGAAGCTCGGTTCCGCTGGACAAGCTGCATCCAGGTTACAGGTCCCCCGCGGCATCGTGACGTTTGTTTCCTGGGATTATGGCTTAGGCTCTCTATCTGAAGGGATAGATTATCGAGGAGAGTTCCATGGCATTCCGATGGACCAACACACTGACCAGGGCCGATGTCACCCCCCGCGCCGCCTACCTGAACCGTCGTCAGCTGATTGCCAGCATGGGCGCGATGGGTGTGGGGTCGGTGGCAGGGCCGCTTGCCGCGCAGGCGCAAGAGGCCGACAGCCTGGAGCCCAACACCTTTGAAGAGATCACCACCTACAACAATTTCTACGAGTTCGGCACCGGCAAGTCCGATCCGTCGCGCAATGCCCAGGCATTGGAGATCGAGCCCTGGACGGTCAAGGTTGACGGACTGGTCGATAATCCGGGCGAGTATTCGCTGGACGACCTGCTTGGGGGCCTGACGGTCGAGGAGCGGATCTACCGGCTGCGCTGTGTCGAGGCCTGGTCGATGGTGGTTCCCTGGAACGGCATCGAGCTGGCCGATATCCTCAACCGCGTCGGGGTGCAGAATGGCGCGAAATATGTCGCCTTTGAGACCGCCGTGCAGCCCGACAACATGATCGGCGTCCGGCGCCGCGTGATCGATTTCCCCTATCTCGAAGGTCTGCGGCTGGACGAGGCGATGCACCCGCTGACGATCATTGCGACCGGTCTCTACGATGAGCCGCTGCCGAAACAGAACGGTGCGCCGATGCGGCTGGTCGTTCCGTGGAAATACGGCTTCAAGTCCATCAAGTCGATCGTGCGGATCAGCCTGGTGGAAGAGCAGCCGCCGAACGCGTGGAACACGATCCTGCCGAATGAATACGGCTTCTATTCGAACGTGAACCCGAACGTTGACCATCCGCGCTGGTCGCAGGCCACCGAACGCCGGATCGGCGGCGGGCTGTTCGCGGACCGGATTCCGACGCTGATGTTCAACGGCTACGAGGAAGAGGTCGCCGCGCTCTACGAAGGCATGGACCTGTCGGTGTATTACTGAGCTGGCAGAGCGTCTGTCGACTTTGACCTGTCCGCTCAGCGGTCATGCCGAAGAGGAGGTCATGCCGACCGACGCCTGCCAGTTCTTCTACAAATGCGCAGGCTGCGGAGAGATCCTCCGCCCGAAGGCGGGCGCGTGCTGCGGCTTCTGTTTCCACGGGGCGGTTTCCTGCCCCCCGATCCAGGACCAATAGGGTTGTCCCCCATGAACGTGACACAGACGATCAACCAGGGCCTGCGCCGCGTGCCGGCGTGGACACTCTATGTGGCGGGCGCGGGCTGGACGGCCTGGCTGTTCTGGCTGGGCCTCACCGGGAACCTCGGGCCGGAGCCGGTCGAGGCGCTGGAGCATGAATACGGAGAGCTGGCGCTGAAGCTGATCGTTCTGGGGCTCGCCGTCACGCCTCTGCGGCGGTATCTCGGGCTGAACCTGATGAAGTTCCGACGCGCCATCGGCGTGACGGCTTTCTTCCTGGTCCTCGCCCATTTCCTCGTCTGGGCCCTGCTCGATGTTCAGACCCTGTCCGCGGTCTGGGCCGATATCGTGAAGCGGACCTACATCACCATAGGCATGGCGAGCTTGCTGCTGTTGATCCCGTTGGTGGTGACCTCGAACAACTGGAGTATCCGCAAGATGGGCGGCGCGGCGTGGCGACGGCTGCACAGGCTCGTCTACCCGGCGGCTGTGCTGGGCGTGATCCATTACATATGGCTGGTGAAGGGCTTCCAGATCGAGCCCCTGGTCTATGCCGCCATAATCGGCGGCCTGCTGGCCCTGCGCCTCGACTGGAAGACGTGGCTGGGGGGCTTTGCCTCCTCTGCCCATGCGCCGGGAGGGCGGGGCCGGGCCCGCTGACCGGCCTTGCCGACCGAGTCGCCGCGCGGCGTCGCCCGATTCCGCGGCGGAGAGAAGAGAATCCCAGGGGGATTCCCCGCGAGTCTCCCGCCCTCTTGGGGAGAAGCCCGCGGCAGCCACTACATCTAGCTGCCGGGCCGTTCGCGGAGCGCTTACAAAGTTACCAACTGACCCGACGTCGACGGATGAATATTGCGGTAACCGCCTGAAAAACGTGAAAAACCGGCCCCTGTCATAAAAAATGCATCTTCCCCGAAAAAAGCACTTGCGGGGTAGGTCATCAAACCGTAGATACGCCTTCACCGGCAGGGCAGCGATGCTTGGTCGGGGCGCCAGACGGGGTTTCGGCTTACGAGGCGGAGAAGAAAATCAGAGGTATTT
>NZ_FWFZ01000031.1 GCF_900172355.1 Roseisalinus antarcticus | reverse complement strand
AGGGCAGTTTCTTGACAATAAAGTCGGTCATCTGAGCTCACCTGCAGGGTTAATCTCAGATGAAGGCTAAGTGCTTTACCTCAATAGGTAAATCAACAAATGTCGACTGCGAAGTCACCGATTCAGGACAAAGGCTGCGACCCTAATCTTCGGTCTGTTCCATGGCACGGGTCTCGCGTCCAAAATCATCGAATATGAAGTCTCCGACGACGGGCTGTTGGCCAACCTTCTTGCCTTCAATGTGGGCGTCGAAGTGGGGCAATTGCTAGCTCTGTTCGTGATCCTGATCGTCATGGGTTATTGGCGACGAAGCCCGAATTTCCTGCGCCAAGGCGCAATCGCCAACATGATTATGGTCTTCCTCGGCATCCTTCTGACGTACCAGCAGATAGCCGGTTACATCGCCAGCACATAAAGATTGGAGAAAAATAATGCATAACGCACCACAACCCAAACTCGAAGACCTACCCACATCCACCCAACTACGCCGCTCAACAGCTATCGCGGCGATTGGGGCCGTGGCCATCGGCGTCATGGTCTACCTGCCAGCAGAATACGGCACTGATCCGACAGGCGTGGGCAGCATTCTTGGCCTGACCCAGATGGGCGTGATCAAGCAGCAACTCTACGCAGAGGCGGCGGCTGACGAAGCACTTCATGGTGGTGATGAATCATCATCGCTCATGAATGACATCTTTGGCCTTTTTGTCTCAACGGCCCATGCGCAAGAAGCGTGGCAAGATGAGATCACTTTCACCCTCGCACCCAGCGAGTCGACCGAGATCAAGGCGACAATGGAGGAAGGTGCCACGCTGAGCTACACTTGGGTCGCCACTGGTGGGAGGGTCAACTTCGACCTTCATGCACACTCAGGCAGCGACGAGGTCACTTATGAAAGAGGCCGCGGCGAAACGTCAGGCGAAGGCAGCATCACAGCGCCTTTCGCGGGCGATCACGGCTGGTTCTGGCGAAACCGCGACGACATCGAGCTGACGGTTACGCTGCAACTGAGCGGTGCTTATAGCGAGATTGTGCGCGGCGAGTGATAAGTTCCGGTGGCCACCTGAAATCCGTTGTTCAGGTGGCCGCCACATAAGGCTCAGAGCGGCGAAGTATTGAGCTGCTGACACCATCCACTGTTATGAACGATTCACAGAACCGGACATTGGCGCATGCGCAGCGAAGGCACATTTTGTCCGCAATGTGTGAGTTCGTGCACAGTGCAGCGAAAGTCCGTTTCTGATCCTCGCGTCGAACGCTGCGTTCGAGCTTTCGCGTTCTGAAATGGTTTCTAAGTTGCTGTTGTGCTGAAATAAAACAGACAGAGCTAAAATGCCCACGACTCGCGAAACCATCCTCACCGTGCTGCACACCCTGCTGCAAGCACTGCCCGCCACAGCCTTGCGCGGCAACGTGCTGCCAGAGCGCATTCCTGCCTCTGGCGTGCTGATCTTGCGCGACGGCGAACCGGGGGATCCCGAGGTCACGCTCTCGCCTCTGCGCTACCATTACCAGCACCGAGCCGAGATCGAGGCGGTCGTGCAGGGTGCTGACCGTGACGCCACCTTCGATACCCTGACCGCCAGCATCGGCTCGGCGCTCGCCGCCGACCGCACTCTGGGCGGTCTCTGCGACTGGATCGAGGCGGAAGCGCCTCGCCCGGTCGATCTGCCAGTCGAGGGCGCGGCCAGCCTGAAGGCCGCCGTCATTCCGGTAGTCCTGCACTATTCCATGGCCGATCCGCTCGGCTGATCCCAACAATTCAAGGAGACTGATATGGCACGAGCCCAAGGGGCGCGGGCGCAGATGGCGCTTGCGTTCGAGACGAGTTATGGAACGCCCCCGGTGGGCGGGTTCACGAAAATGCCCTTCGCCAGCACTTCGCTGGGGGCGGAGCAGCCGCTGCTCAATTCCGAACTGCTGGGCTACGGCCGGGATCCGCTGGCGCCGATCAAGGATGCGGTGACGGCCGATGGTGATATTGTCGTGCCGATCGACGCCGAGGCCTTCGGGTTCTGGCTGAAGGCTGCCTTTGGTGACCCAACCACGACCGGAACCGGCCCCTGGACGCACGCGTTTCAGTCTGGTGCCTGGACGTTGCCCAGCCTGTCGATAGAGACCGGAATGCCAGAGGTGCCGCGCTATGCGATGTATTCGGGCTGCGTGCTCGACCAGATCAGCTGGCAGATGCAGCGCGCGGGGTTGCTGACCGCGACGGCCCGCCTCGTGGCACAAGGCGAGACCGTGGGCACAACGACAAGTGCAGGCACGCCCGCCGCTCTTGAACTTAAACGCTTTGGCCATTTCAACGGATCGATCACACGGAACGGCTCGGCCATTGGCAATGTCGTGTCGGTGGACATCGCCTATGCCAACAATCTTGACCGGATCGAAACCATCCGCTCGGACGGCCGTATCGACGGGGCGGACCCGTCCATTGCGGCGCTGACCGGCTCGATCGAGGTCCGTTTTGCCGATCAAACGCTGGTGACGCAGGCCTTCAATGGTGACCCCTGCGAGCTCACGTTTGCCTACGTCCTGCCTTCGGGCGCGAGCTTCACCTTCACGGTCCACGCCGTCTACCTGCCGCGCCCCCGGATCGAGATCTCCGGTCCGCAGGGCGTGCAGGCGACCTTCGACTGGCAGGCCGCGCGCGACAGCGTGGTTGGCCGGATGTGCACTGCCACCCTTATCAACGATATCGAGGTATACTGATGCTGACGCTTGACCTGACGAACGCGCCGCGCTGGCATGATCTGGCGCCAGGCGTACGTGTGCAGCTCCGGCCCCTGACCACGGCGCTGATGGTCGCGACGCGCAGCGACTCCGCCGTGGAGGCGGTGCCTGACGGTGCCTCCGACGAAGAGCGGGCTTTGGCTTTTGCCAAGGCGCTCGCTCGCCGCGCCACAATGGCTTGGGAGGGCATCGGTGACGCCAACGGCAGCCCCATCGATCCCAGCCCGGAAGCTGTGAACGCGCTTCTCGACATCTGGCCAATTTTTGAAGCCTTCCAGCTGACCTACGTCTCGAAGGGTCTGCTGCTGGAACAGGAAAAAAACGTCTCCGCGCTCTCGCCGAATGGTCCTTCGGCGGGGGCGACCGATACTGCGAGGGCTGCGAAGCGACGTGCCAAGACTGCCCGGCACGACTAAACCGGCCGCTCACATTTGAGGGCTGGCAGGTCTGGGACCTGGTTGGGCGCCTGGGTGGTCAGCTCCGGGTGCTGCCCGGCGCCGTGACTGGCTGGGACCTATCGGCCGCGCTGGCGCTCGCCGATGCGCTCGGCGTGCCACCCACCGCCACAGCGGAACTGCTGCCGATCATCGAAGCGGTGATGGTCACCAAACTCAACCAACAGATGGATCATTCCCATGGCTGAAAAACGCGTTTCTGTCCGCCTTGCGGCGGTCGGCGGACGACAGGTGCGCGCCGAACTGGAAGGGGTTGGCGAAGCCGGTGCCCGCGGCTTCGGGCGCCTCAGCCGCGAGATGGAGGCCGCGAATGCCCGCATGGCGGCGTTCTCACGGCGCGTTAAGATTGCCGCTGCGGCGGCTGTCGCCGCTGCTACGGCGGCCGGGGTCGCCATGGTGCGCAATGGGCTGCAGGTGGTCGATGCGCAGGCGAAGCTGGCGCAATCGCTCAGCACGACGGTGGAAAGCATCCAGGTGTTGGAGCGTGCCGCCGAACTATCGGGCGCGCGTTTTTCCGAGATCGAGGGTGGTGCCGCACGCCTGACGCGGCGCTTGTCGCTTTTCGCGGAGAATGGTGGCGGACCGGCGGCCAAGGCGATCGAGCGTTTGGGTCTCAACGCCCAGGCATTGCTGCGCTTGCCGCTTGATCAGCGGATCGATGCAGTCTCGCAGGCCATCCGCGCCAACGCCTCGGCCTCAGAGCAGGCGGCATTGTTCAGCCAGCTGTTTGGAGACCGGGCCTTCATTGCGATGCAGCGGGTGGATACGGCCACGCTGCGCCAGGCGACGGAGGACGTGCGAGCCTTTGGAGTTGTCGTCTCGGAAGCTGATGCCGACCAGATCGAACGCACCAACGATGCGATCTCGCGGCTCGGGTTGATCTGGCGGGGCCTGTCGAACCAACTGGCCGTTGCGGCGGCCCCTGCGCTGGAGGCGGTCGCAGAAGCCATGGCCGCGATGGCCAGCCGCACCGGACCCCTCGGCATTGCGATCCGGGGCCTGTTCGAGAACATCGGGCGCTTGACCACTTATGCTGCGACCTTCGTGGGCTTTCTGGCCGGACGCTGGGTGGCGGGGATGGCGGCGGCTGCCCTGTCAGTACGCGGTCTTGCAACCGCGCTGGTGTTCCTGCGTGGCGCGCTGGTCCGCACCGGGATCGGGGCACTCATCGTCGGTGCGGGCGAACTGATCTACCAGTTCGGCAAGCTGGTGAAGGCGGCGGGTGGCTTTGGTGAGGCCATGTCGTTGCTGAAGGACGTGGCGGCCGAGGCCTGGAACCGGATCAGTCTGAGCGCCTCTGCGTCCTGGGCGCGGATCGAGTCTGGCTGGGCCGCGATGCAGGCCACGATCTATGACGGGTTGCAGGCGACGTCGGACGCGATCGTTCGGTGGGCAAACAGCACGGTCGGTGCCTTTGTTGGGGCCTATGATGCGGTCAAAGCCACCTGGTCGATGCTGCCGCGGGCGATCGGGGACTTCACCTTCCAGGCTGCGAACGCGCTGATCGATGGCGTTGAGTCGATGATCAACGGGGTGATCACGCGGATTAACAGCTTCATCACGGCTCTGAATGCGGCGCTGGAGCTACTGCCGGGATGGGCGACGGGCGAAGGTGGCCTTTCGATCGGCACGCTCGGTCCGGTCGATCTGCCCGGTGTCACCAATCCGTTCACCGGTGCGGCAGCCGAGGCGGGCACGGCGGCGGGCGATGCGTTCCGGGCGGCTGCAGGTGTCGAATATCTCGGTCGGACGGATCGGTTCAGCGGCATGGCCGATGCCGCGCGCGGTCGGTCCGATGGCTACGGCGAGGCGGCTGTTATGCTGGCGCAGGCGGCACAGGGTCCGATGACCGCGTGGGAGCGGCTAAAGGAGTTGGTGACTGGCACCGGCACAGCGCTTGATGACGCGGTTCCTCCGGCGGTTCGCCTTGAGGAGACGCTCGACGAGGTCACCGCGTCTGCAAATGCAGCGGGCGCGGCGGGCCAGAAGGCGGGCGGTGACAGCAAGGCGGGCGCGGAGGCGGCGCTGACCGGCTGGGCCGCCGTTTCGGCGAAGCTGTCGGATTACGCGAAGGGCGCGATGGAGACCGGCGCGCAGATCGGCGATGCACTGGTCGGTGCGTTCCAGTCGGCCGAGAACGCGATCGATACATTCGTGAAGACTGGCAAGCTGTCGTTCAGGGATCTGACGACGTCACTGATCGCGGACCTGGCGAAGATCGGCGCGCGCAAGTTCATCCTCGGGCCTCTGTCCAAGGCTCTTTCTGGCGCGCTCGGCAACATGGGCGGGATGTTTGCCAACATCTTTCATGCGGGTGGCGTGGTCGGTGGCCCTGCACCCGGTCGGATGGTTCCGGCGATGGCGTTTGCAAATGCGCCGCGGATGCACAGCGGGGGCATGGCTGGCGTCGGGTCCAGTTCCGGTTTTGCGGGCCTTCGCCATGACGAGGTCCCAGCCATCCTGCAACGGGGCGAACGGGTGCTCTCGCGCCGCGAAGCGCAGGGCTATGGCCAGGAACAGGCATCCGCGCCAATCGTGAATGTCGCCATCAACGCGCGAGATGCCGAGAGCTTCCGCAAAAGCCGCACGCAGATCGCGGCGGATATCTCGAGGGCGGTGGCCATGGGCCGGAGGAATATGTAATGGCGTTTCACGAGGTCCGATTTCCCGACGATATCAGCCGCGGCGCGCGTGGTGGCCCGTCCCGGCGCACGCAGATCGTCGAACTCTCCTCGGGTGCTGAGGAACGCAATGCAAGCTGGTCCGACTCACGGCGCCGCTACGATTGCTCCTATGGCATTCGGCGCGCCGATGACCTTGCGGCTGTCGTGTCGTTCTTCGAGGCGCGCAACGGTCGGCTTTACGGATTCCGATTTAAGGATTGGGCTGATTACAAATCCTGCTTTCCCTCTCAAGTGCCGTCTGCCTCGGATCAGGTGATCGGTATCGGTGACGCGACGCAGACCGAATTCCAGCTTCAGAAGCTGTACACTTCTAGCTCACATTCATGGCCTCGGTCGATCGAAAAGCCTGTGACGGGTTCAGTTTTGGTCGCGTTCGACAGCGTCGATCAGCCGATCGGCTGGGCTGTTGATGCCGCGACCGGACTTATTACCTTCACAGTGGCACCTGGCGATGGCGTCGTGGTCACCGCAGGCTTCCAGTTCGACGTACCGGTGCGGTTTGATTCTGACGATCTGGATGTGACGCTCAGCTTCGAGCGGCTGGGGTCAATCACGTCCATTCCGCTGGTGGAAATCCGCAAGCGGGCCGAGGTGGTCGTGGTCGTGCCTCCAGTCGTGCCTCCCGTTGATCCGCCTGTTGATCCTCCAGTGGAGCCGGAACTGCCGACGTTTCTGTGGGCCGATGTGTTCGCCGACCATCGTTTGACACCGCCGTATCTGGACAACACCCCCGGGCAGGACTGGACCGGCTGGGGCGATACCGCCTCAAACTCGGCCGAGGTTCCTCTGGAATGGTTCCTTCACAACGTCCTGCCGAATGATGCGCCGACCGGAGCTATTGTGGACCTGGACAGCCCCAATGGCGCAATCCACATCAAGGGCCGAATGCAGCCTCCATCAAGATCGCGCGCGAAAAACGTTACGCTTGATCTGTCGGGCAACGTGATCGAACGCGGCGAAGGCGACGACTATTGGGGGCAATTCTTCCTCTGGGGCGAGAAGGTGAACGACCCGGCCATGACGAGCGAGGCGGTGATTGGGGCAGATTCCAGCGCGGGCGACACCGTGCTGTATCTGAAGGACCCCGATCCAGATACGGATGCGCTGCTGTCTGCCGCTGTGCCAGGGTCAATCATCGAGATCCGGACCAATACCACGCGCAAAAGCTACCATCCGGATGAAAGCCGCACGACCTGCTTCGTGGCGAGCATCAACGCAACCGCGAAGACCATCACGGTTCAGGATCCGCTCGAGATCGACGTGCCCAAGGATAACCCGGTGGGCAGCTGGGAAACGTCCGATCCCTCGACCGTCACGCTGCTGCAGGGCTCGCTGTTGCAGAATAACGCCGCAGCGGGGTCCAGCACGATCGTGATGGCCAATGCCCTGGGCCTTTCCGTTGGCGACTGGCTGGTCGTCGGCACTGCGGAACTGCCGGGGCATCTGAACAACCAGTTTATGGATTTCCTGGTGGATCCGAACCAGATCGGGCCAGATTTGGACATCACGTATCCGGCCGACTATGGTGGCACGCTGATCGCGATTAATGAGGAGCTGCACCAGATCGCGGTGATCACCGGCAATACGGTTACGCTCGCGGGTACGCTGGGCAAGAACAAACTGGTGGCTTGGCAGGCCTTCGCTTTCAAGGTCGATCCGATCGAAGACTTCACGCTGATTGGCGGCAGCTTCGTCGGTGCCAAGGCGCACGGCAGCGCGGCAGCCTGGGACCACCAGTACATCTGGTGCCGGTTCATGGTGAACAGCCTGATCCGCGATTGCGCGTTCGACACCGATCCGACCAAGACGACCAACCTCCGGCGCACCGGCCAGGCGGTCCGATTTGACACCGGCGACGGCAATGTGATGGATAATCTGACCATCGGTCGCCCGGGCTCGATCTCCGCTGGCGAGGGCTACGGCGTGTCGTTCCGCAAGGGCGAGCGCAACTCGGTCATTCGCAACAGCTATATTGAAGGCTGTCGTCACTCGATTGAGTTCTGGTCCAGTTCGGGCGGCTGCATCGCCGAGGACAACCATTGCGCACACGACACATCGTCGTCGATCGACACCCACGGCAATTGGAACACCGGGATCATCATCCGCCGAAACCTGGTTACCCGGGATCGGACCAGCGCGGCTGTCTCGCCGGACCTGGATCCGAATGAGGCGACCGACGCGATCCGGATCGGCAACAACAAGTTCATCTTTGACGAAAACATTCAGGTCCTGGACAACCAGGTGATCGGCTACGACGGCAACGCGCTGTCCATCGTTCCCGGTTGCTGGGATGTGACCGTTGACGGGCTCATCATCGACAGGTGCTGGCGCATTCTGAACATGAAGCAGAATTCGCGCCACAGCGACCTGTTCATGCGGGACATCGTTATCCGCAACGTGAACGCGATCAACATCAAAGACCGTTGGCTGGACATCCGCCACAACAGCCACAATGGCAGCCGGATGCAGGCCAAGGGTCTATTGCTGAAGGATTGGACCATCGGTGCGGCGGGACCCACTGGTCTGCCCGCCAACCCCGAACCCGGAACTGAGGTCACAGGAATGTACTTTCTGCACGTCGATGGCCTGACGCTCGAGAACTGGACCATCACCGATGCGAACCTGACCAACGACAACTGGCTCATGGTCTTCGACGAGATCAACGACGTCACGCTCACGAACGTAGTTATCGACTGCCTTGCCTCGGGCGAAGCGGACAAGGGCATCAACTTCAACAACGCCACGAACATCCGAGGCGGGATCACGCTCACGGGCCTCTTGCCGCCGCAGGGCGGGGGTGATCCGTTCCTTGTGTACTTCAATGACGGCACTGGGACGCCATCCTCGACGGACACTGCGCTCACGATCACCCACGATCTGGGCGCGTCGCCGAAGGTTCTGGGCGGGCCGCCAGCAGGCTTCGCACTCAACCTGGTGCAGGTTTGACGCTGCCCGCTCCGACCAGCTGATAGAGGATTGTCATGACACTTGAGGAAGAGCAGCGCTGGCGCGAGCGCGGCGTGGAATTCGGCCGCCTGCAGGCGGGCCTTCAGGATGCGCTGCGGCGGCTGGAGCGCACCGAGATGAAGCTGGAGAAGCTCATTTGGTGGATCATGATCACAGGTGTCGGCGCGGCCATGGGCTCTGCCAGCTACGTCATCCGCCTCATTGCAGAGGGTCT
Source organism: Roseisalinus antarcticus (assembly GCF_900172355.1). Lineage (GTDB taxonomy): Bacteria > Pseudomonadota > Alphaproteobacteria > Rhodobacterales > Rhodobacteraceae > Oceanicola > Oceanicola antarcticus_A. Next base: position 27,088 of record NZ_FWFZ01000031.1, on the reverse strand, counting down.
TTGACATGCAGATTGTTTCACCGGCGCTGATCACGGCGGCCGCGTTCAGCGCCGTGGTCGGCTACACGCTGCCCGACCTCCAGCACGCGTTGGATCCACCGCCCATCGTGGTGCATGCGCTGTCTGTCACGGAGGACCGCTGTTCCTGGCAAGGGGTCGAATACGAGGGCTGCGTCGTTCAGCAGCGCACCGTCCACGCGAGCGGCGAATTCTTTTTCGCGGCCTGGAATGCGGCAGTGCTGTTTGACGACACGCGGCGTCCGGTACCGGGCTGCGCTGGCGACGGTGCCTGGCAGTATCGGGTCGGCTATTCCGCTGCGGAAATCCCACTGCCCATCTGGGTCGGCAGCGAGGACTGCACCTTTGAAAAGCTGCGCGCCACCTATGGCGATCGAGAATTCCGGCTCCTGGCCTCCTGGCACTGGGGCTCGGACCAAAGCACGAACCTCAGCGCGGCGTTCACGCTGACTGAGTGATCCCTGGCCTCGGACGCGGGGTAATTTCTAAAAACTAGGAGGACTTCATGCGCAAGACGTATCATTTGGCACGCGCCGAGATTGGCACGGTGGAATGGGCTGAGGGGAGTAATCCCACAGTCGACCGGTATTTTGACGATGTCGGGTTTCCGACGATGAGGGACGACACCGCCTGGTGCGCGGCCTTTGTCGGCGCGATGCTGCATCGCTCCGGGTTGCCGCATACGCGCAAGCTCACCGCTCGCTCGTATCTCGATTGGGGCAAGCCGGTTGATCTGAACGATGCCGAAGCTGGCGACGTTGTGATCTTCTGGCGCGGCTCGCCGGAAAGCTGGACAGGCCATGTGGCGTTCTTCGTTCGGCGCGAGGGCGCGCGGATCATCGTGGTTGGTGGCAATCAGCGGGATCAGGTCAGCGAGACCGGGTATCCGGAGGCGCAGCTGCTCGGCGTGCGGCGCATGACGCTCACCTCGAAAACCCAAAGCACGACGCTTCGGGCGGCGGCGGGTGCCGCGGTCGCGGGCGCGGGCGGTGTGGCGGCAGCGGTCGGTCAGCTTGATCCAGCCGCGCAGTCGATACTGATTGGCGCGTCCTGCCTGGTCGGGCTCGGGCTGCTGTGGATCGTGCGCGAGCGTCTGCAAAAATGGGCCGAGGGCGATCGGTGATTGTCCGCTGGATCAGGGGCTGGATGGTAGCGGTCGCGTTGACGATCGCGGCCATCTTCACGGCGTTCATGCGCGGTGCTGCCGAGGGGCGGCGCAAATCAAAGGACGAGGCCAATGAAGCGACGCAGGAAGCAATGGAGCGTGGGCGAAAGGCTGTGGGGGATGGGCGCGGTGGCGCTCCTGTTGACCGGCTGCGCGACAACGACGGTCGGTGGTAGTGCGGGGTGCCAGGCCTATGCGGAGGCGCGTCTGTCTCTTCCGCCTGTGGAGACGATCGCGGATGTTCCGGCGCCTTGGGCGGAATGGGTGGCGCGGACCGACGATCGGATGACGGGGACCTGCCGATGAAGTCGCTTTCGCCACAGCTGCAGGGGCACCTTGATGACGGCACGACGACGCTGTCCTGGTGTTGGCGCATCACGCGGCTCGATGGCGTCGTTTATGGCTTCACCGACCACGATCGCGCGCTCGCCTTTGGTGATACGGTCTTTGAGCCGGAGGCAGGGCTGACGGCTTCGGAGATCCGCTCCGACTCTGATCTGTCGGTGGATTCCCAGGATGCAGAGGGCGTGCTGCGCTCCGATCGGATCAACGAGACCGATATCCTCGACGGGCTCTGGGACAATGCTGACGTTGAGGTCTGGCGGGTGAATTGGGCCGATACCGCGCAGCGGGCCCTGCTCCGGCGGGGCTCTATCGGTGAAATCCGGCGCGGTCGGGTTTCCTTCGTCGCGGAGGTGCGCTCGATGGCGCACGTCCTTGGCCAGACGCTCGGCCGGACCTACCAATCTGGGTGTGATGCTGCCGTTGGGGATACGCGGTGCGGCGTGAACATCGAAGCGGCGGCCTATCGGGGTTCCGGCGTGGTCGCGGGGCTTGCTGGTGATCGTGGCTTCACCACCTCGGGTCTGGCCTCATTCGCGTCGGGCTGGTTTGCACTGGGCACAATCGCGTGGTCTGAGGGTGCGAACGCGGGCCGGATCGCTGAAGTCGCGGCTCATGACCTGGCGAGCGGCGTGGCCACGGTGCAGCTGCTGGAGCCTCCAGTTCGGGGGATCGCGGACGGCGATGCGTTCGTGATCCGGGCCGGGTGCAACAAGCGCATCGAGACCTGTGCTTCCAAGTTTTCGAATGTCGCGAATTTCCGGGGGTTTCCGAATATCCCAGGTCAGGACGCGGTGATCCGTTTTGCCACGAAGAGCGGCGGACATTCCGGAGGGGTGCTGTGATGTCAGCTGATCGCGTGATAGCGTCAGCTCGGTCTTGGCTTGGGACGCCTTACCACGACCAGGCCAGCCTGCGGGGTGTCGGCTGCGATTGTCTCGGTCTGGCGCGCGGGGTTTGGCGGGATGTGATCGGCGACGAGCCGTTTCCCATGCCACCCTATAGTCGGGATTGGGGCGAGACCGGTGCGCACGAGGTCATCGCCGAAAGTGCCCGGGGCGTCATGCCGGAGGTTCTGCCTGCGGAAGCCGGTCCTGGCGATATGCTGGTGTTCAGGATGATGCCGCGGGCCATTTCGAAGCACATCGGGATCCTCACGCGGGACGGGACCTTCGTCCATGCCTACGAGCGACTTGGCGTGATCGAGGAGGCCATGTCCGAGTCCTGGCGGCGGCGCATCGCCTTTGCCTTCCTGTTTCAAAAGAATGAGGAAACCGAAGGTTTACAGCCATAAAGCTAGAAGTTCCGGCCCACTGCGGACCTTCAACCAAAGCGCGGCGAACGGCAATTCGGAGCCCATTGCGAAAGAGTCAAATCTTCGCTGCGAGCGCAAGCAGCACGAAAACATGCTACGCCGACGTGACATCGTCGCCGCAGCGCAGAGACGAATGCGGTCATTCAAGCAATGTGCAGCAAATGGAAGCCACGAAATTAGACAACGCGTCTTTGGCCGGCATTTCAAATGCGGATCTTTTGGCAACTACATATCTCAGCAAGTCGTCCTCGAGACACAGCCGAGGACGACTTATAATTGCGAACACCTTCAAATCACAAGCCTAACGCGTTTTGATAACGGGGTAGACGACTTGCACGACTCACTCCTTGGGTTGAACGGCCCGAAGTACCGGGTAAAACTGAGTAAAAACGAAGTCTGTGTCGGCACTTGCCTCGTGACAAGAATTGCACGATTCCGTCGGAAACGCTTGTGCTGTTGTTTCGTATGGTTCTGGTTTGTGGCCAAAGCTGTAATAGACCCAACCACCGGGCTCGTCAGCGAAACGTTCCGTATCTTTGACCGTCAGCTCAAGTCCAGAAAACTCACCTTGAAAGTATCCCTGTCCGGATACCTCAAAACAGGCCCCTGTCTCTTCATCGCAGTTGTCGCCCTCGTGAAGTAGCGTCAATTCTTTAGCGATCTGGGTGCCATTGGCCCATTCTCCAGTATCGACATAATGAGCAAAGGCACTTGGTTCGACATAAACGTTATGGAACTCAGGGAAGGCGGCCTCGCCCCCGTTGAGCGCGTTTGGCGTCAACGGCGCGCCAACAAAAATCCATTGCCGCCAATCGGTTGGCGAGTTGACGGCCCCTGCGTCGTTATAGGTTGGACCGTTGATGTTCTGAGCAACAGCTGCCCCGGCAATAAGTGTTAAGGTCATTGCAATCGAAATTCTCTTCATAACTAACCATCCTGTTTTATTATCGATATTCTGAAGTTCAATCATATCAGTTTTGACCTCGCCGATCAGTTATGGTTTTAGTAACTATCAGGAATAGTAAAATATCGTATTCCTTGCTGGTCAAAGCTACTCACGGAGACAATGAAGATGGACATCCGCCGCATCAGATATTTCATCACGTTTTGCGAGACGCTCAATTTTTCGGAAGCTGCTCGTCAGCTTGGCTTGTCTCAACCGGCACTATCCAAGGCGATCAGAAAACTTGAAGATGAAATAGGCGGCCCTTTGATCCGTCGCGAAGGGATCAAGACGCACCTGACGCATCTGGGTCGGTTGATGCATGAACAGCTTCAAAAAGTTGACGCAACAACGTTACAGGCTGAACTGGCTGCAAAAAAAGCTCGTCAATGGGGACATGCCACAGATTCAGATAGCGGTCATGTGTACCATCGGACCAAGTCGATTTTGCGCATTCCTTCAGGAATGGCGCAAGAAATATCCAGAGGTGGAAATTGTCCTGCGCAATGCGGATCGTGACAAGATTGGGGATATGCTGCTGAGCGGCTACGTCGATTGCGCGCTTGTTGGGGGGCCACTGTCGAACGAGCCCAGATTTAAATACACGGAACTTTTTAGGGAAGACATGGTGGTTGCATTTTCGCCAGAGCACCGCTTTTCAAGGCTCAACACCGTGGACCTGGAACAGATCATGCAGGAACCTTATCTGGACCGGCTGAATTGCGAATTTCGAGACACTTTTATGACCGAGAGCGCACGGGTGGGCCACGAAATCCAATTTGCGGCGCGCAGCGAGCGTGAAGACTGGATTCAGACACTGGCTCGTGGCGGCTTGGGTGTCACAATCTTGCCCGTTGGATCGGTAATTGTCGAAGGCCTGGAAACCCGCCCGATTGGAGCAGCAGCACTGCGACGCAACGTTTCTCTTGCCGCTCCGTTTGGTCGAGAGGACACCGTGCATTTGCGCTCCCTGCTCTCAGCGCTGCGCAGGTTTGACTGGAAATCTAAAGCTTAGTTGGACGGGTTCGTACTAGCAGACGCGTAGTAATTTCCAAATTGACGCCTGATTTTCGCAAGCTTTGGGTCGATATAGGTCTTGCAAAATGGCCTTTCGCTATTTGTTCGGTAATAATCGTGAAATTGTTCAAGCGACGGTTTGAAGCCGTCGAAGGGCAATACCATTGTGACGATCTTGTCTGCAAAGCCGCCTTGCAATTTCTCCAGTACAGCGGATGTCTCAGCTGCAACTTGTTGCGATAACACATAGATAGAACTGCGGTATTTGCCACGCATCTTGTGAGGCGAAGTGCTGGCGTGGGTTCTTAAGTGCACGTCGATCAGGACGTCCAACGGGATAACGCTTGAATCGAAAGTAATCAGAGCCGCCTCCGAGTAGCTATCATGCGGCGCATGGGATTTGATGAACCCCTGCTCTACTTTGGTGACCCCGCGCAGGGATTGGAACACGGCCTCTGTGCACCAGTGACATCCCCCACCAAAGCCGATTTTTACTGTGGCCATAGCAAACCCTCTTAGATTTAGCGGCCTGAGCGCGAGGCCTGTCCGATCCATTTGGAAAGCGGTGCGGCCGAAATTCCATGCAGGATGATCGACAAAAAGACAGTCATTGAAACACAGGCCAAAAGTTCTTCTTCGCCGGGGAAGTCGAATTCATCCATCATGATCAGCGTGAACAGGATCGAGGCGATGCCCCGTGGCCCGAACCACCCCAAAAATAGCTTTTCACGCAGCGCCAGACCTGTGCCCATAAGGGAGACAAATATGGGTAGCATGCGCACCACGGTTAGAAAAAGCAGGGCCAGCACAACAGCGCCCCAGGTCATGTGTTCCAAACCATCTGGCAGCAACAACGCACCAAAGATGAGGAAAGCAAACATGGTGAGCAATTGTCCGACGCCTTCCATGAATTCCCCAATGAAGTGGATTTCGTGGCGATACGTATTCCCGAAAACCATCCCAGCGACGAAGGCCGCGATGAAACCGTTTCCGCCGATGATCTCAGACCCGATGAAGGCCACAAAGGCTACGGCAAGAAACGCAACGCCACCAGCCGCTTCAGCGATCAAGTCTTTGTCTTGGGCCACGTCCATCGCCTTTGCCGCGCACCACCCAATTGCAAGGCCAACAAGAGGACCCAGCAGGATTTGCATCATCGCGGACATCGCGAGGCCATCAGTATGTGCGCCCTCCATTGTCGCTGACGCCAGAATGGCCCCCAGCAAGACAAACGGCAGCACCAATCCGTCATTGAGGCCACTTTCGACATTGATCGTCTGGCGCAGATGCTCTGGCACGTCCTTGCTCGACACAACAGTTTGACCCAGTGCCGCATCCGTCGGGGTCAACACAGCGGCGGTTAGCAAGGCCATCGCCAGCCCGCTTTCAGGGCTGAGAAGATAGGCGACCACCATCCCCAGCCCAATCGTCAACGGTAATCCTACAACCAACATTCGGGCGGGAACACCGACGTACTTGCGCAATGACATGAACCGCACGTGGCTAGCATCCGTGAACAGCACAAGCACCAGCGTGATCTCGGCCAAAAGGCGTGCGCCTTCGTCCAATGTTTCGGGTTCGGCGGCCATTTCCAACGGTACAGCACACAGATAGCCGATGACCATAAAGATGATCGGCAATGTCAGGATCGTTTTAGAGATCGCCTTTGTCAAAAGTGAATAGACGAAGATGCAGATCAGAACCCCGACCAAAACCAATTCTTGTGCGCTGTGGGACAGATCCATTTTAGGTTTCCTGAACCGGCGTCGCGCCTTGGGCCAGCTTGAGCCGTGTCCAAAGATTCATGTTGATCACAATGGCCGCAATTTCAGCAATTTCGGTGTCAGAGAAATGATCAGTCATCGCTTGGTGAAGCGGTGGGAATCCCGCAAGGTCGTAATCCGTCAGCCCTTCACAATAAGCCAACGCAACCAGTTCGGCTGGCGAAAACATCGTGCTCTCGGGCCAACTGGCCAAGTGCGCCACCTTAGCGGAGTGTATGCCTTGGTCGTGGGCGGCTTTGGTGTGCAGGATCAAGCAATAGGAACAGGCGTTCATCTGCGCAACGCGCAGGCGCAAGAGTTGGGCGAGTTTGGCATCTACCGACATGTCTGCGGTGTAGCCCACGGACTTCGCCATCTCCTTGGCGATGCCGTGAAAGGCGACCAGATCAGGGTCAAATCGTGTATTTGTGAAAGTTATATCGTCCATTTCTTGTCCTTCAGTTGGAATTTTTTCGCGCCATTCTGCGCGGGTTGCACCCACGCGCCGCAGAAACAGACAGGTCAGGCGTATGTTATGATCCGCGTTTACAAGACGTTCGAATACTTCGGTTGCGACCTTCGCCACTGTTCGGCACCGCACCGTACGGACCAAGGGAGCGCTGTCGCAAAAGACAGCAAAACTGATGGCCTTCACCCTTATCCAAGCGGCTTCAAAGAAATGGTTGCGCCTCAAAGGCAAAAATCAGTTGCCAAAAGTCATCGAAGGAATCAAGTTCACAGACGGTATCGAACAGAACAACGATACCGAAAACCGCGCCGCCTGATGATGCGCGTCACCCAAATTCAAGCATAGCTCAGGTCTGGCCCGTTCGTGACGCGAAATTCAGTAAGGCGAACAAGCCCTGCACCGCTACCAGTGCGCAGCACGGCGACACGGCCCTCGCCGTTATGTGCTCTATCGGCGTCTCGAAAGGTGCCACTGGCAACTTCGGTCAGGACCAAATCAGCGGGGAGGCTTTCCGAAACTTCGCGGTCGATCCACAGTGGTGACGCAAGGTACCAGAATGCGTTTCCTGTGATAAATCCAAATAAGAAGACGGGAATCACGATCTTTAAAAAACGTGCCATAGACATCCTTTTCGATGTGCTTGCTACTGTTATTATCCAATTGGACATGCAGAGGAAGGTTTATCCCGCACTGACCCCTCAAAACGAAGGCGCGCGCCCGGACCTTCCAAGGTCAATTCTTGATCACAGCCATTTTTTCTTGGGTCATGTCGTGCATGGTATACCCGATCCCGCCAGTGCCATATCCCGATTGCCTGCGCCCGGCAAATGGCATCCAGTCAACACGAAATGCGGTATGGTCATTCACCATAACGGCCGTCGCATCAAGGTGCTGAACCGCCTGCATCGCCACTTTAAGGTTTTGTGAATATACCGACGCTTGAAATGCAAAGGGCAGGCCATTGGCCTGATCGATGGCCGCGTCGATACTGTCGTATTCATAGACGCAGACAACGGGCCCGAAAACTTCATTCTGGGATAATTTCACGTCTTTCGGCACACCCAGCAGGACCGAAGGCGCATAGGTTGTCGCGCTGATCTTGTCGCCACCTGTTAGGATTTGTGCGCCAGCCTGTTCTGCCTCTGCCACCCAGTCAGCCACGCGGTCAACCTCGCGCGGGCGGATCAACGGGCCTGCTTGCGTGGTTGCGTCTATCGCGTTCCCCACGACGAGTTGCGACGCGGCAGACCCGAGCCGTTCTGCAATCTCTTCCGCCATGTCTTTGGGCGCGAACACACGCTGCACTGACACGCAGACCTGACCAGAATGGTAGAACCCGCCTTTGACGAGGTCCGGGATCATCGCGTCAAAATCGGCGCTTTTGTCCACGATCACCGGGGCGGCTCCGCCGTGTTCTAACGCACAGCGTGTGCCGGGGGCCAATTTGGACCGCAACATCCAGCCGACCTTGGCCGAGCCGATAAAGCTAAAGAATGCAACGCGCGGATCGGTGACCAGTTTTTCGGCGGTTGCGAGGTCGCAAGGCACAAAGCGGCACCATTCTTCAGGCAATCCCGCCTCAAGCAGAATATCGACAAAGGATTTGCACGACAGTGGTGTGTCATCGGCGGGTTTGACCAAGACCGGGCACCCCGTCGCAATGGCGGGGGCCACCTGATGCACAATCAGGTTCAGCGGGTGATTGAACGCTGATATTGCAACGACCGGCCCGATTGGTTCGCGCTGCGTAAATGCGATCCGCCCTGCACCCGCCTGCGTCAAATCCATCGGGATTTGTTCCCCTGCCAGACCTGCGATTTCGTGAACACACAGGCGGACACTATCAATCGCGCGGGTCACTTCGATGCGTGCATCCACCAAAGGCTTGCCACCCTCGTTAGCGATCTGGAAGGCCAGATCTTCGAACCTGTCCTGCATCAGCGTGGCCGCTTTTGTCAGGATCGCGGCCCGTTGATGGGCTGGCAGCCACGCCTTGCGGGTTTTGTGCAGCTGCGTCGCGACTTTCAAAGACCCGTCGATATCATCCCACCCGACCAGCGGCACTGAACCAATCGTGGTCAGATCGAACGGGTTTACGACCTCTAGCGTGCCGGTCATAGCAAACACGCCTTGGCCGCCAGTTCATCGATTAGCGCTTTTTGGTTTTCAGAGTAATCAACTGGCAAATCAATCAGATGCACACCACCTGCTGCAAAGGCCGCCTCGAACGTTGTCAGTAAATCATCCGCCGCCATGATCCGGTGGCCTGTCGCGCCATAGCTTTCGGCATATTTCACGAAATCGGGATTTTCGAATTCCAAGCCCCAGTCATCAAACCCCGCAGCCGATTGTTTCCAGCGGATCATGCCATAAGAGCTGTCGTTCAGCACCAGCACAACAAGGTTCAGCTTCATCCGAATTGCTGTCTCAAGTTCCTGACTGTTCATCATAAACCCGCCATCACCGCAAATCGCCATGACGCGGCGTTCAGGGTGGACAAACGCCGCAGCCATCGCCGAAGGCAGACCCGCGCCCATCGTGGCAAGCGCATTGTCCAACAGGACAGTATTTGGTTCATAGGCTTTGTAATTGCGCGCGTACCAGATTTTATAAATCCCGTTATCCAGCGCGATAATATCCGTGTCGCCCATGGCCCTGCGGGTGTCGGCCACAAAACGCTGCGGGGTGACAGGGAAACGCGGGTCATCGACGCCTTCACCAAGGTGGTGTTCAACCTCTGCGCGCACCGTTTCAAAATACCGCGTATCAAGGTTCAAATCGCCCCCAACCGCGTCTTGCAGCTGCGCGATTGAGGCCGCCATATCGCCGACAACTTCGACTTGGGGGAAGTAGACCTCGTCTACCTTTGCCGATTTATAGTTGACGTGGATTACCTGTTTGCCGCCGACCTCCATGAAAAATGGGGGTTTTTCAATCACGTCATGACCGAAATTGATAATCAGGTCAGATCGGTCAATGGCGCAGTGCAAATAATCATTATCCGACAATGCCGCGGTTCCAAGGAAAAGTGCGGAGCGTTCATCAACCACGCCTTTGCCCATTTGGGTGCAGAAAAACGGGATGCCGGTGGTATCGATGAAATCCGACAAAGCGCTGCGCACGTCCTTGCGGTTCGCCCCCGCCCCCAACAAAACCAGCGGCATTTTGGCTGCGCGGATCAGGTTGGCGGCGGCGCCGATGACAGTGTCACAAGCCTGCGCATAATAACGCGGGTGCGGCGGGATTACGACCGCATCGCAAGGTTCCTCGGCAATGTCTTCGGGCAATTCCAACAACACCGCACCCGGTCGTTCCTCGCTTGCCAGACGAAAGGCCTCGCGGACCAAAGCGGGGATCGTGTTGCCGTGCACGATCTGTCTGGACATTTTGCAAATCGGATCGAACAGGTTCACGACATCAATGATCTGGAACTGGCCCTGTTTGGATGTCTTGATGGGTTTCTGACCAGTGATCATGATCAAAGGAAAGCCACCCAGATGGGCATAGGCGGCCGGTGTGGCAAAATTGGTCGCCCCGGGCCCAAGTGTCGCCATGCACACACCCGGTTTTCCCGTCAAACGGCCGTAGGTCGCGGCCATGAATGCCGCCCCCTGTTCATGCCGGGTCAGGATCAATTTGATGGTCGAGGTGCGTAACGATTCAACCAGATCAAGGTTTTCTTCGCCGGGAACGGCAAAGATTTCTGTGACGCCCTCTGCCTCAAGGGCTTTGACAAAGAGGTCCGAGGCTTTGATCGTTGGCGTGGCGGGATTGGTCATGGTAAAATCATCCTATGAAAGCGCGTTTTAAGGGTTAAAGGTCATCGCCTAAGCTGCGGGGGCTGGCCTGTAGTCGGGCAGGATTTCCTTGTTGGGGAAACGATCCTCCATCTGCACGGATGTTCCGTCGGGCCGCACGATCCGCACATGTTTGCGCGACAACAGCCGTGGTCGCCCAACGCCGCACGAATGCGCGATGACTTCGACTTCATGCACCAGATTGAGGCAGAAATTGGCGACTTTTACCGATTTTTCAGCCGGATTCAGGCCCTTTTGCAAACGCTTGTTGTTTGTCGTAATTCCCGTGGGACAGGTATTTTTGTTGCATTTCAGCGATTGGATACAGCCCAGCGAAAACATGAAACCGCGTGCGGAATTGACAAATTCAGCACCCGTTGCCAGCGCCCAAGCGACCTCTGACGGTGTGACAAGCTTACCAGACGCGATGACCTTAACGCGGTCGCGCAGCCCGTGTTCGACCAGTACATCCACGACCAGAGGCAGCGATTCCTTAATTACCAGTCCAACGTTATCCATCAAAGGCATCGGTGCCGCACCCGTGCCGCCATCACCACTGTCTACGGTGATGAAATCGGGTGCGGATTGGATGCCACGGCGGTGGACTTCCTCGGCCACATCCGACAACCAACCGTAGGCGCCCACGACTGCCTTGAACCCAACCGGCTTGCCGGTGACATCGCGGATGTGGTTGATCATATCCAGCAAAGACGCCGCATCGTTAATCTCGGGGTGGCGGTTGGGAGAGATTGAATCCTCGCCCTCAGGAATACCGCGAATGGCCGCAATTTCGGCATTCACCTTGCGACCCGGAAGAATCCCGCCCTTGCCGGGCTTCGCACCTTGGCTCAGCTTGAGTTCGAACATTTTGACTTGGTCATGGGCCGCGACTTCGCGGAGTTTGTCGTCCGACAATTTTCCGTCTGCACCCCGCACGCCGTATTTGGCCGTGCCGATCTGAAAAACGATGTCTGCGCCACCCTCCAGGTGATAGGGTGACAAACCACCCTCACCGGTGTTCATCCAACATCCCGCCATCTTGGCACCTTTTGACAAGGCCTGAACGGCTGGGGTGGAAAGTGCGCCATAACTCATCGCGGAAACGTTAAAGAACGAAGGCGCGTCATAGGGCTGCGGACACCCGTCGCCGATGCGCAGCGGTTGCACCTCGACTGCGTCATCGTCCAACGTGGGATAGGGACAGTTGACAAATATTGCCGTTCCGGGCGCCGTCAGCACCTTGCTAGACCCGAACGCCACAGTGGTATCGGCACCCTTTGCCGCCCGTCCGATCCAGTCACGCTCAGCACGGTTAAACGGCATTTCTTCGCGGTCCATCGCAAAGAAATACTGTCGAAAGAATTCGCCCAAAGTCGTAAACAGTGACCTGAACCGGCCCAAAACGGGGTAATTCCGGCGCACCGCGTCTTTGGATTGCGTAATGTCGATGACAAACATCACCGCGATCGCCAACACCGCCAGCCCCATCAAAAAGATGAATGCTGTGGTGAAGAAATTGATATTGGTCATGACGAAAGTGTCGAAAATAGACTGCATGAAACTGCCCCTTACGGGTTGTTGGGTTATGGTGGCGTGGGTGTGGACGTCCGTGGCCCGCTATGCGGCGGGCGCGGTCTGCGGGGTGCTATCAAGAGCGACGACGACCAGAACCGTGGCGCCAAAGAACCAGTAATAGGCCGCGTCCAGCCCGACGAAGCCCAGCACAAAAGGTGCCGCGATGAAGACCACGCCGACCATAAAATCAACGGCAAGGTGCAGCTTATAAGGTAGGATGCGCACAAGCCCGAACTGATGATCGGTAAAAATCGTCAGCACAAAGGCGGCCACACCAGTGGCAACAGATAGCCAGAACGCCAGTGGATGCGTTGCACCCAGCCCAAAGATTAACGGCATCGCGATCAAGCCAAGAGCGACAGGGTAGTCCAGATAGGCATGCAGGGTTTTGTTCATGAAACGGATCATTTTGAATACTCTCTTTAGGGTTGGGCCAATAATTTGGCGTGCATTGGCTGGACGTTACCCCAGTAACTGCGTACAAATCAGCTATCGTTTCGATAACTAGTAGTATCGATCGATCATCGCGTAAGATGGACCGACACGACTTATCAAGAAGGCATTGAAGATGGATATTCGCCGCACCCGTTATTTTGTTGCACTATGTGAAACGTTAAACTTTTCAGAAACCGCACGCAGGCTGGGCCTGTCACAACCCGCGTTGTCCAAGGCGGTGCGCAAGCTTGAGGACGAAATCGGCGGCACCCTGATCCGGCGCGAAGGCACACGGACGCACCTGACGCATTTGGGTCGCTTGATGCAAGAACAGCTCAAAAAGGTTGATGAAACCGTCCAGCGCGCAGAACTGACTGCACAGCGTCTGGTCAACGGCGAGACACCACAAGTCCAGATCGCGGTGATGTGCACTATCGGGCCCACTCGGTTTCAGGCGTTCTTGCGGCAGTGGTGCAAAGAAAACCCCGGCGTTGAAGTTGTCTTGCGCAATGCCGACCGTGACAAAATCAACGAGATGTTGATCAGCGGATTTGTCGATTGTGCCCTTGTGGGCGCTACCCTGAAAGATGAACCGCGCTTTAAATATACTGAACTTTACGGCGAAGACATGGTCGTCGGTTTCGGCCCCGATCATCGGTTCAATCGGCAAAATACAATCACACTGGAACAGGTCACACAGGAACTATATCTGGACCGGCTGAATTGTGAATTTCGCGATACATTCATCGAAGAAACCGCACGGCAAGGGCTGCCCGTCAACTTCGTGGCACGTAGTGAACGTGACGACTGGATACAAACACTTGCTGTTGCTGGCGTGGGGGTGACAATCTTGCCCGTCGGATCAGTGATTATCGAGGGGCTGCAAACCCGCCCGCTCAGCGGGCAGACCTTGGGCCGTACTGTTTCGCTCTCGGTTCCATACGGTCGCGAGGATACAAAGTATCTGCGGTCGATACTGTCGGCCGCCCGTCAGTTTAACTGGAAAGCCGAACAGTAACCGGACAACCAAGATAATGGTCTATGATTTGACAAGGCTCACACAGGTCTTCAATTACGATGCGTTAAGAGTGAGCCAAAATATAAGGGCTTTGTACATTAGAGGCGGGGTTTATCGTTTCTGTACTTGATTGCACCCGCCCCGAAAGGCCTAACAGGCACCATCCGTGCACAATCAAGAATCTTGGTGAATAGAAATAGAATATGAGTGTTGCGGCAATTGGATGTACACTGCTGGAACCTACACAGCACGGGACTTTGCCGCAATCTGAACTCATTGAACGAATGACCACTTACCCGTTTTTGGCTTCTCAATGGCCGCTCTGGTGAATTCCGCTGCGTTGCAAAATGCTCGCCGCTGCAAGCGCGAGGAAATGCTGCGTCAGCAATAGCTGCGACTGCATAAAGCGGCTTTGTCCGCACTGTGTAAGTTCCTGCACGGTGCAGCGAAGGTCTGCAATCCGCCCTCTCTGCCCAACCTGACCACCGTCAGCGAATGATGATCGGACGCCTTTGTAGTGAAGGACCACCGGCTGACGCCGGAGGCATCACTTGGAGGAATGTAATTCCAGGTACTGGTTGATGACGTCGTCAGTCACGTTCCCGGAGGTCGTGGAGAAATACCCACGCGCCCAAAAGCGCCTTCCCCAATACCGCTTGCGCAGGTCGGGGAACTCCATCTGGATGCGGCGTGATGAGCGGCCTTTGATGCGCTGCATAACATCGGACAGGGACAGCTAGGGCGGGATCGACAGGAACATGTGGACATGATCGCGCGCCAAAATGCCTTTCACGATATGGATACTCAGTTCTTCGCAAGTCTGGATAATGATTTCACGGATCCGCTCACGCATTGCGCCCTGCAGAACCTTGTACCGGTACTTCGTGGCCCACACGACGTGGTATCTGTGATAAAATCGCGTGTGCGCGGAGGAAGATCAGAAAAGATACGCTGAAGCGGACCGGCTGGAAGCCGGTGGCTTCGATCCATTTGGTGGAAAGTGAACGATCAGTTGCTGCCCACAGCTATCGCATGACGCGCCCGACGGGTGCTGTTGGTCAGACCGGCGCGGCCCGAGCCTAATACCTAAAGCCGGTCTCAAAACGCCTCTGGCCGTTCCTTCCTTCCTTCCTTCCTTCCATATTTCCTTCATCCTTTGCTCTGGAGTTCTCATGGCAACGCTCGTTCTTGGCGCCGCGGGCGCTGCGCTTGGCGGCAGCATCGGTGGGGCGGTCCTCGGTGTGAGTGCGGCGACGATCGGCGGATTCGTGGGCTCCACCATCGGTTCGGCGGTCGACAGCTGGATCATTTCCTCGCTCGCGCCGACCCAGCGGATCGAGGGGCCACGGCTCGACACCTTGCGGATCACCTCGGCGACCGAGGGCGCAGTGGTGCCACGGGTCTTTGGCCGGATGCGCCTTGGCGGTCAGCTGATCTGGGCCACGGATTTCCGCGAAGAGACCACGACCACCAGCGGTGGGGGTAAAGGCGGCGGCGGACCCAAGACCGAGACGACCGAGTATCTCTATTACGCCTCGTTTGCGGTCGCGCTCTGCGAGGGCGAGATCACGGGCCTCGGTCGGGTCTGGGCTGACGGCAAATTGCTGGACACCTCTGGCATCACGCTGCGCTGGTATCCCGGCTCAGAAACGCAGACGCCAGATCCTGTCATCACTTCGAAGATGGGGGCCGATCGGGCTCCGGCCTACCGGGGCACTGCCTACGTGATGTTCGACGACATGCCGCTGCAGGATCATGGCAATCGCCTGCCGCAGCTGTCGTTCGAGGTGTTCCGGACGCTGGCGGAGGATGGCGGCGCGGAGACGTTGGTTCGCAGCGTGGCGATCCTGCCCGGTGCTGGCGAGTTCTCCTATGCGACGACAGCGCATCGGCGCGGGGCGGACGGAAGCGAGGTCACTCAGAATGTGCACGCGATTGCGGATCGGGCTGACTTCCTGGTGTCGCTCGACAATCTGCAGGCGGCGGTTCCAAACCTCGAAGCGGTGACCTTGATCGCGTCCTGGTTCGGTGATGATCTGCGGGCGGGCGCGTGTGAAATCAGGCCTCGGGTTGAGCAGGACGTTGATAGCTCGACACCGGACAATTGGCGCGTGAACGGGCTCGATTGGACGAACGCGCTGGTCGTCACGGCGAATGCCAACGGGCTGCCGATGTTTGGGGGCACGCCGTCAGACGGCTCGATCGTGCAGGCCATCCAGGAACTGAAGGCGCGCGGGCTCCGGGTGACCTTCCGTCCTCAACTGCTGATGGATATACTGGTTGGCAACGCGATGCCTGACCCATATTCGAACAACGCGGCGGCGTCCGGTCAGGGCGCGTTTCCCTTGGCCAGCCGGATCACCTGTTCTCCGGCTGCCGGGTTCACCGGGACCGTGGACAAGAGTGTGGGCGCTGGTTCCCAGATCGCTGATTTCTTCGGTGACGCTGCGGTCAGTGATTTTGACGTGGTCGGCGAGGCGGTGAGCTGGACGGGCGCTTCGGGTGATTGGGGCTACAGGCGTATGGTCCTGCATTATGCGCACATTTGCGATGCGGCGGGCGGCGTCGATGCGTTCCTGATCGGGGGCCAGCTGCCGAGCTTGACCACGGTGCGCTCAGGCGCGGTCACCTATCCCGCGGTCACGCAGCTGATCGATCTTGCGGAGGATGCTGCGGCGGTTCTCGGCTCTGGCGTGGCGGTAAGTTACGGGGCGGACTGGTCGGAGTATTCGGGCCATCGTCCGGACGACGGATCCAACGACGTGTATTTCCACCTCGATCCGCTCTGGTCAAACGCGGCGGTGGATTTCGTCGGCATCGACAATTTCATGCCGGTGTCGGATTGGCGCAGCGGGGCCGATCACCTGGACGCCGTTGCTGGCTGGGAGAGCATCTACGATCGCGCCTATCTGAAGGCGAACATGGCCGGGGGCGAGTTCTTCGATTGGATCTATGCCTCGCCTGCTGATCGCGCTGGGCAGACGCGAACGGCGATCGTGGATACCGGGGGCAAGCCGTGGGTTTATCGCGCGAAGGACATCCGGTCCTGGTGGTCGAACCAACACTACAATAGTCCGGGCGGGGTCGAGTCCGCATCGCCGACCGACTGGACCGCCGAGATGAAGCCGATCCGTTTTACGGCACTGGGCTGTCCTGCGATCGACCGGGGCACCAATCAGCCGAGCGCGGTCCAGATGGGCCGATCTTCGGACAGCGCGGTCCCTTATCACTCTCGCGGATATCGCGACGATGCCATCCAGCGGTCGTTCCTCGAGGCATCGCTCGCGTTTTGGTCGGATCCCACGAACAATCCCGCAGGCATGGTAGATCTGGCGAATAGCTCCGTCTGGGCTTGGGACGCGCGGCCTTATCCTCAGTTTCCAGACATCTTGACGGTCTGGTCGGATACCGGCGATTGGGAGATCGGGTATTGGATCACGGGTCGGTTGGGCTCGAGTTCCCTGCCTGCGCTGGTCAGCGCGTTGTGCCTTCGCGCCAGGCTTCCTGCGAACCGGTTTGATGCATCTGCGCTGGTCGGGTCGTGCGAGGGGCTGGTGATCACTGGCTTGGAATCTCCGCGCGGCACCATTTCTGGCCTGGCGCGGCATTTCGGGTTTGACGCCGTTGAGAGCGAGGGCCTGATCCGGTTTGTCATGCGAAATCGCAACGCCTCGGTCACGCTCACCCATGACGACCTGGTCGATACCGGATCGGGCGATATCCTGGAGTTGATCCGCGGTCAGGAGACCGAGCTGTCGCAATCCCTGAAATGGCAGGTCATCCGGTCCGATGGTGATTTCGATCCGGCGCAGGTCGAGGCGCGACGCATCACGGTCACCTCGCAGCGGGCCAACATGGAGAGTTTCCCTTTGGCCGTCTCGCTGCAGGAGGCAGAGCGGCGGGTGCAGCGGGCGCTGATCGAGGAATGGGCCGCGCGTGAAAAGGCGAGTTTCAAGCTACCACCATCTCGCCTGGCGCTCGATCCTTCCGACGTGGTGATCCTGGCCCATGACGGGCGCGGCATGTCGTTTCGCCTGGTGTCGATCGCGGATTCCGGTGTTCGGTGCATCGAGGCCATCCGGCAGGACCAGCAGGCCTACGACTCGATCCCTGGTCTGGCGCGGGCGTCGGTGCCTCGGGTGCCGGTTGTGTTCGGCACGCCGGTGGTCGCCTTGATGGACCTGCCTCAACTGGCCGAAGGTGTTCCGGCACATCGGCCTTATGTCGCCGCCCATGCTTTGCCGTGGCCGGGGAGCATGGCGGCGCTGCGAAGCCCGACGACGGATGCGTTCGAGCTGGTCACGACCTTTGGCCTTCGCGCCCAGATCGGCGTGGTCGCGGCAGAGTTTGCGCCCGGGCCGACGTCCCGGTTCGACCATGTGAACGCGCTGCTGATCGACCTGTATTCCGGTCAGATGGCGAGCGTGACGGACCTGACCTTGTTCGCGGGTGCAAATTCGCTCGCGATCGAGAGTTCGCCTGGCGTCTGGGAAATCGTACAGGCGGGCACGGTGGAACTGGTCAGTTCGCGGCGATACCGGCTGTCCCGGCTGTTGCGAGGTCAGCGCGGGACCGAGGGCGCAATCGGAAGTCCGACGCCGGTCGGGTCGCGGGTCGTGGTTCTGGACGACACGATCTTTCCCTTGCCCATCGCGGAGTCCGATGTCGGCATTCCATACAATTGGCGGGTGGGGCCATCGGCGCGGGCGGTGTCAGACGATTCCTACAGGGGCGCGGCCTTCACCGCTGAAGGTGTCGGGTTGCGTCCATTCTCGGTGGCGCATGTGCAGCAGCCGTATCTGCGGCCGCGGGCCGGTGATGATCTTTTGATCGCCTGGACGCGGCGGTCGCGGTCGCTGGCCGCAGATACCTGGGCGGGCATCAATGTGCCGCTGATTGAGGGCGGTCTGTCGTTCGAGGTCGACATCCTCGACGGCGCATCGGTGGTTCGGACGCTCGCCACCTCTGTATCCAGCGTCGTCTATTCCGCTGCTGCGCAGACCGCTGACTTCGGTGCGCCTTTGGCTGCCCGGGACAGTCTCTCGATCCGCATCTTCCAGCTGTCCGACCTGGTTGGTCGTGGCGCACCAAAATCCGCAACGCTTATCCTCTGAGGTTCGCCATGTCTGATTCCACGACAAAGCTGCTCCTGCCCTACATCCTTGCGGCGCAGGCGCAGAAGCACGTCACGCACAACGAGGCGCTCCGGCTGCTGGACGGGTTTGTCCAGATGTCTGTCCCTGATCGGGATCTGACCGTTCCACCTGCTGGGGCGTCGGAAGGCGATCGGTACATCGTAGCGGCGAGCGCGACGGGGGAATGGGCCGATTGGGACAACGACGTCGCCATGTTCGCTGACGGCGCGTGGTTCCGGCTGCCGCGCCAGATCGGCTGGCGGGCGTGGGTGGAAGATGAGGACACCCTGGTCGTGTGGAACGGCTCAGTCTGGTTCGACCTCGCCGGTGTGACCGGCGGCGACGGGGCCGATGGCTTGAGCGCTTACGAGGTCTGGCTGAACGAGGGCGGTGTTGGAACTGAGGCGGTGTTCTTGGCATCGCTCGTCGGTGCTGATGGAGCGGACGGGGTTGACGGGGCCAACGGCGTTGCGGGTGCTGACGGCGCGGATGGCACCTCAGTCAATATCCTTGGGACCGTGGCGAATACCGGCGCGCTGCCTGGAGGCGCGACGGCTGGCGATGGCTATATCATCGATGGCGATCTGCACACTTGGGACGGCTCCGCCTGGGTCAATGTCGGGCCCATCCAGGGGCCTGCCGGTCTGTTTTGGCAGGGCGCTTGGGTGACTGCGACGGCGTACGTGGTCGATGATGTGGTGAGCCGGAATGGCTCGGCCTACATCGCGATGGCGGACCACACTTCGGGCGGCTCGACCGAGCCGGGTGTGGGAGGGTCCTGGGCTGCGAATTGGGACCTGCTGGCGCAAAAGGGCGACACTGGGGATGCGGGTGCTGATGGCGCTGATGGCGCGGCGGGTGCGCTCGGTGCGCAGGGCATTCAGGGTGATCCCGGTGCCGACGGGGCTGATGGGCTTGATGGCGCTCCAGGTGCAGATGGCTCCGGTTTTGTCTGGCGGGGCGCGTGGATGACCGCGACGGCGTATGCGGTGGACGATGTCGTCTCGAACAGTGGCAGTTCGTACATCGCAACGGCTGCGCATACCTCCGGTGCAGCATCGGAGCCGGGTGTTGGCGCGTCTTGGGCAGCATCTTGGGACGTGCTCGCGGCTGAGGCCGATCTGTCTGCGCAAGGCACGATCGGAACCGGTCCGGTGATCTTGGCGCGGCGGGCGATCAATGTGCAGGCGGGTGCCTATTCTCTGGTCCTGGCAGACGAACACAAAGCCGTCCACATGACGTCCGCCACGGCGGCGGTGTTGACGGTGCCGACAGATGCCTCGGTGGCTCTGCCTGTCAGATCGGAGATCGAGGTCGTGGCGCTGGGCGCAGGGGCCATTTCGATCACCGGGGATACCGGAGTGACGATCAACGGCGTTTCGGCAGGCTCGGCTGATATCGCGGCGCAATGGCAAGGCGCGGTTCTGCGGAAGTACGCCGCGGACACGTGGTTGCTGATAGGTTCGGTTGGGGTTGTCGCATGAGCCTGATCCTCCCTGCGCACTACAATGCAGCACGCCACCAGCTGGACAATTCGGGCGGTGGCACTGGGCCTTGGGCCGATCCCTTTGACGATCCGACTGGGACGATCAACGCGACGCGCTGGGAGAACGGTTCGACTTCAGGTTCGGGCAAAACGAATTGCAACCTTTGGTCCAACAAGTTGGGCTTCTCCGGTTCCAGCGACGCGGTCGAGTGGCGCAAGAGCTCAGGTTCCGGTCGTGCCGATGTGGAGCTGCTGAACTACGAAAACTATGGGACCGATTCGGTGATCTTTCGGTTTCGGGCCAAAGCTGAGACCTATACGACCGAAAAAACCTGGGTCTTTATTGATACACTGTTCATGGACCCAGCCTTCACTTTGTCGGTGGATATCACGGATGACGGCACCGCGGCCGCGAGCCGGATCGGAGCATATTCGGGGCCGTGGTCGGATGTCTGGTGCGACGAGCATCCTTCGTATCCCGGCTGGATGTTCTTCAAGGCGCGGCTCGATCTGACGGCTGCGTCGGATCCCAATGGCGGGCTTGTGTTCAACCTGACGGATTCGGACGGCGGCGATGGGCTCTATCCGCTGGACGATTTCTGGCTGATCCGGCTTCAAGATTTCACGCTGGAAATCGCCTGAGAGATTCTCTGTCGCCAATGTGACTCACGCGTGACTAAATCAGATTTCAGTTTTTGGGGTAACCGATGTAAGCTATTGCACTTACGCCGGTTTTTGGTTTCGGGAGTAGGATTTGAACCTACGACCTCCAGGTTATGAACCTAAAGCCCAGTGATTTAAATAACTTATTTAAATCCGATACTTAGCTGATAAGCCTTTGGTTTCACAAAATTCGCCACCCTGCACTCACCGACATTCACCCGCATTCGGCAGTAAACCCAGCGCGAAACCCGCATTCGCGGGTTGATGTGGCGATGATGTAGCCAGTCACTCGATCATGATCGCGACCGGCCCAGCGCCGTCGTCCGCTGGTCGGTCCGTCGCTGCGGTGCAACTCCCGTATTGCGGTCATTCATGCACCGTGCAATCTTTCTTCTAAGCGCCGTCCAGTTTCTGTAAGGGAACTGGTGCGGTTTCGTTCATCAGGCCCTTCGCCTTCAGCGCAGACCAGAATTCGTTCGGGATCGATACTTCGAACCAACCAAGGATTTGGCTCAACTCGCCCTTGTCGCGCGGGCCTGGGATGACTGAGGTCACCAGGTCGTTTCCAAGGGGGAATTGCAACGCGGCTGCAGCCAAATGTACCGAGTACTCATCCGCTACGGAAACGATCGCGCGAACCCTGTCGACAACGTCAGGCGGCGCTTTGGCGTAGTTCCAGGCCTCGCGCCCCGCAAGTATGCCTGAGTTAAATGGACCACCACAGATGATCGTCGTGCTTGCTTTGCGGCACGCAGGGAAAAGGGTGCTCAAGGATGTCTGCTCAAGAAGTGTGTAGCGACCAGCCAGAAGAAAAACGTCCCAATCGCCGATCCCGAGCGCGTCCATGCAGACTTGGTTTTCGTTCACGCCCAATCCTATTGCCTTCACTTGTCCAGCGCTGCGCAGTTCGTCCATGGCGCGATAGCCACCTTCGGCCAAATCCTTGAAATGGCTGGCGTTTTCCGCGCCGTGCTGGAACGTACCGATGTCATGCGCAAGTAGGATATCAATCCGATCGAGGCCAACTCGTTGAAGGTTATCGTCAAAGGCCCGCATAATGCCATCATAACTATAGTCGTATATGACGTGAAACGGCAGCGGGTCGATCATACCGAAATCCATCGGATTTTTCACGGCTCCCGGTCTTAGTAGCCGCCCGACTTTGTCCGACAATATGTAATCGGTACCGCGTAGCAAGTCGCCCATGACACGCTCAGATCGACCAAACCCATACCATGGGGCCGTGTCAAAATAGCGAACACCCGCTTTCTTGGCAGCCGTGATCAGCTGTGCGGCTTGGTCATAATCGAGGTCAACGAAATTCCCGCCCAGCGGCGCCCCGCCGAGCCCAAGGATGTCGATCATCAACCCTGTCGTTCCGACCTGCCGCTTTTGCATTTTTACCATCCCTTTTTACCGATGCTTCTGGAGACCATACACAAGGGCCGCATTCTAGATGTTACTCTCTAAAGCCTTCGATGCGCTTTGAACACGCTCGGTTACACAATGGTCACTCGACCTGAACGGCCCACTGCGGACCTTCGACCAAAGCGCAGCGAACGGCGGCAGTGAGCCCAAACTGTGAATCCGATTTTTCCGCTGCGCGCGCTCGCAGCATCGAAATTTCTGCATATGCGCAATTTTGCGCGCGGTACCACAGTCAGAAAACCGGCCATTCAAGCACACTGCGACTAAGAGTTCATGCGTACAGAACAACTTGCGGACCTAGCAGGTATTTCGCTTAACCACGCATAATGCCGTATGTTGGATCATAGGGGCCAGCGTCGATCACGGTTGCGGGCACGGGTTTACCGATCACATCGACAGTCATTTTGGTGCCTGTTGCGGCGTGCTCTGGGTCCACAAACCCATAGGCTAGGTTCATTCCCAACCGGTGCCCCCAATCGCCCGATGTTATGGTGCCAATCACGCGACCGTCCAGCTTCATCGAAGCGCCGCCGTGGGCCGGGGCGTGAGTACAATCGACATGCAACGATACCAGCTTTTTGGTGGGGCCTGCTGCGACACGCTTTGCCAATGCGGCCTTGCCGATAAAGTCGGGTTTGTCCATTTTGACAAACCGATCAAGGTTGGTTTCGAACGGGTCAAACTCTGTCAGCAAATCGGCCTTCCAATGCAAGAAACCCTTCTCTAGACGCATCGAATCAACAGCGCGCGCGCCGAATATCTTAAGGCCATGCGCGTCGCCTGCTGTACGCAATGCAGTATATGCTGCGTAAAGTGCGTTGTTGGGCACATGGATTTCATACGCCAATTCACCTGAAAAACTGACGCCAAGGACGGTTGCAGGCGCAAAACCGATGAAACATTCTCGCGCGGATAGCCATGGAAATGCGTCGCGTGACCAATCAGCCCGCGAACAAGCGGATAAAACTTCGCGTGCTTTGGGACCCGCCAACACCAGAATGGTTTGATCATTGGTTAGGCTTTTGATCTGCACGTCCTGTGCCGGATCAAGATGCGCGCGCAACCAATCCATATCGTGATACTCTGCCGCTGCGGCAGACCCGAACCAGATGCGATCCGGCCCTCGGTCAGATGCCGGGATATTGGCGATTGTCGCCTCGCCTTTGACCATGCCGTGATGGTTCAACAGGTAGCCAAGCCCGACGCGCCCCGCCTTTTTGGTGACGGTGCCGCAGAACATGCGGTCCAAAAACGTATAACGATCTGCGCCCGTAATTTCAAATCGGTTAAAGCCGTTCACCTCGCACAGGCCGACGTTTTCCTGCACGTTTTTGACTTCGCCAGCTATGACGTCGAATGCTTCGTCGAAGTGAAAGCCAAGGGTGGGGTGAAAGTCGGGGGATGGCTTGATGTAATCAATCCGCTCCCAGCCATTCACAACGGTAAATTCTGCGCCCTCGGCTGCCAAGACGGGTGTTAAGGGGGTGGTCTTTGCGTCGCGACCTGCGGGGCGGTGTTCATGGGGAAAGTGGAACCGGAATTCGTTTTGGTAGTCTTCGGTCGCTTTGAGCGCGGTAAGTTCGACATTGGTGTGGCCGGTGAAGCGGCGTGGATCGATGCACCACGTGTCATACTGGGCCTCGCCCTGCACAATCTGTTGCGCCAGCAACCATCCGTGACCGCCGCCTTCGCCCAGACCCGCCCGCAGGCCGATGATGCAATAGGCATTACGCTTGCCCGGAATGGGACCAACCAAAGGTGCGCCGTCGATTGTATAGGTGATTGGACCGTTGACGATGTTCTTGATGCCGACCTCTGCCAAGACAGGCATGCGTTCAAAAGCACCCTCGAGTACGTCCATGACGCGATCCAGATCGTCTGGGCACAGGGCGTTGACAAAATTGGGGTCAATGCCGTCCATGCCCCACGTTTTACAGTCTTGTTCGTAAAAGCCGATCAGCAGGCCATCTTTTTCCTGACGGCTGTAATAGTCACTGATCGGGCAGCGCAACAGCGGCATCCGGTGGCCTGCGTCTGCGATTGCAGGGATGTCCTCGGTCACGAAATATTGGTGTTCCATCGACGCAACAGGGTGATGAACGCCCATCATCGCCCCGACTTCGTTCACCCGGTAGCCGCCCGCATTCACGACAATATCGCAATCAATGTCGCCATGTTCCGTGTGCACGGTCCAAGTGTCATCGCTGTGCTGGGTCAGGTCGGTGACAGGCGTGTTGCGATATACCTCGGCACCGGCTTTGCGGGCACGGCGGGCCAGCGCCTGACATAAAGACGCCGGATCAATGTCACCATCATTGCCATCCCAAAGGCCGCCCAGCAAATTGTCGGTCGAAATCAGCGGGTGACGGCGTGCACATTCGGCGGCGTCGATCACTTCAAATTCGACATCCATGCCCTGCGCCATGGACGCGAAATGCGCATAGCCATCCATCTGCGCCTGTGTGTTGGCCAAGCGGATGCCACCATCGCCGTGGCGATAGCTGACGGGATAATCTGCGTCGTCGCGCAACTCTTTGTAAAGATTGATCGAGTGGGTTTTCAGGCCAACCATCGTTTGGTTCATGCCAAAGTTCGTGACCTGCGCGGCAGAGTGCCATGTGGTGCCAGATGTTAGTTCGTTACGTTCGATCAACACAACGTCTGACCAGCCTTCTTGCGTCAGATGATACAAAGTAGAACAACCGGCGATCCCGCCTCCGATGACAACAACTTTGGTGCGCGATTTCATTTTAGCTCTCCGGTAGGCGTTTTTTCCCCCAAGTGTGTGTTGTAAGTGTCGTAGTCAACAAGACTTAACTAAATTCGAAATTTTCGAAATGTCTATTTATGTATTTGGGAACCTCAGGACACCATATCGGAGTACCTAATGAACGCCTGTATGATGTGGTGATCTAATTATAAGCAGGAACGCCCCTATGACGGAAATATCAAAGGAGACTTCCAGACGCAGCGGTGGACGGGCACAACGTCTGATAAAGCGCGCCGCAAAACCTGTTGTTGATCCGTGTCCACCCGGTCAAATTGGAGGGACTTATAAACCCCTGTCGCAAGCAGATCTTGAAAACATCTTTGACACGGCGCTGCGGCTTTTGTCTGAACTTGGCATGGGTGAAGTTCCCGATAGGCTTCGACTAGACCTGTTGGCCGCTGGCGCACAAGACGGCGAAGCTGGACGGATTTTGTTTCCCAGATCATTGACTGAAGATGCAATTGCCAAGGCCGCTAAAACATTTGTTCTGCACGGGCGCGACGAAAGTCGTTCTATCGAAGTGGGGGGAAGCAAGGTCTATTTTGGAACAGGTGGTGCTGCCGTTCAAACGCTTGATTTAGATAACGGAACATACCGCCCCTCGACGCTTGCTGATCTGCATAATTTCACGCGCCTTCAAGATACTTTGGCCAATGTAAGCTGGTATACGCGGTGCTGCGTTGCGACCGATTTGCCTGACAACTTTGATCTTGACGTCAACACGGTTTACGCCTTGCTCTCAAACACGACGAAACCAACAGCGACTTCATTTACATTGGCGGAATATGTAGAGCCCATCGTCAAAATGCTGGACATCGCAGCGGGCGGGATCGGCGAGTTTTCAAAACGCCCTTTTATGAAAGCACACATTAGCCCCATCATTTCCCCAATGCGCTACGGCGAAGATGCCGTCGACGTTGTTTATGAATGTATCAAACACAACATTCCGATGTCGTGCATTACGGCCGCACAAGCCGGTGCAACTGCGCCTGCGACGATGGCCGGATTTCTCGCACAGTCCTTAGCTGAAACACTAGCTAGTTTGGTCATGGTTCACGCCATTAAGCCAGGATACCCGATGGTGTTTTCCAACTGGCCATTGGTTGTCGACTTACGCACGGGGGCGTTTGCGGGTGGAAGTGGCGAAAGTGCATTGCTCAATGCCGCGTCTGCACAGCTTTCAAACTGGATTGGGCTTCCATCTGGTGTGGCGTGTTCAATGACTGACGCCAAAGCGATCGACGCACAATACGGTGCGGAAAAAGGTCTTACATCATTGGCTGCAGCCCTCGCAGGTGGGAACCTGATTTACGAAAGTTCTGGCATGACCGCGTCGCTGTTGGGCGCCAGCTTTGAGGCGTTTGTATTAGACGACGAAATGCATTCAA
The DNA here is from genome assembly GCF_900172355.1 of Roseisalinus antarcticus. Classification (GTDB taxonomy): domain Bacteria; phylum Pseudomonadota; class Alphaproteobacteria; order Rhodobacterales; family Rhodobacteraceae; genus Oceanicola; species Oceanicola antarcticus_A. Next base: position 361 of record NZ_FWFZ01000031.1, on the reverse strand, counting down.
ATACTTACCGTATCTTGCGGGGCATCGAAGTGAGCGAAGAAAACCTGGGCTTTGATGCAATTAACGAAGCCGTTTTGGGGCCAGGGCATTTTCTTGGCGGGGCGCATACAATTGCAGCAATGGAACGAGATTATTTCTATCCATCCCTTGCGGATCGCATTGAACCACGAAGCTGGGCCGAGAACGGGGCGAAGGATTCTTGGGCTGTCGCCAGCGAACGCGTGCGAAGTATCCCCCCCTGTGTCAGCGTAGTTGTCCGCCGCTCTATTTTCCCTCTATTTCTCAGGTGGGCGGGATAGGACGATGATTTGGGATATTCACCGGAACGTAAGTCGGCTGTGCTGAAGCGGATGCTACCGCC
>NZ_FWFZ01000019.1 GCF_900172355.1 Roseisalinus antarcticus | reverse complement strand
GAAGCTCGACCTTGAGCGTGCCGGTGCGCACGGTCCGCGCGGGCTCGAAGCCTTTCCGGATCGCGTCGGGCCAGGCCGCGTATTTGCGCTCCGGCACCTTGATGGCGATGTCGACATATTGTGCGGGGTCGTCACCGGCATCGCGAATGCGCGCGACCATCGCGGCGAGCTTGTCCTGATCCCAATCGACCCGCTTGGGCAGGTCAGCCACGATGGTGAAATCACCGTCATCGAAGCGCGTCGTGCCCGTGTCCTTGCCTGCGGCCTGCCGTTCCTCAGCAGCGCGATCGGCGTAGCGCACCGCGAGACCGGCATCGAGCCGGGCCTTGGCGGCCTTGTCGCGTTTGAGCCGCGCATCGATCTCGTGCTGCAGGATGGCCAGCAGTTCGACCGGCAAGGCCGCGATCTCGGCCGCGCTGAGCGCCTGGAGATCATCCGGCGTGGGGGTATTCTCGGGGAATGGCATGAAAGGATCTCCGTGATCGGTGAAAAAGGATTGGAAGGCGGGCATCACGCGGCCTCGAGCAGGCGGACCGACAAAGCGGCACCGCTGGATCGGGGCTTGGGCCGGGCGATGGCGATGTAGGCGAAGTGGTCTGGGCCGATCCGCGCCTGAACGAGATGCACGAGGTTCTGTTCGGCCGCGCGGAGGGCGGCGGCCGCGACCTGACGCAAGGCGCGCTGACGGTCGGCAGGGAGATTCGACAGAACGGCGGTGGCATCGACTGCCAGAAACCCGCGGTGATAGATCAGAGTCTCGCCGGGCTTAGCCTGCGCGATCCAGGCGCAAAACCCGACCTCGTCCAGACCGCCAGCGGCGCAGAACGGCACCACCCGGTCAGCCGCAAAATCATCAAGCCGGACCATCATGCGGCACCCGCTTGGGCATCAGCGCCGGTGCTGTGGCGCAACTGGTCCTGCTCGAACGCTGTGATATCCTCCATGCGGTAAACCACACGGCCGCCGAGCTTCATGAACTGCGGGCCTTCTCCGGCCCACCGCCACCGCTCTAACGTGCGGTGCGAGATGTTCCACCGCCGGGCCAGTTCTTTCTGATTGAGGTGTTTGAGCTGCATCTTCGTCTCCTGTCGCTCATTGCGTTGGGAGGAAGATGCGAAATCCTGCTGTGGGATGTCGTCAGGATCGAAGTGGGATGCGGAGGGGGATCAGTTTGAGCCTTCCAACTCAGCGGCGAATGCCGTGGCGGGGGATTGCCATCCCACTCTCATCCCCCTGCGCATCCCACTGTGGAGCCGGAGGGACACGCGTGCCGGAACGGGATGGGTCGGAATCAGCCGCAGTTCAGACGGTAGTTGCCGCGACCATTCGATTCGATCAGCGAGCGCCACTGCTTCTGGGATTTGAACACGTCGGACATCTTCAGGCTCTTGGAGCCCGCAGCCGACAGGATCGCCTTGCCACTCTGCCATGCTTCACCCCGGCGCGCAGCCTCATGCAGCGCGCGGACAACCTGCGCCTGGATCGGGCCGAGGCGGAACTGGTGCCCCCCGCAACGCACTTCGTGATAGTCGGGCGATGCGCTGAAGGTTGGCAGCTGCGGACCGGACTCCGCGCCGGAGAACCCTGTCTCGGCTTCGAAACGATCACGTTCTATGCGCTTCAGCAAAAGGTCATCTTTGCCAATAGTCAGATTGGCAGGCTCGCCATAGAGAGACGCATAGTCAGCGTTCTCTGACCGAAAATGGTTCGTGATGACCATTCCGCTGCGGAAAACCCAATAGGCATCGCGAGCATGCAGCTCAAGAAGCCCTTCGTAATATCCACGCTCGGATGGGATCGAGAAAACTTCGCCTTCCGGGCTTTCCTCGTAGTCGCCCAACTCCACCGGCACACCGAAGACACGCACCGACAACCGCAGCTTGTCGTTCTCCGCCAGATAGATCAGGTCGGCTTCGGAGATGGACCAGCGGTCGAGGATCTCCGGCAGAGTAAAATACGCCTTCTCGATCTCCATGTGACCCCCGATTCCTGCCATTGAGTGTTTAGGATTTGTTCTAAATCCTTGACGGCCTCCGATCAATCCTGTTTTATCCTATTTGATCCACAGCTCTCTGGGGAAAACATGACCGAGCATCACACGCTCTCCGACCGCCTTCGCGCCCGTGCTCAGCAACTCGGGCTCAGCCCCGCTCATGTCGCAGAGATGGCCGGGGTCAATCGCTCCTTCGTTTATGACATCCTGCGCGGCCGCTCTGCACGCCCCGGCATCGACAAGCTGGCAGAGGTTGCCCGCGTGCTGAAAGTCGAGCGGGAATGGCTGATCCACGGTATCGGCGAGGTCGAAGGCGAGCCACCCTTCATCGAGAACCCGGACGAAACCTTCGTCGCGATCGCACATGCCAGCCCGCGCCCGTCGATGGGCGGCGGCGCGGTGGTGACCGAGGATCACGACACCCCCGGCCGCGCCTATCACTTCCGCCGGTCCTGGATAAAGGGCAGCCTCAAGGCCAGTCCGTCGCAGCTGCGCATCATGCATGTCGAGGGCGACAGCATGGCGCCGACCCTTCTGGACGGCGACACCGTCTTGGTCGACATGACACGTCGCGCGCCGAACCCGCCCGGGATCTTCGTTTTGGATGACGGCATGGGGCTCGTTGCCAAGCGGCTCGAGCATGTCCCCAACAGCGAACCGCCTGCGGTACGCGTGATCTCCGACAACGGCTTCTACAGCCCCTACGAGCGCAGTGCCGAGGAAATCCACATCATCGGCCGAATCCGCTGGTTCGCGCGGGAGATCTGAGGTGATCGAGTTCCGCCAGATCGACGATGCAAACCCGGCGCTGGCGCACTCACCGATGGTGCGGGCGCTGGAAAAGACCTTTGCCTACATCGCCGAACATGGCGGGATCGGGCTGACGCCATCGAAGGCCTTCAAGCGGGTATTTGTGCATTGGGCGGCACGCGAGTTCGACTGGCCGGGCTACACCGAAGAAGACCTCTTCGCCATCAACAAGGTGCTGAACGAGATCGACTTTGGCCCACTGATGGATCTGCACGACGTGGTGATCGCGCTGAAGATCGGGCGGCACTACAAGGGACAGTTCAAGCTAACCAAGGCGGGCCAGGGACTGGTTGGCCATCCCGGTCGGATCTTCGGCATCGTCACGCCGTTCTACCTGTTCGAAGTCAATCACGCCCGCTTCTCGCGCTTCGACGAGCCGATCCTGGGCAACTGGGACGTGTTCCTGAACGTGTTAAACGTCGAGACCGAGGACGGCGCGACCGGCGCTGACCTCCGTCAGGTGCTGTTCGGTGAGCCCGATCCTGCCGGTGGTTTCGACGATGTGCTGAGCCGCCTCTACATCCAGGTGCTTCGGCCTCTCTGCTGGACAGGGTTGCTGCACATGGACCGCGCCAAAGGTTTCCGGAGCACCGAGCAAAGCGTTTTCACCAAGACGCCGTTGTGGAAAGCAGCGCTGCGGCTGGAGACGGACAGGATGGCGGGTGGAGCGACGAGGCATTGATAGTCATCGGCCTCGTCGAAGGTCCATTTGCAGCTCTTTCTGGCCGCCCTGACCTCTGCACACTGCCGGATCTCAGCCTTGCTCCGGCCATTGTCGGCCGAACTCTGAAAGTTCTGGCGCTGTGCACACAACCGTTAGATGACTGCCTTGGACGCTGCGCTTTAGCCTCGTAAGGCCTGCATAGATCAGCGCGCGAGCATCAGCCGTAAATGCGCGCGTGATATGAACCACAAGAAGACGGGACTCCCAGCCTTTGAAACTATGAAGCGTTGTCGCCTTTATCTGCGCATCTCCCATCCAGAATCCCATCTTGTTTCGCTTAGACTCTATCCCGCGCTCGTCAAATGTCGTCACGGCATTAATGTTCTTTTCTCTGAGCAACCGAACAACTTCCGCGCCAGCCCTTTGATCGTCTGTTAGGAGACAGATGTCGGCATTGGCGAGTCCATCCCGTCCAGACCGCTTTAGCATCGATAAAATCTCTGCAACGCAACTATCTGTGGCAGCCGTTTCCGGCTCACGTTGGACCCATCGAAGAGTACATGGATGAAGGGCAAGTGAGCCTTGTTCGGGTTTGGGGAGGTCAATTGTCTCCTGAGGTAGAAATTTCTGCGCAAAAAATCGGGCCATGTCCATCGCATCGTTCGGCAATCGATAGCTGGTCTCAAGCTGAGCCCAGCCGCCGCTGAAACCAGCCCCGCGCATGGCGTTATCAGTCCAGGCTCCGGCTGTCCCATACACATCTTGGGTCGCGTCGGCGACCAACACGCATTCGCCCCCATTCTTCAGTGCGCGGCGTAGGGCATTCCACCAAGGCAAGCGATAGTCTTGGCCTTCATCGACAAGTATCGCGTCGTAACGCGTAACGCTCGGCTCGCCCACAGCGCGGGAGGCGAGGTCAGGAATATCTACGTTAAGGATGCGGTCTAGAACAGGCTGCCACTGTCTTCTCCACTCCTTTCGCAGAAGTGGATTATCAGGTTTCTCGGGTACACCTGCAAAGAGGCTCGAATACTCTTCGCTCCACCCCTGTCCTGCTTCATGGCAGGTACGGCGGCACCACTCATGAAAGTTCAATGTGGTAATCCCGTTCGACCAGCCAGGTCCGCCACTGGCGCGAGCGACGAGATCACGCAGATAGTGCCAAAGCGTGATGTTGTACGTCGCAATGAGAACGGACTTACCTTCTGCCGCCAGCTTTGCTGCACGAGCAGCCAATACAACGGACTTTCCGGAGCCAGCTGGCCCCTTTATGCGACGGTAGCCCCCTTCCGTTCGTGTGTCGGCCAGAGAACGCTGTTGTGCATCCATTTCCAGTGGTTTTCTCTGGTCGGCCGAAAAGTCCGGTTCAACGAGCCACCCTCGAAGATCGTCGGCGTGATCCGGTGTCATGTACCGAGAAGACTGCCGGGAGCTTTCAGGAAATACTTTCTCCAACCAGCCATCTGAGAGAGCCTCCCTGCCGCTGATCGGGGAGTATGCAGGGTATTTTTCGCGCTCTTCCCGTGTCTGGTGAGGTGCCATGAGGGCAGCTGCGCTGTCGCGGGAGGCAAAGGGGAAGATCAGACCTGCCGTAATTACGGCGAAACCATTCTTCTTCTCGAGTCGCGGGCAGTAGAGTTGGTGGATTTCCTCTTTATATCGCCGAAGTTGCTGAACCGGGTTCGGCCAGACGTCGAACGATTCTCCGTCACGGGAGGCGCGCAGTATCGGACGTTGGGTTTGCCCCCCACCAACTTGCATGAAATCGTTGCGATAGGACATCGCATTTAGATCCCAGTCCTTTACCTCGAATACGCCGATTCCGACTTTGGGATTGAGCAGTACGAAGTCCGGACGCAATCCGTTCAGATGGGGCTGGACATAAATCTCCCAGCCAGGAGGCAATTTCCGGGTGAACAGTTCAAGTACCGTGCGCTCCCCTTTCGTCAAAGGCTGTCGCAGGTCTGAAATCTCATCCAATGGTGGATGAACTATGAGCTCTTTTGTAGCCGAAATCACCATTTCCAGTCGCCTCTCGATCCGAGATATACTTCTTCTACTCCAAAACCCGAAAGTTCTCGTGTGTTATGACGCGGAAGTTATCTGACACCTTGTCGCGGAATTTCTTCCATTCCTGCGGGATGGTCTCACGCATGAATGCAAGGATGGCGTCGGCGAATTGCTTCTGACTTCGGTAGTAGCGATTGTGGGTGACATAATGGTGCAAGACCGCCCAAAGACGTTCAATTGGATTGAGATGTGGGCAATAGGGCGGCAGCTGGATCAAATGGATACGGCAGGCTGCCCTCGCAAGAAAAGCTCTGACATCCGGTCCTTTATGGTAGGCGGCGTTGTCCCAGATGACGTGAATGATACGCTTGTCGGGGTTGCGCTCTTCGACCTTGGTCAGAAGCTGCACGGCACTGACCCCATCAACGGTCGTGGGCTCGACAAAAGGTGCGTCGAAGGTTTCGAGGTTCACAGCCCCATGAATGTTCACACGACCACGTCCCGCCGTGCTGAGAACCGCTGGATTTGACCCAACCTTCACCCAGCCAAATGCAGGCTTGGTCTGATATTCCGGATGCACCGCATCGGCGAAGTAGACGGCTTCATCTGCAGGCAACCCACGCATCAGGTTCTCGTATAATGCGATGAAAGCTGCCTGCTTTTCCGCTGATGCCACGCGCGGCAGAGGTTTGGGCTTGCGGTATTCAAAGCCCAGCCGGGCCAGAAGCTTGATACAGCCAGAATGGGAATATTTTACACCAAACTCAGCGGCGACATGGGCCCTGATCTCGACCGTCGAGCGACAGAAGCGTGCTTCCAGCCAAGCACACAATGTAGCTTCCTGTGCCTGCGTCATACGGGACTGACCACCCTTCCAGCCGTCAAAGGCAAGCGCGTCCCAGCCATCTTGCCGGTAGCTCTTATACCAGCCACGGATGGTGTCGTCGTCCAAATATAGAAAATCCGAAATCTCTTGGCAGGATTTGCCGTCGTCGAGCAGCAAGATCGCATTTGCCCGACGGGCAATACCGTGGTCCTCGCGCTGGCGACGCACGCAAGCCTCAAGCTCGAGGCGGGCTGGTGAGGAAAGAAAGTCAGGGCGGATCATAAGCAATAGCTGAATCGTTCCAAACCCAGCAGTCAAGTCAACAAATTCGGCTTCTGCAGGACTCGGAGTATACATTAATTTTATCAGCACAATAACGCCCTTTTCAGGAAACATGTTGGGCATTTTCTAGAAGTGCCGCCGCTTGAGCTTGTTGTTCCGCACTCACTGAAAGTCTAGGACGCACCTAGCGCGGCGATTCCGAGTTGTCCGGCGCGAGGATCCCAACTGCCCATTTCGTTCGTGGTAACAGGTCACCACCGTGCCATCAGGTCCTACGATTGCCCGGACCTTTGTCGCCGCCTTGATCAGCTGAACGCCATAGTTGCTTCCTTTGTCATCTATGTTCACAATGTGCAGGACAAAAGTCACTATATCAATTTGGCATTTTTTGTCTCTCATCTCACAAAACTATTGATTTTTGTCGGCTGAGTCGCAAAAAAAATTGGCGCAGGTGACATAAGTAGAGACATTTGTAGATGGCGGCCAAGCCGTCAGATCGTCGGCGACACTCAAAGATTCCGACCAAAGCAATCGATTCTGAGGGGATTCGGGAAATCGCCCCCCTAAGCGTCGGCCTTCGGATTCTCGACCGCCCGGCGGCCCGACGCTGCAAGTAACGCTTCCTAGGCGTTTCCGGGATTGTTGCGTGGTGCGGCAGAAGTCGGCATCTCTCCAAACAATCCCGCCACACAAAATTGACGCTCGGCTACTCTTGATTTCGCGGTCATACACCAACCCGTTGTTTTAACTTGAAATCCATTCCACATCGCGGCCACCACAGGGCAAAACAGCACCTGAGGTTCGCCCGCCATGCCCGACACCGACGTCAATTTCGCCCCTCCACCTGAAACGCTGACCGCCGATGAGCGGCTGGCGGAACTCGCAAAGATCCTCGCCACAGCCGTGGATCGCATCAACCCACCGACAATAAACGAGAATTCTTCGAACGACCGAGACAGTTCGCTGGACATCCTCGCTCTTGTTCGCCGTCGTCGTCACCAGTTGCGAACCCGAGTTGGAGAGGACGAATGACGAAAACCAAAACGAAATCAGTAGGAAAGAGAACGGGCTTTGGCTTCGCGCAGGGCCACGCTGTCCTGGCGGACCTGGTCGCGCTGAAGGCCATGACTGTGCCCGAGTTGCGCGAGAAATGGGCGGCGATCTTTGACGCGCCCGCGCCGAACACCAGCCGCCAGAACCTCGAACTGCGGCTTGGCTACCGCATCCAGGAACTGGCCCTAGGCGGCATAGGCCGCGACACGCAGCGGACTCTGGATGCGTTGGCGGCGGAGGTGGTCTCCGGCGAACCGGGTCAGGTAATGACCGACCCACGACGGCCTTTGCCGGGCACCAAGCTGGTCCGCGAATGGAACGGCGTTGAGCACACTGTCACGGTGCTGACGAAGGGCTTCGAGTGGCAGGGTCGCCGGTACAAGTCACTCTCCGGCGCAGCGCGGGCCATCACCGGCGCGAACTGGAACGGCTGGAAGTTCTTCGGTTTCACCCCACGCCCGAGGATCAGCAAATGACGCGCCAACCACAGCCACAACCGCCCCGCCGCCTGCGCTGCGCCATCTACACCCGCAAATCGAGCGAGGAAGGGCTCGACATGGAGTTCAACAGCCTCGACGCCCAGCGGGAGGCTTGCGAGGCCTATATCGCCAGCCAGAAGGCCGAGGGCTGGGTCTGCCTGCGCGACAAATATGATGACGGTGGCTTCTCCGGCGGCACGCTGGAACGCCCCGCCCTGAAGGACTTGATCGCCGACATCGAGGACGGGCTGATCGACATCGTCGTGGTCTACAAGATTGACCGCCTCAGCCGAGCACTGATGGATTTCTCGAAACTGGTCGAGATCTTCGACAAGCACGGCGTCACCTTTGTTTCTGTCACGCAGTCCTTCAACACCACCACGTCGATGGGGCGGCTGACGCTGAACATCCTGCTCAGCTTTGCCCAATTCGAGCGCGAGGTTATCGGCGAGCGGATCCGCGACAAGGTCGCTGCATCGCGCAAGAAGGGCATCTGGATGGGCGGGCCGGTGCCACTCGGGTACAACGTGAAGGACCGCAAGCTGATCGTGGACCCGGCCGAGGCCGAGACGGTGCGGACGATCTTCACGCTCTATGCCCGGTCCAGTTCCACGGCGCAGGTGGTCCGCGAGTTGGATGCGCGTGCGATTCTGACCAAGACCGGCAGACCCTACGACAAGACCTCGCTGCTCAAGACCCTGCACAACAAGGTCTATCGTGGCCTCGCGGTGCACAAGGGCAACGCCTATCCCGGCGAGCACGACGCGATCATCGACGAGACGCTCTGGGACGAGGTGCATGAGGTGATCGCGAACAACCGGTATCTTAGGAAGGCCGCAGCTCAAGAACCCTCACCGGCGCTGCTGCGCGGGCTGATCTTCACCGAAACCGGCGTGGCCATGACTCCGCACCACACCAAGAAAGGCACGCGCCGCTATCGTTATTACGTCTCGATGGACGTGATCAAGAAACGGCCCAAGGCCGAATTGCGCGGACCGCAGCGATTGCCGGGTGGCATGGTCGAGGATGCCGTGGTCGGTGAAATCCGCCGCCTGCTGCGCACTCCCGAGGTTGCCGCACGGGTGTCGCGGACCATGCGCAAGGATCGGCCTGACCTTGGCGAGGCGGACATCAGCGCCTCGCTGACCCAGTTCGATGAGATGTGGAACGCGCTGATCCCGGCCGAACAGGCCCGAGTGGTCCGGCTTCTGGTGGCGCGGGTCACCGCCAGTGAGGCCGGGCTGGCGGTCGATCTGCGCCATGAGGGCTTGGGCACGATTGCCGCGCTGATGGCCCCGGCCAAGCCGGAGGTGGCGTGATGGCAGAGCCCGAGACCCTCCGCGTCCACATCCCGCTCACCCTGCGCAATCGCGGCGGCCGCCCGCGTATCCTGCCGCCCAAGGAGATCGAAGTAGCCATGGAACGCGGCCAAGACTCCCGGCTACTGCGTGCCATCGGCCGCGCATGGGACTGGCGGCGCAGGCTGGAGCGCGGCGACGTCAACACCATCGCTGACCTTGCCAGAGAGGAAGGTATCTCCGACCGCTATGTCAGCCGCGTGATCCGGCTGGCATGGCTCGCGCCCTCCGTGCTGGAGCGGCTGGTCCTCCGGCGCGAGCCAACCGTGCTGTCGATCTTCGACCTCTGCGGCGTGGCGGAGCTGCCTTGGATCGAGCAGCCGGAACGGGTGTTTGATTGATTTCTGTTGCAGTCAGGTCGCAAATGTTGGTCGCGAGAAAACTCGGATCCATCTAAGCTTCCTCCACATTTCTGGAGAAGCCCACATGAAGATCGGTCAATTCGTCAAGCGCAACGTTCGCGCAATTTTTCAATACTGCGAAACAGGCGATCCTTCGGAGTTTGCCCGTCTCCAAGACCCTCAGTATTCAAAAGAAACCTTCGACATCAACTATCCTTTCTGCAAGCCCGTCTCGAAAATTGCACCTGAGGAGCACGTGCGGTTTTACAACGCCACGCACGAAGTTCACGGCGTCCCGGTGCGGGTAACAAGTCAATGGTTCAACCCTCCAACCAGCAAGAGCCTTTCCCTCTTTCGCCAATATCTGGCAAAGCGAGAGATCGCCCATGACGTCAACCCGCACTCAGAACCACCCTCGGTTGAGGCAAAAGAACGGGCGGCTCGTGGGCGCTACCGCGGCAGTGCCATCGGCATCGCTCAGAATGCCTTTATCCGACATCTTCTCAGCCGCATTGGCGACGAACAGTTCAACGCCGAACAATGGGAGGCAGTCCTTTCCGATTTCGGTCAACGGTGCGCCTATTGCGGCGCGGAGGGGGATTTGGTGATGGAACACGTCATTCCGATCAACCGCACGTCCCTTGGCGAACACCGACTCGGCAATCTCGTTCCTGCTTGCCGACGCTGTAACGCCACGAAAGCCGACCAAGATTATCGCGCTTTCTTAGGTCCGGAAACGGAAAGGATTTCCGCAATAGAGGCTCATATGGCGAAACATGACTATTTGCCGATAGGGGAAAACCAGAGGCTCAGGCAGATTATCGAACTCGCTCACCAAGACGTGCGCCAGCTTGCAGATCGCTACGCGGCGATAGTCGACACCATGCTTGGGGACCAAGAAGACAAAGCATGAGTATTCCTTGGGGGTTTGGGATGCGAACCTACCCAAGAAATCCGCCGATTTACGATGGCATCCCGAGCAACGCGCCTACCGCGTGTTCTGTCTATGTTGCCAACGATATCGTTCGGAACGCGCGTTTAGGTTTTGGCGGGACGCGGAAGCAGGCCGTTGAAAAGTAGGGAGAAAACGGGACCGAACCTCAACGGGAGAGGTTCGCCCAAACTGAGACTGTGGGCCATTCTGAGCCCGGCCTTGGCCAAGCTGCGCGTCTATGAGGTTCGGTCGGTTCACGCAAACCCCTTTGATAACACGGAAAAATCCGTGCCCGTCAGGGCGGTGTCACTGGTTCGCAATGGGGATAATGGCGGAGGAGGTGGGATTCGAACCCACGGTACGCTTTCACGCACGCCGGTTTTCAAGACCGGTGCAATCGACCACTCTGCCACTCCTCCGAGGCTTCCGACGCATAATGACGCTGCGGCGATTCTGGAAGCCACACCGGACCGGCGATCAGGATGATTTCGGAACGCCGCACTTTCAAATGCGGCGTCTTGACGCTATGAACAGGGCAAGACCGTCGGCGTCGCGTCCGAACGGTCGCTTGAGAGCAGTCAGGTCGGGGAACACGGCCATGCGGCGGACGCGCCGCAGTATCTAGGGGCGAACTATGACAGGCAGACTTCACGGATCCAGAATCTTGACGCGCACGGGGCTGGGGCTTGCCGCGGCGCTCACACTCACCGCCTGCGAGAACGGGCAGTTCCAGATGCCCGCCTTCGCGACCCGCGCCGCGGGCAACCCGGCCGCGGAGGGCCCCGGAAGCACCGTCGAACTGGTGGAACGCGATGTCGAGGCTCCCGAGGTGTTCCAAGTCACGGAAGCCGGCCTCTGGGACGGACGGCCCTCGCTGGGCGGTGTATGGGTTGCACATCCGGACGTCGACGAACCCGAGCGGGTCATCATCCGCAACCGCGAGACCGGCCAGTTCGTCATCGGGGCGCTGTTCCGCCGGGAGCGGGAGAATCCCGGGCCGCGGCTGCAAATCTCATCGGATGCGGCCGAGGCGCTTGGCGTCCTGGCCGGCGCTCCTACCGACCTCAATGTCACGGCGCTGCGGCGCGAGGAAACCGCCGATGCGGCCGCGCCCGCACCCGATGCCGCCATCGGCGCGGAGCCGGTCCTCGATGACGGCGCGGCGGCATTCGATGCGCCGGCGGACGTGGCGATGACCTCGCTCGACCCGATCGCCTCCGCCGCGGCCGCGATCGACAGCGCCGAGACCGAGACACGGGTCGCCGCCCCGGCGCCCGCCCCGGCGCCCACGCCCACGCCTGCCAGGGCCAACTCCGATCTGGACCGGCCGTTCGTGCAGATCGGGATCTTCTCGGTCGAGGACAACGCCACCCGCACCGCGGACCGGATGCGGGCCGCCGGGATCGTCCCGACCGTGCTGGAGCAGGAGACCCAGGGCCGCGCGTTCTGGCGCGTCGTCGTCGGACCTGCGCGCAATACCGCCGAGCGCGCCGAGCTGCTCGAAAAAGTGAAAGCGCAGGGCTTTGCGGACGCCTACGCTGTGACCAACTGATCGGTTCGCGCGGCCGTCCCGACCGGGCGGCCGCGTCATCGGGCCCCGGAGCCGTTGCGGCCCGTGCGCCTTCGGGATAGTCACCGGGCCGATCGCATTTGCAAAGGAAGCCGACGCATCATGGTCCGACGTCTTGCCGCCCTCCTTCTGGTCTTCATGGCCGCCGCGCCGCCGCTGTCTGCCCAGACCTTCGACACCCAGGCCGGCGCGGCCTATGTGCTGGACCAGACCACCGGGACGGTGCTGCTGGAAAAGCAGGCGGACGCTCCCCTGCCGCCGGCGTCCATGTCCAAGCTCATGACCCTTTACATGGCGTTCGAGGCGATCGCGGACGGCCGACTTCAGCTCGACGAACGCCTGCCGGTGAGCGAGCACGCGATGTCCTACGGCGGCTCGACCATGTTCCTCGATACCACGGACCGGCCGCTGGTCGAGGATCTGCTGCGAGGGATCATCGTGCTGTCGGGCAACGATGCTTGCGCGGTCATCGCCGAGGCGCTGTCGCCCGACGGAACCGAAGCGGGCTTTGCGCGGCTGATGACGGAGCGCGGACGCGAGATCGGGCTGACCAACTCGGTCTTCGTCAATTCCAACGGCTGGCCCGCCCCCGGCCACCACATGAGCATGCGGGACCTGGGAACCTTGGCCAACCGGCTGATCACCGAATTCCCCACGTTCTATCCGCTGTTTTCCGAACAGGAATTCCTGTTCGACGGGCGTGCGCCGACCAACATCCACAACCGCAACCCGCTTCTGGGGCTCGGGATCGGCGCGGACGGGCTCAAGACCGGCCACACGCAAGAGGCGGGCTATGGCCTCGTTGGCTCGGCAAAGCAGGGCGACCGCAGGATCATCTTCGTGATCTCGGGCCTCGACACCCAGCAGCAACGGGCCGACGAAAGCGAGCGCCTGGTCAACTGGGCGTTTCGCCAATTCGTCGAGCGCAAGGTGACGACCGCCGGGACCCGTATCGCCGAAGCCGAGGTCTGGATGGGCGCGGCCCCCGATGTGGGCCTGACCGTGACCGAGGACGTCCGTCTGTTGCTGCCGGTGCTGGAGCAGGACTCGCTCTCGGCCGAGGTCATCTATACCGGACCGATCGAGGCGCCGGTCGCCCAGGGAGACGAAGTTGCCGAACTGGTCATCAATCGCGAAGGTCTTCCGGAGGTGCGCGTGCCCCTCGTGGCCGAGGCCGACGTCGAGCGTGGCGGGTTCCGCCAGCGGGTCCAGGCCGCCGCCCTCGTGGTCCTGCGCAAGATCGCGCCGGAGGCCGATCTGACCGCCCTGCCCGGCGCGTGACGACCCGTTCATGACGCGCCCGGGCCGCTTCATCACCTTCGAGGGCATCGACGGCTCCGGCAAGTCCACACAGGCCCGGCTTCTGGCCGAGCGTCTGCCCGACGCGATCCTGACCCGAGAGCCTGGCGGCAGCCCCGGCGCGGAGGAGATCCGTGCGCTTGTCCTGACCGGCGATCCCGGGCGCTGGTCCCCCGAGACGGAGCTGTTGCTGTTCACCGCCGCCCGCCGCGATCACCTCGAGAAACGGATCGACCCCGCGCTCGCCGCCGGCCGGACGGTGATCTGCGACCGTTTCGCCGACAGCACCCGGATCTACCAGGGCGCCACCCGAGGCGATCTGCGCGAGAAGGTTGACACGCTCCACCGCCTGATGATCGGCCGGGAGCCGGACCTGACATTCATTATCGACATGGACCCGGCCGCGGCTCTTTCACGCGGTCTCGCCCGGCCCGATGCGGAAAGCCGGTTCGAGGATTTCGGCCTCGAGATGCAGGAAAGGGTCCGCGCCGGATTTCTCGCGCTCGCGCGGCAATATTCGGACCGCTGCCGGGTGATCGACGGCAACCGGGCCGTCGAGGCCATCGCCGCCGATATCGCCACGCAGATGGGTCTCGCCGCCCCGGGCTGAGCTCCGGCGCGAACCCGATTGCACCCGCGCCCGATCTGCGCGACACCGAAGCCATGAGCGTTTCCACCGATCTGCCGGAACCGGACCGCCTGCCCGGTGCACCCCATCCGCGCGACACGCCCCGCCTGTTCGGACAGGATCGGGCCGAGGCCGATTTCCTCGATGCCTACGCGTCGGGCCGGCTGCATTCGGGCTGGCTGCTCAGCGGGCCCAAAGGCATCGGCAAGGCGACGCTCGCCTGGAAGATCGCGACCTTCCTGCTGGCCGAGCCCGCGCAGGCCGACGGCGGCCTCTTCGGGCCGCCGCCGCCGCCCACCTCCCTCCATGTCGACCCCGAGCATCCCGACGCCCGGCTGATCCGGTCAGGGGCCCATCCGCGCCTTCACGTCCTGCGGCGCGGCCCCAATGACAAGGGCGACAGGCTCTCGGCCGAGATCCGGGCCGAGGTGGTGCGCGGCATGAAGCGCTTCTTCCAGATGTCGGCCACCGACGGCGGCCGTCGCGCCGTGATCGTCGACGCCGCCGACGAGATGAACGTCGCCGCCGCCAATTCCCTGCTGAAGGAACTGGAAGAGCCCCCCGCCCGCACCACGCTGCTTCTGGTCGCCCACCGGCCCTCGCGCCTTCTGCCCACGATCCGCTCGCGCTGCCGCGAGCTGCGCCTGTCCCTTCTCGGCCCCGAAGACCTGGCCCGGGCCCTGGACCAATCGGGCATCGACATCCCCGAGACCGAAGCGATGACAGCCTTGTCCGGCGGGTCCGTCGGCGAGGCGATCCGGCTGGTGCAGGGCGACGGGCTGGCGCTCTATGCCGATCTGGTCAGGCTCTTCTCCGATCTGCCCCGCCTCGACCGCCCCGCCGCGCTGAAGCTCGCCGACAGCTGCGCCGGCCGGCAGAACGACGCTCGGTTCGAGATGGCGCTCGACCTCGTCGACCGCTTCCTGTCGCGCACCGCGCGGGCCGGGCTGATGGGCGAACCCGCGGTCCAGGGCGCCCCCGGCGAGGCCCGGCTGCTCACCCGCCTCGCCCCCGAAGTGCGCGCGGCCCGCACCTGGGCAAACCTCAGCCAGACATTGATCGACCGCTCCCGCCACGGGCGGGCGGTCAACCTTGACCCCGCCAGCCTCATCCTCGATATGGTCTTCAAGATCGAAGAGACGGCGCGTCACACGACCGTATCCGAGGCCAAGGCATGACCAGCACAGCACCCCAAATCGTCGACAGCCATTGTCACCTGGATTTCCCCGATTTCGACGCCGAGCGCGGCGCGGTGATCGACCGTGCCGTGGCGGCCGGCGTGGCGCGGATGGTCACGATCTGCACCCGCCTGCGCAACGAACCGGCCGTCCGCGCCATCGCCGAAGAACACGACCCGGTCTTCTACGCCGCCGGAACCCACCCGATGAGCGCCGCGGAAGAGCCGATGACCTCGGTCGACGAATTGCTCGCCCTGGCCCGCCACCCCAAGTTCGTGGGCATCGGGGAGACCGGGCTCGACTACCACTACACCGCCGACACCATGGAGGTGCAGAAGCGTTCGCTCCGCCTGCACATCGACGCGGCCCGCGAAAGCGGCCTGCCGCTGATCATCCATGCCCGCGACGCCGACGAGGACATGGCGGCGATTCTGGCCGAGGGCTATGCCAACGGCCCCTATTCCTGCGTCATGCACTGCTTCTCCTCCGGAGCGGGCCTTGCGCGGGCCGCCCTCGATCTGGGCTTTTACCTGTCGATGTCCGGCATCGCCGCCTTCCCCCGCTCGACGGAGCTGCGCGACATCTTCGCAGCGGTCCCCCTCGACCGGATCCTGGTCGAGACCGACAGCCCCTATCTCGCGCCCCCTCCCCACCGCGGCAAGCGCAACGAGCCCGCCTTCACCGCGCACACCGCGCGCGTCGGCGCAGAGGTCTTCGGTCTCTCGTTCGAGGAATTCGCCGCCGCCACCACCGCCAATTTCGATCGCCTCTTCTCCAAGGCCGCCGGCTGGCCCGCCAAGGCCGGGGCCGCCTGATGGCCACCCTCGCGTTTCGTATCCTCGGCTGCGGCTCCTCCGGCGGCGTGCCCCGGCTGGGCGGCCACTGGGGCGCCTGTGATCCGGACAATCCCCGCAACTTCCGTCAGCGGTGCTCCGCGCTGGTCACGCGCAGCGATGCGGGCGGCACGACCCGGGTGCTGATCGACACCAGCCCCGACATGCGGGCCCAACTCATCGCCGCCGGAACGGGCAAGCTCGATGCCGTGGTCTACACCCATGCCCATGCCGACCACGTCCACGGGCTCGACGACCTACGCCAGATCGTGTTCAACATGAAAAGCCGCCTGGCCGTCTGGGCCGACGGCGCGACCGGCGACGCCCTGCTCAGCCGTTTCGGCTACGCCTTCGCCCAACCCGTGGGCTCTCCCTATCCGCCGATCCTCGACCTCAACACGATCGACGGGCCGATCGTCATCTCCGGCGCCGGCGGTGACATCACCCTGACCCCGATCGAAGTGGAACACGGGAGCATCGACGCCCTCGGCTTTCGGATAGAGAACCTCGCCTATGTCCCTGACGTCTCGGACATCCCCGACCACAGCTGGCCGCTCCTGGAAGACCTGGACTGCTGGGTCCTCGACGCCCTGCGGCGCACGCCCCACCCGACCCATGCGCACCTTGCCCGCAGCCTCGAATGGATCGACCGCGTGCGCCCGGCTCATGCGGTCCTCACCAACATGCATATCGACCTCGATTATGCCGAGGTCGCCGCCGAGACGCCGGTCAATGTCGACCCCGCCCATGACGGCCTCACCCTGACCTTCGAGGTCTAGGTGCGCGACACCAGGCGCCAAGGCCCGCCTTTCATCTTGGCCGGCAAACTCCCGCCGGAGGCTCCCGCCCCCGCCTCATTCCGGACGCCCGACACATGAGTGCGCTGCTCGACGTCATCATGCCCGTCTTCCTGGTCATCGGCTTCGGCTACCTGGCCCGGTGGCGCAACCTCTTCTCGGACGAGGGCATCGACACGCTGGTGAAGTTCACGCAGAACATCGCGATCCCGTGCCTGCTGTTTCGCGCGATCTCGACGCTGGACCTCGACCGATCGTTCGAGTGGCCGCTGCTCGTCACCTTCTACACCGGCGCGGTCTCGGGCTTCGTCGCGGGCTTCTTCGGGGCGCGCCACCTGTTCGGGCGCCCCTGGGACGATTGCGTGGCCTTCGGCTTCTCCGGGCTCTTTTCGAACTCGGTCCTGCTCGGCCTGCCGATCATGGAGCGCGCCTACGGCACCGAATCGCTGGCCAGCAATTACGCCGTGATCGCGATCCACGCACCCTTCTGCTACGGACTCGGCATGACCGCGATGGAGGTGGTCCGCGCCCGTGGCGCCCCGGCCCGCGCCCTGCCCGCCAAGATCCTGAAGGCGATCTTCTCCAACGCGCTGATCCTCGGCATCGCGCTCGGCTTTGCGGTCAACCTCAGCGGGCTCGCCCTGCCGGGCTTTGCGACCGATGCGGTCGACCTGATCGTGCGGTCGGCCCTGCCGGCCGCGCTCTTCAGCCTCGGCGGCGTGCTCTATCGCTACCGGCCCCAGGGCGACATGCGGGCGATCCTCTACGTATGCTCGCTCAGCTTGGTGCTGCACCCGGCCATCGCCTTCGGGGTCGGCCGGGCGCTGGACATCAGCGACGCGGCACTCCGGTCCGCCGTCGTCACCGCGGCCATGGCACCCGGGGTCAACACCTACGTCTTCGCCAACATGTACGGCACGGCGCGACGGGTCGCGGCCTCGGCCGTGCTGATCGGGACGGGCCTGTCGATCCTGACCGTCTGGTGCTGGCTCGCGATCCTACCCTGACCCCGGCCCTGCCCGACCGAAGGGGTGACACCCCGCCCCCGCCGCGCCGCCGCTCGGCGGCCAGCTCCCCCCCCAGCGCCGCGTCCAAGCACGCAATCCCGGGCGATCTTTCGTCAAAAAGGGAAATGGGGCTGAACCGCGACCGTCAGTCAGGCAGGAGTCCCGGAATTTGGTGTCCGACCCCAACGCAGGGGCCGGACAGGATCTTTGCCGCGGCGAGGGCCGAAGGCCCGGATCAGCCCGGGGTCATGCCCCGCAGCCGCTCGGACCGGCGCCGCAGAAGCTCCAGCGTAATCAGCAGGATGACCGAGAAGGTCACCAGGATTGTCGCCACGGCGAGGATCGTCGGCGAGATCTGCTCGCGCAGGCCGATGAACATTTGCCACGGCAACGTCTTCTGCGCGGCCGCACCGACGAAGAGCACCACGACCACCTCGTCGAACGAGGTGATGAAGGCGAAGAGACCGCCCGAGATCACGCCGGGCAGGATCAGCGGCATCTGGACCTTGAAGAAAGTCTTGACCGGCCCCGCGCCGAGGTTCGCAGAGGCGCGGGTCAGCGACCGGTCGAAGCCGACGAGCGTCGCCGTCACCGTGATGATGACGAAGGGAATACCCAGCGCCGCGTGGGCGAGGATAACCTTGATGTAACCTGTCATCTCCTGGCTGAAGCCGAGGTTGTCCTCGAGCCAGTTGCCCATCGCCGAGTAGAAGAAGAACATCCCCGTGGCCGAGATGATCAGCGGGACGATCATCGGCGAGATCATGATCGCCATGATCGCCTGCCGCCCCGGAATATGGGACTGCGAGAGGCCGATGGCCGCGATCGTGCCCAGCGTCACCGCGATGATCGTCGCGAAGGGCGCGATGATCAGCGAGTTCCGCATCGCCAGCTGCCAGTCGCTGCTGTTGAAGAAGTCCTGGTAGTGCTTCAGCGAATAGCCCGCCGGGTCGAGCCGCAGCATCTCCGGCGTGAAGGTGAAGAAGTTCTCGGCGTTGAAGCTCAGCGGAATGATGGTCAGGATCGGCGCGATCAGGAAGAAGAAGATGAACCCGCAGATGAACAGGAAGCTGTTGTGCCACAGCACCTGTCCGGGGGTGGAGTAGATCGGCACCCCCCTGCGGTAGTCGCCCGAAGTCAGCCAGTAGGCCGCCCAGCTCAGGATGGCGCCGATGATGGCGCCGCCGACGAGGCCGCCGAAGCCGCCGGCGATCAGGCCCAGCGCACCGCAGAGTGCGATCGCGCCCCAGCGGCCCATGGTCCGGTTGTGCTCCAGCACCATGCCCGAGACATAGGCAAAGGCCGCGCCGAGGATCGCCCCGACGATGACTCCGATCAGCGGCATCGAGGCGGCCTGTCCGCCAACATATCCCAGGATCACCCCCAGAAGCGCCGTCAGCGGCATCGCGAAGGTGGTGACGGCCTTGTGTTCGCTCGCCACGTCGGCGGGGTTTGTCAATGCGTCGCTCATGGCCTCAGCCCCCCAGGTTCACGTTGTCGATGCCCACGATCCGGTCGTAGAGCCAGTACAGCACCAGCACGAGCGCCAGCAGGATGGAGCCGAGCGCCGCGGCCAGACCCCAGTTCAGCGAGCTGGAGATGTGGTAGGCGATCCGGTTCGAGATGAAGACACCCTTGGTGCCGCCCACGATCTCGGGCGTGATGTAGTAGCCGATCGACAGGATGAAGACGAGGATCGAGCCCGCGCCGATCCCCGGGACCGACTGCGGGAAATAGACCCGCCAGAAGGCCGTCCAGTTCGTGGCCCCAAGGGACTTCGCCGCCCGCAGGTAGCTTGGCGGCACGGTCTTCATCACCGAGTAGAGCGGCAGGATCATGAACGGCAGAAGGATATGCGTCATCGCAATGATCGTGCCGGTCTGGTTGTTGATCAGGGCGAGCCGGCTGGCATCGTTCACGAGGCCCAGCCAGACAAGCAGATCGTTGATCACCCCCTGCTGCTGCAACAGGACTTTCCACGCCGAGGTTCGCACCAGCAGCGATGTCCAGAACGGAAGCAGGACAAGGATCATCAGGACGTTCGCCGTCCGCATCGGCAGGTTCGCCAGCAGCCATGCCACCGGATAGCCCAGAAGGATGCAGCTGAAGGTGATCATCAGGGACATCACCATCGTCCGCAGGAACAATGTGCCATAGATCTTGCGGTCGTCATCGACCACCTCGACCCCGTCCGGCGTCAGCTGACGGTCGATCGAGGCCAGGAAATAGCCCGGCGTGTAGGACGGCGAGAACGTCTGGATCGTCGACCAGAGGTCATAGCCCAGCCAATCCTCGTCGATCTCCTCGAAGGCGGCCTGATAATCGAATGGCCCCATCGTGTCGGTGATGGCCAGCGCCTCTTCGAGCAGCGCCCGGGTCTCGCCGTCATAGGCGGACGGCGCGGACGGATCCGCCGCAAGATCTTCGTAGAGCGACAGATAGACGATATTCCAGGGCTCTTCCTCGGCCGGCGTTTCCTCGTCCTCGACCCGCAGGACGCGGGCGAAGTCCGCGAACATGGCCGAGGTGCGCGGCAGGGGCTCTTGCACGCCCTCGCTGAATTCGAACGGCGGCGGAAGCTCGTCGAAGCCGAAGCCCGCAGCCTCGGCGCGTTCGGCCCATTCCGCATGCGCCTCCACCCAGTTGTCGGAGGCGAACATGGTCACCCAGGTCGCGGGCTCTACCCAGAGCGGGTCGATCTCTTCGAAGGCGTCGGTGTGATCCTCTCCGAAGTCGTCCACCTCGCGACCTGCCTGACGGAAGAGCGAGGAAAGCCCCGTCGTCTCGTAATTCAGGCGCGAGCCGAGGCTGGTGTGATTATTGAGTTCCGTGGCAACCACCATGTCGCGGGCCATCGCGGCAAAGACCGCCTGGCTCGGCGGATCGCCGCTTTCAGCATCCCAAGAGTCCAGCGCGACAACAGTGCGGGGGAGCGTGTCAGAGACGATCTGATTTTCGACCGACCGGAAAAGCATCTGCCCGATCGGGATGATGAAGGTTATCATGATGAAGATCAGCAGCGGCGCAACCAGCAGCAACGCCTTGATCTTCTGCCGCCGCATGGAGCGCGCGAGCGACGACTTCAGAGACGTTCCGTCTGCCGCAAGCATCGGTCCGGAAGGCTTGTCCTTGCCCCCGGCGTCCGAATTCGGCCTGGGCCCTGCTGTCGCGTCGGTCATTGGCGCTTCTCCTCGGCCTGCTCCGGGCGATCTTCTCTCCCAGGGCGTCCTGTCTCTGTTTCGGAGCGTTCTCCGCCCCCTCGTCCGGCCCCGGCGTCACGCCGCGGCACACTTGCGTCAGGTTCCCTCGACGAGAATCATCGTGCTCTCGGCTGTCCTGCGGCGAATATCGGCGATGGCTTGGTAATCGGGGTCGTAATAGGCCGCCCGGGCAGCCTCGAAACTGTCGAATTCGATGACGACATGACGGTTCTGGGTCGCGCCCTCGGGGGTCTCGGATTGCCCGCCGCGGACGATGAACCGTCCGCCGGAGGCCGCCATGAACACCGTATCCTTAGCGACATACTCCTTGTATGCCTCCGGATCCGTCACGGTGATGTGGCCGATGATATAGCCCTTGGGCATCTCATCCCCCCTCTGCGTCCCGTCAAAGCCGGGCCGGACCGACAAGGGCCCGCCCCGAAAGTATCAGCGCTTACTGCGCGAGCCACGCCTGGAACTTGGCGTCCAGATCGTCGCGATAATCCGCCCACCAGGTGTAGTTGTAGACGAAGGGGTTGGTTGCGTTCGCCGGGTTGGTCGGCATGTGCGGAGCCATGGCCACGCCAAGCTCTGCGTGGTCGCCCACCAGTGGTGCGGAGCTGGCGCGCGCCGGACCGTAGGAGATGTAAGCGGCCTGATCCGCCAGACGCTGGGTATCCGTGGCGAAGTAGACGAAGTCCAGCACGCGGGCCAGACGGTCATCGGGCAGATCGGCCGGGATGATCCAGCCGTCAAGGTCGAACACCTGCGCGTCCCAGAGCATGGCGATGGGCTGGTCCTGCTCCACGATCGCAGAGAAGAAGCGGCCGTTGTAGGACGAGCCGATCACCGCCTCGCCGTCAGCCATCGACTGGATCGATTCGGCTGCCGACGACCACCAGATCGTTTCATCCTTGATCTCGTCGAGCTTGGCGAAGGCACGGTCCTGGCCCTCTTGGGTCTCGAGCACGTCGTAAACGTCCTCCTGCGCCACGCCGTCGCAGATCAGTGCCCATTCGAGGTTGTTGATCGGCCGCCGCTCGAGCGTCCGGGTTCCCGGGAAGGTCTCGAGGTCGAAGAGCGCACAGATGTCGCTGGGCGTCTCGCCGTTCCACGCCTCGACATCCGTCCTGTAGGCCGCCGTGGTCGAATAGACGATCTGCGGGATGAAGCAGTCGGACACGATCAGGTCTCCGAAATCTTCGGATGCGGGCGTGCCATCGGGTGCCGGCGCAAGGATCTCGTCGTGATCGACCTCCATCGCCAGACCTTCGTCGCAAAGGCGGATGGCGTCAGAGGCCACAACGTCGACGAGGTCCCAGGTCACGTTGTCGGCCTCATACATGGCGCGCATGCGCGCCACGGCCTGCGGAGAGCTCTCATCCCAGGTCGCGCTGATCTCAGGGTTCATCTCGAGATAGGGCTCGAGATAGGCTTTCTGTTGCGATGACTGGTAGGCGCCGCCCCAGCTGACAAGGGTCATGCTGTCGGCCATTTCGACATGGCCGGCGGCCCAGACGGCCGTGGTCCCGGCAACAAGTGCCGACGTCGCCATTAGAATCCTGTTGGTCTTCATATTCGTCTCCCGTGTTTTTGTCCGGTTTTTTCGCTTACAGCCTGCGCCGTTCCGGACACCCGAACGCAGCACCCGCCGAATGCCGTCTCAGGCGTCCAGCGCGCGGCAATCGTCGGGCAGCCAGCCGATTTCGATCTGGCTTCCCGGCGTCAGACGCACCTGGTCGGGCGCGTTCCGCGTCTTCATGACGAAATCCTCCTTGCCGGCGACCTTGAGCCGCGTGCGGAAGATGTCCCCCATGTAGATGAATTCCATGACCTCTGCCTTGAGGGTATGGGCCCCCTCCTGAAGACGGTCCTTGTTGTATTCCACCCGCTCGGGGCGAATCGACACCTTGGTGCGCTCGCCGGCCTTGGACACGTTGACCGGCTTAGCGTCGATCACGTCGCCGCTGTCGAGCTGCACGATGCAGGTGTCGCCCTTAACTTCCTTGATCACGCCTTCCAGCGTGTTGTTCTCGCCGATGAACTGCGCGACGAAGCTGTTCTCGGGGCTCTCATAGAGCTGATCCGGCGGGGCCAGTTGCTGGATGCGGCCATCGTCGAACACCGCGACGCGGTCGGACATGGTCAGCGCCTCGGTCTGGTCGTGGGTCACGTAGACAACGGTGATCCCCAGACGGTGCGCGAGGTTGGTGATCTCGAACTGAAGCGTCTCGCGCAGCTGCTTGTCGAGCGCACCGAGCGGTTCGTCCATCAGCACCAGCTCCGGCTCGAACACCAGCGCACGCGCCAGGGCGATCCGCTGCTGCTGCCCGCCCGAAAGCTGTGCCGGGCGACGGCCGCCGAAATTGCCCATCTCGACCATGTCGAGGGCGCGCGTGATCTTCTTTTCGCGATCCGACTTGCCGATCTTGCGCACTTCCAGCGGGAAGGCGAGGTTCTCGGCCACGGTCATGTGCGGAAAGAGCGCATAGTTCTGGAACACCATGCCGATCCCGCGCTTGTGCGGGGGGATGTTGTTGATCGGCCGACCGTCCAGCTTGATCTCGCCGTGGGTCGCGGTCTCGAAGCCTGCCAGCATCATCAGGCAGGTCGTCTTGCCCGATCCCGAGGGCCCGAGCATCGTGAGAAACTCGCCCTTGGGCATGGCAAGGTTGAGATCCTTGACGACGAGATTCTCGCCGTCATAGCTCTTCTGGACGCGCTCGAAGGCGACGAAAGAAGACTCGTTCGCAGTGTCGGCCAAGTGGTTCTCCCCGTGTTTCCAACCGGTTTGATCGGCTTTCTTGGAGCAAACTAAAGCCGACGACGCCCGGGATTGCAACCCACCCCCTGGAATCCGCTCCTTCGTCATGCAGATGAATACATTTTGTGCAGCCTGCGGAGCCGAATCCGAAGAATTGCACGCTGATTGCCCTTCAAACCGCTTTGGGTTCCTATTCCGGGCCATCCGGCCGCTGTGCCGACGACAGCTTTGCCGCCGACCGGATCGCCGCCAGGATGTGGCTGGACATGACGCTGGAGGCCCAGTGCGGATCCCGTGCGCGGATCGCGTCGACGATCTCGCGGTGGTGGCCGATGGACCGGATCAGGTCGCTTTCGGAGTAGCTGTGATAGGTCCGGGCGACGACGCCGACGTCGAACGCCGCCGCCAGCACGGTGATCAACCTTGCGGAATGCGCGGCCTCGGCGATCTGGCGATGGAATGCCTCGTTGGCCTCGGAGATGATGCGGAAATCGGTGGGGGTCCGGGGCGGCGTGTGGCGCGCCATGAGTTGCGCAAGCTCATCCATCCGGTCGATCTGCTTGGCGGTGGCGTTGAGCGCCGCGCGCTCGGCCGCGTAGGATTCGAGCCGGAGTCGGATCTCGTAGACCTGCTCCAGCTCGTTGGCCTCGAAGGGCGCGACCCGGGTGGAATAGCCGGTGCCGCGCTCGGCGAACCCTTCCAGCAGCAACCGCTTGAGCGCGTCGCGCACGGGCGTGCGGCTGAGGTCGAGCTCGGTCGCCAGGGCCTGCTCCGTCAGCCGCGTGCCCGGCGCGAGCTCCCCCGAGAGGATCCGGGTGCGGATCGTCTCGTAGGCCAGATCGGCCGCCGCGCCCTGGCGGGCCCCGTCCTTCATGCGGCGCCGGCAGGGAATCCGCCCGCCTTCATGACCATGCCCGGCAGGGTGCGGCCCAGCTGCGCCTCCAGCCATGCGGCCGTCTCGATGGCGGCATCCAGGTCGACGCCGGTCGGTATCCCCGCCCGGTCCAGCATGTAGACCAGGTCCTCTGTCGCGATATTGCCCGTGGCCCGGGGCGCGAAGGGACAGCCGCCGACGCCGCCGAGGCTCGCATCGAACCGGCGGACACCGGCCTCGAGCCCCGCCCAGGCGTTGGCGATTCCGGTGTTGCGCGTGTTGTGCAGGTGCAGCCGCAGCGGCACGTCGGGAAAGGCCGCGCGCACCGCGCCGACCCTTTCGGTGACGTCGCGCGGGGTGGCCACGCCGATGGTATCGGCCAGCGACAGTTCGTCCGGGGCGTGGGCCATCACCGCCTCCACGACCTCCATCAACCGCGCCAGCGGCACCTCGCCCTCGAAGGGGCACCCGAAGGCGGCGCCGATGGTGCAGCCCAGCGCCAGGCCCGATGCCGCCTGCCCGCGAATTTCCGCGAAATCCGCGATGCTGCGCTGGGTTGGAACGCCCTGGTTGCGCTGGTTGAACGTGTCGCTGGCCACGACGACGAAATTCGCATCCCGCAGCCCCGCGGCGACGGCCCTGTCGTAGCCCCGGCGGTTCAGGGTCAGCCCGATGTAGCGGCCGTCATCCCGTGGCAGCCCGGCGACCACGGCATCGGCATCCGCCATCTGCGGCACCCGCTTGGGGTTGACGAAACTCGTGACCTCGAAGCTGCGCAGGCCCGCCGCCCGGGCCCGGCCGATCAGCGCGAGCTTCGCCTCCGTCGACAGCAAGACCGGGTCATTTTGTATCCCATCTCTCGGCGAAACCTCGATTATTTCGACATTTTCGATCATTTTCATTGGTTTCCCTTGATTTTGGTATACAAATTACCCGACGTTACCTTTGACGCAACAAGAATCGTTTGACCGGAACTGGGGAGGCAAGATGACGGAAGCCGAGGCGCGGCAAGGACCGCTGAGCGATGTCCGCGTGATCGAGATGGGCCAGCTTCTCGCGGGGCCGTTCTGTGGCCAGCTGATGGCCGACTTCGGCGCCGAGGTCATCAAGTTCGAGCAGCCCGAGATCGGCGACCCGATGCGCCAGTGGGGCCGGGAAAAACCCCATGGCAAGTCGCTCTGGTGGCCGGTCGTCGCGCGCAACAAGAAATCCGTCACCATCAACCTGCGCACCCCCGAGGCGCAGGAGATGATCCGCGACCTGATCCGCGACACCGACATCCTGATCGAGAATTTCCGCCCCGGCACGCTGGAGCGCTGGAACCTCGGTTACGAGGAGCTCGCCAGGATCAACCCCAGGCTGATCATGGTGCGGGTGACAGGCTTCGGTCAGACCGGCCCCTATTCGTCCCGCGCGGGCTACGGCGCGATCGGCGAGGCGATGGGCGGGCTGCGCTATGTCTCGGGCGATCCCGGCAACCGTCCCTCGCGCATGGGCATCTCGATCGGGGACGAGCTGGCGGCGATGCACGCCTGCATGGGGGCGCTGATGGCGCTGCATGCCCGCGAGCGGACCGGCAAGGGACAGATCGTCGACAGCGCGATCTACGAGGCCGTGCTCAATATGATGGAAAGCCTCGTCACCGAATACGACGTGGCGGGCTATGTGCGTGAGCGGACGGGGGCGATCCTGCCCAACGTCGCGCCATCGAATGTCTATCCGACGGCGGATGACAAGTTCCTGCTGATCGCGGCGAACCAGGATACCGTATTCAAGCGCCTGGCCGAGGCAATGGGCCGGCCCGAGCTGGGCACCGACCCGCGCTATGCGACCCATTCGGCGCGCGGGGCGAACCAGACGGAGCTCGACGACCTGATCTCGGACTGGACCCGCACCGTGCCGCTGGAGGCGCTGCAGCAGAAGATGGACGAGCACGGCGTGCCCTGCGGCCTGATCTACAAGGCCGAGGACATGATCTCGGACCCGCATTTCAAGGCCCGCGAGGCGATCATCGACATCGACCACCCGGATTTCGGCTCGATGAAGATGCAGAATGTGGCGCCGCGGCTGTCGGACACGCCCGGCGCAATTCGGCACGTGGGGCCAGAGCTTGGCTCTCACAATTCTTATGTCTACGGTGACCTTCTGGGGCTCAGCGCCGAGGCGCAGGCCGATCTGAAGTCGCGGGGGATTATCTGATCCATGTCTGACGGCGCGGCGCGGCTTGCATTCCTGACCGTCGGAGAGGCCGCCGATCACCTCGGCCTGCACCGGCTGCGGGTGCGCGAGGCCGTGGCGCGGGGGCTGATCCCCGCCCGGCGCGACAACGAAGGGCGGCTGCGGGTCGACCTGACCGACGTGCGCACACAGAAGGTGGAAAAAGGGATGCGCGAGGGCGCCCTGCCCAGCGATGCCGCCCTGCTCGAAGGGCTGTTCGACGAGATCGAGGAACTACAGGACGAGCGTGACCGCGCGGCCCTTCTCGAAGAGCTGGCCGCCCGGCAGGCCGACGCCATCGACCGCGCCGACGCCGCCCTGGCCGAGGCGGAGATGGACCGCACCCGGCTCGAAGGTTTGCTGGACCGGGCGCTCGACGTGCTGGAGAACCGCACCGCGGATGCCGAGCGGCTGGCCGACACCACGGGCCGCGCACTCGAGGCGCTGGCGCGAAGCGGCGACCTGATGGAGGACCGCGCGGCGGACCAGAGCCGGCTCGCCGCGCTTCTGTCGCGGGCGGTGGACATGGCCGAAGAAAGCCAGAACGCCAGTGAAAAAAGGGTCGCGCGGATGGATGCCGCGGCAGGCCGCGCCATCGACCTGCTCGACCGCGCGATGGCCGAGGCCGAAGAGGGCCGGGACAGCGCCCGGCGCGCGGGCGAGGCCCTGGGCCGGGCCGTCGAGACAAGTGAACTGCTGGAAGCTGAGGTCGCCGAACGCGGCCGGATAATCGAACAACAAAGAAAGACCGTGGACCGCGCCCTGACCATGTCGGAGCGGGCAATGGCTTTGTCATCGGATGCGACGCCCCCGCGGCGCGGTTTCTGGGCACGGCTGTTCGGTCGCTAGGGGAGACGAGGAATGACCACCACAGACGACCTGATCCGGCGATACGAGGAGCGGCTGAAGGCCCTCGAAGAGCGGCTGTCCCGCGTCGAGGGCGGCACCGGGCCGGCGCCGTTGCGCAGCTCCACCCGGCTGTCCCGCGCGGCGGGCCTGCGACTGGGCGTGGACGTGGGCGGCACCTTCACCGACCTGCTTCTGCTCGACGAAAAGAACGGGCGGACGTTCACGGCCAAGGTCCCCTCGACGCCCGAAGACAGCTCTCGCGGGGTTCTGAACGGGATCGAGAAGATCTGCCGCGAGGCCGGGATCGACCCCACCGACATCGCCGAGGTGATGCACGGCACGACCGTGGCCACCAACACCGTGCTCACCGGCTCGGGCGCACTGGTGGGGCTGGTCACGACCAAGGGCTATCGCGACACGCTGCAGATCGCGCGGTCCTTCGTGCCCGGCGGGCTGGGCGGCTGGGTGATCTGGAACAAGACCGCCCCCCTGGCCCCGCTGGAGCTGACCATCGAGGCCGACGAGCGGATGGACGCACAGGGCAACGTCCTGGTGCCGCTGGACGAGGCGCAGATCCGCAAGGAACTGAAGACGCTTCTG
Organism: Roseisalinus antarcticus; assembly: GCF_900172355.1. GTDB lineage: Bacteria > Pseudomonadota > Alphaproteobacteria > Rhodobacterales > Rhodobacteraceae > Oceanicola > Oceanicola antarcticus_A. The sequence continues at coordinate 58,097 of NZ_FWFZ01000019.1, read as the reverse complement.
AAATCGGGGATCGAGGCACTGACCATCGCGCTGTTCAACGCCTATGCCAACGACGCGCATGAACGCCGGATCGCCGAGATCGCCCAGGAGATCGCGCCGGACATCCCGGTTTCCACCTCCGCCGCGGTCATGCCGGAGATGTACGAATACGAACGGACCGAGACCACCGTGGTCAATTCCTACGTGCGCCCCGTCGTGTCGAAATACGTCCGCAACCTCGAAGGAGAGCTGAAGTCGCGCATGGGCGCCGACGTGATGCTGCAGATCCTGCGCTCCGACGGCGGTCTGTCGTCGGCCCAGTCGGCGATGGATGCGCCCGTCAACCTGTTGATGTCGGGGCCGGCCGGCGGCGTCTCGGGGGCTGTCTGGATCGCCAAGCAATCGGGGTTCAAGAACCTGCTGACCTTCGACATGGGCGGCACCTCGACCGACGTGGCCCTGATCGAGAACCAGACCGCGCGCACCCGGCGCGAGACCCGGGTGGGCGACGTCACCGTGCGCGCACCCTCCATCGACGTGCGCACCGTGGGCGCCGGCGGCGGCTCCATCGCCTATGTGCCGCAGCTGACCAAGGCGCTGCGCGTGGGGCCGCAATCGGCCGGCGCCGTCCCGGGCCCCGCCGCCTACAAGAAGGGCGGCGAAGAGCCGACGGTGACCGACGCCAACGTGGTGCTGGGCTATCTGCCGTCGGACGCGAAACTCGGCGGCGACATGGATATCTCGCGCGACCTGGCCGCCGCCGCGGTCAAGAAGGTCGCCGACGGCATGGACCTGACCGTAGAGGACGCCGCCGAAGGCATCATCCGCATCGTCAACGAGAACATGGTCGGTGCGCTGCGACTGGTGTCGGTCGAACAGGGATATGATCCCCGCGACTTTGCCCTGATCGGCTTTGGCGGCGCCGGGCCGCTCCATGCCAACGCGCTGGCGCGGCTGGTCAATTCCTGGCCCGCGATCGTCCCCCCAGGCCCCGGGGTGCTCTGTGCCTATGGCGACGCGACCACGCGGATGCGCAACGAGGCGAGCCAGACCTATGTCACCGCCGTCTCGGCCACCACCGACCGCGAAATCGGCAAGATGCTGGCCGACCTGACCGACCAGGCCGCCGAAACGCTCGCGGAGGACGGCGTCAGCCGCAGCGAGCAGGACGTGCTCTATCAGGTCGACATCCGGTACAAGGGTCAGGGCATGAAGCTGACCGTCGACCTCACACCCGACACTTTCGACAAGGAGGGGATCGCCGGCATCGCCCGCCGCTTCGACGCCGAACACGAGCAGCTCTTTACCTTCGCGCTCGACGCCGAGCACGAGCTGGTCGGCCTGCGCGCGGTCGTGCAGGGGGCCGAGAAGAACTTCATCGAGACCCGGGCCGAGGACACCGGCACCGACTCACGTGGCGCCCGCGTCCAGCCCACCCGGATCTATGCCGACGGCGCCTGGCGCGAGGGCTATATCTACGACCGATCGAAGCTGCGTCCCGGCAACCGGGTCGACGGCCCCGCCGTCGTGACCGAGATGGACAGCACCTCCGTCATTCTTCCCGGCCACGTCGGCATCATCGACGCCGTCGGCAACATCCTCATCTGGCCCGAGGGCCACGAAAAGGCGAAAGGCTGAACCCATGCCCGCACGCATCATCGAAACCAACCCCGCCCCCTTCAGCCGCGTCGACGTCGACCTGATCACGCTCGACATCGTGGAAAACGCCCTGCGCAACGCGCGCAACGAGATGGACGCGGTGCTGTTCCGCACCGCCATGAGCCCCGGCATCCGCGAACAGCACGACGCCTTCCCGATGATCGCCAACCAGGAGGGCAAGATGGTCGTGGGCCAGTTCGGCTCTTTCCTCTACGGCTTCATCAACGGCTATGAAGGCACGATCGAGGATGGCGACATCTTCATCACCAACGACCCCTATTCCTGCAACGGCGCGGTCAGCCACCTGAACGACTGGCTGCTGATGATGCCGATCTTTCACGAGGGCAAGCTGGTCAGCTGGGCCGCGATGTTCGGCCACATGACCGACGTGGGCGGCAAGGTGCCGGGCTCGCTGCCGACCGACGCCAAGATGATCTACGAGGAAGGCGTCATCGTTCCGCCCACCAAGATCTATCGCGGCGGCGAGGTGCAACAGGACATTCTCAACATCCTGCTGGCCAACACCCGGATGCCCGAGTGGAACAAGTCGGACTTCTACGCCATCATCGCCGCCCTGCGCCTGGCGGAACGGCGGGTCCGCGAGAACATCGACCGCTTCGGGGCCGATACCTACATCAGCGCGATGTGGGACATGCTGGACCGCAACAAGGTCGCCATGGGCGCGATCATCCAGATGATCATTCCCGAGGCCAAGGACGGCAAGAAGGCGGAATTCCACGACTGGATCGACGACGACGGCATGGGCAACGGCCCCTACAAGATCGCCTGCACCCTGCACCGCGAGGGCGAGAAGGCGATCTTCGACTTCTCCGCCTCGGACCCGCAATCGTTTTCGTCGATCAACTTCCTGCTCAACGAAGAGATGTTCAAGATGTTCTTCGGGGCGTTCACGATCAACCTCTTCGATCCGCAGATCCTGTTCAACGACGGCTTCTACGACCTGGTCGAGGTCCATATACCCGAAGGCTGCATCCTGAAGCCTAAAAAGCCCGCGGCCCTGTCGTGCCGCACGCACATGCTGGGCCGGATCTTCGACCTGATGGGCGGGTTGCTGGGCCAGGGGGCGCCCGACGCGCTCAACGCAGCCGGCTTCTCGGACAGCCCGCATTTCATGTATTCCGGCTTCGACAAGGGCGGCGAGTGGTATCAGCTGTTCCAGATCGGGTTCGGCGGCGTGCCCGGCCGGCCGGTAGGCGACGGCCCCGACGGCCATTCCATGTGGCCCGCCTTCACCAACGTCCCCAACGAGTTCCTGGAGGCTTACTTTCCACTGCGCATCCGCACCTATGCGACGATCCCGGATTCGGGCGGTGCGGGCAAGCACCGTGGCGGCAACGGCATCACCATCGCCTACGAACTGCTGGAGGAGGGCGAGGTCTCAATCCATGACGACCGCTGGCTGACCTACCCCTGGGGCGTGAACGGCGGCGAGCCGGGGATGCGCTCCACCAAGACGCTGGTGCGCAAGGACGGCACGACCGAGAACATCCCATCCAAGTGCGACCGGGTGAAGGTCATGCCCGGCGACATCCTGCATTTCAACACCTGGGGCGGCGGCGGCTGGGGCGACCCGCTGGAGCGCGAGACCGCGGCGGTGCTGCTGGACGTCAAGCGGCACCTCGTGACGATCGACGGTGCCCGGCGCTACGGCGTGGTCATCAAGGGCGGCGCGGTGGACGAAAGCGCCACCGCCAAGCTCCGCAAGGAGATGGCGGCCAAGCGCGGCGGAACCGAACTCTTCAACCGCGGCTTCGGCTCGATCAAGGAGCTCAAGGCCCGGGCCGAGAAAGAGACCGGCTTCAAGCCACCGGTCGACCCGGTGTTCCGCGCCCAGTTCCGAACCGCCGCCGAATAAGGAGCCGACCGCCATGTCCGAAGACCTCGATACCAATTACAGCCGCGCGGGCTATCACGCGCGTCAACGCTGGGGCACCCGGCCGGCTGTGCTGATGATCGACTTCGCCGTGGCCTATTTCGACGAGGGCTCGCCGCTCTACGGCGGCGAGGGCTGCCAGACCGCGCTCGACAACGCCGTGCGTCTGGCGGCCGGGGCGCGGGCGGCGGGCATCCCACTGATCTTCACGCAGGTGAAGTATCAGCCGGGCGGCGCGAACGGCGGCGCGTTCTATGCCAAGGTGCCGGCGCTGGCCTGTTTCGACGCGGGCGCCGAAACCCAGAAACTCGCCTCGCCGCTGACCTACGAGGCCGGCGACATCGTTATCGAAAAGCAGTATCCGTCGGGCTTCTTCGGCACGTCGCTGGCCGCGACGCTGCACTGGCTGAAGGTGGATACGTTGCTGCTGGCGGGGGTCACCACCTCGGGCTGCGTCCGCGCGACCTGCATCGACAGCATTTCCCACGGCCTCGTCACCCTCGTGGTCGAGGATGCCGTGGGTGACCGGGCCGACGGCCCGCACCAGGCGAACCTCTACGACATGAGCGCCAAGTACGCCGACCTACTGACCACCGACGCGGCGCTCGCCTACCTCAAAGAAACCAGCACGGGAGAGACCACATGAACCGCATCCTTCTGGCCCTCGGGGCCACAGCCCTCGCGGGGCCCGCCCTCGCCGACATGGAGGCCGCGCAGGCCCTGATCGACCAGTACAGCTCGGCCCCCACCTTCACCGCCCCCGGGCCCGCGTTCGACGCCAGGGCCTGCATGGCCGACAAGTCGATGTTCGTCATCCCGCTGACCAACGCCAACCCGTTCAACCAGGCGATCTCGGACGGCTTCGTGCAGGCGGCCGAGATCGTCGGCTTCGACCTGCGCGCCTGGGAGACGCAGATGGACCCGGCCGGCTGGATCCAGGGCATCAACACCGCCGTCGCCGAGGGCTACAGCCTGATCGACATGCAAGGCGGCCTGCCGCCCGAATTCCTGGTGCCGCAGATCACCGAGGCCCGCGATGCCGGCCTACTTGTGACGGCCACGCACAACTGGGACGCCACCACCCAGGAAATCCCCGATTTCATGGACGGTGCGGGCAACGTGGACTATGTCACGGTCGGTCAGATCATCGCCGCCTGGACCATGGTCCAGACCGTCGGACAGGTGAACGCGCTGGTCCTCGGCCCTGACGAGATCACGCCGACCGCGCCGCTGCGGGACTCGATCCTCGGCTATCTGGAAGAGAACTGCCCCGAGTGCACGACGCGTTACATCAACGTGCCGGTCAATGACTGGGCGACGCAGGGACAGGGCGCGGTGCAGAACGCGCTGCTTCAGGATCCGTCGATTAACTACGTCCTGCCGGTCTACGATTCCATGTCGCAGTTCATCGTGCCCGCGATCCAGATCGCCAGGTCCGACGCCAAGATCGTCAGCTACAACGGCACGCCCTTCGTGCTGGACATGATGCGCGACGGCGACATCGTCGAGATGAACGTGGGCGAGAGCCTCGGCTGGGTCGGCATGGCCGGCACCGACGCCAACATGCGCCTGCTCTGCGGCCTCGATCCGGTGACGACGCTGAACACGCCCGCCTTCATCTTCACCGATGAGAACGTCGAGACCGCGGGCATCCCCGCAACCTTCGACGACGGCTACGGCGACGTGCATATCGAGGGCTTCAAGGCGCTCTGGGGTATCGAGTGACCGCAGCCATGACCGGGGGCGGCGACACCGCCGCCCTCGACATCCAGCACCTGACCAAGCGGTTCGGCGGCGCCACCGCCCTTGATGACGTGTCTCTGACCGTCGCGCGGGGCGAGGTGCACGGGCTTCTTGGGTCCAACGGATCGGGCAAGTCCACGCTGATCAAGGTCCTCGCAGGGTTTCATACGCCCGAGCCGGGGGCGCAGGTGCGCCTTTACGGCCGTGCCGTGCCGCTGCCGATCCCCGGTGCGCGGGTGCGCGAGCTTGGTCTGGCCTTCGTTCACCAGCACCTCGGGCTGATCCCGTCGCTGTCGGTGACCGAGAACCTCAACCTCGGCGATCTGGCCACCGGGGCCAATTGGGCCATCGACTGGCGCGGCGCCCATCGCGAGGCCGCCGAGACCTTCGCCCGCTTCAACCTGTCCCTCGACCCCAGGGCCGAGGTCGGAACGCTGTCGGCCGTCCAGCAGGCGCTGCTGGCGATCGTGCGGGCCTACGTCGACCTGCAGAGGGCCGCCAAGGACCATGCCGACCGCCCGGGTGTGCTTGTGCTGGACGAACCCACGCCATTCCTGCCGCGCGCGGGCGTCGAGCAGCTCTTCGATCTCGTCCGCCGCTGCACCGCCACCGGCGCGTCGGTCGTCTTTGTCAGCCACGACGTGGACGAGGTGCGCGAGATCACCGACCGCGCCACCATCCTGCGCGACGGCCACCTGATCGACACCGTGGATACCGCGAGCACGTCGCACGACGCCTTTGTCGAACGCATCATCGGCCGCAGCCTGGACGACTACGGCGCCCGCACCGCCCACCCCAAGGAGACCGCCGCCGAAATCGAGGACCTCGCAGCACCGGGTCTCGGTCCCCTGAGCTTTTCCGTCGGCACCGGAGAGATCCTGGGCCTGACCGGCCTGATCGGATCGGGCGCCGACCGGGTGCCCGCGCTGCTCTATGGCGCGGCCAGGGCCGAGGGCGGCCGTCTGCGCCTGCACGGGCGCGGGACCCCCCTGCCCCTCATCGACCCGCAATCCGCCCTCGCCCGCGGCATCGCCTATCTGCCCGCCGACCGGCTGGGGCAGGCCGGTGTCGGCTCTCTTTCGGTCGGAGACAATGTCGCCATGCCGGTGTTCGAACGCCTTCGCAGCGCCTTCGGCCTGACCACCGCCGGTATTGACTCCCACGCCGGCCAGCTTGGCGCCGAGGCCGGGGTCAAGCCCAACCTGCCCGCGTTGCCGCTGTCGGCCCTGTCCGGCGGCAACGCGCAAAAGGCCCTGATGGCCAAGTGGTTACAGACGGACCCCCGGCTTCTTCTGCTGGACGAGCCGACCCAGGGCGTCGACGTGGGTGCGCGCCAGACGCTCTGGTCGATGCTCGACCGGGCGGCGGAGGGCGGCGCCGCCATCGTGATCGCTTCGACCGATTACGACCAGCTTGCCCAGATCTGCCACCGCGTGCTGATCTTCGCCCGGGGCGGCATCGTCGCCGAACTGACCGGCGAGCAGCTGACCAAGACCGACATCGCCGAGCATTGCTTCCGCTCCACCAGCCTTTCAGCCTGAGAGAGACCGCATGAGCCCTACGGACACACGCGCCGACATGGCCGATTACGACGCCCGGATCGCCGAGCTGGAGGCCAAGCTCGCCCGGCTCGAGGCAACGACCGAGACCCGCACGGCGCGAACCGGCACGGGCCTGAAGGACTGGGCGGAGCGTTACGGCCTGCTGGCGGCCTGGGTGCTGATCATCCTGATCCTGGGCGCCTTCCGGCCCGAGCAGATGTTTTCCTGGAACTCCTACGCCACGATGCTGGGGTCGAACGCGATGATCGTGGTGCTGACGCTGGCGCTGATCATCCCGCTGACCACCGGAGATTTCGACCTGAGCGTCGCCAGCGTGATGGCCATATCGTCCATGCTGATCGCGGTGCTGAACGTGCGGCTGGGCTATCCCATCGGGTCAGCGATGCTGATCGCGTTGATGGCGGGGGCGGCGATCGGTTTCATCAACGCGCTGTTCATCCTCTATTTCGGCATCCATTCCCTGATCGTCACGCTGGGGACAGGGTATTTCATCAACGGAGTAGTGCTCTGGATCTCGGGCGGCACACCGATCGCGGGGGTCTCGATGGACCTCGTCCGCGCGGTGATCCTGACGCGCTTTCTCGGCATCCCGGTGGGCTTCTACTACGCGCTCGCGCTGACGGCGGTGCTTTGGTACGTGTTCCAGCACACTGCCCTCGGGCGCCGCCTGCTGTTCGTCGGGCGCGGGCGCGAGGTCGCGCGGCTGTCGGGCGTGAACGTGAACCGGGTCCGCACCGGGGCGCTGGTGGCCTCTTCGACGCTCGCCGCTTTCGCGGGGATCCTCTACACCGGCATGCGCGGGGCGTCGGATCCGTCCTCGGCGCTGGCCTTTCTGCTGCCCGCCTTCGCGGCGGCGTTCCTCGGCTCCACCGCGATCTACCCGGGGCGTTTCAACGCGATCGGCGCCTTTGTCGCCGTGTTCTTCCTGTCGACCGGGATCATGGGGCTGAACTTCCTCGGTGTGGACAGTTTCGTTCAGAACCTGTTCTACGGCGGCGGTCTGGTCATCGCGGTCTCGATCAGCCAGCTTCTGCGCGGCCGCCGCCCGATGGATTGAGCGGCAAGGGCTGCATTCCGTCTGCATCGCGGACGGGCCGGCTTGAACTCGTGAGGTTGCGAAGCCGCCCCACGTCCCTCGCTGCCACCGGCTCGCGGCCCACCGGACCGCGAAAACCGGACCGGAATCCCGGTAACTGGAGCGGGAAAACTGGTGCTGTCGATGTGCAGCAACTATCTGTTTCTGCTTACCTTTCCCTGCCCTCTCCTGCCCACATCAACCTTGAAAACATGGCCTGACTGTGCAGCCGTGCCTTGTCGCCCCATCCATATCCGGCGACAGAAGGTGGACAGGCGGGTCGACAGCTACAGCCCGCCTGAACTGGCAAAGGGCAGGAGATGCGGGCACGAAATCGGCTTTCGTCGGTTTTCGTCCGGAACGTCCCGGCGGGCAAACACTGCGACAGCGCAGGCCTGTGGTTCATGCAGCGCGAGGATGGCGGCGGTCAATGGTTCTTGCATGCCGCCATTCACGGCAGGTGGCGTGAAATGGGCCGCGGCGGCTTTCCGGACGTGACGCTGGCGCAGGCCCGCGATGCTGCCGACCATTGGCGGGCCGTGGCGAAGGCGGGCCGCGATCCAAGCACATGAACGGTGCGGTCTTTCACATCGCAATGCCGAACCACAATCCGGTGGTGGTCGAAGCAGCGGCACGGGAGGATGGGTTTCTTGGGTTCGGCTTCTATCCGCGCTCGGGGTTCATGCATGTCTATCTTGGCCCAGCCCGCCAGGGGGGGCGTTTTCCCGGCCGGGCGACCGCATTCGCCGAGGACACGCCGCCCGTGCGCGAGGTTCTGGCTGAAAGCCGAACCTTGAACGGCGGGGCAGCAGCCGGTTTGGCGACAATGGGTGCAGCGGCCGAGAAGGTCGCACGGAGCGTCCTGGCCGAGACCCAGTCCGCCGTCCTGCCACTGGTGCCCTATCTCGATACGCTTCGCTGGGTCTTCATCGCCGTGGCGCCCGTTGGCATTGCGGTCACGATCTACGCCCGCCTCGATGATTGGCAGCGGGGGCAGCGATGATCGCCACCAGTCTCGGCGGGATCGTAGCCTTCCCATGGGCGAGGGCCGCATTGCGCTACGGCACGATTGCCATCGCCATCGCCCTGTTTCTTCTGTCTGCCCGCCGCTCGGGCGAACGCGCCTGTCGGATCGCTGAACGTCTGGACATTGCGGCGAAGGCCGACAAGATCCAACGCGGGATGCTGGAGGCAGCGGCTGGCCGTCCTCCTGATCGCAACGCGCTGGTTGACCGGCTGCGCAACGGCGCGTTTTTGAGGCGAAGGGCGTAGCGGCATGTCCACCGGTCGTGGAATACGGACGGGAGTCTAAGGCGAGGGCGGTTGAGGAATTGGCATTGCTGCCAGTGGAGTCGGCAATCGCGGGGATGTCGGCAGACTACGCTGTGATGCGGAAGGAGACCGGGCCCGTTGATCGAACCGCCACCAAGGGAGTCACTCAGGGCGAGGACTCATAGCCAGTCGATGACAGTTGCGGCCAGGGCGATGGCAGATAGGAAGACCTTCGGACATCGGTCGGATCGGGTTGCCACGCGTCGCCAGTCCTTGAGCCTGCCGAACATGATCTCGATCCGGTTGCGCCGTCCGTATCGACGCTTTTCGTACTGAACGCGTTTCCTGCGCTTTTTCCGGCCCGGGATGCAGGCGCGTATCCCTCTGCCTTTCAGCGCTTCCCCGAACCAGTCGGCGTCATGGCCGCGGTCCCCGCGCAGCCAATCGACCTCCGGCAGGCTGCTCAACATTGCCCGTGCGCCGATGTCGTCGCTGACCTGTCCGGCGGTGGCAAACAGGTTCAGAGGCCGGCGTTGGCGGTCGCAGATGGCGTGCAGCTTGGTGTTCATGCCGCCCCTGGTCCGGCCGATCAGGCGGCCACGCCCCCCTTTTTCTCGCCCAGGCTGGTCGCTGTTCGGTGCGCCTTGAGGCAAGTCGCGTCGATCATCACCGTCTTCGCCTCGCCACGCTCGGCAACCAGACCCGCCATCATCCGGACAAAAGACGCCCTGTTCGGGGCTGCACTCGATCCAGTGGCGCTTGCCCCTCACCTCCACCGCTTTCGGCGATTGCAGGGCGTCTTGTGCGGGCCATGGGCGGCGGGTGCATCACGCCGGCGTAAACCATTGCGATCTATGAAGACAATCCCACTCGAGACCCGCCGGCCATTGCCCCTTGGTCTACCGTGTGACGTCGGAGAGAAGGGCTCAATCTGCGCCATCTGCGCATCCGTCAGCCAGAAAAGATCAGACATGTTCACTGCTCGGTTTTCGAAGCGTGAATCACGCCAACATGACAAGATCGATGGGTCCTGACCCTGGACCGGGGATGCGCGCCGCGCTCCAAGGACTGACCCGCTTCATAGCGAAGCCCGAAGGTGCCAAGAACCGTTTTGTCGTTTTCCTGAGCATACAAGTCGCGCCCACGGGTTCAATGTATGCCATCGCCCGCGACGACGACACGACCGTCGGCATATTGCATTCGCGGTTCCACGAACTCTGGACGCTGCGCATGGACACGTTTCTCGGCGTGGGCAACGACCCTCGCTACACCCCGTCCACCACCTTCGAAACCTTCCCCTTCCGCGAGGGACTGACCCCGGACATTCCCTCCTCGGACCATGCCGACGACCCGCGTGCGCAGGCGATTGCCACGTTGGCGGCGCGGCTCAATGAATTGCGCGAAAACTGAATGAACCCGCCCGGCCTCGTGGACCGGGTTCCCGAGATGCTGCTACTGGCCCAGATGGCGGCGATCCATCAAGCGGTGATGATGCTCGCGCGGCACCTGAACCACGTCGAATCCATCCCGCAAAAGGACTGCGCCGAAAAGGCGCTGAACAAGACCGCTCGCACCTTCGCGGCGCAGATGGATACGCTCAAACGGTATCGCTCGAAGGGGCGACAGGTGATGCGCGTGTAACGTGTCACGGTCGAGGACGGCGGGCGGGCGATTGTCGGGACCATCGAAAAGCCGGGGGCGGGGCGGCGATGAAACCTGACGCCGACCCCATGCACCGTGCGAACGTCGCGCCCCGATGCACCGTGCGAACGTCGCGCCCCGATGCACCGCGAAATCGAAACGGACGGGCCAGCCCTGCCGCTCACCCGCCGTCGGTGGGCGGACAGTCTGCCGGATGCACGCTGCAGGCGGTGGCGCACGACCGGGGCCAGCGACTCCGGGCTGGACAGACGGCGGCGGAAGTGGCGAGGCCGTAGAGGTGCGAAAGCCGGCAAATGCCCCTGGCCGCGAGGTCCGCAAGCTGGCCGCAGCGCCAGGCGAATAGCCCGCCTGTCAGAGCGCAAAGGTGGATATTCGGGGGACACGCTGGCGTCTCTTTGGAATCAAGCAAAGTAAATCAATGCTTTATTCCTAGAGAATGGTGCGGTCGAGAAGACTCGAACTTCCACGGGTGTTACCCCACAGCGACCTCAACGCTGCGCGTCTACCAATTCCGCCACGACCGCACTGTCTAGGCTTGGTGGCGGGGTCTCTAGCTTCTCGCCGAGGGAATGTGAAGGGCAAAATTTCAGGATTCTTTCGTGCCTCGGATCAGGGGCTGCAAACCCCGGCCCGCTTGTCTCTCAGGGCGGGGGAGGACTATCCTGCCGGTGGTGCAAAAGGACAGAGTCATGACGGACCGCTCACCCCATTTCGACGACGCCCATGGTTGAGTGGATCACCTCGTCCGCGCCGGTGCCCTATGACGAGGCCACCGCCCGCATGGAGGCCCGCGCCGAGGCGATCCGCGCCGGAACCGAGGACGAGGCGATCTGGCTGCTGGAGCATCCGCCGCTCTATACCGCCGGGACCTCGGCCGATCCGCGCGACCTGACCGATCCGGAGAGGTTTCCCGTCCACCCGACCAAGCGCGGCGGGCAATATACCTATCACGGGCCGGGCCAGCGGGTGGCCTATGTGATGCTCGACGTGGCTGCGCGGGGCCGCGATGTGCGCGGCTTCGTCCGCAACCTCGAATCCTGGATCATCGCGACCCTGGCCGAGTTCAACGTCAGGGGAGAACGCCGGGACGGCCGTGTCGGCGTCTGGGTCGTGCGCCACGACAAGCCGCTCACCGCGGCGGGCCTGGCCCCCGAGGACAAGATCGCGGCGCTGGGGATCCGGCTGCGCAAATGGGTCTCGTTCCACGGCCTGTCGATCAACGTTGACCCCGACCTGGAGCATTTCTCCGGGATCGTGCCTTGCGGCATCTCCGAGCACGGGGTCACCTCCCTGGTCGATCTCGGCCTGCCGGTCACGCTCACGGATGTGGACGTGGCCCTCAAGCGGACTTTCCCGCTGCACATGCCCGCGCCCACCCCCGACCCGGTGCGGGGCGCCTGAAAACCCGCGCCGATTTGACAAGGATCAAGGTGGGCGGGCTTTGCCGTTGGTAAGACGCCTCAGGGAGCGAGGCGGCGGCCCTGCCCAGCGCGTGCGAGAGCATGCGCCGGGGCCGCCTGCGCCAAACTGCCCCAACCCATTTTCCCCAAGCGTTATTGCCCCCTCACCGCGCTGCCTTTAGAACACCGTCAATGGCCATGGCCTGGCGACTCGTGCGCAAGGGCCATGGCGTCACAGAATCTTGGGGAGAGCCACATGGCAGACGCAGCCATCCACGGCCATGAACACGAAGACAACCGCGGCTTTTTCACCCGCTGGTTCATGTCCACGAACCACAAGGACATCGGGATCCTGTATCTCTTTGTGTCCGGTTTCGTCGGCTTCATCGCCGTGGCCTTCACGGTCTACATGCGGATGGAACTGATGAACCCCGGGGTGCAGTACATGTGCCTTGAAGGGGCGCGCTTCCTGCCCGCCGCCCCGTCGGAATGCACCCCGAACGGTCACCTGTGGAACGTGCTCATCACCTACCACGGCGTGCTGATGATGTTCTTCGTCGTGATCCCCGCGCTCTTCGGCGGTTTCGGCAACTATTTCATGCCGTTGCAGATCGGTGCGCCGGACATGGCGTTCCCGCGGATGAACAACCTCAGCTTCTGGATGTATGTCGCGGGCGTGGGCCTCGGCGTCGCGTCCATGCTGTCGCCCGGCGGCAACGGGCAGCTGGGCTCGGGCGTGGGCTGGGTGCTCTATCCGCCGCTCTCGACCTCCGAGGCGGGGATGTCGATGGATCTCGCGATCTTCGCCGTGCACGTCTCGGGCGCCTCGTCGATCCTCGGCGCGATCAACATGATCACGACCTTCCTCAACATGCGCGCCCCGGGCATGACGCTGCACAAGGTGCCGCTCTTCGCCTGGTCGATCTTCGTGACCGCCTGGCTGATCCTTCTGGCCCTGCCCGTGCTGGCCGGCGCCATCACCATGCTGCTGACCGACCGGAACTTCGGCACCACCTTCTTCCAGCCTGCGGGCGGCGGGGACCCGATCCTCTACCAACACATCCTGTGGTTCTTCGGTCACCCCGAGGTCTACATCATCATCGTGCCGGCCTTCGGGATCATCAGCCACGTCATCGCGACCTTCTCGAAGAAGCCGATCTTCGGCTACCTGCCCATGGTCTACGCCATGGTCGCCATCGGCGCCCTGGGCTTCGTCGTCTGGGCGCACCACATGTACACGGTCGGCATGTCCCTGACCCAGCAGAGCTACTTCATGCTGGCCACCATGGTCATCGCGGTGCCGACGGGGGTGAAGATCTTCTCGTGGATCGCGACCATGTGGGGCGGCTCGGTTGAGTTCAAGACACCCATGATGTGGGCCTTCGGCTTCCTGTTCCTGTTCACCGTCGGCGGCGTCACCGGGATCGTCCTGAGCCAGGCCGGCATCGACCGCGCCTATCATGACACCTACTATGTCGTGGCGCACTTCCACTACGTGATGAGCCTCGGTGCCGTCTTCGGCATCTTCGCCGGGATCTACTTCTACCTGCCCAAGATGTCGGGCCGGATGATCCCGGAATGGGCCGGTCACCTGCACTTCTGGACGATGTTCATCGGCGCCAACCTGACCTTCTTCCCCCAGCACTTCCTGGGCCGTCAGGGCATGCCCCGCCGCTACATCGACTATCCGGAGGCCTTCGCGACCTGGAACATGGTCAGCTCCATCGGCGCGTTTCTCGCCTTCGCCTCGTTCCTGTTCTTCATCGTGATGCTGTTCAAGACGCTGCTGGCGCCGAAGAACGCCACCGAGGCGAACCCCTGGAACGAGTGGGCGGACACGCTGGAATGGACCCTGCCCTCGCCGCCGCCCGAGCACACGTTCGAGACGCTGCCGAAGCAGAGTGACTGGGACAAGGGTCACGCCCACTGACCCGCGAGCACTGACCCGCGAGCACTGACCTGCGCCCGCGACCGCTGGCCCAGGCCAGACGGGTCACCGCAGACCGAAAGGGGCCCCGGAGAGATCCGGGGCCCCTTTTGCTTGGGAGGCCGGATGGGGCCCCGAAGGCCGGGCCGCTCAGCCCGGCCCGGCGCTCGCCCGGTCCCGCGTCACCGCCATGAAGAAGAAGTCGAGCATCGCGCCCAGGGCCTGCGGGTGCCGTTGCAACCGGCTGCGCAGGGCCGCGCCTTCCCAGCAATCCACCAGCCGGTCCGCCACCTCGCGCACGTCGCTGTCGGGGGGGATGTCGCCGCTCTGCCGGGCCTCTTCGAGGCAGGCCGCCATCCGCTCGGAGATGTAGCCCAGGCAACCGTCGATCCGGGTGCGGAACACCTCGCTGACCCCAGATAATTCCTGCCCCAGCCCACCGATCAGGCAGCCCAGATAGCCCTCTTCCCGATAGGCCGCCTGCGTCATCTCGAAGAAGTCGCGCACCCGCGACAGCGGCGGCCGTGCCCGGTCGGACAGGCAATGGTCGAGCCCGGCATGGACCTGCGCCATGTAGCCGTCCACGACCTGAAGCGCGAAATCCTCCTTGTCCCGGAAGTGATGGTAGAACGATCCCTTGGGCAGCCGGGTCTCCGCCAGGATGGCCTGCACCCCGAGGTCGTTGTAGCCATGCCTGAGAAGCAGCCGCAGCCCGGCGTCGATCAACCGTTGCTTGGTCGCGTGAATGGCCGGAGCATTGTCTGTCATCTTGCCTTTCGCGGTCGGTCGCTGGCCGGGCCGGGCGCGGCGCGTCAGCCCTTGGTCATCTCGATCATATGATCGATGACCTGTCCATGCTCGTGCTGCGGGCTGAACATGATGATTTCGGCATCCGCCTCCACCCTCACGTTGTGGCCCGGCGGCCAATAGAACAGGTCCCTTGCCGTAACCGTTTCCTCGCGGCCCTCCGCGTCGGTCGTCGTTAGACGCCCCTCGAGAACGTAGCCCCAATGGGGGGATTGGCACAAGTTGCCCTCCAGCCCTTGGAACAACGGCGCGGTGTCGACGCCCGCGGACAGGCTGAAGTACTCGCCGCTAATCTTGCCGAGCCCGGTCGCATCCCCGAAATCCTTTTTCTGACGAACGACCGCTCCGGGAATCTGCATCTTGATGTCGACTGCTTCTCTGGCGACGCGCATGGCCCCACCTCCCTGTGGATTGCGAAAATTAGACCGATCGGTCTAGATCATGCTACGCCTCGGAAAATCACGCTGTCAATGATGTTGACCAGGCCGCGCACGTCAACACGACGGCCTCTTCCGAAGATATGTCGACATTTTGCGCAAATATTCCGTGCTTTTCACCGCCGGCAGGCAACGGTGCCCTGCGCCCCGGGGTGCCCCGCCCGCAGGACCCGATCGGCTCGCGCGGGGTCGGCGCAATCTCTCGGGCCGCGACCGCCCCGCGAATCCGCCTCTGTGAAACGCCGTGCCCCTGTGCTAACGGCTGCGCACCTCAATCCAAGGACTCCGATATGCGCCCCCTTACCGATGCGGGCCAACGCCTCGTCGCAGATACCGCAAGCCGCCACGGGCTTTCCGAAGAGACCGTGGTCCGGATGCTCACCGCCCTGATCAACGGCGGCGGCACTCAGGCCCAGTTCAACATCCCCGAGCTTGGCGGTATGGGCCAATGGTCCAGGGGCGGAATGACCATGGTCGGGGACATGTTCAACAACGGGCTCAAGGCCCGGGTCGATGCCCTGTGCGCCGATCTGGCGCAATCGCTCGGGGGCGACGCGATCTTTGCCCCGGCGCCCGCGTCGCAATCCCAATACCAGGGTGACGGCGCGGCGGGACCGACCGGCGGGTCGAGCTTCTTTGCCCCCGACCCGTCGCACGACTGGCCGGCCGAGCTCGGTCAGCCCGCGAGCCAGGGTGCGCAGAACGACATGCGCTATGCCTTCTTTCCCTCCACGCGACGGCTCGCGATTTCGGTCGGCGGCAAGACCACGGTCCATGACACCGGCGACCACCGGATCGGCGGCTTCGGCCAGGCCCAGGGCGGCACGCAAAGCCTGACCTTCAGCAGCCAATACGGGACATTTCAGGTCGCGGACCTGCCGCGCGTGGACATGTCCGGCAACGCCGCGCCCGAGCCGGCCGAGCCCGCCGGGGCCAATCCGACCTCCCCGCCGGCGGCCGCGCCACAAGAGCCGCCCCCGCCGCAGAACGCCACCGAGACCGCACCGATGTCGGACGAGCAGATCTTTGCCCGTCTCGAAAAGCTGGCCGACCTGCGGGATCGCGGCATTCTGGAGCCCGAGGAGTTCGCCGCAAAGAAGGCAGAGCTTCTGGCCCGTCTCTGAGGCCTGCGACACCGGGAATCGGTTTACCCCGCGCCCGGCTGCGCTAACCTTTCGACATGCCGTATGAATGGATGACACCTCCCCCCGGGGACGACGCCCCAAGCGCCGAATTGCACCTCTGGCCCTACCGCTCGCTGCCGCGGAAAGGGATGGCGGTCTTTCTGGGGATCACGCTGGGCCTCATCGCGATGCCGCTCTTGGCGGTCGTGGGCTCGCCGGTGCTGTGGGGGCTGTTGCCGTTCCTGGCCATCGCGATTTTCGGGGTCTGGTGGGCGATCGAGCGCAGCTACAGCGACGGCTCGGTGCTTGAGGAACTGCGCCTCTGGCCCGACCGCGTGGCCCTGACCCGCCATAACCCCCGCAGCCCCCGCCAGGATTGGGAGGCCAACCCCTATTGGGTCGACATCCGGCTGCACCCCAAAGGCGGCCCGGTCGAGGAGTATCTGACGCTGAAGGGCAACGGGCGCGAGGTGGAGCTTGGCGCCTTCCTGGTCGCCGAGGAACGCAAGGCGCTGCATGCCGACCTGTCGGACCGGCTTCGCGCCCTGACGTCGCGCCCATGAGCCAGCGCAGGGCCACGCCGAAACTGCGCCGCGCGACAAACCTGCTGCGGGCGGCCCTCGGCCTGCCCTTGCCCGCCGGTCTGTCAGCGTCGGAACGCGCGGCGCTGGCCCTGCGCCGCACCCGGCCCGCCGCGCCGCCGCAAGATCCCACGGTGGTGTTCCTCATTCCGCTCGTCGGCCGGCAGCACGTGACGGACCACGCCGCGGTGACGGCCCGGCTGCTGGGCACGCTCGCCAGCTTTCGCGCCCAGACCGACCCGCAATGGCGCGCCATCGTCTGCTCGCAAGAGGATCCCGGCCTGCCCGAGGATCACCGCATCACCTTCCTGCCCTTCACCTCTCCGGTGGATGGCAACGACAAGTGGGACAAGCTTGCCCATCTCGCGACCCATCTTCCGGAATTCGGCGGGGACGCGGGCTATGCCATGCCGTTCGACGCCGATGACCTGCTGCATCCAGGCGCCGTGGCCGAGATGCGGCGGGGCGGGGCGCCCGGCGGCTATCTGGTGCGGACCGGCTATGTCCGGGACGTGGGCACCGGCGACATCGCGCTGGCCGGGCCGCGCAGCCTCGCCCAGCCCTTGCGCAAGCCGTTCTGGAAGCTCTGCGGCAGTTGCGCTGCCTTCGCCTTCGACACCACGCGCGACCGGATGGATGCCGAGTTCATCGCCGCGGCAACCCGGCACGAACACCGGATGTTTCCCTATCTGGCGGCACTCGCCGGGCGCAGGCTCACGGTCCTGTCCCGGCCCTCGGTCCTCTATGAGCTGAACCACGGCGAGAACTTCGGCGCCCGGCGCGGGCGGGTGTCGTTCAAGACGCGTTTCGTCCAGCGTTACAAGGTCGCGGACCCCGCCGCGGTCGCCGGGATCGAGAGCGAATTCGCACTGGGCAGGCGGACCGGCTGAGGGATCAGCCGGTCAGCTTGTTCTTGACCATGGGGCCAACCTTGCCGAAGTCGAGCTGCCCGGTGTGCCGCGCCTTCAGCTCGGCCATGACCTTGCCCATGTCGCGGATCGACGAGGCGCCGGTGTCCGCGATGGCCCGGTCGAGCGCGGCCTCGGTCTCCGCCTCGTCAAGCTGGCGGGGCAGGAATTCGCCGATCACGACGATTTCGGCCAGCTCCCGTTCGGCGAGGTCGAGCCGTCCGCCCTCCTCGTAGGCGCGGGCACTTTCCTGGCGCTGCTTGACCATCTTGCCGAGAATGCCCAGCACCTCGTCATCGCTCACACCCTCGGCGCCGCCTTCTTCCCCGGTCCGGGCGGCGATGTCGCGGTCCTTGATCGCCGCATTGATCAGCCGCAAGGTCGAGAGGCGCTCGGCCTCGCGCGATTTCATTGCATCCTTGAGGGCCGAATTGACCCTGCTGCGCAGTCCCATCCGCTGGTATTCCTTTGGCTTCTGTGCGCCCGTCCGCGCTGTCTCCGGTCTCACATCATAATTCCGCCCGCCGGCATAGACAACCATGACCGCCGCCACGTCAGCCCGCTTGACCCTGCCCCCGCTGCCCCGTAGATCAGCCAAGATTTGTTGCCCCCCTGCCCGCCCCGCCGGCGGCCATCCGAGGAGCCGAGAATGCCCGACATCCCCCAGCGGCCCACTGCCTGCCTTGCCCTCGCGGACGGGACGCTGTTCTACGGCCGCGGCTTCGGTGCGCCGGGCCAGACCACGGCAGAGCTCTGCTTCAACACGGCCATGACCGGCTATCAGGAGATCATGACCGACCCGTCCTATGCGGGGCAGGTCGTGACCTTCACGTTTCCCCACGTGGGCAATGTCGGCGTGAACCCCGAGGATGACGAGACCGCGGACCCGGTCGCGGCCGGCATGGTCGTCAAGTGGGACCCGACCGAGCCCTCGAACTGGCGCGCGGCCGAGGCGCTCTCGCCCTGGCTGGAGCGGCGCGGGCGGATCGGGATCGGCGGGCTGGACACGCGGCGCCTGACACGGGCGATCCGCCAGCAGGGGGCGCCCCACGTGGCGCTGGCCCATGACCCCGAGGGCAATTTCGACATCAGTGCCCTGGTGCAGGCCGCCCGGGCGTTCAAGGGGCTGGTGGGCGTGGACCTCGCCCGCGAGGTGACCTGCGCCCAATCCTATCGCTGGGACGAGACGCGGTGGTCCTGGCCCGAGGGCTTCGGCCGCCTGACCGCCCCCCGGCACAAGGTCGTCGCCGTGGACTACGGCGCGAAACGGAACATCCTGCGGTGCCTGGCCAGCACCGGCTGCGATGTCACCGTGCTGCCGGCGAGCGCCACCGCCGCCGACGTTCTGGCCCAGTCGCCCGACGGGCTGTTCCTGTCGAACGGGCCCGGCGATCCGGCCGCAACCGGCATCTATGCCGTGCCGATGATCCGCGAGATCCTGAACGAGACCGCCCTGCCGATCTTCGGCATCTGCCTGGGGCACCAGATGCTGGCGCGGGCGCTCGGCGCCCATACGATCAAGATGAACCACGGCCACCACGGCGCCAATCATCCGGTCAAGGACCTGGAGACCGGCAAGGTCGAGATCACCTCGATGAACCACGGCTTCACCGTGGACAGCCAGACCCTGCCCGAGGGCGTCATGCAGACCCACATCAGCCTGTTCGACGGGTCGAACTGCGGCATCCGGATGACCGACCGCCCGGTGTTCTCGGTCCAGTATCACCCCGAGGCGAGCCCCGGCCCGCAGGACAGCGCCTATCTGTTCGACCGCTTTGCCGCCGCGATGGCCGGCCGCGACGTCACCGCGGAGCAGCCGATTTAACCCTCTGTTAAGGTTAGCGGGCCAAGATATCCCCGACTGCATGGAAGGGGAGGTCGATGTCGCTGAGTCTTGCCGGCCGCAATCTCGATCGTCTGCCGTTCGGTGGGCGGTCTTCGACCGCGGATATCGGGACCTGGCTGGTGGCCGATGGCATCCTCTCGCAGGCCGAACTGGACCGGGTCCGGGGCCGCATCGAGCGCCGCGGCGTCCGCCTGGCCGACGCGCTTGGCAACCTTTCGGCCGTCGACCGGGGCGTCATCGCCACGGTCGAGGCCCGGCACTACCGGACCTGCGTGGTCGACCCGGTGGTCGAGCCCGCCGATGTCAGGATGGTGGCCGCCCTGGGCCCGGATACCTGCCTTCGCGAGGGCTTGCTGCCTTGGCGCAGGGTGGGCGGTTGCACCCTCGTGCTCAGCTCCCGCCCCGAGGAATTCGCCCGGCATATGGCGCACCTGACCGCGCTGTTCGGCCCGGTGCGCATGGCCGTCGCCCGTGAGGACAGGCTACACAGGGCGGTCCAGATGTCGTCTGACACCGCCTTGGCGATCCGCGCGGAAATGCGGGTGACCGCGGCCGAGAGCAGCCGCACATGGAACGGGCCCCGGAATGGCCTGCGCCTGATGCTGCTGTCGATCCCGCTGCTGGCCCTGGCCATCTGGGCGCCGGCGGCCAGCCTGTTCGGCCTGCTCCTGGTCGCCACCCTGTTTCTGGTCCTGTCCACCGCCCTCAAGGTCGCCGCCGCGATCGCAGCCCTGCGCAGTCCCCCGGCCAGCACCGCATCGCCGGTCATCCCGGCCAGCCGGCCGGTCGTGTCGCTGCTTGTCCCGCTGTTCCGCGAGCGGGAGATCGCGGCCCATCTGCTGTCACGCCTGATGCGGCTGGATTACCCGCAAGAGCTTCTGGACATCTGCCTGGTGCTAGAGGTCGACGACCGGCTGACCCGCGAGGCGGTGCGCGACACGATTCTGCCGCCCTGGGTCCGGACGATCACCGTCCCCCACGGGACGCTCAAGACCAAGCCCCGCGCCCTGAACTACGCGCTGGATTTCGTGCGCGGCTCGATCGTCGGGGTCTACGACGCCGAGGACGCGCCCGCGCCCGACCAGATCAACGCCGTCGTGGCGCGGTTTGCCCAGCGCGGCCCGCAGGTTGCCTGCATCCAGGGGATGCTCGACTATTACAACCCCCGCACCAACTGGTTCACCCGCTGCTTCACGCTGGAATACGCCACCTGGTTCCGCCTGGTGCTGCCGGGGCTGGAGCGTCTGGGCCTCGTCGTGCCCCTGGGCGGCACCACGCTTTTCTTCCGCCGCGAGGCGTTGGAGCGGATCGGCGCCTGGGACGCGCATAACGTGACGGAGGACGCGGATCTGGGCCTCCGCCTGGCCCGCCACGGATACCACACCGACGTGCTGGAGACCGTCACCGAAGAGGAGGCGAACGGTCGCCTGCTGCCCTGGGTCCGGCAACGCTCGCGCTGGCTCAAGGGCTATGCGATGACCTATGCGGTGCACATGCGCCGGCCGGCGGAGCTCTGGCGCGACCTGGGGCCCTGGCGCTTTCTCGGGGTCCAAGCCCTGTTTCTGGGCACCGTCGTCCAATTCCTGCTGGCGCCGCTGCTCTGGGCCTGCTGGTGGATCCTGTCCGGCGTCGGCGTGCCGTTCATCGACGGGGTGCCGCACCGGATGATCCTCGGCCTCACGCTGCTGTTTCTGGCCGCGGAGGCCGTCAGCCTGGTCATCACCTCTCTGGCCGTGCGCCGGGCGGGCAAACCCTGGCTCGCGCTCTGGGCGCCGACCTTGATGCTCTATTTTCCGCTGGCCACCGCGGCGATGTACAAGGGCCTGTGGGAGCTGTTCGTGAAGCCGTTCTACTGGGACAAGACCGCCCACGGCATCTTTCAGTTGCCCGAGGCCGCCGGGACCCAGGCCGAGGCTACTCGGCCGCCTCCACCGCCGCGGCGTCGAGCTTGAGCCTCGTCACGAACGCCATCGAGATATGCGTCCGCAGCGCCTCGTCGGCGGCGTCGCCGTCGCCGGCCTCGATCGCCTTCACGATCTCATCGTGCTCGCGCAGGGTATCTTCCGACCGCCCGTCCGCCGCGATCGAGGTCGAGGCCAGAAGCGCCATGGACCGGTGCACGAGGTCCAGCTGCTGCACCAGAAAGCGGTTGTGACTGGCCAGATGGATCTGCTTGTGAAACCGCCGGTTGGCCCGTGACATCGCCTCGGGGTCGTCGACCAGCGCCTGATCGGCCTCCAGCATGTCGCGCAGCACCCGCACTTCTTCGGGGGCCGCATGGCGCGCGGCCAGGCGCGCGGCCAGACCCTCCAGCTCGCCCCGCACCACGTAAAGCTCGGCCAACTGCGAATGGGTCAGCGACGCCACGATGAGCGAGCGCCCGTCACGGGTCAGCAGGGATTGTGTCTCCAGCCGCTGCAACGCCTCCCGGATCGGGGTGCGGGACACGCCGAACCGCTCGGCCAGCTCGCTTTCGACAAGCCGGTCGCCGGGCCTGTAGATGCCGGTATCTATCGCGTCGAGGATCAGCCCGTAGGCGTCCTTCTGCGGTGCTCTGGGCTCTGCCATGGCGTCAGACCTCCGTCGGTGCGGCAACCGTATCCGCCGCGGCGCCCCTTGGGCAACCCTAAGCCGTTGCAGCCGGCCGTCTGCCGGGGCAAAAGCGGCCCATGGTAGCTGCATCCTTTTCCCATGTGCGCGTCTGGGTCTTCGACCTCGACAACACGCTGTACAATCCCGACGTGCGTCTGTTCGACCAGATCGTGGACAAGATGATCGCTTTCATCACCCGCGAGCTGAAGGTCAACGATGTCGAGGCCAACCGGTTGCGCGGCGACTACTGGAGCAAGTACGGCACCACCCTGTCGGGGCTGATGGCCGAACACGACCTGGACCCCGCGCCGTTCCTGGCCGAGGTGCACGACATCGACTTCTCCGCCCTGGCGCCCGACCCGGACCTGGCGGCGGCCATTCGCGCCCTGCCCGGCCGCCGGATCGTCTATACCAACGGCGACGGGCACTATGCCGGCCGGGTTCTGGAGGCCCGCGGGCTGACCGGCATATTCGACGCGGTCTACGGGATCGAGCATGCGGGCTATCGCCCGAAACCCGAACAGGCCGCGTTCGAGGCGGTCTTCGCGCTCGACGGGCTCGCGCCCGAAAGCGGCGCGATGTTCGAGGACGACACCCGCAATCTCGCAGTGCCCCACGCCATGGGGATGCGCACCGTGCATGTCGGACCGGCGCCGTTGCCAGCCGATCATATCCATCACCACACCGACAACCTCACGGCCTTTCTGTCGCAGCTGGGCTGAGCGGGCTTTCCCATTGCCCCCGGCGGACCTAGGTTCCCGGGCATGGACATGGATTGCGATATCTTCATCTCGGGCGGCGGCGTGGCCGGCCTCACGGCGGCAGCGGCCTTCGGCGCCGCGGGCTTCCGCGTGGTCTGCGCGGACCCGGCCCCGCCCGTCACCGAGGCCCTGGCCGAGGGGGCCGACCTGCGCACGACCGCCTTTCTGCAGCCCGCCCGAACGCTGCTGGAAGAGGCGGGCATCTGGCCCCACCTCGCGCCCCATGCCACGCCCCTGCGCATCATGCGCATCGTGGATGCGGGCGGCGCCGAGCCCGAGGCCCGCGTCACCCGGGATTTCGACAGCGCCGACATCGGCCCCGAGCCCTTTGGCTGGAACCTGCCGAACTGGCTGCTGCGCCGGGAGATCCTGTGCCATATCGACGAACTCGGGACCGTGGACTTTCGCCCCGGCACCGGGTTTCGCTCGATGCTCACGCGTGAGAGCGAGGCCCGCGTCGTGCTGAGCGACGGCAGCCGCCTGCGCACCCGGCTGGTCATCGGCGCCGATGGCCGCGACAGCCCCGTGCGCGAGGCCGCGGGGATCGACGCGCGGACCTATCGCTATGGCCAGAAGGCCGTCACCTGCGCGATGACCCACAACGCCCCGCACGACAATATCTCGACCGAGATCCACCGCACCGGCGGCCCCTTCACCCTGGTCCCGCTGCCCGACCACGAAGGGCGGCCCTGCTCTGCCCTGGTCTGGATGGCCCCGGGCGCGGAGGTCCAGCGCCTCATCGCCCTGCCCGACGCCGCCTTCGAGGCCGAGGCGACCGAGCGGTCCGCCGGTCTCTATGGCCCGCTCAGCCTGGTGACACGGCGCACGACCTGGCCGATCATCAGCCGCGTCGCCGGGCGCATGTCCGCAGAGCGCACCGCGCTGATGGCCGAGGCCGCGCATGTCATGCCCCCGATCGGGGCGCAGGGGCTGAACACCAGCCTGGCCGATCTCGCCTGTCTGCTGGGTCTTGTCCGCGCCGCCCCCGAGGCGCTCGGGACCCGGGCCATGCTGGACCGCTACCATCGCCGCCGGCACCCGGACGTCCTGCTGCGGGTGCAGGGGATCGACGCGCTCAACCGCGCCTCGATGGCCTCGGCCCCCGCCCTGCGCGATCTGCGCGCGGCAGGGATCGAGGCGCTGCATGGCATGGCCCCGGTCCGGCGGGGGCTGATGCGGCTCGGGCTCGGCGCCCGCTAGCCCAGTGGTCCGTCAGCCAAGCACCTTGTCGAGCGCCGGCGTCAGCCGCGCCAGGGTCCCCGGCACATCGACCAGCTTGTCGAGCCCGAAAAGGCCGATCCGGAACGTGGAAAAGCCCTCGGGCTCGCCGACCTGCAACGGCACACCCGCCGCGACCTGAAAACCCTCGGCGACGAATTTGGCGCCCGATTTCACGGCCGGATCCGCGGTATAGCTGACCACAACCCCCGGCGCACCGAAGCCGTCGGCCGCAACCGACCGGACACCAAGCCCGGCAAGATGCGCCCGCACGCCGTCGCCCAGACGCCACTGCGCCTCGCGCAGCACGTCAAAGCCGATCTCGCGGCTCTCAAGCATGGTGTCGCGGAAGGCCCGCAGGGAATCGGTCGGCATCGTGGCGTGGTAGGCATGCCCGCCCGCCTCGTAGGCCTCCGTGATCGAGGTCCATTTCTTGAGGTCCATGGCAAAGGAATCCGACGTGGTCGCGTCAAGCCGCGCCCGCGCCGTCTCGGACATCATCACCAGACCCGCGGCGGGGGTCGAGGACCAACCCTTCTGCGGGGCCGAGATCAGCACGTCGACGCCGGAGGCGGCCATGTCGACCCAGACGCAGCCGCTGGCGATGCAGTCGAGCACCATGAGCGCCCCGACCTCATGCGCGGCGGCCGCCAGCGCCGCGACATAGTCGTCGGGCAGGATGATCCCCGCCGACGTTTCCACATGCGGGGCGAAAACCACGTCGGGAGAGGCCGCCCGGATCGCGGCCGTCACCTCTTCGATCGGCGGCGGGGCGTAGGGCTCCGCCGTTCCGTTCCCCGCGGCCCGTGCCTTGGCCACCTGCACATCGGCGGCAAAGCCACCGGCCTCGAATATCTGCGTCCACCGGTAGGAGAACCAGCCGTTGCGCACGACGAAGACACGCGCTCCGGCCCCGAACTGCCGCGCGACGGCCTCCATCCCGAAGGTGCCACCGCCGGGCACGACGGCCACGGAGGATGCGCCATAAACCTCTTTCAGCCCGGCAGAGATGTCCTTCATCACTTGCTGGAACACCGCGCTCATATGGTTGAGCGACCGGTCCGTGAACACGACCGAAAATTCCTGCAACCCGTCGGGGTCGACCGTGCTTTTGAAATCCGGGTTTCCGTCCATCACAATTTGCTCCTCATGGATGCGCCAACGGCGGTCGCGACGCAGTATTGCCACATTAATGCCCTGTTTGCACCGCACCGGATCGCGGGACCCGGAACACCGGCGCAGCCCGGCTTCTGTCCCTTACGTGGTATCGAGCGACGCAGGCAGAAACAACACTCATGCTGACCGGAGACGGCACCGCCGACGGTGCATGCGGTCGCCATCCGACCGGTCGAGCAGCGCCCGTCCGACGGACCGGCTCCGCCCGCGCCCCTCGCAGCCGGGGGGGGATTTGCGACCTTTTTGCCTCACTCCACCAGGTCGGGCCAACCAGCAGTTCGTCAGTCATGGCCCGGGAGGGCGCACAAGCGATGCCCTTCGTGACAAGGACCCGGGCCAACCACCTGCAGCCCGGGACGGCCGGCCGCGCGTTGTGCGGTCGTTTCACCCGCTTTTCAAGCTGCGGCGACCGTTTCCAGCCCGCTGGCCCCTCGCCGCGGATCGCCGTCCCGGCAGCCGGCGCCCATGCCGACACCGGCCGGCGCGGCCAAACCCGGATCGCCCGCCGCTTTCCCGAGCCCCTTCCGCGCCGCGGGGATTTCCGCTGCCGGGCTTTTCTGCGCCCGGCCCGACGCAGCCCCTCGACGGCGCATCCGTCGGGGCGTAGCGTCCGGCCATGAACAAAACTGACGACGTGCGATTTTCAGCAATATTATGGGACTTTGACGGAGTCCTGAATCCAAATGAACGGCAGGGACGTTTCCGCTGGTCGGAGGAGTTCGAGGCGGATTTCGGTGCCCCCCTGGCCACCTTCGTGGACCAGGTCTTCGGCGACATACAGCCCCTGCTGACCGGACAGGAGAAGATCGAAACCCGCATCGCCGCCTGGATCGCGCAATCGGGCGTGGACGCAACCCCCGAACAGGTCGTCGAGTATTGGCTCTCCCGGGATTTTCACCCCGACCGCCGCCTGATCGAGCTGTCCGCAGATGCGGCCAAGCGCGGAATCCGTCAGGCCATCCTGACCAATGCCGACCTGCGCCGCGGTGCCTGGATCGAATCCCGCCTGCCCGACATGCCGCATATGGAACGGCTGTTCGTCTCCAGCAGCATCGGCCATGCGAAGCCCGACCCTCGCGCCTATGCCGCCGCCGTCGAGGGTCTGGGGCTGGAACCCAACAAGATCCTCTTCGTCGATGACGTGACCGCCAATGTGAATGCGGCGGCCAAGCTCGGGTTCCGGACCTTCCGCTATTCGCGCCTTTCCTACGACGCCCTGCGCTCGCGCCTGCCCCGCTCGGTCTAGAGCGGGCCCGGAAACCGTTCCTCGGTCAAAAGAACATTCGCCTCGACGTTCCCGATCCCCGGCAGCGTCATGATCCGGCGCCGTAGGACGCGTTCGAAATCGGCCAAGTCCCGCGCCACGACACGCAGGCGGTAATCATAGAGCCCCAGCACGTGCTCGACCCGCCGCACCTCGGGAATGGCGCAGACCGCCCGCTCGAAATCCTCCAGGCTGACCCGCCCCTTGGTGGCAAGCTTCACGCCCAGGAACACGGTCACCCCCAGGCCCAGCGCCCCCGGATCGAGCCGCAGACTCCGCCCCGTGACGAACCCGGCTTCCTCCAGCCGCCGGATCCGGCGCCAGGCGGCCGGCTGCGACAGCCCCACCCGCCGGCCCAGCGCCCCCGCGCTCTGGGCCGAATCCCGGGCCAGGATCCGCAGCAGCGCGAGATCGGTCTCATCGAGCCCGGTCATATCGGCAACCCGCCCTCGTCCTTGACGGTCGAGATGGTCAACAAGGCCTCGATGTCGGCGATATGGGGCAAGGCCAGGATCCGCTCGCGATAGGTCTCCTGGTAATGCTCCATGTCCCGCGCGATGACCGACAGCCGCAGATCGACCCGACCGAGAAAAGTCTGCATCTCCGCCACCTCCGGCACCTTTCGGGCCGCCGCCATCAGCTCGTCCAGCGCCCGCGGCGCGGCCTTGTCCACCGTGATCCGCAGCGAGACATGCACCGCGAAGCCCAGCGCCGGCCAGTCCAGAACCGCCTCCTGCCCGACGATGACGCCATCCGCCTCCATCCGCTCCACACGCCGCGCCGCCCGCGCGGCGGTCGTGCGGGCCCGGTCGGCCAATTCCGCCATCGACAATGTCGGATCGGCCTGCAGCTGGCGCAGAAGTCGTCTGTCGAGGTCATCAAGCATGAAATTCGGCATATTCACGCCTCGGGCGAATAGCAACTTCATCTTGGCAGAAAAACTCACTGTCGGAGCGCTCGAATTCCGCGCCACCGCGGTTAGGTTGCGCGACAGGAACAGATACAGGAAGGAACCGCCCATGCGCGTCTATTACGATCGCGATTGCGATGTGAACCTCATCAAGGACATGAAGGTCGCCATTCTCGGATATGGCTCCCAGGGCCATGCCCATGCGCTCAACCTGCGCGACAGCGGCGCCAAGAATATCGTCGTCGCCCTCCGCGAAGGCTCGCCCTCCCGCGCCAAGGCCGAGGCCGAGGGCCTGACGGTCATGGGCATCGCCGAAGCCGCGTCCTGGTGCGATCTCATCATGTTCACCATGCCCGACGAGCTGCAGGCCGCGACCTACAAGGCCCATGTCCACGACAACCTCAAGGACGGCGCGGCGATCGCCTTCGCCCACGGCCTCAACGTCCACTTCGGCCTGATCGAGCCCAAGCCCGGCGTCGATGTCATCATGATGGCGCCCAAAGGCCCCGGCCACACCGTGCGCGGCGAATATGTCAAGGGCGGCGGCGTGCCCTGTCTGGTGGCCGTCGACCAGGACGCCTCCGGCAAGGCGATGGAGATCGGCCTGTCCTATTGTTCCGCCATCGGCGGCGGCCGCTCGGGCATCATCGAGACCAACTTCCGCCAGGAATGCGAAACCGACCTCTTCGGCGAACAGGCCGTGCTCTGCGGCGGCCTGGTGGAGCTCATCCGCATGGGCTTCGAGACCCTGGTCGAGGCCGGCTACGAGCCCGAGATGGCCTATTTCGAGTGCCTGCACGAGGTGAAGCTGATCGTGGACCTGATCTACGAGGGCGGCATCGCGAACATGAACTACTCGATCTCGAACACCGCCGAATACGGCGAGTATGTCTCGGGGCCCCGCATCCTGCCCTATGACGAGACCAAGGCCCGGATGAAGGCGGTTCTGCACGACATCCAGACCGGCAAGTTCGTGCGCGACTTCATGACCGAGAACACCGTGGGCCAGCCGATGTTCAAGGCCACGCGCCGCCTCAACGACGAGCACCAGATCGAACAGGTCGGCGAAAAGCTCCGCGCCATGATGCCCTGGATCTCGGCCGGCAAGCTGGTCGACCAGACCAAGAACTGATCCGCCCAAAGGGGCGCCGACAGGATCGGCGCCCCGGTCTCACGTCCGGCCTGACGACATCTGCCGGGCCTGAAATGGCCCTCCGGTCAAGCGGTGACCCGCCGGGCCGGAGGGCGTCACGACCGATCCTTGCCAGGTGACCGCACCGGCGCGGGGCCGGGGCCATCGGTGGCGAGGCTCGACTTGTCCTGCTCGCGCACGTGCGACATCTTCCGGGTCTTGCTCTTGCTCCAGAGGGCAACGACAATGGCCGCTCCGATCGTCACAAGGGCCAGAGTCGGCAATAGAAATCCGTCAACCATTTGTTTTTTCTCCATCAATGACGTTATTTCGAAACTCATGTTTCGACATTCTGCCTTCACAACCTGCGGCGGTCCCGCCCGTTCCATGCAATCCCAGGGTGAGACATCATGCCCCAACCGACACCCGCGAACTGGCTGGCGATCCTCTTTCTGGGGCTGATCTGGGGCGGCACGTTCATGGTCGTCGAGGTGGCGCTGGCCGGCGGATACGGCCCGGTCACGATCGCCTGCGCCCGGGTATCGCTGGGCGCCGCGGCGATGCTCGTGCTGATGGCCGTGCTGCGCCGCCCGTTCCCTTCCGCGGCCGTCGTAGCGTCCGTCTGGCCCTATCTACTGGGCATCGGCATCTTTTCCTCGGCGCTGCCCTTCTTCCTGTTCAGCTGGGGGCAACAATATGTACCCTCGGCCTTCGCCGGATTGTCCACCACCGCCGTGCCGCTCTTCGTGCTGCCGCTGGCGCATGTCTTTTCCGACGAGCCCATGAGCCTGCGCAAGTCCCTGGGCACCGTGCTCGGCTTCGTCGGGGCCATGGTGCTGATCGGGCCGGGTCTGGCCAATATCGGCCAGGGCGCAGAACCGCTCGGCCAGGTCGCCTGCCTCGGCGCGGCGCTGTGCTATGCGGCGGGCTCCATCATGACGCGGCGCTGCCCGGCGATCGACCCGGTCACGCTGGGTGCGCTGACCCTCGCCGTCGGGGCCGCCTGCCTGATCCCGGCCATGCTGCTGGTCGAGGGGCTGCCCGGCTGGAACGGCCCACTGGCCGGCGGCGCGATCGTGTTCCTCGGGCTGTTCCCGACGGCACTGGCCGCCTTGCTGCGGATCGCCATCATCCGCAGCGCGGGCTCGCTGTTCATGTCGCTGGTGTCCTACCAGATCACGCTATGGACGATGTTCTTCGGCTGGCTTGTGCTCTCGGAAACCCTGCCGGGGCGGTTCTACGTCGCCCTGCCGCTGGTCCTGATCGGGCTGGCCATCACCCAGAGCGACAGCCTGCGGCGCATGTTCCGTCACGCGCCACGCTAGGCGGCGGCCCCCCTTTCGGCACGGCCAGGGCGACCCCGCCTCAGGCAGGCTGCAACGCCGCCTCGATCTCGGCCACGATCCCGTCGACCACCTGTGAGAGCAGGCCCTCGTCCTCGCATTCGGCCATCACCCGCACCAGCGGTTCGGTGCCCGACTTGCGGATCAGCAGCCGGCCACGCTCTCCCATCGCCCCCTCGGCCGACGTGATCGCCGCCTTCACCGCCGCGGCGGACAGCGGATCCTGGTCCACGCCGTAGCGGACGTTCTTCAGCATCTGAGGCACGCGCTCGAAATTGCGGGCAAGCTCGGAGGCGGGCAGATCGGTCTCGATCATGGCCGCGAGAAACTGCAGGCCCGCCAACAGGCCATCGCCGGTCGTGGCGTAGTCGGTCATGACGATATGCCCCGATTGCTCTCCGCCGAGGTTCCAGCCGCCGGCCCGCATCGCCTCGACCACATAGCGGTCGCCGACCTGCGTGCGCTTCAGGCTCAGCCCCTTGCCGGTCAGGAACCGCTCCAGCCCCAGGTTCGACATCACCGTCGCAACCAGCGTGCCGTCCCGCAGGCGCTGCTGTTCGGCCCAGCGGGCCGCGAACAGCGCCATGATCTGGTCGCCATCGGCCACTTGCCCGCTTTCGTCGAGGATCACCACCCGGTCCGCGTCGCCATCGAGGCAGATGCCGACGTCGGCGTCATGGGCGATGATCGCCTCGGCCGCCGTCATCGGATGGGTGGAGCCGCAATGATGGTTGATGTTCAGCCCGTTGGGCGCGGTGCCCACGGGAATGACCGTCGCCCCCAGCTCCCACAGGACCTCGGGGGCGACCTTGTAGGCGGCCCCGTTGGCGCAATCGATCACCACCTTCAGCCCGTCGAGGCGGATGCCCGACGAAAACGTCGCCTTCAGCCGCTCTGCATAACGGAAGCGGCCGTCGTCGACCCGCTTCGCGCGGCCGATGTTCTGGGCCCGGGCCGGATCGATCGGGCCGTTGACCAGCGCCTCGATCTCGGCTTCGGCCGCGTCCGACAGCTTGAACCCGTCAGGCCCGAAGAACTTGATCCCGTTGTCCTCATGAGGATTGTGCGAGGCCGAGATCATGATCCCCACATCCGCCCGCATCGACGTCGTGAGCAACCCCACCGCGGGCGTCGGCACCGGCCCCAGCAACAGCACGTTCATGCCGGTCGAGGTCAGGCCCGCCGTCAGCGCATTCTCGAACATGTAGCCCGACAGGCGCGTATCCTTGCCGATCACCACCCGGTGGCCGTTCGACCCGTCGTTTCGAAAGAAACGCCCTGCCGCGGCCCCGATCTTGAGCGCCATCTCGGCGGTCATGGGCCAGGCGTTGGCGGTGCCGCGCACGCCGTCCGTGCCGAAGAGTCTACGCATCCGGGGTCTCCTCGTATCCCTCGTGTATCGCCAGGTGCAGGCGCAACGCCTGTCTGGTCTCGTATGTGTCGTGGACGCGCAGGATATGCGCCCCCTGGTCCGCCGCGACAAGCGCCACCGCGATGGATCCGCCAAGCCGCCCGTCGGTGTCGGAGTGCCCGATCGTTCCGATGAACTGCTTGCGGGACGCGCCGAACAGGATCGGCACGCCAAGCGCATGGTAGCGGGAAAGCTCGCGGATCAGGGTCAAATTGTGTTGCAGAGTCTTGCCGAAGCCGATCCCGGGGTCCGCGATCACATGCGCCTTCGGAATGCCCGCCTCCAGCGCCGCCGCGATACGCTCCGCCAGGTGGTCGAAGACCTGTGTCGAGACATCGTCATAGCTGGCATGGGCCTGCATCGTCTTGGGGTCGGCCACCGAGTGCATCAGGCAGATCGGAACCCCGCGCCGCGCCGCCAGCGGCAGCATCCGGGCGTCGAACCGCCCCGCTGTCACGTCGTTGATCATGTCGGCCCCGGCGTCGAGCGCGGCTTCCGCGACGGCCGCCTTGCGCGTGTCGACCGAGATCGGAATCGCCATCCCCGCCGCCCGGATCGCCGCGATGACGGGTGCGACGCGGGCGACCTCCTCGGCCTCGGGCACCTCATCGGCGCCCGGGCGCGTGCTCTCGCCGCCGATATCGAGGATGTCGGCGTCCTCGGCCATGGCCACTGCCCGCGCGACCGCGGCCTCGCCGGCAAGATACTTGCCGCCGTCCGAGAAACTGTCGGGCGTGACATTCAGAATGCCCATGATCCGCGGTGTCCGCAGGGTCAGCCCGCAGACCGGCGGACGCTCGGTTGAGAGCAGGTCGCGCAGGTCGGGCGCAAGCTCGCCCGCCGCCGCCATCTGTCCGCCCGTCAGCACCCGGTCAAAGCCGACATGGGCGCTGCCGGCCAGCGGCAGGACCTGCCCGGACGCATGCCTCAGCGCACCGGGCCAGGGGCGGGGCGTCACATTCATGCGGGCTCCTCGCGGACAGGCAGGTCCACGGGCAGGTCAGTGGCGGGCGGAGCCTTTGCCCCGACGGTCACCAGCTCGGACGCCGCCATCAACTGGGCGAACCAGGCGGCCAGCGCCGTCGCATCCCGAGGCGAGGCCGACGGGCTCTCGACCGCGTCCAGCACGACCTTGGAGGGCGCCCAGACGCAGATCTGGCCGTTCTTCATGGCCCAGTCCAGCTCCGTCCGCGTGCCCACGACCACGCAGCGCCGATCCTTCCCGGCCAGGACCCAGGCGTTCTGCTCGATGGCAAGCAAGTCTATTCGCCGCTGCACAGGGGCGACCGGCGATTGCGGCGCGGGCACGTCCGCCGCTCCCACCACGACGATCAGCGGCCCGCCGGCATGGCGGTCGAGCACGGCGCCAAGCCCGGGAGAGTCAAGAACCTCGTTGGACAGGAACAGCACCCGAGGCCGGGGACCGGCCTGATGCAGCCGCGCGGGCTCCGCTTCCTCGCCCCTCGCCCGGACAATTTCGACCCCGAGATCATAGGGCCCCCGGTCGATCTTTTCGATCCGCAGAAAGACCCGCGCCGCCAACGACTCCGACAGGATCCGGGCCGCGACGCGCTCGGCCAGCGTCTCCAACAGGTTGATCCGCTCGGCCGCCAGCTCGATGGCAATCGCCTCGGCAAGGCGATCGTAGGACAGGATGCGATCCACGTCGTCGTCGATCGCGGTACCGGCTGTCGCGACCTCGACCACGACGTTGAAGCGCACGCGTTGCATCACGCCGCGCTCCTGCTGAAAGGCGCCAATCTCAACGTCGACCACGTGATCCCGCAAGGAGATCCTGTCGCGCGGCACCTGCGCCGTCGCCTCGGCCCTCTCGGAGGGATGGGCGAACGCTTGGCGGATTTCGTCGCTCATCTGGCACCTGATATCTGGTCGCTGTCACTGGCGCCCTACGCCGCGCGGCCCCGGCGGTGCAACCCGATTCCGACCCGAGACGGCAGAGATCCATCGCCACCCGCGCCAGCCGGAGGTCTACGGGCCTTGCCCGTAGGCCGACATATAGGGCGCGGGGCCCCAGGCCCCGCTCCGCAAGGGACCGGCGGGGCGCCTCGCGCCTCAGTTCGAGGCGGTGCGCAGGGGCCAGCGATAAAAGTGGTGCACCCCAAGAGACGTGGTCCGCGGAAACCGCCGCGCCCAGTTCGGGTTGACCGCGCGGGTATGATAATGGGTCGCGCCTTCCGTCAGGGCACGGGGGGCCCCGTCAATCATCAAGCGGGCCACCTTCCCGACGCGGCGCCAGGAGCGCTGATCGTTGACGGTCTCGGGCCGCCCATCACAGGTATAGGTGAACTGGCAGGCGAACTGCCGCCCCGTCCCCTGGTTCACCACCGAACAGACCGATCCGGGAAAACGCGGATCGTCGACCCGGTTCAGGATGACCTCACCCACCGCAAAGAGCCCGGCCAGGTCCTCGCCTCGCGCCTCGAAATACAGCGCCTCGGTCAGGCAGCGCCATTGCGACCCACCGGTCGCAACCGGCTGGGCGGCCACGAAACGCTCGTCATACGAAAAATCCCCGGCGGGACGGGTGGCCTGCGCGGTCGGCGGCGCCGTGAGGGCGGCGAGCCGGTTCGAGGGCACGACCCGCAGGGCCTGCCGCTCCTGGCCGAGCAGCGCCTCAAGCCGGGCCGCCATCAATTCTTGCGCCGCGGCAGGTCCGGGCAGGCCGACAGCCAAAGTCGAAAACACCAAAGCCGCCGCAGCGGCCGTACGCAGATACGTCCGTCCCCAGGTCATGTTCATCCTCTCACATCTCGTCCCGCGGATCGGATCCGCGCAATTCGCGCGGTCATACGTCAGAAAGGTCAGGATTTCCAGCCGCCCCCCGGAACACGCCGGTCAACCGGCGCCTTGACGGGCCGGGATCGCAAGACGCCTCCAAATGTGGTGGCTTGCGCTCAGACGTCCTCTAGACCTGCACTCGACCGCCGATCGGCCAGCGCCAGCTGGGCGGCGGAAAGCCGCGCAATGGGTACGCGGAAGGGTGAGCACGACACATAGTTGAGACCGCGCTGCCGCGAGAACTCGATGGCCGAGCGCGCCCCGCCATGCTCGCCGCAGATCGACAGCACGATGTCGGGCACCGCGTCCCGCGCCCGCTCGGCGCCCATGGTCAGAAGCTCGCCGACCCCTTCGAGGTCCAGCGTGTGGAACGGATCCTCGTCATATACCCGTTGCTGCACGTAGGCCGACATGAACCGCCCGGCGTCGTCCCGGCTCAGCCCGTAGGTCATCTGGGTCAGGTCGTTCGTCCCGAAGGACAGGAACGCCGAATGCAGCGCGATATCGCCGGCCCGCAGCGCGGCGCGCGGCGTCTCGACCATCACCCCGAGACGGTAGGTGAAGCTGGCTCCCGTCTCGTTGCGGACCTTCACGGCGATCGCATCGAGCCGGTTCTTGACCAGTTCGACCTCGCGCATCGCCGAGACCAGCGGGATCATGATCTCGGGCACCACCGCCGCCCCCTTGCGCGAGGCGGCGATGGTGGCCTCGAAGATCGCCCGGGCCTGCATCTCGTAGATCTCGGGAACCGTGATCCCCAGTCGCACGCCCCGCATCCCCAGCATGGGATTGTATTCCTCAAGCTCCTCGATCCGCCGCGTGACATCCGACAGCTGAAGGTCCAGCACGTCGGCCAATTCGCGGATGCCCGCATTGTCCGAGGGCAGGAATTCGTGCAGCGGCGGATCGAACAGGCGGATGCAGACGGGATGCCCCGCCATGATCTCGAACAAATCCATGAAATCGGCGCGCTGCATCGGCAGCAGTCGTTCGAGCACGGCGGTCCGATCCTCACCCTTGTCGGCAAAGATCATCTCGCGCATCACCGACAGGCGCTCGCCTTCGAAGAACATGTGCTCCGTCCGGCAAAGCCCGATGCCCTCGGCCGCGAAGTTGCGGGCGGTCTGCGCATCCGCCGGCGTGTCCGCGTTCGCGCGCACGCCGATGTCGCGGAAATCGTCGGCCCAGGTCAGCAGCTGTTGAAACGCCTCGTCCAGCGCCGCCTCGAGCATCGCCGGTTCGCCCGCCAGAACATCGCCGGTGGTGCCGTCCACGGTCACGACGTCGCCTTCGCGGAACTGCCGGCCGTCCGCCGCGATCAGCACCTTGTGCTTGCGGTCGATCCGCAGATCCGACGCGCCGACGACGCACGGCAGGCCCAGCCCGCGCCCGATGACGGCCGCGTGGCTGGTCACACCGCCGCGCATGGTCAGAACCCCCACCGCCGCATGCATGCCGCGGATGTCCTCGGACGAGGTCTCGCGCCGGACGAGGATGCAGTCCTCCCCCCGCGCGGCGCTGGCCTGGGCGTCATTGGCGGTCAGCACGATGCGTCCGGTCGCGGCGCCGGGGCTGGCGGCGATGCCGCGCGTGACCCGATCCCGCGACGCTGCCGGATCCACCTGCCGGTGCAGCAATTCAGACAGGGCCGCCGGGTCCACACGGGTCACCGCCTCTTCCGGCGAGATCACCCCGTCGAGCGCCAGGTCGACCGCGATCCGCACCGTCGCCCGTGACGTCCGGGCCACCCGCACCGCGTCGAGAATCGCGAGCTGCCCTCCATCGAGCGTGAATTCCAGCTGCATTTCCTCGCGCAGGCGGGTCCGCGTCCGGTCGCCATAGGCAATCAGGTCACCGAAGGTCTCGGGCAACTGCTCCTCGAGCGAGGGCCCCCGCGGATCGCGGGTCAGATAGAGCGCACCGGACGGCGCCGACAGCGCGTCGCGCCCCTGGCTCTGGCTGAGGTAGCGCCCGCGCACCTGGGGCTGGCCGGTGGACGGGTCAACGAACTGGATCACACCGGAGCCGCACTCGCCCTGCCCCACACCCAGCGCCATGGCTTGCACGACCAGGCCGAGGCCCGCGTCCGGCGGCGCCCCCTTGGCCCGGCGCAACAGCCGCGCCGAGGTGCCTTCCCAGGCCCGCGACATGGAGCCCAGGATATCGGAGAGCTGCCGACGCACATCTTGGGGAAACCGCTCTTCGGCCTCTTCCTCGTAGGCTTGCATGACCCGCGCCAGCGCGGCCCGGTCCGGAATCTCGGGCAGATCGAAGGCCTCGTCATCCAGCCGCGCGACGTGGGTCGCATAGCTCTGGATGAACCGCAGGTAGAGAGAGGTCGCCGCCTGTTCGCCGATCTGGCCGCACATGGCCTCGTAGCGGCTGTCGCACATGCCGACGTTGAGGATAGCGCCCGGCCCGCCCCAATCAGGCGACTGGCTGGAGGGGCGCACTGACAGCAGCGGCTCCGGCCCGAACGGTTGCAGAATGGCGTTGATGTCGGGGACCTCGCCGGCGGCGATCTTGCGCACCGCGGCAAAGCTGAGCGCGACCGTCGTGGGCACCGGCATCCCCAGCCGGACCAGCCTTTGCAGGCATTTCGCCCGCCCGCCATGCACCGCCGGAGACATGGCTGCATCGGGCGCAATCAACGTCACGTCGGCGTAATCGAACTCTTTCTGCACTGCGGCATCCCTTCGTCGCGGACCATAACGCTTGAAGGATGCGATGCAAAGAAAACCTTGCGGGTCAGCCCTCGATCCGGGTCAGATCGGCAACGGAGAGGCAGAGCCCGCGAATACGGCTCAGCAAATTCAATCGGTTGCGACGGACGACCCCGCTGTCGGCATTGACCTGCACCGCGTCGAAGAAGGCATCCGTCGGCGCCCTCAGCCCCGCCATCGCGCCCATGGCCGCCGCGAAATTCTCGGCCTGCATCGCCGCGGCGATCCGGGGGTCGGCCGCGTCGAGCGCATCGAATAGCGCGATCTCTTCAGGCCCTTCTGCGAATTTTCGATCGGCGCCAAAGGAATACTCGACCCCGTCCTTCTCCTCGGCCTGGGTCAGGATGTTGTTGGCCCGCTTGAAGCCCTGCAGCAGGTTCTCCCCATCGTCGGTCTTGAGGAAGGCCGCCAGCGCCTCGGCCCGCTTGACCAGAAGCGCCAGATCATCGCTGCCCGGCATGGCGAGGCAGGCGTCGATGACGTCGTATCTTACGCCCTCGTCGCGCAGGTGCACCTTGAGCCGGTCGTGAAAGAACCCGACAAGGTCGACGACCCCCTGCTCCGGTGCCTGCTCGTCAGCCCAGCGGTGCAGCCCCGCAGCCTGCCGCAGGTGCCCGGCAAGGCCGGTCTCCAAGCCATTGGCCAGGATCAGCCGGATCACCCCAAGCGCCGCGCGGCGCAGGGCGAACGGGTCCTTGGAGCCGGTCGGCTTCTCGTCGATCGCCCAGAACCCGGTCAGCGTGTCGAGCTTGTCGGCCAGCGCGACGGCCACCGAAACTGCGGCGCTCGGCACGGCGTCGGACGGGCCGAGGGGCGAGTAATGCTCTTGGCAGGCGGCGGCGACCTCTGCAGGCAGGCCTGCCGCCTCACTGTAATACCGCCCCATAAGCCCCTGAAGTTCGGGGAATTCATAGACCATTTCCGAGGACAGGTCCGCCTTGACCACCCGCGCTGCCCGCTCTGCCAGATCCGGCTCCGCGCCGACGAGCGGGGCGATTTCGCGCACCAGCGCCGCGATCCGCTCGATCCGGTCGCGCTGGGTGCCGAGCCGCCGCTCGAAGGTGACGTTTTCCAGCGCGTCGAGCCACGGGGTCATGCCCGCGCCCGCGACGCGCAAATCATTCTCCCAAAAGAATTTTGCATCCGACAGCCGCGCCGCCAGAACCTTCTGGTTGCCGGCCAGGATCGTAGCCCCATCGTCGGGTGCCTCGATGTTCGCCACGGTCACGAAGCGCACGATCCGGCCCGATTTCGGGTCGCGGACCGAGAAGAATTTCTGGTGTTCCTTCATCGAGGTTTGCAACACCTCCGGCGGCAGGCCCAGGAAATCGGCGCCGATCTCGCCCATCAGCACCACGGGCCATTCCACCAGCCCGGCAACCTCGGCCAGAAGCCCCGGATCCTCGACCAGCTCCAACCCGGCGGCGAAGGCGCGGTTGGTCGCGTCATGCCAGATGGCATCGGCCCGTTCATCGGCTCGAAGCACCACCTTTGCCCGCTTCAGCTTGGTCTCGTAATCATCGAAATTCGCGACGGAAAAGGCGTCCGGCGCCATGAACCGGTGGCCGCGCGTGGTGTTGGAGGCGGTGACCCCCTCGATCTCGAACGGGACGACCTCTGCCCCGGCCTCGTCGGTCAGGATGCACAGGATAGACTGCAGCGGACGCACCCAGCGCAAGGTGCCGTCGCCCCAGCGCATGGACTTGGGCCAGGGAAAATTGCGGATCGTCCGATCCAGCGTCTCGGCCACGATCTCGGGGGCCTTGCGACCCTTTCGCGCGATCACGGCGAAGTAGAATTCGCCCTTGCCGGTATCGCGGGTCTCGAGCGCGGACCGCTCCACGCCCGCGCCCCGGCAAAAGCCGTCGATCGCCTTGTCGGGTGCGCCGACCTTGGGGCCGCGGCGCTCCTCGCGCGTGTCCGGGCTCTCGGCCGTCAGCCCGTCGATGGTCAGCGCAAGACGCCGGGGCGTGGCGAAACTGGCCGCCGAGGCGTAGGTCAACCCCGCCTCGACCAGCCCGTCGGCAACCATTTTGCGCAGGTTTTCCGAAGCCTTGGCCTGCATCCGGGCGGGAATTTCCTCGGAGAAGAGTTCGATCAGAAGGTCAGGCATTACTGCATACTTTCGGGTGGCGGCGGACAGCCCTCGGGGGCCGGGTTTCCGTCGAAGACGACCTCGCCGCAAGCGTTGATCTGATGCCACGACCGGGCGCGGCCATCGGGAAAGACAGCGACCACGCGGTCGATGCCGTATCGGATGTTCTCGACACCCAGGAATGCGACAGCCCGGCCCTCGGTCAGCGCGTCGCCGACCTCCTCGGCATCGAAGCAATCGAACCAGCCTGGCGCCACCAGGGGCTCGGCTGCTTCGTAGGGCGCATAGATCTCGGCCAGTTCCGCCACCGGGCGGCCCAGGTCGAAGCAGGCGCGATACCGGATCGGAGAGGACGTCGCGTCGATGCCCTTGTAGTTTTCGATCATGACGACCTCTGGCAGGCCGGTATCGGCCCGGGTCAATTGCACATCTGCGGACTCCACCGGAATCCGTTCATAATAGTAGTAGACCTGCAGGTAATAGAGCCCCAACCCGGCGGCGAGCGCCGAGACGAGGATCGCGAGGATGGCGATGCGGGTGGCGTTCATGCCGCGGCCCCGCCGGCCTCTGTCTGCACGAAGGCATCGGCGCAGAGCTTGGCGAGCGCCCGGACCCGGCCGATATAGGCCTGCCGCTCGGTCACGGAAATCACGCCCCGCGCGTCGAGCAGGTTGAACAGATGGGACGCCTTGATGCACTGGTCATAGGCCGGATGCGCCATGATGATGTGCCGGCCGGTCTTGGGGTCGACCTCGGGCGCCTGCAGGATGCGGGTGCACTCGGCCTCGGCCTCCTCGAAATGGCGCAGCAGGATGTCGGTGTCGGCGATGTCGAAGTTCCAGCGCGAATACTCGCGCTCGGTCTGCCGGAAGATGTCGCCGTAGGTCAGCGGCTGCGGCGAGCCGGGCGCGTTGAAGGGCATGTCCATGACGTGATCGATGCCAAGGACATACATCGCGAGACGCTCCAGCCCGTAGGTCAGCTCTCCGGAGACGGGATGGCAATCGTGGCCGCCGACCTGCTGGAAATAGGTGTATTGCGAGACTTCCATGCCGTCGCACCAGACCTCCCAGCCCAGGCCCCAGGCGCCCAGCGTCGGGCTTTCCCAGTCATCCTCGACGAACCGGATGTCGTGCATGCCCATGTCGATCCCGATCGCCGCCAACGAGCCGAGATAAAGGTCCTGAAGGTCCGGCGGCGAGGGTTTGATCAGCACCTGGAACTGGTAATAATGCTGCAATCTGTTGGGGTTGTCGCCATAGCGCCCATCAGTCGGCCGCCGCGACGGCTGGACATAGGCGGCGGCCCACGGACGCGTCCCGAGCGACCGCAACGTGGTGGCCGGGTGGAACGTGCCGGCGCCAACCTCCATGTCGTAGGGCTGCAGCACGGCGCAACCCCTGGCGGCCCAATAGGCCTGAAGGCGCAGGATGATCTCCTGAAAGCAGGTAGGTTTTTCGGCCATGTGCGCTCCGTTCCGGCGGGTCGCGCCTCATTATGCCCCCTGTCCGAAAGGGTCAATCGCGCCACGCCCGATCAAATCCTTGAGGGGGCCTTGCTTTTTAAGCTGACGTCGCGCCGCGCTTTGATAGGGTTCGCATCGACAAGCGTAACAGGCCGAATTTGCAGCGATTTGCGCGGCACGATGGAATTTTCTGAGGTATTCATGACAAGACGACTGATTGGCCTTTTCCTTGGCACGACGATGGCGCTGCCGATGTCGGCCTTCGCGCAGGAAACGCTCTGGCTGCAGATCGAGGCCCGCCGCACCCTGCAGGGCGCGGCAGAGGCCGCCCGCGGCTATGCGTCCCGGCTGGAAAATGTTGCGGGGTTTTCGGTCGGCAACGGGTACTACGGCATCGCCCTCGGCCCCTACGAGGCGGAGGATGCGCGGCGTCTGCTCAACGAGCTTCTGGCGCGGGGCCAGATCCCTCCGGACAGCTACACCGTGAGCGGCGCTGATTTCGAACAGCAATTCTATCCCGTGGGCGTCGGCGCCCCGCTGGAGGCGCAGCCCCTGCCCGACGCCGTCGCGGACGCGGCCCAGGACAACGTGCTGACGCCGGACGACATCACCGCAAGCGCGGCGGCGGCGATCGAGAACGCAGACGTGCCGACAGAGCCGGTGATCGAGACGCCGCCGGAGCCCGAGCCGGTCCCCGACGAGACCCGCAGCGAGGCGCTGCAGAGCGAGGCGCTGCTCGGACCCGACGAAAAACGGCAGCTTCAGATCGCCCTGCAATGGGCGGGCTATTACAACTCCACCATCGACGGGCTGTTCGGCCGCGGCACCCGCGGATCCATGGCCGGCTGGCAGGCGGACAAGGGCTATGAGGCGACCGGCGTGCTGACCACGCGCCAGCGCAACGAACTGCTGTCTGACTACAACGCGGTGCTCGAGGGGATGGAGCTGGCCCGCGTCCGCGACGACGCGACCGGGATCGAGATCGTGATCCCCACCGGCCCCGTCGCCTTTGCCGAATACCAGCCGCCCTTCGCCAAGTTCGAGCCTCGCAGCGACGCGCTGCCCGCGCAGGTGCTGCTGATCTCCCAGCCTGGCGACGAGGATCGGTTCTTCGGGTTCTACGAGATCCTGCAATCGCTTGCCCTGGTCCCCCCCGAGGGGGAGCGTAGCCGCAGCAGCCGCGCCTTCGAGATCGACGCCATCGGCCCGGAATTGCACACCTACGTCTATGCCACGCGCGAGGACGGGGCGATCAAGGGCTTCATGCTGATCTGGCCCACCGGCGACGAAGAGCGCCGCTCGCGCATTCTCGCCGAGATGCGGTCGAGCTTCACGCGGATCGACGGGGTGCTCGATCCCGCCATCGCGCCGCCTGACGAGGACCAGGGCGTCAACCTGGTGGCCGGCCTCGAGATACGTCAGCCGCGCGAGACCATGTCGGGGTTCTACATCGACAATGCCGGCAGCGTGCTGACCAGTGCCGAGATCGCGACGGGCTGCACCGAGCTGACCATCGAAGGCAGCTATGACGCCAGCGTGGCCCATATGGACGCCGACCTCGGCATCGCGGTCTTGCGCCCCGCGGAGCGGCTTGCCCCGATTCGAGTGGCGGAGTTCCAGACCAGCGTGCCCCGGCTGCGCGCCGAGGTGGCGGTGGCCGGCTATCCCTTCGGCGGGTTGCTCTCGTCGCCGGCGCTGACCTTCGGCACGCTGGAAGACATCCGCGGCCTTGCCGGCGAGGAAGAGGTCAAGCGCCTCTCGCTCCAGGTCGAGGACGGGGACGCGGGCGGACCGCTCTTCGACAACGGCGGCGCCGTGCTCGGCATGTTGCTGCCCCGCGACGACAGCGGGACGCGGGTCCTGCCCAAGGACGTGAACTTCGCCGCCGATGCCGAGGCGATCATCGCCTCCCTGCGCGGCGTCGGGATCACGGTGCAGACCACCCCGTCGATCGCGGCCATCACGCCCGAACTTCTGACGCTGCGGGCCGCGGAGATGACCGTGCTGGTCAGCTGCTGGTAGCCACGCGCCCGGATCTGGCGCGGTCAGTCGCGCCAGAACCGCAGCGTGAGGATCGTCAGAACCGCCATCACCTCCAGCCGGCCCACCAGCATCGCCGCGGCCAGCAGCCACTTGGCGCTGTCGTTGAGGTCGTAGAAATTGCCCGAAGGGCCGATCTTGTCACCAAGCCCCGGGCCGATATTCCCCAGCGCCGTCGCCGCCCCCGAGACAGAGGTTATCAGGTCCTCTCCCGTCAGGCCGATGGCGATGGTGAAAAGCCCCATGCTGACGATGAAGGCCACGAAGAAGGCCATCACGGAATTCAGCACGTCGTCGCCCACCGGCCGCCCCTCGTAGCGCGGCGTGAACATCCCGTGCGGCGAGTGGATGCGCTTGATCTGCGTCTTGATCGAGGCGAACAGCAGCTGGTAGCGGAAGATCTTGATCGAGCAGGAGGTCGACCCGGCGCAGCCCCCGATGAGGCCGACGAAAAAGAACAGCGCGACGGCGAAGGGCCCCCAGAGCATGTAATCCGCGCTGGCAAAGCCGGTCCCGGTCATGATCGACACAACGTTGAACAGAGCTTCGCGGAAGGCGATCTCGGAATAGCCGTGGAAGGTCTCGAACAGAAAAGCGGTGAGGACGAGCACGACGACCAGGACCGTGGCGATGAAGCTGCGGATCTGGCTGTCGCGCCACAGCGGCTTGGGATCCCCCGCGATCATCTGGACATAGCGGACGAACGGCAGCGCCGCGAGCAGCATGAAGACAACCGCAACATAATGCGCCCCGGCCCCGTAGGCCCCGAAAGAGGCATCGGTATTGGCCATCCCGCCGGTTGAGACGGTGGTCATCGCGTGGACCATGGCATCGAACCCGTTCATCCCGGCCATGGCATAGGCCATGGCGCAGGACAGGGTGAGGCCCACGTAGATCACCGAAATGCTCGACGCGATCTCCGCCGCGCGGGGCAGGATCTTGCCCATCGTGTCGAAAGCCTCGGACCGGAAAATCTGCATGCCCCCGACCTTGAGCTCGGGCAGGAACACCATGGCGACGACGATGATCCCGATGCCGCCCAGCCATTGCAGGATGCCGCGCCAGAGCTTCAGCCCCTCCGGCAGCGCCTCGATCCCGCCCAGGACCGTG
Organism: Roseisalinus antarcticus; assembly: GCF_900172355.1. GTDB lineage: Bacteria > Pseudomonadota > Alphaproteobacteria > Rhodobacterales > Rhodobacteraceae > Oceanicola > Oceanicola antarcticus_A. The sequence goes on along the minus strand of NZ_FWFZ01000019.1, from coordinate 14,182 downwards.
GCGCCGGTTGTGGTCAGGCCGGACATCGCCTCGAAAAACGCGTTGGTCAGCGACAGGTTCGTTGCGCCGATGACAAACGGAATGGCCCCGAACAGCGGCAGCGCGACCCAGACCAGCACCGTCAGCAGGAAGGTCTGGCGGATCGTCAACCCTTCCGTCACCCCGTTGGAACAGGCGACCGCCGTCAGCCCGCCGGTCAGCACGGTCATCGCCGAGGCCTCCAGGAAGACCGGCCAGTGGCCGTTGCCCGCGATAAGATCCGAGACGAGCGGTGCCAGCATGGTCACGCCCAGCGCCGCCACGAGAAGACCGATCACATATCCAACGGGGCGCACGTCCAGCATGGAGAAACGGTTGGCCCGCGCGACAGAGAGTGTCAAGCGTGCCAACCGCGGTTCCGGGCCCAGATTATTCGCGAATAATCTGGCACCTAGCCGACATGGAACAACGTCATGAACAGCCGCGGGTCCAAGCTTTCGGCGGCGAAAGTGGGTCCTTCGGTCAGCACCGATACCGCGTCATGGCTGTGCAGGCTTTCCTGGTGGCTGGCCACGATGCGGAAGTCGCCGACCCGTGGGTCGGCCTTCAACTGCTCGCAAAAGAGCCGCGCCGCATCTTCCACAAAGATCGGGTTGGCGGCGTTGAGCTCGGCAAAAGCCTGCTCGTCCTCGCGCTTGACCATGACCTGGGTCTCGGTCGGCACCGCCGCGCGGGCCATGTCGATCAGGTCCTCGAACCACAGGCAGCCGGGGGCGGAGCCGTCCACCTCGACGCTTATCCGCGCGACGGAACGCTGCGAATGCGGCGTCGCCAGCTGACCGCGCACCTGCCGCGCGTGCTCGGAAAGCTCCAGCGAGCAGGGGCAGGTCGAGGAATAGACGAAGTCGAGATGGATGATCTTCTTGCGGATGCCGTCCCGCTCGACCAGCTCCAGCGCGATGTCGTAATACTGGAACCCTTCCAGCCCCGAGCGCAGGCTCTGCACCTGCATCGGGAAGGAAAACCGCATCTGGATCCGCGCGTCGAAGCTCTCCAGGTCGGATTTGTAGGCATCCAGCGCCCGTTCGATCACCTCGAACGAAAACGTCTCGTTCGCATGCTTGTAGAAGGTCCGCATGATCCGGGACATGTTGATGCCCTTTTTCTCGGCCTCCAGGCTCACGGTTCCGGTTACGCTGGTCTCGAGCGTCAGATCGCCGTTGTCGCGCGTATGGAACCGGATCGGCAGGCGAAAGTTCGAGATCCCCACATGCTGGATCTGGGTGGCGCAGCCGCGGATCAGCGACGCGGGGCCGTTCTGCAGATCCGGCATGGTCGCGCGATAGGCGGCGTCCGCCTCGAACGCCTCCGGATAGGCCCGCGTCAACGCTGGATACTCTGCGCCCGCATGACCCGGCAGCAGCGCGGCCACCGTGGGGTCGAGCGTGGCCACTTCATCGGCGCTCGCCTCCCCTGCCCATCGGCGCAGCACAGCCAGCGCGGCCTCGGCTTCGGATCTGGTCGGTTCGCGGTCGAAATCAGGTGCATGCAAGTTCATTGGCAGGGCCCCTCTGTGGCTAGAAACTGTATATGGACCGGCAGGGGCCCATGTCCACATATCGTGCCGGAAAAGTGTGCGCATCAGATCGTCGCCAGCGCCTGCTCCAGATCTTCCAGTAGATCCCCGACCGCTTCCAGCCCGACCGACAGGCGGATCAGCCCCGCGGTGATGCCCAGTGCCGCCCTTTGCACCTCCGGCAACCTCTGGTGAGTGGTCGTGGCGGGGTGGGTCACGATGGACTTGGCATCCCCGAGGTTGTTCGAGATCGTCCAGATCTGCAACGCGTTCAATACCTTGAAGGCTGCATCCTTGGTGCCGCAATCGACCGCCAGCACGGTCCCGGCGGTCCCGTTCTGCCGCATCGTCAGCGCGTGCTGCGGATGGTCGGGCAGACCCGGGTAGAGCACGCGGGAGAGCTTCTCATGGCCCGACAACTGCCGCGCCAGGGTCAAGGCGGAGGCTGACTGTGCGCGAACGCGCAGGTCCATGGTCTCGAGCCCCTTCAGCAGCATCCAGGCCGTGAAGGGCGACAGGCTGCCCCCGGTGTGTTTCAGATAGGGCTCCAGCGTCTTGCGGATATACTCCCTGGAGCCGAGCACGACGCCGCCCAGCGCACGCCCCTGCCCGTCGATATGCTTGGTCGCGGAATAGACGACCACGTCCGCGCCCTGCTCGATCGCCCGCGAAAAGACCGGCGTGGCAAAGACATTGTCGACGATCACGATCGCGCCCTGAGCATGGGCGAGTTGTGAGACCGCCTCGATGTCGATCACGTCCAGCGTCGGGTTCGACACGCTCTCGAAAAAGACCGCGCGGGTGTCGGGACGGATCGCTTCCGCCCATTGGTCGAGGTCCGTGCCATCGACGAAGGTCACCTCGACGCCGTAGCGGCTGAGCACGTCCTCGAGGATATAGAGGCACGAACCGAAGAGGGCCCGCGACGACACGACATGGTCGCCCGACCGCAGGATCGAGGTCAGCGCCGCGTTGACGGCGGCCATGCCCGACGCCGTGGCAAAGGCATCCTCGGCGCCTTCCAGCGCGGCCATCCGATCCTCGAACATGCGGACGGTGGGGTTGCCGTAGCGGGCATAGATGAATTCATCCTCGCCGGCCTTCAGAAACCGCGCCTCGGCGGCCTCGGCACTGTCATAGACGAAGCCCTGGGTAAGGAAAATCGCCTCGGACACCTCGCCGTACTGGCTGCGGCGGGTGCCGCTGTGAACGGCCTTCGTCTTTTTGTCCCAATCGGTCATGCGGGTCCCTTTCGCGCATCAAAAAACCCCGACACCGGGCAAGGTATCGGGGCGTGACCCCTGACCTCTTTAGCGGCTTGTTTTCACCCGTGTCCGAGAACACGCGATAGTGGCCCGCAATCCGGTAATCAAATCGCCACGAAAAATGACTTAGCGAGCGCGGGTGTTGCGGTCAAGCGGGGGTCACCGTCACGCAGGCTTAACAAAGAGTTCAAGGACCTGTCGCATGCTTTTGGCAATAGCGGCCACAAGATGTTGTGGGGCGGGCATGGCACTCCTTTCGATCAACAGCGACGACACTTTCGACAGCGGCGCCCTGCGCAGGGCGCTCGCGAGCCTTCCGGAGGGTGCGCCGGTGGTGGTCATGATCCATGGCTTCAAGTTTTCGCCCGCCTGCAGGACGCACGACCCCCATGACCACATCCTCTCCCTGCGCCCGGGCCGGGCCTGCTGGAAGGCCGTCTCCTGGCCGAAACACCTGCATCTGCACGGGGCGGCGGGGCTTGCCATCGGCTTTGGCTGGAACGCCAGGGGCTCGATCTGGCGGGCCTGGCGGGCCTCGGCCCGGGCGGGGCGGCGGCTGTCGCGCCTGATCGCCCTGGTGCGCGAGGCGGCCCCGGACCGGTCGGTTCACCTCGTCGCCCATTCCCTCGGGGCGCGGGTGGCGCTGGGGGCCCTGCCCGGCCTGCCCGCGGGCGCGGTGGCGCGGATCGTGCTGATCTCGGCGGCGGCCTTCCGAACCGAGGCCGAACGGCGGATGGCGACGGCGGCGGGCCGGGCCGCCGAGGTATTCAGTGTCACCGGCCGGGAAAACGCCGTATTTGACCTGCTTCTGCGGATCGCGATGCCGCTGGGCGGGGCGACGCTCGGGCGCAGAGGGCCGCCGATGGCGCGGTGGCTGGACCTGCCCCTGGACCAGGCCGAGAGCCTCGAGGCCCTTGCTGCCCTGGGCTTTCCGATCGCGCCGCCCCGGGTCCGGATCTGCCATTGGTCGGGATATCTGCGGCCGGGCGTCTGGCGGCTCTACCGGGTCCTCCTGCTGACACCGGAGGCGACCCCGCTGGGCGTGCTGCGGGCGCAGCTGGCCCGGCCGGCGCCCCGACCCACGCCCGTTAGGGCTTTGGCAAGAGTTCACCGCTAGGCTTATCCGAAGCTTCGGGAGGGCCGCGTGAAACACCGAGATCACAGGGCATTGTGCGACTACGCCGCACGGTTTCATACCGCACAGGGGCCGGTCTGGGCCGAGATTCGGAATGTTTCGGAATTCGGGGCCCGGGTGGCGGGCCTGTTCGAATCTCCCGGAAGCAGGGTCGCGCTCGTGCTCCGGATGTCCGAGATCAGGGGCCGCGTCGTCTGGCGCCGCGCGGGCCTCGTCGGCCTGCGATTCGACCGGCCGCTGTCGGACGCCGAGATGGCGATGATCCGCGGCACGGTCGAGGCGAGCCGGGCGGTCCGCAACACCGCCGGCTATCACCGGTTCCGGGAGCTTTAGCTGTCGGCCTTGTCCGTCGGGGATGTCGCGTCAGGCGGCTCGATCAGGTATTTCTGCAGGGCGAAGATCTGCCACCACAGAAAGGCGATCAGCGCGACCGGAAAGGCGAAGGTCTCGAGCTTGACCCACAGGTCGGTGCTTTGCGTGCGCCAGATGAGCTCGTTGGCCAGCGCCAGCACCACCAGGAAGGCGGCGAGGCGCCGGGTCAGGACCATCCAGCCCTCATGCTGCATGGGCATCAGCTCTCCGATGACCCATTCCAGCCAGCTTTGCCGCCGCAGAAGGCCCAAGCCCAGAAGTGCTGCCATGACGCCATAGACGATGGTGGTCTTGATCTTGAAGAACCGCTCGTCGTTGAACCAGGCCGTCAGCCCGCCGAAGAAGATCACCATGAAGGCGGTGAAGATCTGCATCCGGCTCAGCTTGCGCGTCAGCGCCCAAAGCACGCCGATGGCGGCTAGAAGCACCGGGATGAAGACCAGCGTCGCAACGATGAAGCCGGAATACTCCACCCCGCCGATGGTGAAGGTCTCGTCCCGCAGGCGGAGATACGCCAGGAAGAAGACGATGGTGGGCCCCAGTTCGAGGACCTGCTTGAGGACGGGATTGATCGGTCGGTCTGACATGTCGCCTCCTTAACCTCCCAATTCGACGATGACAGCCCCAAGAGCGATCATGGCCATCAGAAAAAGCCGCCGCGGCCCGACTTTCTCGCCGAGGATGAACCAGCCGATCAGAGCCGCGAAGACGGTGGAGGTCTCGCGCAGGACGGCGGCCTCGCCGACCTTGTCGAGCCGGGTCGCCAGCATCACGCCGCCAAAGCTGAGCCAGGCGATCAGGGCCCCGGCCGCCCCCCGCCGCAGCAAGGAACCGAACCCGCCCGGCACCCCGCCGCGCCGGATCCGGAGCGCCGCGATGACCGGGAAATCCAGCGCCGTGATGAAGAAGAACCAGGCCAGGAAGGTGAACGGGTTGAGCGATTGCCGGATGCCCGCCGCGTCGAACGTCGTGTAGAGCGCGACCATGATGCCGCCCGCCAGCGCCCAGGCCAGCCCGATTCGCAATGCACGGGGGTCGATGCTCTCTTCGGTCAGGTTGCGCACCGCCAAAAGCAGGATACCGCCCGAGAGGCACGCGACCCCTGCCCATTGGGTCGCGGTGAAATGCTCCGAGAACACCAGGCTGGCAAAGATGACCGTCACCAGCGGGCCGGTGCCCCGGATCACCGGGTAGACCACCGTGTAGGCCGCCCGCTCGTAGGCAAGGGCCACGGTGAGTTTGTAAATGAAATGCAGCCCCCACGCGCCCGCCAGGAACAGCGCCGTGGTCGGCGTTGGCCAGGGAACCACGAACAGCGCCACAGGCGCCGAGAAGATCACCAGCCAGAGGTCGATCGCCCCGCGCATCAACCAGGGGTCGTGGCGCCCCTTCTGCAACGCCCCGAAAACGGCATGCGCCAGCGCCGACATGAGCGCGAGCATCGTTGCCAATCGGGCCCCGTCGGGCGTTCCGGCAATGGATACGAGAAAGTCCCCCATGCGCCTCTGTTCGCCGGAATGGCGTCAGGCGCAAGGGGGTGTGATGTCAGCCTGTCAGGCGACGGCTGTGCGGCGGCGCAGCAACGCAAAGCCGCCAAGCCCGGTCAAGAGCAGAAGCGCCCCGGCAGGCAGGGGAATTGCCGCGAATTCAAAACTTCCCGCGGCGAAGCAATTTTCAGCGATGCCGTTACACGAAAAGGTTCCGACAGTTGTCGAGCTCGGAAAGGTAGACAGCGGATTCGGATCGTTCCCATAGCGGCTGTCCAGGAAGCTGATGAGCCCGCCGCCAGTCGACGTCAAAATCGGAAATCCGCTGCCCGTGTTCGCATTGCCGTTCTGATCCGCACCGGAAAAACCGGAAGCGATGATGCTGTAGCTGCCCGGGCCGAGGATCAGCGGAGACAACAGCGATGCGTAGCGGAACTGTCCCGAGAGCGGATCGCCGCTACCGGAAATCGTCTTTTGCGCAAGCGCCGACTGGGTCCCGAGATCGACGAGCCAGACGTTGATGGCCCCCGATATCCCGTCGGCATCGTCGTCAAACGCGCCGAGGGCGGACACTGTGATCGTGCTGTTAACACTGAAATCCACACCAAGGGACCCACCGAAGACCTGGTTGCCTGCAACCGCTCCGCCAGAGACCGACAGGGCATCGAAGGTCACGGCGGAGGCAGCACTCGCCAGGCCAACCGATATTGCAGCGACCGCGAGCGTCGTTTTGAGGTTTGAAAAAAATGACACGCTTGTACTCCTCTAACATACCTTACCTGTCAGTATCGCAACGATCTCCGCGACGTCAAGGATTTGTTAACGATCAGCCGTCGAACCCGACCAGTGCGGCGGCGAATTCCTCCGGGTCGAAGGGGGCAAGATCGTCGATCTGCTCACCGACGCCGATCGCATGGATCGGCAGACCGAACTTGTCGGCAAGCGCCACGAGAACTCCCCCCTTTGCGGTGCCGTCGAGCTTGGTCATCACCAGCCCCGAGACGTCGGCGAGTTCCTGGAAGGTCTTGACCTGGCTCAGCGCGTTCTGACCCGTGGTCGCATCCAGCACCAGCAAAGTGTTGTGCGGCGCGTCCGGGTCCTTCTTTCGGATCACCCGGACGATCTTGGCCAGTTCCTCCATCAGGTCGGTGCGGTTCTGCAGCCGCCCCGCAGTGTCGATCATCAGCAGGTCGGCCCCCTCGGCCTGGGCGCGGGTCATTGCATCGAAGGCCAGCGACGCGGGGTCGGATCCTTCGGGCGCCGTCAGCACCGGCACGCCGGCGCGGTCGCCCCAGACCTGAAGCTGCTCCACCGCCGCGGCGCGGAAGGTGTCGCCGGCTGCGATCACGACGTTCTTGCCCGCCGCGCGGAACTGCGAGGCGAGCTTGCCGATGGTCGTCGTCTTGCCGGAGCCGTTGACGCCGACCACCAGAACGACCTGCGGCTTGGTCGGGTAAAGCGGCAGGGGTCTGGCCACCGGCTCCATGATTCGGGCCACTTCGGCGGCGAGGGCCTGCTTGATCTCGAGGGTGGAAACGCGGCGGCCAAAGCGTCCCTCAGCGAGGTTTGCCGTTACCCGGCTCGCCGTGTCGACGCCCATATCGGCCGAGATCAACAGGTCCTCGATGCTTTCGAGCATGTCATCGTCAAGTATGCGCCGCTGGACCGTCCCCTCGGCGCCGCCCATCAGGCGACCGAGGAAACCGGGGCTTGCGGACTTCTCGGAATTCTCGGAATTCGACGTTTCGGTATTGTCGGTCGACGGTGATGGCGGCGGGGCCGCGGACGGCGGCGGCCTGGTCTCGGCGGGCGCCGGGTCTGGCACAGACGGCTTTTCGGTGGCGCCTTCATCGACGATCGCATCTAGCCCCTGCTCCAGCTTGGAAGAGGATTTGAACAGGCGGTCCTTGAGCTTGGTGAAGAAGGCCATGGTCACTCCGGGCGTCGTTTTGCCTCAGGTAACGTCCGGGGGCACCATTTGGAAGGGCCAAGACCGGAACGCCGCGCTGTGCTATGTGCGGCTCATGCGCAATCCGATGCCATATTTCGCCGTCGCGGCGCTGGGACCGGTGCCGTTGCTGGCCGCCGGCGCCCTCTGGGGTGGAGTCTGGCCGGTCCTGGCCCTGGCATGGATCACGGCCATGGCGGCGGTGCTGGACGAGGCCGTGGCATGGGTCCTTCCCGCGGGCGAGGCGGGGGCCGAGTTTCCAAGGGCCGATCTGCTGTCGATCGCGCTGGCCTGCGGTCATTTCGCGGTCCTCGCCCTCATCGTCGCGGCCCTTGCGGGCGCGTGGCTGGTGCCATGGGAAAAGGCGGTGCTGTTCGTCGGAACGGGGCTTTTCATGGGCCAGGTCGGCAATTCCAACGCCCACGAGTTGATCCACAGGGGCCGGCGCGGGCTCCGCACGCTGGGAACCTGGGTCTATGTCACAATGTTGTTCGGCCACCATGCCTCGGCCCACCCCCTCGTGCACCATGTCCGGGTCGCCACGCCGAAGGACCCGAACTCCGCGCGGCTCGGCGAGGGGTACTACCGGTTTGCCTGGCGGGCCTGGCGGGGGTCATTCCGCGAGGGACTCCGGGCGGAAAACCAGCGGATGGCCAGGGCGGGACGCGCCTGGTGGCGCCATTCCTACCTGATCTATCTGGGCGGCGCGGCAGTGACGCTGGGCCTGGCGGGCCTATTGGGCGGGGCGGGCGGGGTCGTGGCGCTTCTGGCGCTGGCCGGCTTCGCGCAGAGCCAGCTTCTGCTGTCGGACTACGTGCAGCATTACGGGTTGGTGCGCCGGGAGGGGGCCGACGGGCGGACCGAACCCGTGGCGGAACGGCACAGCTGGAACGCCCCCCATTGGTTCACCTCCGCCATGATGTTGAACGCGCCGCGCCATTCGGACCACCACGCCCATCCCGCCCGGCCCTATCCGAACCTGCGCCTGACCGAAGCTGCCCCGCGTCTGCCGCGCAGCCTGCCGGTCATGGCCTGCGTCGCTCTCTGGCCGCGCCTCTGGCGGCGCGTCATGGACCCGCGAGCCCTGCGCCAGCGCGAGGTCGGGCCGCTCGCGGCGGAGTGACCGGCAAGGTCTGGCCTTGGGAGCGCCGCGCATGCAAGGTCGTGCGATGAGGTGGCTTGTCACATGCGCGTTGATCTCCGGCACGGCGCTGTCGGCCCAGGCGGAGACCCCGCTCGACGCCGAGGCGTTCGACGCCATCACCCAAGGCCGTACCCTGACCTTTCTCGTGGACGGCGCACCCTACGGGATCGAACGCTACATGGCCGATCGCCGGGTCCTTTGGTCCTTTCTCGACGGACAATGCGCTCTCGGCGAATGGTATCCGCAAGACGACTCGATCTGTTTCCTCTATGACATCGACCCGGAGGCGCCCCAATGCTGGGAGGTCTTCAAGGACGGCGACGGGCTTCGCACCGTTTTCACCGAGGATCCGGACCGGCCGGCGATCTACCGTGCCCGCGAGGGCGACGAGGAAATGATCTGCGAGAATTTTGGGACCTGAGCTTCGGAGCGCCCAGAATATTCGCGAATATTCTGCCACCGCTCCGATCAGAACAACGTGCCCTGATCCGGCGGGGGGGCCGAGCGTTTCGCCTTGGCGCGGGAGATTGAGCGCGTGACCGTCCCGTCGACAAACTCGATCTCGAGGACCGCCGCCTTTTTCGCCTCGACCGCACGGGTCACCACCGCCCCGTCGCCGCGCACGACCGCGTAGCCGCGGGCCAATGTTCCCTTGTAGCTGAGCGAATCGAGCAGGCGCATTGTCGTTCCCAGCCTGTCCCGGCGGCCGGTCTGCTGTTGGTGCACGACCCGCCCGAAGCGTGCGGCCAGTTCCGTGAGCCGCCGGTCGTCCCTGGCCAGGTCACGCTCCAGGGGCGCGAGACCGATGCGTCCCGCCCGCAGCTCCAGCGCCTCGCGGCGGGCCTTCAGGATCCGGTCGAGGGCGGGGGCAAGGCGGGCGGTTTCGCGGCCCAGCACCCGCCGCCTGTCCGCCAGGGCAGTCCGAAGCGCCGCCGGTCGCAGCCCGCCCGCCGCTTCGGCGAGCTGATGTCGCCTGGTCGAGACCACGGTGCCCAGGGCCCTCGGCAACCGGCTGTCCTGGGTGTCGAGCCGTTGACGCGCGGTCTCCAGCAGCGCCTCGGGCCGGCCCAGCCCCCGCGCGAGGTCCCGCAGGCGCTGGCCACGCTGGGTCAGCGCCTGGCTCACGTGCCGGCTGAGCCGGGCACCCTGCCCGTCCAGCCAGGCCTTCAGCTCGGAGCGCACCGGAACGGCCATCTCCGCCGCTGCCGTGGGGGTCGGGGCGCGCCGGTCGGCGACATGGTCGATCAGGGTCGTGTCGGTTTCGTGCCCGACCGCCGAGATCAGCGGAATCTCCGACGCGGCCGCGGCCCGGGCCACGATCTCCTCGTTGAAGCCCCAAAGATCCTCGATCGATCCGCCGCCTCGGGCGACGATCAGCAGGTCAGGCCGCGGCAGCGCCCCGCCAGGCGCCATCCTGTTGAACCCCTCGATCGCCCGGGCGACCTCGGCCGCGCAGGATTGGCCCTGCACCGCGACCGGCCAGACCAGAACCTTGCGCGGGAACCGATCCGCCAGGCGGTGCAGGATGTCGCGGATCACCGCGCCGGACGGCGAGGTCACGACCCCGATCACATCGGGCAGGTATGGCAGCACTTTCTTGCGCTCGGGCGCGAATAAACCCTCTGCTTCAAGCAATTTCTTGCGCTTTTCGAACATGGCCATGAGGGCGCCGACCCCGGCAACGGCCACCTCGTCCACGTTCAGGTTGTATTTCGACTGGGCCCCGAAGGCCGACAGCCGCCCGGTGACGATGACCTCGAGCCCCTCTTCCGGCATCACCGACAACGCGCCGACCTGGCCTTTCCAGGTGGTGCAGGCCAGCACGTTCCGATCATCCTTGACGTCGTAGTAGAGGTGACCGGACCGGGCCTTGAACACCCGGCCGACCTCGCCCCGCACCCGGATCCGGCCGAACTCGTCCTCCAGCGTCCGCTTCACCGCACCGGCAATCTCGGAGACCGTGTATTCGGCGGTATTGCGTCCGGGCGTCGGGTCGTCGATCAGGTCCATGGGCCACCTTGTGCTGGATGGACCGCCACCCTAGAACGCCGAAGGATCGAGGCCAAGCGGGGAGACCCCATGAACATCCTTATCCTGGGCAGCGGCGGGCGCGAACACGCCATGGCCTGGGCGGTGAAGCAGAACCCGAAATGCGACCGCCTGATCGTGGCCCCCGGCAACGCCGGCATCGCCCAGATCGCCGAGACCCCGGGGCTTGATATCCTGGAAGGCGATGCCATCGCCGTCTTTGCCGCCGAAAACGCCGTCGATCTGGTCCTGGTCGGCCCCGAGGCCCCGCTCGCCGCCGGCGTCGCGGATACGCTTCGGGCGGCGGGGCTCGTCGTCCTCGGCCCCTCCGCCGCGGCGGCGCGGCTGGAATCCTCCAAGAGCTTCACCAAGGCGATCTGCGACGCGGCATCGGCGCCGACAGCCGCCTACGCCCGTTTTGTCGATGCCGCGGCGGCCCATGCCTATGTCGTGGCCCAGGGTGCGCCCATCGTGATCAAGGCCGACGGGCTCGCGGCCGGCAAGGGCGTCACCGTGGCCATGAGCGAGGACGACGCCCACGCGGCGCTCGACGACATGTTCGGCGGCGCGTTCGGGGCCGCCGGCGCCGAAGTGGTGATCGAAGAGTTCATGACCGGGGAAGAGGCGTCATTCTTCTGCCTGGTGGACGGCGAAGAGGTCCTGCCGATCGGCACGGCCCAGGACCACAAACGCGCCCATGACGGCGACGAAGGTCCCAACACCGGCGGCATGGGGGCCTATTCTCCCGCCCCGGTCCTGTCGGACAGCGTCGCGCAAAAGGCGCTGGACGAGATCGTCCGCCCGACCATGGCGGTGCTCGCGCGGCAGGGCACTCCCTTCCGGGGGATCCTGTATGTCGGCCTGATGATCGAGGACGGCCAGCCCCGGCTGGTCGAATACAACGTCCGCCTCGGCGACCCCGAGGCGCAGGTCCTGATGATGCGGCTGGGGGGCCAGGCGCTCGACCTGTTCCAGGCCTGCGCCGAGGGCCGCCTGGGCGAGGTCGCCCCGGCCTGGGCCGACGATCATGCCCTCACGGTCGTCATGGCGGCGGAGGGCTATCCGGGATCCTACGAAAAGGGCTCCGAGATCAAGGGGTTGGATCGGCTGCCCGAGGACAGCTTCGCGATGACCTTCCACGCGGGCACCGCCGAGGCCGACGGCCGTATCCTGGCCGCCGGCGGCCGGGTGCTGAGCGTGACCGGCCGGGGCGCCACCCTGCAGGAGGCCCGCGACCGCGCCTATGACCTGGCGGGCGCCATCGACTGGCCCGGCGGCTTCTTTCGCTCCGACATCGGCTGGCGAGCCCTCTGACCGGGCCCCCGCCGGGGCGGGATCAGTGTTTCTCGGGCACGTAAAGCTCGGGTGGGAGCGTCGCGCGTTCGTAATCCGAATTGTAGACCCGCGACGGCAGGGTGATCTCATCGTGCGGCACTTCGGCGTAGGGGAACAGGGTCAACAGGTGGTCGATGCAGTTCAGCCGCGCCCGTTTCTTGTCATTGCCAGCCACGATGTACCACGGCGCCTCGGGGATGTTGGTCCTGGCGAACATCTCCTCCTTGGCCTTGGTGTATTGCTCCCAGCGGACCCGGGACTGAAGGTCCATCGGCGATAGCTTCCATTGCTTGAGCGGGTCGTGAATGCGCATCAGAAACCGCATCTGCTGTTCCTCGTCGGTGATCGAGAACCAGTATTTCACAAGCCGGATACCCGAGCGGACCAGCATGCGCTCGAACTCCGGAACATCCTGGAAGAACTGCTCCACCTGCGCGATGGTCGCGAAACCCATCACCCGCTCCACACCGGCCCGGTTGTACCACGACCGGTCGAACAGCACGATTTCCCCGCCGGCCGGCAGATGCGGCACGTAGCGCTGGAAATACCATTGCGTCTTCTCCCTGTCCGACGGCGCCGGCAGGGCCACGGTCCGCACCACCCGCGGGTTGAGCCGCTGGGCGATCCGCTTGATGACACCGCCCTTGCCCGCCGAATCCCGCCCCTCAAAGAGGATCACGACCTTCTCGCCGCTGTGAACCACCCAGTCCTGCAGCTTGATCAGCTCCGATTGCAGATGCAAAAGCGACCGGAAATACTCAGGCCGCGGGATCGAGGGACCGTGGCTCTTGCGATAGATTTCCCGGATCTTCATCGACAGAACCGAGTCCTCCAGTTCCAGCTCCATCGTCTCGTCAAGGGAGTCGGCAAGCTCGGCCCCCAGCCAGTCCTCCGCCCCGTGTTCCATGTCGTCGTCCATGCTCACCTCCGATCGTCAGGGACAGGGTATCACGGCGGTGTGACACTTTCGCGGGCCGGAAACGGATTTCATTGCCTCGGGCCGCCGTCTGCGGCATGATATAAGAATTGAGCATGTCAGGTCCGACACCCGGAATAGGGGCGGACCGGCGTATATCGAGGCAGTCCAGAGGCAGGACCATGCATCGTTTGGTAATAATTCTGGCGATTCTGACGTTGTCGTCCTGTGGCAGCAGCAGGGGCGTGACCGGCGAGGTTGGGCAGGCTTGCCTCGCAGCGGGTCGATCCTCGGCCAATGCGCAGATCTGCGGCTGCATCGACGAGGTGGCAAAGCGCACCCTCAATGCCCGCGAACAACGGGCGGCCGCCAGCTATTTCGAGGATCCCGAAGCCCTCCAGGCGATGAAGATCGACGACCGGCCGGCGGCGGAACGGATGTGGGTAAACTACGACAACTTCGTGGATACGGCCCGCGCCACCTGCGGCTAGGTGCCCTGCGGGACGGTGGGCGGGGCGCCTTCGAGCGGCCCATCAAGGGCCGCGTCGAACAGCGCCGTGCACCGGCCTGCCAAACCACCCCTCATTCGATGTCCCAATCGTCGGGATGCCGCAACTCGCCGATCGCCATCCAGCCGACCCGGATCCGCGCCACCCGTGTGTCGCCCCAAGTGCTGAAGATGATCTGGAACCCGGCCGCCGTGACCTCCTCGGCCCGCACGTCCGCGCGCGCATTCGATCCGGCGGCGATGTCCCACATCGACACCGACACCATCACCGACGGCGGCGCACGAAACGCTTCGGAAAACACCTGGTCCGACGCGATCTGCCGCGGGCCCGAGCCGGTCCACATATCCCCGCCATGCTGGTACCTGAATCGGTGACCTAACCCCTGCCAACCCATTTTACGGCCTCGATTTTCACAATGCCGCCGCAAAATCTCGTAGACGTCCCTGTCTAATCTCGTCGTTACACTAAACAGGCCCACATGCAGGGTT
>NZ_FWFZ01000069.1 GCF_900172355.1 Roseisalinus antarcticus | reverse complement strand
TACAGGTCTCGCAACCCGAACCTTCTCCGAAGATCGACGGTGACCGCCAGCGTCACCACCGGCCGCGCACTGCGCTACGCCGGAGGCTCCGCGCGCGGCCTCCTACACCACTTCCCGGGACACTACCCAGCCGGGGTTTCCTTTCTTGGCATCGTGAACCGGGAAAGGTGAGGTTCAAATGCGTCCGCACTTCTCGCATGAAGTGCTCTATACTGGACTGATCCAGAGCAGTGCCCGGGCCGATTTCAGCTCTTGGGTCAAAGCACGCCGGGAGGACCCATGACATCAGTTGAACACAGCCCCCTTACCCGCAAGCTTTCGGCCTTCGTCGCCCTGTCTGATGTCGAGTTGGCCGTGCTTGAACGACTGCACCAGCGCCGCCGATCCTTCGTTGCGGGACGCGATATGGTGCATCAGGGCCAGTCGTCTCAGGCCGCCTATATCCTTTCCGCAGGTTGGGTCTGTTCCTACAAGCTACAGGCCGACGGGACGCGGCAGATAGTGGATTTCCAGGTGCCGGGGGATTTCCTGGGGTTGCGAAGCGTTCTCTTGCGCACCTCGGATCACAGCTTCGAACCCATCGTGGACATCGAGGCTGCCGAAGTGATGACGAGCGACCTTCTGGAAGCGTTCGCGCAGACTCCACGCCTGGCGACCGCAATTCTCTGGGCGGCATCAAGGGACGAGGCGATGGTCGTGGAACATCTCGTCGGGATCGGTCGGCGTGATGCGGACGCCCGGATGGCGCATTTTCTCCTGGAGCTGGCATCGCGCCTGGCGCTGGTGGGCATGGGAAGCAGGGAAGGGTACGACTGTCCTCTGACGCAATACCACCTCGCCGATGCCCTGGGTCTGAGCGCGGTTCACGTGAACCGGGTCCTGCGGCAGCTTCGCGAGAGTGGGTGTGTCACCTTCCGGGACGGTCATGTCACAATTCATGATCATGACCGTCTGGTGGACCTTGCCGAATTCGATCCGGCCTATCTGGATCAGATCGGACCGCTCCTGAAATGAGAGGGCCGCCCTCCCTTGTTTGGCAGGCGGCCCCAGTGATCACGTCAGACGTCGGCGGTCACGCGAGGGCGTGGGTCGCCGCATCGAGTTCCTTGTTGGTCTCGGCGTCGTTCTTCGCCGTGTTTGCCTTCTCAGCTGCCTGGTAATGCTTCAGCGCCGAGTCCTTCTTCGGGCCTGAGGGTGCCTTGTCCCAGGCGGCCTTGACGGAGGTCATCTTCTCGGCTGTCTTTGTCTGCTCGGGAGTCATTGGAAATGTCCTTTCATGGACGTTCCGAGAAATAAGAAGCGCGCCAACATGCCGACCTTTTGGGGTTCGGCACGTCCACACGCTTCTCGGGTACTCGAAAAAAAATGCCTCACCAAATATTCGGCGGGCACAGCTCACCCAACCAATGTCTGCTCCCCGCCGCACTGACGCAGGTTAGTCCCGGCGCGTGCGGCAGGTAAAATGACACTGCGGCCCTCAGGCCACAATGGTTTGCTGATGGGAGATCCTCAGCCAGGTGTCGTCGTCGTTGAGGTACGTTGAGGCGCAGAGTGCCTTGTAGATCGGTACGTCGGCTTTCTCCGCCGAGACACGGTAGGTGAGAATGGCGATGTCATGACACCGCGTGACGCGACGTTCGGCCATGGCCACGGAGCGCCAGCCGGTGCTCTGCTTTAGATGGGTCCAGATTTGGTCACCCTGGAGGATGCCGGGCGGATAAGGGAAGATCATGATGGCGTTGTTTGCTGTCGTCGCCCGCGCATTGTCGGCGCCACTGGTCCAGAAGTGTTCCTCCATGTCCCAGAGAACGCCCTGTTCGCGCGGCGATAGCGTCCCGGTCTTGTGCGCAGAATGACCCATTGGCGTCGATGTCTGAGCGGAAACGGTCATTCGCCAGACCCCGACCCGCCAACCATAAACATCTGAAACAGCACAAAGATGATCGCGAGCACGGCCCAGATCGCGCCGCTTGCACCCGGGCGGCCAACGGCCACCGTCGAGGCCGCTCGCTTCAGGGTCTGCGACGGGGGGCTTTCCGGAAGCAGCTGGCTCAAGTCTCCTGCGACCCTGCGGTGATCGCTTTCGAGCGTGGGAACATCCGGAAATCGAGCAAGCAGCTTGCCCAACCGTGATCGCGCGGCATCGCGCCCCAGCGCGACCAACTCAGCGGTTTCTTTCCATGGATCGAGGCCGAGCCGCGCGAGCGTGGAGAGGACCGTCACGACATATCCGTTGCGATCCTCGCCGACGGACGCATAGAGAAACCGATCAAACTCCGGTGGGTGCGGGTTGAGTACATTGGGGTCGGCCATTGTCATTCCATTCCTTGGTTGCAGGAACGCAGATCGCCCCTGTTTTCCAAAGGATACGCGCAGGTCGGTCTCGCCGCCCTTACACAGGTCAGTGCGGACGACTGCCCCCAGGAAGGTCGCAGCCGGTTCGGTGCCTGGGACTAACATGCGTCAGCGCCAGTTGGACGATCCCGCGGTACAAGGGGAGAAATCGTTCGACTGTTCCGTCCCCGACTTCACGGGGCCGTCACCAGTGGTGAGCGACGTATCTGCCAACATCGTGGTGACCAAAGATGAACATGCGGTCGACCAGATCGACGGTGACGTTTTCGAACCCGTTCACCCTGTCGGGATACCCGGGCGAACTGCCGGCTGGAGATTACCAAGTACTCGTCGAAGAAGAGCTTCTCCAGGGGTTGAGCTTCGAAGCTTACCGACGGACAGCGACCTACCTGACGGTGCGCGGCAGGGGCAACCATGCCGGACGTACAGAGTTGCGCGCGACTTCTGAAAACGACCTGATAGAGGCGCTGAACCGGGATCAGGCCGCGACCGAGACGAACTTTCGCAGCGATGCGGCGCTTTCCCCGCAGGAGGATCAAAAATGACATTTCCCGAATGGACGAAACCCGGTGTTTACGGCGCCTTGGTTGGCGCAGTTGCTGTCTCTATTCTTGGCTTCACTTGGGGCGGCTGGACAACTGCAGGCAGTGCAGACGAGATGGCCCAAAGCTTTGCGGCAGAGGAAGTCACCTTGGCCATGGTGCCGGTCTGTCTAGGCCTTTCAGAAGCGGATGCGGAACGCGTCGAAATACTGGCAACGCTTCGAGAAGCTTCCAGCTTTCAGCGGCGCAATGCGATGATGGAAACAGGCTGGGCCACACTGCCGGGCACTGATACCCCAAGCCGGGAGCTGGCAGACGCGTGTCTTGCGGGGCTTGAGTTGGATGGATCGTAGATCAAAGTTAACGGAGCCGCGACCTCCGCAAACTAACATTGCCCATATCCCAACGGACACACCAACATTCACGGCCCTATTTATGGCTTCGATTATTGCAGTCCTGTTGTTTGCACTCCCTGTATTTGCCCAAACTGCCAGTCAGCCAATGCCTGAGAACGCCAGTGCCAAAAGTTATGGCGATGGATGGGAATGCAATATTGGATTCCGGTTGAACGAAAATGCCTGCGTCGCTGTTGTTGTGCCGCAAAACGCATACGACACGAACCGATCCTACGGGTCCGGATGGGAATGTCTGCATGGGTTTCGCAGAACCGATGAAGCTGCATGTGTTGCAGTGGAGGTGCCTGAGGGTGGGTTCTTGGATCCCTCAGGCGAACGGTGGCGGTGTTTGCGCGGCTACATCAAGGTCGATGACACATGTCAGGAAATCGTGCTGCCAGCAAATGCGTACCTGGTAGTTGCCTCATATGGCTCCACGTGGACGTGCGAACGCGGGTTTGAAGCAACTGGCGACCAGTGTACTGCCATCGCGGTTCCAGCCAACGCCTATCTGAATCGATCAGGATACGGTCAGCCCTGGACATGTGAGCGTGGCTTCTTTGAACAGGCTGGTCTGTGCGAAGCCGTCGCGATCCCCGCACATGCATACTTCGACGACACAAGCTACGGCTCAGGGTGGAAGTGTGATCGGGGATACGCCGCCTCTGCCAAGACATGCGAATTCATAAACGTTCCCGAAAATGCGCATCTGGACAGGTCGGGCAACCGTTGGGAGTGCGACAAGAACTTCCAAAAATCACAGGGGCTGTGCGTGCTTAACAACTAGGCGCGAACCACTGCAACACGGACTTCAAAATACGCAGGTGAGGACAGTTCTGTCCTCCGTGCCGACCCAAAAATGGAACTACAATGGAAACCAGATCTGAAACTGTCGACACCATCCGCCGTCCTATCAGGGGACCGCAAGCGCCTCCAATGAGACAGACCAAACCCGCAGGCATGACGTCAGGCAGGCAGATCACATCCTCACCGACGGCGGTCGTCTATTGCGAGGGAAATTTCGCGCAAATTGATGGCAAGACTGCAAATGGCCTTGTCCGCCATTCCCAAGCGTATCGCATCCTTTCCGTCATCGACAGCACCTATAGCGGACAAGACAGCGGATCCGTTCTCGACGACGTAAGCAACAGCATACCTATCTTTGGTCATCTGGACGCCGCAGTTGCCCATGAAGCCGTCATTCCCGATACGCTCATCTACGGGATGGCCCCTTCAACAGGGCGTCTTTCGACTGCGGATCGAGGCGTTGTCCTCCAAGCCATTGAGCTTGGCATGAACATCGTGAGCGGGCTGCATGAATATCTGGGCGATGACACAGAAATAGCCAACGCGGCGTCAGTTCGAAATGTCACGATCCGCGACATCCGCAAGCCGAAACCCAGCAAGGACATGCGCCTGTTTGATGGCAGTGTTGCTGGTGTAAAAGCGCTGCGGATTGCCGTTCTTGGTACTGATTGCGCGATCGGCAAGCGGACAACGGCGACCTTTTTGGCCCGGGCTCTGAATGCAAAGGGCATTAAGACGGTGCTTGTTGGTACCGGCCAAACAGGTCTGATGCAGGGTGCGAAATACGGTGTCGCAATGGATGCCGTCCCACCCCAGTTCTGCTGTGGCGAGCTTGAAGGCGCGATTGTTGCGGCTTCTGAAGCGGAACAACCCGATGTTATTTTGATCGAAGGCCAAGGCGCATTGAGCCATCCCGCGTTCTGTACTTCAGCCTTTATCCTTCGGGGGAGCCAGCCGGACGCTGTCATCCTTCAGCACGCGCCCAAACGTGTCCATCGCTGCGACTTTCCCGATATGCCGATGCCTTCCCCCGCAAGTGAGATTGCCTTGATCGAGGCCTTTGCCGACACAAAGGTCATCGGTGTCACGCTCAACCACGAAGGGATGTCCGAGGCCGAAATCACCACAACCATCGCGGCCCTATCACTCAAACTCGGGCTGCCGGTCACCGATGCGTTGGCCCGACCGGCTGCAAATCTGCTTGCGATGGTACTCGCCGCATACCCCGGCTTGACACAAAGGCCGTCTATGGCCGCGATATGAGCTGCCCGCGCATCGAGGTGGATCTCAGCAAGATACGTCGCAACACGCATACCCTTGTTAAGCGCCTAGGCCCGCGTGGGATCGGCGTCACAGGCGTGACCAAGGCTGTCTGTGGGCATCCAGCGATCGCTCAGGCCATGCTCGATGGTGGGGCAGCCGGGCTTGCAGATGCACGTGTCCGCAATGTGCAAAGGCTACGTTCGGCAGGCATGACAGGCCCTATCACTCTGATCCGTACGCCGATGTTAAGCCAGGCCGACCAAGTCGTTCAGTCCTGCGAAGAGAGCTACAACACAGAGCTTTCGGTCATTTCGGCGCTGGCTGCTGCCGCGATCCGCAATCGTTCCGTCCACGGTATCGTCCTCATGGTCGAAATGGGTGATCTGCGCGACGGGATACTACCCGAGAACCTGGAAGGTATTGCACAGCAGGTCATGCAAATGTCAGGGGTTGCGTTGAAAGGGATTGGTGCGAACTTTGCCTGTCTGAGCGGGCTTGCCCCGACTGCGTTGCAAATGTCCACTTTTTGCGACCTCGCGAATGAGATCGAGGGGGTATGCGGCCCGTTCCTCAAGGTCGTATCCGGTGGCAACTCAGCCAATTTGCCCTGGGCGCTTGGTGAACGCGCGACGGGTCGTGTCAACGACCTCCGTCTGGGTGAGGCGATCCTTCTGGGTGTGGAGCCGGTGTCTGGGGACCAGATCTGTGGGATGCACACGGACGCCTTCACGCTTGTTGCCGAAGTTATCGAAACGGATGCAAGACCCCCGCCATTCCCTATCGCCCTGATCGATCCAACACCGGAACGACTTCGCATTGTGACAACCAGTGCTGCCTCTGCGCGCATGATCCTCGCGATGGGACATCAGGACACCGACATTCCGGGGCTCTCAATGCCTGTTGGAAGCACATTGATCGGTGCAACAAGCGATCATCTTGTTATTGGAACGCCTCGAACCCTGCCGACGGTGGGTTCCGAGATGAGATTCCAGATGAATTACAATGCGTTGATGCGTGCCATGGCTGCACCAGACATCGAAGTGAAACTGCTGGGCGATCCACGCACACGCCCATCACGGCGCACCCAAGGCAAGGTCGACCACTTGGCGCTGGTTTGAAAGACCTCGCTTGGTCCGGCCGTCCCTAAACCACAAAGGAAACTGAGAATTGACGAAACTCACAAAAAGCAATCTGTTCAAAGTGTATGATTCTAAACCGGAAACCCCAATGGATAAGACGACGCGTATCGTCAGACAAATAGTCGACGAAGAAACGGAACAACGACAAGCAAAGAACTCCCGACTGCGCAATGCTCGCCTAGAAAGAGAGGCAAACACGCCACCTGTATCCAAAGATTCAGCCGCGTCTAAATCGCGTCGCTCGAAAGCCGCTTCGACCCGGTAGTTGAACTTCGGCGGCTATGTTTGCGTGATGTGCTCCGCAGGGCAATGGTCGAGTTATGCCCGAAAGTTGGTGATGGTCTGAAGTAGGCGGCATATCATGGCGGTGTTCAAGATGCCGTCGTTCTCAGAGAGAAAGGATATGCCACCATGGCCAAATCTACCGTTGTCCCGTTCGAGC
>NZ_FWFZ01000029.1 GCF_900172355.1 Roseisalinus antarcticus | reverse complement strand
CAGCCTGGATCAGGTTGCTTTTCGTCTGGATCCTCTGCCGTCTCTACAACGTCGGCAATCCGACGACGCCGTACAGCGCAACAGCTGATCGCCGCGTAGCCGCATAATCGAGGAATTCACGGGCGACTAGCTGCGGCAGTCGCAGCGCTTCGGATCATTTGCTTCATGTTTCCGACTCCCTCTATAATAGTGTTGCGATACAAAACAACACGGACGATAGCAAGGAGATTTCATCGTAGGGCGATGGGAAGCATCGGTTAACGGCAACGGCGTGAGCCGCGCAGTGGTTTGGTAGGCTCAAATGCGCCACGACGGCTTCAAACGCCGCCGCAGTCAGACTTCATTGCTGCAGAGGTCAGGCCTTACCTCCGCGAAGCACCGCTCAGACGGCAGATCCCGGCAAAGTATGTTGGAGATGGGTGCCGGGGTTATTTCCAGGTCGGGATCCTTGAGAGAACGCAGGCTGCTCTCGCGGCACCTTACTCAAGAGCGTCAATGAACCGTCCATAGTCCTCGGTGACCTCGCGGGCCTCGACAAACGCCCGGGCACGCTCTTCATCGAGGCAGCGGAAATAATCCTGCACCTGAGCGATATAGCTCTCGAAATCTTCCCGAATCAGATCCGAGTAGATCCGCATGTCTTCTCGGGCTTGGGGAAGGAACGGCCGCTCCGGCGGAGTGCAGGCATCCACTCGACCTGCCGCCAAAGCAGCGATGATCATCAGCAGCAAGGCTCTGTTGCGCGCACTAGTCATGTGCAGGGCAAAACTCCTTTGCCGTCTTTAAGATCACGCTGTTGTCAGGTATCACTGTTATCGAAGCAAGGCGAGTTTCGTCAAGTCGTTTTTATTGTCTTGCTATCGTTAATGTTGTCTTGTATCTCCCATGGTGTTGCGACTCCGTGGGACTGATACTGCACCTCAGGCAGGGAAAGGACCTAAAGCGGATGGCCATGATAGAAGAAGCTCCGAATGTGGTTACAGAAGACGGATTGCGCGGCCTGCTTGCGGACGGCTACCTCATCGAGGTGGTCTGCAAGGAAGCGGCTGAAAAGCGCCACAACAGCTGGTACGGCACCTGGGTTGTCCGGGCCGTGGCCGCTGACGGGCGTGACGACAAGATGCTCGTCACCAGCCGCAGCGTCCTCAAGCTGCGCGATTTCAAGACCATCGTTGGCCTCGTCAGCTTCCTGGCTGACATGGGCTGCAAAACGACCTGCATCCCGCTCGAAGAGGGTGGGCGCGAACGACACGCGGCACCAGGGCGCACGCCCGAGCCGCGGACCGGCCCGGTTCTGGTCAAGGGCGACTGATCGCGCGCTTGGTCTCGTCTTTGCGCTGGCAACCGGGGTTTGTGCCGCTCCACTGACCGCCGAAACACTGACGGGCGCCAACGGCTTTATCTTTTCGGTTAGCCCTGACGGCCAACTGATCTCCGTCACCGCCGAACAGAGCACCCTGCGCGCGTTCCGAGGCGACGATGAGACCCAGAGCGTGGGCCAAACAGATCGGATTTTTCTTTTTGCAGCACCGCAGACCCCTGCAGACAATGATCCTCTGAGCCCTGTCGCGGCGGCTGCCATTATTGCCCCGCGCGCCGTTCGCGCTCCCCCAGAAATCCTTCTAGCCATCGAGACTACGGCGCTGCGCTATGCAGGCCACAGCGCCTTGCGCCGCGCAGGGCTCTCGGTGACCGACTGGGCGCTGTTCTACCGCGCCAACATCGAGGTCGAGAGCGCCTATAACCCAGGCGCGCTCAGCCCTGTCGGCGCCATCGGGCTTGGCCAACTCATGCCCGAGACGGCGCGCGATCTTGTCGTCGATCCGCATAACATGGCTCAGAACCTCGACGGTTCCGCCCGGTACCTGCTGATGCTGCTTGAGCAGTTTGGCGATCCGGCGCTGGCACTTGCGGCCTATAATGCCGGTCCCGAAGCGGTGACCCGCCACGGCGGCATTCCCCCTTTTAGAGAAACCCAAGGCCATGTGGCCCGTGTGACAGCCGTGTTCCAGCGGCTCAGAGGAGACCTGTCGTGACGTCCAAACCTACTTTTGCAGCACTTGGCGCGGTGGCCCTTATCGTGCTGGCGGGGCCTGCCCTTGCGCAGAGCATCGACCTTTCGCCGGTGCAAACCCTGCTGCAGGGCATCGTCGATGCGATCACTGGTCCCTTGGGCATCGTGATCGGCACATTGGCGCTGATCGGTGTGTTTCTGTCCTGGCTCTTTGGCATCCTCGATTTCCGCCAAGCGCTGTGGGTAGTGGTGGCCATCGCCGGCATTGCTGCGGCACCCACCATTGTCGCCGCGATCTGGACGACCTGAGCAAAACCCATGGCTGACCAGTCCCGCGTCTTCATTGGCCTTCTAAGGCCGCCCAAACTCATGGGTCTGCCGATCATGTATGCCATGGTCTGGCTCTTCGGCTCTAGCTTGCTCTTCCTCTGGGTACAGAGCGGGTTGGTGGCCGTGGGCGCAGGCCTCGCTTGGCCTGCGCTCTGGAAAGCCGCGGACTGGGATCCGAACTTCCTCGATGTCCTGATGATCACCTTGCAAGAAACCCCGCCCACCACGAACCGCAAGCTCCACGGAGGTGACAGCTATGCCCCGTGATAGACTGCTAGACGCAGTTGACCAGGATGAGGCCGGGCTCGACCCGCTGACTGCGCTGCCCCCTTGGGTCAAGGGCGAGAAGCGGCTTTCCTCGATGCTGCCCTATGTCAGCCTTGTCACTGACCGGACAATCCGGACGCGGGGCAACGAGCTGATGCAATGCATCCGCCTTGAGGGGGTGAACAGCACCACAAGCGAGGACGCGCATCTTGACCGGATCGGCAGCCTGCTGGCCGGGATCGTCGCCCAAGTTGGCACCGGATTTTCTTTCTATCTGCACAAGGTTTCAAAAGCGGTCGATGTGACCCTGCCCCCCATCCCGGGTGAAGGGTTTGCCTCTGCCCTCGACCAGCGCTGGCGCGCCCATCTCGGGCAAGCGGGCTTGCGCGACAAGACACTGACCCTTTCGATTCTGAAACGCCCCGAGACCGGCAGCCGCCTGCCCTTTGGCCTTGGTGCCTCCCGCACGCGGTTTGGTGCCGACACGACCCGCCGGTTGCGCAAGCTCGATGAAGTCGTGGGGTTTCTGCTGTCGTCCTTCGATGAGCTGAAGCCCCGCTTGCTCTCCGCCAGCACCGGCGAGCTTCTGGGGTTTCTCGGCTCGCTCAACACCGGCGAGGAGCATCCACTCTTTCCCCGCTCACGTCTTGGGGTGATTGCGGAAGACGTGGCCAATACCCGCGTCACCTTCCGGGGCACAACCATTGCGCTCAGTGACGGGGCCGTCGGCGATAAAGTCGGCGCAATCTTTGCGGTCAAGAACTACCCCGCCAAGACCGACAGCCTGATGCTCGACGAGCTGAACCTGCCCGTCGACATGGTGGTCACCCATTCTTTCGTGCCGATCAACGTCAACATCATGGCCGGCCGTATCAAACGGCAGCTCCGCCTGATGCAAGCCGCCAATGACGGGGCCGTCAGTCTCGCGCAGGAACTAGAACTGGCCCAGGACGATCTGGAATCCAAACGCCTGATCTTTGGCGAGCATCACATGACGGTGGCGGTTTATGCCCGCAGTCAAGCAGCCCTCGACGACATTGCGTCCGAGATCCGCAACATCGCTGCGACCTCCGGCATCAATCTGATCTCGGAAGCTTTTGGGGCGCGGGCTCATTTCATGGCGCAACATCCCGGGAATACTGGCGCGCGGAGCCGCAAGGCCGCGATCACCAACCACAACTTCGCCGATCTCGCCACGTTCCACCGCACCCCACTTGGCAAGACCGGAGCGGAACTGCCCTGGGGCGTGCCTATCACGCTTTTTCCGACGCCAGAGCGCAGCGGCTTTCGCTTCAATTTCCACGAACAGGGCGCGCCAGACCGGGAACCCACGGGCGGACATACGCTGATTTTGGGCCGTCCCGGCTCAGGCAAATCCGTGCTCGCGGCCTTTCTAATGACCATGGCTCGACGTGCGGGCGCGCGACTGTTCGTCTTCGATTACCGCGCCGGTATGGAGATGGCGGTTCGCGCCTTGGGGGGCAGCTATTCAACCGTGCGGGCAGGACGGCCCACAGGGCTTAATCCCTTGCAGACCGAGATCGATGCGCGCGGTCAGGCCTGGCTCGCCGACTGGCTTGCAAGCCTCCTTGAGCGCCGCGACCGGCCCCTGACCCCGGTGCAGACCAACCGGCTGCAAGAGGTTGTGCGCCAGAACGCCAGTGCCGGGAATGCGGGTTTGCGCAACTGGTCGGATTTCGCCTCGCTGCTGGTCTCGACCGATGACGAGGGCGATCTTTTCGAGCGCATGCAGGAATGGACGGCCGAGGGGCGCTACGGCTGGATCTTCGGAGCGAACACCGACGACACGTTCAGCCTCGATGGCGACGTTTCCGGCTTCGATCTGACCGGCATCCTCGATTCCGAAAGCGAGCGGGAACGCATGGCGGTGCTGTCCTATCTCTTCCGCCGCGTGGAGCGGGTGATCGAAGACCGCAAGCCCACGATCATCGTAATTGATGAGGCATGGAAGGCGCTCGACAATGCCTATTTTGCCGAACGCCTCAGCAACTGGTTGGTGACAGCCCGTGTCGCGTAGCCCTTAATTGTGAGATGAGAAATTCAACGAGATCAACGGCTGTGCTTTGCCCTTAAATATGAGATTTTGCCTTTAACTCCGATATTTTTGCCCTTAAACCTGAGACAGGGTTCACAGGCGTGTGCGGCAAATATCGATGGACAAAGATGGCGAAGGCACCGTTGCCGTTGGTGCGGAAGAGGTGCGCAGGGCGGCCGTGCTGCGTCCTCTTGTCCAAGCATATCTCAAAGGTACTGGCAGTCTGGAAAGTGGCATCAATGATGCCGTTTGGGAACTCGGTGTAAGCAGAGCGACAGTCTGGCGATGGATAAAGCGGTTGGCCGAGGAGGGTGGGCGTACCAGCGCTCTGGCTTCGCGAAAACGGGGCCGCCCGACTGGTACGACTTTGATATCCGGTAAGGTAGAAGCGGTGATCGAAGAGCATCTTCGCCGTTATTTCTTGCGGCGTGAACGTCCGAGCCTGTCGCGCGTCGCGACAGAAATCCGCAGCGCATGCTGGCAACAGGGCTTGCAACCCCCGACGCGGCGGACGGTTCAGCGCAGGCTGGATGCAATGGATGCCCGCGAAGTTGCCAAGGCACGAGTGGGCGCAAAGGCAGCCCGCCAGAAATTTGCGCCCGTCACAGGCGAGAACAAGGCAAAGCAGCCACTGGAGGTCGTTCAAATCGACCACACGCCTGCGGACATCATTCTTGTCGACAGTTTTGATCGCCACCCAATTGGCCGACCTTGGGTCACTCTGGCGATCGATATCGCCACGCGGATGGTGACCGGATACTACGTCGCTCTCGAGGCACCTTCTCGACTGTCAGTGGCGCTTTGCCTGACGCAGGCGGTGACCCCTAAGGCGGAGCTTCTGGCGGAATTGGAGTGCAGTGTTTCTTGGCCCGCACAGGGTAAACCGCACAGCATCCACGTCGACAACGGCCGCGATTTCCGGTCGCATGCCTTTCGGTCGGCATGTGCGGAATGGGGGATCAATCTGGTCTATAGGCCGCCGGGAAGTCCTCATTTCGGAGGGCACATCGAACGGTTGATCGGTACGATGATGGGGGCCGTACATCTGTTGCCGGGAACAACGCAATCCTCGGTCTTGGCCAAGGGCGACTACGATGCCGAAGGCATGGCCACCATGACGTTAAGCGAATTCGATCGCTGGTTCGCGTTGGAAATCTGCCGCTACAACAACAGCATTCATTCAAGTCTTGGCTGTACGCCCGTCGCCAAATGGGAGGCGCTCTCAGCGGAGATGATGGGCGACATCCCCTTTGAGATGGAAGCCTTTTGGGTGAGTTTCCTGCCAAGCGAACTGCGCAAGGTCAGGCGTGATGGCATCCATCTGTTCCAGATACGGTACTGGTCCGATGCCCTTGCAGGCCATATTGGGCGCGGGGATGGAAGGGTGGTCGTTCGCTACGACCCTCGCGACCTCTCGGTGATCTGGGTCGAACTGGATGGCGGCCGATACGTCGAGGCTCGGTACCGAAACCTGGAAATCCCACCCGTGTCTCTCTGGGAATACCGCGAAGCCATGAGGAAGGCACGTGCCCTTGGAAAGTCGGAGTCGAATGAACTGGTTCTCGCTGAGCTGATCCGACAGCAACGCCAGATCGAGGCTGAAAGCCGGGGACTTACCAAGGCTGAACGCCGGTCGCGTGAACGAAAAACTGCAATTAAGGGCTCTAACTCGGCTGTCGCGACAACCGAAGGGCTGCGCCCGATCGACACGGGTGATACATCGCGGCCATTGTTCAAGGTGGAGAGATGGTGAATTGAGGGCAGGGACAACTGAGGAAGACGGTCGGATCGCCCTCATTCAATCGGACATCTGGATTGGCTTTCCGCGGGCTGAACAAGTTCTGGACCGTTTGCAGGATATGATCGAAGCGCCAAGGCAAACCCGTATGCCTGGCCTTCTTGTGCATGGCGCGTCGGGGATCGGAAAGACGATGATAGCCCGCAACCTGTCGCGCAGATTTGCACCGGAATATGATCCAGCATCGGGAATTACGCGAACGCCGCTGTTGCTGTTACAAGCACCGCCAGCTCCCGACGAACGGCGGTTCTATCTGCACATCCTTGCGACCGTCGGGGCACCGGCCACGGCACTGAGCGCGCGCGCTCAAAATGTGGCCTCCCTCGAAGTCCGTGTCGTCGCGCTCTTGCGCGACCTTGGCTTGCGGATGATCATGATCGACGAGGTCCACAACCTCTTGGCCGGGACCCATCGCGAACAGCGCCGCTTTCTCAATGTTCTTCGGTATCTCAGCAATGAACTCGAGGTGTCGCTGGTCTGCCTCGGGGTCAGAGAGGCCGTAGATGCCATTCGCGGCGATATCCAGCTAGCTCGACGGCTGGACGAACATCACCTGCCAAACTGGCGCGACGACGCCGAATTCTCAGACATGATTCAGACACTTATTGCTGCCATGCCACTCGAAAAGAAATCCAACCTGAAGGTCAAATCTCTCAAGCAGGTCTTGGCACTGACCGGTGGCGTGACCTCGCGCATCTTCGCTCTGGTCAAGGATCTTTCCATTGACGCCATCGTCACAGGCGAGGAATGCATCACCGATGACGCAATCGCCAGATGGACGCCGGTTTGGTCGCGTCACGCGTCCGCTGGGCGGCGGCTCGAGAAGTCCGGGGTGTGACGCCGCGCCCGCTCCCGAAGACTGTCGCGCCTTTGCCAGACGAGTTGTTGTCAGGTTGGTTGTCCCGGCTGGCTGCGGCCAACTACTGTGATGACGCGGAACTGCTGGCTCATATCGAAATCGATACTACACATGGCGCCTCCTTGGACTTCAACGTCGACGCGGCTGCGGCGGAGAAAATTTCCGACGCCGCACGAACCAACCCCGACATCGTGCGGTCTTTGACTTTTCCGACAATGACGCCAGCAGAAGCCCTGCTGACGGCCCGGGTCCCGTTCCAGTCTTGTCCGGAATGCTCCCGACGGGGCCTTTTGCTCAGGCATTGGAGGCGAGCCTGGGCATTCGACTGCCAGGTTTGCGGCACGAGACTTGTGCAGACCCTTGGCAAGCCCAGAGGCGAACAGATATCCGAAAAACTGGTAAATCGTGCGCGCCGCGGGGCAGGGATGCTTGAGTGCGCCGCCCAATTAAGCAGCCCCAAGCAACTTCGGCGCGCCATGCGCGCGGTCACCTTTGCCATGTCACTAGTGACCTTCCGCGGGGAGCCGTTGTTCGCTCTTCAGAGCCATCGACAGGAAGTGAGGCTATTCTGCCTCGCAGCGATCGCTGCCGCTCGATCTCGTCCCTTGGTCAAAGCAGCCATCGTCAGCTCCGACATCGACGACTATGCAAGGGTTGCTCTACTGCGCACCTTCGAGAAGGAGCAACGTTTGCTCGCTGCGGTTGATCACATCGCGCAACGGCGTGCAAGAAGCATAGGCCCGATGGCAGTCGAATCTCACTATTAAGGGCAAAAAATGTAGCCGAACGCGCCGCGTCTCAGATTTAAGGGCAACGCGACAATAGGCGACCATCTTGATGGTGAAAACCGTGCCAAGCACCATCGCTGCATTGTCGCCCGCCAGATCGTAGGCGAGAAGTCCGAGCGCAACCGTGGCAAGCCCGGTGCCCAGAAGGGCTACGACCTGAGCAAGGAACAGATGGCGATAGGTGCGGTCGGCAAGAACTTCCAGCATGGCGATGTCCTCAGAGGTATCGGGAAATGGCTTTCAACTGGTCGCGATCGGCAGTCGAATGCTCGGCATCGAGGCAATGGTCGAGGTGATCGTGGATCAGTGCACGCTTGGCATTCGCGACGGCCTTTTCAACCGCCTGCATCTGTTGCGCGATCTCGAGGCAGGGCTTTCCCGCCTCGATCATTTCGATTACGGCGCGAAGATGCCCATCGGCGCGCTTCAGCCGGGCAACGAGAGCGGGATGGGTTGCATGCAGATGGGGCTTTGTCATAAAAGGAAGTTATCCTCCCCCAGAGGATAGAACAAGCTGGCACGACCAACGTGCCGCGAACTTAAAACGAGCAGGCAGGCAAACCGGTGAAACCCTTGCGAACATACGGACGGAGTGCGCTTGCGGCACTTCTATGCCTGTCGCTTATGGTCTGGTCTCTGGCGCCAAGCATAAGCCACACCCCGTCGGTGTTCGAGGTTGTGGCCGATCATGCTGAAATGATTGCCGAACACGGCCATTCGCACGGGCTCGAGGAGGACCTTTACTGGGCGCTCCATGGACATAGCCATGATGTTGCCGACCATGATCATAGTCAGGCCCTGCTCGCGCTCGGCGCAAGCTCGCACCCACTCTGGGGGTACCGAGACAATTTCCGGCTTCACCCTTCTTCAAGCGGGCCGCATCGTGCATATCTGATCGAACGACCTCCGCGCGTCTGATCGGCGCCGCTTCCGCGCAGCTTCACCGATCAGTCAACAACACACCGGAGATCCATCATGACCTCGACTTCGCGGGTCCTGCGGGCATTGGCACCACGCCAGTTGGCCACGCTGACCTTAATTATGCTGGCGGCATTCATGCTGACCGTCAGCCAGGCTCTTGCCCATAACGTTACCGCAGGTGACGCAGGCTATATTCAGGAAATCTGGGGGGTGAAGATCATCCCCTTCATCTATCTCGGCGCCAAACACATGGTGACGGGCTACGACCACATCCTGTTTCTGCTGGGCGTCGTCTTCTTTCTCTACAAAATGAAGGACGTCGGCATCTACGTCAGCCTGTTTGCCATCGGCCATTCGGTCACGATGCTATTGGGCGTCTGGTATGGCTGGGGCATCAACGCCTACATCATCGACGCGATCATTGGCCTGTCCGTGGTCTACAAGGCGCTCGACAACCTCGGTTACTACCAGAAATGGTTCGGGTTCCAGCCCAACACCAAGGCCGCCACGCTGATCTTCGGCCTGTTCCATGGCACAGGCCTCGCCACCAAGATCCTCGAGTATGACATCCCGCAGGATGGGCTTCTGGCGAACCTGCTGGCGTTCAATGTCGGGGTCGAGGTGGGCCAACTGCTCGCGCTCGCCGTGATCCTGATCGTCATGGGGTATTGGCGCCGCCACCCCGACTTCATGCGGCAGGCCACCGTCGCAAACCTGGTGATGATGGGCCTCGGCATCTGGCTAACCGGCTATCAGATCGCCGGTTACATCGCCTCAACATAAGCATAGATTGGATATTCACATGAACAACGCACCCAAACCGAACCTCGAAGACCTGCCGACCAAGGCGCAATTGTTCCGCTCAAGCGTCATCGCGGGGATCGGAGCAGTGGTGATCTTGGTCACCGTCTACCTGCCCGCAGAACATGCCATTGACCCGACCGGAGTTGGTCGCGTTCTCGGGCTGACCGAAATGGGCGAGATCAAGCTAGAGCTTGCCGCAGAGGCTGAGGCAGACCGCTTGCTGGACGAGCAACTTGGTCAGGACCAATCGTCGAGCGTTCTTGACGCCGTCTTCGGTCTGTTTATCGGCACTGCCCATGCCCAAGAGGCGCAAGAAGTCTGGCGAGACGAAGTGACATTCACCCTCGAACCCGGGGCCAGCGCCGAAGTCAAGATGACGATGGAAGCCGGGAATGTCGTCGAATACGCATGGACAGCGACCGGGGGGCGGGTCAACTTTGACCTCCACGCCCATGGCGGCGGCGAGTCGATCGATTACGAGCGTGGCCGCGGCGAAACGGCTGGCGAGGGCAGTATCGAAGCCCCCTTTGCCGGCAATCACGGGTGGTTCTGGCGGAACCGCGATAGCACGGCGATCACGATCACGATCCAGTTGCGTGGCGATTACAGCGAGATCGTCCAAAGCAATTAATCGATAGCACCTGCGGGAAACCGCAGGTGCCTCTTTCACCGCGCACTAGCGATCAAGCAGAACCTGTTTTCCGCCTTCGCCTGCAATGCCGCCAGCATCTCGATCGCAGCTGGCGTTCCACAACCCATCTTTGGCATTTTACGTTTATGGGACCGTAAAGACAACGGGAGGCGTATGATGTCGTCCTGATCCGCCAGTATGCCAATACCGAGGTGTTCACCCGGTACAAAGGCGCATGACCTGGTGAGACTCAGGGATGAACTATCCATCGAGACGCTTTGCTGATAATTTCAATGGTGAAATCGAGGCATCTTGTCAGCGTTGCTCAAAGATACCGGGTGCTTGACGTTATCGGCCGATCAGTTCCGGTTTCCAGCTTTGACGCGTTCAGCTATACCCTGATTTCAACGGAGGTTTGAGCGATGACGGCGGGTGAACAAAAGCACTGGGACGGCGTCTATGACGCGCGCGCAGAAGACGAACTGACGTGGTTCGAGGCGACGCCCGAGGTCTCGCTGGATCTTGTGCGAACCTATCTAAAACCCGGCGAGGCTTTCATCGACGTTGGTGCCGGGGCGTCGCGGCTGGTGGATGCATTGCTCGAGACGGGTCTCGGCCCGCTTACCGCGCTGGACCTTTCCGACGCCTCATTGGCCCAGAGCAGGCAGCGGCTCGGTTCGCACAGCGACAAGGTCGCGTGGGTCGAAGCAGACGTGACAAGGTGGCAAGCTGATCGGCAATACGCGGTCTGGCACGACCGGGCCGTATTTCACTTTCTGACCGACGCCGAGGATCGCGCTGCTTATGTGCGCGCCATGACACGGGCGCTCCGTTCCGGTGGGATCGCTATCATCGCGACCTTTGCCGAAGATGGGCCCGAGAAGTGCTCGGGGCTCTCGGTAGTTCGGTATGCGCCCGAAGCTCTGGCAGAGGAACTCGACCGGTTGCATCCCGGCCAGTTCGAGCTGATCGACACGAGACGGCATATGCACATCACGCCGAAGGGTAACCAGCAGAGCTTTCAGTACAGCATCTTCA
The DNA here is from genome assembly GCF_900172355.1 of Roseisalinus antarcticus. Classification (GTDB taxonomy): domain Bacteria; phylum Pseudomonadota; class Alphaproteobacteria; order Rhodobacterales; family Rhodobacteraceae; genus Oceanicola; species Oceanicola antarcticus_A. The sequence goes on along the minus strand of NZ_FWFZ01000029.1, from coordinate 27,687 downwards.
GGAAGAAGGGATCCACCACCCAGGCAGGACGACGGATTTCTTGAGTTGTGGGCTTACTCGTTTAGCCATTGGCAATCTTGTACGTCCACCTGAACGATCCACAGCATCATTGGGGTAAGCAAACGCACTCCGACTGACTGCTTTGGGTCAAACCTTCGCGCAATTTTGCAGCCCCAGCATAGCTGGCATTGCGTTTGCCACGACCGAACTCAGTCCAAGTCCCGCGATTACAGATATTATCTCTCAACCACGCCAGCACAGCAAAAAGGGGAACCGTGTTCCCACGGCTCCCCTTTCGGTTCAGATGCTCAAGTCTCGTTACTGGATCACGCAACCAGTGACAGCCCCGCGCCCGCGTCCTGCGGCTGCTCACCGCTGTCAATGAACGGGATGATCGAGAAGGTCTGGCCACCGCGCTGCTCTTCGTTCTGCACGGCGTTGACCCGCAGGTCGCCATCGGGCGTGTTGATCAGCAGCGACAGGTAGTCGTTGCCGGTGCGGCTGCTTTTTGCCATCCAGGCCGACCCAACGCGGATCGGCGTGCCACGGGGCGAGCTGACCTCGATCCGGTAATCGGGGTGGGTCTCCTCGGCTTTGTAGCTGTTCTCGATCAGCATGAACTCCAGATCGAACATCATGTTGGCGATGTAGCCGGTGAAGGCATTGTCGGCATCCATCGCAGTCATCTCGCCCGAGATCGACCCGGATTTCATCAGGGCGTTCGAGACCAGCGGGATGATCTCGAACGCGCCGCTCTGGGCCGCGCGCGCCTCTTTGGTTTGCACCGCGTTGACCCGGAACGGGCCCAGGCCGACATCGATCTGCATCGAGATGTAGGGGTTGCCACTGGTATTGCCGGTTTCGTTCCAAGCCGTGCCGATGCGCACCTTGCGACCGGATTTGTTCACCGCCGTGACGTCGTAATCCGGGCTGCGCGCGGACATCTTGGCCCGTGCCTCGAGCTGGATGGCGATGTCAAAGCGCGTCCCGTGGATCATGCCGGAGTACTCGGCGGCTGCGGTCTCGACATTGCGGGTGAGGGTTCCTGCGAACATGGGATGGTTCCTTCTGGATTGGCCGGTGCCTGACGTCCTTGCCAGCGCATCCGGGATTGCTTTCTCGACCCCTTGAGGAGTCGCAAAACCGAAAGCTTGCTTTCCCTTTATGCCCCGCCCCCGGCTCAGCGCTGCCGTCTGAGTGGGTGTGCCGCCGCGCCTCCGGGTGCTGTACCCCTTCCCTGCCCGTCTGGTCTTGATTGGCGGCCCGGATTTTCCTCGTAGTCCTCCGCCGGGCCCACGATGAAGAACTCGATCTCATCTCCATTCAACCGATGCCCGCTCCGGTCGGTTAGTCCGATGCAGCTGCCGTTCGGCACATAGGTGATTAGGTACTGACCGAGCCGGTCTTTGTGGACAACGTAGCCGTTATTGGCCCAATGCACGGTCTGGCCAGCATCGACGGCCGCCTTGATGTCTTCGAGTGTCATGCGATCCTCCTCAAGAAGATTGGTGGGGAAACGATGCAAGAAGCCCGGTGTCCAACCGGGCTTCCGCGCAGCATTCGTTTGGCAAGGAGTCGGTAGCTATCAGGCGTTTTGCGCCGCTTGCATCGCGCGCGCCGCCATCCATTCCTTCAGGCCGAGAACCGTTCGACCGGCCGCGACCTTGGATACCCAGGCGGCCCTTGGATCGCCGCAGGGCTCGATGCCGACATGGCCTTCGATATGGCCATTGGCCATCCACGGCTCGGGCTGGATCCGGCGCAGCCAATCCGCCATGCTCGGGATACGGCCCTGACAGTCTTCGCGGACATGTTGTTCGCCAATCCAGCGCACGGGGATGTCTCGTCCCGCGCTATTGGTCAGGGTCAGGCCGAAGACACGTTCGGCCTCGAACAGACCTTGGGCATGGTGGCGCAGCGCCCTGTGCGTGAAGAGCGCGAGGCGCTCTTTCGAGGCGTCGAACCAGTCGTGCACAGCCTGATAGTCAGACGGCACCCCGCCGAAATTCCGGGCTGAGCTTTCTGCATGATGAAGCGGGTGAGCCATCTCAAAGCCCCTCGTCATAGCTGTGCGAGCAGTCCACGAAACGGTCCGCGTGATCGAGGGTGATACTGTCGGCTGCGATGTCCCAGGTCAGCGTACCATAGCCGCCCTCGTTGTTCTCGAACCCCGGGTGATGGTGATAGGCGAGCAACCAAGCGAAGTCGCCAACCTCTGTGGCAAGCGCCTCTGGCAATTTGACCTCCGCAGGCTGCACCGTCACATCCTCGACATTGCCGGAGTCGCCATAGCCTTCGTATTCTGCTGTGACTTGCGCGATGCCGAGCGTGCGCAATTGCGCGACCAGCGCTTCTCTGGATGCCTTCAGGGAGGTTTCGCGCTCCGCGCGCCACTCAGCCGCCAACGCGGCATAATCGATCTGGGGATTGGTCATGGGTCTGTCCTCTTGTCTGGAGTTTGGGGCGGGGCCAAGCATGGCATTGGTCTGCCCGCACCCCGGAAGCGCAGACCGGCCAAATCTCGATCCGCGACGCCCGACCCGAAGCCCGCTTTCACTTTTCAGGCAGCTTGTTCTGCCGTCATGGCGGGTCCCCGCCCCACGATCCGGGTCAGAATGCCCGCTGTATCGACCCCCTCCCGATGCGGCAGGAACACCCGCAGCTGGAAGGCGATGATCTCGGTGAAGCAGCCGAGGGCCTTGAGGCCTTCGATCATGCCCTTGTCCGCGCCACCCAGCTCGAGGCGCATCTCGCCCGCGACGCGGCGACGGGTCAGGGTCAGACCCCGGCCCAGATCGACCGGCGCGGTGCTGCCAAGGGCCGCAGTCAGCATCTCTTGCAACGTCTTTGGATTAGAGACGAGGAAGCGGGCGCGTAGCGCTGCCGCCCCTTCCTCGCTCAGCGTGCGCCCGATCATCGCGGTCACCCCGTCGGGCGTGACCCGGTAGATACGCTCATTCGTGGTCGGAATATCCTTCCAGATTGGCAGCAGCAGCCCGGTCAGCAGGTAGAGCTTGGTCGTGGTGGTTTTGGGCAGAGCTGCGGCCTCTTCATCCCAAAGCCGGGTGAACTCGGGTCTGTCGATGTCTTCCCAGGCGGAAGCTTCAAAGCGCGCCTCCTCGAGATAGCTCGACCCGTTCGGCCGCACCGCCTTGCGCATCAGGGTGACGATATCCTCGTCATACATCTGCATGGGCCGCGCCGAGATGAGCGCCGCGCGGCCGGAGGCGCGGTTGACCATCATGGTCTTGTCCGGATTACGCGACATGGCCTCTTCGGCGCCGAGGACGTGGACCGGGTCGGTCACCTCGAGACCGATGATCCGCGTCACGGCGCCAGATTTCGGGCAGGTCCAGAGATCCTCCACCCCGACCTGTTCGATCTTTTCGCCACGCAGCGTCTCCACCCCGAGATCGAGTGTTCCCGCCGCCCGCGCCCGTTCGGTCTGATCGGTAATCCGTCGCATGAACTCCGCAAAGAGCGCGTTCTGCATATGGATGGGCAGTGCCAGCACCCGGTTGAGGAACCGCTGGATCGGCGGAAGCTCTTCGAGCAGCACCCCGTCCTTGTCGATCAGTCGCAGGGCTGTCCAGTCGGTGAAGCTCTCGTAACTCATCGCCTCGGCGCGCCCGGCGGCGAGATCGGCGTAGTAGCCGCGCAGCGCCGCCCGCGCGATCGGACTTTCGAGATTATCCTCCTCGCGGAACATGCCTTGCGAGCCGGTCTCGCGCTGGCCCTTGGTCAAAGCCCCCAGCTGGTCGAGGCGCTTGCTGATCGTCGAGGTGAAGCGCTTCTCGCCATGCACATCGGAGGTGCAGACCCGGAAGAAGGGCGCGCTGACCTGGGCCGAGCGATGCGTACGTCCGAGCCCCTGGATAGCCGCATCCGCGCGCCAGCCGGGCTCCAGCAGGTAGTGCCGCCGCCGCTTCTGGTTCTTCGCCGATCTCGAGGCATGATAGGAGCGGCCCGTCCCGCCCGCATCGGAGAAGATCAGGACATCCTTCTCGCCGTCCATGAAGGCTTGGGTCTCAGACGAATTGCTGCTGGCGGCACGCTTCTCGATGAAGAGATGGCCGTCTTCGGCCTTGAGGGGCCGGATCGACCGCCCCGTGACCTCCGCGACGGCCTCATCGCCGCAGGCCCATAGGATCTGGTCGAGCGCCGAGGGGATCGGGGCGAGCGTCATCAACTCCATCATGGCCGCATCGCGCAGGGCGAGCGCCTCACGCGAGACGACGAGCGCGCCGGTCTCATCGCGGAGCGGCTCGGCCACCATGTTGCCATCGATCTCGACCAGCTTTTGCGCATGGATCGGGAAAGCCTGTTCGAGGTAGCCGAGAACATAGTCGCGCGGCGTCAAGGCACCCTCGACGAGTTCATCCTCCGGGTCCATCGTCTCAAGCCGCCGCTTGAGCAGGCTTTCGCCCGTCGAGACCACCTGGATGACGCAGGCATGGCCTGCTGCCAGATCTTCCTCGATGGCACGGATGATGGTCGGGGCTTTCATGCCCATCAGGAGATGATTGAAAAACCGCTGCTTGGTGCTTTCAAACCGGGACTTGGCCGAGGCGCGTGCGGCCGAGGCATTGGTCTCGCCTGAGGCATCATTGACGCCGGTGGCAGTCAGGGCAGCCTCGAGATTGTGGTGGATCGTGCGGAAGGCGGTCGCATAGGCGTCGTAGATTTCGATCTGTGCCGGGGTGAGCGCGTGTTCGAGCACATCATATTCAACGCCATCGAAGCTGAGCGCGCGGGCCGTGTAGAGCCCGAGCGTCTTGAGATCGCGCGCGACCACCTCCATGGCCGCCACGCCGCCCGCTTCCATCGCCGAGACAAAGCTCTCGCGGCTCGGGAAGGGGTATTCGGGGCCCTGCCCCCAGAGACCGAGACGCGCCGCGTAGGCCAGGTTGTGAACACTGGTGGCGCCCGTGGCAGAGATGTAGAACACGCGGGCACGCGGCGCGGCCAGTTGCAGCCGCAGCCCTGCAAGGCCCTGCTGGGAAGGTTTGATCCCCCTGCCCTCACCAGACCCGGCAGCGTTTTGCATGGCATGGGCCTCGTCGAAAGCCAGCACGCCGTCGAACCCCTCGCCCATCCAATCAAGGATCTGGGTCAGCCGCGTGGTGCCGCGTTTGCCCGCGGAACGCAGCGTGGCGTAGGTCGCGAAGAGTATGCCATCGCCCATGGGGATGGGCTGGTCCGGTTTCCATTTGGAGAGCGGCTGAATGTCGGCGGGCGAGCCACCGAGATCGGTCCAGTCGCGAATGGCGTCCTCGATGAGCGTGGCGGACTTGGAGACCCAGATCGCCTTCCTGCGCCCGGCAAGCCAGTTCACGAGGATCAGCCCGGCGCATTCGCGTCCCTTGCCGCAGCCGGTGCCGTCCCCGAGGAAATAGGCGAGGCGATAGGCGCTTGCGTTGGGATCATCATCGGCGCGCGTCAGCTTGGTCTGGTCGTCATCAATCGTAAACCGCCCCGGCAAGTCACGCCCGTGGGCATCATGTGCCATGATGATGGTCTCGAGCTGCGCCTCGGAGAGATGTCCCTCCTCGATCAGCTTGGCGGGCAGGCGCAATTCCGCACTGGCCGCGCCTGAGGGCATGGGCGGTGCGACAGAGGCCATGGCGATGCTCTCGACGAGTGGCGTGGGATGTTCTTGCGCGCCCGCGATCTCGATCCGCTGCGGGCGGTAGCGCGCATAGATGTCCGAGACGGGCGTGTTGTCGCGCGGGACATCGAAGCTTGTGAAGCTGAGCGGGATGGCGGCATTGGCGCGGGGCTTGGCGGCGGCGACAACATCAGCTGGGTGCTTGCGCGCGACAGATGCTGGACCGACCGATCGCGCATGAGGGCTTATCGCCGCCCGTTGGGCGGGGCGCAACTCGGGTCGGGTCGCGGCCACAGCGTCGACAAAAGGAAGGGCTTCCTCCAGATCCTGTACTGTGGCGCGGATGAGCTCGCCGTCCTCTTGCACCTTGTCGAAGACCATCAGCTGGGTCTCCACCGAGGTGCCGAGCTTGCGGTAAACCTGTCCGGGCATCGTCAGCGCTAGGCGCGGCGTAAGCAGGCCGCAGGCGCGAGACCAATGCGCGGCATCACGCTCCGGGCTGAACCCCGGCGGCATGATCGCCACAAGCCGCCCGCCGGGTGCCAGGCGCTTCGCGGCAGCGATGAGATGTTTTGCAGCGATGTGCTTGTCCCGGGAGCGGTCGACCGAGGATGCGAAGGGCGGATTCATCACCACGACGTCGGGTAGAACCGGCGTCTGCAGCAGATCGTCGATATGCTCGCCGTCATGGCCTGTGACCTCGCCGCCGAAGAGGGCGCGCAGGAGGCGCTGGCGAAAGGGGTCGATCTCGTTGAGCAAAAGCGTGGCACCGGCCTGGGCGGCGAAAGCGGCGAGGGCACCGGTGCCAGCCGAGGGCTCCAGCACGGTCTCGTCCTTGCGAATGGCTGCCGCCCGCACCGCCAGGGAGGCAAACGGCAGAGGCGTGGAAAACTGCTGCAGCCGGATCTGCTGCTCTGACCGACGCGTTTCTGTCAGGAGCCGGGAGGCGAGGAGCTTTGCGGTGGCGACGTCACATGCCGCGTCGTCCCCACACACCAGCACCCGGATGGCCGCGGCCTGCATCAGGTCGTAGGCCATCCGCCAGTCCCAGGCGCCCCCGGCATCGCTGCAATGAAACGTCTCGCGCATGATCCGCGCGAGCGCTGAACTACGCAGGGGTGGGTTGTCGATCTCCACGCCGATTTGCGCCAGCGCAGAGACGAGATCAGCGTCGGAGATTGAGAGAGCCGAGTTTGCCGGTTTGGGCCTGGACATGGGGATTTTCCTTTGGATCAGGGTCTGAGTTCCAAAGGACAAAAAGCCCACTTTTCCCTTTTGCGGATGAGTATCCGAAATCAAAAACAGGGTCAGATCAGAAAGGACCAGACAGGATCGCCAATGCGATCAGACTGCGTCGGTCTCCGTGGATAGGTCGCGCAGCCATGTGGCAAATGCGTCCTCACTCACCTGATCGGCGGCAAGGTCTTCCATCATCCGGACACCCTTTCCGGGATCGGGTCGCAGATACACGCCATTGAGCCGCAAGAATGTAAAGGCTGCCACGAAAGCGGTGCGCTTGTTGCCATCGACAAAGGCATGTGCTTTTGCAATGCCATAGGCATAGGCCGCCGCGATCGCGAAGACATCTGCGTCCTCATAGGACGCCCGGTTCAACGCCCGGGCGCATCCCATTTCAAGAAGAGCCGGATCACGGGTCCCCGGCGCACCGCCGTGGCGCGCGATCTGGCGATCATGGACGACATACAAGGCCGCCAGCGGAACCCAGACCCAATCGCTCATGCAAGTGCTTGAAGCAGATCGCGGTTCTCATCCATGACGATCTCGGCTGCCGCAAGTGCGGCCTGCAGCTCGGGGTTTTCCGTCATCAGCTTCAGCCCGCCATCATCCGTGCGCACCGCATAGAGGGTATCCCCCTCCTTGGCATCCAGAAGCGCGAGCATCTCGGTGCTGAGTGTCACAACGGCGGAATTGCCGACTTTGCGGATTTTTGCTTCGATCATGGTAGGCCTCCCGTGGTTATACATATGTATATACGAAACCTCTGCACTAGGTCAAGTTTGCTCCTGGCACTTTTCGTCAATCAACGTCTGCAACTGATGCATCGCGTGGGCGTGCGATATCGGCGGGCGCGGGTCTTTGAGCGCTTCCTGCACCCTGGATCGAAACCAGGCATCGTGGGACTTCGTTTCAGCGGTCACGGAAATGGTCGTCGAGCCCCCTATCCAGAAGCTCGCCTAGGTAACTCGGTATATCGGTAACGCTCAGAACGACCTGAGACCGGCGGTCGGGGGATTGGACCTTGGACCCGTCGACTTTGTCGCAGGCCTGTTTGCGATCTGAAGGCTGTTTCAACTCGGGTCTCCCATTGACGTGTTGATCGAACGTTACAGCAAAGTTTCCCGAACGATAAGAGCCTTGAAATCTCTATCTCTTTCATCGCCTCAAGCCACCCTTCGACATAGGCGGCGCTCTGGTCGAATTCAGGTTCCACCCCGATTTGCGTGCAAAGCATGCAGTTTCCGATTTCCGCGACTTATCCTGATAGTCAACCCAAGAAAGCTATCATTTCTGCTTGTCACATTGCTTGATCAGCCATTTGTGCAAGGCGGGAGCTTGGTCCGGTTTGGTTTTGAAATCCGCCGCCTGTTCGAGGAGCGCGCGCATGGCTTTGCCGTCTTTGCCGAGGGATTTGTTAGGCCAATGGGGTTTATGCGCTTCCCATGCTGTTAAATAGCCGTCAGCCCAGATGGAAAACAGGACCGGGTCCGCCGGGAACAGCGCCTCCGCCGGAGCGCCGTCCCGCAGCAAGGACAGACGGTGATTGTAGGCTATTACGATCAGGTCGAGGAGTTTTTGCAAGTCCGCATCGGAGGCGAGATCTTCTGCCACGACATTGAAAATCGTGATGATCCACTCGGAGGGTTTGATGAACTTGGGAGCGGTGCAAAGACCTGTCAAAAAGCCTTCCATCCAGGCGGGTGTGATCTTGGCCGGACGCAGAAGCTTATCCAGCGCCTTTTGTTCCTTTGTGCCGAACGGTGCGACCTCGGCGTAGGTTCCCGGGGCCGCGCGTTCTTCGGTGACCTCAAGACCGCCGAACGGCATCGGCGGCGCGTCCTGATGAACCCACGCCTCAAAGCTCATGGCGTGCACGAAATGCATGATCGGGGCCTTCTTCAGGTCGCGGCCCTCGGACATGGCCTGGGCCACGGCGACAAGCTCAGGCGTTGTGGGGTTCTTTGCAGCCGCCAGCAAGGCGGCATTGCGGGCAAAGATCATGGCCCAAAAGTCGCGGCGGGTCTCCAGATGCTGCCAAAGCTTGCGGGTCATGGCATTTTGGGTCGTTGCACTTTCGATGGCATCTGACGATGCGTCGCTGTCCTCGAACCAGCTGTCCGAGATCGGGAAGTGATCAGGCCAATGCTCACTCGCCATGATCAGGCTGCCGCGTGCGCGGACGGAGAGAGTGGAGACGGCGCCTTCGGGGTCAGCAATGGCCGCGATGTCTGCAATATCTGCCGATCGCGGGCGCAGATCGGCAAAACCTGCGGTCTCGACGACATCGAGCAGACCCGCGGCGGGCATTGTCCCGTTCGCTTGACCGTCCGCAAGCGCCCAGGACAGAGCGGTGAACGCATAATCTGTTGTTGCCTCCAAGGCGCCTGACTCATTTGCAATCTGCGCGATCATCTGTTTTTGCTCGGAGGCGCTGGTGCACGGAAGCACAAAAGCGTCTTTCACGCCAAACCCCTGTTTGAGCAGCACCACCGCCAAAGCACGTCGGCCACCCGATTGAATGGCCATAGAGAGGCTCTGCGCACCGCTGCCATCGACCATCGAGGATACAACGCGGTGGATCTTGGGTTTTGAGCGCGTGTCAGTTGCCGGCGTCCCAGTTTTGAGGGCGGATCGGATGATCTCATCCATACCGCGCAAGGTGTCAGGGTCTTGTAGCCAGCTTCGGATCAAGGTGATGCGCGATAACAAGGTTTGAGACAGATCACCCGCCTGCTGGCGCAGAGCGAGACCGGTTAGCGCGCCGGAGCTCACCGAGGCGTCTGTCGCAAGAAGCAGCGCTGCGGCGGCATCTCCACATAGGGACTCTGGTCGGGTAGCGAGTTTGCGAATGAAAGCAAAGCGCGCTTCTGGCGGCAAGGTTGGCAGCATCTCGTCCAGCATCGCCAGCATGGCCGAAACCGAGTCTTCGCCGATGTCATTGAAGCCTTTGAAGATGCCGTCGAACATCTCATCGGGGATGTCGGGAATACCGTTGATGTCAGCAAAGGCATCCGGGTCTTCGGAGATGACCGCATGGGCCAGCGATGGTGGCGGGGTCAGGCCCGCACGCGTCCAGGCGCTGGAGAGAGACAAGGCCGTTTGGGATGTCAGGTCGGCGTCGAGCAAGGCCACCACATCGCGCATGTCATCCAGGAAGGTGCGCCCTTTGCGCTGCCCGTTCTCATCGGCCATGCGGGCCTCATCCAGTGCGGCGACCAGCATCGCCATCTGGCCGTCCGACAATGGGCCACTTGCGGCCTCTTGGATCAGCGCAGCGCAGAGGTCCGGGCGCGTCAGAAGATCCTTGCCACACCGCCGTAAAAGCTCTGACTGCTGCAACGGCAACTTTGGCGCTTCCACGGCCCGAACCATCTTTGAAAGAAACGCGTCCACCCTGATCCCCCTCGGTTGACATCATTGCATTGCAGAAAGTTTGGTTCTGCCCAAGGCAAAACCATATCTTGGCCGATTACTCCCCCGAAATCTGCCCTATCACGATGCGAATTCGCGCGCGTTCCGCCTTGAGAGAGGCCCGCTAGAGAGCTGGCAATCGCTTCTCTTTGAGCAATGATTTGACGTCTTCCTCTGCCTTTTGCCAGGCTGGCAGGTGGCGCGCGCGGATACAGGCGTTCGGGCATTTGGTTGACAGCCATAGCGCTGCCTGTGCGTCGCGGGCGCTCCCAAAGCCATCTCAACGGCCAGGCGCCGCTTCAAGAGACTTCTCGAAACGCTTTTCTGCCGTCGCGGCTTCTTTGATGAGCGCGTCGAAACTGTCAGGTGGATTGCCATCTTCCAACATCCCTTTGAATGTCGCATAGGCATCCGTTTTGCTGCCGTAGGCGCGCAGGGTCTTGTCGTCGTTCACCCATGCCACCACGATGACCTTCGCGTCACTGTTGAACCGGTAGAACAACCTATACTGTTGGAAGAATTTCGCCCGGAACCAGTGCTTGCGATGATCGCCGAGTGTGCCGCCTTGCCGGAATGCCGCGGCACCCGGATCCGCCGGTATGGCCTCGGTCACCAGCTTGAAGATAGCGGCCAGCCGTTTCGTGCAGTTCTTTTTGCGCCAGGTCTTGGGATCGCGCGTTCTTCGCGCCTCGGCCTCGAGGGTCAGCCCTTCGAGCTGATCAAGAAAGAGCGGATGCGCATAAATCGACCATCCATTTACGACGAGTGGCGCTTGGGCAGGCACCGTATCGCCAGTCATTCATCCTCGAGCGAAAGCGGGGCATCGAGATCGACGTCAACGTCTCTGACCAGTGATGCAAGACGGTCATGCAAAGCGCCATCGAACGCCCGAATGCGGTCCGGATGCGCCTTGATATCGGCCTCGACAAAATCGAGAAAGGCGCCAAGCACGGGATCTTCCTCGTCGCTGCGCACGGGCTCGATATAGACCCTGCCACTCGGCTCGGTGCAGTAGCGAATCTGGTCGCCCTTGCCCAGCTTGAGCTGCTTGCGCACACCCGCCGGAACGGTCGTCTGATACCGATCCGTGAGTTTCGATACATCTTGTGCGAGCGCTGTCATGGCAGTTTCCTGAAAGAAAGGGGTCTTTACTGCTTGCGTTAGGTAATGCATTTGCATTGCCTTGTCAAGACAAGCCGCAGAATTTGCTCTCGCCGGGCAGGTCGATCAACCGTCCGACGCAGGACCTAATCTCGCCCGGCCAGAAACTCCGCCAACACCGGGCTTGACGCGCCTTTCGCGGAACTGAGGAGAGCCGATCCGGCGAGCGAGGCTTTCGAGAGGCGCACGAGGCCGCCAGTTTCTTCGATGCGATAGCACCGCCGCTTTTGCCGCCCCCGCCTGTATTGGGTGGCCGTGACGATCTGGCATGTACTGCCATCGGTGAGCGTCACAGGTGCTGCGAGCTTGATTTTGTCGCCTTCCTCGTAGTCCGGGATCGCGGCCCAGTCCCGGCAGCGCTGGCGCCAGGCCTGCGCGTAGCTGTCGGAGTCTTTCAGACCGGAGAGCAGGTTGAGCAAAGACAGTGGCGCGCGGGACTCAACGGGGCCGGCGCTTTCCTCCATGTCCTTGTAGCCCCAGCAACCGTCGTCGTAGCGCGTCAGGAACACCGCCCCGAAGGTGATGGAACCGTCTGGATCGGTGACATAGGTCGCGTCCTCGACTGGGGTGCCATCGAGATTGGTGATCCGCGCCGCAGCATACCAGGTGGAGCCGACCTTGCAGGCTTTCACCAGTTCGGTCTTGCGCGTGTCGGTCTCGAAGCTGCAAAGACGAGCGATTTCCGCTTTCTCATCCGCGTAGGTCTGGACGCGGCGGTCGGTGTAGAAGAGCCACCCCATTTCAGAGTCCTTTCTCTCATTGGGGAAAATTGTTGTCGCCAATGTCCCGAGAGGGCCGCAGGCCCGGCAGGGTATTGGCGATGCTTGTTTGAGAAAGGGCGCGTTATGCCGCCCTCCGGTCATCGATCTCCATCAGCGCATCGAGCGGTACGCGATAGGGCTGCATCGCGTCGAAATCCTCGCAATTACCGCAGTTCTGCACGATCGCGAAGGTATCGCAGGCATCCTTGAGGATGACCCGGAAGGTACCGCCAAGGCCCGAGGGCACCTCGTAGGTCCCGCCGATGAGATAGTCCGAGGCCCGGCGCACGAAGACACGGATGCTGTGGCCATCTGTGGCGAGCCGGATCGTCCCCTGCCCCCGGTCTATGAGCACCTGCACATCATCGAGGATGTCGGTGTAGAACTGGCCGGTCAGATCGCGGAATGCGATGCGCCGTTGCGCCATCCAATCCGTATCGCGAATCGGGTTCATGCCATCGGCGAAGGCGAAGGAGGGATCGGCCTGCTCGGTGGTGACGATGCGGGTGGTCGTGCCATCGATGCCGTTCGAGCGCAGATGCACGCCATTGCCGACGATGAGGATCAAGGCAGGCCGATCAATGGGCCCGTTCCAGTTGGGCAGGAAGGTCTTGCAGGCGCGCGCATGAGCGATCTGCGCCGCGACTGCGGAGGCAGAGAACTTGAGAATAGCCATGGGGATGTCTTTCGGTTGGGTGTGAGAGGGTCGACCCGCGCGGGCGGAATGTTTCGCGCGGGTCGCGTGATGCGTCAGGCCGCCTGCGCGACCTCTCCGTCAGGTTCCGGGGTTTCCACGATGGGCGCCGTCTCATCACAGGCGACACCGGCGGTCTGCATCATGGGCGGGCACCAGGCGGCCACCGCAGCGCGCTGCGCGTCCGTGAGCGTGGCGAAGGGCTCGGCAAAGAGCTTGTCGCAGAAGGCGACGATCTCCTTCTTGCTCGACGAGGCCAGCGTTACCGCCTCCTGGGCGAGACCCAGATCCTCGCCAAGGATCTTCAGGAGCCAGGCCTTCTTGAAGCGGTTGAACAGCGCCGCGTTCGGCGTCCAATGTGCGCGAATGTCGGGCATGACCTCGATCTCGAACTCATGCATCAGGCTGTCGCGCCTAGGATCCCGCGCGAAGCAGGACTGCGTGGTGCTGGCCGTGGCATAGGCCACGAGCTTGGCCTTCTCACCCGCATCGAGCGCGCGAAACGCCGCGAACTGATCGGCGGGCGCGCGGGCGTCATCGAGCCAGGACAGATCAAGCGCATCATGCGCTGCCGCCACCTGCTCGAGCGAGGTCTCGTCGATCTCGTCCATCTTGGCGTGGTTGCGGTATTCTTTGCGGGCCTCGATCTTGATCGCCTGCGTCACGGCCATTCCGCTGTACAGAACGTCACTCACCAGCTTGAAGAGCGTCAGGTCAAGCGTGGCCTCCGGATGCAGCGCCATCGCGGCGCCAAGGGCCATGGCCCGCTCTGTCTTGAGATCCTCAGCCAGCGAGGCCGGGTAGCTGATCTCGCCAGCGTCCGGGGCCTCCTCCCCCGTCTGGTTACTCGAGGAGCCGCGCGCGCCCTCCTCTTTCACGGTGTCCTCGGGGCGCACGAGTCCCACATGGAGCGTGACCTTACCGCCCGACCACGACGCAATCACCCCAGAGCGCGCGAGGTCCTCGGCGCTGTAGGCCTCCTGCAGGTCGCGGGCTTCCTCTTCCAGGGCGTCCACGCGGTCGTCGAGAGCAGTGTAGGCGTCCTCCTCGAGCCCCTCGTCCTCCATCTCGAGCTGCAGTTTCTCGAGCTCGGCGGTGATCTCATCGATGCGCTTCTGGGCGGCCTCATCCGGCTCGATCGGGCCGGGATAGACGCGACCGAAGTCGGCCATGGTCGCGTAATCATAGCGCACCATCGCATCCGCCCAGGCAAAGCCCAGCCTCATACGGGCGTCCTCGGCGGCGGCACCGAGCTTCTCGAGCAGGATGGTCTCAACCAGCGCCGCATCCTCGAGCACGGAATGCTCTTCCAGAAGATCAGCCGCGACAGCGCCGCCTCGTGCCACGTAGTCTTCGCGCACGAAGGCCCCGATATCGTCGCTGACCTGCACCCCGCGGGATTTGAGCGACTGACGGACGGTATAGGCCTGCAGATAGCCGCCGTCTTTCGTAAGCGCCTCGAAGACCTCGCGCTGCGCCTCCTGGCTCGGGTGCTCGGCGAAAGCCTTCATCGTGTCGAGCGTGATCACCTTGGCCCGGGCCGCGGCGCGGATGTCGGGGTGGATCAGGCCGTAGCGCAACCGGCCTTTCACGGCAGCGACGGTCGTGCCGAATGTTTTGGCGATCGTCTCGGGCGTCTGGCCGTCGACCTCCATCATCCGGGCGAAGGCCTCGAACTCGTCGATCGCGTTCATCGGTGCCTGGGTGACGTTCTCAGCGAGCGACAGGGCTGTGGTCACGTCGCAATCGTCCGGAACAAGTCGGCAGTCCACCTTGGTCTTCGCGGTGAACCCCTTGGCAGCCTTGTCAGCGACCAGCTCCTTCAGCGCGGCGTGACGCCGGCCGCCGGCGAGCACGGCGTATTTACCATCGATCTTCTGGACCAGGAGCGGCTGGAGCAGGCCCAGCACGGCGATGCTGGCTTTGAGATGCGCGATGTTCTCGGGGTCATAGGTTTCCGGGGATTTGCTACGCACATTGGCGGGATGCGCAATTAGCTCGCCAATTGCGACAGTGAAAGGGGCAAAGTTTGCGGTCATGGGATGTCCTTTTCGATAGGTATGAAACGGTCTGCGCGATCATCCGCGCGACCAATCCCCGGGTTCGGGGATCAAAACGACAAAAGGCCTGCTTTGCCCTTTGAGGGTCAGCGGGCCTTGAGTGTCGGAGGTGTAGGATTGAGGCTGCCCCCTGCCCTACCAGTCGCGCGCCAGCATGATGGTCAGCACGCGCATGGTGGTCGCGGGGTTGTCCGGGGTCTCGGCCCCGTATCGGAAATCCGAGTCAGCCTCGTAGAGATCGATTTTCCAGAACACGGTCTCACCCCGGATCTCGACCGCCCCGAAATCGTGCCAGCCTTCGGGGTCGTTTTCGGGCTCAAACGTCTCGAACGTGCCCGTGGCCTTTACTGCCTCCGCCATGAAGCCATCATCGGCCTCCATGAGCGAACGGGTGACATGCATGCGGCCCTGGATGGGCTGCGCGGGCGGGATGCCGAGACAGGCGAGCTGGCGGAACGCGTCGTTCTGTGCGGCGATTACGGTCGGGTCCGGGCGGTCTGTCTGGGATTGAGCGGTACTGGTCATGGGGCTCTCCTTTGAGAAGTTGAAACACCCTTCTCAAAGCCTGCTTTTTCTTTTCCACGTGGCGGAAGAACCGAGGCCGAAGGTGCCTTACCCGAACAGCCGTCTGCCTCTGTAGTTCGGGTTGGGGATGGTTTCGATCCAGCCGCCCTTTTCCGTGATGCTCTCAAGCGCTGCCGAGAGCGGATAAGCACCCTCGGACTGGCTCCACCAATAGGCACCGCGTTCGAAGGTGATGATCCTGCGGTGACCACCAGGGAAACAGGCGACCCGCAGCGTCTTTGGGTCCTTGTGTGACATGGGAATCTCCGTTTGCGGGGTGTTATCAGGCAGCCTCGGCGCTGCCCCCTGCCCTGCCCGCCTCCGAGCTGGCGATCAGGTAGTCACAGGCGCGCTGCGCATCCGCGGCGTGCTTGAAGATCGCGGTTTTGTCCGAGCGCAAAACGCGCAGCCAGTTGTAGAGGTAAGCGGCATTCATCTCGAGCGTATGCGCCGTGAACCCAAGCTCCTGTCCCAGGAAACAGGAGGTCAACTCGGCCACAATCTCTTCGCGGGCATAAGAAGTATTGCCGAACCGCGAGAGACCATAATCGCGGTTCAGCCGATGCGGGGCTTTCGTGGCATGGGCAAGCTCATGCGCCCAGACCCCGTAGAAATTGCGCGGGTCCTGAAACCGCGTGACCTGCGGCATGTAAACCTTGTCCACCGGCGGCAGGTAGTAGGCCTCGCCGCCCGCGAATACCGTGGTGATGTCGATCGCATCGAAGAATGTCTGCATATACGGGATGGGCTCTGCAGGGGGATGTTCGGGCGTTGGCTCCGGGTCTGGGTAGAAGCTGTCGGGCAGACCCTCGATCTGGCAGCCATTGAACACGCGATATGATTTCTGGAAGCGGAAGATCCGAGCCTCCTCGGAGTGATCATCGCCATCGCCGCAGTCGTCGTCGTTATCGGCGCCTTTCCGACTTTGGCCGTAATACACCACGACGGAGGACTTTTCGCCCTTGCGGACCTTTGCGTCCAACGCATTGGCCTGCGGCAGCGTCATCCAGAAGGGCGAGCTGTGGCCTGCCATCACGGTCCGCATGGTCAGCAGGAAGTTGTTCACCCCCAGGTAGGGCTCACCGCCCACGCGCAGGGGACGAGAGCTGCCACCTGCCGTCCAGGGCTTGCGCCACGGCAGGACGCCGCGCTCGATGATGCGGATGATTTCGTTTGTGATGACCTCGGAGGCATCGAATTTGGGCGTGCGGGATCGGGCCATGGCTGGCGTCCTTTCGTGTGTTGATGAGAGAGAATGGGATTCAGGTTGACCGACGGGTGCGCGGGTCGTTGGCGATCCTCGCACCGAGCTTTTCGACCATGTCGATGTAGGTGGTCAGTGGGATGGACCTGCCGGGACCCCAAGATTCAGGGTCGATCGATCCGTCCCGCGGCACGCGGGGCAGGTTCGCGAAGGCGATCACATCGGTGACGGGTCGGATATCGATGAAGGGCGTCCTTCGTGCGACCGCAAGAGCGGCCAAGGGCAAGCGCTCGATCGGCGCGAGCGTGGACACGGTGGTCCAACCGAGATGGATGAACGTCCCGCCATGTCCGCAGATCACATGCGCGTCCGGCAATGTCGCCGCCTGCCTGAGATAGCCGAGATCGCGCAACACAGTCTCGCGTTCGAGCCGCCGCGCCAGCTCGGTCTTGCCGGTTCGGCGCAATTCCTTGTGCCGCCACCAGGAGGCAGCGGTCGCGCGCAACACGCGCAAGACACCTGTTTGCATGGGAATGCCCTTCGTCAAGAAAGACAGACCGGAATCCGGCCCGGACCCATTTGAGGGACCCCAAAGGCCCTCATCCGTCAGTCACAAAACCCGAAGGACACTTTCACTTTTTGGCGGGCAGAACCGACAGGGCTGGCAGCTTCTTCAAATATACGTCTCAGGCAGTGCTCAAAGCACCAAGACCTGCGGCATTTTCCAAGATGTGCGTGTTACCGGGACATGAATTTCTTGGGAGAAACGCGGAGTTCACTGCTGTTGACTTGATATTCGGTAATATTGCCGCTATATACCGTCATAATGACCGTATGGAGTAACGTTATGCACATCACAAACTTTGCAGAAGGCGGACAGTTTGAACCGCGCAAGATCGCAGCAGCGCTGCGCACCTCGGCAGAGGAGATCGCAATGACGGTTGGTCTTGGCAAGGATGCCATGCAGCGGCGGAGCCGTATCAGCTCGGACAAGACACAGCGCCGTTTGCGCGAACTGGTCGAAGTGCTCAACAAGGTCGAGCCGCGGTTCGGGTCGGAACTGATGGCTTATGCCTGGTATCGCTCAGAGCCCCTGCCCGGGTTTGACGGCCGGACCGCGATGCAGTTGGTGCAGGACGGCAAGGCGCAGCAGGTTCTCGAATACATAGACGCGGTCGACGCAGGCGTGTTTGCCTGATGCCTCTTAACGCTGGGCGTTATACAGGTCCGCTCTACCGCGCCCTCAACCCTGTCTATGCGCGTGAACCTCTCTCTGGGCGTGGTGCTGAACTCTATGGAGGGCGATTCAACGCGAAGGGCACCCCGGCCCTCTACACCGCGCTCGACCCAACCACGGCGTTGCGCGAAGCCAACCAGGTGGGAAGCCTGCAGCCCACGATCCTTGTGTCCTACGCTGCCGACCTTGGCCCGATTCTTGATACCCGCAACGCAGACGCAGTTGCGCAATACGGAATGACAAAAGGCACACTCGCAGATCCGGGCTGGCGCGCAAGGATGCTCGATGGGCAAACTGTTCCGACGCAGGACTTTGCCGCCAGTCTCATCACTGACGGCTTTGCAGGCCTTCTGATCCGAAGCTTTGCCAAGGGGACATCGGCGGTAGACTACAACATTGTTCTGTGGCGCTGGACTGGCGAAGGATGCAGACTTGACGTCGTGGATGATGAAGGCCGACTGTCCCGGATGTAAGAAAGCTTGCTTAGCGCGCCACCATCCTGATGTTCTGAGAGGTCAGTGCCGATCGGCATTCCACCGGGGGTGACGACGGTGCCCGCACCTAGGTCGCCGACAGCTGCCAGCCGGACACCGCGGCATAGGCCCCCTGCGTCATCAACATCATGGACAGCAGAAGCCTCATGTAGCTTGTCCGGGAGCCGTCCCGCACCTTCATCATCCGTCATTGGCGCCGGGTCACCGGACAGTCGCCGCAGCGCGTGGTTGTCGCCGCAGGGCAGGTCAAGTGCGGCCTCGATCCATTTCCAGCCTTCAACCGCAGTCGTCTCAGTTTCAGCCTCAGCCTGGATTTTCTCCGTCACCAGCCGATCGAGCAGGGCAGGGTCCTCCAGCCAGCCACCATCATCGCCCTGAAAGAGATCATGCAGCATCGTGCCACCCGCGGCTTCATAGGCATCAACACCGACAAAGACCGCGCGCCGGTCTGAGGCCCGGACCGAGGTCTCGGTCAGCATGCGCCGGATCTGGAATGGCTCCTTGTTCCAGGATGATTGGATCACATCCCAGACCTGAACTTGACGCGCGTGATCGGGGTTCACAGTGAAGGCCATGAGCTGCTCCAGCATCATGCCATCCCCGGCATAGACCTCAAGCAGGGCAGGGGCGACGGAGGCAAGTTTGAGGCGCTGCTTCATGATCTGCGGCGTGACGAAGAAGGCGGCAGCAATCTCTGCAGCGCTCTGACCCTTGTCGCGCAGGGACGCAAACGCGCGGAACTGGTCGAGCGGGTGGAGGGCGACGCGCTGCATGTTTTCAGCAAGGGAATCGTCCTCGGCAAGGATGTCGAACGCAGCATCGCGCACGATGCAGGGAATGGGCGTCGTCTTCGCCAAACGCTTCTGCTTCACCAGCAGTGACAATGCTTGGAACTGACGGCCCCCGGCAGGGATTTCGAACTTGCCGGTTTCTGCGCCATCGTCACCCAATACGGGCCACACGCTCAGGCCTTGCAAAAGACCGCGGCGAGCGATGTCTTCGGCCAGTTCTTCGAGGGACACGCCAGCCTTGATGCGCCAGACTTTGGACTGGCTCAGCAAGAGCTTGTCGAAAGGGATATCCCGGGATGGGGACAGGGTAATTTTCTGGGCAGCTTTCGTCATCAGATATTCTCCACGACGGGCGCAGGAAGTCACTCTCCCGATCTCATTTCCCGGCACCCTCAAACCAACATTCCTTTCCTTTTCGATGACCGTATGGTTGCCGAGGGACGACTTAACAGCTGTTAAGTCATGCCAACTCAGCCCCGTCGCCATCCAAACTTAACAGCTGTTAAGCCGCACTTCGCCGACCGATCAGAGCCATCACCATCGGACCGCAAGAGAATTCGCCCGCCGCTGCCTTGGATGTCAGCGCCCGCAAGTACCCACCCGGTGATCTGATGTCTGAAAAACGTTCCAGCATGGCCACGACGACAATCGAGGCTTGCTCTGGTCCCATACAGCGCTGCGCTTCTTCCCAAGCGGAAACACTGATCCCCATGGCGGGCCGCACATGACAGGCCGCGTCGAAAAGCTGGTGCCAATGTCGGACGTCGCCCTGATAGAAGGTCTTGAGCGACGGGCAGCTTGCGATTACCAGATGGAGCGGGATTTTCGGCACCCGCCTCGTGTCCGGCTCTTCCACGTCAGCCTCAGGCCCACATGCATCAGCTTCTGGCGCACCGGCCGCCGCCCCGCCTTTTTCTAAGGCTGGTTCAATATCTATAGATTCTTTATTTGAATTATGATGGTGACGCTCAAAATGGGCATCATTGGTGTTCATTTCTTCTGTTTCAGGACCATCAATGACGTTGCGCGCCTGATCGAGAAGGGTCTCCAGTTCGGTCCGATAGGACGATAGATCCTCTAGTGAAAGCTTGCGTCGAAGAGCACGGGCTGTGAGGGCCGCCGTATCGCGGAGCTGGTCCCATAGGCCAAGCCCGGGCTGAATCTCATCACCGAACTCCGCCAGAGCGGCCAGGTCGCGACGCATGAGGCTTACGACCTCCCTAAGGCGCCGCACTCGGTCTTCGGCCTCTCGCACAGCCTCTGCTGCCCGTGCAATCTCCTCTGCGCGGCAATAGAGGGGGGATAGGTCGAAGCCAAAGGCCACGCGCTCCTCACCACGCTTGCGTACATAGCGCTTCCCATTGGGACTATCCCGCCGCATGAGCAGGCCTGCCTCCACCAAGCGGGCCAAATGACGGCGCATCGTAGAGCAAGGCATCCCGTTCAACCGCTCACAGATCGCCTTGTTGGATGGGAAGACGACCATTTCGGTGTTCCCGCCAAGCGCATCATCCGGAAAGAAGCTGAGAAGCCCCTGAAGA
Source organism: Roseisalinus antarcticus (assembly GCF_900172355.1). Taxonomy (GTDB): domain Bacteria; phylum Pseudomonadota; class Alphaproteobacteria; order Rhodobacterales; family Rhodobacteraceae; genus Oceanicola; species Oceanicola antarcticus_A. The sequence goes on along the minus strand of NZ_FWFZ01000029.1, from coordinate 6,922 downwards.
ACGGTCAGATCGCGCTCAGAAATCCCGAAGGCAGCTTGCGCCTTGGATAGCTCGCGCAAAAGCTCCCACTTGTTGACAGGCTTGCTCGGGACAGATGCCTCGGGTCGCTCGATCACGCGCAGATGGGCGTGCGAGATCGGCCGCATAAACGGCGAAATCGGTGTGTACTCCATGAAAATATTCACGAAGGCAAAATTTGAGTGGCCCGCGAATCGCTTTGCGCTTGCGGGATAGGGGCCAGATCGCTACATTCAGAGGTGCGAAAACTGAAGTTTTGTAGCGGGCTGGTCCCGTCCGAAACCTAAGAAAGGTCTCGTGAAGCTAGCTTCTCGGGGCCTTTTTCATTCTTGCCTGTATCGTGCCTCCTTTTTGTTGGTTGCTCTTCCTCAGTCTTCTGATCGCTTCCAGCGCTCATGAAGCTCGGCAAGCAGCTGCGGGGCGTTGCCCTCAAGCCAGCTGACAAATTCTGTGTCCTCGGACTTCAACTCAAGCTTGAGTTGCTTGCCACGGCGTCCGGTCGTGACGGTTGCGGCACCGACCCCCGGAATGACCATGCCGGGTTGGCCGCGCGGGCGAGTCGATGATGTGGGATGCTCGGTCTTTCCCGCCGCAGAAAGTACCGCCAAAAACGCCCTGTCGGACTTCTCATCGATTCCACCTGATTGGACCGACTTGGTTTCATTGGCCAAGGCTGCGAGACGCGCGTGGTCCACATCCGCAGCCCCGAGACACTTCTTGAGTTCTTCCCATCGGGGCCGGCCGATCCCAGGTGCCGCACCGATGGCCAAGACAAGATCCTCTCCTACTGTGCGGACAACACTTAACAGCTGCGAAACCCCAGCCTCAGTCAGATTAAGAACCTCGGCAACGCCCTTGTTGGTGCGCTCTGACTCGCCCAGATGGTCTCCATCAAGCAAGGCAGCGGCTACGAGCGCGCGTTCGATAAAACTCAGATCTCGCCGCTCTTGGTTTTCCAGCAGCTGATCGCGGAGCGCCTGATCGCCCTCCATTTCCGTGACAATTGCGCGGACCTTGATCCCAAGTTCTCTGCAAGCCTTAAGGCGACGGCGGCCATAGATCAGGCTATAGCGATCACCCTCAAGCGGGCGCACCAGTATCGGAACACGTTGGCCGTTTTTGAATATTGATGCCTTCAGACCCTCAATCTCGATCTGCAGTCGGTCATCAAGCCTTCCTGCAGTCTCAATATGGTCGGGGTCGATTTCGAAAACACCACCACGGAGCCTGCGTCCCTCAAGAGCGTCAGGCGCGTTGCGCAGGGTCTGCAATGGCAGGCCCAGTTTAGGCTTTCTTGCCATTGCGTCCCCACGTATTTTGAATGATCGCTGCAATCTCGTCGTTTACGGCGTTCATGGAATCGATCGCGCGATCGAAAGTCTGGCGAGTGAAGTCCTTCTTGTCGGCCTCGTAGAGACTCTGCTTTGTAAGCCCCGCATCCGAGATCGCAGTCGACTCAACCATATGGTTGGTCAGGACCGACCTGCCGAACAGACCCCGGATGAAGGCAATGACCTCGGTTTGCGGGGCGTCTCCCACCTTGTATCGGGTTGGCAGGAAACGCAGCCAGTCAAAGCGAAGGTTTGCGCCAGCGTCCCGGATGACGCCAAGCAGATCAGCGGTCATTCGCAGAAACTGCGACATGGACATCAGATCGAGCATTTGCGGGTGAACGGTTACAAGCACGCCGGAGGATGCTGAAAGGGCGGACATGGTCAAGAAACCAAGCTGCGGCGGACAGTCGATGACGACAACGTCATAGTCCGCTTCGACACTATCGAGTGCGTCACGCACACGGGCAAAAAACGCGCGGGCGCCGCCGCGCTGGATGGCTGCCGGCGTCTCATGTTCAAATTCCATGAGCTCTAGGTTCCCGGGGATAAGGTCGAGACCTCGGATATAGGTTTTACGGATTACTTCCGAGATCGGGACCGGTTCATCGTAGCGAACCGCGTCATACAGCGTGCCTCCTTCCATCAGGTCCAGCTCAGGCTGGATGCCATGCAGCGCGGAAAAGGATGCTTGGGGATCCAGATCGATCGCAAGAACACGATATCCTTTGAGAGCCAAACGCTGTGCAAGGTGAGCGGATGTTGTCGTTTTCCCGGAGCCGCCTTTGAAGTTCACAACAGAAACAATCTGAAGCTCGTCACCGGCACGACGCCCCGGAACGTAGGTTCCAGGCTTCTTCGCGTTTGCCTCGAGGGCCTGGCGTATCTCCCAAATATCATCGAGTGTATATCGCCGGTGGCTGCCCGCGGTGGTTTCGACGTCAGCTATCTTTCCCTCTCGATGGAGCTTGCGAAGGTAGGTATGATCGACGCCAAGCAACTCGGCTGCCTCTCCGCTAGTCAGGCTGCGCATGACTTTCTTGGCGTCGGGAGGAAAGTGGGCCGCACGTTGCGCATGGAGGTTAGACGCGAGAAGCTCTGCGTAGTGCCCTATGGCAATGTCTAGGTCCTGCTCAGCTTCGCTCATCCCTGCCTCGATTCGTGGGCGCGTTTTTTATGTGTCCGCGCGTTATTTATCGAGACTATTGCCTCAGCTATTAGATTCGCGCAAGCACTTTCTAGATATGGTGTGGTTCAGACACATAGACACAAGCGAAGGCACTGCTGAATTTAGTCAAGCAACCCCAGTTTCTCTGCGCGTTCTAGAAGCATTTTCACCGATGACGGCTGCCACTTGGATCTTCCGCGCGGTGTCCGCTCACGCATAGTCTCTAGCCGATCAGAAATCGCCTGAAGCGTCATGTTGGGATCTGCGCCCTTGATGCCAGCAATAATGGCGGGTAGGCGGTCGTCCGTTTCGCGGCGTCCGGCACGTGCCAAGACGGATTCAGGCAGAAAGCCGTCGCGGACATAGGTTTTCACGGCGCGAAGCAGGCGACTTTGCGTCCAGCGCCTAGCCTCAGGCAAGGGGCCATTGACGATGCGCAGCACGTCTTCCCAAGCCATGTCGGGGCGAAGGCGGCGCACATGGGGCACCCAATCTTGCGCCGTCTCGTTCAGCCGCTGCATGTAGCCGTCCTGCCGCGCCAGCCGTACTTTGCGCAGCGCCGATGGATCGCGGGCACGCAGCCCAGGGTTCCCGCCCACGCGTCCTTTGGTCCTTGCGCTCGCCAAGCCGGCCTTCGTGCGTTCCCGGATCAGGGCGCGCTCAAACTCGGCTGCAGCACCGAGGACCTGAAGCGTGAACTTGCCTTGCGGCGAGGCAGTGTCGATCGGGTCTTGAATGGAACGAAAGAACGCGCCCTTCGCCTCAAGCCGCTCGATCACCTCCAAGAGATGCGACAGCGATCGCGCCAGACGATCAATGCGCACGACAACCAGCGTGTCGCCCTTGGTCACGCGCTCCAACACGCGCGCGAGGACTGGCCGCGCACGATTGCCGCCAGAGGCTTGTTCCTCATGAATCTCGGCACAACCCGCGGATTTCAGGGCCTGCGACTGGGGCAGGGGGGTCTGATCCTCGGTTGAAACGCGGGCGTAGCCGATTAAGGGCATCAAAACAGTCTTTTTGCAGTTTCATATAGCGCCACTAAACGACCGTTTGTAAACGAGTGCAAGGACATGCTTTCTGCGGCTACCCACTAGAAATCCCTTGGTTTGCATACAGCCAGCGCAATGAGAGAGCACTCGCAAAGCATCGCGCGCGCGTGCTATATGACGTATGCGGGCGCACCCCGACAAAACCCTTGGGTAAAATGCAAAAGCGCCGTATTTTGCACATATGAAACCTCAAGTGCCTTCTCAGTATGATGAATCTGGCGACTTCGTAATCGCTGCGGAGGAGACCGAACAGACGTCCGAGGGCGACCTGTGGTTCCTGCCCGGTCCTATGGAAGAGGAACCAGATTATCTGCCGCACGGACCACGAGTAGAACCGCGTGAAACCTCAGTCCTCGACGATTGGCGACGCGCCGAGGCGGGCAATGCCGCCCCTCTCGCCCGTGTGGCCGGTCGGATCGGCGCGCTGGACGACCGCCTGATGCGCGGCCCGGAAGGATGGCGACACCGCCTTGCGCTGACCGAGGCGGCTGACCTTAGTTGGTTTGCGGGCGATCGGATCGGCCCGGATCGGCTGGCGCTCTGGGTTTCCATGCGCCTGTCCGGCGTGCAGGATGACACCGGGGCGCTCGCGCGTGTCGGATGGGCAGTGCGGCGTCTTACCGGTGGTCCCGGCCCGGAGGTTGACCTGTCCGCATTCCTCGACCGCCGTGACCCCGAAAACATGGCCGATGAAGCCGAGCCCTTCGCAGATCGTGCGGGTGGTTGGCTCAACCTGATGGCGCAAGCCGCCGACCTGCATCCGATCACCCGCGCCTGCATGGGCTTTCACCTCTGGAGCCTCGCTGGCCTCGGGCAGCAGGGCGATCGGATGGAAGCAGCGGTTACCGCCGCGCGCATTGCGGCCAGCGAAGGGAAAGGGGCAGCCTTCGCACCTCTGGCAATGGGCGGGGCAAAGGGGCTGCGCGCCGGGGGCCCACCAGCTGAACGCTTCGTACGTTGGCTCGAGGGAACGGAGACGGCATGCCTGGCCGCGATGCGGCACCTTGATGATATCGAGGCTTGGGCGTCGCGAGCAGAAACTGAAATGACCCCGCTTTCGGGCAAGACGCCCCGGGCCCTGCGTGTCGTGCTGACTGATTGGCCCATCGTTTCCGCTGCGATGGCCGAGGCCATAACCAGCTCCAGTCGCGCGGCCGTTCAGCGTAACCTCGCCTGGATGGAAGAGCATTGCCTGATCCGGGAGGTGACGGGAAGCGGCAGGTTTCGGATGTGGCGCGCAGCGTTTTGATACATGGTGATAGCACCAGCCATCGTATCAGGCTCATAACCTGAAGGTCACAGGATCAAATCCTGTCCCCGCAACCAAAATCCTTATCATTATCAATGACATGCGCCCCGCCTAACCGCGGGGCTTTTGCATGCCCGCAACCCAGGTCAACAATAGGTCAACAAAATCGCGAAAACCGCAGCGAATCCAGTCGGATAGTAGCCACGCAGGACCCCGACCGCGCCAAAACCGCAGCAGGCCGCGCTCAACCGGAGCGAAGGCTGATCTGTAGCGTGGCAAGCTCAGCCGACGACATGCCGCCCTGCACTTGATCCCGCAAAGCCAAAAGGTCGTCCTGTCGGAGCTGCCCGAGCGCCGGGCAGTAAAGTGCGACCGAACGGTTCAGCCCGGATAGACTGTTCCATAGTATTTCGTCTTCTTGGAGGCCTTTCGATATACCCACTACCAAAACGCAAGGTAGACGGCGCCTCTTGACTGTTGATCTGCCGAGTACGTGATCCAGTTGGTAATGGGCGTGGCTCCCACAAGATGAATGCAGTCCATTCACAAATCCTTGCGCAGGTTCGGGTTTACTGTTGCATCGCGACGGCGAACTGATAGCGTCCAGCTCAATCAGGGGTGCTCCGTAATGTCGGGGCTGAGATGTCGGGCGCAAGCCTGCGGACCCTTTAGCTGATCTGGGTAATGCCAGCGGAGCGAGGTGAAAATGTTTTCCGGCGCACAGATTTCTTTGTATCCCATGGCGGACGATTTCGTGTCTGTGATCATGGCTGCCTTAACGGGCCTTGATCCCTGGCGCGAGGCGCTTCGGATCGAGACGGACGATATCTCGACATTGTTGGTTGGTCCGCCAGAGGTATTGTTTGCGGCAATGCGTGATTTGTTCGTCCGTGCTGCTCAAACCGGCGTGCATTGCGTGTTGTCAGCGGCTGTGTCGCGCGGCTGTCCGGGGGAACCGGACGATCCGATCTGCATGGCCCAAGGCGGGTTTGCCCGCGACCTTGCGCTGCCAGATCGCATCGCGGCGGCGCGGGCCAATGTTGGACTTGCCGCCGTCACGGGGCAGGACGTTGCGGCACAATTCTCGCTGTATCCCTTGGGTGAAGGCCCACATATGGACGAGATCTATGGCTGTATCGACTTTCTGAAAGCGTCGGGCACGTTTGACCGCTCCAAGAATTTCTGCACGAGGCTGCGGGGCGACGCGGGGCCGGTGTTTGCCACGTTGTGCGAAGCCTTCACCAACTTTGGCACCGTGGCGGGGCATGTCGTTCTTGATGTGACCGTATCGGCCAACAGCCCCAGCGCACGCTGATCCGCCGCCGCCCGGCGGGCGGCATCCCCCTGACTGACCTGAAAAAGGAGTTGTCGCGATGTCGGCACAAACATGGACCATGCGTGAGACTTTGATTGTCGTTTTTCTGGGAGCTGTCTTTGGCGTTCTCTATCTTGGCTGGGTGCAGGTCTGGCTGGTGGCTCAGGCGATCTTTGGCCCTGTGACGATGGATGTTGTGATGTTATCGTCTCGATCATCGCAGCCAGCATCATCCGCAAGCCCGGTGTGGCGCTGGCCGCTGAAGTGCTTGCGGCGGCGGTGCAGATTCTGTTGGGCAGTCCTGCCGGGTTGTTGCTTTTGCTGACAGGGTTGGTGCAGGGCGCGGGTGCCGAAGCAGTTTTCGCGGCGACCGGTTGGCGCAACTACCGACTGCCGGTGCTGATGGCTGCTGGGGCCGGGGCGGCAGTGTTTTCGTTTGCGTATACTTGGGTGCGCTTTGACTACGGCGCGCTGGAGCCTGCAATCCTTGTGGTGATGTTCACCTTGCGTCTGGCGAGCGGGGCGCTGTTGGGCGGCTTGCTGGGTCATCTCATCGTCCAGGCGCTTTACAAGACCGGGACACTGGCAGGGCTGGGCATCGACCGTGACCGCCAGGCCCCACTTGACTGAACCGGTTGCGGCTTGGCGAGAGGTGGCTGTTCCCTGAATCGGTGACTTCGCAGTCGACATTTGTTGATTTACCTATTGAGGTAAAGCACTTAGCCTTCATCTGAGATTAACCCTGCAGGTGAGCTCAGATGACCGACTTTATTGTCAAGAAACTGCCCT
>NZ_FWFZ01000090.1 GCF_900172355.1 Roseisalinus antarcticus | reverse complement strand
CATCAACGCGTGGCACGCCATGGCTCTTCGGAAAATAGGGCCTCAGCCGCGCCATCTGAGCCTCGCTCAGCCAATACAGATCGCTCATCATGCCCCCTTTGGTTCGGGGACGATGAATCACGCAGACTGCGCAGCCTCAACCCGTTTAATGGGTCCTGAGTCTAGCGGGCATCCTGCGGCATGTCTCGGTCGGCTACTCGGTCGAGGACTGGGCAGAGACGACCGAGAACGGCGTGCGCGTGCTGACCGCCGTACGCTGGACGCCCCAAGAGATTTCCCTGGTGCCGACGCCCGCCGATCCCGGCGCCCATATTCGCATGGAGACAGAGATGACGGACACGACGACCACCCCGACCTCAGACTCGGCACAAGCCGGCAGCAGGTCCGTTGGCGCTTTCAACGCAGCTGGCCCCCGGGCGAGCACCGTTCCCGAGCGGAACGGTGCAGCCAATCGCGCCGAAGCGAACGCCGAGATCCGCTCCATCGCCCGCATCGCCGGGCTGGACCAGTCCTGGATCGACGGCCAGATCGACGGAGGCGCCGATCCCGACACCGCCCGCTGCGCGGCCTTCGAGGCGCTGGCGAAGAGATCCGCGCCGGCGATCCGTACGGAACAGGTCCGCGTCGAGATGGGAGACAGTCACGACGACCCTGCCGTTCGCACCCGCCAGATGGGCGAAGCCCTCTACGCCCGGATCAACCCGCGCCACGAGTTGAGCGAACCGGCGAGGCGCTACGCATACGCCACGCCCGTGGACATGGCGAAGGAGCTGCTGACGCTGCGCGGCGAGTCCACCATGGCGCTGTCGCCCGCGAGCCTCGAGACCAGGGCGCTCCACACCACCTCCGATTTCCCGATCATCCTCGGGGACACGGTGGGCCGGGTGCTGCGCGATGCCTACCAGGCCGCGCCTTCGGGTATCCGCCGTCTCGGCCGCCAGACCACGGCTCGGGACTTCCGCGCGGTGAACAAGATCATGCTGGGCGAGGCGCCGCTGCTGGAGAAGCTGAACGAGCACGGCGAGATCAAGGCCGGGACGATGGCCGAGGCGCGGGAGGCCTACAAGGTCGAGACCTGGGCACGGAAGATCGGCGTCACCCGGCAGGTGCTGGTCAATGACGACCTCGGCGCCTTCGCGGACCTCGCCCGGCGCATGGGTCAGGCCGCGGCCGAGACCGAGGCGCGGATCCTCGTCACCCTGCTCGAGGCGGGCAGCGGCAACGGGCCGACCATGGCGGACGGCAAGACGCTGTTCCATGCGGACCATGGCAACAAAGCGGGCACTGGCGCGGCGATCTCCGACGCGACGCTCTCGGCTGCCCGGCTGGCGCTGCGGACGCAGAAGGGCATCGAGGACCGCACAATCCGCGTGACGCCGCGCAACCTGCTGGTCCCGCCCGCGCTGGAAACCGTGGCCGAGAAATGGCTGGCGAGCATCGCACCCGCTACTGCCGCGGACGTGAACCCCTTCTCCGGGTCGCTCTCGCTGGTGGTCGAACCGCGCCTGTCGAGCGCGACGCGCTGGTACGTCACCGCCGACCCCGGCGAGATCGACGGGCTGGAGTTCGCCTATCTCTCGGGCGCGGAAGGCCCGCAGGTCGAGAGCCGTTCCGGGTGGGACGTGGACGGCGTGGAAATCCGGGTGATCCTCGACTTCGGGGCGGGCTTCATCGACCATCGCGGCTGGTTAGCGAACGCGGGCGCGTAACGTGGCGGACGCCGCCCAGCTCACCGCCTGGCGGGAGGCTCTGATGGCCGCGCGCTATCAGGGCGTCCGCACCGTCGAATACGACGGCAAGCGCGTCACTTATTCGAGTGACGGCGAGATCGCCGCCGCGCTCGCGGACCTCAACCGGCAGATCGCAGGGGCGACCGACCGCATTTCGGTCGTCCGCATCCAATCCTCGAAAGGGCTCTGACCATGAAGAACCATATCTAAAAGGGCGACGTCATCACCGTGCCCGCTCCAGTAGGCGGCATCGCCTCTGGCGAGGGCGTCATCGTCGGCAACATCTTCGGCATCGCCGCATACGCGGCCGCCGTGGGCGATCCGGTCGAACTGGCCACAACCGGCGTCTATCAGCTGCCGAAAGTCACCGCCGCCGTGGTGACGGTTGGCGCTCTGGTGGCGTGGGACAACACGGCCAAGAACATCAACGTGCCGGGCACCGGTCGCTTCCCCGTGGGCATCGCGACCGAGGCTGCTGGGAACGGCGTCACCAGCGTCGCTGTGCGACTGGATGGCGTGGGGACTGTTGCAGCATGATGGAGCAAGATATCCGCGCCGTTCTGCATGGCCTCACCCTGTTAGTCGACGACACGAAGAGGGCGAGTCAGCTTGATGCGATGCGCAACTATGCAGCGATCATGGCTCTGTGCGCCGATCTCCGGAGGGCGGCTGATGAATACAATGGGGCACGGAACATCACCATGGTCATCAGCGAGTTGGAGAACCATATGGCGGCTGTCGCAGGGCTGTTCCCCACTTGGGACCTGCCGAGGGATCAACACCTGACGGGCGCGCACGCTGCCATCAGCAAGCTGGCCAAGGGGACGTGCTTTGGCCAGTCAGCCTAACCGGCAGGGATGTTGCGGCACACAGCATCCCTGTTTTGTGCCCCCCCTCTAATCAGCAAGGTGGGTGCTGAAACTTCGGACTGTGATCAGTCGGCGTGCTCACCCTCGCGGAACGCCATGTCGGTGGTTTCGCGCAGGCGGGCGAGGTAGTGGTCCAGCGTGCCGACATGGCCCCAATTCACCTCCTCGGGGCTGTAACCGAAGTGGTCGGCGCTGTGCGCCACCAGCCGTGCCAGCATTGCGTCGATCTCAGTCTTGGCGGCGATGAAGGCGTCCAGCGCCGCGTCGTTGGTCTTTGGCATGATTATCCCCTTGTTGGTTTCGAGGACATGACGGCTCTGGTTTGCCCAGTGGTCAAGCTCATTCGGCCATGGAACGTCCCACGAACATCTGGTCATCCCGTGTCGCATGGGTGTTGCACGGAAGAAATCGAAACCGGTGTAAGCCTTTGGAATCGCCAAGGAACCAGTTGTTCTGTGTTGCAAATGCAAAAAGCGCCCCGTCTGGCGCCTTGCTTCGGCCTAAGCGTTTGATATCGTTTGTAATTTTGGTTGCGGGAGTAGGATTTGAACCTACGACCTTCAGGTTATGAGGGTCACCCCTGCAACTCAAAAAGTCTTGTGAACTCCGAGACTTATCCAAATTTCGGATACAACACGTCGGCGTCGTGTCGCACGGAAC
>NZ_FWFZ01000018.1 GCF_900172355.1 Roseisalinus antarcticus | reverse complement strand
CCGAGCCATAGAGCACGCCGTAGACCAGGAAGAACGGCACGCACCACCAGGTGCCCCAGGTCAGCACCCCGCCGAGCCCGGTCAGCGCCAGCAGGCCGATCCAGAGGATCGTGTCGCGGATCGCGGGTCCGTCCCTGCGGAGCATCAGCTCCTTGATCTGCTTGCGCGGGACATCGGTGTGATACCACTCCGCCGAGGCCAGCCCGATCTCGACCGCGCGGGCCGAGCTCTTGCCGGTGAGGGAATAGTCCCGCTCGATCGCGGGTGAATGCATGTTCATGCCGTCACCTGTTCATGTCCGGGCCTCATGCCGCGCCGCGCCGGCCCTTGCCGGTCAGCTGCGGGAATGTGCCTGTCGGTTGCGGAAAGGGGGTCGCGGGCTGGGCCGCGATGGCGGCGATCCGGTCCGTGGCGCCGACGATGGCCTCCGCCCCGTCGAGGATCGTGAAACGGGCAGAGTAGCTCCGCTCTTCCAGAGGGTCGAGCCAGATCATCTCGCCCCGCTCGCGCGCGGCCGCGTTGCCGGTCACGTGATGGGTCGAGGGTTCGATCCCGAGCGCATAGGCCCCGGACCGGAAGTTCTGCCATTGATAGCAGCAGGGCAGCTCGTCCTTGCGGGTCTCGACCTGAAGTCCCAGCCCGAGGCGGTCGTTGATCAGGGCGACTGGCACGGCTCCGTCCGCGGCGGCCGCCATGTCGTGCTCCCAGACCTGTTCGGTGAAGGGGGCGCGAGGTGCGCAGGCCACGTCATAGCCGACGCCCTGCGCATTGTACCGGTCGCTGTGACTGGCCCAGATCACCTGGTCCACGGGCGCGACCAGCCGTGCGCCGTCGTCCAGCAGCGGATGACCGAGATTGACGTGGTAGAAGAACATGTGCGGCGTCACGGCAAAGCCCGCGTTGGTCACGCGGTCGGTGATGCGGATCTCGTCGCCGCCAAGCTCCGCCTCGATCCGACGGACGAGCCGCAGATGCTCGGCGAAATTCGCGGCCTGTCGGATCTCGCCCTCGGCCCAGAGGGTGCAGGTGTCGCCGTCCCAACGCTCGCCGTAGCCCGTCAGCCGCGCGGGCAGCAGCGAGACCCGACCGTGCAGCCCGTGGTGGACCCGGTCGCGGCGCGGATAATCGTAGCTGGCCGCGTCGACCGTCGCGTCGCCCAGGATGTGGTCCAGCCCGCAGGTGACCAGAAACCCCGAAAAGCCCCGCATGATCCCCAGCCCGTCCTCGGCTTCCGGCTGGATCGCGGCACCGGCGGGATAACCCGTGGGCCCCTGCCAGCCGATGGCGCGGCCCTTGTGTTCGACCTCGGCGATGTCCATCCCGCGGTCGACCATGACGGTAAACCGCAGCCCGGACCCGGTGCGAAACTCCAGCATCCGCTGACCGCGTTCGGCCCCGTCCCCGAAGCTGAGAAGCCGGACGCCGCCGAAGGCCGACAGGTCGCCGGTCAGCGCCGAAAGCTCGGCCCGGGTCCGGCTCCGTCCAAAAAGATCTGTCATGTCGTGGCCCGGCCCGCCATTGGGTCGGCGCCCGGCCCGGGGCATGGGCGCGGATCAAACCGGTGTCCATGCATTGGTCTTCCTCCCGTTTCGAGTGGCATGGCTGTCGTGCGACTCGTTTCCTGCATCATGTCGCCGGGATCGACGTAGGGAAAGCATCATGATGCATCAATGAAGATCATATTCCATCAATGCCGATAGAAAGACTGTGATCAGCCGGAAATGCAAAGGGTCTCCCGCTCAAAAAGATGCGTTTTGATTGTTATTGGGCTCGGCCTCCACTCAGAGTGAGGCAATCGCCAGACGGAGCCCAGGACGGCCGGGCCCGCGATCGCGCGCCGGCATGGCGGCGGATGGGCCGGGTCACCCGCCCTTGCGGATCCGGTCGAAGGCCCGCAGCGTGCCGAGAACGTCGGCCAGCGCATCGACAGGCACCATGTTCGGCCCGTCCGACGGCGCGTTGTCCGGGTCCTCGTGGGTTTCCATGAAGATGCCCGCGGCGCCCACCGCCAGCGCGGCGCTTGCGAGCGCAGGCACGTATTGCCGCTGACCGCCCGAGGTCGCGCCCATCCCGCCGGGCAACTGGACCGAATGGGTCGCATCGTAGATCACCGGATAGCCGGTTTCGGCCATGATCGGCAGCGCCCGGAAATCGCTGACCAGCATGTTGTAGCCGAAAGACGCGCCGCGCTCGCAGAGCAGGACGCTCTCGTTGCCGGTCGAGGCGACCTTCGCCGCGACGTTGGCCATGTCCCAGGGGGCGAGGAACTGTCCCTTCTTGATGTTGATGACCCGCCCGGTCTCTCCGGCGGCGAGCAGCAGATCGGTCTGGCGGCAGAGGAACGCGGGGATCTGCAGGATGTCCACCACCTCGGCCGCCCGCGCCACCTGCGCGGTGTCGTGCACGTCGGTCAGCACCGGGCAGCCGAATTCGTCGCGGATCGCGGCCAGGATCTCCAGCCCCTTGTCGATGCCGAGGCCACGCTGGCTGTCGAGAGAGGAGCGGTTCGCCTTGTCGTAGCTGGCCTTGAAGACGAAGGGGATGCCTAGCGGGGCGGTCGCCTCGGCGATCCGGGCGCAGAGCATGCGGGAATGCTCCAGGCTTTCCATCTGGCAGGGCCCCGCGATCAGGGCGAAGGGCGCGGTATTGCAGAAGGCCACCGGGCCGGCGGAAACGGTTCTGGCCGTGGGGGAGTGGTTCATGATGGAGCTGCCTGCGCTGGGGTCTGCGGTCTGTCGTGTCCGGCCTGCGCGGGGGCAGGCCGTCCCGCATTACCGGGCGCGGGGCGGGGCAGGCAAGGGCCGATGTCTCAGGCGGCGGGGCCGATGGCGCGCAGGATGCGGCGCGTCGCGGCGACCAGCGGATCGTGGGTCCGCCCGAGGATCGAGATCCGGTCGAAGTCGTCCGCGTCCCGCGCCAGGTGGTCCCGCAGCGCCGCGCCGAAGACCTGCCGCAGTTCGGTTCCGATGTTGTATTTGCAGATGTTCGATGTCCGCGAGAGGCGGGTGCGCTGGTCCATCGGCACGCCCGAGCCGCCATGGATCACCAGGGGCACCGGCGTCAGCGCCTCGATCGCGCGAAGGCGGGGTTCGTCGAGGCCGTCGCCGCTCGCGGTCTGCAGATGGATGTTGCCGACCGAGACGGCGAGCGCGTCGACGCCGGTAAGCTCCGCGAAGCGGGCGGCCTCTGCCGGGTCGGTGCCCTCGGACGCATCGCCCGCCACATAGCCGACCAGCCCGATCTCTCCTTCGCAGGAAACGCCCGCGGCATGGGCGAGCGCGACGATCCGCGCGGTCTGCGCCACGTTCTCGTCGAAGGGCAGGCGGGAGCCGTCGTACATGACCGAGCTGAACCCCTCGGCGATGGCGGCGGCGCATTCCTCGGCGTTCCGGCCGTGGTCAAGATGGGTCACGACCGGCACCGTCGCGGTCACGGCCAGATGCCGGAACATCGCGCCGATGATCGGCAGCGGCATATGCGCCCGGCACCCGGGGCCGGCTTGCAGAATGATCGGCAGCCCCTCGGCCTCGGCGGCGGCCACGTAGGCGCGGGCGTCTTCCCAGCCCAGGCAGACGACGCCTGCCACGGCATGCCCCCCGGCCATCGCGGGGCCGAGGACATCGGCAAGGCTGGCGCGGGTCATTTGAACTTGGCGACCATGTCCATGATGCCGGGGATCGTGTGCAGCTGTTCGGCGTGGGTGGGCTGAAAGTATTGCTTGAGGCTGCGCTGGGTGAGGCCGCCGAGGATCGTGAAATAATACATCTCGTATCCCGGCAGCGCGGCGCAGGGGTGATAGCCCTTGTCGATCAGCACGGTTGAGCGGTCCATGATGTGATAGGCGTCGCCCGGCGCGTTATCGACCCGTTGCAGCATCTGCAGGCCGGAGCCGTAGTCCGGCCGAAAGCGGAAATTGTAGGTCTCGTCGTGGCGGGTCTCGTCGGGCAGGCGGTCGGTGTCGTGCTTGTGCGAGGGAAACCCCGACCAGCCGCCCGCACCCACTGTGAACAGCTCGCTGACCAGCAGGCGGCCGACACGGTCGTGGTAGCTTGCGCCGAGGATGTGCTTGATCTTGCGGTGGGTCTTGGTGTCGTCGGAGCCGTATTGCACTACGTCCAGTTCATGTGTACGGACGGCGAAGGGCTCCAGCACCGCGTCGAACTTCGCCCCGGCGACAAAGACCTCGGCCGCGTCGCTGTCGCAGGTGATCCGCGCAGGTGTGCCGGAGGGGACATAGACGCCCTCGGGGTCGCCATCCCAGACATCGACGGTGCGTGTGCCGATCTCGGAGAATGTCTGGCCCATCGTCTGAACCGTGACGGTCCCGGTGGCTGGGGCGACGCAGGTCTCGTACCCCGGCACGGCGTAGTCGAAGGTCTCGCCGCGGGTCAGCGTGACGATGTTGAAGTAGTTGAGCGGCACCAGCGGGTGGTCGACATCGACGATCGGCTTGTTCGCGTTGTCATGGGGCGGGATGTGCATGGCTCTCTCCTGTCGAGGGACCGGGATGGGTTGCGAGGAAGGCGTCTAGCTCCTCGGTCGTGGGCATCGCCGGGGCGCAGCCGACGCGGGCGACGACCATGGCGGCGGTGGCCGATCCGCGCAGCACAGCCTCGGGCAGGGGCAGGCCCCGGGCCAGCGCGGTGACGAACCCGCCCATGAAGGCATCCCCCGCGCCGGTCGGCTTCAGCGCCTCGGTGCGGAAGATGCCGGTGCGGGTCTCGGCCTCGGGGGTGAGGGTCACGGCGCCCCGCTCGCCCATCTTGTAGACGGCGATGGCGGCGCCCGATTGGACGAGTGCGCGGGCCTTCTCCAGCCCGTCATGCCCGGTCCCGGCGAGAAAGCCGAACTCCACATCGTTTCCGATGATCACGTCTGACGCGGCGGCGGCGCGGGCATAGGTCTCGGTCGCCTCGGCGTCCGAGGCCCAGCTGTAGGGGCGATAGTCGATGTCGAAGATCAGCGGCAGCCCGGCCGCGCGGGCCCGCTCGAAAGCGTCGAAGGCGGCGCTGCGCGATGGCTCGGAGGCGAGGACGGTGCCAGTGGTGATGAGGGCGGAAAAGCCGCCGTAGTCGAGCCCCTCGATATCGGCGGAGGTCATCGCGAAATCCGCGGCCCCGTTGCGGTAGATCACCGATTGGGTGTTTTCCAGACGCGTCTCGACGATGGCCAGGGAATTGCGGGCCTCGCCTCCGACGGGGGTCACATGGGTGCGGTCGATGCCGTAGGCGTCAAGCTGGTTGAGGCAGAACCGGCCCACGGCGTCGTCCGAAACGCGGGTGACCAGGGCGGCCTGCCCGCCCTGCCGTGTGATCGCGATGGCGATGTTGGCGGACGATCCGCCCAACGCGGTGGTGAAGCGCGTCGCGGTCTCGACCTGGGCTCCCGGCGGATCGGCATAAAGGTCCATGCCCGCCCGCCCGATGACCAGAAAGCGCGCTCCGTTCAGCCGAAAACCGCTGCTCTCACTACTTCCCCCCATGGCCCCTCCCAAGGCTTGGCGATCGCGGCACGCTTCAATATTGAACCCGGATCGGAGACAGGATAGCAAAATTGCAACCGGTTGCAATTTTCAATCCGCGGGGAGCCTGTTGAAATGACGAAACTGAGCTGGGGCCTTGTCGGCGGTGGCGCGGGGAGCCAGATCGGCCCCGCGCACCGCCTGGGCGCTGCGGTCGACGGAGAGTTCGCGTTCGTCGCGGGCGCCCTCGATCATCGGGCCGAGGAGGGCCGTTTCTACGGCCGGTCTCTGGGCCTCGCGCCCGACCGCGCCTATGGCGATTGGCGAGAGATGCTGGCCGGCGAGACGGGGCGCGCGGACCGGGTCGACCTGGTCACCGTGGCCACGCCCAACGCCACCCATTTCGAGATCACCAAGGCGTTCCTGGAGGCCGGATTTCACGTCCTGTGCGAAAAGCCGATGACGATGACCGTCGAGGAGGGCGAGGAGATCGTCCGCATCGCGCGGGCGACCGGCAAGCTCTGTGCGGTGAACTACGGCTACACAGGCTATGCGCTGGTCCGGCACATGCGGGCGATGGTGGCGCGGGGCGATCTGGGGCGCATCCGCCTGGTGGTGGCCGAGTTCGCCCATGGCCACCATGCCGATGCGGCCGACGCCGACAATCCGCGCGTCCGCTGGCGCTATGACCCGGCGCAGGCGGGTGTTTCGGCGCAATTCGCCGATTGCGGGATCCACGCGATGCACATGGCCTCGTTCGTCACTGGCCAGGAGGTCGAGACGCTGTCGGCCGACACGGTCTCTTGCATCGAGAGCCGGGTGCTGGAAGACGACGCGATGGTCAATTTCCGGATGTCGGGGGGCGCGGTCGGGCGGCTCTGGACCTCGTCGGTGGCGATCGGGCGGCAGCACGGGCTGTCGTTGCAGGTCTTCGGCGAAAAGGGCGGGCTGCGCTGGGCGCAGGAGCAGCCGAACCAGCTCTACTGGATGCCCCTCGGCGGCCGGCTGGAGGTGATCGAGCGGGGCGCGGGCGGGCTGTCGCCCGAGGCGGATCGGGCCAGCCGCGTGACCGTGGGCCATGCGGAGGGGATGCCGCTGGCGTTCGCCAACATCTACCGCGACATGGCCGAGGCGATCCGCGCCGAAAAGGACGGTCGCGCGATGGATCCGGCGGCGGACCTCTATCCACGGGCCGAGGACGGGCTGCGGTCCATGGCGGCGGTCTTTGCCGTCGCCGCGTCGGGCAAGGCCGCGGGGCAGTGGACCGACGCCCGCCCGCCGATGTTTCGCGACTAGGGCAGACGGCGCAGGGTGCCGCGCTCGATCAGGGCGCAGGGCAGGACATGGGCCTCGGGCCTGCGCCCGGGGTCGTCGGCCGCGGTGACGACGATGTCGATCGAGGCCGCGATGATGTCGGGGATCGGCTGGCGGATCGTGGTCAGGTCGACCCCGGCCCAGCCCGCGATTTCCATGTCGTTGAAGCCCAGCAGGCCCACGTCATCCGGCACCCCGAGCCCCGCGTCCCGCAGCGCGCTGAGCGCACCGAGCCCGATCACGTCGTCGCCGCAGAAATACGCCTCGGACGGCGGGGCCTGGGCCAGAAGGCGCTGCATCTCTTGGCGCCCGGCGGCAAAGCTGTAGGCCCCGGCAAAGCTCTCGGTGTGCGTCATGCCGTGGGTCCGGGCGAGCTCGGCGCGGAACCCCGCCAGCCGGTCGCCGGTGGAGGTGGCCCCCTGCGGCCCGCCGAGGAATGCCACCCGGCGATAGCCCCGCGCGGCCAGCGTCCGGGCGGCCAGCGCCCCCGCCACCACGTTGTCGACGCCGACCACGTCCACCGGGGGCCGTGGCGCACAGCGCCCGAAGGAATGCACGGCCGGAATGCCCGCCGCGCGGAAGGCGTCGACAAAATCGGGCGAGAGGGTGGAGGAGGCGACGACCACACCGTCCACCGAATATTGCCGCAGCAGGCGGACCGAGGCGGCGGGGTCGGTCTCGTCCGTGAGGTTCACCAGAAGGGGCCGCAACCCGCGATCCTGCAGGCCGCGGGTGAACCGGTCGAAGACCTCCAGGAAGACCGGGTTGCGAAAGTTGTTCGACACCAGCCCGATCAGCTTGGTCCGCCCGGTCGTGAGGCCCGAGGCCAGCGCGCTGGGGCTGTAGCCCAGCGCACGGGCGGCCTCCTCGACCCTGGCGCGGGTCCGGGCCGAGACCGAGGCGCCCGGCGTGAAGGTGCGCGAGACGGCAGAGCGCGAGACGCCCGCCTTTTCCGCAACTTCCCGCAAGGTCACACGCATCGCCGGCCCCCGTTCATGCCCCGACCATCAGGCGGCCAATCGGGACGGGAGGCAAGCGTCAGTTGCCGCCCACGGGCTTCACATCGACCTCGTGCCGGCTGGTGTGGCTGCCCGCCGAGCGCAGCGAGCCCTTGATCGGCGCCACGTCGGAATAGTCGCGCCCCAGCGCCACGACCACATGGTCGGTGCTGGCGATGATGTCGTTGGTGGGGTCGAACTGGACCCAGCCCATCTCGGCGCCGCACCAGGCCTGGACCCAGGCGTGCATCGCGTCGGCGCCCTCCAGCCGCTCCTGGCCCTCGGGCGGCAGGGTCCGCAGGAAGCCGCTGACATAGCCCGCCGGTATGCCGAGCCCGCGCAGCGCCGCGATCATCATGTGGCTGAAATCCTGGCAGACCCCGCGCCGGTTGCGAAAGGCCTCCAGCGGCGGGGTGGCGACCTCGGTCGCGGTGGGGTCGAACGTCATCTCGCGGTGCAGGGCCGCGCTGAGGGCCAGCACCATGGACAGCGTCGAGGTCCCGGTATCCACATTGGCGCGGGCGAAGTCGGTGATCTCGGCCAGGGGCCGGACCCGCTCCGAGGGCCCCAGGAAATGATGGGGTGAGACATTGCCCAGCGATTGCGCCTCGGCGATGTCCTGCGCGAGGCCGGTCAGACCCGGCGAGAGGTCGAGGGAGGTCGATTCGGCGCGGCGGCGGACCCGGCCCGAGAACCGGAAGGTCACCGCGTCGAGGGGGCGGTCGAAGACAACCTCGGTCGCCGGGTTGCCGAAGAAATCCACGGTGTCGCGGCGAAAGTCCGGCGCGGGCTCGGTGGTGACGAGGCCGCTGACCAGCTGCTGTTCGGGCAGGGTCCGGGGCAGGATGCGCAGCATCTCGCGGCTGGCGGCGGCGGGCTGGTCGTAATTGTAGATGATCGCCAGGCTGATGTCGTAGAGGACGCTCATCGCGTTATTCCAGGTATTGGGCCGAGAGGGCGACAGACAGGCTGCCGATCTCGGCCCGGATTTCGCCGAGACGCTTGGTCGTGACCGCGTCGGGCGTGGTGATCCGAAGCTCGGTATGCAGTTTCAGCAGCGCGCTCGACAGGTCGGACAGGCGGCCGTTGCTGCGCGCCGCCGGAAGCTGGCCAACCTCGCGGCGGATCAGGTCGATCTGGTAGACGATCGACCGCGGGTTGTTCTCGTCCAGCGCCAGCAGGTCGATCACCGTGTTGCGGTTGGTCTCGACCGAGTAGCGGCGGCGATGGGTCATCACGCTGTCTGCCACCTCGACGGCGATGTCGAAGGCGCCCGGCGGGGCGGTTTCCTCGGCAAAGGCAAAGAGCAGGCCCGCGCCGGTATCGGCCCGTTCCAGCGCCCGGCCGATGGACAGGAACCGCCAGCCGGTGAAGCGGAACATGTTCTCGTGCACGAGGCCGGAGAAGCCCGCGAGCTTGCGCAACAGCTCGCCCATGCCGCGAGCGGCCTGGTCGCCCGGCAGAAGGGTGCCCGCCATGCCGTTGGCCGACCGCGCCAGATCGTCCAGCGCCAGCCAGCCGTCTGGCGAGAAGCGGTCCCGCACACGCAGGGCACAACCTCGCGCCGATTGCAGCACGTCCAGCAGCGGCGGCGGGATCGGATCGTCGGGGTCGGCGTAGCCGGCAAGATATTTGCGCTGATAGGCCAGCAGGGGCTGCGCGGCGGACCCGCTCTCGGCCAGCCGGGTGTGATAGGCCCGCAGCAGGCGGATCAGCCCCTCGGCCCGCTCGACGTAGCGGCCCAGCCAATAGAGGTTGTCGCCCGCGCGGCTGGGCAGGAACCCCGGCATCCGCCGCAGGAACGGCCCGGCGGTCTGGTCGGCCAGGCTCGGGTCGCGGGTGGGCGTGTCGGAGACGATCCAGACGTCGGCGACCGACCCGCCCTTCTGCATCGCAAGCGCCGTGGGGTCGTCGGTCCGGCCGATCCGGGCATAGCCGCCGGGCATGACCGTCCAGCCAGCCGGGGTCCGGGCGGCGAAAACCCGCACCGTCATCGGCCGCGGTTGCAGCCGTCCGTCGACATAGGCGGGCGTGGTCGACAGGGTCACCGCCTCCTGCCCGACCAGCGTCTCGCCGTCCCGGAGAAGCCAGTCCTCCACCGATGGCAGCGCCGAGCCACGGAACGCGCCGCCAAGCACGGTTGTCGCGTCCAGTTCGAACGGCAGGTGGGTCGACAGCGCCGGGCCGATCATCATCCGCCCCATGTTCTGCAGCACGTAGTTGCGTTCCCTGGGCTGGCCGCACCACCAGGTCGCGATGTTCGGCAGCTTGAGCTTTTCGCCCATCAGGTGCTGCGAGATACGCGGCAGGAACGCCAGCAGCGCCCGCGCCTCCAGCACGCCCGACCCGAGGCTGTTGACCATGGTGGCCGCGCCGGCGCGCAGCGCCCCGACCATGCCGGGCGCCCCGAGGGCCGAGGCCTCGTCCAGTTCCAGCGGGTCGGCATAGCGCGAATCGAGCCGCCGCCAGATCACGCTGACAGGCTCCGGCCCCGAGATGGTGCGCACCGCAAGCCGCTCCGCCTCGACCTTCAGATCCTCGCTTTCCAGCAGGGTGAAGCCGAGGTAGCGGGCGATATAGGCATGTTCGAAAAAGGTGTCGGTCTCTTGTCCCGGCGTCAGGATGGCGACCCGGCCCTGGCCGCCCTCGCGCAGCCCGTTCAGCGCATCGCGGAAATGGCCGAAGAACGGGGCGAGCCGCTTGACCTGCGCCTGGGGGTAGTGCTCGGGCAGCACGCGGCTGGTGGCGATCCGGTTTTCCAGCGCGAAACCGGCGCCCGAGGGGGCCTGGGTCCGGTCGCCGAGCACGAACCAGCTGCCATCGGGCGAGCGGCCGATCTCGAACGCGAGGAAATGCAGGAAATGGCCAGAACGCGGCCGGATCCCCACCATCGGCCGCAGCCATTCGGGGCATTGCGCGATCAACTGCGCCGGCAGCAGGCCGCGGCTGACCAGGTCGCCGGGGCCGTAGAGATCGGCCATGACCTTTTCCAGAAGCTCTGCCCGCTGGACGATGCCGTCCGACAGCGCCTCCCACTCGTCGTCGGCGATCACCACCGGCACATGGCTGAGCGGCCAGTCCCGCTCGGTCGAGCCATCGGCGGTATATTGGCGGTAATAGACACCCGCGTCGTGCAGGTACTGGTCACCCCGGACGAAGCGGTTGGCCAGGTCCTGGGGCGTCTGCCGGGACAGGAAGTCGATCAGCGGCTGCCAGACGGGGCGCAGGCGCCCGTCCGGCTGCATCAACTCGTCGGCCACACCTTCACGCGCCGAATACCCGCTGAGCAGATCCGGATTCGTCGCGCCCGGCATAGGTGTGGAATCAGGCATCTAGAGTCCCGGCGGCCTCCGCAGATCGAGCGTCATCGGGAATTCAGGATGCGGCGTCTCGGCGGCGGGCCAGTAATCGCCCGCGGTATGCCCCATCTTTTCGAACCGGGCGAGGCGGCGGGCCTCGGCCTCGTTTCCGTTGATCGGGAAAGTGTCGTAGTTGCGCCCGCCCGGATGGGCCACGTGATAGGTGCAGCCGCCAAGGGCATGGCCGGTCCAGGTGTCGAAGATGTCGAAGGTCAGCGGCGCGTTGACCGACAGCACCGGGTGCAGAGCCTCGGCCGGTTGCCAGGCCTTGAACCGCACCCCGCCCACGCGCACGTCGCTGGCGTCGGTGGTGGCCATCGGCACCATGCGCCGGTTGCAGGTGACGGTGTAGCGCCCCGGGTTGGACGAGGTCAGCTTGACCTGCATCCGCTCGACCGAGCTGTCGGTATAGCGCACGGTCCCGCCGATCGCGCCGCGTTCGCCCAGCACGTGCCAGGGCTCCAGCGCCTGCCGAAGCTCCAGGTGGACGTCGTTGTAGGCGACCTCGCCGCAGAACGGGAACCGGAACTCGGCCTGGGCCTCGTACCAGTCGCGGCGGAATTCGAACCCGTGGTCGCCGAGGTCGGACAGCACGTCGAGGAAATCCTGCCAGACGAAATGCGGCAGCATCATCCGGTCCTGCAGCACGTTGCCCCAGCGGACCAGCTTGCCCTTCACCGGCGATTTCCACAGCCGGGTCAGGATCGCGCGGATCAGAACCTGCTGGGCCAGCGACATCTTGGCGTCGGGCGGCATCTCGAAGCCGCGGAACTCCACCAGGCCGAGCCGCCCGGTGGGGCCGTCCGGCGAGAACAGCTTGTCGATGCAGATCTCGGCGCGGTGGGTGTTGCCGGTCACGTCGATCAGGATGTTGCGGAACAACCGGTCGACCAGCCAGGGCGGGGGCGGCGGGCCCTCGCCCGGGTCGGGCACCTGGCTCATGGCGATCTCAAGCTCGTAGAGCGTGTCGTGCCGGGCCTCGTCGATCCGCGGCGCCTGCGAGGTCGGCCCGATGAACAGGCCCGAGAACAGGTAGCTGAGCGACGGATGCCGCTGCATGTAGAGCACCAGGCTGCGCAGCAGGTCGGGCCGGCGCAGGAATGGCGAATCGTTCGGCGTGGCCCCGCCGACAACCACGTGGTTGCCCCCGCCGGTGCCGGAATGCTTGCCGTCGATCATGAACTTGTCCGCGCCGAGCCGGCATTGCCGGGCCTCTTCGTAGACCGCGTTGGTGATTGCCTTGCACTCGTCCCAGCTGTCGGCGGGATGAACATTGACCTCGATCACGCCCGGATCGGGGGCGACGCGGATCACGTTCATGCGCGGGTCGTGGGGCGGCGAATAGCCCTCGATATGCACCGGCAGGCCCTTGGCCTTTGCGGCGGCCTCGGCCACGGCGACCAGCTCCAGGTAATCCTCGATCGACTCGACCGGCGGCATGAAGACGCAAAGCCTCCCGTCTCGCGGCTCCACCGACAGGGCGGTGCGCACATGTTCGGTGCCGAGCTCCTGCTCGATCACGTCCTGCACCGGGCCTGTCTCGGACGGCGCCGACACGGGCTGAACCCGGCCGGGGGTGGCCTCGGGGCCCTCGTCCGCGGCCGGTTCGGCCTCGAACTCGGGCAGGGGGCCGCGCTCCACCGTGGGGTCGGTGATGTAGGTATAGGGATATTGCGACGGCGGCACATAGGGCAGCGAGCCCAGCGGCAGGCGATAGCCCACCGGGCTGTCGCCGGGCACGAGGTAGAGGTTCCCGCGCCGCAGCTTCCAGCGCTCCGACATCCAGCGCGGCGCGGTCGCCTTGGACTGCCAGCGCTGGATCGGCAGGATATGGCCCGAAGGCTCGGTCAGGCCGCGGGCAAAGACCCGGGCGATGCGGCTGCGTTCTTCGGCGTCCTTCAGCTTGGAGTTCTGCGGCGTCACGTTCTCGGGCAGGTTGCCCTCCTTGACGATCCACTCGGCGGGGTCCTCGTAGGCGGGCAGGACCATCTCGGGCTCGATCCCCAGGGAGGTCGCGATGGATTTCAGCAGATCGCCCGCATCCTCGGCGGTGGCGCCGGTGTCGGCCCCCTCTTCGGCGATCAGGCTTTCGTCCTTCCAGATCGGCTTGGCGTCCTTGCGCCAGTAGAGCGAGAAGGTCCACCGGGGTAGGGTCTCGCCCGGATACCACTTGCCCTGCCCGTAGTGCAGAAAGCCACCGGGCGCGAAACGGTCGCGCAGGCGGCGGATCAACTTGTCGGCCAGCCCGCGCTTCATCGGGCCGACGGCGGCGGTGTTCCACTCGGGGCTCTCAAAGTCGTCGATCGAGACGAACGTGGGCTCTCCGCCCATGGTCAGGCGCATGTCGCCGGCCTTCATCTCTGCATCGACCTTGTGGCCCAGCGCATCGAGCGCCTGCCACGCGTCGTCCGAGAACGGCTTGGTGATGCGCGGATGCTCGGCCGTGCGGGTCACGGTCATGTCGAAGTCGAAGGTGACCTCGGCCGGGCTCGCCATCCCGGCGATCGGCGAGGCGTTGCGGTAATGCGGGGTGGCGGCCAGGGGAATGTGGCTCTCGCCGGTCAGCAGGCCCGAGGTCGGGTCGAGCCCGATCCAGCCCGCGCCCGGCAGGAACACCTCGCACCAGGCGTGCAGGTCGGTGAAATCGTGGTCCGTGCCGGAGGGGCCGTCGAGCGCCTCTAGGTCGGGCTTCAGCTGGATCAGGTAGCCCGAGACAAAGCGCGCGGCGAGGCCCATGTGGCGCAGCGCCTGCACCAGCAGCCAACTGGAATCGCGGCACGATCCCTTGGCGCGGCCCAGCGTCTCCTCGGGGGTCTGCACGCCGGGCTCCAGGCGCACGATATAGCCGATCTCCTGCTGGATCCGGGCGTTCAGCGCGACCAGCCAGTCGACCGTGCCCTGCGCACTCTTCGGCACGCCGGACAGGAACTCGGTCAGCAGCGGGCCGGCCGGTTCCGGCGTCCGGTAGATCGACAGGTCGGTGCGCAGATCCTCGGGGTACTCGAACGGGATCGCCGCGGCGGTGTCGTCGATGAAGAAGTCGAACGGGTTGTAGACCGTCATGTCGGCGACCAGGTCGACCTCGATCTTGAACTCCCGCACAGGTTCGGGAAAGACGAACCGCGCCAGCCAGTTGCCGTAAGGGTCCTGCTGGTGGTTCACGAAGTGGTTCTCGGGTGTCACCTTGAGCGAATGCGAGATCACGCGGGTCCGGCTGTGCGGCGCGGGCCTGAGGCGGATGATCTGCGGGGACAGCGTGACCAGACGGTCATACTTGTAGTGGGTCAGGTGTCGGACGCTTGCGGTGATGGCCATACGTGGCTTTGCCTGCCTGTCATGTGTGTGTCATCGACACGTCGCAAAAATACCCCGCCGATACCAGTCAATTCGGGGATTTGCCCGGGATGGCGCCGGTCCGGGCGCTCCGTTGCCCAGACAGGTGGCAGGGCGGGGCGCAGGCCCCCCCCTTGGTCCTGCCGTTGCCGGCGGCGCGACGCGGCGCGGCGCGGGGGAAATGTGGCTTTTGTGACGCATTCCGACCGGATGTCGACAATCTTGTCTCAAATGGCCGGTCTCGCCTTTCGAGCTTTGGTAGATACCCGATCAAGGCCGGCCAAAGCGTCCGGCGCCACCGCGGGAAACGAGGGTCGAATACCTGATGCGGAAATACGCGAGCGCGTCGTTTCTGGCGCTGTGCCTCTCGCCGTGCATGGCGGGGGCTCAGACGTTGTCCTTTTACGGCACGCCCGGCCTTGTCGACATGCCCACCGCGGCGAGCCACGCGGACGGCAACCTGTCGCTGACCTCGTCCTATGCCGCCTCGACCTCGCGCAACACGCTGTCGTTCCAGATCACGCCTCGTCTGACGGGCGTGTTCCGCTATGGCCGGATCGAGGGCTTCGACGACGGCAACGACCGGTTCGACCGCAGCTTCGACGTCCATTACCGGCTGATCGACCAATCGCGCTATTTCCCGGCCGTCGCCGTGGGCCTGCGTGATTTCGGCGGAACCGGGATCTACAGCAGCGAGTATCTCGTCGCCACAAAGAGCTTTGGCGAGCGGTTCGCGCTCACCGGCGGGATCGGCTGGGGCCGGCTGGCGGGGCGCGATCCGTTCGATGCGCCTCTCGGGTTTCTGTCCGACGAGTTCAAGACGCGGCCGGTGGCCGGGGCGGGCGGGTTCTCGACCACGGGGCAGCTCGACTTCGACAACTGGTTCCGCGGGGATGCGGCGGTGTTCGGCGGGGTCAGCTATCGGCCCAACGACCGCTGGACCGTCGTCGCCGAATATTCCACGGATCTCTACCGGCTGGAGAGCGAGGCAGGCCTCGTCGAGGTTACCTCGCCCTACAATTTCGGCGTCTCCTACCAGTTCCGCAGCGGCCTGGAGGTCGGCGCCTATTCGCTCTACGGCACCGATGCCGGAGTGCGCCTGTCCTACGTGATCGACCCCGCGACCCCGCGCCGGCCCGGCGGCATCGAGCGGGCCCCGGCGGCCTACCTGCCCCGCGACGTGGTCGCGGCGGCAAGCTGGAACCGGGCCCCGGACGGCGCCTCCCTGCGCCAGGTGATCGAGCAGGGACTGTCCGACGAAGGCATGCCGCTGGAAGGGTTCACGACCTCCGCCGGTGTCGCCACCGTGCGGCTTCGGAACGAACGCTGGCCGTCGCCGGCCCAGGCCGCGGGCCGCGCGGCCCGGGTCCTGGCCAACGCGCTGCCCGGCAGCGTGGAGCGGTTCCGCATCGTCTTCGTCGGCAACGGCCTGCCGCTGAGCGTGATCGAGCTGAACCGCTCGGACCTCTACGAGTTGCAATACGCGGTCGACGGCGACTGGCGGATGCTGACGCGGACCCGCTTTTCGGATGGCAGCAATGAGGACCGCGGCGGCGAGCGTCCCGGCGCCTACCCAAAGTTCGACTACAACATCGGGCCCTATGCCTCGCTGTCCTACTTCGACCCCGACTCGCCCATCCGGGCCGAGCTGGGGGTCCAGCTGACGGCAAGCTACACCCCGCAGCCCGGCGTGATCCTGTCGGGCCGGGTCCGCCAGGCGCTGACCGGCAACCTCGACGACCAGACCCGCGAATCCGATTCCGTCCTGCCGCGCGTGCGGTCGGACAGCGGGATCTACAACCAGCAGTCTGAGCTCGAGATCAGCTATCTGACCGGCGAATACTTCTTTCGCCCCCGCCCCGAGATGTTCGGCCGCGTGACCGCCGGCTACCTGGAGCAGATGTTCGGCGGCGTCTCGTCAGAGCTTCTGTGGTATCCCACCGACAGTCGCCTGGCGCTGGGCATCGAGGTCAACTACGTCCAACAGCGCGAGTTCGACGGGCTGTTCGAGTTCCAGGATTACGACGTCTGGACGGGCCACGGCTCGGCCTATTACGATTTCGGGAACGGCTTTCTTGGTCAGCTCGACGTCGGCCGCTACCTCGCGGGCGACTGGGGGACGACGGTGACCGTCAACCGCGAGTTCAACAACGGCTTCAAGGTCGGGGCCTTCTTCACCCTGACGGATGTGTCCTTCGAGGATTTCGGCGAAGGCTCCTTCGACAAGGGGATCCGGATCGAGATCCCCGCGACCTGGTTGCTGGGTGCGCCCAGCCAGCGCACGGTGTCCGAGACCTTCCGGCCGGTTCTGCGGGACGGCGGTGCGCGCCTCAACGTGCGCAACCGTCTTTATGACATGACGCGCGACTACCGCGGCGCGGAGCTGTCGGATGAATGGGGGCAGTTCTTCAGATGATCGGGTGGAGGACACTTTCCGTGGCGTTGCTGGTGCTGGCCGGCTGTGGCGCGGGCGGCGCGGGCAACGCCCCGGGCGGCCCGGCCGCCGGCATCCTCGCGCGGGCCCTGCCGGAGCTCGGCGCCTCGGTCGGCGCCGACCCGCGGTACCAGGCGCTTGTCCGGGGCGGGGCCAAGCCGCTGCAGGTCGGCCTGGTCGAACGCGACGCGCAGCTGATCGTCGCCCTGGAATCCGAGATGAACGGGATCGAGACCTACCGCTCCTTCGAGGGGGTCGGCTTCGCCTTCCGGCGCGGCATGCTGGTCAGCGTCCGGGGCGTGGTCGGCAACCTGATGGCCGCGGATGTCTCGCAGTCGCTGGCGCTGGTTCAGGCCCGCCGCCCTGGCGTGTCCACCCGATTTCACAGCTACCTCACCGGCAATGACGAGACCGAGACCCGCACCTATCGCTGCGTGATCGAGGACCGCGGCCCGCGCGAGATCCAGGTCGGCACGGCGATGCGGCAGACCCGGCTGATGGCGGAATCCTGCGCGAGTTTGACCGACACCTTCGACAACCTCTATTGGGTAGAGGCGTCGGGGGGTGCCCTGCTTCAGACGCGCCAGTGGATGGGGCCGGACGACGGCGCGATGTCGACGCGGGTCGTGCCCAGATGAAACACCTGTTTGACCTGTCGGACAGGACATCGACGACATTCGAGAACCGGAGAGCAACATGAGACCTATCCTCGGAGTATTCCTTGCCCTTCTGGTCGCGGGCTGCGGCGCGGTCTACACCAGCCCCCGCGTGCTCGAGAGCGCGTCGGACGGCGCCCGGGTCCGTGTCGTCGAGATGAATGCCGAGACGGTCGAACTGGCCAACCGCGCCTCCTACACGCCGCGGGCGCTTCCGGCGATCTTCGACGTGACCGCCGGCACCGGATCCGGCCTCAGGGGCGCGGGTGCTCTGCCGGAGCCGCCCTTCACCCCCGAGGCGCGCCCCGGCCGCCTCGCCCTGCGTCCGCCGCCGCCGGTGTCGCCCGGGCCCTACCAGATCGGGGTTGGCGACCTGATCCTGCTGGCGACCCCGAATTCGGGCAACTCGGTGGAAGAGCTGACCGGCCTGCTGGCCGCGCAAAGCCGCCGCCAGGGCTATACCGTGCAGGATGACGGCAGCATCGCGATCCCCGATGTCGGGCGCGTTATGGTCGAGGGGCTGACCCTGGACGAAGCCGAGGCGCGGCTATTCCAGCGCCTGGTGGAGAACCAGATCGACCCGACCTTCAGCATAGAGATCGCGGAATTCAACTCGCGCAAGGTGGCCATCGGCGGCGCAGTGGGGAATCCGACCGTCGTGCCGGTCGACCTGCGGCCGCTGACACTGGACGCGGCGATCGCCGCCGCCGGCGGCATCTCGGCCACGGACCAGGATTTCACCTCGATCCGGATCTTCCGCGACGGCACACTCTATCAGATCCCTCTGAACGACTTCTATACCCAAGCCGGCCTGCAGCGCCTGCGCCTGATCGACGGTGACAGTGTGTTCGTGGATACCGAATACGAGCTCGACCAGGCCCAGGCCTATTTCGAGCAGCAGATCCGCCTGGTCGGCTTCCGCCAGCAGGCCCGCGCCAACGCGCTGGCGGAACTGCAAAGCGAGGTGGCCCTGCGTCGCGGCGAGCTGCAGGAGGCCCGCCAGAACTTCCAGACCCGCGAGGGGCTGGGCGCGGTCGACCGCGACTATGTCTACGTGACCGGCGAGGTCGGCACCCAGTCGCGCTTTACCCTGCCGTTCGAGCAGACGGCCTCGCTCGCCGACGCGCTCTATGGCGAGGGCGCAGGCGTGCCTGTCCGCACCGGGGACGTGTCAGAGATTTACGTCCTGCGCGGCTCCAGCGACCCGCGGGAATTCGGGGCGGTCACGGCCTGGCACCTGAACGCGTCCAATGTGGCCAACCTGGTTCTCGCCTCCCGGTTCGAACTGCGCCCCGACGACATCGTTTTCGTCGCCGAGCAGCCGGTCACGCGCTGGAACCGCGTCGTGCAGCAGATCACGCCACAGCTGATCAGCGTCGGGGTCAACGCCTCCGGAATATGACGGAGGCGGACCCGGCCCGAGGGGCACAGCGACGGCTTGCGCACGAGGGCTAATCACTGTTAAGGCTGTTTGTCAGTGTCGGCTAAAATTAGTGCGTTTGGACGAGTTTTGGCGTCTCCCAGGCCGGATCGGGTGTCCATAACTCGGTTTTGGACAGGAAATTGCCCAAGCCAAGCTGTCCCTAGTTCCGCGCCGACGTGAGTCGTGTTAACGATTTCTGCAGTTGCACACTTGAACCTGAGGTCATCGAAATGATTCTTCGCTCTCTTATTGTAGCGTCCACGTTGACCGTGGTCGCATCCGCTCCATTCGCCCAGACCGTCATCGATTGTGGTCAGGCTGCCAATGCCGAGCGTTCGGAATGCCTCGCGCTCCCGACGCCCACCATGTCGACCCAGGGCGGTCCTGCGATCCGTCCCGAACTTTGGATCTTCATTGCCGGTATCGGCTGGGTCCTGCTCGGGCAGGATGGTGGCGGTGGCCCGCCGAACACCAACACCCAGTAAGCGGCACGGCGCGACGGAATTGGTATGTTGAAAAGGTGCGGCCGGGGAAATCCCGGCCGCTCTTTTGCTTTTTGGGCGGCCGTCAGCGGCCAAAGCCCCCTTGCCTGATTTCGTGTCTGTGGTAGCGCAGCGTCATGTTGTTGACGGAGTAGACCATGACCATTCGGGCGATCGTCTGGGGCGAGAACATTCATGAAAAGAGCAACGCGATCGTCGGGGACCTCTATCCCGAGGGGATGCACGGGGCCATCGCCGAAGGACTGAACGCGGCGGCGGGGATCGAGGCGACGACGGCCACCCTGCAGGAGCACGAACACGGCCTGTCCGAGGCGCGGCTCGCCGAGGCGGACGTGTTGCTGTGGTGGGGGCATGCCGCCCATGGCGACGTGGCCGACGAGATCGTGGAGCGCGTCTGCCGTCATGTCTGGTCGGGGATGGGGCTGATCGTGCTGCACTCGGGCCATTTCGCCAAACCGTTCAAGCGGTTGATGGGCAGCCCCTGCAACCTGACCTGGCGCGAAG
Organism: Roseisalinus antarcticus; assembly: GCF_900172355.1. Classification (GTDB taxonomy): domain Bacteria; phylum Pseudomonadota; class Alphaproteobacteria; order Rhodobacterales; family Rhodobacteraceae; genus Oceanicola; species Oceanicola antarcticus_A. The sequence goes on along the minus strand of NZ_FWFZ01000018.1, from coordinate 69,417 downwards.
CCGGCGAGCGCGAGCGCCTGTGGGTGACCTCGCCCAACCATCCCATCGCCGCCGGTCTGCCGCCCCATTTCGAGCTTGAGCAGGAGGAGATGTACGGCGAGCCCTTCGGCATCCCCGAACCGCTGGAGACGGTCTTCATCTCGTGGTTCCAGGGGGGCGAGGTGTTCCGTTCGGGCGTGACCTACAAGCGCGGCGCGGGGTCGGTGTTCTATTTCCGCCCCGGGCACGAGACCTACCCGACCTATTACGATGCCAACGTCCGCCGGGTGCTGGAAAACGCGGTGCGCTGGGCGCATGATCGCGCGCCCCGGGTGACCGGCGTCAATGATGCGCCGAACGTGCCCGTGAACCAGGCGCTGGAGCCGATCGAGGCGCGGGGGCCAAGGCTGCACGCGGACGGCGAAGCGGGCTTCAAGTGAGCGACCTGCGTGTGCTGATCCTCGGCACCGGCGGCATGGCGAACGCCCATGCCGAGGCCTATGCGGCGATGCCGGGCGTGACCCTTGCGGCGGGCGTCGACACCAACCCGGGCCGGTTGCTGGAATTCAACGCCCTGCACCGGATCGAGCATGGCTTCCGCTCCGTCGAGGAGGCCATCGCATGGGGGCGGTTCGACGCGGTGTCGAACGTCACGCCCGATCCGGTGCATCATGCGACGACGCTCGCGTTGCTTGCGGCCGGCAAGCATGTGCTTTGCGAAAAGCCGCTTGCGACGACGGCCGAGGATGCCGAGGAAATGGCCCGCGCCGCCGCCGCGGCCGGTGTCGTCAACATGGTGAACCTCAGCTACCGCAACGTGCCCGCGCTGATCCAGGCCCATGCCATGGTCGCGGCGGGCGAGATTGGCGAGATCCGCCATTTCGAGGCCGCCTACCTGCAAAGCTGGCTGACGCAGGATGCCTGGGGCCAGTGGGACGAGGATGAAAAGTGGCTCTGGCGGCTGTCGACGGCCCATGGCTCCATGGGGGTGCTGGGCGATATCGGGGTCCATATCCTCGATTTCGCGACCTATGCCGCGGGCGGCCTGGGGGTGCGCGACGTCTCCTGCCGCCTGACCACCTTCGACAAGGCGCCGGGCGGCCGGATCGGCGACTATGTGCTGGACGCCAACGACAGCTTCGCGATGCACATGGCGCTGGAGAACGGCGCGGTCGGCGTCGTGCATGCCAGCCGCATGGCCACGGGGCATCTCAACGACCTGTCGCTGCGTCTCTTCGGCTCGAAGGGCGGGCTCGACGTGCGGTTCGAGGGCGGCCGGAGCATCCTGCGGGCCTGCCTGGGCGAAGCGGATATGCACAGCGGCACCTGGCGCGAGATGCCGGCACCTGAAGTGCCGACCAACTATGTCCGGTTCATCGCCGCGGTCCGCTCGGGTGCGCAGGTCCTGCCGGATTTCGCGCGGGGTGCCGCGCTGCAGCGGGTGATGGACCGGGCCGTTGACTCCGATGCCGCAGGCGGCGCGAAACTGACGGTCTGACACGCCTCGCGCCTTGCCAGCGCCATACTGCGCGGTCAGACCGTCGGAACCCGATCAACCCGACGAGATGCCCATGGCCAACCGACCCACACCGGCGATCTTCTTCCACCCCGACGCGGTGGAGACGGAAGGCAAGGAGCTTGTCGGGCGCAGGTCCGCCGGCGAATCCTTTCTGCGCGGCTGGTTGCGCCACGCCCCGGGGGAAAAGATCTCGGCCGTGACCCAGTCCGGTGACGGTGCCCATGCCTTCCAGAAGCGCGCCCGCGAGTTGGGAGAGACCCGCCCGCTGGAGGTTCACACCCTCAAGGGAGAGGATTTCACCGGCGCAGGCACCGTGTTCTTTCCCGCCCCCGGCTATCTCTCGGCCGCCTGGACCCGGCAGCGCTTCGGGGCGGAACGCTGTTCCCTGGTCGGGATCACGCACACGGTCTCCACGCGCCGGGTGATCGAAGGCCTGCACAACCTGCTGTCCGAGCCGGTGGAGCCCTGGGATGCGATCATCTGCACCTCGCGCGCGGTGCAATCGGTGGTGCGGCGGCAGCTCGACCTCGAGGTGGAGTATTTCCAGCAGCGGTTCGGCGCCTCAAGGGTGCCGCTGCCACGTCTTCCGCTGATCCCGCTGGGGATCAACGCGGATGATTTCGCCCGGACCGATGCCTTTCGTGCCGAGATGCGCGGGGCCCATGGCGCGGATGACGACGCCTTCGTCGTGCTGACGGTGGGCCGCCTGACCATGGTCGAGAAGGCCAACATGGTGCCGCTGTTCCAGGTGCTGGAGGAGCTGGCGGGGCGGATCGGCCGACCGGTGCATCTGTGGATGGTCGGCTGGTCCAGCCGCGAGTCCGAAAAGGAGCTGCACGTCAGGGGCGCCGCCGACATCGCGCCCTCGGTCAAGACCAGCATCATCGACGGCCGCGCACCGGATGTCCGCCGCAAGATCTGGTCGGGTGCGGACGTGTTCACCCTGCCCGTGGACAACATCCAGGAGACGTTCGGCCTTGTGCCGGTCGAGGCGATGGCGGCCGGGCTGCCCGTGATCATGCCTGACTGGAACGGGTTCCGGGACACGGTGGTTCATGGCGAGACCGGCTATCTCATCCAGACGCGGTTCCCCGCCGGCGGGTTCGGCCGCCGCGTCGCGGAACGCTTCGCCGACGGAACCGACGATTACCTGCGCTATCTCTCGATGATCCAGCAGCACACGGCGATCGACCTTGCCGCCTATCTCGGGGCCTTTCAGGACCTGGCCAACGATCCCGACATCGGCCACCGCATGGGCGAGGCCGGCGCCCGCCACGTGCGCGAGCGGCTCGACTGGAAGTCGGTGGTGCCGCAATACCTGGATCTGGCCGAGGATCTGGCCGATCGGCGCGAGGGTGCGCGGGCAACGACACCGCGGCTTCGGTCCGGCCCGCTGAACCCGCTGGAGGTCGACCCCTTCGACCTCTACGCCGATTATCCGACCGACACGCTGAAGCCGACCGACACGGTGCGGCTGGACACGGCGCTGACGCCCGAACGTCTGACGGCGCTCGACGCGGTCAACGGACGGGCCCTCTACAAGCGCAAGGTGCTGGCGGATGAACAGGTTCTGCAGGTCCAGGCCGCCTTGCCCGCGGGCGAGGCCGTCTCGGTCGAGGAACTTGCCGGCAAGCTCGGCCTGATCTTCCCGATCGTGGCGGCGGCCCTTCTGTTTCTGGCCAAGCACGGCGCGGTGCGCCTGCCGCCCAGCGATCCGAGGCCCTGAGGCTTTGACTCGGCGCAGGGATTGCGATTCAGTCCAACCGGGGGCGAAAGGGACCAGCAGATGCAGCTATCCGTGAATTTCGAGAACACCGTCGGCACAGGGCAGGGCTCTGGGCCGGTCCAGGTGGGCTGGTTCCTCAGCAACAACAAGGGCGGCGTGATCTATGCCCCGCCCGAGCGCGTGCGCGGGGCCGAGCGTAACAAGACCCACGCCAAGAGCGCCTCTCGCTGCCCGGCGGTCATCAACATGGAAAGCCGATATTTCCTGATCCGCTGCCCGTTCGACTTGCATCTTGAATTCGTGCGCGACAACGAGGGCAAGCCGGCCCTGCGCAACCTCAACGGCAACATGTCCAGCATCCGGGCCAACAAGCTGCGGGAGAAGGTGCACATCACCGCCGAGCATGAATGGCGCTACGCCGGGGTGCCCACGATCCAGGTCGAGACGCCCTATGTCTTCATCAGCGACGAGCCGGTCTACATGTCCCAGGTCTCGCCCTTTATGCATTACCTGCGCGATCCGCTCCCCGGGACGATCTTTGGCGGGCGGTTCCCGATCAACGTCTGGCCGCGGCCGTTGATGTGGGCGCTGGAATGGCATGACACCAAGAAGCCGCTCAAGATCAACCGCGGCGACCCGTGGTTCTATGCCGGGTTCGAGACCATGCCCCAGGATCGCAGCGTGGTGGTCAGTGAGGTCGAGAAGACCGCCGAACTGTCCGAATACATGGAGCTGATCTCGGGGGCGGTGAACTTCGTGAACCAGACCTTCTCGCTGTTCGAGCAGGCCGAGGCGCGCCGGCCCGCGACCCTGCTCAAGCCGGTCAACCGGCGTGGCAAGGACTGATCCGGGCATGGCCGATCTGCGACCGACCCCGGACCAGGGCCCGCCCCTGACAAGCGCGGATTTGCGCCATGCCGCGACCGATGCCCACCAGGGTGGCGATCTCGACAAGGCCCGGGGGCTCTATGCCCGCTATCTGGCGACCGCGCCGCGCGACAGCGGCATCTGGTCGAACCTCGGGGCGCTGCACCGCTCGCAACAGCGCCACGACCAGGCGGTGCGTGCCCATGCGAGGGCCCATGCGCTTGACGGCGACTCGGTCGGGGTGCTGAACAATTACGCCAACGCGCTGACCGATATCGGGCTTTACGATCAGGCCATCCCCCTGCGGCGCAAGATCCTCGAGAAGGCGCCGAACGACGTGCAGCAAAAGGCCCTGATCGGCCGGGCGATGCGCGGCAAGGGCGACTATCCCGCCGCGATCGCTCATCTGGAGCAGGTCCTGAAGGAGCATCCCGACGACGCCGAGACCGAGCTGCAGCTTGCCTTCGCCCTGCTGGGGGAAGGTATCTACGACGCCGGGTTCGAAGCCTATCGCGCCCGCTGGCGAACCGCCGAGATGAAAAAGCAAAGCCTGCCCTTTCCGAAATGGGAGGGTGAGGATCTGACCGGCAAGACGGTGCTGGTCATGCCCGAGCAGGGCTTCGGCGACGCGGTGCTGATGGTCCGTTTCCTGCCCGCGCTCAAGGCCCGCTGCGCCCGGGTCGTTTTTCTCAGCGAGCGGCCGATGGCGCGGCTTTTCAGTGACCTGGAGGGGGTCGACCAGATCGTCACCGGGCTGGAGCCGAGCGCCCCGATCGACTGCTACCTCAACATCATGGACCTGCCGCGGCTGGCGCTGACCGGGCGCGACGACATCCCGCCGCCGGCCCGCATGGCGACCCCGCCCGACAGCCTGGCGCGGGCCGCCAGCTTTGTCCGGCCGTTTCCGGATGCGTTCAAGGTCGGCGTCGTGTGGACGGGCTCGACCACCTACAAGGGCAACGTCTTCCGCTCTTTCAGCCATACCGATTATCTGCCGCTGGTCGATATTGCGGGTGTCCAGCTGTTCTCGCTCTACAAGGGGCCGTTGCTGGGCGCCTATCGCGAGGACGGCAGCGATGCCTTCATGATCGACACCGCCTCGACCGACCGGGATTTCGCCGATTGCGCGGCGACCATGGCGCAGATGGACCTGATCGTCACCTCCGACACCGCGACCGCCCATATCGCCGGCTCCATGGGTCTGCCCTGCTGGGTGATTCTGCATTGGGACAGTTTCTGGGTCTATACCCACAGCGGCGAGGCGACGCCCTGGTACCCCTCGATGCGGCTGTTCCGCCAGCCCCGCCCGCGCGACTGGGCGACGCCCCTGGGCCAGGTCAGGGACGCGCTGGCGCAGACCGTCGCCGAGGGAAAAGGGAGAGCCGCAAGTGGATGACATCCTGGTCCCGACATCGCCAGGAGAGCTGGTCGACAAGCTCACGATACTGCGGCTGAAGACCGAGAACATCGCGGATGCGGCAAAGCTCGCCAATGTCCGGCGCGAGAAGGACGCGCTCGACGCCACCGCGCGGCACCATCTGCCCCCCTCGCCAGAGCTCTCGGCCCTCTGGGAGGAGCTCTTTCACATCAACGCCGACCTCTGGCGGATCGAGGATGACATCCGGCGCCGCGAGGCCGCGGGCGACTTCGGCCCCGCCTTCGTGGCACTTGCCCGCGCCGTGTATGTGACCAACGACCGGCGGGCCGACGTCAAGAAGCGCATCAACCTCTTCCTCGGCTCTGCCCTGGTCGAGGAGAAATCCTATGCCGATTACCAGGCGGACCCGGAATGAGCGCCGAGGCCCGCATCCGCGCCGCCCGGGAAGAGCTTGTCGCCGTCCGGGCAGAGCTTGCCCAGGCGCTGGGCCAGGACCGGACGCGCCGCCGCGCCGGGATGAACCGCCAGATGCACGAGCTCAACCGGATGCTGATGCCGGAGTATCGTTATCTCTCGCAGGCCGGGCAGGACCGGGTGGTCGACCGGTTGCTGGATGGCAAGACCGGCGGAACCTTCGCCGACGTGGGCGGCTATGACGGCTATTCCGGCTCCAACACCCTGTACTTCGAATTGCACCGCGGCTGGACCGGCGTGCTGGTCGAACCGGTCCCGGCCCAGCTGGAGAAGGCCCGGGTGGTCCGGCGCTGTCCCTGCCTCGGCCTCGCCGTCGCGGCGACCGCCGGAGAGGCGGATTTCATCGAGGTGAAGGAAGGTTTCACCCAGATGTCGGGCCTTGCCGAGACCTACGAGCCCGGCTTGCTGGAAACCGTCCGCAACGATCCGCGGCACCGCGAATCGGTGCTGCGGGTGGAGACCAGGACCCTGTCGGACATCCTCACCTCCAGCGGTGTGCCCGATCCCGACTTCCTGTCGCTCGACATCGAGGGCGGCGAGATCGCGGTCCTGGAGGCCTTTCCCTTCGACCGACACGACGTGACAATCTGGTCGATCGAGAACAACACCGCCACCGGGCGCATCCCCGAGATCCTCCGCGACAACGGCTATGATCTGGTGGAATTCTGCGGGCCGGACGATATTTACCATAAAAGGCAGGCCCGTTAACGCTGTTAGCGCCAATTTGGGCAGCCTTGCCACAGCTGCGCCCCCGCGACGCCGTCGATTCGCGTCCATAGAGTCCCGGAAATCGGGAAAGGGGACCACCATGGCAGCCAGATCCAATGCGCCGGTGATCATCATCAAGAAAAAGAGGGTCGTCGCCGCCGACGTCCACCACGGTGGCGCCTGGAAGGTGGCCTACGCGGATTTCGTGACCGCGATGATGGCGTTCTTCCTGCTGATGTGGCTTCTGAACGCGACGACCGAGCAACAGCGCAAGGGCATCGCCGACTACTTCTCGCCGACGATTCCCATCAACCGGGTGTCCGGCGGCGGCGACGGATCCTTCGGCGGCGACGATATTTTCGTCGAGGACAGGATGGCCCAGACCGGCGACGTGCCCACGATCCAGAGCCGGGGCGAGGCGCAGTCGCTGGCTCTCGCCAATGGGGCCGTGGCCGACGCCGCGGAGGATGCGGATATCGAGGCCCTGCGCGACGTCGAAGACGACCTTTTGGGCCGCAGCGGCGAGATCGTCATGAGCGAGAACGCGATGCGCCACGTGGTCACCCGCCAGACCGACGAGGGCCTTGTCATCGAGGTGTTCGACCGTGGCGACGCCATGCTGTTCGAGCCCGGCACCAGCACGCCCACGGCCGTAACCCGCGAGCTGGCCGTGATTTTTGCCCGGACCTTCAACCTTGTCGGCAACCCTGTCGTGGTCGAGGGGCATGTACGCTCCCTGCCGCTCGTGCTGGTCGACAACCCGGCGTGGGAGCTGTCGATCGAGCGTGCCTCCCGCTTTCGCGACATGCTGGAACGGTCTGGACTTGACGCGGATCGGGTCGCCCGGGTGACCGGCCACGCCGACCGCGACCAGGTCACCGACAATACCTTCGACATCCGCAACAACCGGCTGGAGGTCATCTTGCTCCGGTCCGACAGGTAGTGAGCGCACGAGAGGAAATATCGGATTTTAGGCGTTAGGCCGACCTTAAGCCCAATGCGGATAAGTCGGACGTGGCAGCACGTCAGTTCTTGAAGCAGAAAGGCTCATCCATGACGATTTCCTCCTCGCTGAACGCCGCTGTGGCGGGCCTCAGCGCCAACGCCAGCAGATTGGCCACGATCTCCGACAATATCGCGAACAGCGCGACCAACGGCTACAAGCGGGCGACGACCGAGTTTCATTCCATGGTCGTCGGCAGTTCCAAGGGCAAATACGCCGCCGGCGGTGTCCGTGTGACCACCCAGCGCATGATTGACCAGCGCGGCTCGATCACCTCTACGAACAATGTCACCGACCTCGCGGTGCGTGGCCGCGGCATGATCCCGGTGACGACCGAATCGGCCCTGGGCCTCGGAAACACGGCGTCGGAATTCCTGCTGACAACGACCGGGTCGTTCCGCCCGGACAAGGACGGGTTCCTGACCAGCGAAAGCGAACTCGTGCTGCTGGGCTGGCCGGCGGAGCCGGATGGCACGGTGCCGAATTTCCCGCGCGACACATCCAGCGGGCTAGAACCGGTGCAGATCAGTTCGGCCCAGTCGCCCAGCGCTCCGACATCCTTCATCGACCTGGCGCTGAACCTGCCCGCCACGTCGACCGAATTCGGATCCGACGGCGAGATGGAGCAGTTGACCATCGCCTATTACGACACGCTCGGGAAGGTGCAGGAACTGACCGTCAGCTTCTCCCCGACGGTCCCTGCGACCGCTGCGGCCGGGGCCACCAACACCTGGACGATGACCGTCGAGGACGCGGCCACGATCGCCGGCAATCCCGTCGCGGAATACGATCTGGAATTCGACGATGCGCCGGGCGCGGGGGGCACGCTGCTGTCTGTCACGGACATCGGCGGTAGCGGCGCACATGACAATACGACCGGCCGGGTGTCCTTCATGGTCGACAGCGGCCCGATGGAAATCGGGATCGGCATGATCGGCGAGCAGGGCGGATTCACCCAGCTTTCGAACAGCTTCGCGCCGATTTCGATCGACAAGGACGGCAATCCCGTGGGCACGATGACCTCAATCGAGATCGACGCGAACGGCTTCGTCCGCGCATCCTTCGACACCGGGATCACGCGGGTGCTCTACCAGATCCCGCTCGTCAACGTGACCAACATCAACGGGCTCGAGACACTCGATTCCCAGACCTACAGAACCACGCCGACCAGCGGCAACTACTTCATGTGGGATGCCGGCGACGGCCCGACGGGCGATCTGCTGAGCTTCGCGCTGGAGGAATCCGCGACCGACGTGGCCGGGGAGTTGACGGCGCTGATCCAGACGCAGCGCGCGTATTCGACCAACGCCAAGGTCATCACGACCGTGGACGAGATGTTGCAGGAAACGACCAACATCAAGCGATAGAAACCCGGGTTCGGGAGAGTAGACCATGAGCATTTCGCAAAGCATAAATTCGGCCATCAGCGGCCTCAACGTTGCCTCCCGAAAGGCCGAGGTGGTCTCCTCCAACATCGCGAACGCCTTGACCGAAGGCTATGGGCGGCGGACGGTTTCGATTTCGGGCGGCGAGTTCGGGGGGGTGCAGATGGATGGCATTGTCCGCCACATGGACCGCGGCATCGTCTCCGACCGCCGCCTGGCGGAGGCCGGCATCGGCGCCTACCGGCAAACGGCCGATTTTCTCGAGCGGATGGAACGTCTGGTCGGGCAGGTCGGTGAAACCGGCGCAATCACGACACGGATGTCGGAGCTTGAGAAGGCCCTCGTCTCGGCGACGGCCGACCCTGGCTCCGACGTGCGCCTGAATCTCGTCGTCGACCGGCTGAACGGCCTGGCGCGCGCGGTCAACGCCACCTCCGACGGCCTTCAGGCCATGCGGATGGAGGCGGAGAACGCCATCGTGCAGCAAGTGGCCACGTTGAACGACTCGCTTGCGAGGGTCGAAGAACTGAACGCGGACATTCTGGCGTTCGAGGGTCGGGGCATCGACCCCTCCAGCCTGCTGGACGCCCGACAACTGGCCGTGGACGAGATCGCCAGGATCGTCCCGGTGAGGGAGATCGACCGCGGGCGCGGCCAGATCGCGCTCATGACGCCCTCGGGCCAGTCCCTGATTGATGGAAAGGCCGTGGCCGTGGGCTTCGACAAGGCGACATATATTTCGCCAGACATGACCTTGGCGTCGGGCGGGCTGAACGGCATCACCATCAACGGCTCCGCCATCCGCGGCACCGGCGGGGCAGGGCGCCTCGACGGCGGCACCCTGGGAAGCTACTTCGAGTTGCGCGACGAATTCCTGGTCGACGCCCATGACAAGATCGATGCCATCGCGCGTGATATGATCGAACGCTTTCAGGACGACACGACCGATCCGACGCTGGGCCTCGGCGATGCCGGCCTGCTGACTGATGCCGGCGCGGCGTTCGATCCGGCCGACACCGCCGGGCTGGCAGCCCGGATCTCGGTCAATGCCGCGGTCGACCCCGATGAGGGCGGTGCACTTTACCGCGTGCGGGACGGCGTCATGGCGACAACCCCAGGCCCGGCCGGCAGCAGCGCACAGCTCAACCGCTGGCTGGATGCGGTCCATGAGAATCGGCCGACCCACCTCAGCGGCGAAGCCAGCTCCGTCGCCGGTCACATGGCGTCGTTTCTCTCGGACCTCGGCGGGCAGCGACTGTCCGTCGAGAAGGACCTCACCTTTCAGACCGCCCGATGGGAAACCCTGAAAGACGCCGAACTCGCCACCGGTGTCGATACCGACATCGAACTTCAAAACCTTCTTCAGATCGAGCAGGCCTATGCGGCGAACGCCAAGGTCCTGCAAACCGTCGATCTGATGATCCAACGCCTGCTGGAGATCTGATCATGACCGTGACCTCGACCGGTGACCTCTCACAGCACTTTCTGACCTTGCGCCGCACGATGCAGGTCAAGCAACGCCTCGACACGCTCGGCCAGGAGCTCGCGTCAGGCCGTGTCTCGGACGTTGCGCTGCATCTGGGCGGCGAGGCGGCCCGTCTCGCCCATATCGAACATCGCTCCGAACTGATCGGTGGACATATCTCCGCGAACCGGGAAACCTCGGAATACCTGGCCCAGATGCAGGTCAGCCTAGGAAATCTCGAGCATCGTCGCGGCGAATTGGCGGGGCAGATCCTCTCGCTGCCGATCAACATCACCGACGTGCAGCGTGAGGATATCGCGACTGCCGCGGTTGTCACGTTCGAGGCCATGGTCGGCGACCTGAATTTCCGCGTGGCCGACCGTGCCCTTTTTGCAGGCGCCGCGACCGAGGGGCAAGCCCTCGCTGACGCGGAGGACATGCTGGCCAGCCTCTCGGCCGCCGTCGCTGGCGTCACGACCTCCGACCAATTGAAAGACGCGGTCGACGCTTGGTTCAACGATCCAGCCGGTGGTTTCGAGACCATGGGCTACCTCGGCGACACCGGTGACTATGTGGAACGGCCGCTTGGGGACGGGACGAAAGCCAAGATCGCGGTCCGGGCCGACGATGCGGAATACCGCCAGCTGCTGGCGGCCGTGGCCACTGCGGCGGTGCTGGATGGCGGGGTGCCGGGTCTGAATGCGGGAGAGGCGAACGACGCCGTAAAGGAGGCTGGAGCGCGTCTGCTGTCCGCGGCGCAGCCCCTCAGCCTGTCGCGGGGCAGCCTGGGCCGGACCGAATCCATGGTCGAGGCGGCCACGACACGGCAGGGGGCCGAACAGACGTCGCTGGGCATCCTGCGCAACGACATGATCTCGACCGACCCATTCGAGGTCGCGACCGAACTGAAGGAAGTTCAGAACCAGCTCGAGATGAACTACATGCTGACGGCCCGTCTGTCCGGGCTCTCGATGGCGGAGTACATGCGTTGATCCGGCTGGTCCTCATCCTGGCCCTCTGGGGCTTTGCATCGATGTCGGCGGCGATGCCCGTCCGCCTCAAGGATCTGGTGGAGTTCGATGGCGTCCGGTCGAACGACCTGGTGGGTTACGGGCTGGTCGTCGGTCTGAACGGAACCGGCGACGGCCTGCGAAATTCGCCCTTCACCGAAGAGATCATGACCAACATCCTCGAGCGCCTAGGCGTCAATGTCACCGGAGAGCAGTTCCGGCCCCGCAACGTGGCGGCCGTGCTGGTCACGGCGAGCCTGCCGCCCTTTGCACGGGCGGGCAGCCCGATCGACATCACCGTCTCCGCCATCGGCGACTCGAGCAGCCTGCTGGGCGGGACGCTGGTGATGACCCCGCTGAATGCGGCAGACGGACAGATCTATGCAGTGGCTCAGGGCACGATCATCGCGGGTGGTGCCACCGCGCGGGGGGCCGCGGCGGAGGTGACACAGGGCGTGCCGACCGCGGGGGTCATCCCCTCGGGCGCAACGGTGGAGCGCGAGGTCGCGTTCGACTTTGCAGGCCTCAGCTCCCTGCGACTGGCCCTGCGAACGCCGGATTTCACGACCGCCGCGCGGATCGAGAATGCGATCAACCAGTCCTTCGGCCGCCACGTCGCGCTGATGCTGGATGCCGGGACCGTCGAACTCGACATCGACGGCACGGGCATGCGCTCACCGGCGCATGCGCTCGGGCGGATCGAGAACATCATGGTCGAGCCCGAGCGACGGGCCCGGGTCGTCGTCGATCAGCGGTCCGGCACAATTGTGATGGGAGAGGATGTGCGGATCAGCCGGGTCGCGGTCAGCCAGGGCAACCTGACCCTGAGGATCGAGGAGGCGCCCCTCGTCGTGCAGCCCAACCCGTTCTCCCCCGGTGAAACGGTGATCGTTCCCAGGACGGGCGTCGCACTGGAGGAGGAGCCCGGCATCGGCCTGGCAGAGGTGCGGGGCGGCACGTCGCTTTCGGAAGTCATCGCGGGCTTGAACGCTCTCGGCGTTTCTCCCCGGGACATGATTGACATCCTCAAGAGCATCAAGGCTGCCGGTGCGCTCCACGCGGAATTCGTGGTGCGCTGAGGCAATAGGTTCAGCAGGCCAATGGCGCGCCATTGGCCTGCTGTCGAAAAACCACTGCATGGAGGAGCGATCCGTCATCCGTCCCGTGTGGCATGCCGTCCGCCACAGGCAGACGGCATCAGAACCGGACGGTACAGCGATGACCCGCAGGAACCTCGAACGCGGGGTTTTCGAGGTCCACGCGCAGGCCGAAGGTGCCGCTCGCGGCATCGAAGACCCGATCGATCACCGTGATTGTGCCGGTGTAGCGCCCCTCGATCGGCGGTGCCGGATCGATGATCGCCTCTCTGCCGATTTCGACGCTGCCAAAGATTTCGACCGGGAGGAAGACCTCGACATGCAGCGGATCGATCTGGGCGATGACGAAGATCGGCTTGTCGCGATCCGCGTATTCCCCGGAATACAGCAGGCGCTCGACAATGACGCCGTCGATCGGGCTGCGGATCGTCCTGCGGTCCAGGGTCTCTTGTGCCCGTTCGAACTCCAGCGCCGCGATGCGCTGGTTCAGCCGTGCCAGCGACAGGTCGCCCCGTGCCACCTCGACCGTGGCCTGCGCCTCTTCCAGTTGACCAACCGCACCGATGTTCCGCTCGACCAGGGTGCTCACCCGGTCCAGCTGGCTCTGGCTGAGTTGCAGGCGGGCCACCTGCGCGATGATCCCGGCGTCGCTTCTGGAGCGTTCTTCCATCAAGGCGACCGTTGTCTCCTCCACGGTGCTGTCGAGCCGGGCCAGGACATCTCCGCGTGATACCGTGTCGCCCCGGCCGACCAGCACCTCCTGCAATGTGCCGCCCTCGGCGCTGGCGATCTCGACCGTCAACGCGGGCTCGATGACACAATCGTAGACCGCGTCCTGAGCGGCGACGATGCTGCCCGGCAACAACAAAAGGGCGACGAGGCAGGGGCTGGCGAGCGATCTCATGAGGTGATCCTGGGGTTGTGGCGAGATGTGTTGGACCGGGCTAGCAGAAAAACCGGCCAATGTGTGCAGGACCTTTCGTCCAGGGCCCGCGGTCGGCACATCAACAATGCCGCCAGGTCGCGCAAACCCGACAGAAGCGGACGTTGTCTTGAAGACCCGCTCCGGCTGCCTGGGCGGGAGGCGGAAGGCGCAAGCGCCCTGACCGATCCGGGCATCCGCGGCCCTCGGAATGGCGAAAGCGGGCAGGCCGAAGCAAGCGCCCGTCGTCACCGGGTCCGGCCCGTCCGGCCCGTGGCGGTCGTGTCGCACATTTCCGGTCCGCGGGCGGTTGACCCTGAACCCCTCTTCGCTGCCAATGCCAGGGCGACCCAGACCGCGCCGCGGACCGATGGAGAGAGACCTTGCGCCTGAAGAACTGCCACAATTTTCACGATTTCCGGAAACTGGCCAGACGGCGCCTGCCGGGGCCGATCTTCAACTACATCGACGGTGCGGCGGACGACGAGACGACATATCGCCGGAATTCCGCGAGCTTCGACAGCTTTGATCTGGTGCCCAACGTCCTGCGCGGGGTCAGTGATGTGGACACTTCCGTCACGATCATGGGGCAAAAGCTCGACCTTCCTGTCTATTGCTCGCCGACCGCGCTTCAGCGCCTGTTTCATCACCGTGGCGAACATGCGGTCGCGGCGGCGGCGGCGAAATTCGGCACGATGTTCGGGGTGTCCTCCCTCGGGACCGTCAGCCTGGAGGCCCTGCGCAAGAAGCACGACACGCCGCAGGTCTACCAGTTCTACTTTCACAAGGATCGCGGGCTGAACCGGGCGATGATGCGACGCGCCAAGGAGGCCGGGGTCAACGTCATGATGCTGACCGTGGACAGCATCACCGGCGGCAACCGGGAGCGTGACCTGCGCACCGGTTTCTCGATCCCGTTCCGCCTGTCGCTGGCGGGGATGGCGCAATTCGCGATCCGTCCGATGTGGGGCATCAACTACGTCACCCATGAAAAATTCAAGCTGCCCCAACTGGATGATCACGTCGATATGGGCGGCGGTGCGATGTCGATCGGCCGCTACTTCAGCGAGATGCTGGATCCGTCGATGACCTGGGACGACGTGGCCGAGATGGTCGCGGAGTGGGACGGGCAGTTCTGCCTAAAGGGCGTGATGTCGGTGGAGGACGCACGCCGCGCGGTCGAGATCGGGTGCACGGGCATCATCCTGTCCAACCATGGCGGGCGTCAGCTGGATGGCAGCCGCGCCCCCTTCGACCAGCTGGCCGAGATCGTCGACGCAGTGGGCGACCGGATCGACGTCATCATGGACAGCGGGGTGCAGCGCGGCACCCATGTGCTCAAGGCGCTGTCGCTGGGGGCCAAGGCCGTGGGCCTCGGGCGCTATTACCTGTTTCCGCTGGCCGCGGCCGGGCAGGCCGGCGTCGAACGGGCACTGGGCCAGATGAAGGCCGAGATCGAGCGCGACATGAAGCTGATGGGGTGCACCTCGGTCAGCCAGCTCAGCCGCGCGAACCTGCGTCCGCACGGGCCCGGGCCGCTCTGACCCCGGGGGCCTGGGCCAAGGGGCCTAGGCAAAGCTGTCGGCGAACAGCTCGCGCAGAAGGTTCTTTTGCACCTTGCCCATGGTGTTGCGCGGCAGGGTCTCGACCAGCTCCAGCCGCCTTGGCTGTTTGTAGCGCGCGAGCCGGCCGGCCAGCGCGGCCATCACCGCGCCGGTGTCGATGTCCTGTCCCGGCGCGGGCACCAGAACGCCGACCACAGCCTCGCCCAGATCGGGATGGGGCACGCCGATCACGGCGCTTTCCAGCACGCCGGGCTGCTCATCCAGCGCAAGCTCTACCTCCTTGGGGTAGATGTTGTAACCGCCTGAAATCACGAGGTCCTTGCTGCGGCCGACGATGGTCAGATAGCCGTCGGGATCGAACAGGCCGAGATCGCCGGTGACGAAAAACCCGTCGGGCCGCAGCTCTTCCGCCGTCTTCTCGGGCATTTTCCAGTAGCCTTGGAACACGTTCGGCCCCCGCACTTCGATCCCGCCGATCTCTCCGGCCGGAACGGGCTGGCCTGTGTCGGGGTCGCGGATCACGATCTCTGTCCCCGGCAGCGGGAAGCCGACCGTCCCGGCCCGGCGTTCGCCGGAACAGGGGTTGGAGCTGTTCATGTTGGTTTCCGTCATGCCGTAGCGCTCGAGGATGCGGTGGCCGGTCAGCGCTTCGAAGCGGGCATGGGTCTCGGCCAGCAGCGGGGCGCTGCCAGAAATCAAGAGCCGCATGTGCGCCGCCGTCCGCTCGGTGAAACGTGGGTCCTCCAGAAGCCGGGTGTAGAAGGTGGGCACCCCCATCAGCGTCGTGGCCCGAGGCAGGCGGGCGATCAGGTCGTCGACATCGAAGCCGGGCAGAAAGATCATCGACCCGCCCGCCGCGAGCGTGATGTTGACCGCGACGAACAGGCCGTGGGTGTGGAAGACCGGCAGCGCGTGCAGCAGCACGTCCTTTGGCGTGAACGCCCAGAGGTCAGTCAGCACCTCGGCATTGGACAGCAGGTTGCGCTGCGACAGCATCGCGCCCTTCGACCGGCCCGTGGTCCCGGAGGTGTAGAGCAGGGCGCAAAGGTCGTCCGCGTCGCGCGGCACGGTGTCGAAGCTCTCGGGGCAGCCATCCGCCAGCGCCCGGAGGCTGCCGCCGCCCGCGTCCGACAGCGACAGCAGCGTCGCGCCATTGGCGGTGGCGATGCCGGACAGGGCGGCTTCGTCGGACGGGTCGCAGACCAGAAGGCGCGCCCCGCTGTCGGTCACGAAATAGTCGAGCTCGGTCGCGGTATAGCCGGTGTTGAGCGGCAGAAAGACCGCGCCCGACTGGACGCAGGCGGCATAGAGCACCAGCGCATCCGGCGATTTCCGGATCTGGGCCGCGACCCGATCGCCCGGTGCAACCCCGCTGCGGGTCAGAGCCCGCGCCATCTGCGCCGTGCGCCTCAGGAACGCGTCGTAGGTCATCGTGGTGCCGTCGGGCAGGTGCAGGAACGGTGTCGGGCTCCCGGCGTGCTTTCCGAACAGCGTGTCAAAAAGAAGGTTGGTCATCCTCGATCCTTTCGCCCATGGCCCGCGGGCCTGCCGCGGGCCCCTGTCGCGTTCGTTCCGTTCTCCGACAAGAGCGGCTGGACGTAAACCGGGCACGTTGACGACGGTGTCGCCTGCAGCGGTAGGGATCTTTCGCGTGGACGGCCTATCCGGGACTTGACACATCCGCCCGTCAACGGCCCCTTGTCACCAGGTCAAGGAGGAGTCCCCATGGAAGCAGCGGAATACCCGAAAGCGAGCCGCCGGCTGCGGCTTGGCATCGTTGGGGGCGGGCGCGGGGCGCTCGTGGGCCAATGGCACTGGACGGGGGTCCGCCTGTCGAACCGCTGGGATCTGGTGGCGGGGGCGCTGTCGGCCAATCCCGAGACGGCGGTGGCGTCGGGCCGGGACTGGCTCCTGGCCGAGGACCGGATCTATACCGATTACCGCGAGATGGCCCGCGCCGAGGCCGCCCGCCCCGACGGGATCGAGGCGGTGGCGATCTGCACGCCGAACTGGTCTCACCGGCCGATCGCCGAGGCCTTCATGGACGCCGGCATCGACATCATCTGCGACAAACCCATCGCCATGACCCCCGAGGATTGCGAGGCGCTGGCCGCCAAGCAGGCAGAGACCGGGTTGGTCTTTGCGGTCACCCATCCCTACACCTACCACCCCATGGCGCGGCAGGCGCGAGAGATGGTGGCGGCGGGTGCCATTGGCGAGGTGCGCCAGGCGCTGGTCGAATACGTCCAGGAGGGCGCGACCGAGCCGCCCGACCCGAACAGCAAGCCCATGGCCTGGCGCCGCGATCCTGACAAGATCGGTCGCGCCTCGGCCACCGGCGACATCGGCACCCATGCCCTGCACATGATCGAATTCGTGACCCACCTGGAGGTCGCGCGTCTGCGGGCCGATTTCCACGTCTGCGGTGCGCCGCAAGACATGGAAGACACGGCCTTTCTGTCGCTCGCCTTCGACAACGGGGCGCCAGGCTCGATGTGGGTGACGCAGGCCGCGCCCGGGAATTACTGCGGGCTGCGCTTTCGTGTCTTCGGGACGAAGGGCGGGCTGGAATGGGATCAGGAATCGCCCGAGACCCTGCGCTACACCCCTTACCGTGAGCCAGAGCAGATCATCGTGCGCGGCCACGGCGCCGGGATGCTGCCCGCGGCCGAGCGGATGGTCCTGCTGCCACGCGGCCATGGCGAGACGCTGTCCGACGCCTGGGGCAATCTCTATACCGAGATCGCCATCGCCGTGGAGGCCCGGCGCAGCGGACAGACATTGCCGGAGGGGCTGCTGGCCCTTCCCGGCCTGCCCGACGGGGCGCGGGGGGTGCGGTTCATCCATGCCGCCGCCGACAGCCACGAGGCGGGTGGCGCCTGGACCGACCTTACCTGAAGGAACCGACCGGTGGAAATTCGATCTCTCGATCATGTCAATCTCTACACGCCGGACCCCGATGGCTTGGCCGCGTGGTATGTGGAGGTGCTGGGCCTGGCCATTGGCTGGCGGCCGCCGTTCGGGATCGGGGGGCACTGGATCTATGCCGGAGACAGGCCGATCATCCACCTGGTCGAGGTCGCCGAGGCACCCCGGAACATCGAGCCGGGGATCGAGCATTTCGCCCTGTCGGCCACCGGCCTTCCGGAGCTGCAATCGCGGCTTGACGCGCGTGGCATCGCCTATTCCATCGACCCGGTGGTCGGGCTCGACGTGGTCCAGGTGAACCTCCGCGATCCGCAGGGCAATCATATCCACGTCGATTTCGACCTCGCCGAAGTCGGGCGGGCCCGGGGCTGATCGGTCATCCTCTCCGGCGCGTGCCGGCCCGCCGGATGCCCTCGGGACCCGCCCCTGGCGGGGTCGGGGGGGCGGCCCCGGCCGACACGCTTGATTTTCCGACAACCTTTGGCCACGATACGTTCCGTCTTGATGCAGGTTGATCGTGGGTCCGGCCTTCGCCAATTCAAATCCGCGGTGAGTGGAGTTCGACCATGATGATCGACCTCGTGATTTTCGATTGCGACGGCGTGCTCGTGGACAGCGAGGCCATCAGCTCGGAAGTCCTGATCGACGTGCTGTCCCATATCGGGATCGAGCTGACGCCGGAATTCGTTCGGCAGAACTGTCTTGGCCGCAGCTTTCCCACGGTCGCGGCCTCGATCCGGGCGCGGGCGGATCGGGCCTTGCCGGACGATTTCGAAGAGAGATACCGGCGTCGCCTGTTCAAACGCTACGAGACCGACCTGAAGGTGACGCCGGGCCTGAAATCCGTGCTCTCCCGCCTCGTGGTGCCCTGCTGCGTCGCCACGAGCTCCAGCCCTCCGAGGGTCGGGCGGACGTTGCACATGACGGGCCTGTCCTCCTTCTTCGGCGACCGGGTCTTTACCGCAAGCCAGGTGGCGCGCGGCAAGCCCGCCCCCGACCTGTTCCTGCTCGCCGCAGAGCGGATGGTGGCCGATCCGGCCCGCACCCTGGTGATCGAGGACAGCGGCCCGGGGCTTGCCGCGGGCTTTGCCGCGGGGATGCAGGTGGCGCTCTATGCCGGCGGCTCCCACCTGATCGGGGCGGACCTCACGGATTGGGAAGACATTGACATTCTTGGCAGTTGGGCCGATTTCCCGCCCGAATTGCTCTCTTCCTATCCCACCGGGACAATCCAGTGACCCAAGACACGACCAGAATCGTTCCGTCCCGTCTGGACGACGCCGCACGGGCGGCCTGGCTCTATTACGTCGCGGGCAATACCCAGGACGAGATCGCCCGCAAGATGGGCGTGTCGCGGCAGACGGCCCAGCGGCTGGTGTCGCTGGCGGTGTCGGAACGGCTGGTCAAGGTGCAGATCGACCACCCGATCGGCGCCTGCATGGACCTGGCCACCGAGATGCGCGAGCGGTTCGGCCTGCAGATCTGCGAGGTGGTGCCGTCGGACCCCGAGGCGCCGAACCTTCTCACAGGCCTCGCCATTGCCGCCGCGGCCGAGGTCGAGCGTGTCCTGAAGCGCGAAGAGCCGCAAATCATCGCGCTGGGCACCGGCCGGGCGCTCCGTGCCTGCGTTCAGCAATTGTCGCGGATGTCCTGCCCGCAGCACAAGATCGTCTCGCTGCTGGGAAACATGATGACCGACGGCTCGGCCACGCCTTACAACGCAACGATCCGGATGGCCGACCGGGTGGGCGGGATGCATTATCCCTTTCCGTTTCCGGTGATGGCGCAGAACGCCGCCGCCCTGCAGGCGATGCGCGAGCAGGAAGCAATGCGCAATACCTTGGCGCTGTGCGCCCGCGCCGATGTCGCGCTGGTGGGGATCGGCCAGATGGATGAGACCGCGCCGCTGCTGGTCGACGGTTTCCTGAGCGATTCGGACTGGGACGAGATCACCCAGAAGGGCGGCGCGGGCGAGATCATCAGCTGGATCTTCGACGACGATGGTGTCCTGATCGAGACCGATTTCAGCCGGCGGGTCGCCAGTGCACCCCTGCCCGTACCGGCCGAGGACAGGCTTGTGATCGCCGTCGCCGCGGGCCCCGCCAAGATCCGGGCAATCCGGGCGGCACTGAAGGGCCGGTTGATCAACGGCCTCGTCACCTCCGAGGCGACGGCCCTGTCGCTGCTGTCCTGACGGCGGCCTTCGGGACCTGACGAAGACCCCTATTTTACCTTTTTCTACAACCTGTTGACGCGGGCTGACGGGGCCGTGCCGAAATCTCTGTTGACAGAACAGTATATTGAAGCGAACATTTGCATGCCGGCTGGGCAATTGCTCACGCGGACCTTTGGGAGGATATCATGAAAAAGACAATACGCGCCCTTTTGGGCGCCACGGCCCTTTGCGGCCTCGCCGGCGCTTCGTTCGCTGAGTCCCATGTCACGACCTTGACGATCGCCACCGTGAACAACGGCGATATGGTGCGGATGCAGGGACTTACGGACGAGTTCACCGCGCTTCATCCGGACATCGCCGTCGAGTGGGTCACCCTTGAAGAGAACGTTCTTCGCCAGCGTGTGACCCAGGATATCGCCACCAACGGCGGTCAGTTCGATGTGATGACCATTGGCACCTACGAGGTTCCGATCTGGGGTGCGCAGGGCTGGCTCGTCGGCCTCGACGACCTTCCCGATGAGTGGGACGCCGACGACCTGCTGCCCGCCATCGCCGGCGGCCTGACCGTCGACGGGACGCTCTACGCGGCGCCGTTCTACGGCGAAAGCTCGATGGTGATGTATCGCACCGACCTGATGGAGGCCGCCGGCCTCGAGATGCCCGATGCGCCGTCCTGGGAGTTCATCCGCGAAGCCGCGGCCGCGATGACCGACGAAGAGAACGAGATCTACGGTGTCTGCCTGCGCGGCAAGGCCGGCTGGGGCGAGAACATGGCGTTCCTGACCGCCATGTCGAACTCCTTCGGGGCGCGCTGGTTCGATATGGATTGGACCCCGCAGTTCGACTCGCCCGAATGGGCCGCGACGATCGACTTCTATCTTGATCTGCTGGGCACCTACGGTCCTCCGGGCGCCGCCAACAACGGCTTCAACGAGAACCTGTCGCTGTTCAACCAGGGCAAGTGCGGCATGTGGATCGACGCCACCGTGGCGGCGTCCTTCGTGACCAACCCCGATGACAGCGTCGTTGCCGAAAGCGTGGGCTTCGCCCTTGCGCCCGACAACGGCCTTGGCAAGCGCGGCAACTGGCTCTGGGCCTGGTCGCTGGCGGTTCCGGCCGGCTCCGACTCTCCGGAAGCGGCGAAGACCTTCGTCGCCTGGGCGACCTCCAAGGAGTATACCGCCCTCGTCGCCGAGAACGAAGGCTGGGCCAACGTGCCCCCGGGCACGCGGACCTCTCTCTACGAGAACCCGGATTATCTGGCCGCGGCGCCTTTCGCGGAAATGATGCTGCAGTCCATCAACGCCGCTGATCCGACCAACCCGACGATCGAGCCGGTTCCCTATACGGGCGTCCAGTTCGTTGCGATCCCCGAGTTCGCCGGTATCGGGACCCAGACGGGTCAGGAGTTTGCAGCAGCCCTTGCCGGTCAGCAGACCGCAGCGGAAGCTCTTGAGCGCGCTCAAGAGATCACCGAGGAGGAAATGGATATCGCGGGCTACTAAGCCCCCGGTTCTCCGGCGAAATTGTCGGGGGGCGGCCATCGCTGCCGCCCTTCGGCGCCCCGAACCCCGCGTCGCATCGTCAGCCTTCCGTGCCAACGCCCCGCCCGATCGGCGGACCAGGCGATAGGAGCCCCAACATGGCCACCCAGCACTCAAAAGCCGCCGCGCGTCTGATGATCTCCCCCGCCGTCGTCCTGCTTCTTGGCTGGATGCTGGTGCCGCTCACCATGACGCTCTACTTCTCATTCCGCCGCTATACGCCGCTTCGGCCCGGCAACGAGGGGTGGGTCGGCTTCGACAATTATCAGCGGTTCATCACCAGTTCCTCCTTCCTTGACAGCGTCGGGACGACGCTGCTCATGGTGGGCGGTATCCTCTTCATCACCGTCGTCTTCGGCGTCCTGCTCGGGCTTCTGCTCGATCAGCCGATCTGGGGGCAGGGCATCGTGCGCATCCTGGTGATCGCGCCGTTCTTCGTCATGCCGACCGTGTCGGCGCTGGTTTGGAAGAACATGTTCCTCGACCCGGTGAACGGCCTTCTGTCGCACCTGTGGGAGTTCTTCGGGGCCACGCCGGTCGACTGGCTGACACAGGCGCCGCTGTTCTCTATTATCCTGATTGTTTCCTGGCAGTGGCTTCCGTTTGCCACGTTAATCCTGCTGACGGCTGTGCAGTCGCTGGACAGCGAGCAGCTGGAAGCCGCCGAAATGGATGGCGCCCCGCCGATCAAGCGATTCTGGTTCATCATCCTGCCGCACCTGGCGCGGGCGATCACGGTCGTGATCCTGATCCAGACGATCTTCCTTCTGTCGATCTTCGCCGAGATCTTCGTGACCACCAGCGGCGCCTTCGGCACCCGGACGCTGACCTACCTGGTCTACCAGCGCGTGCTGGAAAGCCAGAACGTCGGGCTGGGCTCCGCCGGCGGCATCTACGCCGTCATCCTCGCCAATATCGTCGCGATCTTCCTGATGCGGATCGTCGGCAAGAACCTCGACGCGTAAGGAGACCGAAATCATGGCCCGCGCCGTCACCACCCGCAAGAAAGCCGCCTATACCGCCCTCGCCTGGGCCGTGGGTCTGCTGATCTTCTTCCCGATCCTCTGGACGTTCCTGACCAGCTTCAAGCCAGAGGCCACGGCCATCGCCGACCCCCCGGTGTTCCTGTTCTTCGACTGGACCACCGAGAATTACGGCGACGTGCAGGAGCGGTCGAACTACGCCCGTTACCTGGTGAACTCCATCATCATCGCGGGGGGCTCGACGCTTCTCGGGGTGCTCATCGCGATCCCGGCCGCCTGGTCCATGGCCTTCGTGCCGGGCAGCAGGACCAAGGACATCCTGCTCTGGATGCTCTCGACCAAGATGCTTCCGGCGGTCGGCGTGGTTTATCCGATCTACCTGATCAGCAGGGACCTCGGGCTACTCGACTCGCGAATAGCGCTGGTGTTCATCCTGATGCTGATCAACCTGCCGATCATTGTCTGGATGCTCTACACCTACTTCAAGGAGATCCCCGTCGACATCCTGGAGGCGGCACGCATGGACGGTGCCTCGCTCAAGAACGAGATCCTCTACGTGCTCACGCCGATGGCGGTGCCCGGGATCGCCTCGACGGTTCTGCTGAACATCATCCTCGCCTGGAACGAGGCCTTCTGGACGCTGAACCTCACCACGGTGAACGCGGCGCCCCTGACGGCCTTCATCGCAAGTTACTCCAGCCCCGAGGGTCTGTTCTTTGCCAAGCTCAGCGCGGCCTCGACAATGGCCATCGCACCGATCCTCATCATGGGCTGGTTCTCCCAGAAACAGCTTGTCCGCGGCCTGACCTTCGGCGCGGTGAAATAAGGAATAGATCAATGGGACGCATCACGCTTGAAAAGGTGAGGAAGGCTTTCGGAGACGTCGAGGTCATCCCGCCGCTGGACCTGACGATCGAGGACGGCGAGTTCGTGGTCTTCGTCGGCCCCTCGGGCTGCGGCAAGTCCACGCTTCTGCGGATCATCGCCGGGCTGGAGGATGTCTCCTCGGGCCATATCGAGATCGACGGCACCGACGCCACCACCCTGCCCCCTGCCAAGCGCAGCCTCGCGATGGTGTTCCAGTCCTATGCGCTTTATCCGCATATGACGGTGCGCAAGAACATCGCGTTCCCGCTGCGGATGGCCGGCTTCAGCAAGGCCGAGCAGGACAAGAAGGTAGAGGCCGCGGCCAGCGTGCTCAACCTCACCGCCTATCTCGACCGCCGGCCTGGCCAGCTTTCGGGCGGTCAGCGCCAGCGTGTGGCCATCGGCCGCTCCATCGTGCGGGAACCGGCGGCCTTCCTCTTCGACGAGCCGCTGTCGAACCTCGACGCGGCCCTCCGCGTGGGCATGCGGCTGGAAATCTCCGAGCTGCACAAGCGGCTGGCCACGACCATGGTCTACGTGACCCACGACCAGGTCGAGGCGATGACCATGGCCGACAAGATCGTCGTGCTTCAGGCCGGCCGGATCGAGCAGGTCGGCTCGCCGCTGGAGCTTTACAAGGCGCCGCGCAACAAGTTCGTCGCGGGGTTCATCGGCTCGCCCCGGATGAATTTCCTCGAAGGGGCCGAGGCGTCGAAACATGGCGCCCACACCATCGGCGTCCGCCCCGAGCATATCGAGGTTTCGGCCGAGGCCGGCACCTGGAAGGGCAAGGTCGGCGTGGCCGAGCACCTGGGCTCCGACACCTTCTTCCATGTCCATCTCGACGGAGAGTCCGACCCGATGACGGTGCGGGCCGGCGGCGAGGTCGGGATGAGCTACGGCGACACGATCTATCTCACGCCCCAGGCCGAGCGCATCCAGCGTTTCGGCCAGGACGGCCTGCGGATGACGTGACCGACCGGGGCCGGGCGCCGGGGCGATGGCGGACCTCTCTCCCAGGCCGCCGTCCCGGCCCTTGTCCCGATCTGCCGATTTGGAAGCCCCCCCGTGCCCGCGCGCACCGCCGCCCCCGAGGCCGCCGCGCCCCAAATGTCGTCGCCGCCAGGGTTCAAGCGGCAGCCGAAACGCTGAGGAGACCCCGATGTCAAAGAAAACGCCCATCAAGCTGAGCGACGCGGCGCTGGATATCCTGCCGTACGGCGTCGGCCGGCCCGGCTATCACCGGTCGGACCTGTCGGGCGGCATCCTGCATGTCGGCGTCGGCAATTTCCACCGGGCGCACATGGCGTTCTACCTCGATCGGCTGTTCGGCATGGGCAAGGGCCACGACTGGGCGCTGATCGGCGCCGGGGTGCGTCCGGGAGACGCCGCCATGCGCGACAAGCTCTCCGGCCAGGATTTCCTGAGCACCGTCGTCGACCTGGAGCCGGCTGGGTTCTCTGCCCGGGTGATCGGCCCGATGATTGACTTTCTGCCCATCGACCCCGAGGTCACCATCGCCCGGATGGCCGATCCGGCGATCCGCATCGTCTCGACGACGATCACCGAGGGCGGCTACTACGTCCGACCGGACGGCAGCTTCAACGCCAGCCATCCTGACATGATCGCGGATGCGGCCACCCCCGAGGCGCCCCGGTCGGTCTTTGGCATGATCCTCGCCGCCCTGCGCCGGCGCCGCGATGCCGGCGTGCCGCCCTTCACGGCGATGTCCTGCGACAACCTGCCTGAGAACGGCCATGTCTTCCGCCAGACCGTCACCGGCCTCGCCGAGATGTCCGACCCGGCGTTGGCGGAATGGGTCGCGGCGAACGTCGCCTTCCCCAATTCCATGGTTGATTGCATCACGCCAGCGACCTCTCCGCGGGAACTGGAGATGGTTCGCGACACCTTCGGGATCGACGATGCCGCCCCTGTGGTCTGCGAGCCGTTCCGCCAGTGGGTTCTGGAGGACAGCTTTCCCCAGGGCCGGCCTCCGCTTGAGGAGGCAGGCGCGGAATTCGTCGAGGATGTCGCGCTCTACGAGCTGATGAAGCTGCGCCTGCTGAACGGCGGGCACGCGGCCATCGCCTATCCGTCGGCGCTGCTGGGGCATGCCTTCGTCCATGACGCCATGGCCGACGCGCGGATCCGCAGCTGGCTCGGCGCCCTGCAATCGCGCGAGATCGCGCCGACCCTGACCGAGATTTCCGGCGTCAGCTACCAGGCCTATATCGATAAGGTGATCGAGCGGTTCTCGAACACCGCGATCGGGGACACGATCCCGCGGCTCTGTTTCGACGGGTCCAACCGGCAGCCCAAGTTCATCCTGCCGACGGTCGTGGACGCGCGAGCGGCGGGCCGCCCGATCGAGGGGCTCGCGCTGGAGGTCGCGCTGTGGTGCCGCTATTGTGCCGGCACCGACGAGGCGGGAAACGAGATCCCACCCAACGATGAAAACCACGCGGAGTTGAAATCGCGCGCCCTCGCGGCGCGGTCCGATCCGTCGGTCTTTCTGGAAAATGCCGCGGTCTTCGGCGAATTGGGCGAGGACAGCACCTTTGCCACAGCCTTCGGCGCGTCACTCGACAATCTCTGGTCCGAGGGCGTCGAAGCGAGCCTGCGGCGCTACACCGGAGAATAAGGCGCGAGCGTCAGTCGGCGCCCATCTCCCAGACCCGGAATTCCTCCGGCCGCTTGCGGCGGAACTTCTCTTCGACCTCGGGCGAGACCTCCAGCTCCAGGGGCGGCGAGACATTGAGCCGTTTCAGCTCCGGCGTCACGCCCAGGCGGTCGTTCAGGAAGGCCATCAGGCGGTCCGGATCCTCGTATTGAAACAGGTAATCGACGCCGAGGTTGCCCTGTCCGTCCAGCAGGAATTTCGCCTGAGAGCCCACGACCGCGTGCGGCGGCTGCTGGCCCCTGCAGTAATCCGTCACGAAATCGTCGAAGCTGATCCCGCGCGTCGAATTCTGGTGGCCGACCAGGTCGTCCCGGTGTCGGTACTTGTACCAACTCTTGAGCCAGTCGACGGGGTGCCGGACGACGGCCATCGTCTCCATCTTCTGCTTGCCGGCCTTCTCGAAGAACGGGTCCAGCCAGCGGCGATAGCGATAAACCGCCGAGTGCTTCAATTCCGGCGGATCGCGCAGCACGATCGAGGCGCGGGGCGCAAGGGCGCCTTCCAGCGCGGTCGTTCCTGTCTTGGGCACGGCCAGAAAGACCAGCTTTTCCTTCCAGAAAACAAGCAATTGTCACGCCCTTCGCCAAGCCATGGTGACGTAAACTACTCTTTAACTCTTATGGACGAAAGCTGGAGCTAGTAAAAAATTGACTTGATATGTTCGCGTTTTGATCTCATTAACCATATGAGAACAAGAGGCGAACGAAGCAGCGATTGCCGCGACCCGGCGCGCGTGTGATAAGGAGCCAAACATGGCAACGGCAGACCTTCTGGCAATGAAAAACAGCAAATCCCAAGGCGACAAGCAAAAGGCGCTCGATTCCGCTCTGGCGCAGATCGAACGGCAGTTCGGCAAGGGCTCCATCATGAAGTTGGGGTCGGCCAACGCGCTTTCGGATATCGAGGCGACCTCGACCGGCTCGCTGGGGCTCGACATTGCCCTGGGGATCGGCGGGCTGCCCAAGGGCCGGATCATCGAGATCTACGGCCCCGAATCCTCGGGCAAGACCACGCTGACCCTGCACAGCGTCGCCGAAGAGCAGAAAAAGGGCGGGGTCTGCGCCTTTGTGGATGCCGAGCATGCGCTCGACCCGCAATATGCCAAGAAGCTGGGCGTGAACCTCGACGAATTGCTGATCTCGCAGCCCGATACCGGCGAGCAGGCGCTCGAGATCACCGATACGCTCGTGCGCTCCGGCGCGGTGTCGCTTGTGGTGGTTGATTCGGTCGCCGCGCTGACGCCGAAATCCGAGCTTGAGGGCGACATGGGCGACAGCTCCGTCGGTGTCCACGCCCGCCTGATGTCCCAGGCCATGCGCAAGCTGACCGGGTCGATCTCGCGCTCCAACTGCATGGTCATCTTCATCAACCAGATCCGGATGAAGATCGGCGTCATGTTCGGCTCGCCCGAGACGACGACGGGCGGCAACGCGCTCAAGTTCTATGCCTCCGTGCGTCTGGACATCCGCCGCATCGGCTCGGTCAAGGACCGCGACGAGGTGGTGGGCAACCAGACCCGGGTCAAGGTCGTCAAGAACAAGGTGGCGCCGCCGTTCAAGCAGGTGGAATTCGACATCATGTACGGCGAGGGCATCTCGAAGACCGGAGAGTTGCTGGACCTCGGCGTCACCGCCGGCGTGGTCGAGAAATCCGGTTCGTGGTTCTCCTACGGGGACGAGCGGATCGGCCAGGGCCGCGAGAATTCTAAGCAATTCCTGAAGGATCACCCCGAGATCGCCCTCGAGATCGAGGACAAAATCCGCGCCGCGCACGGGCTCGACTTCAACATGGGCGCCAGTGATAGCGACGGCAGCGGCGAAGATCTGGTCGAGATGTAGGCCGCGACCCCCGGGACGGACAAGACAAGGACGGGTGGCCCAACGGCCGCCCGTTTCGCGTTCGGGGATCTGCGCGAACGGCCGCCCCTGTGTGCTGCGATCGCCCGCGAGCAAAGCCTTGGCGCACAATGGGTTGGCGCGATGGTCTTCGCGGCGGTGGACAGAGACCTGAACGGGGGCTAAACGCAACCGGATCAATTGGAAAATCGCAGGGTCCCATGACCAGCCTCGCAGACATTCGCAGCTCGTTTCTCGACTATTTCGACCGCCAGGGTCACCAGGTCGTGGACAGCTCTCCGCTCGTGCCGCGCAACGACCCCACGCTGATGTTCACGAACTCCGGCATGGTGCAGTTCAAGAACCTCTTCACCGGTGTCGAACATCGCGACTACGTCCGCGCGACGACCTCGCAGAAATGCGTCCGCGCCGGCGGCAAGCACAACGACCTCGACAATGTCGGCTATACCGCGCGGCACCTGACATTCTTCGAGATGCTGGGCAATTTCTCCTTCGGCGACTACTTCAAGTCGGACGCGATCCCCTTCGCATGGGAGATGGTCACCAAGGAGCTCGGCATCGCCAAGGACAAGCTTCTGGTGACGGTGTTTCACACCGACGAAGAGGCTGCGGACCTGTGGAAAAAGGTCGCCGGGCTGCCGGATGAGAGGATCATCCGGATCCCGACCTCCGACAACTTCTGGCAAATGGGTCCGACCGGCCCCTGCGGGCCCTGCACCGAGATCTTCTACGATCACGGCGACCACATCTGGGGCGGGCCGCCGGGCTCTCCGGAGGAGGACGGGGACCGGTTCATCGAGATCTGGAACCTCGTCTTCATGCAGTTCGAACAGTTCGAGGACGGCACCCGCCGCGAGCTGAGCGCCCAGAGCATCGACACCGGCATGGGGCTGGAGCGGATCTCTTCGCTGTTGCAAGGCACCAACAATGTCTTCGAGACGGATCTCATGAAGGCGCTGGTCGAGGCTTCGGCCCACGGGACCTCCACCGGCATCGATGACGCGCACATCGTCCATCACCGGGTGATCGCGGACCATTTGCGCTCCACCGCGTTCCTGGTGGCGGAGGGCGTGCTGCCCTCGAACGAGGGGCGCGGCTATGTCCTGCGGCGGATCATGCGGCGGGCGATGCGCCACGCGCACCTGCTTGGCGCCAAGGATCCGCTGATGCACCGGCTGGTGCCGGCGCTCGTCCAGCAGATGGGCGCGGCGTACCCCGAGTTGCGCGAGCAGCAATCGATGATCCAGGAAACCTTCGAATCCGAGGAGATCCGGTTCCGCCAGACCCTCGAGCGGGGGCTGAAACTGCTGGACGAAGAAACCACGGACCTGACCGGCGGCGACAGCCTGCCGGGTGCGTCGGCGTTCAAGCTCTACGACACCTTCGGCTTTCCGCTGGACCTGACGCAGGATGCCCTGCGGGACCGCGGGATCGAGGTCGACACCGACGGTTTCGACGCCGCCATGGCCGAGCAGAAGGCCAAGGCTCGCGCGGCCTGGGTCGGGACCGGCGAGGCGGCGGACCAGGCCGTCTGGTTCGACATCGCCGACGACTCCGGCCCGACGGATTTCCTGGGCTATGACACCGAGGTTGCCGAGGGGCAGATCCTGGCGATCGTCAACGGATCCGACCGGGCGACCCGGGCGGCGGAGGGCGAGAGCGTTCAGATTGTCCTGAACCAGACCCCGTTCTACGCCGAATCGGGCGGCCAGGTCGGCGACACCGGCGTGCTGACCACCGAAGGCGGCAGCGCCCGGATCACCGACACCCGGAAAGTGGCGGGCGTTTTCATTCATTTCGCCGAGGTCACCTCGGGCGCCATCGCGACCGGCGAAGGTGCCAGGCTGGAGGTCAGCCACGACCGGCGCGGGCGGATCCGTGCCAATCACTCGGCGACGCACCTGCTGCACGAGGCGTTGCGCGGTGCGCTGGGCGATCACGTGGCCCAGCGCGGGTCGCTCAACGCGCCGGATCGGCTGCGGTTCGACTTCTCGCACGGCAAGGCGATGTCGGCCGAAGACGTGGCCCGAGTCGAGGCCGAAGTGAACGCGATGATCCGGCAGAACAGGCCGGTGAGCACACGCATCATGACGCCGGACGATGCCCGCGCGATCGGGGCGCAGGCCCTGTTCGGCGAGAAATACGGCGACGAGGTGCGGGTGGTGTCCATGGGCCGCGCGGCGACTGGCAAGGGGGCCGACGGCCAGACCTATTCGATCGAGCTTTGCGGCGGCACCCATGTCACGCGCACGGGCGATATCGGCCTTTTCGCGCTGACATCCGAGACCGCGTCCTCCTCCGGTGTCCGCCGGATCGAGGCGCTGACCGGCGATGCCGCCATGGCCGTATTGCGCGGCCGTGACCGGACGTTGACGGTGGTCGAGGGGCTGCTGAAGACCGGTGCCGATGAAACCGCCGCGCGGGTCAAGGCGCTGCTGGACGAACGCCGGCAGCTTGCCAACGAGGTGGCACAGCTTCGCCGTCAGCTCGCCATGTCCGGCGGTCCCGCCGAGGGGCCCGAGGCGCAGGACGTCGGCGGGGTCAAGTTCGTGGCCCAGGTGCTGACCGGCGTCACGGGCAAGGACCTGCCGACGCTGATCGACGGGATGAAGGCGGATCTGGGCTCTGCCGCGATCCTTCTGATCGCCGACGCGGATGGCAAGGCGGCGGTGGCCGCAGGTGTGACTGACGATCTCGTCTGGCGGATATCGGCCGTGGACCTGGTGCGCGCCGCGACGGTCGAGCTGGGCGGAAAGGGCGGAGGCGGCCGTCCGGACATGGCCCAGGGCGGCGGCAAGGACACCTCGAACGCAGACGCCGCCATCGCCGCGGCCAGGAAGAAACTGGAGGAAAGCTGATGCCCACCGCGCTCTGGATTGCCCACGTGAAGGTGCATGACGATGCTGCCTATGGCGAATATGCGAAGCGGGCGACGGATGCGATCGCCAGCCACGGCGGGGTCTTTCTTGCCCGCGGCGGGGCCCATGAACAGCTTGAGGGCGAGGACCGCCCGCGCAACGTCGTAGCGCGGTTCCCGAGCCTCGCGGCCGCGCACGCCTGTTATCACTCCGATGCCTACCAGGAGGCGCTGAGCTTTGCCAAGGGCGCGGCCGTGCGGGAATTGTCGCTGGTTGAGGAGCTGGAGTGATCGGCTTTCCGGCCTGACGCGCCCCTTACACCAGGAACGAAAACAGCGCCCTCGTGATATTGGCTCGTTCCGGAGCTTTTTGGAGCCGGGAAAGACCGGCTGACAACGGCTCCGTCGGAGAGCGGAATTCAACCGCAATCGACGTTCTTCCCGAAACGGACGAGGTGAATATCGGACCTCACAAAACTAAACCGCTCGGGGCGCTGCCAAGATGACCATGGCTCCCAGTAGGCACATTCCCGCGCCGACGAGATCCCAGATATCCGGCCGCTGTCCTTCCACTCCCCACATCCACGCCAGTGACGCGACGATATAGATGCCACCGTAGGCGGCAAAGGCGCGTCCGGCCAAGCTGGTGTCAACCTGCGCGAGCAACCAGCCGAACAGCGCGAGGGTCATGATGCCCGGAACCAGCCAGAGGCTCGAAGCGCCGCGCCACCAGGTCCAGATGGCAAAGCATCCGGCGATCTCAGCAAGCGCTGCGAGCGGGTATGCCACGATCACCGGCATCAGGCGTCGGCCTGCCCGTGATCAGAGAGGCATTCCTGGTGATCGCGCAAGACCTCAAGGATGCGGCAGTCGGCCACGCGATCGGCGCTGCACTCGCCGATCATCCGTCGAAGTTCGACCCTGAGCGCCACGAGACGGGCGATGCGCACCTCGACCTCGCGCAGCTGTTTCTGGGCGACTGCATCGACCTGTGCGCATGACCGTTCCGGGCTGTCAGAGAGATCCAGCAGCTCGCGGATGGCGCCAAGCGAGAAGCCGAGCTGCCGTGAGTGACGGATGAACGAAAGACGATCAAGCTCGACATCCCCATAGCGTCGCTGGCCACCATCTGTCCGACCGGGCTCGGGCATGAGGCCAATCTGTTCGTAGTATCGGATCGTTTGCACCTTTGTGCCGGTGCGCTTGGCGAGAGTGCCGATCGAAAGCATGGGTTTCCTCCTACGGCCCTGTTCTGCTGGGATCGCGTGTCTCCTCGCCTCGGATAACGATGTGGAAAATCTCCAGCCAAGGCTTGAACCTACAGTCGCTGTAGGTCGTATGTCAAAGTTCGGTCGAAGAATCACGACGGAGAGGCCTCATGGCAGACGGGAGCGCCGGACAACGCGAATGGCGCGTGACCGGCATGGATTGCGGGTCATGCGCCGCCAAGGTGCGCGGCGCGGTCGAGCGCCTGCCTGGCGTCGAGGGTGTCGATGTCGCCCTGATGGCCGAGCGGTTGCGAATGACGCTCGATGAGACACAGACACCGCCCGAGCGGATTGAGAAGGCAGTGCGCGGCGTCGGCTTCGGGATCGCGCCCAAGGGCGCACGGCCGGAGAAGCCCAACGGCGGCTTCGTCCTGCCGGATGGAGCTTTTCCAGATGCTGCGGAGAGTTCGGAGACCGACATAGAGCCCGAGGAAAACGACAAGCCGGCCGATGAGGCACCGAGATCGTGGATGAATTCATCCAAGGGCCGACTGGTCGTCGGCACCGGCGCATTGCTCGCGGCGGCATGGGCGTCCCGCCTCGTCCTCCCGGCAGAGATCGCCCATTGGGCGTTCGTTCTGGCGACACTGGTCGGGATCGTGCCCGTGGCGCAGCGCGCCTTCGCCATGACGCGGGCCGGCATGCCCTTCACCATCGAGATGCTCATGACGATCGCCGCCAGCGGCGCGCTGATGATCGGTGAGCCGGAAGAGGCGGCGCTCGTCGTCTTCCTCTTCGCCGTGGGTGAATTGCTGGAAGGCGTCTCGGCCGGCAAGGCCCGCGACAGCATCCGGGCGCTCTCGAAGCTCGCGCCCAAGACGGCGCGGCTCGAAGTGGGCGGCAAGACACGTGAGGTCGCGGCCGAGAAGCTCCAGGTGGGTCAAGTGGTGCAGGTCCGTCCCGGCGACCGCGTGCCCTGCGACGGCGAGGTGATGAGCGGCACGTCCGGCGTCGACGAGAGCCCGGTGACGGGCGAGAGCGTCCCGAGCCTCAAGGAGCCGGGGGCGGAGGTCTTCGCCGGGTCGATCAACGCCGAGGCGCTTTTGCGGGTGCGGGTGTTGAGGTCGGCCGAGGACAACACCATCGCCCGCATCGTCCGCCTCGTGGAGGAAGCCGAGAGCGCCCGCGCCCCGACCGAGCGATTCATCGACCGGTTCGGCCGGGTCTACATGCCCGCCGTGGTCGGGGCCGCTGTCCTCGTCGCCGTCGTCCCTCCGCTGGCCTTCGGGCTGGCCTGGGGCGCGTGGATCTACCGTGCGCTGGCGCTGCTGTTGATCGGCTGCCCCTGTGCGCTGGTGATCTCGGTGCCGGCCTCGATCACTTCCGCGCTGTCGACCGGGGCCCGGAACGGCCTGCTGATGAAGGGCGGCGCGGTGATCGAGGCGGCGGCCCGCACGACCCATGTCGCTTTCGACAAGACCGGAACGCTGACGCATGGCAAGCCCCGCGTGACGGACGTCTCGGTGTTGATCGGAAGCGAGGATGACCTCATGTCGCTCGCCGCCGGGGTCGAGAACGGCGCGAGTCACCCACTCGGACAGGCGATCTGCGTCGAGGCCGAAAGGCGGGGCGTGCACGCGGCGGCGGCGACCGGCGGCCGCGCGCTTCCCGGCAAGGGGGCGGAAGCGTCGATCGACGGCGTGATCGTCAGCGTTGGCTCCCCACGGCTGGCAAACGCGCGCGGCGCACTCACGGACGACCTGCGGACCCGCGCGGCGGCGCTTGAGGCCGAGGGCAAGACGGTGGTCATCGTGCTCTGCGAAGACGTGCCCCAGGGCCTCATCGCGCTCAGGGACGAGCCGCGCGCCGATGCGGCGGATGCGGTCGCGCAGCTGCGCAACCTCGGCATCTCTTCGGTCATGCTTACGGGGGACAACCCGCGCACGGCCCAGGCCATCGCCGAGGCGCTCGGGATCGAGCATCGGTCGGAGCTGATGCCGGAAGACAAGGTGACGGCGATTCGCAATCTGACGACGGACGCCCGCGTGATGATGATCGGCGACGGGATCAACGACGCGCCTGCGCTCGCCGCCGCCCATGTCGGGGTCGCCATGGGCTCGGGCACCGATGTCGCGCTGGAGACGGCCGACGCGGCGATCCTGCGCAACCGCGTGACCGATGTGCCTGCCAAGATCCGCCTTGCCCGCGCCACCATGGTCAACATCCGCCAGAACATCGCGATCGCGCTCGGGCTCAAGGCGGTCTTCCTCGTGACCACTATCTTCGGGATCACCGGCCTCTGGATCGCGATCCTTGCGGATACCGGCGCCACGGTGCTGGTTACGATGAACGCCCTCCGACTGCTGTTCTTCCGGCCCGCCGGACCGCCTGAACGCATCGGTCCGACCGCCAAGAAGGCACACCCCGAGCACGCAGCCGCAACGACCTGAATGGAGATACCAATGACCCTCACCCGCCGCGCCTTGATGGCCTCCGCCGCGTGCTTCGCCGCGACAGCGCCGTCCGCCGGACTGACCCAAAGCTCTCCCGCGATCCACGTCCTGAAAGATCCGAACTGCGGGTGCTGCACCGCCTGGATCGAAATCCTGGAGGAGGACGGCTTCACGGTCA
This sequence comes from Roseisalinus antarcticus, assembly GCF_900172355.1. Taxonomy (GTDB): domain Bacteria; phylum Pseudomonadota; class Alphaproteobacteria; order Rhodobacterales; family Rhodobacteraceae; genus Oceanicola; species Oceanicola antarcticus_A. Next base: position 34,589 of record NZ_FWFZ01000018.1, on the reverse strand, counting down.
CCACCGAGCGCAGCTTCGGCACCCTCCTGATCCGGCACAAGCTCGAGAACGGCATCCCCCAGAACATGACTTCCTGTCACACCGGCGAGGTCGAGGGCTACATGATCGAGGGCCATGTGCCGACGGCCGACATTCGAAGACTGCTATCCGAGCGCCCCGATGCCGTCGGTCTCGCCGTGCCCGGGATGCCCTATGGATCACCGGGCATGGGGCCAGAGCACGAGCGCGATGCCTACGATGTGTTCCTGATCCGCAGGGATGGCGGCACGGAGATCTTCTCAAGCTACGAGGCTGCTTGACCAGGGCGCTTTGCACCGACTCTGGAAAATTCAGATATTGTCCTTCCCGTCTCGCGGGAAGGCGACCCCGAGCGACCATGAAACTACCAGCTGGTCTTCGAAATTTCTCTGCGACGGTGTGCCGTGATGCAGCCAGGGGCGATATGGGACGCTCTTTGGGTCAGGCGCCTTCCCTGGCCGCTCTTTCGTCTTTTCCGGATCTGCCCCGGACGCATTTCTGGTGCGCGCATGAAGGGCGCCGTTGTCGCCATCTGGGGCATCACGAAAGTCTCTTTGGTGCCCGGGATGCGGATTGCGGACATTCCTTCGGCCACCGCCGCTCCGGACCCTCGATATTGTCTCGGCTCGAACCAGTTGTCGTAGATCCGGATGATGTTGAGGAACGCCATCAGCATGGCCGGATCTAATACCGCTCCGTTGATCTATGCAGGACCTGACTGTGATCCCTTGCCGCCTGCTCGCTTCGAGGGGCTTGTTCGCTGACGCAAGGAAGTGATGAAGGTCGAGACGGGTTGAACCGTCTCTTCCAGGGCTCGTCGGGTCAGTGCCGCCCGCAGGTTACCTCAAGATCGAACGGCTGCCGAGATTTCTCTCGGCAGCCGTTGGAGTTGTGTCCCAGATATCGGGAAGAGCCCTCGTGATACGGGGGCGCTGTTTTCTTGTGGTCGTGCCGGCCGGACGCCGGGCTGGATCAGCTGGCGGCTCTCGATTGCCGCTTGCGCTCGTGCGGGTCGAGGAACCGCTTGCGCAGGCGGATGGACTTCGGCGTAACCTCGACCAGCTCGTCATCGTCGATATACGCGATTGCCTGCTCCAGGGTCATGGTCACCGGCGTGGTCAGGCGGACGGCTTCGTCCGTTCCGCTTGCGCGCACGTTGGTCAGCTGCTTGCCCTTCAGCGGGTTGATCTCGAGGTCGTTGTCGCGGCTGTGCTCGCCCAGGATCATGCCGGTATAGACGGCCTCCTGTGCGCCGATGAAGAACTTGCCGCGATCCTCCAGCTTCCACAGCGCGTAGGCCACGGACACCCCGTTTTCCATCGAGATCAGCACGCCTTGGCGACGGCCCTGGATGGTGCCCTTGAAAGGCGCCCAGCCGTGGAACACGCGGTTGAGGACGCCCGTGCCACGCGTGTCGGTCAGAAATTCGCCGTGATAGCCGATGAGCCCGCGCGAGGGAACATGTGCGATGATACGGGTCTTGCCGGCACCGGCGGGCTTCATCTCGACCAATTCACCCTTGCGGGGGCCAGTGATCTTTTCGATCACGGCGCCGGAATACTCATCGTCGACGTCGATGGTCGCCTCTTCGATCGGCTCCATTCGCTGGCCGTCGATATCGCGCATCAGCACCTGCGGGCGCGAGATCGACAGCTCGAACCCCTCGCGGCGCATGTTCTCGATCAGCACGCCCATCTGCAATTCGCCGCGGCCGGCAACCTCGAAGGCCTCGCCGCCGGGGGTGTCGGAGACCTTGATGGCGACGTTGGATTCAGCCTCCTTCATCAGGCGGTCGCGGATCACGCGGCTTTGCACCTTCTTGCCGTCACGGCCCGCGAGGGGGCTGTCGTTGATCCCGAAGGTCACGGTGATGGTCGGCGGGTCGATCGGCTGGGCCGGCAGCGCCTCGGTCACGGAGGTGGCGCAGATCGTGTCGGCGACGGTGGCCTTGGACATGCCGGCAAGGCTGACGATGTCGCCGGCAATGGCTTCGTCGATGTCCTGCGGACCAAGGCCGCGGAACGCCTGGATACGGGTGACGCGGAATTGCTCCAGCTTCTTGTGGTCGCGGCTGAGGGCCTGAACCGTGGTGCCGACCTTGAGGCGGCCGGATTCGACGCGCCCCGTCAGCAAGCGGCCGACGAAGGCGTCCGCGCCCAGCGTGGTGGCCAGCATGCGGAATTCCTCGTGGGCATGGTCCTGCTGCTTGGGCGAGGGCACATGATCGACGATCTTCCTGAACAGCGCGTCCAGCGTCTCGCGCGGGCCGTCCAGCTCGTCGTCGCACCAGCCGTTCCGGCCGGAGGCATAGAGGTGGGGAAAGTCCAGCTGGTCGTCATCCGCGTCGAGGCTGGCGAACAGGTCGAACACCTCGTCCAGGGCGCGGTCCGGCTCTGCGTCCGGCTTGTCGACCTTGTTGAGCACCACGATCGGGCGCAGGCCGAGGGCCAGCGCCTTGGAGGTCACGAACTTGGTCTGCGGCATCGGCCCTTCGGCGGCATCCACCAGCAGGACGACCCCGTCGACCATCGACAGGATACGTTCCACCTCGCCGCCGAAATCGGCGTGGCCGGGGGTGTCGACGATGTTGATTCGCACGCCCTGCCATTCGACCGAGGTGCACTTGGCCAGAATCGTGATCCCGCGCTCGCGCTCGAGGTCGTTGCTGTCCATGGCCCGCTCTGCCACGGACTGATTTTCGCGGAACGCACCGGATTGCTTGAGAAGTTCGTCCACCAGCGTCGTTTTGCCGTGGTCAACGTGAGCGATAATCGCGATATTGCGAAGGTCCATGAGACTGCCTTTGAAAGGGATTGCGCGGCCCATACCGTGCAATCGCAGCAAAAGCTAGTGCTAGTGTGTTGTAGATCCGGAGAAGAGGTGAATCACGAGGATTCCGGCGAGAATCAGCGCCAGGCCCAGCACCGCCGCCGTGTCGAGCACCTGGCCGAAGACGACATAGCCGATCATTGCGATGAACACGATGCCGAGCCCGGACCAGATCGCATAGACGATCCCGACCGGCATGACCTTCAGCGCCAGCGCCATCAGGTAGAACGACGCGCCGTAGGCGACGACCACCACCACGGCCGGACCGGCCCTGGTGAACTGCTGCGAAGCCTGCAGGGCGGTCGTGCCGATGGTTTCGGCCAGGATTGCGAAGAACAGGTAAAGGTAATGCATGACGGTGGCTTAGCCCGGCACCTGCGCCGCCTCAAGTGGCGATGTAGCGGTCGCGCCGGTGGTTGAAGGCGATGATCATGTTCAACACGATCGCGCCGAGCAGGGACCACAGGATCACATGGGCCGGGAACAGCAGGAACCCCACGGTGAAGATGATCGCGTCGGCGATCAACTGCACATACCCCGCCTTGAAGCCGGTCGTGTCCTGGATCAGCAGCGCCACGATCCCCAGACCGCCGAGCGAGCCGTTGTGCCGGAACATGGCCAGCAGGCCGATGCCGGTCGTGGCGCCGAAGATCATCGCGCCGAGGGCCGGATGCAGGCTGCCCACGTCCCAGTACATGCGGATCAGCTCGGTCGTGACCGACAGAAGGGTCACGGAAATCAGGGACTTGACCGTGAATTCAAGCCCGAGCCGCCGGTAGGCCAGCACGTAGAACGGCAGGTTCACCAGAAAGAACACGATGCCGAAGGACCAGCCGGAGAGATAGCTGATCATCACCGCGATGCCCGCCGTCTGACCGGTGATGAGGCCCACGTTCGTCAGCACCGTCAGTCCGAAACCGCACAGGAAGATGCCGAGGCCGAGCCCCTGGACATCGTCGAGGACGGTGTGCTTCACCGAGTTTGGCAGGTCCTTTCGCATCTGCAGAAACTAGGACAGCCATCCTGACCTGTCAACGGCGAGACTGCGGCTTGCCATGGCGCGAAGCATCGGACAAGGTCCCGCTCCAAATACGGGGAGACCGCGAATGAAACGTTTGGCCTTGATCCTGGCCCTGGTCACGGGAGGCCTTGGGCCCGCGATTTCCGCCGCGCAGGAGGTCGAGCAGGTGTTGGACGACCTGAACGGTCCGATCACCAACCGGCTGCTGCGCCCCATCGAGATCCAGGTCGGGCTGGCGACCTCGGGCTATGATGTGGGCCCGATCGACGGGTTGATCACGGTCCGGACCCGCAACGCGATCGCCGATTTCGCCAGCGAAGAGGGCCTCCGCTTCAATGGCCACAGCATCAGCCGGGAACTGAACATCGCGATCCGCGGCCATTACAATCTTCTCTGGGCCGACGGCTGCACCGAAGTTTGCTGAAACGGCCGCGGACGCGCCGGATGGTCAGCCCGCGAGCGCCTTGCCGAGGTTCTCGTCGATCTTTTCCAGGAACCCCATCGTGGTCAGCCACCCCTGGTCCGGCCCCACCAGCAGCGCCAGGTCCTTGGTCATGAAACCGCTTTCGACGGTCTTGACGATCACGCGTTCCAGCGTCTCGGCAAAGTTGGCGAGCGCGGTGTTGCCGTCCAGCTTGGCCCGGTGCCTGAGGCCGCCCGTCCAAGCATAGATCGACGCCACGGAATTGGTCGAGGTCTGCTCGCCTTTCTGGTGCTGGCGATAGTGACGGGTGACGGTGCCGTGGGCGGCCTCGGCCTCGACGATCTTGCCGTCCGGCGTCATCAGCTGCGAGGTCATCAGGCCGAGAGAGCCGAAGCCCTGCGCGACCGTGTCCGACTGCACGTCGCCGTCGTAGTTCTTGCAGGCCCAGACATAACCGCCCGACCATTTCAGCGCCGAGGCGACCATGTCGTCGATCAGCCGGTGCTCGTACCAGATCTTCTTCTCCTTGAAGGCCTCGGCGAATTCCGCCTCGTAGACCTCCTGAAAGATCTCGAGGAAGCGGCCGTCATAGGCCTTGAGGATAGTGTTCTTGGTCGAGAGATAGACCGGCAACCCCCGGTCCAGACCATAATTCAACGAGGCACGGGCGAAATCGTAGATGCTGTCGTCGAGGTTATACATCCCCATGGCGACGCCGGCGGCGGGGGCATCGAACACCTCGCGCTCGATCACCGCGCCATCCTCGCCCACGAATTTCATCGTCAGCTTGCCCGGCCCGGGAAAGTGGAAGTCGGTCGCGCGGTACTGGTCGCCGTAGGCGTGGCGGCCGATCACGATGGGCTTGGTCCAGCCGGGCACCAGGCGCGGCACGTTCTTGCAGATGATCGGCTCGCGAAAGATCACGCCGCCCAGGATGTTTCGGATCGTTCCGTTGGGCGAGCGATACATGCGTTTGAGGCCGAACTCCTCGACCCGCGCCTCGTCGGGCGTGATCGTGGCGCATTTCACGCCGACGCCGATTTCCTTGATCTTGTTGGCCGCATCGACCGTGACCTGGTCATCGGTGCGGTCACGCTCCTCGATGCTGAGATCGTAATAGAGCAGGTCGATGTCGAGATAGGGCAGGATCAGCTTTTTTTTGATGAAGTCCCAGATGATCCGGGTCATCTCGTCGCCGTCGAGCTCGACGATCGGGTTCTCAACCTTGATCTTTGTCATGGGGGTGCCTCTGGTTCGCGCGGTGGAGTCCCGGGCGGACTAGCCCATCGGGACGGCGCCGTGAAGAAGGTATACAAGGGTATACGAAAATTTCCTGAGCCGATGCGTGGTTCTGCCGGTTATTCGTGCGGCATGGGCGCGATCAGCGCCGCGCCTGCATCCAGAGCCAGGGGGTAGAGCCCGCCCGCCACTCCCACAGGAACAGCAGGCGGTCCAGGTCCGACATCTCCTCGCTCCAGTCGGGCAGGGCGTCGGGGCGGATCTCGCGGTCATAGCGCGAGACCTCGTGGGTCGAGGCAAAGCGCGCCGCCAGCTTTGTGCTGAGGCTCCGTTGCAAGGAATCGTGGCATTCGACCAGGATATCGGCCCGGGCCAGCGCGGGGGCGCGAAGCAGGTCCAGCAGATGCTCTTCGGCGCCTTCGATGTCGCAGATCAGCAGGGTCCGGGCCTCTGCGCAGACCGCCAGGTCGTCATGGGTGACGATGCCGCCGGTCGTCACCCGGTCCGCGACTCCGTTGTCGGCGGCCAGCTTGCGGCAGCGTTCGAGGGCGATCGCGTTGCTGTCGCGGGCCCAGACCTGCACGCCCGGCATCCGCATGGCGAGGCCCACTGCGTAATAGCCCTCGGCCGCGCCAACGTCGATCACCAGCCCGTAGTTCCGTGTCGCGATCTCTTCGATCACCGGGGCGATGGTCGCCTCGTAGCAGCCAAGCAGCCGTGGCAGCAGCGCCCCCTCGGCCGAGCCCACGGTATAGTTCAGCCCGGCAAACGGGCCGCCGGCGACGATGCGCCCCTGTCTGGCGGTCAGAGTGTTCTCGATCAGACGCGCACGCCACTTGGCCAGGACGCGCAGCGCGATGTTGAGGACCTGCCGGGTGATCGGCCCGTCGAGAAGCGCCCGCACCTGCGCCGCGATGCCTTGATCGAGACGCGAGGGCGGTTTGCTCATGTCGTCCTCATGCCGCGGCGAACCAGGCGTCGATGCGGGGCGTCAGCGCCTGCCACAAGGCCGGGGCGCCACGGCGGACCTTGTCGCCGACCCGGCGGTCCAGCTTTTCGCGGTCCACCGCGTAGCTGATCCAGGTGCCGCCGCCGCATTCGAGGTTGGCCATCACCGGCTGCACCCTGTCGATGCTCTTGGCAAAGACGGCATCGTCGGTCTCGGCGGCCTCGAACTCGTCCCACAGGCGGCGCAGGGCCTGGCCCTGATCACCGGGCAGCAGGCCATAGAGGCGGTCCGCGGCCCGCTGTTCCTTGGCCTCCTGCTCGGCGGGATCATGGTCGCCGTGGATCGGCGCATCGCCCGCGTCGATCTCGACCAGGTCGTGCAGAACCAGCATCCGCAGGGCGCGCCGGGTGTCGGCGGGGCGTGCTGCATGCTCTCCCAGCAGATGGGCGAAGAGGGCGAGGTGCCAGGAATGCTCGGCGCTATTCTCGCGCCGGCTGCCGTCGAAGATCGTCGTGCCCCGCAGAATGGTCTTGAGCCTGTCCGCCTCGGCCAGAAACCGCAGCCGCGCGGCCAGGGGCTCTGGCGGGCGGGCGCCGTTCCGGTCCAGCAGGGCCATGGCGTGGCGGTGCAGGTCCGGCCAGCTTTCATGAAGCGCGGCGGTGCGCCCGGTCGTCAGCAGGCCGCGCAGAACGTCGCGATCCGAGTCGGTCTGGGCTGGATTGCCCAGTTCCTGCAGCACGGGCTGGGCGTGGTCGAGGCGGCGCACGAATCGCGCCTCGGGGGTCTCGCCCGCCTCGAACTCTTCCCACAGCGCGCGCAGCCCGGAACCCTGGTCGGCGGGAAGCAGCCCGAAGTGCCTCGCGGTCGCCCGGGCGTCGCGGTCGGCAACCTCGCCGGCGGGGTGGTCGAGGTGGTCGGGGTGATCGCCCGAGTCGATTTCGAGCAGGTCATGGACCAGGCACATGGGCAGGACGCGGTCCATGTCGGCGCCTGCGGCCTCGTCCTCGAAGATCATCGCCCAGAGCGCGAGGTGCCAGGAATGCTCGGCGCTGTTCTCGCGCCGGCTGCCGTCCATCAACACGTTCGCGCGGGCGATCCGCTTCAACTTGTCCGCTTCGATGAGAAAGCCCAGCTGGGCCGCAAGCCGTTCTGACATGATCCTGACCTACAGCCCCGGGGCCGCCGGGCCAAGCCCGTTCGGTTGCGTATGTCGCGGCCCGGCGCCCGGTCAGGCGTCGCGAAGGGTGCGGGCCGGCGGCAGCGCCACGCCTTCCAGGAGCATCTTCGAAAAGACCTCCGCATCGGGAAACCCGTCCCACGGATAGAGGCCGTGACAGGCGTTGAGGAAGGCCTCGACGATGGCGGGGTCGGTCGGCTCCGGGTCGAAGAGGGGCGGTTTCAGCGCCGGACCCGTCGGCAGAGTGTCATAGCCGATCACCCGCCAGTGGCCGGTGCGGAAGGGCTCGGGCAGGGTCGTCAGCGTCGCTACGACCTCCGGCAGCTGGATCCGCCGCGGCGCGGTGTCGCGCGAGAGTGTCAGGAGCAGACGGACCCGATCTCGTGCGTCACACTCCAGGACCTGTCCGAGGGCATCGCCCCCGTCGAGCAGCGGCACCAGGAACAGGTCAGCCTGTTGCGGCGCGGCCATGGGTCAGGACGATCCCGCTGCCAGCCGCTCGGCCAGGAGTTTGCGGGCGCGGCGTTCGGCGAGCCGGACCCGGATCGCGGTCAGGAACGCCTCTTCGGTGGTTTGCGACGAGGCGCCGATGGACTTGGCGATCTCTTCGAACAGGCGGTCGTCGCCCAGCTTGTCCATGGCGTCGATGGTCTCGCGGGCGAGGTCGTCGGCGATGTCTTCTGTGATCCCCATGCGGCGGGCCCTCAGCGCGTGGTCTCTGTCAGGCGGCGGCGGACGTAGCCGCCGACGTTGTCGATCATCGTCTCCATATGCGGATCCTCGAAGAAATGGCCCGCCCCCTCGATCTGCTCGTGGGTGATGGTGATGCCCTTCTGCTCGTGCAGCTTGTTCACGAGGTTCACGGTATCCTGCGGCGGGGCTACCCGGTCGGCGGTGCCGTTGATGACGAGGCCGGACGAGGGGCAGGGGGCCAGGAACGAGAAGTCGTACATGTTGGCCGGCGGCGAGACAGAGATGAACCCGGTGATCTCGGGCCGCCGCATCAGAAGCTGCATCCCGATCCATGCGCCGAAGGAAAAGCCCGCGACCCAGCAATGCTTGGCGTTGGGGTTCATGGACTGCAGGTAGTCGAGCGCCGAGGCCGCGTCAGAAAGCTCTCCGATGCCCTGGTCGTATTCGCCCTGGCTGCGGCCCACGCCACGGAAATTGAACCGCAGTACGGTGAAGCCCATGTTGTAGAACGTGTAGTGCAGGTTGTAGACGACGCGGTTGTTCATCGTGCCGCCGAACTGCGGGTGCGGATGCAGGATGATGGCGATGGGCGCGTCACGCTCCCGTTGCGGATGGTAGCGGCCTTCGAGCCGGCCTTCGGGGCCGGGGAAGATAACCTCGGGCATGATACGCCTTTCGTCAGGGGGCCTCGCGCGAACCGGAGTCAATCTTGACAGATTTGCTTGGGCACCTTAGAAGAATTCTAAAGTTCCCGCGCTTGCGGGAGTATCAGCCAAGTAAACAGGCGGGCAGGCGGCGTCAATGGCGCGTGGCCCGGCCTCGACGTGGAGGCGTGGATGAAGCTGAGCACCAAGGGTCGCTATGCCATGGCCGCGCTGACCGACCTCGCGCTGCAGCCGCAGGGGGGGCTGGTGTCGCTGGGCGAGGTCTCACGCCGGCAGGATATCTCGCTGCCCTATCTCGAGCAGCTGTTCGTGAAGCTGCGCCGGGCGGGGCTGGTCGAGAGCGTGCGCGGGCCCGGCGGCGGGTACCGTCTTGCGCGGCCGGCAGCGGAGATCCGCGTGTCGGACGTCCTTGGAGCCGTCGACGAGACCGTGAGCGCGATGCACAAGGGTGCGGGCGCCTCTGGCGGGTTGTCGGGGTCGCGGGCGCAATCGCTGACGAACCGGCTGTGGGAAGGGCTGTCGGCGCATGTCTACGTGTTCCTGCACCAGACGCGGTTGTCGGATGTGGTGGCCAACGAGCTGGCGCCCTGCCCCGCGGTGCCGCATCTGTTCGAGGTGGTGGATGAGGGCGCATGAGCGGTTTCGCCACGCGAGGCGTGGCGACCGGCCGGGGGCGCTGCCCCCGGACCCCCGGAGTTTTTCGGCCAAGATGAAAGGGATGACTTGAGCGCGAGGACCTACATGGACTGGAATGCCACGGCGCCTTTGCGACCCGAGGCGCGGGCTGCCATGCTTGCCGCGATGGATGTCGTGGGCAACCCGTCCTCCGTCCATGGCGAGGGGCGCGCGGCGAAGGGTCTGATCGAGGCGGCGCGGGGGGATCTCTCGGAAGCGCTGGGTGCGCAGGGGTATGATCTGGTCTTTACCTCGGGGGCGACCGAGGCGGCGGCGCTGGCCCTGTCGGCTGGGTGGTCGCGTCTGATCTCTTCGGCGGTGGAGCATGATTGCGTAGAGGCCTGGCGCGAGCGGTTGGGCGGCCTCGTCTTGCCGGTAACAGCCCAAGGCGCGGTGGATCTGGCGGCACTTGCGGCGCTCGGACCCGACGCGGAGGACCTTGTGGCGGTTCAGGCGGCCAATAGCGAGACCGGTGTCGTGCAGCCGTTCGCGGACGCGCCGACGGGCGGGGCGGGCCTTTTGGTGGACCTTGTGCAGCTGTTCGGGCGGATGGCCGTGTCGCTCAGCTGGCAGCCGCCGGCGATGTTCATGCTGTCGGCGCACAAGTTCGGCGGGCCCAAGGGCGTCGGCCTCCTGGCCATCCCCGAGGGCACCGACCTGCGCGGCCTGCTGCCCGGGGGCGGCCAGGAGATGGGCCGCCGCTCCGGTACGGAGAACGTCATCGGCATCGCCGGAATGGCCGCCGCGGCCAAGGCGGCGCAGCGCGACCTGGCCGACGGGACCTGGGAGCGGGTTGCCGAACTTAGAAATATTCTAGAAAAGGCCATTGAGGCCGCGAGCCCGGAGACTATTTTTGTCGGGAAAGAGGGTCCGCGCCTGCCGAACACCTCCTGCATGGTCACGCCGGGCTGGAAGGGGGAGACGCAGGTGATGGCGCTGGACCTTGCGGGCTTTGCGGTCAGCGCGGGCAGCGCCTGTTCAAGCGGCAAGGTGCGAGAGAGCCGGGTCCTGCGGGCCATGGGATTGGACGGGGTCGAGGCGGCAAGCGCGATCCGCGTGTCGCTGGGCCCGACGACGAGTGAGGACGAGGTGCTGCGATTCGCGCAGGCCTGGTCGCGGACACGAGACAAGCAGCGCGCCCGGGCGGCGTGAGGAAGGACGAGACGATGACCGTTTTGGACAATATGCCGACGCCGGAGGTCAAGGAAGGCGTGGACGAGGAGACCGTTGAGGCCGTCCGCAAGCTCTCCGGCACCTACAAGCACGGCTGGAACACCGACATCGAGATGGACTACGCCCCCAAGGGCCTGTCCGAGGACATCGTCGCGCTGATCTCTTCGAAGAACGAAGAGCCGGAGTGGATGACCGAGTGGCGGATGCAGGCCTATGCCCGCTGGCTGAAGATGGAAGAGCCGGACTGGGCGATGGTCGAATACCCGGTGATCGATTTCCAGGACCAGTATTACTATGCCCGGCCCAAAAGCATGGAGACCAAGCCGCAATCGCTGGACGACGTCGATCCGAAGCTGCTGGAGACCTACAAGAAGCTGGGGATCCCGCTGAAGGAGCAGATGATTCTCGCCGGTGTCGAGGGCGCCGATGAGATCGCCACGCCCGAGGACAATTCCGAGCGCAAGGTGGCCGTGGACGCGGTGTTCGACAGCGTCTCCGTGGGCACGACCTTTCAGAAGGAGCTGAAGAAGGCCGGTGTCATCTTCTGCTCTATCTCGGAGGCGATCCGCGAGCATCCGGAGCTGGTGAAGAAATACCTCGGCTCGGTCGTGCCGCAGGGCGACAACTTTTATGCCGCGCTCAACTCGGCGGTCTTCTCGGACGGGTCCTTTGTCTACATCCCGCCAGGGGTGCGCTGCCCGATGGAGCTGTCGACCTATTTCCGCATCAACGCCGAGAACACCGGCCAGTTCGAGCGGACGCTGATCATCGCCGACAAGGGCTCCTACGTGTCCTACCTCGAAGGCTGCACGGCGCCGATGCGCGACGTGGCGCAACTGCACGCGGCGGTGGTCGAGATCATCGTCGAGGAGGACGCGGAGGTGAAATACTCCACCGTCCAGAATTGGTACCCGGGTGACGAAAACGGCAAAGGTGGCATCTACAACTTCGTCACCAAGCGTGCGGATTGCCGGGGCGACCGGGCCAAGGTGATGTGGACGCAGGTGGAAACCGGCTCGTCGGTGACGTGGAAATATCCGTCCTGCATCCTGCGCGGCGATGACAGCCAGGGCGAGTTCTATTCAATCGCCATCACCAACAACTACCAGCAGGCCGACACCGGCACCAAGATGACCCACCTGGGCAAGCGCACCAGGTCGCGGATCGTGTCCAAGGGGATCAGCGCGGGCCATGCGCAGAACACCTATCGTGGCCTCGTGTCGATGCACCCCAAGGCGACGGAAAGCCGCAATTATACCCAGTGCGACAGCCTGCTGATCGGCGACAAGTGCGGGGCGCATACGGTTCCCTATATCGAGGTCAAGAACAACTCCTCCCGCGTCGAACACGAGGCGACGACCTCGAAGGTGGACGACGAACAGATGTTCTATTGCCGCCAGCGCGGCATGGACGAGGAAGAGGCCGTGGCGCTGATCGTCAACGGCTTCGCCAAGGAAGTGCTGCAGGCGCTGCCGATGGAGTTTGCCATGGAAGCGCAACAGCTTGTGGCGATCAGCCTCGAAGGTTCGGTGGGCTGATCTGTCATGGACGCGGTCCGGCTGCCTCGCCCCGAAACCACGGGGCCTGACTATTTCGACCTGGCCCGCGCCATCGAGGCGCTGGCCAGCGGACGGCCTGTGGCCTTTCCGCCGTTCGAGATGGTGCATTGGGGCGGGCTGACCTGGTGCCTGAACTTCGAACGCGACCCGATCCAGCGGGAAATCCGGCGCGGGCGCTTCTACGAGCAAGAAGAGCTCGAGGCGCTGGGCGCCTACGTGGGGCCGGGGGCGCATGTGATTGATATCGGAGCGAATATCGGCAATCACGCGCTCTACTTCGCGACCCGGTTGGAGGCGGAGCGCGTGGTCGTGGCCGAGCCCAACCCGCTGGCGCTGGCGCCGCTGGTGGCCAATATCCTGGTCAACGGGATGGGGGACGTGGTCGACATTTCGAAGCTGGGCGTTGGCCTGTCGGATGTGGACGCGGGGGGCTACCGGATGAAGCGGCACGACCGCAACCTCGGGGCGACCAAGATGCGGGAGACGGGCGGCGTGCTAGAGGTCCGGCGGGGCGACGGGCTGTTCGCGGAGGAGACGCCGACACTGATCAAGATCGATGTCGAGGGGATGGAGATGAAGGTCCTGGACGGGCTCGACGCTTTGATCCGCCGGCACGGGCCGACCCTGCTGATCGAAGTGGATGCGAGCAACGAGGGCGCTTTCGATACCTGGCTGGCGGATCATGGCTACAATGTCGTGCACACCGACCGGGACAGCAGCCGGAACGCGAACCATATCGCGGTGCGCTCATGATCCGGTCGGTGCTCTGGACCGCGTTTCTGACCGGCGTGCTCTGCGCCGGCTTCGCGATGGTCGTGGACTGGCTGACTGACATGCTGGCCCGCGGCAGGGTCATCGCGATCAGTTTCGTGTCTGGCAGCCTTGGCAGCCTCTTCGCGCAGACTGCGCTCGGCAGCTGGAAAGGCAGATCGTGAGATGACCGACGCGTCGTCCTCCGTGGCTGTGAAGCGCCCGCAACTGACCCTGCCCGAGGCCGAAGGCGCATGGGTGCGCGAGGCCTATGCGTCTGCGCAGGTCATCCTTGAATACGGGTCCGGCGGATCGACGGTTCTGGCGTCCGAGATGCCGGACAAGACGGTCACCTCGGTGGAGAGCGATCCTGACTGGGCCGCGATGATGGTTCGCTGGTTTGACGAAAATCCTCCGGTATCCATGCCGGAAATCGTGCCGGTTGATATCGGTAAGGTTCGCCAGTGGGGCATGCCGGTCAACAACATGCGATATGGGCAATTCTCGCACTACTCGCTGGGAGTGTGGGAGCGGCCCGGTTTCAGGCAACCGGACCTTGTGCTGATCGACGGGCGGTTTCGGGTCGGGTGCCTGCTGGCCTGCCTGTTCCGCAGCGCCGCGCCGGTCACTGTCCTGTTCGACGATTACACCGACAGGCCCGAATATCACGTGGCCGAAACCTATGCCGACAGGGTCGAGACGCGGGGCCGCATGGTCCGGTTCGAGGTCACGCCCCGGGCAATCCGAAATGAAGAGCTGCTCGACGTGGTCGGGCTGCTGCAACACAAGAGATAGCGCAAGCACCCCGCGAGGGGCCCTGCAAAGGAGAGAAATATGTTGGATATCAAGGGACTTCACGTCAAGCTCGAGGAAGAAGACAAGCAGATCCTCAAGGGTGTGGATCTGAAGGTCGAAGCCGGCTCCGTCCACGCGATCATGGGGCCGAACGGCTCTGGCAAGTCGACGATGAGCTATGTCCTGTCCGGTCGGGACGGCTACGAGGTGACCGGCGGTTCTGCGACGCTGCTGGGCGAGGACATCCTCGGCATGGACCCCGAAGAGCGCGCGGCCGCCGGCCTGTTCCTCGCGTTTCAGTACCCGGTGGAGATTCCGGGCGTGGGCAACATGACCTTTCTGCGCACTGCGGTGAACGCGCAGCGCAAGGCGCGGGGCGACGAGGAGATGTCGTCGACCGATTTCCTCAAGCTGATCCGCGCGAAGGCGAAGGATCTTCAGATCGACCCCGACATGCTCAAGCGGTCGGTCAATGTCGGCTTTTCGGGCGGTGAGAAAAAGCGCAACGAAATCCTGCAGATGGCCATGCTGGAGCCGAAGATGTGCATCCTGGACGAGACCGATTCCGGCCTCGACGTGGACGCGATGAAGCTGGTGTCGGACGGGGTGAACGCGCTGCGGTCGCCGGATCGGGCATTCCTGGTGATCACCCACTACCAGCGCCTGCTGGATCACATCCGGCCCGACGTCGTGCACATCATGTCCGACGGTCGCATCGTCAAGAGCGGCGGTCCGGAGCTTGCGCTCGAGGTCGAAAAGAACGGATATGCCGACATCCTGAGCGAGGTGGCCTGATGGCGATGGCACGCGCAGCCCTCAGACAGCAGAAGATGGACACGACCGAGGCGCGGCTCTCGACCTTGTCGCTGCCCGCCGCAACCGGTTGGGCGGAGGCCGCCCGCAACGAAGCCTTGGCGCGGGTGCAGGAAATGGGCCTGCCGCACCGCCGCGACGAGTACTGGCGCTTTGCCGATCCGTCGTCTCTGACCGTCGCCGAGCCGCCCCGCGCGGCCCTGTTCGACACCGGCGAGGCGCCGATCTTCAGCGATATCGACCGGTTGCGGATCGTCTTCGTGGACGGCGTCTTCGATCCGGAGGCGTCTGACGACCTCGCCCTTGAAGGGATCGAGATCGAGCGGCTGACCGATGCGCTGGGCAAGGACATCCATTGGGTCCGCGACGTCTATGGCGTGCTCGAGGCCCGCAGCCACGAAAAGGTCCACCGTCCGCTCGCCGCGTTCAACACGGCCTTCGCCACCGATGGCGTCGTGATCCGGGTGACAGGCAAGCCGTCCAAGCCGGTCAGCCTCGTCTACCTGCACCAGTCCGAAACCTCGGACGCGATCCTGCATCATTGCGTGCGGGTCGAGGAGGGGGCCGAGCTGACCCTGCTGGAAAACGGCCCTGCCGCCGCGCGGTTCTCGAAGGGGCTGGAGGTCGATATCGCCGACACCGGCGCGTTCCACCTGATCCGCTCGCAGGGGCGCGATCACGAACGGCGGGCGGCGACCGGGATCTTTGCCCGGTTGGGCCGCGAGAGCGTGTTCAAGGCGTTCACCCTGACCGTGAACGGCGTGCTGACGCGCAACGAATGCGTGATCGAGCTGACCGGCGACGACGCCACCGCTCACGTGGCCGGGGCCTGCCTGGGCGACGGCAAGGATTTCGTCCACGACGACACGGTCTTTGTCACCCATGACGCGCAGCGTTGCGAAAGCCGGCAGGTGTTCAAGAAAGTCCTGCGCAACGGGGCGACCGGGATCTTCCAGGGCAAGATCCTGGTGAAGTCGGGCGCACAGAAGACCGACGGCTACCAGATCAGCCAGTCGCTGCTGCTCGACGAGGACGCGCAATTCCTCGCCAAGCCCGAGCTTGAGATCTATGCCGATGATGTGGCCTGCTCCCACGGCTCCACCTCCGGCGCGATCGATGCCGAGGCGATGTTCTACCTGCAATCGCGCGGTGTCCCGGCGGCCGAGGCGGCCAATCTTCTGACGCTGGCCTTCGTGGCCGAGGCGCTGGAAGAGATCGAGAACGAGACATATGCCGAGGCGCTGCGGGCCCGGCTGGCCTCCTGGTTGGAGCGGCGCGGTCACTGATGGCGGTCACGGCGGATATCCTGCGCACCTGGCGCGGCCCGCGCGAGGTCATGCGGTCCCTGCTGGCCCATGGCCCGCGCGAGGACCGTGCACTTGCCTATCTGATCACCGCCTGTGTCCTGCTGTTCGTGGCGCAATGGCCCCGGCTGGTCCGTGTGGCACAAGGGCTCGAGACGGTGCAGGGCCAGGACAGCCCCGAGCTGGTGCAGCTTGTCGCCTACGCCTTTTTCGGGTCGGTCATGGTGCTGCCGCTGGTGTTCTATGCGCTGGCCGCCCTCAGCCACCTGCTGGCCCGGCCGCTGGGCGGGCAGGGGTCGTGGTATTCCGCCCGGCTCGCCCTGTTCTGGACGCTGCTGGCCACCGCGCCGGTGGCACTGCTCTACGGGCTGGTGCGCGGGTTCAGCGGGCCGGGCATCCCGGCCGAAATCCTGGGCCTTGTCTGGCTGGCGGGCTTTGCCCTGATCTGGCTGCAATGTCTGCGCGAAGCGGAAGGCCCGCCCCCATGGCAATGACCCCCGAGGGCGAGGTGCTCGCCCGTCTCCTGCGCGATACGGTGACGCAGCCCGCGCAGGTCGCCCGGCTGATCCTGGGGCGCAAGCTGCCCACGGACGCGCTGTGGACGGGGCTTGTGCTCGTTACGGTCCTTTCGGTCCTGATGGTCGCGATCATGGGGGCCCTGGTGCCGTCCTCGCCCGAGGCGATGGCGGCCACCGTCCGGATCACCCCGTTCACCTATGCCGTCATCCTCGGCGGATCACTGGTCATCACGATCTTTGCCCTGCACTTCACCGGCCAGATGCTTGGCGGGCAGGGGGCGCTGGCGGACACGCTGGCGCTGATGGTGTGGTTGCAGGTCCTGCTGCTGGTCCTGCAGGTGGCGCAACTCATCGTCTCGCTGATCCTGCCCGGGCTGGGCAGCCTCGTCGCCATCGCCACCCTTGCCGTCGCGCTCTGGGTGCTTGTCAATTTCATCAACGAAGCGCAGCGGTTCGGCTCTCTGCCCCGCGCGGCGCTGACGCTGATCCTCGCGTTGCTGGGTGTCGGGCTCGGGCTATCTGTCCTGCTCGGCATCATCGGCGCCAGCGTCTGAGGAGACCTCCATGTATGACGTCACAGCCATCCGGGCGGACTTTCCGATCCTGTCCCGCACGGTCAACGACAAGCCCCTCGTCTACCTCGACAACGGGGCCTCGGCGCAGAAGCCTCAGGTGGTGATCGACGCGATCACCCGGGCCTATGCGCAGGAATATTCCAACGTGCACCGCGGGTTGCATTACCTCTCGACCCTCGCGACCGAGAAATACGAGGGCGTGCGCGGGACCATCGCCCGGTTCCTCAACGCGCCGTCCGAGGATGACATCATCCTGAATTCCGGCACCACCGAGGGCATCAACATGGTGGCCTACGGCTGGGCCATGCCGCGGATGGAGGCCGGCGACGAGATCATCCTGTCGGTGATGGAGCATCACGCCAACATCGTGCCCTGGCATTTCCTGCGCGAGCGGCAGGGCGTCAAGCTGGTCTGGGTCGATGTGGATGCGACCGGGGCGCTCGACCCGCAAAAGGTGCTGGATGCGATTACCCCGCGCACCAAGCTGATCGCGGTGACGCATCTTTCGAACGTGCTGGGCACCAAGGTCGACATCAAGGCGATCACCGAGGGCGCCCACCGGCAGGCTGTGCCGGTGCTGGTCGACGGCTCCCAGGCCGCGGTGCACATGCCGGTCGACCTGGCCGATCTGGGCTGCGATTTCTACGCGATCACGGGTCACAAGCTCTATGGCCCCTCGGGGTCAGGCGCGATCTACGTCCGGCCCGAGCGGATGGCCGAGATGCGCCCCTTCCTCGGCGGCGGCGACATGATCCGAGAGGTCTCGAAGGACGGGGTGGTCTACAACGACGCGCCGATGAAGTTCGAGGCGGGCACGCCCGGAATCGTCCAGACAATCGGCCTCGGGGTCGCGCTGAACTACATGATGGATCTCGGGATGGATGCGATCGCGGCGCACGAGGACAGCCTGCGCGATTATGCCCGCGAGCGTCTGACCGGCCTCAACTGGCTGACGCTCCAGGGCACGACGCCGGACAAGAGCGCGATCTTCTCCTTCACGCTCGATGGCGCGGCGCATGCCCATGACATCTCGACAGTGCTCGACAAGAAGGGCGTCGCGGTCCGCGCCGGGCAGCACTGCACCGGCCCGCTGATGGATCACCTCGGACTGACGGCGACCTGCCGCGCGTCCTTCGGGCTTTACAACACGACCCAGGAGGTCGACGTGCTGGTCGACGCGCTGGAACTGTGCCACGACCTTTTCGCCTGAGCGCCGTCGGGGCCAACGACCGGATTTGGTGATGACACATCAAGATTTCGACCTCGTTGTCATCGGTGCCGGGATCGTCGGCATGTCCTCGGCGCTCTGGGCGCAGAAACAGGGCCTGCGGGTGGCGATCTGCGACCCGAACCCGCCCGGGTCGGGCACCACCTACGGGTCGGCCTGTACGCTTGCGACCTATGCCTGCATTCCGGTCAACAGCCCGTCCCTGTTCGCCGATCTGCCGCGGTTGCTGTTCAGCCAGGACTCTCCGCTGGGCTTCAACCTGTGGCACGGGCTGACGCATCCGCGCTGGATGCTGTCCTTCCTGAACAATTGCCGCCCCGGCCGGGTGCGCCACATCAGCCGGGCGCTGGGGCGGATCCTGTCCCACGCCGATGCCGGGCTGAACCCGCTGATCGCCGAAGCCGGGGCCGAGGACCTGATGGTCGCCAACGATTGTCTCAATATCTGGTCCACCAGGGCCGGGTTCGAGGCCGAGCGCGCCAGCAATGCGATGCGGCGGTTGCAGGGGGTGGCGTTCGACGAGCTCTCGCCCGACGAGGTCCGGCAGGCGGAGCCGAACCTGCGCCTGACCGTCCATGCGGGCCTGCGCTTTCGCGGGGCGCGGCATGTCATCGACCCGATGGCGCTGGTCACCCGGATGCAGGCGAGGGTCGAGGCGCTGGGCGGCACCTACCTCGCGCAGGAGGTCACCGAATGCCGCCCCGACGAGGACGGCGTGACGGTGCGGCTGCCCGATGGCACCAGCCTGCGGGCCGGTCACGTCGCCGTCACCGCCGGCGCCCGTTCGGCCCGAATCGCGGGGACCGGGGCCGAGGCGCTGCCGCTGGGGACCGAGCGCGGCTATCACCTGATCTACCGCGACCACGGTGCGCTGATCTCGCGCCCGGTGGGCTGGGCCGAGGGCGGCTTTTACGCGACACCGATGGCGCAGGGGCTGAGGATCGCCGGCACGGTCGAGATCGACTCCGTCGATGCCCCCTTCAACGCCGCCCGCACCGAGTACCTGCGGCGCCGGTCGGCCGAGATGTTCGGCGACCTTGGCGCACCGGACGACACATGGCTGGGGCACCGGCCGACCATGCCGGATTCGCTGCCGGTGATCGGGCCGTCGGCGGCCTCGCCCCGGATGATCCTGGCCTTCGGGCACCAGCACATCGGCCTGACCCTCGGCGGAATCACCGGCCGGATCGTGGCCGACATGGCGCAGGGCCGGGCGCCGAATTTCGACATCGCCGATTTCTCGCCCCGGCGTTTCGCCTGAACGCGGCGCCAAGATTGCCCGTTGCGGGTCCGCCGCCGCGCTGCTAATGACGCGTCCAGAACGCACCTGTAGCTCAGCTGGATAGAGCGCTGCCCTCCGAAGGCAGAGGCCAGAGGTTCGAATCCTCTCAGGTGCACCACTTCCCTGCCGATTACCCCTGCGTCAGCGCAAACCCCGCCCGAACTGTCGCACCCCGCAGGGTCGAAATTCATCTCGCAATCCAACTTGACAGCGCACCGTGGCTCGCAGCATACTTGGCGCGCAATCGTTTGCACCTGTTCGGAGTTCGGGTCGCCCGGCACACCAGAGGGCGTGTTCGGTGACCTTCCGCGGCGCTGACCGCACTCCCGTCTGATCCGGTCGCCCACAACGGACGGACCTGGACCCGGCGGGCGGGCTTCGACGAAAATGTGTCCGGGCGCCGCGAGGAGGGCGGGGTCCGGGGGCAGCAGGACGGTTCGAAATATTAGGGAGGAAAGACATGCGACTTCGTGGACTATTGGCGGGCTCGGCCTGCATCGCGCTGGCCGGCACCGCCGCCCTGGCCGAGATCAAGATCGGGGCATCGCTGCCGCTGACAGGCGCGTTCTCGATCGCGGGCACCAAGCACCAGCAAGGCTATGAGCTGTGCGTGGACCTGATCAACGAGGGCGGCGGCATCATGGGCGAGCAGGTCGACCTGATCGTCTCGGACAACCGCTCGGACCCGGCGACGGCAATCAACCAGTACGAGCGCTTCATCAATGTGGACGGCGTGGACGCGGTGTTCGGCACCTTCTCGTCGCGCCTGTCCTTCCCGGTGGCCAACATCCTGGCGCGCAACGGCTACGTGCACCCGGTTCCGGCCGGCGGTGCGCTGCGGATCTATACCCAGGGCCACCAGAACCTGTTCTATTTCCAGCCCAACGCGGCGGAATACATCGGGGTCTCGCTCACCGGCATGATCGCCGACCTGATCGACGAGGGCAGCCGCCCGCAGACCGCGGCCGTGGTCGCGGCGGACGACTTCTTTGCCAATGCCGTCGAAGCGGGCTTTCTTGGCACCGAGGTGATCGACCCCGCCGATGGCTCAGTGGTCGAGGACATGGCGCCCGGCTATCTCGCCGAAGCCGGGATCGAGGTGGTCTATTCCGAGAAATGGCCGGAAGAGGGCTTCAACGACTGGCTGAACCTCGCCAACTCGATCAAGCGGTCCGAGGCCGACCTGATTATCGCCCTGACCGCCTCGGCCGAAGAGGCCGTGCAGCTGACCCGCGCCCTGCAGACGGTGCGGGCCGAGCCGATGATGGTCTATTACAGCCAGGGCACCCAGGCGGAGTTCTACGAGGGCACCGGCGACGCGTCGGAATCGATCCTGATGCACACCTCCTGGCACCCCTCCGCGCCCTATAACGGCGAGCTGAACGGAGAGCCCTTCAGCAACCAGGACTTCGTCGACGCCTTCAGCGAGGCCTATGGCGCCGAGCCCGACGAGGACTCGGCCATCCCCTTCGCGGTCTGCCAGGGCATCGAGCAGGCGATCCGCGGCGCGGGAACGACCGATAACGCGGCCATGGGCGAGTGGCTCTATGCCCGCACGGCCGACGAGCCCGTGCGGACGATCCTCGGCCGGTTCTCGTGGGATTCCCGTGGCTTGCCGATCGACAAGCCGTTCCTGATCGCACAGTGGAACGGCGGAGAGCTGCAGTTCGTCTATCCGACGGACGAATTCCCCGAAGTCTCCGAGCTGAGCCATCCCAAGGACGGCTTCTAGGGCCGGACATCGAGTGTCCCGGAGGCGTCGGCGCGGCGCCCCGGGACACTTTCCAAAACATGTTGAACTGAAGGGCCGGGCATGCTCGAGGTCAAGAATATGAGCAAGCGTTTCGGCGGCATCCGCGCCGTCGACGATTGCAGCTTCACCGTCCGAAAGGGCGAAATAACCGCGCTTATCGGGCCGAACGGCGCCGGCAAGACAACGGCGTTCAACTGCATCAGTCGGACCATGGCGCCGACGTCCGGCGAGGTCTGGCTTGATGGCGAGCGGATCGACGGGTTGCGGCCGCATCAGATCACCCGGCGCGGGCTGTCGCGCACCTTTCAGATCTCGCGCAACCTCGCCGA
This sequence comes from Roseisalinus antarcticus, assembly GCF_900172355.1. Taxonomy (GTDB): domain Bacteria; phylum Pseudomonadota; class Alphaproteobacteria; order Rhodobacterales; family Rhodobacteraceae; genus Oceanicola; species Oceanicola antarcticus_A. Next base: position 12,820 of record NZ_FWFZ01000018.1, on the reverse strand, counting down.
CATGACGGTTCTGGAAAACGTCATCTGCCAGTCGCGGACCGAAGGCTGGCGCGACATGTTTCGCCCCGCGCTCAGCGAGGCGGAGATTGCCAAGGCCATGGGTATCCTCGATTTTCTCGGCATCACCCGGATCGCGCAGGAGGACGGGTCGAACCTGAGCTACGGCCAGAAGAAGCTGATGGACCTCGCGGCGCTGCTGATGAGCGACCCCAAGATCATCCTGCTGGACGAGCCCGCGGGCGGCGTGAACCCGACCCTGCTGGAGGAGATCGTGGGCCATATCCGCGAGCTCAACGCCAAGGGCCTAACCGTCCTGATCGTGGAACACAACATGGAGCTGATCATGCGCCTGTCCGACCGTGTCGTCGTGATGGCGCAGGGCACCGTCATCGCCGAGGGCACCCCCGAGGAGGTCCGCGCCGATCCGGCCGTGCTCGATGCCTATCTGGGCGGTGTATTGGAGGCTGAGGAATGAGCGAGCTTCTCGAAGTCAAGGATATCGTCGCGGGCTACGGCGACGGTCCGGCGATCCTGAACGGGGCCTCGCTGACGGTGCAGCCGGGCAAGGTGCATTGCATTATCGGCCCCAATGGCGCGGGGAAATCCACCCTGCTCAAGGCGATCTGCGGAATGCTGCCGGTGCGCTCGGGCAACGTGCGCTTCAAGGGCGAAAGCCTTGCCGGGTTGCGGCCTGACCAGATCCTGCAGAAAGGCATCTGCTTCGTGCCGCAGGAACGGGCGCTGTTTCCCAAGATGACCGTACGCGAGAATCTGCGGATGGGCGGCTTTTCCCTCAAGGATCAGTCCGATCTGGAACGCCGCGTCGACGAGATCGAAGAGCAGTTCCCGATCCTGAAGGAGCGCCGCGACCAGCACGCCGGCACCATGTCGGGCGGCCAGCAGCAGACGCTGGCCATGGCCCGCACGATGATCCTGCGGCCCGACATCGTCATGCTGGACGAGCCGTCGCTGGGCCTCGCACCCAAGATCGTGCAGCAGGTCTTCGACATCATGAAAGTCATGGCCGACACGGGGATCACCATCCTGATCGTCGAGCAGAACGCCCTTCTGGGGCTGCGGAATGCCGATTGGGGGCTGGTGCTCGATCTCGGGCGCAGCCTTTTCGAGGGGCCCGCGAACGACGTGCTGGAAGATGACCGGATCCAGGAATTGTACCTCGGCGGAAAGAAGGTGGCGTAATGGCCGATATCATCCAGATCGTTGTGCTCGGGCTGGCCCTGGGCGGGGTCTATGCCCTCATGGGCTCGGGGCTGAGCCTTGTGTTCGGGGTCATGCGGATCGTGAACCTCGCCCATCCCTCGCTGATCATGGGCGGCGCCTATGTCGCCTACTGGGGATTTCGTCTATACGGGGTCGACCCGCTGATCGCCCTGCCCGTCGCCGCGATCATCCTCGCCGCGACTGGCGTGCTGCTCTACAAGCTGATCTTCGAGCGTGAGGCGAAATCGGCGAAATATTCCGAGATGACCGTGCTTCTGACCTTCGCGATCGCGATGATCGTCGAGGGCGGGCTGGCCACGGCCTTTACCAACACCCAGCGGGTGACCTCGCCGGGCTATGCGACGGATGCGTTCTTCATCGGCTCGGTCTTCATTCCCAAGGGGCAGCTTTACGCGGGCATGGTCTCGCTCGCGCTGATCGCGGCGCTGGCCCTGTTCCTGAAGTATTCGCGCTTTGGCTACGCCATCCGCGCCACGACCCAGAACCGCGAGGCGGCAGAGCTTATGGGCGTCAACGTCAACATGGTGGGGCTCGTTAGCTTTGCCATCGGGATCGGCCTGGCCGGTGCGGCGGGGGCGCTGGTGTCCTTCGTCTTCTCGTTCTTTCCGTCGAAACACTGGGAATGGGTCGCCGTGCTGATGTCGCTGGTGGTCCTGGGCGGCATGGGCTCGATCCTGGGCACGGTGGTGGCGGCCTATGTGCTGTCGGTGCTGGCGGCCTTCGTCGGCTATTTCTTCGGCGCGACCTGGTCGGTGCTGACCTTTTACCTGGCGCTGTTCGTCGTCCTGCTGGTGCGTCCGCAGGGCCTGTTCGGCGAAAAACCGGAGATGGCATGATGTCGAACATCGGTGAAACGAGCGATATTCTCGCACAGCGCAAGACCTACAATGCCGGCCTCTCGCAGGTGTCGGACAAGTCCCGCGCGACCTGGTTCCCGCTGCTTCTGCTGGCGCTGCTGACCGCGCTGCCGGCGCTGCAACTTGTGGGCAACTACAACTATCTCATCCACCTGGTGCTTTATACGCTGTGCTACGTGGTGATGGCGTCGGGGTGGAACATCCTGGGCGGCTACGCGGGGTATATCTCGCTGGGGCACAACGTGTTTTTCGCGGTGGGCGGCTATTTCGCGGGCATGGTCTTTGCCCGGCTCGGGATCTCGACGATCATCATCGCCCCGATCGCGGGGCTGGTCGCCGCGGCCCTGGGCTATCTGATCGGGCTGATCACGCTGCGGGTGCGGGGGCCGTCCTTCATCATCTCGTCGCTGGCGCTGGTGATGATCTTCCGCATCGCCTTCGAGAACTGGCATTTCGTGGGCGGCGCCGCGGGCGTCTCGCTTCAAGCCAACGATATGGACGTTCAATGGGCGAAGCTGCCGTATTACTACGCCTTCCTCGCCATGGCGGCCTTCGCGCTCTGGGCCTCCTACCGCATCAGGCATTCCAAGTTCGGCCTGGGCCTGCGCGCGATCTCGAAGGACGAGGTCAAGGCCGAAAGCGCGGGGATCGACACCCGGTTCTACAAGGTGCTGGCCTGCGCGATCTCGGCCTTCTTCGTCGGCATGGCGGGCGCTGTCTGGGGCGAGTATCTGACCTATATCCGGCCCAATATCTTCCTGGTGATCCTGATCTCGGTGAACATGGTGCTGATGTGCATCCTCGGCGGCAAGGGCACCGTGGCGGGCCCGGCGCTGGGCGCGGTCCTGATCGTGGCGTTCAACGAATTCTTCGTGGCGACGCTGGGCGCCTCGGCGGTGAACATCATGGCGACCGGGGTCATCATGGCCGTCGCGCTGATGTTCTTTCCCAACGGGATCATCGGCACATTGGCCAAACATCGCAAACTGCCGCGCATCCTGAACTGGGACTAGGCGCCGAGCGGGACGCAACAGCAAGGAGGTCCGCTTGGGATCTGCGCATCTTACAGTGAACGGCACCGTGGTCGCGCTGACCGCCGAGGCCGACACACCGCTTCTCTATGTCCTGCGCGATCACCTCGGGCTGCAGGCCACGCGGGTCGGCTGCGGCGAAGAGACCTGCGGCGCCTGCACGGTGATCGTGAACGGCACCGCCCGGTTCTCCTGCACGCTGCCCCTGTCCGAGGTCGAGGGCGCGGCGGTCGAAACGGCGGAGGGGCTGGTGTCCGACGGCGCCCCGCACCCGCTTGCGGCGGCCTTCCAGGCGCATCAGGCGGCGCAATGTGGCTATTGCCTGCCGGGCATCCTGATGCGGGCCAAGGCGCATCTCGACGCGGGCGGGGCGGCGGACCGCGCCAGCCTTGCCGCGGCCATCGACCCCAACCTCTGCCGCTGCGGCACGCATCTGCGGATCCTTGCCGCGTTGCAGGACGCGGCGCGGACGATGCAGGCAGGAGACTGAACGATGGCGCCGATCAATCCCGGGCTGACCACGGCCCCGCTCGTGTCCGACTGGATCGCGGCACAGGCCGACGGCACCCTTTCGATCCGCAGCGGGCGGTCGGAGCTGGGGCAGGGGGTCCTGGCGGCATTCGCGCGGATCGCGGCGGTGGAGCTCGATCTGCCATTGGACAGGCTCGTGATCTGTCCGCCGGACACCGCGGCCGCGCCCAACGAGGGCTTTACCGCGGGCAGCCTGTCGATGACCCAGGGCGGCAAGGCGATCCGGATGGCCACCTCGGCGCTCCGGACGCTCTGCCTCGCCGAGGCCGCGCGGCGGCTGGGATGCGCGGCCGACGAGCTTGCCGTCACGGCGGGCGAGATCCTCAAGGGGGGGGCGCCGACCGGCCTGTCCCTCGTGGCGCTCGCGGGCGAGACGGACCTGCGCCAGCCGGTGACGGATCACGCCGCCCCCAGGGCGGCAGGTGCGCATGCCGAGGTATCGGATCATCGCGACCTGACTGCCCAGCTCGTCGGGGCGCCGTTCCTGCACGATCTCAGGATGGAGGGGATGTTGGTCGGCCGCGTCCTGCATCCGCCAAGCCCGCAGGCCAGTCTCGCCGAACCTCTTGACACCGAGGCGCTCCGGGCGCGGCCCGGCGTTGTCGAGGTCGTCGTCAACGGCCGCTTCATCGGCCTGATCGCCGAGAGCGAGGCCGCGGCGATCAAGGTCGCCAACTGGGCCGCGGATCGCCTCTCCTGGACCGCGCAAGAGCCTCCGGAGACGAATGTGGAGCGGCTATTTGCCCAGAGCAACGCCCCGGTGGAGCGCCTGTCCGAGGACGGTGAGAGCCTGCCGCAAGGCCCCGCGCAGGTCGACTTGACCTCGCGCCGCGGGTTCCTGACCCACGGCTCTATCGGCCCGTCCGCCGCGATCGCCCTGTGGTCGCAGGACGCGCTGGAAGTCTGGTCCCATACGCAGGGGGTCTTTCCGCTGCGAGCGGCCATCGCCTCGGTCGTGGGCCTGCCGGAAGACGCCGTGCGGGTGCGCCACGTTGCCGGAGCGGGGTGCTATGGCCACAACGGGGCCGACGACGCGGCGCTCGACGCGGCGCTTCTGGCGCGGGCGGTGCCGGGTCGTCCGGTGCGCGTGCTGTGGTCGCGGCGGGATGAATTCACCGTGGCGCCGCTTGGCGCGTCGATGGCGACGCAGGCGCGGATCTGGACCGGGGACGACGGCCGGATGACGGCGATGCAGGTCAGCGTGACCAGCCCGCCCCATGCCATGCGCCCCACCAGTTTCGGCGCGCCCTGCCTCTATTCAGCCCAGCTGCTCGACCCGCCCATTGCGATGCCAGAGCCGCAGGACCTGCCCGCGGAACGCGGCGGCGGGGCGGCCCGCAACGCGCGGCCGCTCTATGACCTGCCCTCGGTGGCGGTCGACCGCAAGCTGGTGACCGGCCTGCCCTGGCGGACCTCTTCGCTGCGCGCACTCGGCGCCCATGTGAACGTCTACGCCATCGAAACCGCGCTGGAGGCCGCCGCCATCGCCGCCGGGGCGGACAGTTTCGCCTATCGCCGCGCCCACCTGACCGACCCCCGCGCCATCGCGACGCTCGACCGGCTCGAGGAGATGTCGGCGGACCTGCGTGGCGGCGGCGAGGATCAGGACTGGGGCATCGGTCTGGCCCGCTACAAGGGCACGGCCGCCTGGGCCGCGGTGCTGGCGCGGGTGACGCTCGACGACGAGGTGCGCGTCAGCGATGTCCGCGTGGCGGTCGACATGGGCGAGATCATCTCGCGCGACGGGGCGATCAACCAGATCGAGGGCGGGGTGCTGCAGTCGCTCAGCTGGACGTTGAAGGAGAAGATCGACCTCGACGGCGCGCGTGTCGGCACGGCGAGCTGGGCCGACTACCCGATCCTGCGGTTCTCGGAGGTGCCCGAGGTCACGGTCAGCCTGATCGAGCGGCCCGGGGACATGGCGCTTGGCTGTGCCGAAGCGGTCCAGGGCCCCACGGCCGCTGCGGTCGGCAATGCGGTTCAGCGTCTGACCGGCTGTCATATCCCGGATCTGCCGATGCGGCGCGAATCGCTCATCGCGGCGCTCTCGGCCTGACGGCACCCTCAAGCGATTGCGCGCCAGAACAGGCGCACTGCCAGCACCGAGATCACCGCCAGGATCAGCCAGTTGAATTGCTCGCGGCTCAGCCGTGATCCGACGTAATTGCCCACCGGGAGCATCGCGAGAATCGGCAGGATCGCCAGACAACTGAGCCCGATCAGCGGCAGGGAAAGCTGACCGCTGGCATAGAGCGCGGGCAACTGGACGGTGGACGTGGCCAGAAACACGATCGAGATGGTGACGATAAACAGGTCCCGCTGCAGCCTGAGCGTGTTCAGGAACGCAAGGGCCACGGGGCCGGACATCCCCAGCGTGCCCTGCATGAGGCCGATGACCACGCCCATCGGCACGGCGATCTTCCCGAACACCCTCTCCGACAGGGCGAATTGCGGAGAGCTCAGCCGGAAGACCACATTGGCGAACAGCAGAAGCGCCAGGCACAGCGACAGGACATCGCTGCTCAGCCGGGTCAGCAGGTAGGTGCCGATCAGGACGCCCGGCAGCGTGCCGATGGCAACCACCAGCCCCTTGCGGGTCTCCCGGCGGTCGGTGGTGTGCTTGTAGATCTGCCAGACATTGATGACGATGTTGGGCACCAGCATGATCACGATGGCGTGTCGGACATCGAAGATCGACGCGATCACCGGCACCGCCACCAGCGGCGCCCCGGCACCGGTCGCCCCCTTGAGAAGGCCGCCGAGGGCAAGCCCCAGAACGACAAGGGCAATCTGGTAAAGTTCGATGGGATAGTCAGTCATGTCGGGCCTTTGCAGTGTCGCCGGTGTCATGAACCGAGAGTCGGCACAGGTCGAGCATGCAAACGATTGCGTCATTTGTCCAGTGACGAACGGCAATCGCCGCGCCCAATCCCTATCCGGGCTGGTCGACGACCTGAAGACTCTTTGTTGCTTGACGCTTGACACGCCTTGCGCAAGCTGAATAACGTCTACGCAACCGATTGCACAAAGTCACCGTGCTGCTTCGTCCGCGATGGGGCGGCACGTGCCTTTTGAATGCATCGGGGGCCGGACAGGCGGAGTGCTCAGGTCTGTCAGGGTGACGGCGCTCGCGCAAAGGGGCGGGACAGGTCCTGGCCCGCTCGGATGAAAAAGAAGATGGAGAGCTTCGCTATGACGAAATTGACGATCGGATGGGTTGGCATGGGCCGTATGGGGTATCCCATGGCCGAACGGCTTGTGAAAGCTGGCTACGACGTGAAGATCTGGAACCGGACCCGATCGAAGGCAGAGCCGCTGGCCGCCGCCGGGGCCACCCTTGTGGACAGCCCCAAGGATCTGGCCGGCGTGGACGTGTTCTGCACCATGGTCTCGACCGGCGCGGACGTCGAACAGGTCTATTTCGGCGAGAATGGCGTGCTCAGCGGCGAGACGTCGCCCGGCATTCTTGTCGACTGGTCTTCAATCTCGGTCGATCAATCCGCCGATCTGCGCGAGCGGGTGAATGCCCGCGGCTCGGAATTCATGTGCTCGCCGGTCTCCGGCAACGGCAAATGCGTCAAGTCCGGCAAGCTGAGCGCCGTGGTCTCGGGCCCCGCCGATGTCTTTTCGAAGGTCGAGGACATCATCGGGACGGTGGCCGCCAACGGCGTGTCCTATGTCGGCGAGGGCGAGTTGGCGCGGTTCTGCAAGATCGCCCACAACGTCTTCCTCGGCGTCGTGACCCAGAACCTCGTCGAGATCACCGTCCTGGCGGAAAAGGCCGGCGTGCCGCGCACGGCGTTCCTCGACTTCATGAACAATTCGGTCATGGGCTCGATTTTCACCCGCTACAAGACGAATGCGCTGATCAACCTGGACTGGACCACCACGTTCACGCCCGAGCTTCTGCGCAAGGACCTCGACCTCGGCCTCGCCGCCGGCCGCAAGCTGGACGTGCCGATGCCGGTGACCGCAACCACCCGCGAGGCGCTGCAGGCGCATTTCGGAATGGCGCATCTGAAGGACGATCCCGACGCCTATCTCGCCAAGGATTTCGCGGCGATCCTCGAGACCGTCGCCCAGCATGCCGGCCTCGAACTGAAAAGCGAGGAGACCCCCTATCCGACCGGCCTGGAGGTCGCCGAAGCCGCCGAATAAGGCCGCCTTGCCACACCTGGACCGGGCTGTCCGCGGCCCGGTCCGCACTCTGGGAGGAGTTCACACGTGACCGACATCACCCTGCACAACGCGCCGCAATCCACTTGCAGCCAGCGGGTGCGCTATGCGCTTCATGCGAAGGGTCTGACCTTCGACGAGATCAAGCTGGACCTGTTCTCGGGCGATCAGCTCAAGCCGGAATATCTGGCGATCAACCCCAATGGCGTCGTGCCGACCATGGTCCATGACGGCCGGGTCATCACCGACAGCGCCGTCATCCTGGAATATCTCGAGGACGTGTTTCCCGACGTCACCCCGATGCGCCCGACCGACCCGGTCGCGGCGGCCGAGCTGCGCGCGATGATGCGCTTCGTCGACGAGGTGCCGACGCCCGCGATCCGGATCCCGTCCTACAACCTCGCGTTCCTGCCCCATTTCCAGGCCATGTCCGAGGAGGAATTCCAGGCGCTCTGCGACAGCAAGCCCCTGCGCCGCGAGTTCCTGATGAAGATGGGTCGCACCGGCTTTTCCGAGGCGGACATGAACGAGGCAATGGGCCGGCTCAAGCGGGGCGTCGAGCGGATGGCCAGTTGGCTGGACGCATCTGGCGGGCCGTGGATCCTCGGGGCCGACATCAGTTTGGTCGATCTGTCGATCATGCCGGTCATCGTGCGCATGGCCGACATCAACCTTGACACCGTCTGGGCCGACCATCCGGCGATCGGCACCTGGCTGGACGCGATCCGCGACACCGAGGCCTACCGGGCGACCTATTACCATGGCTCGCTTCTGACCGAGAAATACCCCCACCTCGCGTCCCTGCGCGCGGAACGGGACAAGGCGGACGCCTGACCATCCACCGGCCGCGCGGGCCAATGTCGCGGCGGCCGGACGATCTGAAATCGAAGAGGGCGAGATGAACGTGAAACCCGACATGACCATCGCAAGGAGTGAACGCGGAATGGATACGGCGCCGGCGATTATCGAGGCCCGCAACCTCGGGATGACCTTTGCAGGGGGGAGCGTTGTCGCGCTGGAAGACGTCAACTTCGACGTCAAGCCGGGTGAGTTCATCTCTCTGATCGGCCCGTCCGGCTGCGGGAAATCCACGCTTTTGCGGCTGGTGGCCGGGTTGCTGCGGCGTAGCGGCGGCCAGATGGAGGTGCTCGGCAAATCGGCCGGCACCCCGCGCGAAGAGATCGGGATGATGTTCCAGAAGCCGACGCTGCTGGCCTGGAAGAACGTGCTCGACAATGTGATCCTGCCCAAGACGCTGACCACGGGGGCGACCGACAAGGACCATATCAAGGCGCTGGAGCTTCTGCATCTGGTCGGCCTGGAGGGGTTCGAGTTCTCGTATCCCAACCAGCTTTCGGGCGGCATGCAGCAGCGCGTGGCGCTGGCCCGGCTCTTGAACACAGGCGCCGAAATCCTGCTGCTGGACGAGCCCTTCGGGGCGCTTGACGAATTCACCCGCGAGCGGCTCAACGTCGAATTGCTGCGGATCCAGCGGGACCTTCAGGCGACGATCCTCTTCGTGACGCACAACATCCAGGAGGCCGTCTTTCTTGCGGACCGGGTGTTCGTCATGACCCCCCGCCCCGGCCGCCTGACCGAGATCGTCGAGGTCGACCTGCCCCGGCCCCGCGACATCAGCATCACCAAGACCGAAGCCTTCAACAATCTCGCCTTCAAGGTGCGCGACATCCTGGGAGCCAGCATATGACCACCGAAGCAGACACCGGCCTTGCAGCCGAGGACGAGACGCAATCCCGTGGCATTCCCCACTGGGCCCAGCACCTGCTGGTCTTCTCCATTTTCATCGGCATCTGGGAAGCGGCGGTCCAGTTCAACTGGGTCTCGGCGCTGATCCTGCCGTCGCCGTTTGCGGTCGTCGTGGCCTGGTGGGACCTGTCGATCAGCCGCGGCCTGATCTGGTCGCATTTCGGCGTAACCCTGACCGAGGTGCTCGTCGGTTTCTCCGTCGGGGCGTCCTTCGGCGTCACCATCGCCGTGCTCAGCGTGCTCAGCGCGACGTTCCGGCGGCTTGTCTCGCCCTACATGGTCGCGCTGCAGGTCACGCCCCGGATCGCCATCGCGCCGATCATCGTCGCCTGGCTCGGTTTCGGGATGGAGCCGAAAATGGCCATCGCCGCGATCATCTGCTTCTTCCCGATCTTCATCAACTCGCTGACCGGGCTGATGCAGGTCGACGAGGAGAGCCTCGAGATGTTCAAGTCGATGCGCGCCAGCCGCTGGCTGATCTTCCGTCACCTGCAGTTGCCCGGCGCGATGCCGGTGATCATGGCGGGTTTCAAGACCGGCATCTCGCTGGCCCTGATCGGCGCCATCGTGGGTGAATTCGTCTCGGCCAGCGAAGGCCTGGGCGTGCTGATCCAGCGATTCAGCTTCCAGCTGCAACTGCCTCAGGCGTTCGCCTGCCTGATCATGCTGACGGTGATGGGGCTGCTGCTCTATGGCACCGCGACCTTTGCCGACCGCCAGATCGTCTTCTGGCGGCACGAAGACCTGATGACAAAAATCTCGCGTCGGATGCGTGCGCGACACGCCGGATTGCTCAAGGCAATGAAGCCTGCCGAGTGACCGACGGACCATAGCATCCATAGGGAGGACCTGATGAACAAGACTCTTACCGCAATCGCCACGGCATGCACCTTTGCCCTTGGCGCCCCCGCAATGGCGCAGGATCTGCAAGAGATCGACGTGCTCACCCCGCTGCCGCGCCACACGGCCTGGTATCCGCTTCTGGTGGGCGAGGCGCTCGGCTACTTCGCCGACGAAGGCATCTCGGTGGAACTGGTCAATGGCGGCGACCTGCCGGCAACCGCGTTCCTCGAGAACGGCCAGGTGCAGCTTGCCGCGCTCGACCCGTCCGAGGTGATCCTCGCACATGAGCGGGGCTTCGACTTCGACGTGGTCTACGAGGTGATGCACAACGCCGTCGAGGGCATCTTCGTGCTCGAGGACAACGAGGCGGCCTCGCTGGCCGATCTGGGTGGCACGACCATCGGCATCGTCGGCGAAAGCGACCGTGGCCTGCTGTTGTCCGCGCTTGGCCATGCCGGCCTCAGCGAGGACGACGTGACCATCGCCGTTCTGGGCGAAAGTGCGCCGCTGCTGGCCAACTCGCTGAGCAACGGCCAGGTATCGGCCGTCGTGGGCGCGATCTCCGACTTCGTCGCGATCCGCTCGCAGGGCATCATGATCCGGTCGGTTCTGCCGGACGAGATGAGCAAGATGCCGGCCAACAACTTCGCCGTCCGCGGTGACAGCATCGGCGGAGAGAACGAAGAGCTGGTGCAGGGCTTCCTGCGGGCCTGGGCCAAGTCGTCCTACGCCGGTCTCGTCGATCTTGAGACCACCCGCGCCATCGCGATGGAGGCCGACCCCGAGAACTGGATCAACGAAGAGCTCGGGACGATCTTCCTGCAGGCCGCACAGAACCTGCACCGTCCCGAGGCCGACGTCTTCGGCGATGTGCGCCACGAGATCTGGTCGAGCGTGATCAGCGAGATGGTCGATGTCGACATGCTCGACGCGACGTTCCCGGCCGAAGAGATCCTCAACGATCACTACCTGGCCGCCGCGAACGATTTCGACCACGCCGAGGTCGAGGCCGACGTCGCCGCCTGGAAAGCCGAGAACATGTAAACGCCATCGCGGGGCGGCCCGGATCCGTTCGGGCCGCCCCGTCTACCTGCCAAGTAGTTCAATTTGAAAAGGCGCCGTCAGATGAGCGCACCGACATCCGGAGCGGTCGATCCCAGAATCGTCTCTGCCGCCGCCCATTGGTCCCACAGATTCGTCTCCAACGGCGTGCCGCTTGCGGATTTCCAGGACGTGACCGGAAGCATCACCCGGTGGGAGGACTGGTGCAGCGCCTGGACTGACCGCGGCGCCGTCCATGAATCGCTTGGGGACGCGTCCCTCGACCGCGGGCACCGGCTGAGCGCCGGAGAGCATTACACCACCGCCGCCGTCTGCCACCATTTCGGCAAGTTCCTCTTCGTGCATGACCGCGAGCAGATGCGCGGCACGCACATGCGCGCGGTCGCCGCGCGGCAAAAGGCGCTTGCCCTGATCGACTGCCCCGGCGAGCGGGTGGAGATCGACTGGAACGGTCACACCCTGGCCGGGATCCTGCGCAAGCCCGCGGGCGTCGCGCGGCCGGCGCTTGTGATCATGGTCATGGGACTCGATTCCGCCAAGGAAGAGATGCATTCCAACGAAGAGGTCTTCCTGCGCCGCGGTCTCGCGACTCTCAGCTTCGATGGACCGGGCCAGGGTGAGGCCGAATACGACCTGCCGATCCATCCGGCCTATGAAGAGCCCGTCGCCGCCGTCGTCGATTATCTCGCCACGCGCAAGGACATCGACGCCGACCGCCTGGCCGTCTGGGGCGTCAGCCTCGGCGGCTATTACGCGCCCCGTGCCGCGGCTTTTGTAGACCGGTTGTGCGCCTGCGTCTCGCTGACCGGGCCGTTCGACTTCGCCGAGGCCTTCGACCGGGCGCCGCCGCTGACGCGGGAGGCCTTCATCGCACGCAGCTTCGCCGCCGGAGAGGAGGCCGCCCGCGAGGTCGCCGCCCGCATGACGCTGGAGGGCGTCGCGGGGCGGATCCGCTGCCCGGTCTATATCGTCGGCGCTGCCCTGGATCGCGTTCTGCCGGCCGATCATGCCGGGCGCCTGGCGCGGTCGGTCGGCGGCGAGAGCGTGCTGAACATGATCGAGGACGGCACCCACGTGGCGAACAATCGTCCCTACAAATATCGCACGCAGGTCGGTGACTGGCTCGCCGATCTGCTGGCGACCTGACCGCACCACCACTCATCCCATCTGACGAAGGAACACAGCATGTCCCGCGCATTGATGCCTAATCTTTTGACGCCTCAGGATCTTGAGCCCAACTGGGAGTGGCGCGAGCGCCTACCTGCTTGGGGTCATTCGTCTGTGGATTTCGAACGCCGGATCGACCATGAC
>NZ_FWFZ01000132.1 GCF_900172355.1 Roseisalinus antarcticus | reverse complement strand
AAGGGCGCCCCAAGGGACCAGCCCCTTGCGCTGAATGTTGAAGCTTGCGACCGCATGGTCGCGAGCTTCTTTCGTTTCTGGTCGTTCAACCAATATGCTCACCGAGAGTGTGGCACGAGGCGCGTGCAGGCTGGCGAAGGAAAAGATGCTGCCGAGGAAGGCGGAGCGCGCTGCCAATGACGCGTTTGAGATGCATGATGGCTGGCTTCTGAACTTCGGCGACGCGACGATGGAGCGCTGGTTTGATGAGGAGTTCAACCTCGATCTCAACCAGATGAGGTATCATCGCATTGGAGCGTCAAAGGCAAAACGATTGCGCGAGTTCGTTTTGGTGGAGCCCCCCACCACCAGGTTGCTCGCGTGCGCCGTGCAGAGATGCTGGAACACCACCGGGAAGCGGCGCTTCCGGCTGGGCCAGTTGATGGTCAGCGCCTGGCTGTCCGTGGCGAAGCGGAAGCCAGCATCCGCGAGGTCGATCCGGGAGAAATCTTCCCGGCGCGACGCGAAGCTCCTGACCTGATCGTTGTGGAATCCGATCCGCCGGTAGATGTCGCGGTATGAAAGCCCGGAAATCTTCGCTGTCTTTGCCAGCGAAAGGTCGTTGCAGAGCATATCGAGGATCGGGCGGTTCTTGTCGGAGAGCTCTTGTCGGCGAGCCGGTCTGCCGGTCGAGAATGTTTTCGCACAGGCCTTGCACCGCCACCGCGGGTCGCCGCCCTTGGTCTTCCCGAAGCTCTGGTAGAGATCCCTTCGGCCGCTTGAACGGATCAGGCAGCACTCCGCAAAGGGCGCACGCCGGATTGCGACAGAAGTCGAGATCGTCACCCGCGACAGGCGCGGGGAGTCCTCGGACCAGTGGCACCACCGCTGCTCCCGAAGATATCTTCGGGACGCTCGACACCTTTTTTCTCCATTCGGATGACCGTCAAGCGTGGTGTCGAAGAGAAAGTTGGCCGCAATGCGGCCAACTGAAGTATTTTCTCAACATTTACGGTCAGGGACTGGCCCA
>NZ_FWFZ01000006.1 GCF_900172355.1 Roseisalinus antarcticus | reverse complement strand
CATTCCGGGTCGAAAGTCACGCGACAAGCCTGTCAAATACGACAAGCGTCGCTATAGGAAACGCAACCGGATCGAGATCATGTTCGGACGCTTGAAAGACTGGAGGCGCGTCGCCACGCGCTATGACAGAAGTCCCAAGGTCTTCCTCTCGGCCATTGCTCTCGCCGCAACCGTGATCTTTTGGCTATGAGTCCTGAGCCTAGCGATTGGCCCGCGCCAGAAGCGCCACGGCCAGCAGGCTCACCGCGGTGATGGTCAGCGCCGCCGGCGCGGCCTCGGCGATGTTTTCCAGCGAGGCCTTCTCGTGGACCCGGGTCGCGAGCGTGTTGTAGTTGAACGGCCGCAACACCAGGGTCGCCGGCAGCTCCTTCACGCAATCGACGAAGACAAGCAGCAGGGCCGAGCCCACGGAGGCCCGCACCAGGGGCACGTGCACCGCCCGGAGGGTGCCGCCGGCCGACCGCCCCAGGGACCGGGCCGCCATCGGCAGGCTCGGGGGGACGCGGCCCAGTGCCGCATCCGCCGTGCCCTGGGCGATGGCGAAGAACCGCACCACATAGGCCAGCACCAGCGCGGCCGAGGTGCCGGTCAGCAGCAGCCCCGGGTCGTGGCCCGTCACCGCCAGGATCGCGTCGGCCATGCGGTTGTCGAAGGCTGCCAGCGGGATCAGCAGACCGATGCCCAGCACCGCGCCGGGCGCCGCGTACCCGATCGCGGTCACCGGCATCAGAAAGCTCAGAAACCGGCGGCCGGAGAGGCGGACGCCGTAGACCATGAAGAGCCCGCCCGCCACGCAGAGGGCCGCGGCAAGGCCACCGGTCACGACCGAATGCAGAAAGGCGCGCAGCAGGCCGGGGGCCGCCCATTCGCCCGCGTCCATCGCATGGCCGGCCAGCACGCCCACCGGCAGCACAAAGCCCAGCAGGAACGGCACCGCACAGGCTGCCGTCACCAGCCAGGCCTTCACTCCGTGCAGCGGCTCCGCCTCGATCGGGCGGACTTGCCGGGCGGTCTGAAAGAACCGGCTCTTGCGGCGCGAGAGCTTTTCCAGGACCACGAGCACGACGATCAGGGTCAGCGACAGGGCGGCGATCTGGGCCGCCCCGCCGAGGTTTCCCGATTGCAGCCAGACCGAGAAGATCCCGGTGGTCAGCGTCTGGACCGAGAAGTAATCCACAGTGCCGAAATCGTTCACCGTCTCCATCATCACGACGGCAAGCCCGGCCACCACCGCCGGCCGCACCAGCGGCAGACCCACCCGGCGAAACCGCGCGAAGGGGCCGGCCCCCAGGGCCCGCGCGACCTCGAAGCCAGAGCCCGATTGCTCCCGCAGGGCGGCGCGGGCCAGGATGTAGACGTAAGGGTAAAGCGCGGCCGACAGCACGATCACCGCCGCCCCCATGGTCCGGATCTGCGGGAACCAGTAGTCGCGGGCGCTGGTCCAGCCCATCGCCTCGCGCAGGGCGGTCTGCACGGGGCCCGCGTATTCCAGGAAATCCACCAGCGCATAGGCCCCGACATAGGCCGGCACCGCCAGCGGCGTGAGCAGCGCCCATTGCAGCCAGCGACGGCCGGGAAAACGGTACATCACCACCAGCCAGGCGGCCCCCGTCCCCGCGGCGCCGGTGACCACGGCGACGGCCCCCATCAGGATCACCGTGTTGCTCAGGTAGCGCGGCAGCGTGGTCGAGATCAGGTGCGGCCAGATGTTCTCGGCCGGGTGGAAGGCGATCCAGACCACGGCGCAGATCGGCAGCATGACGAGGGCCGCGATCAGCACCGCGGCCAGGGACCATATCCCGCCGCCGGAGCCTTGCCGGCCGGAGGCCCGCGGCAACATCTGACCAATTTGCTCGGACATAAGCCGCGCCTACCCGAAAGTCGTTTGCCTGTCGAGTGTTCCGACAGTAGGGTTCGGCCGACGGAAACGGCAGGCAAGAGGACCGGGGCACTTTGCAGATCGTCTATCACATCGGGGCGAATTGCACGGACGGGGACCGCCTGATCAAGTCACTCCTGAAGAACGCCGATGCCTTCGCCGCGCAGGGAATCAAGGTTCCCGGCCCCGGCAAGTACCGGCGGTTGCTGCGCGAGACGATCCAGAACCTCGACGGTCGCCCGCCCGCGCCGGACACGCGCGACATCCTGCTCGACGCGATCCTCGACGACGAGAGCGCCGAGCGGTTGGTCATGAGTCACGCGGATTTCATCTGCGTGACCAACCGGATCTTCCAGAGCGGCGCGTTCTACGAGCTGGCGGAGTTCAAGCTCGGCTCTCTCGCCCGGCTCTTTCCCGAGGACGAGATCGAACTGCACCTCGGCCTGCGCAACCCGGCGACCTTCGTGCCGACGACCTTCGCCAATTCCGAGATGCCGTCGTTCGACGCCTTCCTGCGCGGCGCCGACCCGCTGGCGATCCGCTGGTCCGACCTGGTGTCGCGGATCCGCGCTGCCGTGCCGCGGGCGGCGATCACCGTCTGGTGCAACGAGGACACCCCGCTGATCTGGGCGCAGCTGATCCGCGAGCTCTCGGGGGTCGATCCGATGACCCGGATCTCTGGCGGGTTCGACCTGCTGAACGCGATCATGAGCCCCGACGGCATGAAACGCTTCCTGAGCTACCTCAAATCCCACCCGCCGCAGACCGAGGTGCAGAAACGCCGGATCATCGCGGCGTTCCTCGACAAATACGCGATCGAGGACGAGATCGAGGAAGAGGTGGATGTGCCCGGCTGGACCGACGAGATCATCGCGGCCCTGACCCAGACCTACGAAGAAGACGTCTACCGCATCGAACGCATGCCGGGCGTGAATTTCATAGCTCCATGATGGCGGATGACGTTCGACGCCAATACGAGGTATTTCCCTACCCCGAGCGCGACCCGGCCGACGAGGCCGACCGCCTGATCGCGGGCTCGCCCTCCGATCCGGTGGAAATCGACCACTACCTCTTCGGGGGCGGACGAGACTGGTCGGGCGGATTCCGGGCGCTGGTCGCGGGCGGGGGGACCGGCGACGGGCTGATCCAGCTGGCACAGAAGCTCGCCTGGGCGGGGGTCGATGCCGAGGTGACCTATCTCGACCTCTCCCGCTCCGCCCGGCGCATCGCCAAGGCGCGGGCCGAGGCGCGGGGACTGACCAATATCCGGTTCCTGACCGGCTCGCTGTTGCGGGCAGGGGATCATGGCCGCTTCGACTACATCGATTGCTGCGGGGTGCTGCACCACCTGCCCGAGCCGGCCGAGGGCTTCGCCGCGCTGCGCGGGGCGCTCGCCCCCGGCGGCGGGCTCGGCTTCATGGTCTATGCGCCCTATGGCCGTAGCGGCGTCTACCAGTTGCAACAGGCCTTCGGCGATCTTTTCGGGCATCTGCCCGAAACCGAACGCCTGTCCGAGGCGCGCAAGGTCCTTGCCCACCTGCCCGCCGGACATCCGTTCAAGCGCAACCCGAATCTCGTCGATCACAAGCAGGGGGATGCGGGGTTCTACGACCTGCTTCTGCACAGCCAGGACCGGGCCTTCACCATCGCCGAGGTCGTGGACACCCTCACGGAGGCGGATTTGCGGCTCGTCGCCCCGATCCCCTCGGCGCTCTACGATCCCGCGCGCTTCGTGGGCCCCGCGCCCCGGCTGAACCCGGTCGACGCCATGTCCACGGCAGAGCGTCTGGACGGGATGATGAAGGTGCACGTGGGCTATGCCGTCGCTGCCGACGATACCCGCTCGCCGGCACGCGGCACCCCGCAGAGCGTGCCCCATCTCATGGGCCCGCCCGAGCGCATCGCCGCCGAGATCGCCGGCAAGGGCGCCCTCGCCTTCACCGCGCAGGGCCGCCCCACCCGGGTCAGGATCCCGCGGGAGGCCGCGCCGTTCATCGCCCGGATCGACGGCAAGCGCACATTGTCCGAGATCGCCGGGGCGGAGATCATGGCGGCGGAGATGTCCTTCGCCCGTGTCTGGCCGGCGGTAGAGGAGGCCCTCACCGGCTGGAACATCCTGCGATATTCCGGCCTCCCCCCGGTCTGATCACATCCCGAGCGCTTCCTTGTACATCTCCAGCACGGCCTCTTCCTCGGCGATGTCGTCGGGCTCGCGTTTGCGCAGGGCGATGACCTTGCGCATGACCTTGGTGTCGTAGCCACGGCCCTTGGCCTCGGCCATCACTTCCTTCTGCTGGTCCGCGATGTCTTTCTTCTCGGCTTCAAGCCGTTCGAACCGCTCGATGAACTGGCGCAGTTCGTTGGCGGTGACGCGATAGCTGTCGGGGACGGTGTTCTCTTCGACCACGGAGGTGTCGGACATCTGGGCGGACCTCTGTCTGGATGGCTGGCTGGGGCTATTGGGCGATCTAGCTATCGCGCACCGGTGCGTCCTGCAAGGCCCGACGGGGCTGTCCGTCCGGCGGCTGCGCATTTGCGCCCGGGGGTCGGGCGGCGGCGCCTTGATCGCCCGGGGTTCGCGCGATAGGCCAAGCGCCACATGCATCGGCGGGGGACGGGAATGGATTGGTTGATCTGGGGCGGCGCGGCGGTATCGCTGGTCGGTATCGTCGGAATCTTCGCGAGCATCCTGCGGGTGTTCCGCGCCAGACGTGCGGGCCTCTCCGACGAAGAGCTCCGTAGCCGGATCCAGTCGATTCTGCCGCTGAACCTCGGGGCGCTGTTCCTGTCCGTGATCGGCCTGATGATGGTCATCATCGGAATAGCCCTTTGATCCCGGCGCCATGACCACGGCTTCCCGCAAGGGCGCATCCGGTCCAGCCCCTTTGCGGATGCCTCCCTGCGCGGGATGAAAGGCGCTACGGTTGCAGGCGGCAAACGATCGACACCTGCCCACGCCGCGCAGCTTTCGTCACCGGCCCGACAGCGACCCGCCCCTGAAACACACAGGCCACCTGCCCTTCTCGCACAGCCACCTGCCAGTCGTCTCACAGCCACTGGACTTGCGCCGCGCGGCCTCCTGCCTTTCCCCGCATGACAACAGTCCAGTGGTCTTCCAGCAAGACACCCTGCGCCGCGGATCTTCCCGCCGCGCCCACATGGCCACAGGCCCCGCGCCGCAGGGCCTCGCGCCTTTCCCCGCATCGCCTCAGGCCACTCGCCGCACAGCCTCCTGCACTTCGCCGCATGGCCTCAAGCCACTGCCCCTCAAAGACCGTACGACGCCCAGCCCCCCTTCCGCGCGGACACCGGCCACGGCCCTGCGGCGATCAGAAACCGGCGCTTGCCCGCTCAAACCTGCCCATATCGCCGAAAACTGCCGCTGCCCCGCATGCCACGGCCCCGGAGCGGTGCCGCCACCACCGAAGCCGCGCCTGCGGCCCGGTTCATCCTGCGCTCGGCGACAACCGTCCGCTTTCAGACACCGGTTTCTGGAGCCGGATCCGGAAACAGACGCCTGTTTTCCGTCTCCCGGTCAGGAACGGATGTCTGTTCCAGGTCCCCGGTCCGAAAACGGACGTCTGTTTGGGAGCACTTGGCGGAAAAGCGGCACGTGTGGGGTCATCGGGGTCAATGGAGACCACAGGAGCGGCGCATCCGGAAGTCGCGGCTTTATGGCGTTGGTGCGCCAGAGCCACGGGGCTTTGGAACTGCGAAGAGTCGGCATTTCAGACCGCTGGAGGCCGGAAGCTTCAGCGCAAGGCAGAACTCCAGCATTCGGTCGTCATGGCATGGCCGCATTCGCGCCATCGAACCTGGCTCTTGACGGACCGCGCTCACGCATCGCGCCGTTGCGTGAACGTCGCCCGCCTAGTCCTTGGCCGGAAACACGAAACACCGGTCGCGGCGCACGGTCAGCCAGAGGGCCATGCCCGGTTTGGGCAGAAAGACCGACGGCACACGGGCCTTGAGGATCTGCCCGTCGAAATCCATCCGGAACTCGACGAGGCTTTCGGCGCCCATGAAGCGTGCGCGTTGCACCACCGCCCGCGCCGGCGTCCCGTCGATGCGCGTGGGGTTGGGGCCACGCCCGCCCCGGTCGAAGTCGATCTTGACGTGCTGGGGACGGAAGGCGATGTCGACCGGCGTGTCGTCCGGCACGCCCGGGGCCAGGAACTGGCCGAAGGGGGTTTCGGTGAGCGCCCCGCGCACCTGCCCGCGGATCACGTTGATGTCCGAGAAAAAAGCTGCAGCTTCAAGATCTACCGGGGCGTTGTAGATGTTGTAGGGGGCACCCTGCTGGACGATCCGGCCATCGCGCATCAGCGCGATCTCGTCGGCCATCCGCATCGCCTCGGCAGGTTCGTGGGTGACCAGCAGGACGGCCGTCCCCTCGGCCTTGAGCACGTCCAGCGTCTCGTCGCGGATGTCGTCGCGCAGGCGGTCGTCGAGACCCGAGAAGGGCTCGTCCATCAGCATCACCCGGGGCCGCGGCGCGAGCGCGCGGGCCAGGGCCACCCGTTGCTGCTCTCCGCCCGACAATTCGTGGGGGTAGGCGTTCACGTGCCGGGCCATGCCGACCCTCTGCAGCAGCGCCTCAACCCGCGCCCGGACCTCGGCCCGAGGACCGGTCAGGCCGAAGCTGACGTTATGGGCCACGTCGAGATGGGGAAAGAGCGCGAAATCCTGGAACATCAACCCGATGGAGCGGTGTTCGGGCGGGATCGACCGGGTCGCGTCGCAGACCATGCGGCCATCGACCAGGATGGACCCGGACTCCTGCCGCTCCACCCCCGCGATCATGCGCAGGGTCGTGGATTTGCCGCAGCCCGACGGCCCCAGCAGGCAGGTCACCTGCCCCGGCATGACCGACAGCGACACGCCGTCCACCGCCCGCCGCGCACCGAAGCTGCGCGTCAGATCCCGGATCTCAAGGCGGGGCGAGAGCGTTTCTGCTTTCATCGTCTTCCGATTTCCGACTGAACTCATCAGGATTGTCCCGTCGAGATAGCCCCTGCATCGCCCGGCGACAAGCCCGCCCGCCGCGCAGCGCAATGGCCGCCCGCGACGCCATCGAACGCCGGGCGCCCCGGGCGTCCGGCGACACGCCCTGCCCGCGGGGTCAGATGGTCGCGTTCACCGCGCCGCCGTCGAGGGTGATGTTCTGACCGACGATGAACCGCCCCTGCTGAGAGCACAGGAACGCGCAGGCCGCGCCGAAATCGCGGGGTCTGCCGTAGGTCTGGGCCGGGATCGTCGCCTTGCGCCTGGCCCGCGCCTCATCGAGCGTGATGCCCTGCGCCTCGGTCACGCCCCGGTCGAGCGAATCCGCCCGGTCCGTGGCGTGGATGCCGGGCAGCAGGTTGTTGATCGTGACCCCCTTGGCGGCCACCTGGCGCGAGGTTCCGGCGACGTAGCCCGTCAGCCCCGCGCGGGCCGAATTCGACAGCCCCAGCGCCGGGATCGGCGCACGCACCGAGGAGGAGGTGATGTTGACCACCCGTCCCCAGCCCTTTTCCATCATCGCGGGCAGGCAGGCCTTCATCAGCGCGATCGGCGTCAGCATGTTGCCGTCCAGCGCCTTGATGAAATCGTCGCGATCCCAGTCCGACCACAGCCCTGGGGGCGGGCCGCCCGCGTTGGTCACGAGGATGTCGGGGTGGCCTGCGGCCTCGAGCACCGCCGCCCGCCCCTCTTGGGAGGTGATGTCGGCGGCAACGGTCACGACCGACACGCCGTAGCGCGCACGGATCTCGGCCGCCGTGGCCTCCAGCGCCTCGGCGCCGCGCGCATTCAGCACCAGATCCACGCCCGCCTCGGCCAGCGCCTCGGCACAGCCGCGCCCCAGACCCTTCGACGCGGCACAGACCAGCGCCTTCATCCCCTTGATACCCAGATCCATCTCGATCTCCTTATTTTTGCCCTTCATGCCTCCTTAACGGGACATAGGCAACAATCGCCCGGGACAAGACAGATCGTTGACCTAGTCTCGCCCGAATCCTAGGGTAGCAAACCCGGCAACAGAACCGTTCGAGGAGCCTGACACGATGTCCGCCGCCGAAGACCTGCGCGCGATCCAGACCCTGCCGGTCTTTGCCTCCGATGCGTTCGTCGTCGAATCGGGCGTGGCCGAGGGGGACGGGCTGTCGTTTGCCGACGAGCTGGTGATGGACGACATCTATGGTCTGCGCCCGGACGCGACCCGCCTGCGCCTGACCATGGCGCTCGGGGTCGATCAGGCCAGCTTCCGCGTGGCCGAAGGGTCCGAGGCGGGGCGCCCGGGCAATATCGTGCATCTCGATTGCTGCCTGACGTTCATGCTGCCCGACGGCTCCACCTACGAGGCGCTGGTGCTGGTGGAGGTCGAAGAGGAGACCGCCGCCGGGATCTACATGCTGCCGCTGGCGACCCTGCAGCCCAAGACCGACTACCGGCTGGTGGGGATCGACCGCAAGACCGCGACCACCCGCTTTGCCGAGGTGGCCTGTGTCTCGTTCACCCGCGGCACCCACATCACCATGGCCAATGGCGAGCAGCGCCTGATCGAGGATCTGGCCATCGGCGACCGGGTCCTGACCCGCGACGACGGCCCGCAAGAGATCCGCTGGATCGGACAGAACACCCTGCGCGCGGTGGGCGCCTTCGCCCCCGTCATCATCAAGCGCGGCACCCTGCACAACGAGAATGACCTCGTGGTCTCGCCCGATCACCGGATCTTCGTCTACCAGCGCCGCGACCGGCTGGGCGCGGGCCGGGCGGAGGTTCTGGTCAAGGTGCGTCACCTGCTGAACGGGGACACGGTATACCAGAAGGACGGCGGCTTCGTGGACTATTTCCAGCTGCTGTTCGACGACCACCAGATCATCTACGCCGAGGGCATCGCCGCCGAGAGCCTGTTGATCGACCAGCGCACCCGCGCGGCCCTGCCGGCGGATGTGCGCAGCCGCATGCGCCAGGTCGACCAGGCCCATGCCCATCGACCGCATCTCGACTACGAGGTGCGCGAATCGCTGCTGTCGAAGCCCGACGCGGTGGATCTGCTGCGCCGGGCCTCGTCCAACTGATCGGGCCCGCGCGCTGCAGTCCGGCCGTACGGGCCCGGGTGCTCAGGTCCTGGCGATCAGGTCCGGGTCCTCAGGTCCCGGCGCCCGGGTCCGGGCACCCGGGTCCGGGCACTCAGTTCCGGGCACTCAGTTCCGGGCGCGGCCCGTGATGACCACGGTGGTGTCGGCGATGTCGCCGTCGGTCAGGCCGATGTTGTCGTCGTCCTCCGATGCCGCGATCAGGGCCTGGGCGTTGTCCCCGCGGAAATTGCCCGCGATCGTGCCGCGCACCCGGATCCCGGGCGAGGTGTCCGGCTCGCTGTCGCGCCGCAGGTCGGCACGGAGCGTTCCGACGAAATTGCCCCGGTCGTCGGGGTCGAGGAAGCCGTTGGACACCACCAGAGTGCCGTCGTAATCGCTGATCGCGCCGTTCTGGTCGGTGCCGACGAAGTCGGTGTAGCGGCCGTCGATTTCGCTGCGGCCGAAGCGCGCGGTCATGGTGCCCTCGCCGACGACGATGGTCTCTTCCGGCCCGGTGTCCATCACGATCCCCGCCTGGCCGTCATAGAATCCGCGGCCGCTGGTCGGCACGGCGCGGTTGGGCGTTTCCGACCGGTCGCTCAGCCGTTCGGCATCCAGCCGGAAATCGTCGAGGATCTCCTCGACATCCGATGTGGACAGGCCGCTGGACGTCGTGCAGGCCGAAACGGCCAGTGCTGCCACGAGTGCAATGCTGTGTTTCATCTCTTCCCCCCAAGTCCGGAAACTTCAGTGAGCGCGGAATCTGTCGGCATGTCAACAAATTGCCTCCGACGGCGCAGCGTTCGGGGCGGCCCGGCGCGGCACTGTCCAGCGCCGGATCGCCCCACCGCCTTTCGCATCGGTGGGCCGGGCCTAGCGCTCCACCGCCACCACAGCCTCGATCGGGCGTGCGCCGTCCGGCCCGCGAGAGACCCCTTCCCCGAAGCCCGCGATCGCCTTGCCGCCATTGGCGAACACACCCAGCAACGAGGCGTCGATGGTCCGGGCCGACACTCCGGGCCGCGAGATGCGCCCGTCCAGGTCCAGGGTCATGGCGGCATCGCGGCGCCCCGCACCACGGTCGAACCGCCCGCCGTCGATGGCGAGCTCTCCGGTGTAGCGTCCGCGCTGGCTCACCATGTCGGTGACCCGCCCGCTGACAGCGCGGGTCCGGAAATCCACCGTCAGATCGGCCCGGCCGATCACCAGCGACGCCGGCGCGTCGAGCGAGCGGCCGAATTGCGCGATGCCATCGTAGGTCGCCGTCCCGAAGGTCGGCAGGTTGGCCGGGTCCGAGGCCCGGGCGTTGTCGTCGTCGAGCCCGAGCCGGCCGGCGATCTCGCGGGACTGGGCGAAGGACTGCGCGAAGCTCGGCCCCAGGGGCTCGATCGCGGTGGGCGCGATCGCGGTCGGCGCGACGCCGCCTCCGCCGCTCGCGCAGGCGCAAAGAAGGGCCGCCATGCCTGCCGACAGGGCGAAATTGAAGGTCTTGCGGATCATTCGGGGAGAGGCTCCAGGGCGCCGGCACAATCGCTGGCAGCGCTTCGATACACCGAATTCCGGACGCTGCAAGAGGTGGTTCCGCGGCCCGTCACGCAGCGATAGGGCCCGCGCCCGGACCAGATGCAGATTGTCCTTCCGCCGCGGTCACGCTATGGCCCGCCCATGTCGAACCGACCCGCCCTGCCCGCCGAAATCGCCCGCCGCCGGACCTTTGCGATCATCTCGCATCCCGACGCCGGCAAGACCACGCTGACCGAGAAGTTCCTGCTTTACGGCGGCGCGATCCAGATGGCCGGACAGGTCCGCGCCAAGGGCGAGGCGCGGCGCACCCGGTCGGACTTCATGCAGATGGAGAAGGACCGCGGCATTTCCGTTTCCGCCTCGGCGATGTCGTTCGACTATCAGAAATTCCGCTTCAACCTGGTGGACACGCCCGGCCACTCGGATTTCTCCGAGGACACCTATCGCACGCTCACCGCCGTAGACGCCGCGATCATGGTGATCGACGGCGCAAAGGGGGTCGAGAGCCAGACCCAGAAGCTGTTCGAGGTCTGCCGGATGCGCGACCTGCCGATCCTGACCTTCTGCAACAAGATGGACCGCGAAAGCCGCGACACCTTCGACATCATCGACGAGATCCAGGAGAACCTGGCCATCGACGTGACGCCCGCCTCCTGGCCGATCGGCATGGGGCGCGATTTCCTGGGCTGCTACGATCTGCTGCGCGACCGGCTGGAGCTGATGGACCGCGCCGACCGCAACAAGGTGGCGGAATCGGTGAAGATCGAAGGGCTGGACGACCCCAAGCTGGCCGAGCATATCCCCGCGGGGATGCTGGCGACCCTGCGCGAAGAGGTCGAGATGGCCCGCGCCCTGTTGCCGCCGCTCGACATTGACGCGATGCACGAGGGGACGATGACGCCGATCTGGTTCGGCTCGGCGATCAATTCCTTCGGGGTGCGCGAGTTGATGGACGGCATCGGCGTTTACGGCCCCGAGCCGCAGCCCACCCCGGCAGAGCCGCGCCAGATCGCGCCCGAGGAATCCAAGGTCTCGGGCTTCGTGTTCAAGGTCCAGGCGAACATGGACCCCAAGCACCGCGACCGGGTGGCCTTCGTGCGGATGTCGTCGGGGCATTTCGAACGGGGGATGAAGCTGACCCACGTGCGTTCGAAAAAGCCGATGGCGATCTCGAACCCGGTCCTGTTCCTCGCCTCCGACCGGGAACTGGCCGAGGAGGCCTGGGCCGGCGATATCATCGGCATCCCGAACCACGGCCAGCTGCGCATCGGCGATACGCTGACCGAGGGCGAGATGCTGAAGGTCACGGGCATCCCGTCCTTCGCTCCGGAGCTGCTGCAGACCGTGCGGGCGGGCGACCCGATGAAAGCCAAGCACCTGGAAAAGGCGTTGATGCAATTCGCCGAAGAGGGTGCGGCCAAGGTCTTCAAGCCCGCCTTCGGCTCGGGCTTCATCGTCGGCGTCGTGGGCGCGCTGCAATTCGAGGTCCTGGCCAGCCGGATCGAGCAGGAATACGGCCTGCCGGTGCGCTTCGACGCGTCGCAGTTCACCTCTGCCCGCTGGGTTTCGGGCCCCAAGGCCAAGGTCGAGGCCTTCATCGCCGCCAACAAGCAGCACATCAGCTATGACAACGACGGCGACGTGGTCTACATGACCCGGCTGCAATGGGACATCGACCGCGTGGGCCGGGATCATCCCGACATCGCCTTGACCGCGACGAAGGAAATGATGGTCTAGCGGCCTTCGCGGCGTGGGCCGCCCTGCTCGGGGTCGGCCGCAGGCTGCCCCCGAAGCCGTTCGCCAGACCCCACTGCTCCGGTGCGCCGGGGCGGTCTGACATCCGCCCCGGCACAATGGTCGGAAATCAGGCCAGTTTCGCATCCATGGTGATCTCGCAATCCAGCACCTTGGAGACCGGACATCCGTCCTTGGTGGCCTCGGCCGCCTCGGCGAATTGCTCGGCAGTGGCGCCCGGAATGCTCGCCGTGACCTCCAGATGGGCCTTGGTGATGGCGAAACCGCCCTCGACCTGCTCCAGCGAGATCGTCGATTTCGCGTCGATCTTGTCCGCCGTCAGGTCCATCTGGCCGAGGGTCAGGCTCATGGCCATGGCGTAGCAGGCCGCGTGGGCCGCGCCGATCAGCTCTTCGGGGTTGCTGCCCTCCTGACCTTCGAATCGCTTCGCGAAGCTGTAGGGCGTGCCGTCCAGCACCCCGCTCTGGGTCGACAGCGCACCGGTGCCGTCCTGCAGGCCGCCTTGCCAATGTGCCGTTCCGTTCTTGCGGATCATGTCGTCACTCCTTCTTGATTGTTCCGACTGCGGTCGTGCAACCACCTAGCACGCCGCAACGCAAGGCCAACCGGACGGCTTTCCTTGACCTCGAGCGCGCTTGCGCGTATGCGCGTTACTCGAGGAACCCCGGCAATTCGGCCCAGGGGTTGGCCGCGCGACTTTGCGGCCCAACGTGCCGTGATATCAGCGAAAGGCATCCATGACGAAGTTCTCCGATCTGAACCTCAACCCGAAGGTTCTGAAAGCAGTAGAAGAGGCGGGCTACGAGACGCCGACACCGATCCAGGCCGGCGCCATCCCCCCCGCGCTCGCAGGGCGCGACGTTCTGGGCATCGCCCAGACCGGGACCGGCAAGACCGCCAGCTTCACCCTGCCGATGATCACCCTGCTGCACCGCGGCCGTGCCCGGGCGCGGATGCCGCGGTCGCTGGTGCTGTGCCCAACGCGGGAACTGGCCGCGCAGGTGGCCGAGAACTTCGACATTTACGCCAAGCACACCAAGCTGACCAAGGCGCTGCTGATCGGCGGTGTCAGCTTCAAGGAACAGGACATCCTGATCGACAAGGGCGTCGACGTGCTGATCGCCACCCCGGGCCGGCTGCTCGACCATTTCGAGCGCGGCAAGCTGTTGCTGACCGGCGTCCAGATCATGGTGGTGGACGAGGCCGACCGCATGCTCGACATGGGGTTCATCCCCGATATCGAGCGGATCTTCGGCCTGACGCCCTTCACCCGGCAGACGCTGTTCTTCTCCGCCACCATGGCGTCCGAGATCGAGCGGATCACCAACACCTTCCTGTCGAACCCCGAGCGAATCGAGGTCGCGCGCCAGGCGTCGGCCTCCGAGACGATCGCGCAAGGCGTCGTGGTCTTCAAACCCTCGCGGAAGGATCGCGAGGGGTCCGAAAAGCGCTCCATCCTGCGCGGCCTGATCGAGAGAGAGGGCGCCGACTGCCGGAACGGGATCATCTTCTGCAACCGCAAGGTCGATGTGGATGTGGTCGCCAAGTCGATGAAGAAATACGGCTATGACGCCGCCCCGATCCATGGCGATCTGGAGCAGTCCCAGCGCACGCGTACGCTCGACGGGTTCCGCGACGGGTCGTTGCGGTTTCTCGTGGCCTCGGACGTCGCCGCCCGCGGGCTCGACATTCCGAACGTGAGCCACGTATTCAACTACGACGTGCCCAGCCATGCCGAGGATTACGTCCACCGGATCGGGCGCACGGGCCGCGCCGGGCGCGAGGGCCGCGCGATGATGATCTCGGTGCCGCGCGACGAAAAGAACCTCGATGCGATCGAGAACCTGATCCAGACGCAGATCCCGCGCATCGCGAATCCGCTCAAGGGCGACGCCACGGCCCCCGAGGCAGAGGCCACGCCCGAGGCCGAGACGCCGAAACCGACCCGGACCCGCACGCGAAGCCGCAATCGCCCGGCTGCCAGCACGCCGGCCCCCGCGCCCGAAGAAGCGGTCGAGCAGACAGAGGCGACCCCCGCGCAGGCCGAGCCCCGGCAAGAGGACGCGGCAGCCGCGCCCGCCCCGGAGACGGCCGAACCCCCTGCAGAGCCCCAGAAAGACAGCGCACAGCGCGGCGCCTCAAACCGCTCGCGCGGGTCGTCCAACCGCGGGCGGTCTCGCCGGGACGAGCGGGACGAACCCGTGGTCGGCATGGGCGACGACGTGCCGTCCTTCATCGCCCAGAGCTTCGAAGAGCGCATGGTCGGCTGACCCCATCGCGCCGGTGCCGCCCTTTCGCGGGCACCGGCGCGATGGAACGCAAAAAATCCCGTTGGGTTTGCCCGCATTTAACGGAATATTACCATTACGGCTCTACCGTCCTCCAGAGTGAAGGGCGATACCAGTCATGGAAATGTCGGAAACAATCAGTCGGGATACCCAGGACGGCAAGGTCCGGCGCCTACATTCGCGGGTGCAACTTGACGCGCTTGGCGAGTTGACCCTCGGCGACACCACATTGATAGGCCTGATCGAGAATTTCTCGGCCAGCGGGGCGCTGCTGCGGCTCCACGGGCCCGCGGCGACCCAGTTCTTCGGCGTCGGCTGGAAGATGACCAGCCCGCTCTTCGGCACCCTCCCGATCGAGATCCGCTGGCGCCGGCTCGACCAGGCCGGCGTGTCCTTCGCCATCGACAAGGCGCAACGCCTGGCCCTCGACCGCTTCGTGCGGATGCTGATGCGCCACGGCGTCGGCCAAACCGGCGACGAAAAGCCCTCGGGCCTCTTCGCAAGCAGCCGCTAGCGCAGGCCGGGCCTCTTGGGGCATGACCTGTCCCCGGCCGGCGGCCGGCGCCAGTCTCGACAAGCCGCTCTGGGGCTGGCCCATCCCTGCCCCAATCGCGGCACAGGACGACGCTCCAGCTGGGCTTCGCCGGGCCGGTCCTGAGCCAATTTTCCCACGGCCAGCGCCCTCATTTCCAGACCGTTTCGGGTAGGTCCTGTGCGGGAACCCGCGAGTGACACCGCCCAGGCCAATCCGCCTTGGGCCCTTCCTCTTTCAAACGCCGCGGCAAGCGCGGCGCCGGCTGTGCTGGTCCGCGCCCGCGCTCTCCTCGGAATTCTCGACAGTCGTTCTGCCGGCCAGCCCGGTCCGGGCCATCCCGAAGCCGCAGACGCCAGGAAGGCGGGCCGGAACTGGGCACGGGTTGGCCCCGATCCGCGCCGGCAAAGGCCGCGCCGCTTCGAGTTCACCCGGTCCCTGCCATCACGGCCGAATAGGGCCGGCCAGGCCTGACACGCCGCAAGTGCCGTGGCGGCCGGGCCATTCGAGCCCCCCGCGTCAGAGCCCCGCCGAATTCAGGCTAGGCGGCTGACGACCACGGTCACTTCGGGTTTCTTGCCGATCTCGGATTGTGCCGAGCGCCGCGTGATGTTGCGCAGCTCTTTCTCGAGCGCGGTGTCGTCGGAGAGGGTCCGCTTCGTCGCGCGCATCAGGAACTGGTTCAGGTCGCCTTCGAGGACATCGACCAGCGGGGTCTTGGACTCGCCGGTCTCGGGCAGGCCCATGATCTCGCACCAGGGTTCGCCCAGGGGGGCGCCGTCCTCGTCGATGATCAGCGTCACGACCACGTGGCCGTTCAGCGCCATGCGGATCCGGTCGCGCACGACGCCGTCGAGGGCGCCGATCTGCACGGATCCGTCGAGGTAGCTGCGCCCGGTTTCCACGTAGTCGACCACCCGCGGACGGTTGCCCGTCAGCTCCACCATCGTGCCGTTCACGGCCAGAACGCTGGGGATTCCCCGCGCCTCGCCCAGCTTCACATGCTCGCTCAGGTGGCGGTGCTCGCCGTGCATCGGGATCAGCGCCGACGGCATCATCATCGCGTGCATCGCCTCGAGGTCGGGCCGGTTCGCGTGGCCCGAGACATGGTAGAGCCCGTCATGATCGTCCACGACCTCGACGCCCTTTTCGGAGAGCTGGTTCATGATGCGGATGACGCCGCGCTCGTTGCCGGGGATCGTCTTGGAGGAGAACAGGAACGTGTCCCCTTCCTTCAGCTCGATGCCGAGGTATTTTCCGTTGGCCAGCTGGGCCGAGGCGGCGCGCCGCTCGCCCTGGCTGCCGGTGACCAGCAGCATGACATTCTCGCGCGGCATGCTGCCCACATCCTCGGGCGCGATCGTCTTGGGAAAGTCCGACAGCAGCCCGGTTTCGACCGCAGCCTCGGTCATCCGCCGCATCGCCCGGCCCAAGAGACAGACCGACCGACCGGCGCGCTCGGCCGCCGTGGCCAGTGTCTTGAGCCGCGCGATGTTCGAGGCGAACGTCGTGGCCACGACCATCCCGGTCTTTTCGGCCATCAGCGCCTCGATATCGGGGCCGAGGGTATTCTCGGACCGGCCCGGATGGCGCGAAAAGACGTTTGTCGAATCGCAGACCAGCGCCTTGACGCCGCCCCTTGCGACGTCGGCCCAGAGCTCTGCGTCGAAGGGGTCGCCGACCACCGGGGTCTCATCGATCTTGAAATCGCCGGTGTGCACGACGCGGCCGGCGGGCGTGTCGATCGCGAGGCCCGCGCTTTCCGGGATCGAGTGCGAGACCGGAACGAAGGCGACCGAGAACGGCCCCAGCTCGATCTTTTCCGGCCAGATCGGCGCGGTGATCACGGCGTCGGCCCCGATGCCGTATTCATCGAGCTTGCGGCGCGCGATGTTGGCGGTGAAGGCGCGGGCATAGATCGGCACGCCCAGGCGCTCATACAGATGGCCGACGGCCCCGACATGGTCCTCGTGGGCGTGGGTGATGAACACGCCCTCGATCCGTTTGCGCCGCTTCTCCAGCCAGGCCATGTCGGCCATGATCAGGTCGACGCCGGGGGTCGTGTCCATATCCGGGAAGGTCACGCCCAGGTCGACGACGATCAGCCGTTCCTTGTCCGGCTCTCCGTAGCCGTAGACGTAACAGTTCATCCCGATCTCCCCCGCGCCTCCGAGGGGAAGGTAGATCAGTCGCTCGCTCATGGATTTTCCTTGTTGTACCGGTGAATGACCGTGAGCCCATGCATGGTCAGGTCATCCTCCACGGTGTCAAATAGCACATCGCCTGTTGAGAACAACGGCGCAAGCCCCCCTGTGCCGATGATCCGCATGGGCCGGTCGTATTCGCCCTTGATGCGGTCGCACAGGCCCCGGACCAGGCCGACATAGCCCCAGAAGATGCCCGATTGCATGCAGGCCACGGTATTCGTGCCGATGACGGCCTGCGGTTTGGTCACGTCAACATGGGGCAACGCGGCGGCGGCGGTGTGCAGCGCCTCGAGGCTGAGGTTCACGCCGGGCGCGATCACCCCGCCGATATAGGCCCCGTCCCCGGCCACCACGTCGAAGGTCGTCGCGGTCCCGAAATCGACCACGATCAGGTCGCCGCCGTGCCGGTCGTAGGCACCGGCGGAATTGACGATGCGGTCAGGCCCGACGGCAGTGCCCTGGTCCACCCGCGGCGCGACCGGCAGCCTGCACTCCGGCTTGCCGACGACGAGGGGCCGGGTCCCGAAGTAGCGATCCGACAGGACGCGCAGGTTGAACACCACGCGCG
Organism: Roseisalinus antarcticus; assembly: GCF_900172355.1. Classification (GTDB taxonomy): domain Bacteria; phylum Pseudomonadota; class Alphaproteobacteria; order Rhodobacterales; family Rhodobacteraceae; genus Oceanicola; species Oceanicola antarcticus_A. The sequence continues at coordinate 222,947 of NZ_FWFZ01000006.1, read as the reverse complement.
GCACGGTGGACGAGATGATGACATCGGTGATCCGGGGCTTGATCCCGTGGTGGGCCAGAAGGGTCGAATACCAGACGAAATACTGGTCCGCCGTGCGTTGGTGTTCGGTCGAGGTGCGCAGGGTGCAGACGAAATCGGTGCCGTCCCAGATCGAGAAGACCGTGTTCGTGTTCCCGCAGTCGATACAAAGCAGCATGGACGGCCCCTTCAGAAATAAACGTCGGCGGCGGGGATCACGCGCTGCCCGTCCGCGGTGCCGAGCACCAGGTTGCCCTCGTCGTCGATGGTCTCGAACGTGCCGGTGATCTCTTCGCGCATGGTGCGCGCGGTGATGACCTCGCCCAGCCGCGCCGCGTTGCCCAGCCATTCGGAGCGCACGCGGGCGAAGCCGATCCGCGACAGGATCGCCTCCTGCGTCGCGTAGTTCGAGGCGAGCACGTCGAGAAACGCTTCCGGATCGACGGCCTCGCCCCCCTGCTCCTTGAGGCTGACCGGGCGGAAATCCATCTCGGGCCGGTCGGGCGGCGCCTCGGCAAGGTTCACGCCAAGGCCGATGGAGAGCCAGTCGACATAAGGCCCCCTCCCCGTGGTCTCGAGCAGGATGCCGGCGACCTTGCCCCCGTTCAGCAGCACGTCGTTGGGCCATTTCAACGCCAGCGCGTCGCGGTCGATGTAGATCGCCAGGGTCTCGAACAGGGCATTGGCGGCGAGAAAGGACCGGCGGGCGGCCTCGGCCGGGGTGCACTCGGGCTTGAACACAAGCGTGGCGGCGAAATTGCCCGTCCCGCCCGACCATCGCCGCCCCCTGCGCCCGTGCGCCGCGGTCTGGCGGCGGGCCATGATCCAGGTGGGCCGGTCAAGCGTGCGGGACCGCTCCGCGGCCTCCGCCATGGTGCTGGCCGTCTCCGCGAGGATCAGCCGGTCATACCCCTGGGGCCAGAGGCCCCGATCCTGCGCGTCAGTTGACAAGCGTCTGAGCCGCGGCGGCCGCCAGCGGTTCAATACCGAAGAGGTTGATGACCCCGAAGGTCATGACGAAGGCCGAGGCCACGAGAAAGCCCCAGAGCACGGGGTTTGTTGCCCCGTCCAGCGCCTCGCGCTCCTCTCCGAAATACATGTAGTACACGATCCGCAGATAATAGAACGCCGCGATCACCGAGGCGATCACCCCCGCCACGGCGAGCCACCCGAGCCCGGCGTCATAGGCCGCGCGCAGGACGTAGAACTTGCCGAAGAAGCCCACCAGCGGCGGCACCCCGGCAAGGCTGAACATCAGCACCAGCAGGGCCACCGCCTTCAGCGGCTCTTTCGCGGAATACATCTGCAGGGCGTCGATGTCCGTGACCGGACGGCCGTCCTTTTCCATCGACAGGATGAAGGCGAAGGTACCGATGTTCATCGCGACGTAGATCGTCATGTAGACCAGCATGGCCTGCACCCCGAAGGCCGTGCCCGCGGCCAGCCCCATCAGCGCGAAGCCCATGTGGGTGATCGAGGAATAGGCCATCAGGCGCTTGATGTTGCGCTGCCCGATCGCCGCGATCGCGCCGAGAAACATCGACACGACGGCGAGGAAGGCCACGATCTGCTGCCAGTCGCCGACGACGCCGCCGAAGGCATCGTGCATCACCCGGGCGAAGAGGCCCATGGCCGCCATCTTGGGGGCCGTGGCGAAGAAAGCGGTGATCGGCGTGGGCGAGCCCTCGTAGACGTCCGGGGTCCACATGTGGAAGGGCGCGGCCGAGACCTTGAAGGCGAAACCCGCGGACATGAACACCAGGCCGAAGAGCAGACCCAGAGGCACATCGTCGGAGGCGGCGTCGATGATCCCCGAGAACAGCGTCGTTCCGGCAAAGCCATAGGTCAGCGAGGCGCCATAAAGCAGCAGGCCCGAGGACAGCGCCCCGAGGACGAAGTATTTCAGGCCGGCCTCGGTCGACTTGATGCTGTCGCGGCGCAGCGAGGCCATGACATAGAGCGCGAGCGACTGCAGCTCCAGCCCCATGTAGAGCACGATCAGATCGCCTGCCGAGACCATCACCATCATGCCCACCACCGAGAGGCTGACCAGCACCGGGTATTCGAAGCGCAAAAGGTCGCGGCGCTCCATGTATTCCTTGCTCATGACCAGAACCGCGGCGGCCGACAGCAGGATCACCACCTTGGAGAACCGCGCGAAGCCGTCGTCGACGAAAGAGCCGTCGAAGGCCACCCGCGTCTCGGCGGGGGCGTAGCCGATCCAGAGGGCCAGCGCGACGAAGACCGCCGCCGTGATCCAGACGAGAAGGCCCGCGACGCCGTCCTTGCCGGTGTAGACGGCCCCGATCAGGGCGATCATCGCAAAGACCGAGAGCAGCAGCTCTGGCAGGACAACCTGAATATCCGCAGAAATCATCTCGGGTTACTCCGTGGCTTCGGCGATGAGCGTGGCAGGCTCATAGGCGGCCTGCGCGGTCTCGACCCCGGTTATGAGGTTCTCGACGCTGGGGCCGATGATGTCGGTGGCAAGGCTGGGGTAGACGCCCAGCAGGATCGTCATGACGACCAGCGGCGCAAAGATCGCGCGCTCGCGGCCGGTCATGTCGGTGATGGATTTGAGGCTTTCCTTGATCAGGTCGCCCATGACGACCCGGCGATAGAGCCACAGCGCATAGGCGGCCGACAGGATCACCCCCGAGGTGGCGACCAGCGCGACCCAGGTGTTGACCTGGAAGATGCCCATGAGCGTCAGGAACTCGCCCACGAAGCCGGAGGTGCCCGGCAGGCCCACGTTGGCCATGGTGAACAGCATGAAGATCAGCGCGTAGGCCGGCATCCGGTTCACCAGGCCGCCGTAGGCGTCGATGTCGCGGGTGTGCATCCGGTCGTAGATCACGCCCACGCAGAGGAACAGCGCACCAGAGACGAAGCCGTGGCTGATCATCTGGAAGATCGCCCCGTCGATGCCCTGCTGGTTCATCGCGAAGATGCCCATGGTGACATAGCCCATGTGGGCAACCGACGAGTAGGCGATGAGCTTCTTCATGTCCTCCTGCACCAGCGCCACAAGCGAGGTGTAGACGATGGCGATGGCCGACATCCACAGCACCAGCGGCGCCAGGATGTCGGAGGCGACCGGGAACATCGGCAGGCTGAAGCGCAGAAAGCCGTAGCCGCCCATCTTGAGCAGGATCGCCGCCAGCACGACCGAGCCCGCGGTGGGCGCCTGGACGTGCGCGTCGGGCAGCCAGGTGTGCACCGGCCACATCGGCATCTTCACCGCGAAGGAGGCGAAGAACGCCAGCCACAACAGCGTCTGCATCCCGCCCACGACCTGGAAGCCCAGCAGCGGGAAGGTCTCGGACGCGAAGGTGAAATCCATCAGCCCGACGATGTCGGGGCCGCAGGCCGCGATGCAGGTCGTGCCGGCCTCGGTGAACATGCCCACCATGGCGACCAGCATCAGCACCGACCCGAGGAAGGTATAGAGGAAGAACTTGAACGAGGCGTAGATCCGGTTCTTGCCGCCCCAGATCCCGATGATCAGGAACATCGGGATCAGCCCGGCCTCGAAGAACAGGTAGAACAGGATCAGGTCCAGCGCCATGAACACGCCCAGCATCAGCGTTTCCAGCAGCAGGAACGCGATCATGTATTCCTTGACCCGGTGGCTGACATGCCAGCACGACGCGATGACCAGCGGCATGAGGAACGTCGTGAGCATGATGAACAGGACCGAGATGCCGTCCACCCCCATCCGGTAGTTCATGCCCAGAAGCCACTCGCGATCCTCGACGAACTGAAAGCCGGTGTCGGACGCGTCGAAGCCGAACAGGATGAACAGCGAGATGATGAAGGTCGCCGCCGTGGTCGCCAGCGCCACCCATTTGGCGTTGGATTGCGCGGCCTCGTCATTGCCGCGCAGGAACAGCGCCAGGATGATCGCGCCCAGCAGCGGAAAGAACGTGGTGAGTGAGAGCAGGTTGCCCATTACTCGGCCCCCCCGAACAGCGTCATCCAGGTCAGCAGGATCGCGATCCCGAGGACCATGGCGAAGGCGTAGGTGAACAGATAGCCGGACTGGGCGCGGCCCAGGGTCCGGGTGAAGAACGGGATGATCCCCATCGCCAGCCCGTTGATGCCGCCGTCGATGACGTTGCCGTCGCCGCGTTTCCACAGCAACCGGCCCAGGCCCATCGCGGGCTTGATGAAGACCGCGTTGTAGATCTCGTCGAAATACCACTTGTTCAGCAGGAATTCGTAGAGCGGGCGCTGGTTTTCGGCCAGTTTCTCGGGCCAGTCGGGACGGCGGATATACATCTGGTAGGCAAGGCCCAGGCCCAGAAGCATCGCGATGAAGGGCGAGATCTTGACCCAGGTCGGCGCGTGGTGCGCCTCATCCATCACGTGGTTGTCCGGCGAGATGTAGATCGCCCCCTGCCCCGGCAGGGCGACCATCGCCGCCTCGGCGTGATCGCCGGCAGCGTCGCCCTCGGCGGCGGCTTCGCCTTCGGCGGCGGCGCCGTGATCCTCGGCCGGCGCAGCGTCGCCGTGGTCGGCGGCGGCCTCGGCATGGGCCGACGGGATCCCGAAGAACTGGTTCACCCGCTCGTGCTCGCCAAAGAACGCGCCGTACCAGACCATCCCGGCGAAGACCGCGCCGAGGCTGAGCACGCCAAGCGGGATCAGCATGACGGTCGGGCTCTCATGGGCGTGGTCATGGGTGTGCTTGTCCCCGCGCGGCGTGCCCCAGAAGGTCAGGAACATCAGCCGCCAGGAATAGAAGCTCGTCATCGCCGCGGCGATCACCAGCATCCAGAAGCTGTAGCTGGTGCCCCCGGCCCAGGCGCTCTCGATCACGGCGTCCTTCGACAGGAAGCCGGCGAAGCCGATATGGGTCAGCGGGATGCCCACGCCGGTGATCGCGAGCGTGCCGATCAGCATCGCCCAGAACGTGTAGGGCAGTTTCTTGCGCAGCCCGCCGTAATTCCGCATGTCCTGCTCGTGGTGCATCCCGTGGATGACCGAGCCCGCGCCGAGGAACAGCATCGCCTTGAAGAAGGCGTGGGTCAGCAGGTGGAACATCGCGACCGAGTAGACGCCCACGCCCGCAGCCACGAACATGTAGCCCAGCTGCGAACAGGTCGAATAGGCGATGACGCGCTTGATGTCGGTCTGCACCAGGCCGACGGTCGCGGCGAAAAAGGCCGTCGAGGCGCCGATGAAGGTGATGAAGGCCGTGGCGGAGGGCGCGAATTCCATGATCGGCGACATCCGGCAGACCAGGAACACGCCGGCCGTGACCATGGTCGCCGCGTGGATCAGCGCCGACACCGGCGTCGGGCCCTCCATCGCGTCCGGCAGCCAGGTGTGCAGGAACAGCTGGGCCGATTTGCCCATGGCCCCCACGAACAGCAGGAAGGCCACCAGTTCGGCCGCGTTCCAGGAAGTCCAGAGGAAGGTCAGCTGGGTCTCGGCGATCTCGGGGGCGGCGGCGAAGATGTCGTCGAACCGGATCGAATCCGTCAGGAAGAACAGCGCGAAGATGCCCAGGGCAAAGCCGAAATCGCCCACCCGGTTGACCACGAAGGCCTTGATCGCCGCGGCATTGGCCGAGGGCTTGCGGTAGTAGAAGCCGATCAGCAGGTAGGAGGCGAGGCCCACGCCCTCCCAGCCGAAGAACATCTGCACCAGGTTGTCGGCGGTCACCAGCATCAGCATCGCGAAGGTGAAGAACGACAGGTAGGCGAAGAACCGGGCGCGGTATTGCTCGCCCTCGCGGAAGTTGTCGTCATGGGCCATGTAGCCGAAGGAATAGAGGTGCACGAGCGCCGAGACCGTCGTGATCACGATCAGCATCGTCGCGGTCAGCCGGTCCATCCGGATCGCCCAGTCGGTCGCGAGCGAGCCGCTCTCGATCCAGCGCATGATCTGGATGTTCTCGGTCACCCCGTCGAAGGTCAGGAACACGATCCACGAGAAGAAGCAGGCGATGAACAGCAGGCCGGTAGAGATCCACTGCGCGCCGCGCACCGTCAGGAAACGCCAGCCGAACCCCGCGAGAAGGCTGCCGACCAGTGGTGCAAAGAGGATGATCTGCTCCATGCCTTCAGCCTTTCATCACGTTGACGTCTTCGACGTCGATGGTCCCGCGGTTGCGGAAGAAACACACCAGGATCGCAAGGCCGATGGCGGCCTCGGCCGCGGCGACCGTCAGCACGAAGAGGGTGAAGACCTGCCCCACCAGATCGCCCAGAAAGGACGAGAAGGCCACCAGGTTGATGTTCACCGCGAGCAGCATCAGCTCGATCGACATCAACAGGATGATGACGTTCTTGCGGTTCAGAAAGAGCCCGAAGATCCCGATGACGAACAGCGCGGCGGCCACCGTCAGGTAGTGTTCAATTCCGATCATGTCCCTCGTCCCCTCGGCCTTATGGTTTGCCGATTGTTCCGGTCGGCCCTCGTCCGGCGCGGGCCGGGCTGCGGGTCGCTTGTGTCGTCTCGGTCATTCCGCGGGCTCCCAGGGCGTCTTGTCGCCCTGAAGACCGGGGTAGAATGCGTCGCAGCTGCAGGTCTCGGTCGTCGAGGCGCGCAGCTGCGCGGGCGCGCCGTAGCTTGTCAGCACCGAGGCCAGCTCCTGTCCGCCGACCATCCGTTCGGCGGCGAGGGCGTCCTGCATGACGCCGATGATGTCGGCGGCCGTGCGCCGCGAGCCGTCCGGCAGCCGCGGCATCGCCGCGATCAGGCGGACGCCGCTCTCGCATTCGGTGAACAGCACGAAGGCGTCGGGCACCTGCGGGGCCGCCCCTTCGAAGTAATGCTGCGCCACGAAGCCCTGGCCGAGATCGAGCGGCGCCTCGCTCATCTCGGCGGCATCGACCAGCGGCACGCAATCGGCGGGCGCGGTGTCGGCCAGCACCGGGCCGGCGGCCGCGGCAAGCAATGCTATGGCGCGGATCGTTCTCACAGGCCCTGGCCCGGCTTCACGTCGTGAAGCTCCATCGCCTTGGCCGGATCGCGGTAGATCTGGGCGAGGATGTCCTGCCGCTTGACCCCGACCCGGTGGCGCAGGGTCAGGACGATCGCGCCGATCATCGCCACCAGCAGGATCAGACCCGCCAGCTGGAACAGCAGGATGTAGCGATCATAAAGCAGCAGGCCCAACCCCTGGGTGTTCTGGATGCCGCCCTCGACCGGCGCGACGAGGCGCTCGGCCGAGCCCTCGCCGTAGGTCCAGACGCCGAAGGCCAGCGCCAGTTGCATCAGGATGATCACCCCCATCAGCAGCGCGAGCGGCATGTAGCGGGCCATCTCCGCCTTCAGCTCGGCGAAGTCGACATCGAGCATCATCACGACGAACAGGAACAGCACCGCGACCGCGCCCACGTAGACGATGATCAGCAGCATCGCGACGAATTCCGCGCCCAGCAGGATGAACAGCCCCGCCGAGGACAGGAACGCGAGAATCAGCCACAGCACCGAATGCACAGGGTTCCGGCTGATCACGGTGAAGAGGCCCCCGGTCACGGTGGACACCGCGAAGATGTAGAAGGCGATGACGGCTGGGGTCATTGTTCCTCGTCCTTATCCTGTCCCATGGCCTCGTTGGCGAGTTCCATCGCCTTGGTCATGGCCGGCACACCGCCGAACATCGCGGCCGACGCGATTGTCTCGGCAATCTCCTGTTTCGTGGCCCCCGCCTGGATGGCGTGGCGCACGGTCAGGCGCAGCTGGCTTTCAGCCTGTGCGCCCATGATCGTCAACCCCATCAGCGTCAACAGAAGCCGTGTCTTGGCGTCCAGCCCCTCGGGGTTGAAGGTCTTGCCTAGGAACGTCTCCATCACCTCGGCGGGCATGGTCGGCCACATCTGCTCGAACCCCTTGGGCGTGAAGGATTCCAGCGCCGGGTTGAGCGCCTTGGCCCAGTCCTGGCCGGCTTTCATCATCGCCTCGAACGGGTTCTTGGGATCGGTCACCGGCGGCCTCCGTTGCGTTGTCGACCTGCCTCCGACGGCACGGCCGGGCGCGACACACCGCCCGCCGCCCCCGGCGGGGCGGCGTCGGGGCCGGCGTCGGCCCTGGTGTCGGGGGCGGCAGGTGTCATCTGTAGGGCGCGTCCATCTCGAGGTTGCGGGCGATCTCGGCTTCCCAGCGGTCGCCGTTCTCCAGCAGCTTGGCCTTGTCGTAATAGAGCTCTTCGCGGGTCTCGGTCGAAAACTCGAAGTTCGGCCCCTCGACGATGGCATCCACCGGGCAGGCCTCCTCGCAGAAGCCGCAGTAGATGCATTTCGTCATGTCGATGTCGTAGCGCGTCGTGCGGCGGCTGCCGTCGTCGCGCGGCTCGGCATCGATCGTAATCGCCTGCGCCGGGCAGATCGCCTCGCAGAGCTTGCAGGCGATGCAGCGTTCCTCGCCGTTGGGATAGCGGCGCAGGGCGTGTTCGCCCCGGAACCGCGGACTCAGCGGCCCTTTCTCGTGGGGGTAGTTGAGCGTCGGCTTGGGACGGAAGAAATATTTCATCCCCAGTTTGAAGCCCTGAAAGAAATCCTGCAGCAGGAAATATTTCGCGGCGCGGGTGTAGTCGATCTGCGTCACGTCAGCCTCCAATCGCCCAGCGGGCCCAGAAGCCGCCGAACACTTCGAATTTCGCGAGAAACGACACCAGCACGACCCAGGCGAGCGACATCGGCAGGAAGACCTTCCAGCCCAGTCGCATCAGCTGGTCGTAGCGGTAGCGCGGGGTAATCGCCTTCACCATCGCAAAGATGAAGAACACGAACAGCATCTTGCCGGCCATCCACAGCACGCCGTCGGGCAGGCCCGGGATCGGCGACAGCCAGCCGCCCAGGAAGAACAGCGACACCAGAGCGCACATCAGCACCACGGCCATCAGCTCTCCGATCATGAAGAGCAGGAAGGGGGTCGAGGAATATTCCACCTGGTAGCCCGCCACCAGCTCCGATTCGGCCTCCGGAAGGTCGAAGGGCGGGCGGTTGGTCTCGGCCAGCGCCGAGATGAAGAACAGGAACATCATCGGGAAATGCGGCAGCCAGTACCAGTTCAGGAAGCCGTAGCTGCCGTCCTGGGCGCGCACGATGTCGCTGAGGTTCAGCGAGCCGGTGGAGATGATGACGCCGATGATGATCAGGCCGATGGAGACCTCGTAGGAGATCATCTGCGCGGCAGACCGGAGCGAGCCGAGGAACGGGTATTTGGAGTTCGACGCCCAGCCACCCATGATCACGCCGTAAACCTCCAGCGACGAGATCGCGAAGATGTAGAGCACGGCCACGTTGACATCGGCCAGCACCCAGCCGTCGTTGAACGGGATCACCGCCCAGGCGATGATCGGCACGATGAAGGCGATCATCGGGGCGAGGAAGAACACCGTCTTGTCCGCGCCCGCCGGCACGACGATTTCCTTGACGATGTATTTCAGGAAATCCGCGAAGGATTGCAGCAGCCCCCAGGGGCCGACCACGTTGGGACCGCGGCGCATCTGCACGGCGGCCCAGACCTTGCGGTCGCCGTACATCAGGAACGCGAGGCTCACGAGGATGGGCACCAGCACAAGCAGGCATTGACCAAGGACCAGAAGCACGATCCCGAGGTTGGTGGTTGTGAAGAACTCGACCATACGTCCCTTCCCTCAGCGTCCGGTCACTCAGACCGTCGGCACGCCAGCGCGGTTGCAGGTATCAACCGTAAACTCGGCATCGATTGTTTGCAGGCCCTGCGGCAGGGCCGCCGAGATGGTGTAAACAGCATCCGCCTGCCAGATTCCACCCTCTTCGGCAACGTTCGTGCGGACATGCCGCGCGTATGAATAGCCTCGGATCAGCGTATATTGCGCGGCGGCGCATTCGGCATAGAGCGAGACGTCCACCGGACCGGAGGCCCCGCGCATCGCCACGCGAAAGTTCACCAGGTCATCGTCCAGAAGCCGCGTATGAACGCCGTCATAGGCCAGGTCCGACCTGTCGCGGGTGATGGAAACGCCGGTTTCCCGGTCGTCGGGCGCGGCTGCGCAGCCGGCCAGCGCGGCCCCGGCCGCCCCGGCGATCACGGCTGCGGCAAGCCGCCGCAGACCCGACAGGGGGAAGGGGCCGAGCCGCACCCGGCTCACTCCGCCGCGATCTTGGCCTCGCCCCGGGCCTTTGCGTTGGCCGAAAGCTCTGCCATCAGCGCCGAGGCCCGCGCAATCGGGTTTGTCAGGTAGAAATCCGCAACGGCGGAGGTGAACGGCCCGTCGCCCACCGCACCGGCCTCGCCCTCGGAGGGCGCGTTCTCGGGCACCGCGTCGACCTCGGCCAGGTGCGGCACCTCCGCGACCATGGCCTGGCGCAGCTGCGCCAGCGAATCGAAGGGAAGCTGGTGGCCCGCCTCGGCCGAGAGGGCCCGCAGGATCGCCCAGTTCTCCTTGGCCTCGCCCGGCGCGAAGGAGGCCCGCAGCGCCAGTTGCGGCCGACCTTCGGTGTTCACGAAAAGGCCGTTTTCCTCGGTATAGGCGGCGGCGGGCAGGATCACGTCGGCGCGGTGCGCACCCCGGTCCCCGTGGCTGCCCTGGTAGATCACGAAGGGGCCGTCGGCGATCTCGATCTCGTCGGCGCCGAGGTTGTAGACCACGTCGGCCCCGTCGAGCGCGGCCGTGACGCCGCCCTCGGTGACCGCGCCCACGTCCATGGCACCGACCCGGGCGATGGCGGAATGCAGGATCATGACCTTGGAGCCCGCGGCGCGGGCGGTCTTGAGCGCCAGCGCCAGAACGGCCGCGCCGTCGTCGCCGGTCAGTGCCCCCTGCCCGATCACCATCACGCCGGGCACGTCGGCCTTGTCGGAATGGTCCTGCTCGGACAGCCACTTGAGCGCGTCGCGCCCGGTGCCAATGTCGGACACGTCGAAGGTCAGGTCGTCAGGCTGGCCGATCCGCGCCACATGGGCGCCGCGCAGCCAGGCCTTGCGGATGCGGGAATTGAGGACCGGCGCCTCGTGGCGCGGGTTGGTCCCGATCAACAAGATCATCTTTGCCGAATCGACATCCTCGATCGTCGCGTCGCCGACATAGCCGAAGCGATTGCCGGCGGGCAGCTTGGCCCCGTCGGTGCGGCACTCGACGGCGCCGCCGAAGGACTGGACCAGGGTTTTCAGCGCATAGGCGGCTTCGACCGGCACCAGGTCCCCGACGAGGCCCGCGACCTTCTTCGCGCCCTTCAGGGCGTCGGCGGCGGCCGTCAGCGCCTCGGGCCAGGTGGCCGGGCGCAGCTTGCCCTTCTCGCGCACATAGGGCCGGTCGAGGCGCTGGCGGCGCAGGCCGTCCCAGACGAAGCGGGTCTTGTCGCTGATCCACTCCTCGTTCACGCCGTCGTGGTTGCGCGGCAGGATCCGCATGACTTCGCGGCCCTTGGTGTCGACCCGGATCGAGGAGCCGAGCGCATCCATCACGTCGACCGTCTCGGTCTTGGTCAGCTCCCAGGGGCGCGCGGTGAAGGCATAGGGGCGCGAGACGAGGGCGCCGACCGGGCAGAGGTCGATGATGTTGCCCTGCATGTTCGAATGCAGCGTCTCGTTGAGATACGAGGTGATCTCGGCATCCTCGCCGCGGCCGGTCTGGCCCATCTGGGTGATGCCCGCGACCTCGGTGGTGAAGCGCACGCAGCGGGTGCAGGAGATGCACCGCGTCATGTGCGTCTCGACCAGCGGGCCGAGATCCAGGTCCTCGGTCGCGCGCTTGGGCTCGCGGTAGCGGCTGAAGTCGACGCCGTAGGCCATGGCCTGGTCCTGCAGGTCGCATTCGCCGCCCTGATCGCAGATCGGGCAGTCCAGCGGATGGTTGATGAGCAGGAACTCCATCACCCCCTCGCGGGCCTTCTTGACCATGGGGCTGTTGGTCTTGACCACCGGCGGCTGGCCTTCGGGGCCGGGGCGCAGGTCCTTGACCTGCATCGCGCAGGAGGCGGCGGGTTTCGGCGGGCCGCCCACGACCTCCACCAGGCACATCCGGCAATTGCCGGCGATGGTGAGGCGTTCGTGGTAGCAGAACCGGGGGATCTCGATGCCGGCCTCTTCGCAGGCCTGGATGAGGGTCATGGCCCCCGGCACTTCCACTTCTTTTCCGTCGATGACGATCTTGCGCAAGTCGGACATGAGGGTGGGCCCTTCGCTTCAGTCTCGCACCGCGCCCGGTCGCTGGCCCGTGCCTCGGGCCAAGGGAGCGGCATTTACCGCGTCTTATAACGGGTCGCGCTGCGATGCCAGTGGGCTCTGGCCACGGGGACGGGCGAAAAATCGACGCGGGGGGGCCCGGACGACCGGTCCGGCGGCCCTGTGCCCTGATTTGCGGCAGCGCCCGAACGGCAGCGGCGCCGCCCGGATCCGCGCGGCGGAGGGGGGCTGTCTGCCCCCCGCGCACGATGTGCGCCCCCCCGAGGATATGGCAGGCAATGAAGGATCAGCGCAGGAGCTGGCCCACCTGCGAGCCGCGCTGGATCTCGGCCCGGCCGACCGCGCAATAGGTCTCTCCCCGGCCTTCGACGGCACCCATGGCACGAAGCCGGGCGCGGGCTTCGGCCTCCAGCCGGTCGGAGGCGGCGTCGTCGTCGATGAAGGCATCGATCTCGTCGTTGGAATAGCCCAGCCGGCGCGCCTCGCCGCGGAGCCGTTCGAGAAAGGCGATGCCGCGGAACAACCGGGCGTCGAGGTCGCGGCACTTGTCGCCGATCTCATAGGCCAGGGCGACGGCGATCAGCCCCTCGCGGACGACGGGGACCTCGGAGAGGGGCGGGTTGGCCAGGCCCTTGCCGGCGCAGAGCGTGAGGGCGGCGAAGAAGATCGGTAGGGGGCGCATGTCGGTCTCCGGTATGAGGCTGCGGCAGACATCGGCCAGCGCCGGCCGCTATTCAATAGCGGGCGGGTGCAGGCGGCTATCAGGGCTGATTCTTGCCGGTTTTCGGGGAGCGGCGGTGCCGGGCGGGCGCAGGGTCAGTCGAGGGGGCGGCTGCACTCGAAGACAAACGACCAGGCCGACCCTTCATGCGCCTCGCGCACGTCGCTGGCGGTGCCCCAGGGGCAGGTCAGCGCCTCGGCGCGCACTTTCTCGGCGGCGGTGGCCGTGACCTCTGTCCCGTTCAGCGGGCGCACGATCACGGTGACAGTGCGGGTTTCGATGGTCTTGGTCAGGTGGGTGCCGTCGGTGAGGTAGATCCGCATTTCGCCGATCTCTGCCGGGCCTTCACTGCGTTCGAGGCGGACCACGGCGTCCTGCGCCAGTGCCGGCAGTGCGAGGCCGATGAGAAATATGGGTAGCAGGCGCATGATCTCTGGTCTCCGGTTGTCGGCTTGGCGCCGGTGTGGGCCCGTCGCGCAGCGCAGACGTCGAGATCGAGTGTCTCACTTGCGGCCCCGTCTCACAAGGTTCCGCATCTGCCGCACGGCGCGAACCGCGCGACGGCCGAGGTGCCGTCACTCCAGGCAGAGCCCGCTGCGGTCCCACCACTTGCCGTCGCTTCTGATCAGGGGCTCGCCGGTCCATTCGTAGGTGTCCGGTCCGAAATAATCAGCGCACCATGTCGCGGCATTCTGATCCGCCAGGGCCTGGGCCGGGTTCTGCTCGGTGACGTTGCGCAACCGGAACTCGAACCCCCGGCCACCGGTGTCAGGCAGCACCCGGATGAAGGCTTCGAGCGGCCGGCCCTGCGCCACAACAGGCAGGGCGACGGCCAGCAAGACCACGCAGGTCAAGGCGGCGGACATAGCCTGGCGCATCGAGATCTCCCCGGACATTGCATATTACGTGGCATATTGCGTGGGTCAGACCTGCAGCCTCGGTGCCCCGGGGCAAGCAGAACCGTCCAGACAGCCCCCGAGATGCGCCCCGTCACTCCGCCGCAATGGCCCCGCTGCGGCCGGATTTCTGGGCCTTGATACGGTCCTCGATCTCGTCGCGGAAGTTCTTGATCAGGCCCTGGATCGGCCAGGCCGCCGCGTCGCCGAGCGCACAGATCGTGTGGCCCTCGACCTGCTTGGTGACCTCGAACAGCATGTCGATCTCCTCGACCTCCGCCTCGCCCTTCACCAGCCGGTCCATGACGCGCATCATCCAGCCCGTGCCTTCGCGGCAGGGCGTGCACTGACCGCAGCTTTCGTGCTTGTAGAATTTCGACAGCCGCCAGATCGCCTTGATGATATCGGTGGACTGATCCATCACGATCACCGCCGCGGTGCCGAGGCCGGAGCCCAGCTCACCGCGCAGGTAGTCGAAATCCATGATCGCGTCCTTCATGTTCTCGCCGCGCACGCAGGGAACCGAAGAGCCGCCGGGAATCACCGCCTTGAGGTTCGACCAGCCGCCGCGAATGCCGCCGCAATGGGTCTCGATCAGCTCTTCGAACGAGATCGACATGGCCTCTTCGACCACGCAGGGGGTGTTCACATGGCCCGAGACCGCGAAAAGCTTGGTGCCCGCGTTCCGCTCGCGGCCGAAGCCCGCGAACCACGAGGCGCCGCGGCGCAGGATGGTGGGCACGACGGCGATGGATTCGACGTTGTTCACGGTGGTGGGGCAGCCGTAAAGGCCCGCACCTGCCGGGAACGGCGGCTTCATCCGCGGCATGCCCTTCTTGCCTTCGAGGCTTTCCAGAAGCGCGGTTTCCTCGCCGCAGATATAGGCGCCGGCGCCGTGGTGCAGGTAGAGGTCGAAATCCCAGCCCGACCCGGCGGCGTTCTTGCCGATCAGCCCCGCGTCATAGGCCTCGTCGATGGCGGCCTGAAGCGCCTCTTTCTCGCGGATGTATTCGCCCCGGATGTAGATGTAGCAGGCATGGGCCTGCATCGCGAAGGAGGCGATCAGGCAGCCCTCGACCAGCGTGTGCGGATCGTGGCGCATGATCTCGCGGTCCTTGCAGGTGCCGGGTTCGGATTCGTCGGCGTTGACCACCAGATAGGCGGGGCGGCCGTCGGATTCCTTGGGCATGAACGACCATTTCAGGCCGGTGGGAAAGCCCGCGCCGCCGCGGCCGCGCAGACCGGAGGCTTTCATCTCGTCGACGATCCAGTCCTTGCCCTTCTTGATCAGATCGGCGGTGCCGTCCCAATGGCCACGCGCCTTGGCGCCGGCGAGGGTGCGGTCGTGCATCCCGTAGATATTCGTGAAGATGCGATCTTCGTCCTTGAGCATGTCGGGTCTCCCGCAGCTTTGGCCTATCGGTTTCGGGTCTTTTGCCAGATACCGTAGGTGACAACCAGTGCCCAAATGAACGCACCCATCGCCGCGAGATAGAACAGCATTTCGAACCGGGGGGCGAGACCGGCGAGCCGGGTGATGACCGGCGCCAGGATCGCGAGCAGGCCGCCGCCCGCGATGGCGAGGGCGGCCTGGCGGCCCTGACGGGCGATCTGTCTATCCGGATCGGTGCTCATGTCGTCTCGCTGGGGCGCTCGGCGCCGGTGATGGGGCCGGCGACGAGCATGTCAGGGCTCGGCGCGGGGCTCAAGCCGATCCGTCGGGCCCGGAAAGCGCGGCCGCGGCGGCGACCCAGCGGCCGCGGGTCACCCGGCCCGCGGGACCGCCGAGGTTCTCGTCCATCCAGGCCACTTCGGCGTCGCTCCAGGCGGCGATCTGGTCGAAATGGTAGATGCCGAAGCCGGCGAGCTTTTCGGCCAGCTTCGTGCCGACGCCGGGCAACATGGTCAGGTCGTCGGACGTCCCGCGGGGTGCGTCGAGCGCGGGCGGGCGGACCGGCGCCATGGTGGCGGTGCCTTCGGATGCGTCCTTGCGGGCGGCGGCCGGCACTGGGCTCTCCGCCCTGGTTTCGGCGGCGGGTGCGGGGGCATTGTCCTTGGGCGCTTCGGCCATCGGTGCGGGGGCGGCGGCGGGTTTCCGGGCCTCGGGCCCAGCGGCCGGTGCGGGTGTCTCGACCTCGGGGGCGACGGCGGGCGTCTTGGCCTCGGGCGCGGGGGCCGGTGCGAGCGTCTCCGACTTGGTCTCGGCAACCATCTCGGGCGCTTTGGCTTCGGCCGCAGGCGCTTCCGCTTCGACCGCGGGGGGAGCGGCATCGACTTTGGGGGCTGCCTCCGAGGCCTGAGCGGTTTCGGCCGCGGCAGCCTCCGGCTTGGGCAGCGACGCCTCGATTTCGGCCACGCGCGCCTTCATCGCGGCGACGGCCTCCACGGCCTGCTCGGCGAAGGCGTCGATCGCGGCCGGGTCTTGCACCTTCGCATCCGGGGCGGTCTTGGGCAGGAACGGGGCAAACGGGGTCGCGGTCATGCCGCTGCCGCGAATCATCATCAGCGGGCCGGCCATCGCCATGCGCCAGGCGTAACCCTGAAAGGCGAAGGCCGCGGCCATGCCCTGCATCATGGGTGCAGCAACGCTCATGGCGGCACCGGCGGGCAGAAAGCCGGAATACATGGAAACGGGGGATTGGGTCATGGTCATGTCACACCTCCAGTCGGGTGGGTCTCATGGGGCGAGCCGACGCTGGACGCGCGGCCCTTGCCCAATCCATGCCTCAAATGCCGCAGCGCAGCAAGATATTTTGCACCGCAGCATATCCGTCCCCGCACCGAACGGCGCAAAGGCGCTCGGACCATCGGCCCGCAGAGGGGCCCTGCCCTATTTGGACTTGGCGGAGAACTCGGTCTCGCCGCCGGCCGCGAGGATCTTGGCCTGGGAGACCCAGCCGTCGCGGGTCACGCGGCCCTTGAACCCTTCCAGGTTCTCGTCGACCCAGGCCACCTCGGAGGCGGTCCAGCCGGCGACCTGGTCGAAGTGATAGAACCCCATGGAATGCAGAAGCGACTCGAGCTTCGGCCCCACGCCCTTGATCAGCTTGAGGTCGTCCGGGCCACCGTCGCGGGCCGCCGAAAGCGTCGCGGGCTTTGCCGCGTCACCGGCTGCGGGTGCCTCTGCCTCTGCCTCTGCCGCGGGCGCGGGCGTCGAAGTCGGAGCCGGGGCCGGGGCGGGCTCCGGCGTGGGGGCCGGGGCGGCGGGCGCAGGGCTTGCGGCCGGCGCAGCACTCGCGGCGGGCGCGGTGCTCGCCGGCCGCGGGGCCGGGGCGGCCGCACGTTTGGGAACGGTGGGCGCGACGGCGGGGCCGCTCAACGCCGTGCACAGCACAAGGCTGAGGAAAAGGCCGACGGCCAGAACCGTCACGATGCCGACAAAGATCGACCCGGTTGCCGATACGTCGCCAAGCACGATCATGATCGCCGTCGCGGCGAAACCGGCCACCGCGCCAAGCCCCCAACAGCCGGCCTGGCACTTCAACTGGTCGCTATGCTCTGTCATCTGCAGCACTCCCTATTGTCCTAGATCCCGCAAGACCGCGCTCTCGGACGCGAGAATCCCCTGAACCATAGCCATTTTGCAGCGTCTGAACACCGTTTCCGTCGCAAGGCCCCAATCCTGCGACCTTTCCGGCACTCCGAAAGCGGCGCGACGGGCGCCCCGCCCCGGTCCGGATCAGCTTTCGCCAGCGAATTCCGTCGCCTGCGCGACCCAGTCGTCGCGCTCGATCCGGCCCTTGAACTTGAGCCGGGCGTCGACCCAGGCGATCTCGCCCGGACCCCAGGCGGCGATCTGCGCGAAATGGTAGAAACCCATCTCGTTCAGCAGGCCCTCCAGCTGTGGGCCGACCCCCTTGATCCGCTTGAGGTCATCGGCCTGCCCGCCGCGCGGCGCGTCCAGGGTCTCGGGCTCGACCTCAGCCACCTCACCGGTCGAGGGCTTGGCGACGGCATCCACGTCGGGCGCCTCGCCCGAGGCTTCGGAGACCTTGTCGCTGGCCTCGCCCTTGTCGCGCGGGCTCGGGCTCTCGGCCGGGGACCGTCCGCCTTGCGCGCCGGTCGGGCCCGACGGGCCCATCAGGTCATCGCGCCGGGCGGCGGCGGCGCCTGCCGGCGTGCCGCCCGCGTCGCCCCAGGGCGCGCGAAGGGGCACTTCGCTGCCGTCGATGCGCTTGATCGTGTCGCCAAGCTCGGAGGCGAGCGCGACGCTCGCGTTCTGCGGCAGGCGGTCCGCCTCCCATGCGGTCAGCGAGGTCAGCCCCGATGCCGGTTCGGCAGCATAGCGGCCATTTTGCGGACCCGGCGTCGGCACGCGGCCCGCCGCCATCTCGTCAAGGATCCAGGCCAGTTTTTCGGCCGTCAGGTCCTCGTAATAATCCTTGCCGATCTGGGCCATCGGCGCGTTGGCGCAGGCGCCCAGGCACTCGACCTCTTCCCAGGAGAACTTGCCGTCCGCCGACAGCGCGTGGGGAGCATCCGCGATCTTGTCCCGGCAGACCGCAACCAGGTCCTCGGCGCCGCAGATCATGCAGGAGGTCGTCCCGCAGATCTGAACATTCGCGACCGACCCGACCGGCTGCAACTGGAACATGAAATAGAAGGTCGCGACCTCGAGGCCGCGGATATAGGCCATGCCCAGCATCTCGCACACATGCTCGATCGCCGGTTTCGACAGCCA
Organism: Roseisalinus antarcticus; assembly: GCF_900172355.1. GTDB lineage: Bacteria > Pseudomonadota > Alphaproteobacteria > Rhodobacterales > Rhodobacteraceae > Oceanicola > Oceanicola antarcticus_A. Next base: position 204,505 of record NZ_FWFZ01000006.1, on the reverse strand, counting down.
GCCTTCCTGTTCCTGCGCCCGCCACAACAGCGGAATGATCGCCGAGGCCTGGCGGCCCTGGGGATACTTGGTGATCTGCGCTTCGGCCCAGGCCTGGTTGTCCGGGGTGAAGGCAAAGCTTCCTGGTTGCGACTGGTGCAGGCGTCTCAGCATGGGCTATGGGCTCCGAATGATCGGCGCAGGCGCACGAAACGGCCCGCTTTTGCTTGGCGTAGCGCCGCCTGCGCGGGGGGTCAACCGGTCAACCCGCCGCGCCCGGGCGCCGGGCGCCGCCGGCAACGCCGAAACTTCGCAATGATGCCGCCCCTCGCCGGCCCCTGAGGTCTGCAGCCCGCCCGGGTCAGCCGCAGGGCCCGGTCCGCAGGGCAAAGCCGCCGGGGCCCGCGTCCACCAGCTCTCCGGTGCGGCCGAGATATTCGACCACGCCGCGCAGGCGGGCCGGGTCCAGGTCGGTGCGGGCCTCCACGACGGCCGCCTCGGTGTCGTTGGTGACCCGGCACCCCGCCTCGACCACGGCGGCGCGAAAGACGCCGAGGTCGGCCTCGGTCACCCCGGCGGGCAGCACGGGGGGCGGCGCGGGCGCGGCACAGGCCGACAGCGCCAGGGCGCATGCCAGAACAGGGAACAGGGGCCGTCTCATTGGCACTCCTCCAGTATCAATGCGCCTCCTTCGACCCGGATCGCGCCGGTCGAGGTCAGGGTGACGATCGCCCGGTCGGCCCGGACAAAGAGCCTGTCGCGCACCGGCGCGAGGTCGCCCTCCGAGATGCCCATCGCCTCGGACAGGAGGGTGACGACCTGGCTCTGCCCGCCGGTCATCGCCAGGCGGCAACCGCTGCCAGCCATCACCTGGCGCACAAGCTGCTCCCACCCGCGATCGGACATGCCGGCCAGCAGGCTGGCGGCCTCGGACCGGGCGAGCCCCTCGGTCTGATCCGCCGGCGCCGCGGCGACGGTCACGGCCCGGCAGCGGGCCAGCTCGGCCGCCTCGTCGGTGACGTCGAGGTCACAGACGAAATCCCGCCCGCTGTTGCGGACCACCACCCGGGTCGGGTCCAGGACGCCCGTGATCTCGACCGGGGCGGCCGGGTCGAGGGCCTGGGCCGCGACCGGGGCCGCCAGCAGTGCCAGGGCGGCGGCCAGCCTCATGGGCAATCCGTCAGCGTCGCGACCTTGAGCCGCTCGTTGATCACCAGGCGCCCCTGGTCGACCAGGATGTCGCCCGCCTCGTCGATCGCGGGGCGGACCGCCTCGACGATCTCCTCGTCCACGATCGCGGGATCGAAGCCGAGATGGGGCGCGGCGGCGACGGTCAGCAGGGTCAGAAGCTCCTGGTCGTCCATGTCGCCCAGGCGCAGCGCACAGCCCATGTCGCGCAGCGCCCCGGAGACGGCCACCGTCGCGACCATAGGCGGCAGGTTGCTCAGCGCGACGATCAGGGCCTCGCGTTCCTCCGCGGCGGCGGCCAGCGCGGCGCGCGACACATGGCGCAGCGGCGCACAACCGGTGATCACCGCGGCGGCGTTGTCGATCCGGAATTCGCACACGTAGGAGGTTCCCTGCAGGTCGCTCACCACGGCGCGGTCCCCGGCAATATGCCGAAGATCCATCCGGGTGCCGTCAGGGCCAAAATCCTGCCCCGAGGCCGCCCCCGACATCAGCGCGAAGCCCACGCACAAAGCCCATGTCCGCATGTCCGCACCTTTCCAGAATCGCAAATCGCCTCATACGGTTGCGAGTGTAGCAGGGCCACCGCGCAACAGGCCAGCCTGCCTTGGTGCCTGGACCTCCCGCGCACAGGCCTCCCGCGGACGGGCCTCCGGCGCATGGCGGCGCCGGGTGGGACGGGACAGCGGGACGACGCCCGCGGGAAAGCCTTCAGAAAGCGGCGAGCCCCAGCAGCGGCCCGAAGGCCACCGCGGCCGGAAGCGTGTGCAATGGCCCACCGGCCGCAAGGAACAGGACCGAGACCCCGACGATGCTGATCATCTGTCGACTTCGCCGAAGACGATATCCAGCGTGCCGATGATGGCCGCGACGTCGGCCAGCTGGTGGCCCTTGCAGACGTGGTCCATGGATTGCAGGTGCAGGAAGCCTGGCGCCCGCAGCTTGGCGCGGTAGGGCCGATTGGTGCCGTCGGCCACCAGGTAGACGCCGAACTCACCCTTGGGCGCCTCGACCGCGACGTAGATCTCGCCCGCAGGAACGTGGAACCCTTCAGTATAAAGCTTGAAGTGGTGGATCAGAGCCTCCATCGAGGTCTTCATGTCCGTTCGGGACGGCGGCGTGATCTTGCCCCGCGACAGGACCTCGCCGGGCTCGTTGCGCAATTTCTCGCAGGCCTGGCGGATGATGTTGGTCGACTGGCGCATCTCTTCCATGCGGACGAGGTAGCGGTCGAAGCAATCGCCGTTCTTGCCGACGGGGATCTGGAAATCGAACTCGTCATAGCATTCGTAGGGCTGCGCCCGGCGCAGATCCCAGGCGAGGCCAGAGCCCCGGACCATCACGCCCGAGAAGCCCCAATCGAGGATCTCCTGCTCCGAAATCACGCCGATGTCCACGTTGCGCTGCTTGAAGATGCGGTTCTCGGTCAGCAGCCCGTCGATGTCGTCAAGCAGCTTGGGAAATTCGACCGCCCAGGCGTCGATGTCCTCGATCAGCTCGGGCGTCAGGTCCTGGTGCACGCCGCCGGGCCGGAAATAGGCGGCGTGAAGCCGCGCCCCGCAGGCCCGCTCGTAGAAGATCATAAGCTTCTCGCGCTCCTCGAACCCCCAGAGCGGCGGGGTCAGCGCACCCACGTCCATGGCCTGCGTCGTCACGTTGAGCAGGTGGTTCAGCACCCGGCCGATCTCGCAGAACAGCACCCGGATCAGGCTGGCGCGGCGCGGGACCTCGGTGCCGGTCAGCCGCTCGATCGCCAGGCACCAGGCGTGTTCCTGGTTCATCGGGGCGACGTAATCGAGCCGATCGAAATAGGGCAGGTTCTGCAGGTAGGTCCGGCTTTCCATCAGCTTTTCCGTGCCACGGTGCAGCAGGCCGATGTGGGGATCGCAGCGTTCCACGATCTCGCCGTCAAGCTCGAGCACAAGGCGCAGAACGCCGTGGGCGGCCGGGTGCTGCGGGCCGAAGTTGATGTTGAAATTGCGGATCTTCTGTTCGCCCGTCTGGGCGTCTTCGAAACCTTTGGTGCCGTCCATCATGGTCTATTCACCCTTCCAGCGCCGGACCGTCGATGGTCCGGAACAGTTTCGTGATCAGTTTCCATTCCCCCTCGATGAGGAAGAAGCCGAGGTAATCCTCGAACCGCTGCGGCGGGACGTCCACCCAGAGCTTGACATGGGCCGTGTCGGCGGCCGCGTCGACCTGCAGGATCTCGAAGGAGGCGGGGCCGATCTGGGGGTCGCGGCCGGCCACGCGGCGCATGTAGGCCTCCTTGTCCCAGAACACCGGATGGCCCGATCCCGCCACCGCCGTCATCATGAAGGACGGGTGACACATGTGATCGAACGCCTCGGGGTTGGCTTGATGGACGGCCTCGCAATAGGCCCGGGCCTGTGCGCTGACGGCCTCTGCCGCCGTCATGGCTGCGGCATCCATCATTTGGCGCCCTCTTTCTTTTCGTCGCCGGGAAGGATGTACTCGGCCCCCTCCCATGGCGACATGAAGTCGAACTGGCGGTATTCCTGCACCAGGTTGACCGGCTCGTAGACGACGCGCTTCTGCTCTTCGTCGTAGCGCACCTCGGTATAGCCGGTGGTCGGAAAATCCTTGCGCAACGGGTGGCCGCGAAAGCCGTAATCGGTCAGCAGGCGCCGCAGGTCCGGGTGGCCCGAGAACAGGATGCCGAACATGTCGAAGATCTCGCGCTCGAACCAGTTGGCGCTGGGGTGGATCGTCGCGATCGAGGGCACCATGTCCTCTTCGCGGACCGCGACCCGCAGGCGGATGCGCTGGTTCTGGTACATCGACAGGAAGTGGTAGACCACGTCGAACCGCTTGGCCCGGCCGGGGTAATCCACCGCGGTGATGTCCACGAGGCTGGAGAACTTGCAGGTCGCGTCGGTCTTGAGGAATTCGACGAAGCCCGACAGGTTCGCGAGTGCCACGTCCATCGTCAGCTCGCCCAGGGCCACCGACCAGCCGGCCACGCAGTCGGAGCGCTTCAGCTCCAGATGTGCGCCCAGTTCCTCCAGCGCTTCGATCTGTTCATCAAGCATGTCGCTTCCTTTCTTCCGGGCGCTGTCGGCGGGGGCGTCTATCGGACAATGGTGCCCGTCCGGCGCATCTTGCGCTGCAGCTGGAGGATGCCGTAGAGCAGCGCCTCGGCCGTGGGCGGGCAGCCCGGCACGTAGACATCCACCGGCACGATCCGGTCACAGCCGCGCACCACCGAGTAGCTGTAGTGATAATAGCCGCCGCCGTTGGCGCAGGACCCCATCGAGATCACGTAGCGCGGTTCAGGCATCTGGTCGTAGACCTTCCGCAGGGCCGGCGCCATCTTGTTGGTCAGCGTGCCCGCGACGATCATCAGGTCGGACTGGCGCGGGCTGGCGCGCGGCGCGGTGCCGAAGCGTTCAAGGTCGTAACGCGGCATCGAGGTGTGCATCATCTCGACCGCGCAGCACGCCAGCCCGAACGTCATCCAGTGAAGCGAGCCGGTGCGGGCCCAGTTGATGATGTCGGCGGAGGAGGTTACGAGAAACCCCTTGTCCTGAAGTTCCCGGTTGAGAGACTGCGTCGCGACGTCGCGATCAGGTCCTGCAGTATTTCCGGTGGCGACTCCCATCGAGGGCTCCCTTCCTCGGGTTTCTGAACTTGGATCGGATCTAAGCCGACCGGTGCGCGGGGTCAACGGCAAGCGGCCCGACTGCGGCCATGGGTCCCTGCGGATCCGGGGGTTCGGACCGGTCCGGCTGATCCTTTGTGCACCGGGCGCACCGGGCGCACATGGCGCATGGGGCGCGCGGCGAGGCCTTGTGGCCACGGGTTGGCGCAGGAGTGTCCTGCCATTTGCCAGCCCGGACTGTCGGTCAGGCTACGCTCGGGGCGTCACTCCCACTCCAGCGCACCCTTTTTCCATTCATAGGCGAAGCCGATGGTCAGCACGCCCAGGAACACCATCATCGACCAGAATCCCACCATCGAGACGTCCTGGAACGCGACCGCCCAGGGGAACAGGAACGCGACCTCCAGGTCGAAGATGATGAAAAGGATCGAGACCAGGTAGAACCGCACGTCGAATTTCATCCGCGCATCGTCGAAGGCGTTGAACCCGCATTCGTAGGCCGAGACTTTCTCGGGGTCGGGGTTTCGCACCGCGACGAGGGCCGCCGCGAGGATGAAGACAAGGCCCAGCACGATCGCCAGACCCAGAAAAACCACGATGGGCAGGTATTCCCTCAGAAACTCTTCCATCGGTAAACTCTCCTTGGGGGCCGAAAGACATGTCCTTTCCCGCTTACCCCCCTGCCCCGGCGCGGTCAACAAGACGCCGCTGACACCTAACGTCGCGGCAAACAGCTCGGAACCTGCATACAGGTTCACCATCGCTTAACTCATTGCCCGTAGCGTCTCGGGATGAAGCATGAAATGCCCGCCAGGTCGATCACGTCGAAAATCCCCCTGCGCGCCAGACCGCAGGCCGAGCTTGTGGCGGACAGCCTGTCGCGTGTGGGCGACAAGGTGATCTGGCTCGCTTCGGATTACTACGAGGCGCTGTTCGACGCGAGCCCGCAGCTGCACGGGGTCCTGCCGCACCAGATGAGCGAGCAGACCAACATGCTTGGCCATGCGCTGGCCCACGCGCTGGCCAACCTGCGCGATCCCGACGGCGCCGCCCCGATGGCGCAGGACGCAGGGCTGGCCGATCGAAGCGCAAGAATGCCGCCCCGCATGCGCCGAACCATCGTCAGGACCCTGGTCCATGCGCTGTCCCTCTGGCACGGCCCCACCTGGACAAAGGACCATGCCCGCGCCTGGAACGAAGGATTGCTCGGCGTCGCGCCGCTGCTGATCCTTGATCGGGTCGCGCCCGAAACCGACCCCGGGCCTAGCCCATCGCGCCGGGCCGCGACGACCCCGCCCGGGCCTGCCAGACAATCGAAACTTCCTGACGAATGATCCGCGCGATCATCGCACAATCCTCAAGGCTGAAGGTCAGCGGAAGTCGAAGATCCAGCAGCCCGGCCAGCACCCGGTCCGTGCGCGGCAGCTCCGGCACCGGGGCGTAGCGCCACGAATCGTAGCGCGAGGTGAAAGCCACCGGATCGGCGTTGCCGAACCATTTCAGCTCCACCCCCCGCGCGGCACAGCGCGACAGCACCGAACGGACGTCCTCCTCGGCCCAGCCCGTCAGCAGGAACTGGAAGGACGAGGCGACATAGCCCTCCTGCGCGGGCCGCTCGACAAGGCTCAGGCCCGGTGTCGCGCGCAAGCCCTCTTCGACGACGGCATGACGGGCGTTCCAGCGCTTCGCCTGGGTCTCGATCTTGCGCAGTTGCGGGCGCAGCAGCGCCGCGCGCAGGTTGTCCATGCGGGACGAAACATTGGGCACCTCGAACCGAAGGTCCTCGAAAACCGCGGCGGGCGGGGCGGCCAGGTGCCGGCCATACAGCATGTAGCTGCCCGAGCCGATGATCGCCCGCGCCATCATCTCGTCGTCGTCCGAGATGAGGAACCCGCCCTCGCCCGAGTTGATGTGCTTGTAGGTCTGGGTCGAAAAACAGCCCATGACGCCATGGCGTCCAGAGGGCACGCCGTTCCAGTTGGCCCCCATGGTGTGGGCGCAATCCTCGATCACCAGCACCCCGGCCCGCGTACATAGCGCCATCAGCCGGTCCATGTCGCAGATATGGCCCCGCATGTGGCTGAGCAGCAGGACCGAAGCCTGCCCCAGCCGGGTTTCCAGATCGCCCAGGTCGATCACCAGCCCCTCGGTCACCTCGACATAGAGCGGCACCGCGCCCACCGCGGCGATCGCGCCCGGCACCGGCGCCAGGGTGAAGGCGTTGGTCAGCACCGGATCGCCCGGCCGCACGCCCGCCGCCCGAAGCGCGGTGGTCATCGCCGCCCCGCCCGAGGCCACTGCAAGGCAGTATTTCGCCCCCGTCATCGCCGCGAATTCCTGTTCCAGCAGCGCCACTTCGCCCACTTCGCCGGGGGCGGTGTTGTAGCGGTGCAGCCGGCCGCTGCGCATGACCTCTACGGCCGCCGCGATGCCCTCTTCGGGGATCGGCTCCTGCTGGGTAAAGCTGCCGGTGAAGCGCTCTGGACCGTTTGTCATGGCGCCTTGATGAGCGGTGCGCCGGGGCCGGTCAACACCTCAGAGGGCGAGTGCGTCAACAACGCCCGCCAGATCGTCGAAATGGCCGATGCTGGCCTCGGGGTTCAACGCGAGCACGGCGTCGCCGGTGGGGCCGAAGGTGACAAGGACGCAGGGCACCCCCGCCGCGGCCGCCGTCTTGCGGTCGGTATCGGTGTCGCCGATCAGGCAGGTCCGGGCGGGATCGGCGCCCAGCCGCCGCACCGTCTCGCGCAGCGGGGCCGGGTCGGGCTTGCGCACCGGCAGCGTATCGGCGCCGACGAGGGCTCCGAAGGCGTCGCGAATGCCCAGGACCTGCAACAATCGCTCGGCCAGCCCCTCGGGTTTGTTGGTGCAGACGCCCACCGCGTAGCCCGCGCCACGCAGGCGCTCGACCGCCGCGATCGCCCCGGGATAGAGCCGCGTGTGCACGCAGATGTCGGCGCCGTAGGCCTTCAGCAGCACGGGATATTGCCGGTCAATCTCCACCGCGTCCGGGCCCTCGACCCGCGAGAACCCAAGCTGGAGCATCGCCCGCCCGCCATGAAACGCCGTCGCCGCGTCGGCCACGGGATCGAGCAGATCGCCCAGGCCCAGCCCGCGAAAGCAGTGATTGGCGGCGGCGATCAGGTCCGCGCTGGTATCGGCCAGTGTGCCGTCGAGATCGAAGATGACGCTTTTCATGGGCCCGCTGTAACGACACGACACGGTTTGTGAAAGCCTGCCCGCTTGCGATGCCCCCCCGTCCGGTTAGAAGGGCGGTAACAAGACAACGCGAGGCAGCATGGCAACGGCATTGATCCTTCTGGCGGCGGGACTCGGCAGCCGGATGAACTCCGACCGGCAGAAGGTCCTGCACGAGATCGCGGGCGCACCGCTTCTGGCCCATGCGCTTCGGTCCGGCATGACGCTGGAACCCGAGCGCGTGGTCGTGGTCGCGGGCCACGGCGCCGAGGCGGTCGGTGCGGCCGCCGCCGACTGGGTGCCGGACGCGCAGGTCGTGATCCAGGCCGAGCAGCTCGGCACCGGCCATGCCGTCGCCCAGGCCCGCGAGGCATTGGCGGATTTCGCCGGCGACGCCGTGGTCCTCTACGGCGACACGCCCCTGCTGCGGCCCGAAACGCTCGCGGCCATGACCCGGGCGCGAGCCGAGCACGACATCGTCGTGCTGGGGTTCGAGGCCGCCGACCCGGCCCGCTACGGCCGCTTGTTGACCGAGGGCGACAGCCTGATCCGGATTGTCGAATGGAAGGATGCGAGCCCTGAAGAACGCGACATAACCCTTTGCAATTCCGGCCTTCTTTGCGCCGATGCCCAGACGCTTCTGTCCCTCGTCGGGGATCTGTCCAACGACAATGTCTCCGGCGAATACTACCTCACCGACGTGCCCGCCCTGGCCCGCGCCCAGGGCCTGACAGCGACCGTGGTGCGCTGCGACGAGGCCGAGACGCTGGGCGTCAACACCCGCGCCGACCTCGCCGCCGCCGAGGCCGCGTTCCAGGCCGGCGCCCGGACCGGGATGATGGCCGAGGGCGTGACCATGACCGCCCCCGAGACGGTCTTTCTGGCGTTCGACACGGTCATCGGGCGCGAGACCCTGGTGGAGCCAAACGTGGTCTTCGGCCCCGGGGTCACTGTGGAATCGGGCGCCACGATCCGGGCCTTCTCGCATCTCGAGGGTTGCCACGTCAGCCGCGGCGGCGTGGTCGGGCCCTACGCCCGCCTGCGCCCCGGCGCGGAGCTCGCCGAGAATGTGCGGATCGGCAATTTCGTCGAGGTCAAGAACGCCCAGATCGCCGAGGGCGCCAAGGTCAATCACCTCAGCTATATCGGCGACGCGGACATCGGTCCGAAAACGAACATCGGTGCGGGAACGATCACCTGCAATTACGACGGCGTTTTCAAACACCGCACCAAGATCGGCGCCGGGGCCTTCATCGGGTCCAACACCATGCTCGTCGCGCCGGTCACCGTGGGGGCCGACGCGATGACGGCCAGCGGATCTGTGATCACAAGCGATGTGCCGGCGGGCGACCTGGCCCTGGCGCGATCCAAGCAGGTCAACAAACCCGGGCTCGCACGACGCTTGATGGAGACGTTGCGCGCCCGAAAACGGACAGGAGGCTGAAATGTGCGGCATAGTCGGAGTGCTGGGCGCCCACGAGGCCGCGCCCTTCCTTGTCGAGGCGCTGCGCCGGCTTGAATACCGCGGCTACGACAGCGCGGGCATCGCGACCGTCAACCAAGGTCAGCTCGCCCGGCGCCGGGCCGTGGGCAAGCTTGCGAACCTGTCGGACGCGCTTGTCCACGACCCGCTGCGGGGCAAGGCCGGCATCGGCCACACCCGCTGGGCCACCCACGGCGCCCCCACCATCGGCAACGCACATCCCCACAGGGCCGGTCGCGTGGCTGTCGTCCACAATGGAATAATCGAGAATTTCCGTGATCTTAGGGCCGAGCTTTCAGCCAGTGGCATGGCCCACGAGACCGACACCGACACCGAGACCGTCGCCCTTCTGACCGAATTTCACCTCTCTCAGGGGCTGTCGCCGCGCGACGCCGCCGAGCGGACGCTGGCGCGGCTCGAAGGGGCCTACGCGCTGGCCTTCCTGTTCGAGGGCGAGGATGACCTGATGATCGTCGCGCGCAAGGGCTCTCCACTCGCGATCGGGCACGACGAGACCGAGGTTTACGTCGGTTCCGACGCGATTGCCCTCGCGCCGATGACCGATCGGATCACCTATCTCGACGAAGGCGACTGGGCCGTGATCACACGCCAGAAGATAGAGATCCGCGACGCGGCGGGCGCCCTGGTCGAACGCCCCACACGGATCATCCAGATCGACGCGGCGATGGTCGACAAGGCCGGTTACAAGCACTTCATGGCCAAGGAGATCGCCGAGCAGCCGACTGTGATCACAAACGCTCTCGACGCCTATCTCACTGAAAGCGGCATCGCCCTGCCCGAGCCCGGCCTCGATTTCCGGACCCTCGACCGGATGAGCCTCGTGGCCTGCGGCACCGCCTATTATGCCTGCATGACGGCGAAATACTGGTTCGAGTCGCTGGCGCGCTTGCCGGTCGACATCGACGTGGCCTCGGAGTTCCGATACCGCGAACCGCCCATTCCCGACCGGACCGTCGCCCTCTTCGTCTCGCAATCGGGCGAGACCGCCGACACCCTGGCCGCGCTGCGCTTCTGCAAGGGCAAGGCGGCCTCCGTCGCGGCGGTGGTGAACGTGACCGAAAGTTCCATCGCGCGGGAAAGCGACCTCGTCCTGCCGATCCACGCCGGAACGGAAATCGGCGTTGCCTCGACCAAAGCCTTTACATGTCAGCTGGTTGTCCTTCTGATCCTCGCCCTCAAAGCGGCGCAGGATCGCGGACACCTGTCCGACGCCGATCTGGCCGAACGGCTTGTCGCCCTGCGGGCGCTGCCCGGTCTGATGAACCATGCGCTCGCCACGGAAGAGCCCGCCAGCGCCCTGTCGCGCAAGCTCTCCGAGGCCCGCGACGTGCTGTTCCTGGGGCGCGGGGCGATGTATCCCCTGGCGCTTGAGGGGGCACTGAAGATGAAGGAAATCAGCTATATACACGCCGAAGCTTACGCGTCAGGAGAGCTCAAGCATGGCCCCATTGCGCTGATCGACGAACATGTTCCCGTCATCGTCATGGCGCCGCGGGACGCGCTTTTCGACAAGACGGTCAGCAACATGCACGAGGTGATGGCCCGCGGCGGCAGGATCCTTCTGGTCAGCGATCAGAGAGGCGTGGCCGACGCCGGCGACGGCGTTTGGGAAAGCCTCGTGCTGCCCGAGGTGGACCCGTTCCTTGCGCCGATCCTCTATGCGCTGCCTGCACAATTGCTTGCCTATCATACGGCTGTCGCGAAGGGGACGGATGTCGACCAGCCGCGCAACCTCGCGAAATCGGTCACGGTCGAATGACCGGGGCCGACGCCCTTGCGGCGCTCGAAGCAAGAGGCAATCCGCAGAAAGCGGCCGAGATGGCGGCCTATCACAAGGCCGCGCGTCCCTACCTGGGCGTCGCCAATCCGGAATTAGACGCCTTGACAAAGACTTGGCGCAAGGACCTCACCCTCGACGCCCGCCTCGCCCTGGCCGATGGCCTGTGGCGGACAAATGTTCACGAGGCCCGCATCGCCGCGGCCAAGCTGCTGACCCAGGCACGGATTCGCCCGGACGACACCGGCGCCTGGACCCTGATCCGTGGCTGGTTGCCCGACTTCGACGCCTGGGCCATCGCCGATCATGCCAGCATCGCCGGACAGAAACGGCTCGCAGCCGATCCCTCCCGGCTGGAGACGGTGGAGGCCTGGACCGCCTCCGAGCATATCTGGACCCGCCGCGCCGCCCTCGTCATGACCCTGCCCTGGACCAGGACACGGGATGCAAAACCCCGAGAACTGGCCGAGCGCGAGCGAATCCTCGGCTGGGCCGCGGGCTACGTGACGGATCCCGATTGGTTCATCCAGAAGACGGTCGGTTGGTGGCTGCGTGAGCTGTCCAAGCGCGACCCGGACCGTGTGCGCGAATTTCTGGACACGCACGGCGCCGCGATGAAGCCCTTCGCCCGCCGCGAAGCGATGCGGATCATGGACAAGGTCTAGACCCGCGCTCCGGTGTCAGGACCGGAAAACCGCCAGTTCCACGATTTCGGTCAGCGGCGCGTCGATCAACCGCATCGCCGACAGGCTCAGCTGGCTGCCCGACCCGGCCTCGGCGCCCGAGGGCCGCAGCTCGATATTGATCGAATTGCCCTGGTATTCGACGCGCCCCATCACGGTCTGGCTGACCAGCGGCGTTTTCAGCCATATCCCTGGATCCGCCGGCGAACCGAGGGTCGCCAGCGTGGTGCCGAGCGCCGAACCGGTGGCGGCCGGCGCGGCCAGCGCATCGGCCTGATCCTCTTCGGTCGCCGTGTCGAATTCGTCCACGGTGCGGGCCTCGGGCGGGGGTGGCGGTGGCGGCGTCGGGTCCAGCGTCTCCACCGGCCCGGTGGCGGACAGGGGCTGGCCGGTCTCGACCGGCTCGGCCCGCGGCTGCAGGATCTGGCGCAGAGACGGGCTTTCGCAGGCGGCCAGGGCGAACGGAAGGATCAGGATCGCGGCTCTCATGCCCCACTCCTAGGGGCCCCGTCGCGCCGAGGCAACAGGTTTGCCGCCTTGCGCCCGGCCGCGGCCGCCCCTAGCTATATGACATGGACAAGCCCCTCGTCGACCCGTTCCAACGCGCGATCCGCTACCTGCGGCTCAGCGTCACAGACCGCTGCGATTTCCGCTGCGTCTACTGCATGTCCGAAAACATGACATTCCTGCCCAAGAAAGAGCTTCTGACCCTCGAGGAACTCGACCGGCTGTGTTCCGCCTTCATCCGGCTGGGCGTCGAAAAGCTGCGCATCACGGGCGGAGAGCCCCTCGTCCGCCGCGATATCCTGACCTTCTTCCGGGCCATGTCACGACATCTTGAGAGCGGTGCGCTGAAAGAGCTGACGCTCACCACCAACGGCTCCCAGCTCGAACGTTTCGCGGGCGATCTCGCCGCGGCGGGGGTGCGCCGGGTCAATGTCTCGCTCGACACGCTGGACGAGGCGAAATTCGCCAGGATCACCCGGTGGGGCCGCCTGCCCCAGGTGCTGCGGGGCCTCGACGCCGCCCAGAAGGCCGGGCTGCGGGTAAAGCTGAACGCGGTGGCACTCAAGGGCTTCAACGAGGACGAATTGCTGCCCATGACGCGCTTTTGCGCCGAACGGGGGATGGACCTGACCTGGATCGAGGTCATGCCCATGGGCGACATCGGCAACGAGGACCGGCTGGGGCAATACTGGTCCCTCGACGACCTGCGCACACAACTGGCCCGGCACTACACCCTTCAGGATCTGCCCGACGACACCGGAGGCCCGGCCCGCTACCTGCGCCTGGCCGAGACCGGACAGCGCATCGGCCTGATCACCCCGCTCAGCCACAATTTCTGCGAAAGCTGCAACCGGGTGCGGATCACCTGCACCGGCGAGATCTACACCTGCCTGGGCCAGGAAGGCCATTCCGACCTCCGCGGGCCCTTGCGCGGCTCCGACGCGGACGGCCCGCTCGAGGACGCGATCCGCGCGGCAATCGCGCTCAAGCCCAGGGGCCATGATTTCGACTATTCCCGGCAGGCGGTGGACGGCCGCGTCACCCGCCACATGAGCCACACCGGAGGCTGAGCGCCCGCCGCCCCGGAGCTCCCCGCAGGGGAGGCCGGGCAAGACCTGTGCGCCGAAGGCGCTCAATCAGATCGGGCCGGTCACGCAGCGAACGAGCTCAGAACGGTATGTCGTCGGCCTGGGCCGCGGCGACCACGAACCGCGCCACGACCTTCTTCGATCCGGCCTTGTCGAAGGCGATGTCGAGCTTGTCGCCCTCGATCCCCTGAACCGCTCCATAGCCGAACTTCTTGTGGAACACCCGGTCCCCCTCGGCGAAGGCCGACACCGCCTCCAGGTCGATGGTCACGTTGCGCTGTTCGCGCGGTTGCGCCATGCCGCGCTGCTGCGAGCGTGATTGCAGCCGCCGCCAGCCCGGCGAATTGTAGACATTCGCATCGGCCGCCTTCTGGTGCAGATCCGAGCCAGCCATCCCTTGCAGGACCGGCGAGGCCGCCGCCATGCCCGCAGCCCCGTAGCCACCGCCGTACAGGCCCGGCGGCGTCAGAACGTCCACATGGGTCTCGGGCAATTCGTCGATGAACCGCGAGGGCAGCGCCGATTGCCACTGGCCATAGACCCGCCGGTTCGCGGCGAACGAAATCGTGCACAGCCGCTCGGCCCGGGTGATGCCGACATAGGCAAGCCGCCGCTCTTCCTCGAGGCCCTTCAGCCCGCTCTCGTCCATCGAGCGCTGGGACGGGAACAGCCCGTCCTCCCAACCCGGCAGGAACACCGCCGGAAACTCCAGCCCCTTGGCCGCATGCAGCGTCATGATAGAGACCTTGGCTTCGGATTCCTCGGTCTCGTTGTCCATGATCAGGGCGACGTGTTCCAGGAACCCCTGCAGATTGTCGAAGTTTTCCAGCGCCTTGACCAGTTCCTTGAGGTTCTCCAGCCGTCCCGGCGCCTCGGGTGTCTTGTCGGCCTGCCACATGCCGGTATAACCGCTCTCGTCGAGGATCATCTCGGCCAGTTCGACATGGGTGTCGGCCTCGTCGCGGACCTGCGCGTGCCAGCGGTCGAGCCCCTGGACCAGCAGCGCCAGCTCCTTGCCGCCCTTGCCCTTTATCAACCCGGACGAGACGCACAGCCGCGCCCCGTCCACCAGGCCCAGCCCGTTCGACCGGGCGGCCTTCTGGATCGTCTGCACCGCCTTGTCGCCAAGCCCGCGCTTGGGCGTGTTCACGATCCGCTCGAACGCCAGGTCGTCGTCCAGCGACACCGCGAGCCGGAAATAGGCCATCGCGTCGCGGACCTCCATCCGCTCGTAGAACCGTGGGCCACCGATCACCCGGTATGGCAGGCCGATGGTCAGGAACCTGTCCTCGAACGCCCGCATCTGGTGCGAGGCCCGCACCAGGATCGCCATGTCATCGAGCGACATCGCGTCCAGCCCGCGGGTGCCGCGCTGCATCGCCTCGATTTCCTCACCGATCCAGCGGGCCTCCTCCTCGCCGTCCCAATGGCCGATCAGGCGGACCTTCTCGCCGTCGGCGCCCTGGGTGTAGAGTGTTTTGCCCAGCCGGCCCTTGTTGGCCTCGATCACCCCCGAGGCAGCGGCCAGGATATGCGCCGTCGAGCGGTAGTTCTGTTCCAGACGGACGACCGTCGCGCCTGGAAAATCCTTTTCGAACCGCAGGATATTGCCCACCTCGGCTCCGCGCCAGCCATAGATCGACTGGTCGTCGTCGCCCACGCAGCAGATGTTCCTGTGCCCGCCGGCCAGCAGCCTCAGCCAGAGATATTGCGCGACGTTGGTGTCCTGATACTCGTCCACCAGCACAAATTTGAACCACCGCTGGTATTGCGCCAGAACATCTTCGTGCTTCTGGAAGATCGTCACCACATGCAGCAGCAGATCGCCGAAATCGACGGCGTTCAGCTCCTTCAGGCGGGTCTGGTATTGCTGATAGAGCGCCACCCCGCGCCGGTCGAAGGCGCCCGCCTCGGCGGCGGGCACATTCTCGGGCGTCCAGGCGCGATTCTTCCAGTTGTCGATGATGCCGGCGAGCATCCGCGCGGGCCAGCGCTTGTCGTCGATGTCCGCGGCCGCAATCAACTGCTTCATCAGGCGGACCTGGTCGTCGCTGTCCAGGATGGTGAAGTTCGACTTCAACCCCGCAAGTTCCGCATGACGGCGCAGGAGCTTGACGCAGATCGAATGGAACGTGCCGAGCCAGGGCATCCCCTCCACCGTCTCTCCCAGCATCCTGCCGATGCGTGTCTTCATTTCGCGCGCGGCCTTGTTGGTGAAGGTCACCGCCAGGATCTCGTTCGGCCGCGCCCTGCCCTGGGACATCAGGTGGACGATCCGCGCCGTCAGCGCCTTGGTCTTGCCCGTCCCCGCCCCGGCAAGCATCAGGACGGGGCCGTCCAGCGCCTCGACCGCCTGGCGCTGCGCCGGGTTCAGATCGTCGAGATAGGGCGCGGGCCGCGCCGCCATGGCGCGCTGCGACAGTGGAACGGCGCCTTCGAAGGCGTCTTCTTCGGAATAGCTGCTCATGGATGGGAGACTAGCCCAGACTGCCGCGGCAGAAAAGGTCTGTTCACGATCCGTTCCGGACACCTGCCCGGATCGTGTTTTTCCTCGCCCAAACCGCGGCTTCGCGGCTAGGTTCACCGAAACTGAAAGGAACCGAAGCCCCATGATTCGTCTTGCCGCCGCCTGCCTCACCCTCCTTGCCGCCCCTGCCGGCGCCGAGTCGGTCGCCTTCGTCCAGGCCCCCGAACAAGCAAGCGGCATCCGCTTTGCGGAGGATATCGAGACGGCGATCGACGGCGCCATGGAGGAATGCGTCGCGGGCGGGGCCTATGCCGAGGATTGCGAGGTCACGACAGCCTGCGCCTTTGCCGGGTGGTCAATCGACATCTTCGCCCAGCACGAGCAAGGCAACCATTGGCACGAAAGCTTCTGCGGCCTGCCCGAAGAGGCGGTCGCCATCGACGTGGCCGCCAAGATTTGCGACGCCGAGGCCCGCCCCTGGCTCATCGAATGCGCCCTTGTGCAGGTCTGGGCGCCGGACGGCACCCCGCAGATGGAATGGTGACCGGCCCGACAGTCAGTTGACCGCGGCCGTCTCCACCTGGCGAAACAGGGTGGAGCGGTTCTGCCGGAACGGCTCTGTCATCTGCCAGCGGATCAGGAAATCCTCGGTCACGGTCATATAGGACACCCCCGTCATCCGGGCCACGGTCTCGATCTGGTATTGCACGTTTTCTTCAAAGCCGTTGGTGTCGATGATCACGATCATCGGCAGCTTGCCGGTCAGGTTTGCGGAAAATAGCGCCTGGTGCAGGCTGTCGTTGCTCGAGCGCTTGTCGTCGAACCCGACCTCGACCACGTGGCTGTCCGTCTCGCAATCCACCCGGATGTGATGCCGTCGGTCCACGACGTCGAAATAATGGCGCTGCTCGACCTCACCCCCGAGGATGAGCGAACACAGGATCGCCGCAAGTTCCATCTCTGTCGCCATTAACGGAGGTTAACATTTCGTTAACGCCGGGCAAGTGTGCAGATGCGGAAATAAACTCCGTTAGCGATATCGTCCGGCATCAACAGCCGTTTACCCCGCCCGGGAACCGCCTTACAAAATTCTGCAACTGCGAAGACATGGAGACCGTAGATGCCCGAGTTCCAGAAGATCCTCATCGCCAATCGCGGCGAGATCGCGATCCGCGTCATGCGGGCGGCCAACGAGATGGGCAAGCGCACCGTCGCGGTCTATGCCGAAGAGGACAAGCTGGGCCTGCACCGGTTCAAGGCCGACGAGGCCTACCGCATCGGCGAGGGGATGGGGCCGGTCGCGGCCTATCTCTCGATCGAGGAGATCATCCGCGTCGCCAAGGAATGCGGCGCCGACGCGATCCACCCCGGCTACGGCCTGCTGTCCGAGAACCCCGAATTCGTAGACGCCTGCTGGGACAACGGCATCGCCTTCATCGGCCCGACCGCGGACACGATGCGCAAGCTGGGCGACAAGGCCAGCGCCCGGCGCGTGGCGATCGAGGCCGGCGTGCCCGTGATCCCCGCGACCGAAGTGCTGGGCGAGGACATGAAGGCGATCAAGGCGGAGGCCAAGGAGATCGGCTATCCCTTGATGCTGAAGGCGTCCTGGGGCGGCGGCGGCCGGGGGATGCGCCCGATCGAGAACGAGGGCGAGCTGGAAGAGAAGGTCCGCGAGGGCCGGCGCGAGGCCGAGGCCGCCTTCGGCAACGGCGAGGGCTACCTCGAAAAGATGATCATCCGCGCCCGGCACGTCGAGGTCCAGATCCTCGGCGACAAGGAGGGCAACATCTATCACCTGTGGGAGCGGGATTGCTCGGTCCAGCGCCGCAACCAGAAAGTGGTGGAACGCGCCCCGGCCCCCTACCTGTCGGAGGTGCAGCGCGAACAGATCTGCAACCTCGGCAAGAAGATCTGCCAGCACGTGAATTACGAATGCGCCGGCACGGTCGAGTTCCTGATGGATATGGAGACGGGCGAATTCTACTTCATCGAGGTGAACCCCCGCGTGCAGGTCGAGCACACCGTGACCGAAGAGGTCACCGGCATCGACATCGTCCGCGCCCAGATCCTGATCGCCGAGGGCAAGAGCCTGGTGGAGGCCACGGGCTGCGCCTCTCAATACGATGTGGAGCTGTCGGGCCATGCCCTGCAATGCCGGGTCACGACCGAGGACCCGACCAACAACTTCATCCCCGATTACGGCCGGATCCAGACCTATCGCTCGGCCACCGGCATGGGCATCCGGCTGGATGGCGGCACCGCCTATTCCGGCGCCGTCATCACCCGGTTCTACGATTCCCTGCTGACCAAGGTCACCGCCTGGGCACCCACGCCCGAGGCCGCGATCAAGCGGATGGACCGCGCCCTGCGCGAATTCCGGATCCGCGGGGTCAGCACCAACATCGATTTCGTCATCAACCTGCTGAAGCACCCGATATTCCTCAACAACGAATATTCCACCAAGTTCATCGACACCACGCCGGAGCTTTTCGATTTCAAGGCCCGGCGGGATCGGGCGACCAAGATCCTGACCTATGTCGCCGACATCACCGTCAACGGCCACCCCGAGACCGAGGGCCGCGTGCGCCCTGCCGACGACATCAAGGAGCCGGTCGCGCCCAGGCCCCAAACCAAGGACCTGGCCCGCGGCACCCGCGACATCCTCGACGCCGACGGGCCCAAGGCCGTGGCCCAGTGGATGCTGGACCAGAAACGCCTGCTGATCACCGACACCACCATGCGCGACGGGCACCAGTCGCTGCTGGCCACCCGGATGCGGTCGATCGACATGGTGCGCGTGGCGCCGACCTATGCGGCGAACATGTCGGGCCTGTTCTCGGTGGAATGCTGGGGCGGCGCGACCTTCGACGTGGCCTACCGCTTCCTGCAGGAATGCCCCTGGCAGCGCCTGCGCGACATCCGGGCCAAGATGCCCAACATCCTGACGCAGATGCTGCTGCGCGCCTCGAACGGCGTGGGCTACACCAACTACCCCGACAATGTGGTGCAGTTCTTCGTCAAGCAGGCGGCCACATCGGGCGTCGATGTCTTCCGCGTCTTCGACAGCCTGAACTGGGTCGAGAACATGCGCGTCGCTATGGACGCGGTGCAGGACGCCGGCAAGGTCTGCGAGGGCACGATCTGCTATACCGGGGACATCTTCGACCCGGACCGCGCGAAGTACGACCTGAAATACTACGTCACCATGGCCAAGGACCTGGAGGCCGCGGGCGCCCATGTCCTCGGGCTCAAGGACATGGCCGGCCTGCTGAAACCGGCGCAGGCCACGGCGCTGGTGAAGGCGCTGAAGGACGAGGTCTCGATCCCGGTCCACTTCCACACCCATGACACGTCCGGGGCGGCGATCGCGACCATCGTTGCGGCCTCTGCCGCGGGGGTCGATTGCGTGGACGCGGCGATGGACGCGCTGTCGGGCAACACCTCGCAGCCCACACTGGGCTCGATCGTCGAGGCACTGCGGTTCCAGGACCGCGACACCGGGCTAGACATCGCCGCGATCCGCGAGATTTCCAACTATTGGGAATCCGTCCGCGCCCATTACGCGGCCTTCGAATCCGGCCAGCAGGCGCCGGCGTCCGAGGTCTATCTGCACGAGATGCCCGGCGGGCAGTTCACCAACCTCAAGGCGCAGGCGCGCAGCCTCGGGCTCGAGGAGAAATGGCACGAGGTCGCCCAGACCTATGCCGACGTGAACCAGATGTTCGGCGATATCGTGAAGGTCACGCCGTCGTCCAAGGTGGTCGGCGACATGGCCCTGATGATGGTGTCGCAGGGCCTGACCCGCGCCCAGGTCGAGGATCCGGATGTCGATGTGTCGTTCCCCGACTCGGTCGTCGACATGATGAAGGGCAGCCTCGGCCAGCCCCCCGGCGGCTGGCCCAAGGCGATCCAGAAGAAGATCCTGAAAGGCGAGAAGCCCAGCACGGCCCGCCCCGGCAAGCAGCTGCCCCCGACCGATCTGGAAGCGACCCGCGCCCAGATCAAGGACGAGCTGGAGATCGAGATCGACGACGAGGATCTGAACGGATATCTCATGTATCCCAAGGTCTTCAGCGATTATGCCAAGCGGCACGAGACCTATGGACCGGTCCGCACCCTGCCCACCTCCACCTTTTTCTACGGCATGTCCCCGGGCGACGAGATCGCGGCCGAGATCGACCCCGGCAAGACGCTGGAGATCCGGCTCTCGGCCGTGGGCGAGACCAATGAAGAGGGCGAGGTCCGCGTGTTCTTCGAGCTCAACGGTCAGCCGCGCACGATCCGCGTGCCCAACCGCAAGGTCGCGGCCGAGACGGTCAAGCGCCCCAAGGCAGAGCTCGGCAACCCGGCCCACATGGGGGCGCCGATGCCCGGGGTCGTGGCCTCCGTCGCGGCGAAGGCCGGGGCCAAGGTGAAGGAAGGCGACCTGCTGCTGACCATCGAGGCGATGAAGATGGAAACCGGCCTGCATGCCGAACGCGCCGCGACGGTCAAGGCCGTCCATGTCTCGGCGGGCTCGCAGATCGACGCCAAGGACTTGCTGATCGAGTTCGAGGACTGACGCGCCCCCGGGGGCGCCCGCCGTCCCCGCCGATATTGCGGTCAAAGGCCCCTGCCCCCTTTTGTCGGGGCGGGCCCGGCTTATGTGCCGGGGTAACCCTTTTTGGATCGCCCCATGTTCGACCTGCTCGCCGACCCCGCCGTCTGGGCCTCTTTCCTGACGCTGACCGTTCTGGAGATCGTCCTTGGCGTGGACAACGTCATCTTCATCTCGATCGCCGCCGCCCGGTTGCCGCCGGAGCAGCGGGCGCGGGCGCGGGTCATCGGCCTCGCCGGGGCGTTGGTGCTGCGCGTCGCACTGCTGTTCTCGATCACCTGGATCATCGGCCTGTCCGAACCCTTCGTGACGCTCATGGGATGGGCGGCCTCGTGGCGCGACGTGATCCTGATCGCGGGCGGGCTGTTCCTGATCTACAAGGCCGCGACCGAGATCTTCGAGGAGGTCGAGGGCGACGACCTGCACACGACGCCAGAAAAGGTCATCGCTGCCGGATTCGTGTCCGTCATCTTGCAGATCATGCTGCTGGACCTGGTCTTTTCCCTCGACAGCGTGATCACCGCCGTGGGCATCGCCGACCATGTGGAGGTGATGATCGCCGCCGTCGTCCTGGCCATCGGCGTGATGATGATCGCCGCCGCCCCGATCGCCGCCTTCGTCGAGGCGCATCCCTCAACCAAGATGCTGGCGCTGGCCTTCCTGGTAATGGTCGGCATGGCGCTGATCGCCGACGGGGCCCATTTCCACGTGGAGCGCGGCTTCATCTATGCCGCCATGGTCTTTGCCGGCGCGGTCGAGGCGCTCAACCTCTGGCGTCAGCGCAAGGGCCGCGGGCGCCCGGCCAAGGCCAGAGAGGCTTGACGCGGCGTGCGGGCAAGACCGTGCATTTTTCCTCTTGCAGCGGGCGCCAAGTCTTTATATCCCCCGCTCACCGAACGGATGCGGGTGTAGCTCAGGGGTAGAGCATTACCTTGCCAAGGTAAGGGTCGTGAGTTCGAATCTCATCACCCGCTCCAGTTCGGATTTCCCGCAGATTTCCCGCAAATTTCCCACCCAGGGCCAAGGTCACGCCAGCGCGGCGCTCAGGACCTGGCCTTCGCGATAGGTCAACACGGTCCGCGCCGTGCCGCCATAGGCCGCCGGCGAGCCCTCGAGCTCGGGGAAAAGCTCGAACAGCTCGTCCCGGCAAGCGATGGAGAGGCTGTCGAGGCCGGTCAGCCCGGGGTGAAAGCTTTCGGACGGTGCGCCTTCGGCCAGCACGATCTCGTGGCGGTCGAAGAGCATGTGGAAATACTGGACGAACCCGCACTCCCGCGCCCGGATCGTGCGGTCGTTGACCAGGGCCTTGGCCGGGCAGAGCAGTTCCTCCGCCCCGAAAAGCAACTCCGCCTGCCAGCCGGTGACCAGCATCCGGTGCTGAGGCGAGACCACCAGCGGCCGGGCATTGCAGAGCGCACCGGTTTCGAATCGGATCGGCGCAAGGTGGCCATGGGCCGGGACGGTCGTGCTTGCGATCCAGCGGATCGGCTGCGACCGCCCATCCCGGGTGCAGACCAGGTCGCCCTTGTCCAGATCCTCGATCGGCCGGTCGCCCAGGGGCGTGCGGATCAGGGTGCCCCGCGCGAAACAGACGACCTGGATGTTCTCCCAGTCCCGGATGCTGACGCTGTTCCAGGTCAGGTGATAGTTCGTGCCCGAGTCCGCGACCCACTGGTCGCCGTCGAAGACATAGCCCTCGTTGGCCAGCATCGTCTCGAACCCGGCGCGGTCCGTCGGGCTGATCGCAAGCCGCAGCGTGTCGTCGTTGGTCGTGTCGCCGTCGCCGCCATCGTGGCTCACCCCGTCGATGATCGTCGGTACGGAGCCGTCGATAAAGCCGATGTTGAGGTAATCCGCGCCGTTGCCGCCGTAGAAATCGGTGAACCTGGCGAAGTCTCCGATCTCGAAGGTGTCGTTGCCGTCGCCGCCGTCGATCCCGCCGTCGATGACGATATTGTCGCCGATGGTGACGGTATCGGCCCCGGCGCCCGCCAGCAGGTCGCCGGTGATCGTGTTCCCGTCGCCGATGGTCAGGCTGTCCGCGCCGGCGCCCGCGCTCAGGTCGCCGTTGATGGTGTTGCCGTCGCCGATGGTGACCGCATCGGGACTGTTGCCTGTGTCGATGCCCTTGGCGAAGACGTTGTTGCTGCCGATGGTCAGCGTGTCGGCGCCATCGCCCAGGCTGACCTTGCCGTAGCTGCCGCCGTCGCCGATGGTCAGCGTGTCGGCGCCCTTGTCCAGGCTGATGTCGCCGGTCACCGTGACCCTGTCGCCCAGGGCGATATCGTCGGTGCCGCCGCCCCCGGTGATGCGCCCGAGAATGGAGCTTCCGGAGCCGAGGTCCACGTCGCTGGACCCGAGCCCGCTTCCCAGACTGAGGTCGCCGTCGATGGTGGCATCCTGCCCCAGCAGGATCGTGTCGGCCCCAACGGAGGAGCCGCTCACCGGGCCGATCCGGCCGGCATCGCCGACCGTCAGGTCGAGCCCCGAGGAATACCGGGCGGCCACCTCGATGCCGCTCGCGTCGATCCCGGGCGCCACCTCGAAGGTGCCCGTCACGCCGGCCTTCAGCTCCACCGTGTAGGCAGAGAGCGGCGCCGCGTCGAAATGGATCGCGATGGTGTCAATGCCCCCGCCGACCCTGTTCTCGAAGGTGACGTCGTCGTCGGCCGCGTCGGTGAAGTAATAGACGTCCCCGGAGCTGACCTCGACCGTCTGGCCGGCGCGCAATTCGTCCGCCGCCGGGCTTGGGTCGTTTCTGGCTACGAAATAGTAGATCGGCATTCTCTGCAGTCCTCGAGTCGTTGCGCGTCGAACACCACCATTTTCGGAAAACTTTACTGATAGGCCCGAATGCCCCAAGCAATCGTCAACAATGGGGCCAAAGCGCGGCCATTGGTGGCCATTCGCGAACCGCGCGGACGCGATCCGTCGAGTCACGGCGACAGGCGCGTGTCGCGCGGGGTGCTTTTCATGACCGGGTCGCCTGCCTATAAGCGCGGCAACGCAACCCCCGGAGACGCCGATGCGACGCGCGACCATTTCCAGACAGACGTCCGAGACGACGATCGAGGTCACGCTCGATCTCGACGGCACCGGTGCCTACGACAACCAGACCGGCGTGGGGTTCTTCGACCACATGCTGGACCAGCTCTCGCGCCATTCACTGATCGACATGACGATACGGGCCAGTGGCGACCTGCATATCGACGACCATCACACGGTCGAGGATACCGGCATCGCGCTTGGCCAGGCCCTGCGCGAGGCGCTGGGGGACAAGCGCGGCATCCGCCGCTACGGCGATTGCACCCTGGCGATGGACGACGCCCAGGTGCGCTGCGCCCTCGACCTCTCCGCACGGCCCTACCTGATCTGCAACCTCGCGCTGCCCTCTGCCAAGATCGGCAGCTTCGACACCGAGCTCGTGCGCGAGTTCTTCCAGGCGTTCTCGACCCACGGCGGCATCACCCTGCACGTCGACCAGGTGCACGGGTTCAACAGCCACCACATCGCCGAGGCCGCCTTCAAGGCGGTGGCGCGGGCCCTGCGCACGGCCGTGGAGCCCGATCCGCGCAAGGCGGACGCGATCCCGTCGACCAAGGGGGCGCTGTGACCACCGCGCTGATCGACTTCGACAGCGGCAACCTGCACTCCGCCCAGAAGGCGTTCGAGCGTATGGCCGCCGAGACCGATGCCGGAGAGATCGTCGTGACGGCCGATCCCGAGGTGGTGCGCGGCGCTGACAGGTTGGTGCTGCCGGGCGACGGGGCCTTTCCCGCCTGCAGGGCCGCGCTGCTGGCCCATGAGGGGCTGGCCGAGGCCCTGACGGACGCCGTCATGCGCGACGGCCGGCCGCTTCTGGGGATCTGCGTCGGCATGCAGATGCTGGCCACGACGGGCCATGAATACGAGCAAACGCCCGGTTTCGGCTGGATCCCCGGCGCCATCCGGCGCATCGCGCCCGCCGATCCCGGCCTCAAGGTGCCGCACATGGGCTGGAACGATCTTGTCCTGGATCGCCCTCACCCCGTGCTGGACGGGCTCGCGTCGGGCGATCACGCCTATTTCGTCCATTCCTACCAGATGGAAGTGGACGACCCGGCGCACCGGCTGGCCCATGCCGACTACGGCGCCGAAATCACCGCCATTGTCGCCCGCGATACCGTGATCGGCACCCAGTTCCACCCCGAGAAGAGCCAGGCGACCGGCCTGCGCCTGATCGCCAACTTCCTGCGCTGGACGCCCTGAGCTTCAGGCCACGGGTCAGGCCACGGCGCGGTTTTCCAGCACCGGCGCCACCAGCACGTTGAGCCGCTCCTCCAGCTCCGACGCAAGGGGGCCGGAGGGGTCGTGCAGCCAATCCTCCAGCACCGCGAGAATCCCGTCGGCGGCGAATCGCATGGCGTCCTGCCGGGGCGCGGCCCCACGCCCGCACAGCTCGGCCCCCAGAAGCTCCGCCACGCGATCGGAGATTTTGCGCCGCAGCTGCCGCTGGCCGGAGGGGCCCAGGACTTCGCGATAGAGGGCACGCGCACTTTTCATGTGCCATGCCAGCCAGGTCACCGTCGCCAGCCGTCCCGAACGGGCCGAGAGCGCCGCGATATCCTGCTCTGCATTTGCCAGGCGCTGGTCGATCAGCAGGTCCAGCAGCGCGGGCTTGCCCGCGAAATGCGCGTAGAACGACGACCGGGCAAGATCGGCGCGATCCGACAGTGACTGGACCGAGGCCCCGGCCCAGCACCCTTCCTCGAGCACCGATTGAGCAGCCTGCGCCAGTCGCGCCCGGGTTCTGCGGACACGACGGTCCAATACTTCCTGTGGCATTCTGCCCTCCTGCAACCAAACGACCGATCCAGCATAGCGGCCACGATATTGATGTTTGGTTAACGGGGTCCGGTCATCCTGCGGAAATCCCGCCGGGCCCGGGCAGCGTCGCCGCGCGTTGACCCCCGCCCCGTCCCGTGCCTTAACGCGGCAAATCAAGACGGAGTGCCAGATGATCCTGTATCCCGCCATCGACCTCAAGGACGGTCAGGCCGTCCGCCTGCTGCGCGGCGAAATGGAGGCCGCGACGGTCTTCAACGACGACCCCGCCGCCCAGGCCGCGGCCTTCGTGGCCTCGGGGGCCGAATGGATCCACCTCGTCGACCTGAACGGCGCCTTCGCCGGCACCCCGGTCAACGCCGCCCCGGTCGAGGCCATCCTGAAGGCGATCGACGTGCCCGCCCAGCTGGGCGGCGGCATCCGCGACATGGCCACGATCGAACGTTGGCTGGACAAGGGTCTGGCCCGGGTCATCCTGGGCACGACGGCTGTCGAGAACCCGACACTTGTCCGCGAGGCGGCGAGGGCCTTTCCCGGACAGGTGGCCGTCGGGCTCGATGCGCGCAACGGGCTGGTCGCCACCAAGGGCTGGGCAGAGGAGACGACCCTCAAGGTCACCGACCTCGCCCGCACGTTCGAGGACGCGGGCATCGCCGCCATCATCTATACCGACATCGACCGCGACGGCGCCATGGGCGGCCCCAACATCCAGGCGACCGAGGCGCTGGCCCGCGCCGTGTCGATCCCGGTGATCGCCTCGGGCGGCGTGTCCTCGCTGGACGACCTGGCGCGGCTGAAGGCGACGGGGGTGATCGCGGGCGCGATCTCGGGCCGTGCGCTCTATGACGGGGCGGTCGACCTGGCCCAGGCGCTGGCGCTGATGCGGGGCTGACCGCCCGCCGCACCCACGCGCCGCAAGAAACTCCCGCCCGCTTCCCTCTGGCCAAGGGGCAAGCGCGTGTCGTAAGACCCCCCCATGCTGAAGACCCGCATCATCCCCTGCCTCGACGTGGCCGACGGCCGCGTGGTCAAGGGCGTGATCTTCCTCGACCTGCGCGATGCCGGCGACCCGGTCGAACAGGCCCGGATCTATGACGCCGCCGGCGCGGACGAGCTCTGTTTCCTCGACATCCACGCCACCCACGAGAACCGTGGCACGATGTACGACCTGGCCACCCGCACGGCCGAGCAATGCTTCATGCCGCTGACCATCGGCGGCGGGGTCCGCACCGTGCAGGATGTGCGCAACCTGCTGCTCGCCGGCGCCGACAAGGTCAGCTTCAACTCCGCCGCCGTCGCCAATCCGGACGTGCTGACCGAGGCCGCGTTGCATTTCGGCAGCCAGTGCATCGTCTGCGCCATCGACGCCAAGACCGTCGAGCCGGGGAACCCCGCGACCGGCACCCCGCCCCGGTGGGAGATCTTCACCCACGGCGGCCGCAAGCCCACCGGCATCGACGCGGTGGACTTCGCCGTGACCGCCGCCAGCAAGGGCGCCGGAGAGATCCTGCTGACCTCGATGGACCGCGACGGCACCAAGGCCGGGTTCAACCTGGCCCTGACCCGCGCCATCACCGACGCGGTCGACATTCCCGTCATCGCAAGCGGCGGGGTGGGAACGCTCGACCACCTGGTGGAGGGAGTGACCCTCGGCGGCGCGTCGGCCGTCCTCGCCGCCTCGATCTTTCACTTCGGCACCTACACCCTGGCCGAGGCAAAGGCGCACATGGCCGCCGCCGGCATACCGATGAGGATGACATGAGCCTGCACCGCCTGGCCGAGACCATCGCCGACCGCAAGTCCGCCGACCCCGAGAGCAGCTGGACCGCCCGCCTGCTGTCGAAGGGCCCCGAGAAATGCGCCGAGAAGTTCGGCGAAGAGGCCGTCGAGGCGATCATCGAAGCGGTCAAGGGCGACCGGGCGCGGCTGGTCTCAGAGGCGGCAGACGCGCTCTACCACCTGCTGGTGATGTGCGCGGCAAGGGACGTGGCGCTGGAAGACATCGAGGCGGAGCTCGCCCGGCGAGAGGCCTGCGGGGGACTGAGCGAGAAAGCCGCCCGGGGCGGCGCGGAACCGGCCGGCGGCTAGCCCCCCTGCAGCATCAACCGCGCATGTTCGATCCGCGGGCAGCGGTCCTGGATGACCGTGACGCCGCGCTCCCGGGCCCATTCCGCGGTGGCGTCATCGCGCACCCCGAGTTGCAGCCAGAGCGTGGCAAGATCGGGCCATCGCGCCAGGGCCTCCCGCGCGATCTCCGCAACGGCTTCGGACCGGCGAAAGACATCCACCATGTCCACTTGCTCCGGCACCTCGGACAGCTGCCCCCACACCGTCTCGCCCAGCAGGACCTGCCCGGCGAGCCCCGGGTTGACCGGGATTAGCCGCCAGCCCAGCGATTGCAGAAAGGCGGCCACCGCGTGCGAGGGCCGCGCCGGATTGGCCGAGAACCCGACCACGGCCACGGTCTTCGTCCGCTGCAGGACCCGCCGTATCAGATCGTCGCGCTCCATATCGCCCCTCCCCTACTCTCACGGCTCCACAAAAAAGCGCCCTCGGCCGAAAGCCAAGGGCGCAGGTCTGGAACGAGGGACAGTGATTGGAGTACGCGGGTGTTCCGGCCCACGCATCTCATCGGTAGATGGGACCGAAGCGGACATGTTGAAAGCCCCCTCATGACAACGTGATCAGCCCAGGATCGCGGGCCAGTTGGCCATGCCTTTCGCGATATTGCCCGGGATATCCTGCAGCCAAAGCTCCCTCGCCCGAAGCGAGGCGTTGAGATAGAGCCGCCCGTCGTGAACGGTCCAGGCCTCGGGAATGGTGGGTGCGAGATAGCCGCGCGAGGCCGCGTAGGCGCAATAGCCGCCGAAGGCCGGCGCCAGCCGCTCCGGCGCCATCTCGAAGGCCGTCCGCGCCTGGGCGCTGGCGAACCGCCACTCCGCCCCGCGCCAGATCAGCATCGCGTCGCCGCCGGTCACGCCCCGTCGAAATAGGCGACCGGGTCGATCCCGCGGATCGCCACCCCGTCCACGGCAAAGATCTCGGGCTCGGCCGCCCGGGCCGCGGTTGAGAACGCAAGGACCGGAGCGGCGGCGGCGAGGGCAAGCAATCTGCGGCGGTCGATCATGGCGGCGGTCTCCGGCTGCCAAGGTCCATGCCGGCATCATGCCCCGCCCCAGCCCCCGAGATAAGCCGATTTCACTAGGCTGACGCGGTTCTGACCGATGTTACAGCGCCCGGGGCTCAGTCGAAGATATCCTCGACGATATCCCACAATTCGCCGAAGGCCCGCGCCTTGAGGGATTTCTTCTTCGATTTCTTCTTCTTGCCCCGCCACACCTGCCCGCGCGCCGGATGGCCCGGGCGGGGGGGTGTCGCCGCAGGCGCAGTCCGCCGCACGGGCTCCCGGTCGACCGCCTTCAAGCGCTTCATGTCGTGCAGCGGCGCCCCGCAGCTGGCACAGGACAGCTCGTGCCGCTCCGTCCCCCTCAGGACCAGCGCCGCCCGGGTGCCGCAATAGCAGCAGGTCGCAATCTTCTGATCGGCCATGGTCCTCTCTCACACGCTTCGAGAGGCATATAGGGACACTGCCGCCGCATTTGAAACGTTGAGAGAGCCGAATCCGCCCGGATCGCCGATCCGCACCAGTATGTCGCAGGTCTCCTTGGTCTTTTCGCGCAGGCCGGGGCCCTCGGCGCCCAGCACCAGGGCGATCGCCCGGTCGCCCTGCCCCGCGAGCGCCGTGCCGATCTCGGCCTCGGCCTCGCCCTCGAGCCCCACGATCAGATAGCCCATCGCCCGCAGGCTCTCCATCGCCGTGGCCAGGTTCGTGACCCGCAGATAGGGCTGCCGTTCCATCGCGCCGCTCGCGGTCTTGGCCAGCGCCCCGGTCTCGGGCGCCGAATGGCGTTGCACGGCCACGACGGCCCGCGCCCCGAACACCTCGGCCGAGCGCAGGACAGCCCCCACGTTGTGCGGATCCGTCACCCGGTCCAGCAACACCACCCGAGGTGCGCCACGGCCCCCTGTCGTGCAGACCTCGTCCAGCGAGCCCCAATCCATCGGCCGCACTTCCAGCGCCGCCCCCTGGTGAACCGAGGCCGGGTCGATCGGCGCTGCGAACTTGCGCGGATCGCTGATCTCGGGCGCCATCCCCGAGGCCGCCACCGCGTCCTCCAGCCGGTCCAGCGCATTCTTGGTCAGCACCAGCCGCCGCTTCTCGCGGCGCGGGTTCATCAGCGCGTCCCGCACCGCATGCAGCCCGAAAAGCCACAGGGTCTCTTGCGCGGCGGCCCGCTTGGCCCGTTCCTTGTCCACAACCCAGGTCGGTTTTTTCATCGCAACGCCTCCATCATCCTCCTCATGCGCTGACGGGTCCCGAGGCGCAAGGCCACAGCCGGCCCGGCGGCCCCCGGTCCCGGCCACCGCCTTCCCCCGGCACCACCAGGCACCGACCGACCGGCAAGTTGCGCCGGTCGCCGAAAATCGCCTTGACGGGAATTTTCACCCCCGTTATCCCGCACCCTACTTAGGGCGACGGGCTGCAAGGTGCGGCAGCGGACTGTAACTCCGCCGGGGAGACCCACGCCTGGTTCGATTCCAGGGTCGCCCACCACTTTTCCCCCGAAAATACAGGTGCACCGCCCCCCATGGACCAGGTTCCGGGGCGGGATCATGGTGCCGTCGCATGCCGAGGGCGGTCCGGCATCCGCCGAGCGCAGGCTCATTCTCGGACGCCGGCGAAGGCCATGGACTTCTCCAACTGCTTGTCGAGCTCCACCTGTTCGCGGCGCGTGATCGCGTGTTCCCGCTCCGCCCGCGCCTGGGCCCAAAGCCGCATCAGATGGCAGAGCCACGGCGTCCGCACCCGTGCCGCGACCTTTTGCAGGCCAGGGGCGAAACGCACGAACAGCTCGTCGGTCACCGACACCACCGCCTCGGTCGTGCCAGGATCTCCCTGCCGCCCGGCCCGGCCGTAGAGCTGGCGATCGATGCGGCTGCTTTCGTGGAATTCAGTCAGGATGACGTGCAGGCCGCCCAGCTCGCGCACCCCCTGGCCCAGCCCGATATCGGTGCCCCGGCCGGCAATGTTCGTGGCCACCGTGATCGCCCCGCGCGCCCCTGCCTGGGCGACGATCGCGGCCTCTTCGCTGTCTTGCCGCGCGTTCAGTACCCTGTGCGCCAGCCCGGCCTCGTCCAGCACCTGCGACAGCCGCTCGGATGCTTCGACCGAGCGGGTCCCGACCAGCACCGGCCGCCCCCGCGCGTTGACCTGGGCCACGCGGGCGACCACCGCCTTCCAGCGCGCCACGTCGTCGCGACAAAAGCGCGTGCCGACGTGCAGCCGTTGCAACGGGCGGTGGCGCGGCACCCGCACCGTGGTCAACCCGTAGGTCTGGCGGATCTCGCCGGCGAGCTCCATCCCGGTGCCGGTCATCCCCGCCAGCCGCAGGTAGCGGCGGAAGAAGCGCTGATAGGTGATGCTGGCCAGGGTGATCTTGACCCCGGTGACCTCCAGCGCCTCCTTCGCCTCGATCATCTGGTGCAGGCCGCCCTGCCAGGTCCGGTCCGGCATCACCCGGCCGGAATATTCGTCGACGATGCGCACTTCGCCCTCGTCGACGATGTAATCGCGCCCCTTCTCGAAGAAATGCAGCGCCGAGAGCGCCTGGGTGATCAGCTCTTCCCGCGCCAGCCTGACCCGCCACTGGCCGGTCAGACCCTCGGCCGCCTGCCCGATCCGGGCCTTGCCGGCCTCTGTCAGCGTCACGTTGCGCGCCATCTGATCGAGCGTGTAATGCCGCCCCTCGCCCAGCGCCCGGGCGATCCGCAGGCCGGTGGCATAGCGGCCCGCGGCTGCGGCATCGTCGCCGGTGGTCGACAGGATCAGGGGGGTCCGCGCCTCGTCGATGAACACGCTGTCGGCCTCGTCCACGATGGCGAACCCCAGCCCGCGCAGGGTCAGCGCCGCGCTGCCGCCGCCGCCCAGCATGTCGCGCAGGGATTTGCGCGCCGGGCCACGTCGCTGGCCAAGCGCCACCCGGTCGCGCAGATAATCGAAGGTCACGTTCGCATTGCTGACATACGTCAGGTCGGCGCCATGGGCCGCGGCGCGGGCGGAGGGGTCCATCTCGGTCTCGATCACGCCCACGCTGAGGCCGAGCGCCTTGGCCAGGGGGCGGATCTCCTCGGCATCGCGGGCGGCGAGGTAATCGTTGACCGTCACCACGTGCACCGGCTCTCCGCGCAGGGCGGCGGCGATGGCGGCGGGCATGCCCGTCAGGGTCTTGCCCTCGCCGGTAGCCATCTCGACCAGCCGGCCTTCCATAAGCGCCAGCGCCCCCATGATCTGCACCGGATAGGGCCGCTTGCCCAGCTTGCGAAACACCAGTTCCCGCAGCCCCGCCATCAGGTGGATCAACGGCAGGTCGCCCGCCCTGCCGGGCCGCAGCGTATCGCGGGCGAGCCCGTGCGCGCGGGCCACGAGCTCCGACATCTTCAGCCTGGCATAGTCCGGCTCCAGCGCCACGATCCGGGCCGCCTTGCGCCGCAGCCGGCGGCGGTGGAACGGCAGCCGGCTTTCGATCTGGCCGAGCACGCGATCCAGCCAGCGGTCCACCGCATTGTCGATCGGGTCGGCCCGTTCGGCATAGGGCGATTGCGCCCGCTTGACCGGCCCGAACCCCCAGAGGCCCGCGCCGTCAGGCATTGAATCGGTCCAGGAACAGCTGCCGCACCCGCCGCCCGATCTGAAAGCCCAGGGGCTCCATCCCCAGATCGAAGCGCACATGCACGCGGGTGCCATAGCCGGTGTCGGCCAGGGCGTCGGGCACCGCGAGGTCATAGAGGAACACCGGCTCCGTCGTCTCCAGCCCCTTCTCGTCCGTGGGCGCGGTCAGAAATCGCCCCCCGCCGCCAGATCCCAGCACCGCGCTCGGCAGGGTGGTCGAGGCCTGGGGCACCGTGCGCAGCACCTGCGTTTGCAGCCGTTGCTCCAGCCGGCCGGCCAGGCGCACTTCGACCCCGCGCAGCCGCTCGCGCACCAGGGCGATGTCGGCCTGCGGCACGGCCACGCGCAGGACCTCGGGGCGCGGCGGCAGGACATAGCCGATCAGGTCGCCCTCGGCGAAAAAGCGGCCCAGGATGTCGCCCTCGGGCGATACCGGCTCGAACCGGCCGGCCAGGGGGGCGCGGACGGTCATGTCGGCCACCCGCGCCAACTCGCGCGAAAGCTCTCCGCGGGCCTCCTCCAGCTCAAGCCGGGCGAGCTCGGCGCCGCCGCGATCGCGGATCTGCAGCACCGACAGCCGGCGCTCGTATTCGATGTTGCGCCAGCGCAGGGCGTCGATCCGGGCGTCCTGGGTGGGCGCCTCCAGCGCGGCCAGCGGGGCGCCGGCCGCGACCTCGGCCCCCCGCGCCACGTCGAAGCCCTGCAGGAATCCCGGCGCCCGGGCGCGGACATGGGCGGCCTCCGGCAGCCAGACCACGCCTTCGGTATCGGTCCGCAGCGGCAGGGGCAGCGCCAGCAGGATCAGCGCGACAAGGCCCATGCCGCCGAAGGTCCAGGCCTTGGCCCGGCTGCGCACCTTGCGCAGGGACGGAGAGGTCAGCACGTGGCGGATGTGCTTGAACATCGGCTTGACCACCGCGTTGAACACGCTCCACGCCGCGATCAGGATACCGATGAAGTAATACTTTCCGGCCACGAAGAGCGCGATCCCGATCATCACCACCAGCCGGTAGACCAGGGCCGCGGGCGCGTAGAGGGTGAACCAGACCTTCTCGCCCCAGGTCGCCGAGGGCGCCTTGAGCTGGCGGGCGCGGAACAGCCGCTTCTGGATGAGATAGCCCCAGTAACGATTTGCCCTGGTTCCGAAATTCGGGCTCTCGATCAGGTCGGACATGACGTAATAGCCGTCAAACTTCAGCAGCGGGTTGCCGTTCACCACCAGCGTGGACAGCCCGCCGATGGCAATGAGGTTGAAGCAGACCGCCCGCAGGAAGCCGGGCTCCAACTCCACCCAGACCAGAACGGCGAGCGCGGCCACGAAGGTCTCGACCATGATGCCGCCGGCGCTGACGGCGGCGCGGTGCCACTTGTTGCGGAACGCGGCCGCCGCCGAGGCATCGACATAGGGCACCGGGAAGAACACCAGGAACATGATCCCCATCTCGCGCACATCGCCCCCGCGCACCTTGGTCAGATAGCCGTGGGCAAGCTCGTGCAGCGCCTTGAGCAGCGGGTAGCTGACGATGGAGATCATCAGGTTCTGGGCACCCAACAGCTGATCGGTGAAATTGGTGGTCAGCGCCTCGTAGTTCTGCAGGCCCACCAGACCGCCCCAGGCGACCACCACGGCCCAGAGGATCAGGCCCCACCAGCCGGTCAGAAGCCGCACCACGGGCAGCGTCCGCGTCAGGAACCTGTCGGGATCCCAGAGCGGCACCCGCACCGAGACCGGGTTCGACAGGTTCTGCTTCCAGACCTCGGTCGCCTTCTTGCGGTAGCGCTCCAGCAGGTCGGCCACGTCGGGGTTGGACGCATGCTGGATCAGGTCGTTCTGGTGCAGGGTCGCCAGCAGCTGGATCACCTCGTCCTGGCTGGGCGCGTCGGCGTCATAGGTCTCGGCCAGATCGTTCCAGATCCGGTCGATGGTGGTCTGTCCGTCGAACCGGCCCATGACCATGTAGGCCGCCGGCGTGAACCGGTGCACCCGGCCCGAGGAATGGTCCTGCAGCACATACCAGGGCTGCCCGCGATAGCGGTGGCGGTGCACGGTGACATGGCTGCGCAGGCGCGGCGTCAGGCCGGATACGCGATACCAGATGCGCGACAGGAACGCCTCGGCCATGTCAGGGCTGCCAGTTCCAGATCGTCTGCCGCAGCCAGTCGCGCAGCCGCCGCGTCCAGCTCCAGACATAGAGCGCCCGGCCCGCCTCGACCTTGGCGCTGCCTTCCATGCCGGGGCGCAGCTCGGCGATGGGGCCGGTCAGCTCCGCCTCGGCAAGGAAGGTGTTGGCGCCTTCGCGGGTCTCCGACACCGGGGTGATCCGGGTGATCCGGAAGCCGCGCCCGTCATCGGGGCGGCTTTTCAGGATCAGCTGGCCCTCCATCCCTTCGGTCACGAACCGCAGGTCGCGCTCGTCCAGGAAGACCTCGACCCGGTAGCTGTCGAGCGGCGCGATCTCGAACAGGACCTCGCCCTGCTGCACCGGTGCGCCCAGCCGCTGGCTGAGGTCGCCCGAGACGATGAGCCCGTCGAACGGCGCACGGATCTCGGTCCGGGCAAGCTGCGCGTCGACCAGCGCCTTCTGGGCGCGGGCCTGACGCACCTGGGCCTCGAGATAGGCGACCTCTTCGCGCGCGCCCTCGGCCAGCGCCGAGCGCGATTGCGCCACCAGCCGGTCGATCTCGGAGGTCCAGCGCAGCTCTTCCAGGCGCAGGTCGCGATCGTCCAGCCGCGCGAGCAGGTCGCCCGCGGCCACCGGATCGCCCGCCCGCATCGGCGCCTCGGCGATGAAGCCCTGGGAAGGCGCGACCGCCGCCCGCTGCACCTCGCCGCGCAGCACCGCCTCGGCGGAGATGCGGAA
This sequence comes from Roseisalinus antarcticus, assembly GCF_900172355.1. Classification (GTDB taxonomy): domain Bacteria; phylum Pseudomonadota; class Alphaproteobacteria; order Rhodobacterales; family Rhodobacteraceae; genus Oceanicola; species Oceanicola antarcticus_A. Next base: position 169,477 of record NZ_FWFZ01000006.1, on the reverse strand, counting down.
CGGGCCGCGCACCGTGGCCGCCGCGACCGCCAGCGCGATCAGGCCCACCGCCAGCAGCTTCCAGCTGAGCCGCCGGGGGCCCAGCACGACGCCCAGCGCATGGCCCAGCTTCTCGACCAGCCGGCCGCCGATCCAGCGCCGGTTGCGGCGCTTGAGCTCCAGCACCGGCCCGATCAGGGCGGCGACGCTCTGGGCGATGCGCAATTCGCGGTCGTCGAAGGCCGCGCCCTCGCGCCGTTCGACGGTCAGCACGCCCACGGTCCGCGCCTCGTCCTGCATCGGGACCGACAGGATGTGGCTGGTCTGGCTGCCGCGCACGTGGTCGCCATGGGCGATGGAGACCGCCCGCGCCAGCGTCTCGGTCGGCGGATAGGCCACCGCGGCGCCCTGGTCGAGCACCTCGTCCATGGCGTTCTCCAGCCCCTCGACCAGCGAGGAGCGGCGCTTGAACCAGGCGGAATAGGACATGGCAAGCAGCCGGACACGCGGACTGGACCGGCCCCGCACCATCCCGATGGAGACCTGGTCGCAGGCCAGGATCGACTGCAGCTCGTTGACCAGCGCCATGGCGGCGGCCTCGGGGCGGCGATGCTCGTTGACCAGTGCCAGCAGGTCGAGCGCGATGCCCGCCCGTTCGACCCGCTGCGCCTCGGTCTCGGCGCGGCCCTCCCAGTGCCGGGCGGTGATCCAGCCCGAGGCCCAGTGGATCTCGCGGATCGCGGCCTGCAGGCCCGCAGGGGTGGCGTCGCGCAGCTCCAGCACCACCAGCCCGGTGACCGTGCCGTCATTGGCCCGCACGGGCACGGCGACGTGGCCCAGCCCGTCCTCGCCGGTCGCGGTGGCGGCGCGGCCCGTGTTGGCGCATTTCTCGGTGATCGGGCGCAGCGAGGCCAGGTCGCGACGGACGTCGGGGGCCGCGGCCACGGGCATCAGGCGCCCGGTGGCGGCGTCAGGCTCCAGCACCACCGCGAAGGCGGCGTTGGGGATCTTGCCCAGCAGCACCGCCAGCCAGGTGGCCAGAAAGGCCCTCTCGCCGCCCGCGTTCATGAACGCGGCCCAGGCGCTGCCCGTGAGGCCCACGACCTCGGCGGCCTCGGCGTCGGCGGGGGATGGGGCGCCGCGGGACAGAGTCATGGTCCGTCCCTGCCCTAGCCTTCAAGCTTGCCGTAGCGCGTCTCGTGCTCTTCGATCAGGCGGTTCATCATGTCGCGCATCCGCTTGGCCGCGTGGGGCGACATCACGATGCGGTGGTGCAGATGCACCTCGAGCTTGTCGCGCCCGAGATCCCAGTTCTCGTTCACGCCGAAGTTGACGACCACTTCCTCGCGGGTGCTCGAGCCGTTGCAGACGTTGCAATAGCTGCTCTTGAGCTGCGAGGTGTCGAACGAGACCTTGTTGGGCGGCACCGCCCCGGGCGTGGTTGCCGCCTGCGGTCCCGTCTCCTGTTTCTTGCCGTTCTGTGTGCCTGGCTTGGCCATACCGTACCCTTACGTTGACGAGTCTCCGCCCAGCGTGATCGCGAGGCTTTCCCGGGCCGCGAGCGACAGGTCCCCGACAGCGGCCCGGGGGCCGGTCAGATCACCCGCGATGCGCCCGGTGTCAGGGTCGTATATCAGATCGACGCCGTCGACGGTAATTCCCAAAATCTGCAATCCTCCGGTCCGCCGGGTGCCCGGTGTGCGCAGGAAGCCCAGCGCGGCAAGCGCCACGAGGCCCTGCACCGCATCGCTGACCGGGCCGACCTCGACCAGCACCTCGGCCGCGCTGACCTCGACCAGCCGGGCGCTGCCGCCCGCTTCGGTCGCCGAGACGGATGCCGGGCGGAAGCCCTGGGACGGCAGGCCGAGCCGGAGCAGGACGCTCTCGGCGCCGGCAAGGCCGCCCGCGCGCAGCAACAGCTGGCCGTCCGGCAGCGCGTCGGGGTCCACGTGGCCGGGCAGATCGGCCCGCGCCACCATGCCGTCGACCGAGATGTCGATCGTGGTCTGCGCCAGCAGCCCGTCGTCCACGATGCACAGGTCGCCGATCGCGGCCGGATCGGTCTCGGGGCGCAGGCCGTAATCGGCGTCCTCGCCCACCGCCGCGCCGTTGACCGACACCAGCCGAAGTTCCAGCCCCGAGAAGTCCCGGGCCGCCTCGCCGACGCCGAAGCTGCGGCCGATGAGCGTCACCAGATCCATCTCGCCCAGCGGCAGGTCGCTGCTGCCGCTGATCGTGACCCGCAGCATCCGCGCACCGTCCTCGAACCGCACCGCGGAGCTGACCGACACGCCCGAGGGCAGATCCGCCCCCGGCATCACCGTGGTCAGGCTGACCGGGCCGCTCGGCAGCATCACGTCGAACACCATCGACCGCACGCCCCCGGTGTTCGAGAACAGCACCGGGATCCGGTAGCGGCAATAGACGCTGCCGTCGTCAGGCACCGGGGTGATCCGGATCGGCGAGGTGCCGGTGCCGCCCGGGGCGACCGCGCCGCCGTTGCCGTTGAGGTTCGTGGTCCGCGGCGAGAAGCTGATCAGGCTCGATCCGCCGAGGACCGCGCCGCCACCGCCGCCACCGCTTTCGCCCGCCCCGCCCCGACCGCTCAGTTGCGGGGTTTCGGGGGTTTCGGGAGTTTCGGGACTGCCGGGGTCGGTCGTCTCGGGGTTGACCGACAACAGGAAGCTGACCTCGTCGCGCAGCCCGTCGCGGTCGGTCACCTCCAGCGTCACCAGGTGGTTGCCCGCCTGCCCGGTCGTGTCGCCGACCAGCTGCGGCAGTCCCGCGCCGTCGAGGCTCAGCCAGGACGGCCCGTCGAGGATGCTGAAGCTCAGGTCGTCGACCGGCGTGTCCGCATCGGTCGCGTTGATGTCGAGCGCCAGGTCCGCGCCCTCGTCCAGCGCCATCGGCGCAAGCGGGGCAAAGACCGGCGCGGCCAGCACCGTGACCACGAAGGCCTGGGTGTCGCTGCGCCCGCCCTCGTCGGTGACCGAGACCACGACGCCGAAATTGCCGACCCGCCCCGTGGTGTCGCCGCTGACGGCCCCGGTCCGGCTGTCGACCGACACCCAGTCCGGCCCGCTCGCGATGTCATAGCGCAGGGCCGAGGCCGGGCTGTCGGCATCGCTTGCCCGGGCGATCACGCCCAGCGCCGCGCCGCCCACCAGGGTCACGTCGTCGATCGGCGCCAGCACCGGCGCGGCCTCGACGCTCACCAGCACGGTCTGGCTGGCGGTGTTCCCGTCCGGATCGCGGGCGATCATGGTGACGGTGTAGGGCCCGAGTTCGCCCGAGCTGTCGCCGGTCAGCAGGCCCGAGGCCGGATCAAAGCTGATCCAGGACGGCCCCGAGGCCAGCGCGATGGTCAGGTTGCCGGCGGGGGTGTCGGCATCGGTGGCCGCGATGCGGACCGACAGCGGCTCTCCCTGCAGCAGGGTCTGCGGGCCCACGGGGGCGAAGACCGGCCGCGCGAGGACGTTGACCGTCAGCACCGCGGTGTCGGAATTGCCCTCGGGATCGGTGACCGAGGCGCGGACCCGGAAGGTGCCCACGCGGCCGGTGCTGTCGCCGGTCACCTGGCCATCGGCCGAGACCGAGATCCAAGCCGGGCCCGACACCTTGGCAAAGGTCAGATCGCCATCGCCGGTATCGGCATCGGTCGCGCTCAGCGCGCGGTTGAGCGCGGCGCCCTGCACCAGGGTCACTTCGGCCGGATCGGCCAGCACCGGCGCGGCCTGCACGGTTACCGGCACGCTCAGCGTATCGGTGTTGCCGTCGGGATCGGCCGCCTGCAGCGTCACGGTGAAGGCGCCCAAGTTGCCCGCGCTGGCGCCGGTCAGGCTGCCGGTCGCCGAATCGTAGGTGATCCAGGCGGGACCCGAGGTGATCGTGACCGTCACGTCGGCGATGTCGGTGTCGGGATCGGTGACGGTGATCGGCAGGTCCAGCGCGGCCCCTTCCAGCAGGACCTGCGGTGCGGCGGGGCCGAAGATCGGCGCCCCGCGGACCGTCACATCAAACGTGGCGTCGTCGGAATTGCCGTCCGGGTCGGTCACCCGCACCACCAGGGTCGCGGTGCCGGTGCGGCCGGTGCTGTCGCTGGTCACCTGGCCATCGGCCGAAACCGTGATCCAGCTGGGCCCAGAGACCTTGGTGAAGGTCAGGTCGGCCACTTCCGTGTCGGCATCGGTCGCCGACAGCGTCACGGCCAGCGCGTCGCCCGCGGTCAGAACCTCGTCGCTGGGGTCTGCCAGCAGCGGCGCGGCCTCGACCGAGACCGAGACGACCTGGGTGGCGAAATTGCCCTCGGGGTCTTCGACCCGCAGCGTCACGCTGTAATCCCCGACCTCGCCGGTGCTGTCGCCTTCCAGCGCCCCGGTGGTCGCGTTGTAGATGATCCAGGCCGGCCCGTCGGTGAGGCTCACCGTCAGCTCGTCCAGCGGCGTGTCGCCATCGCTCACCGTCACCGGCATTGAGAGGGCGGCGCCCTCCAGCAGGGTCCGCGGCGCGATGGCGACGAACTCCGGCTCTGCCAGCACGCGGATGTCCAGCACCGCGGTGTCGGTCAGGGTCTCGGGGTCCTCGACCCGGATCGTCACGCTGAAGCTGCCTGGCCGCCCGGTGGTGGACCCGGTGATCCGCCCGTCGGTAGAGACCTGAATCCAGTCCGGCCCCGAGACCTTGGTGAAGGTCAGGTCCTCGAACGGGTCGTTGGCGTCGGTCGCATCGAGCTGCACGTCGAGGGCCGCGCCCTCCAGCAGGACCTGCGGGTCCGGGTCGACGATGGCGGGGGCCGATTGCACGATGACCCGCACGGTCAGCGTGCCGGTGTTGCCGTCGGGGTCGGTCGCGGTCAGAGTGACCTCGAACTCGCCGCCCTGGCCGGTGCTGTCGCCGATCAGGGTGCCGCTGAGGCTGCCGTAGCCGATCCAACCCGGCCCGTCGGTCACCTCGATCACCAGATCCTCGTCGGGGCTGTCCGCATCGGAGACCAGCACGGGGATGTCGATGACATCGCCTTCGGAGAGGGTCAGCGTCGGGATCGGATCGAAGACCGGCACCGCCTGGATTGTCAGCGTCACGGTTACCTGGTCCGACAGCCCGTCGGGATCGGCCACCGCCACCGTCAGATCGGCGGTGCCCGCCTGCCCCGAGGTATCGCCCGAGACCACGCCGGTGACCGGATCGACGCTGATCCAGTCCGGCCCCGCGACCTTCGAGAACACCAGGTCCCCGGCCGGGGTGTCGGCATCGGTCGCCGTCGCCTGCGCCAGCAGGGGCTGGCCGTCGGCCAGGGTACGGTCGCTCAGCCCGTCGATGACCGGGGCCGCGGCCACCCGAAGGGCGAAGCTCGCGGTGTCGCGGTTCCCCTCGCCGTCCTCGACGGAATAGCGCAGGGTATAGCTGCCGCTGCGGGCGCTGGTGTCGCCGGAAATCGCGCCGGTCGCCGGGTCGATGGTGATCCAGTCGGGGGTCTCGGCCAGCTTGCCGAAGGTCAATCCGCTGGCCGGGCCGCCGCGCAGCAGCGCCTGCAGGGTCACGTCGATGGGGGCGCCTTCGGCCACCACCCGGTCGGACACCTCGGTCAGCACCAGGTCGCCGACCACGTCCACGGTGAAGCTCACGTCGTCGAGGCCACCGTCGCCATCGTCCACCTGGACGCGGAACACGTGCTCGCCCGGGTTGCCGGTCGTATCCCACGAGATCGCGCCCGTCTCGGCCACGATCGAGGCGCCGGCGGGTGCCGACAGCAGCGCATAGCGCAGGTCGGCCGGCGCGGTTTCCAGGTCGCTGGCCGTGGCGGTCACCGACAGCTGCACGCCGGCGCCGAGGCTCACGTCGGCGATCGGGTCCATGACCGGCAGGTCGTTGACGGCCGCGACATTGAGGACGACCGTCGCGGGCCCGCTCTCCACCAGGCCGTCCGACACGGTGTAGGTGAAGGTGAAGGTGCCCGAGGCGTCTGCCGGCGAAACAAACCGCCAGGTGCCGTCGCCCACAGGCTCCAGCGTGCCCTCGGCGGGCGGGGTGAAGCTGGCCACATAGACCTGGTCGCCGTCGGCATCGGTGTCGTTGGCGAGGATGTCGAGGATGCCCGGCGTGTCCTCGAACAGGGCAAAGACATCGTCCGCCGCGACGGGCGCGGCGTTGGTGGAGGTCCCCAGAAGGCGCACGTTGTCCACGGCGACCGAGCTGTCGAGATCGCCCATCCCGATCAGGTCGAACCCCAGCCGCAGCGCGTCGGGCCGGCTGGCCAGCCCGCCGAAATCGATGGTGACCAGCAGCGTGCCGCCCGGCTGTTCCTCGATGGTGACGCCGGCCGAGACGAAGCGCGACCCGTCGCTCTGGATGTTGAGCACCGCGTCAGAGCCGGTGAGCCCGGCCATGTCGCCCAGCACCCGGTCGCCGGTATGCGCATTGAACAGCGCGACCTCGAAGGCATCGGGCGCTGTGTCGCCGGGCGCGGTCAGGCGGATATCGCTGAGCGTGAACTGAAGCCCCGTCGCCTCGGCCGGCAGCGCGAAAGTCTGCACCAGGCCGCTCATCTCGCTGGCGCCCTCGTCCATCACGGCGCTGGCCGAAACGATGGCGACATCGCCGCTCGTCTCCCAGCGCCCGGCGGGATCGGCAAGCGGAATGTCGAAGCGTCCGTTACCGAAATCCTCGGCCGGACCGGCTAGCAGGTCGAAGGGCGCAGCCGCCGCGGCCGCCGCAGGCCCCTCGTCCGTCAGAAGCTCGGCGGAGGGGTCGAGCAGGCTGAAGCCGTCGAGGGAGTCCTCGCCGGTGCCAAGCGACAGGAACGGCGTGACGTCGTCCTGTGTGGGCAGCCGCCGCGATCCGGTCTCAAGCACCGTGGTCATCGTGAAGGTGCCCGCGTCGGTCACCGGAATGTCCTGCAATCCCAGGGCGTTGCCCATCTCGTGCAGCAGCACGGTCAGCAGGTCGTAGCGCCCGGCGGCCGCGCCGCTTTCGGCCCGGAACAGGTGGGGCGCCGCGCCCGCGCCGAATTCGGAGGCGTCCCGCGGCGTCGCATCGACGAACCAGCCCATCCCGGCCGCATCGGTATCGACGGTGATCGTGGTGTTCTCCCAGGTCGCCAGCACGCCATCGCCCAGATCGCCCACCACGATCTCCAGATCGGCGAGTTGCAGGCCGGCCCCGACCACCAGCCCGCTGTCGGCCCAGATGCCGGCCGCGGCCTCGGCGACGGCCCGCGCCTCGGCCAGGGTCACGGCCTCGGCCCCTGCCCCGGTCTCGGCCGCGGTCTGGTTGCTGGAGCCGACGAGCTTGATATCGTCGATCAGCATGAGCGAGCTGAGCGCCGAGAGGATGTCGTCGCCCAGTTCGGCGAAGACATACCCGGTCTGCTCCAGGATGTTGTTCGCCGGGTCGTTGACCAGGTCGGTGAACGGCTCGGCGTCCTTCTGGCGGATGGTGAGGCTGCCGCTCCACCCCTTCATCTCGGGCGGAATCGCGAAGTGCACCTTGCGCTTGGTGAACATCGCCGTCCCGAGGCTGACCGGCTCGGCGGTGAAGGTCCGGCCGTCGAGCCTGCGGAACTCGGCCTCCAGCGCCATGGAATCGTTGAGCGCCAGCGGGATCATGACCTCGGCTTCGACGAAATTCATGTTCTGCGGGTAATACAGGCGGTTGTGCGTGACGCTGTCGAGCTGGGCGACGGAATCCAACGCGTCCTGGAACAGGTCTTCCAGCGAGATCGGCTTGCCGTTTTCGTCGGTGCCCAGATACTTGCTCTCGATATCGGGCAGGAAGACGCCGATCAGGTTCTTCACGAAGCTCGATCCGCCCATCAGGAGGGCGTAATCGGTGCCCCCGATCAGGTCGGTGGCCGGCTGGCCGTCGACCAGCTTGTCGAAGAGATAGGCCACCCCCTTGGTGAAGGTGTCGAAGATCCAGTCGGAGGCGGCGTTGACGGCCTGGGTCCGCGCCAGGCTGCCGGCGGGCAAGTTCGCGATGGCCCGCAGGTTGGGCGGCGGGTCGAGCGGCTCGAGGAATTTCGCCTGCTTGATCCGGGCCATGATGAAGTCATAGAGCGCCGACACCGGATCAATCGATTCCAGGTTGTCGAAGAAGAAATCCATCACGGTGTCGAGTTCCGTGCTGGACATGGTGGTCTTGCCATCCGCATCGACGACCTTCGTGCCGCCGAAGCCGTTGGGCACTTCCTTCAGCCCGCGCAGGTCGAGGAACGCCTCGCGTTCCTGTTTCACGAAGGCGGGATCCCTGTCGCGGGCCTGTTCGACCCGCTCGTTCGAGCCGACCTTGGTCACGGCGCTTTCGACCAGCTTGCCGATCGTCGGGCGCAGCACCAGCTTCATGACATCGACGATTTCCTTGTAGAAATTCGTGTTGACCATGAACCAGCCGGTGACGTCCACCGGACCCGACAGCAGCGGTATGAAATCGTCGAACAGGCGGATCGCGTAGGAATAGCCCTCGTCCTCGTCGTCGCCCACGCCCTGGTCGATGCCGCCGTGCATCGACCAGCCCGGCACGTCGTAATGCAGCGGGAACCGGCCGAGGCCCTTGCCAAGGTCGGGCACGCTGATGTTGCTCAGCAGCGCCTTGAACCCGTATTGCGGCTTGCCGTCGGGCCCCTTGATCTTGCCGTCCTGGACCGCCGCGCCGGTGTCGATGGTGTTGTAGAGGACGCTGACCAGCCACTTGAAGTATTCCAGCCCGGACATCTTGGTCCCGTGCTCGAAATCGCCGTTGAATACGGTGGGATAGGGATCGGTCTTCTTGGCCGCCTGGCCCGGATCGGGCTTGGTGTAGCCGACCCCGGTGTTGTCGAAGATCACCGGTGTCTTGGCCGCGTTGCCGGGTTCGGGGCGATAGGGTTCACCGCCGCCGGTGGTCGCGAAGTAATACCCCGAGCCGATCGCCTCGGTGATGGCATAGCCCTTGACGCCCTGCCAGTTGATCCGGTCCTTCTGCGCCTGGACGTGGTAGTTCCTGTAGTAGACCGAATTGAAGGTCGGGATCGTCGTGGCCGCGGAGCTGACCCCATACCAGGGCAGCTTGGAATATTCTTCGGACAGGTAGCGGGTGATGTACTGATAGCTGCGCGCCCCCGTGGTGGCGCCGACGATCGTGCCCTCGTCGCCCGCGCTGCGCCAGACGATCTCCTGGTTGAGGTCGAGCGAGGTGACGTCGGCCGTCCCCAGGTACCAGGTCACCACGCGGTCGTGGGGGGTGCCCATGAAGTCGGAGTTGACGAAGCCCGGCACCTTGCCGGCGGTGAAGTTGATCTCGACGTTCGGGACGCCGATGACCGTGGGAACCGGTTCCTTGGAATCCTTCGAGGTGTCGACAAGCGAGCGGCCGTTCTGGGTCGTGACCTGGGTGAAGCCCGAGAGCTTCTGCTTGAAATAGCCCGCGAAAGTATTGGTATTGGCCGGGGATTCCGGGGCCGACGTCTGGAAGTAGTTGTCCGCGAAATCGACGTTGTCCCAGACATAGACATTGGGATCGACGAAATCGCCGAACGCGATCGGCTTGAGGTTGAGACCGACGAATTTCACGATGTCCGAGAACTTGCTGACGAACGTCTCGACCTTGCCCAGCGCGTTCACGACGGTGAAGGCCGGCGGATAGAACACGCCCGTGATGCCCGCCGCGAGCTTGGCCGCCGAGAGGTAGTTGTTGATGGTGTCGATGGCCGGGAAATCGAGCGTGGCCTGGCCGAAATCGTGCGGGTCCAGGGTGGTCATGTGGATGTCCATGTCCTGGGTGAAATTCAGACCCAGGCGCTGGATGATCTCGGAGTTCACGACCGCGCCGCGCCCGTGGCCGATGAAATGCAGCGGGCTGTTGAAGAGGTTGGCGCCGCTCAGCCGGTTGAGATGCACGAGCGATGCGAACAGCGCGTCGGCGGCGGCCTCTGCATAGCCGGTGTCGGTGATGTCGCTCTCGCGGTACCAGTCTGCGACGATGGTGACCGATTTCCCCTGCTCGATCGTGTTGATGTCGAACGCCTCGGTCCGGTCGATCCGCTTGCCCTGGGCCAATTGCTTGTCATAGCGGTGAAACAGGCCGGTCTGCCGATTGTAGACGAGGATCTCGCCGCCGCCCTGGGCGGTCGACATCAGCTCGGCATAGGCCAGCCATTCGCCCAGCGTGTCCTCGTTCATCGCCGTGTTGGCATAGTCGGGCAGCGGATTCAGCGCGAAGCCGTGGGTCAGCACCGTCACCGTGCTGAACCGGCTGGTGGTCGGCGCCGGCAGGGTGCTGATCGCCGTGGAGCCCTTGGCATTGACCGAGCCCGTGGTCTCGATCCCCCAGTAGAAGGTCTGCCCGCCGGTCAGCAGCCGCGCGATCTCGGGCGCGATCCTGAGCCGCAGGAGGTCCTTGGCCTTGGCGGTATCGCCATCCTCGGGAACGATCCTGGCGCCCTGCTTGATCGTGCCGTCGACCAGAAGCTCGTAGGTGTATCCGGACTTCAGCGAAATGCCGGATGCGCGGGTATCGACGATCCGGCCGGGGTTGCCGTCGACCGGGTCGCCGCTGCCGGAGCTGCCCACCCGGGGCCGCACCGGATCGGTCGGAAACAGACCCTGTCCGGGCTGGAGCCCGGAGAGGAAGAAGTTGCCGGTCCAGAACTGGAGGTCGGCGCGGTCGGTGTCGATCATCGCCTCGAGCACCAGCTCGTCGGGGTCCTCGCCGTGCACCTGCACCTGGCCGCGCGGCGCGCGCAGCTCCAGCCCGGTGACCATCTGCACCGAGAGGCCGCGGGCATAGCGGAACACGTCGATCGGATCGCCGTAGATCGGCGCGGAGGCGGGGTTGTCGATCTCCCGGTCCTCGGTCCGGTCGATCGGAATCTCGCGGTTCAGCGCCCGGTTGAAGGACTTGATCGCCCAGTTCTCGATGTTGAAGTTCACGATGTTGCCGGCGCCGCGGTAATTCGCGAACAGGACCTTGCCGCCCGGGGCCATCTCCAGCTCTGTGATGAACTGCATCGGGACCGGGCTCGAGGCGCTCTCGAGCTTGCCGACCGGATCGTGGACGCCGATGATCTCGTTCTCGGTCCACTCGCCCAGGCTCATCTCGAACGGGTTGCGGATCAGGCCGACCTTGGAGCCGAGCGAATGGCGCAGCTCGATCTCGTAGGCCATCTCGGAGGGCAGCTTGAAGTAGCGCGACACCTCGTAATCCGCGACGAAGGCATAGCCCCCGTCCGGGGTGACCGCGACGGCGCTGGGGTTCCAGATGTCGAGGTCGAAATACTGGCTCGACAGCCGGTCGTAGTAGGACAGGTCGACATAGAGCCGGCCGCCGAAGGCGGAGAACGAGTCCGGCACGTATTTCACCCCGACCGCGCCCTGGTTGAGCTGCAGCCGGCGGCGCGTGCCGCCATTGTCGCCCGGGGGCGGGTCGAGCCGGTTCACGTCGACGTCGAAGTTCTTGGGCTCGTTCCGCGTCACATGGATCGTGCGGAAGCCTTCGCGGGCATCCCCGCGCGAGACGAAGACGAGCTTGTCGGGATCCGCGGTGGCGGCGATGTCATAGGGGTCGACCCCGGCGGGGATCTGGTAGAAATCCTCGAAGTAATGGTTCTCGCCGCCCGCCTGACCGCCCGGCGGACGGTGGTCCTGGTTGACGTTGATCACGTGGATCATGCCCTCTTGGCCCGGCCCGTTCAGCCAGCCCTCGTCGCCCAGCATGTTGCCGTAGGGCACCGCCACATAGAGCAGCGTGCCGTCGGCGTTGATCTCGATGCCGTTGATCTGGCCGCCGGTGCGCTGCGCGGCCTCGGCCGGGATCTGCAGCGCGACCTTGGGCATCTGCTGCAGATAGGTCGAGGAACCGGGCCGCAGGTCGATGGTGAAGATCTTGCCGAGCCCTGCCACGTAGAGGAAATTGCCCTGCGGATCGAGCACGATCTCCTGGCTCATGCCCACGTCCGGGATCTCGATCAGCTGCAGGCCGGCGGCATCGGGGTCGGGGTCGAACTGCCGCAGCCGCAGCATGTCGATGATCGCGATGCCTTCCGGCGTCGCCACGTAGGCGGCCGACAGATCCGAGGCCATGGCGGTGTCGATGACCCGGCCGAAAATCTTGTTCGTGCCGTTCAGCAGCGTGATGAACTCGGTCACGTTCTGCTCGCCGGTATAGCCCGAGGGCTGCACGTTGAAGAGCTCCACCCGGGCGGCGTAGCCGTCATCCAGATCGACGCCGCCGACGATGCCGTAGCCGACGGTATTGGCAACGGTGAAGGCCGAGGACCGGGCCATCGGCGCGGGCAGCACCCAGGTCCCGTCGCCGGCGGCGGTGGCCCCGCGGCCGGGCCGCTCGACATAGATCTGCGCCCGGCTGACGAGGATGTCGTCGGGCAACTCGACCACGAAGGAGCTGACGTCGGTCTGGCCGCCATTGACGACGTTGGTGAACGCCCCGCCGTAGACATACTTGCGGTAATTGCCCATCTCGAAGACGACGCGCAGATCCCTGGGATTGGAGCCGAAGCCGTCGACGTTCAGGAAGTTGCGGCCCTCGACCAGGATCGAGGGCTTCTCCGCGGTCTCGTTGAAGCCTACGATGCGGGTCACCTGCGGCCGCGTATCCAGTACGTCCGGGCGCGGGTCGGTGATGTTGCCGGTGATGTCGATCGCCTTGGCGAGAGGCTGCTTCTCGACGTTGAACGTGTCCTTGGTGAACTTGCCCGCCCAGTCGCTGTAGACGTTGATCTCCTGGATGCGTTCGTCGCCCCAGTAGGTGTAGGCCGCCCAGCCCACGGCCGCCCCCGCGATGCCGACCGCCGCGATCCCGCCCAGCAGGCTTCCCGACAGGGTCGCGATGCCCGCAGCGATGGCGACGCCGCCGGCGACGATCAGCGCCGATTTCATCGCCTGCTGGAACTTGATGCCGACCAGGTCCATCTTCTGGTTGACCTTGGCGACGATGATGCTGCCGCGCTCCGACAGGCCCGGGAACGGCGGCGAGGCCGTCCGGGCCAGGCCATCCTCGCCCACCGTGCCGCTGTCGACCAGCGTCCACATTTCGCCGACCTCGCCCTGGGTGACCTCGGAATGATCCATCAGGACGAAGAACGCGACCTCGTCGCCCGCCTGGGCCACGCTGCTGTCCACGGGGGCCGCGAACTGGATCGGGCCGTCGATATCGCCCGTGACCGAAAGCTCTGCCCCGGCCACGAATTCGAAGTCAGGAGGCACCGCGACGGTAAGGTCGGATTCGTCGAGCTTGGTCAGGCTGACGTCGCTGCCGTCCTGCAACTGCCCCGGCCCGAAGGTCGCGACGATCCCGTCCTCGTTGCGCAGGGCTCCGCCCTCGGCGCCAATGGTGCCGGTGTTGCCCTCGATCGGGGCGGCGACCTTCACATCGATGGTCTCTTCGCCGTAGCCATAGATCGCGGTGACCGTGGTGGTGCCTTCGCTGACGGCCTTGATCAGCCCGTCATCGGTGACCGTCACGATGCTCTCGTCGCCCACCACGTAGATCGCGCCATCCTCGGCGGACTGGACCTGGAAGTTCTCCTCCTTGTCCTCGCCGATGGTGATGATAATCTGCCGTTCGCCGCCCTCCGACAGGATCGTCACGTCGTCGGGATAGGCATCGATGCCGTAGATCAGCGACGACACCTTGCGGCCCTCGTATTCCACGCCGACCCCCACGACCGTCCCGGCCGAGATCGTCCCGCGCGAGACCGTGACCGCGGTCGTGCCCTCCGCCTTGGCGGTCAACACGCCCGACGAGGACAGGGTCACGCGGCTGGGGTCGAGGATCTGCGCGTTGACGTAATCCAGCGGCAGGATCACGTCGGCCTGGTCGCCGAACTGGCCCACGACATGGACCTGGTCGATCTCGCCCACGCCGTCGAAATAGTAGTTCCGCTTGACGAAATCGAGCGACAGCAGTGGCGAATCCGAGACATCGACGTCCAGCGTGATCGGCCCCGTGGAGCTGAACCCGTCGTCGGCCATCAGCGTGATCGTCGCCGCACCGCTGAAGCCCGCGATCGGCGTCAGGCGCAGCCGCTGGCCGTCGCTGGTGAAGGTCGCGGTGACATTCTCGGCCGAGATCACGCGGAAGAAGATATCGTCGCCCTCTTCATCGCTCGCGATGTCGCTCAGCGGGACGAAGACGGCCAGTTCCTCGTGGGTGAAGACCTCGGGCAAAGTCTCGGCCACCACGGGCGCGAGGTTCGGCCGGACGCCGAAGTTGACGTTCAGCACGCCGCGGTCGTCGACATTGACCACGCCGTCGCCGGTGATGTCGCCGTCCGGGGAACCGGCGTTCAGCGCGCTGCTGTCGTCGCCGTCGACCTTGCCGTCGCGCGTGAGGTCGCCGCCCACGGAGATGTCGAGCGTCCCGCCGCCCGCGGTCTCCACCTCCAGCCGCTTCAGCCCGCCGGTGCGCACCGCAAAGAGCGCGACGACCCCGTCGGCGGTCGACTCGGTCGACAGCAGGTCCGCCCCGCCGAGGCGGATCTCGGCATCCGGGTCCGACATGGCCAGCCGCAGGATCATCCGGCCGCCCGCGGCGCCGGCGATCTCGCTGTCGCGGATGAACATCGAATAGGTCGCGGTGCCGGCGCCCACCGTGACCGGGGAGCCGGTCAGCGAGACCAGCCCGCCCAGGTCGGCGATCACCGGCGTGGTGGTGACCTCGGGCAGGTAGCTGATCGCGCGGCCCGTGCCCTCGATCTCGGAGGACAGGGTCAGGAACGGGCCGTCGTAGCCGTAGCGGTAGCCGGTCCCGTCCTCGAGCGCGCGCATGGAGGTCAACCGCCCCGCGCCATCGTATGTGTAGACGAAGGCCTGGCCGTCCGCCGTGGTGATCCGGCCGATCAGCCCGCCCTGGTCGCGCAGGAAGCTGATGGCGTCGCCGTTGGTCGCCGTGATCCCGCTGTCGCTGACAAAGAGCCGCTTGCCGTCCTGCCGGATCTCCTGCACCCGGCCCGAAGAGCCGAGCACGTAGCTGCGCCCGTCGCCCGAGGTCAGGACATAGGGCTGCACGCCGGCCACGACCGGGTCCTTCAGGCTGTAGGGCAAGCCGTCGTCGACCGTGTAAAAGGCCCCGCCCGACTTGCGCAGGAAGGTCTCGGACGAGGTCAGCGACCAGTCGCCCTGCCCCGCGTCCGCGACCCAGGCCGGGACGTAGAAGGTCAGGTTGCCGACCTGCTCGGGCTCGGGGCGGAAGGTGAAGCCCAGCCGCGTGCCGTCCGGCGCCGTCAGATAAAGCCGTGCGCCGGCTTTCAGCGCCGCGTGGACGCCCAGACCCTCGCGGCCGGTCTCGCCGGCCTCGATCGTCATGTCGGTTTCGAGCCCCGCGCTCCAGAGGCCGAAGGCCCCGCCGCCCGACAGGCTGTCGTAGCGCCGCGCGAAATCGAGCGTGATCCCGTCTAGATCGACGCTGAAATCGACGACCTCCTCAAGGTAGCGGCCGGTCTTGTCGGCGCCCTTGACCTCGATGTTGACGGTCTCGCGCACCAGCCGCCCGCCGATGTCCGTCGCCGTCAGCCGCAACTTGTAAAGACCGTTGAGCAGCCGCCGGGTGTCGAGCTCTCCCAGGGTGCCGGCGGCGGGCTCCTCGCCCTCTCCCAGCACCGACAGCACGGTGGTGCCCGCCCGGTTCAGAAGTTCGAGCGTCCAGGTGTCGAGGTTGGCGTCGGCGACGACCGCCTCGATCCCCTGCACGCCCGAGATCGGCCCCAGCCCCAGCAGCGGGTCGATGATGGCCACCGGCGCCGAGCGGTCGGACGGGTCGCGCACCTTGATCGGCAGCAGCGCTTCGCCCTCGATCCCGTCGGCATCGAGCGCCGTTGCCCGAAGCGCGATCTTGCCCGGGCTCGTCGGGGTCACGTAGGCGCGGCCCTGCGCGTCGAGCGCCTGTTCCACGCCGTCCACGTAAAGCGTCACATCGGTGATGTCCGACAGGCTGTCGGCCACCACCTGCACCAGCACCGACTGGCCCGGCACGGCCGGGAAGCTGGGCGTAAGCTCGATCCGCACCGAGGGTTCCTGGCGTTCCAGCGAGGCGCGCATCACGATGGTCTGGCGGTCGGTCAGGCTGCCGTCGGAGGCGAGGAAGGTGACGTAATAATCGCCATCCTGACCCGGTCCGGGGGTCCAGGTGACCTCTCCGGTGGCGCTGTCGAGCACCGCGCCGTCGGGCAGGTTCACGGCGCTGAATTCCAGCGTGTCGCCGTCGGGATCGCTCGATTCCAGGGTGAAGCTGCGCGGCTCGCCGATCAGGAAGGCCCGGTCGGAGGCGGCGAGTTCGGGCGCGCGGTTCACGTCGGCAATGTCGATCAGCACCACGATCTCGTCGGACAGGCCCGACGGATCCTGGGCGGCGAAGCGCAGGGAATACTGCCCGGACTGGTCGTATTGCGGGATCCAGACGAATTCTCCGCGCTCATCCGAGAAGGCCGCGCCTTCGGGCAGCGTCGACAGTGCCGACAGGATGACCGGGTCGCCGTCGGGGTCGGCCACGGCCAGGCTGAACCGCAGCTCGGCCCGGTCGCGGCCGAGCTGGGTGATCATCGGCACGAAGACCGGGGCGCGGTTGGTCTCGTCGATCTCGATCAGCACCTCCTCGGTGCTCTCGGCGTTGCCGTCGCTGGCGGTCACGATGATCGTGTAGCTGCCCGCCTGGACGCTGGTCGGGGTCCAGTCCAGCGTGCCGGTCTGGCGGTCGAAGCGCGCCCCGGCGGGCAGGTCCTCGGCGGTGAAGGTCAGCCCGTCGCCATCGGCATCGCTCGCGCCGAAGGTATGCGAGAAGGCCTCGCTCTCGGTGCCCTTGAGCGTGCCCAGCGGGTCGAGCACCGGTGCCGCGTTGGCGGTGCGCACGGCGACGGTGAACTGCAACTGGGTGCTGCCGGGGTCGGTCAGGCCGGAATTGCCGGTGTCGGTCGCGGTGATCGTGGCGGTGCGGCTGCCCACGTTGGCGGCCGTGGGCGTCCAGGTCAGCGTGGCGCGACCATAGATCAACGGATCCATGCTCAGCACCGCGCCGGGCGGCAGGCCGGCGAGGTCGAAGGTCAGGTCGTCGCCGTCGAGGTCGGTGGCGTCGATCTCGACCGACATCTGGGTGCCCACGACCCCCACCACGGGGCCGCGATAGGCAAACTGCGGCGGCTCGTTGTCGCTCTCGACAGTGATGACGAAGGTGCGGATGTCGCCGCGCAGCACGCCCTGCCCGCCGCCGTCGTCCGAGGCCACCAGGCTGACGGGATGGTCGCCCCGGTCCCAGACGCCGGGGGCGATGCGGATCACGCCGGTGCCGTCGCCGCGGTCGGTGAATGTGATGAAATCGGGCAGAGGGATGCCCGGCTGCTCGTTGAACAATTGCAGCGTGACCGGGTCGCCCTCGGGGTCCTGGGTCGCGACCTCGATCTCGAGCACCTCGTCGCGGGCGAGCGTGACGTTGCCGTAATCGGGCAGCTCCGGCCCCAGGTTGAGGTCCAGCACCTCGACCTCGACCTCGGTCTCGACACTGATCGGATTGCCGGTCTCGGCCCCGTCATCCGTGGCGCGGAAGCGGAAGGTATAGGTCCCGGCCTGGGTCGCGCCGGGCACCCATTCCAGCGCCCAGGTCTCGGTGTCGAAGGTGGCGCCCTCGGGCAGCGGGGTCAGCAGCTCGATCTCGACCGTCTTCGGCACCGCATCGTTCTGCATCACGGTGCCGTCGGGCAGCCGGATGCCGGGCTCGTACTCCGGGTTGTCGGGGTCGAAGGCGAAGGGCCGCACGGCAAAGCGCTGGCCCTCGTAGACCCTGAGCCCGTCGAGATTGTCGAAGACCGGCGCGCCGTTGCCCTCGGTCACCTCGATGGTCATCGGCTGCAGCGCCACGCCGTTGCCGTCGGACACGGCAAAGAGCACCTCGTAGGTGCCCGCCTGGGTATAGCCCGGGGTCCATTCGAACTCCCCCGTCAGCGCGTTCAGCGAGGCGCCGAACGGCAGCGACGCGTTGAAATTGCCGAAGGTCAGCGGTGTGCCGGGGTCGGCCTCGGCCCCGAGGTTGAAACGGATGCGGTCGCCCTCGGTCACGGTCATCGACCGGGCCGGAACGCTGAGCGAGACCGGCTGCGCGGCCTCGGCCACCCGGATCGCCACGTTGATGGCGACCTCGCGCAGCCCGTCGCTCGCGCGCAGGGTCAGGGTGTGGGTGCCCGCGGATTCGTACCCCGTGGCCCAGCTGAACCGGCGCAGCGCGCTGTCGTAGATCGCGCCGTCGGGCATGTCGTCCATCCAGGTGACGATGTCGTCGCCGTCGGGATCGGTCACCAGAACGTCGAACTCGACCACGCCGCCCTCGGCGACCTCGAATTCCGTCGGCGCGTTGAGGAAGACCGGCGCCTCGTTGCCGCCCGCCACGCTGACCACGAAACGCTGGAGCGTCACCGCCCCCCGCGCGTCGAAGGCCTGGACGACGACGGGAACCTCGCTGGCGGTGCCCTCGGCCGGGGTCCAGGCAAGCTGGCCGGAGGTGGCATCGAGGGTCATGCCCTCGGGGCCGCTGAGCAGGTTGTAGATGATCGAGTTGCCGTCCGGGTCGAGCGCCAGGACATTGGTGATCAGCGCCTCGCCGACACTCGCCTGGGTCGGCGGCTCCGACACGAAGACGGGCGCGGCGTTGGGCAGGCCCGCGGCGACGACGCCGGTCGAGAACTGCACCCGCTGGCGGCCCGGGGTGGCGATGCCCACGGTCACGCCGCTGGTGCCCTCGCCCGGGCCCAGCCGGCCGTCGGCGGGCAGCGCGGCGCTGAGGTCGATCAGCCAGAGGCCGTCGTCGGTCTGCCCGTCAGCGGCCACCGGCACGCCCTCGTAGCCCCGGCGCGGATCCAGCGTCAGCAGGGCGGGCAGCACGATGTCGCCCTCCGACAGGTTGGTCAGCACGACCTCGTAGGACACGACGCCCGTGGCGCGGTCGAACCGGGTGCGCGTGAACTCGATCCCCAGTGTGGACGACAGATCGTCGAGGCCGCGGAAGGCGGTCTCATACGCGGTGCCCATCCGCAGGCCGTAGAGCGAGGTCACGTCCTCCGAGACGGTGACCGTGTAGTCGTCCGCCGGCAGGTTCGAGAACTTGAGCAGGACCGTGCGCGAGGTCGCGTCATAGAGCACGGCCACCGGCGCCACGCTGCCGCCGCCGGCGCCGACGACGCTGTAATTGTCGGGGTTGATGACCGAGGCGCTGCTGGTCGGATCGCCCGCGAACATGTCCTGGTCGAACCGGATCGTCATCACCGGCAGCGGCAGCGGCACCAGCGCCCCGTCGGGCGGATTGGTGGCGACGACGGCGGGCGAATAGGCCGGGGCCACCACGTCGACCTGGGTCGACTGGCTGATCAGCACCCGCCCGTCGGACAGGGTCAGGACCTCGTCGCCCCGGGTGCCGCCGCGGGCCACGTCGACCCGGCGCAGGGTCGCCTGGTCGACCATGGTCAGGACCGAGCCGCCCGAGACTTCGCCGGTGTCGCTGACGGTGCCGCTGTTGTGGGTGATGAAGATCAGGTCGGCGATGTCCGTGCCGGTCCGCCCGAAATCCAGGCTGTCGATGGGCGAGGTGAATTCCAGCATCAGCTCGCCGCGCTGGCGTTCGTCGAAGCGGATGACCTGCTCGCGGTCGGGCCAGGTTACGGCCCAGAGGTCGCCGTAATTGTCGAAGGCCAGCGACGAGACGCGCAGGTTCTCGTCGCGGCTCCATTGCTCGAACTTGCCGGTGGCCGCGTCGAATTTCAGCACGCCGCTGTGGGCGCCGACGTAGATCGTGCCGTCCGCGGCGATGGCGAGCCCCATGGTCAGCCCGTCGCCGAACCGTTCCAGCACGCCGCCCGTGGTCGGGTCGAGCCGCAGCAGCGCACCGCCGCCCGTGGTCGCCCAGATCCGGCCCGAGGGATCCTCGGCCAGGTTGAACACCGGCTCGTCCAGGGTGATCAGCAGCGTATCGGCATCGGCCGCGCCGCCCTGGTCGTCGAACAGCCAGATCGAGCCGCGATTGGCCCCGCCCGACACCCAGATATCGCCGTTGGAGCGTTCCAGCAGCGCCATCGGCGCGATGTCGGCGTTGCTCGACGGCACGTCGGTGGCAAAGGACTGCCCGATGAAGGGGCTGAGGACGCTGGTGAATTCCGACACCCGCGTCAGCGGATCGGAATTCGGGACATTCTGCTCGGCCCGGTCGAACAGCGCGTTGGTCGAGGGCGTCTCGACCACGGGCGGCGGCTCGCCGAAGTCCGGCGGGGTCGTGGACTCGACCTCGGGGGCCGAGCCGAGGTTGACCGGCTGCCCGTCCGAGGTGACGGCCGAGCCGTCGTCCGGGGTCTCGCGGTTGCCGGCGATATCCGTGGCCAGGGCCAGGAATTCGTAGGTCTTGCCCGCCTCGCCCTGGAACACCTCCGATCCGCTGGCCTCGGTCAGGCGGCGCTGCCAGATCCGGAAATCGCCGCCGTCCGTCGCCACATAGAGCGTCACATGCCGCACGCCCGACCCGCCGAGGTCGTCCTCGGCCTCCCAGTCGACCACGTAGTTGTTCGTGCCGGTCACCCGGCTGACGGAAATCGCGGTCTGCGGGCCGGCGCCATCGACGGCCTGGGTGATCTCCAGCGTCTCTTCGGGGGCGGCGGTGTCGAACAGCACGCGGGCCTGGGCCGAGATCCGGGTGCCGGTCTCGACGTCGTCGCCCGGGCGCACGGTGTAGCTGACAAAGCCCGCGCCGATCCCGCCCTCGGAGTTCGGCGGCAGCAGGCCGCGCGTGGTGCTCTGGATGACCTCGCCGGTCAGCGGGTCGATCGCCTCGATCACCCAGCGGGCGGCGGCGGGATCCTGGTAGAGGTCGACACCGGCGCTGACCCGGACCACGAAGCCCAGGGTATTGGTGAAGTCGATCTCGTCCTGGTAGAACCAGCGCCCCTCGGGCACGTCGATGGTGATGTCGCCGATCTTGATGTCGCCCAGCTCGAACGAGCGCGCGTCAAGGTCGGGGTCGAGCCGGGTGACGATCTCTATCCGGTTCGCCCAGGTGCTGGAATCGGGGTCGTTCTCGAAATTCACCGTGTAGGGCAGCGCCTGGGTCGCCGGCAGCCAGCCCATGGTGTCCAGGGTCTGCGGACCTTCCAGCGAGGCGAGCCGCGCGGTTCCCGCCTCGGAGGCGTAGTATTCGCTGAAGTCCAGCGTCTCGAAGCCGGCGCCATCCACCGGCTCGGGCGAGGCCTGGAAATCCTCGGGCAGCGCGGCTCCACGGCTTTCGAACGGCACCCATGGCACATAGATCCGAACCGCCTCGAAATGGGTCTCGTTCGTGAGCCCCAGGTCGTAATCGTCGAAGGTCACGATCTCGGGGATCGGCACTTCTCCGGAGTAGCGATCGGATTCGCGCGGGTCCCAGAAGTCGATCTCGGCCATCACGTCGGGGGTGTGACCATAAAGCCTGCGCACATCCTCGAAGAAGCCCAGAACATCGCCATCCGAGCGGATCTCTTCGCCCGCGCGGCCGAACAGGATGCCCGAGGACAGCACCGCCATCAACGACAGCACCTGGGTCTTGGTCCGCATCGGCGGCACGTCTTCGGCGTCGCGCAGGATGCCGGCCGTCTCCAGCCCGGCGAGGTAGAGCTCGACCCAGGCATCGGGGTCGCCGACGATGGCCACCAGCGGCCCCGGCACGTCCTGCGCCGTCAGCACGGCCTCGCGCAGGTCCATCGCGAAGGCGGTCTGCTGGGCCACGAATTCCGCGCGGGTCAGCGACGTCGCGGCGGCGAAGATGTGGAAGCGGAACGGGATGAACGGGATCTCGTCCTTGCCGGGCTTGGCGACGTTCTGCTCGTAGAGCTCCTCGAACGGGAAGTTCGCCAGCTGCCCGGCAAGGGCCGGGTTGGTCTCGGCCACCTTCGCGGTCAGCGCCTCGAACCACTCGCCGATCGCCGCCTCGCCGCCCTCTTCGAGGATCCCGTCGAGTTCCGGCACCAGCAGCGCCATCCGGTCGCGGAAGGCGCCGAAGGCCTCGTCATGCAGCTCTCGCAGGCCCGGGTAGGTCTGCAGGTTGAAGCTGAAGCCGCCGAAGCCGTCGGCCGGCAGATCCTGCACATAGCCCGAGGCGGTCAGCTGACCGTTGAGGTTGACGATGCTTTCCAGCCCGGCCCAGAACACGTCGGCATTGGGCGTGCCTTCCGCCCCGTCCGGCGTGCCGCGCACGTTGCTGAAGAAATCCAGCATCGGCAGGCCATAGACATAGGGATTCAGCAACAGCTCCGGCACGCCTACCTGGAAGAAGGTATAGGGCGCGTCGAGGTTGTTGAGGTTCTCGAAGGCGACCGAATAGGTCTCGACATCGCCCGGCAGCACGATCCGGCTGCCGCCGACGCCGATGGTCACGTCGCCCTCGATCGCCCGCTCCACGAGGTAGCGATAGGGCAGCACGGCCTGTTCGCCCGAGGGGTTGGTCACCTCGATGTCGTAGAGCCCGTGCGGCGCACCGCTCAGGTCCCAGACGGCGATGATCTCGGTGCTGTCGAGGACGGTCCAGGTCTCGGGCGAAAACTCGGCGATGCCCGGACGGACCAGCTTGACCGTGGCGCCCTCGGCGAATTGCGCCCCCTTGATCCGGGTGGTCACCCATTTGGAATCGCCGCCCCGGTCGCTTTCGACGTCGATGATCGCCAGCGGCAGAAGCTCGGCCAGGATCGTGAGGTCGGTGCCCTCGGCCGGCCCCGAGAAATTGCGCAGCGAGATGTAGTAGATCCCCGGTTCGGTCGAAGGCACGAAGGCCACCAGGTCCGACGACAGCGGCCCCTCGTAGGTCGCGTCGAAATCGTTCGGGCCGGGCAGCCTGTCGTGGCTGAGGAAGATCTCGTTCGAGGCGGTGCTTTCCGACGACAGCACCGTGACGCGCAGGGTCTCGTCCGGCGGCACCACGATGCGGTAGAGCTTTTCGCGCCCGTTGCCGAGCGACACGGTGGTCGGCGTGCTCAGCAGAAGCTCGTCGACGCTGACCTGCAACGTGTCGGCCGAGGCGGTGGTGTTGTTCTCTTCGCCGGTGTCCTCGAAGATCTGGTTGAAGATGTCAGTGCGCACGATGACCCGGTAGCCGCCGGGCGTGGCCGCGGGCATCGTGGTCTGCAGCTCCAGCGTGTAGCTGTCGCCGGGCGCGAGGTCGCCCACATGCTCCATCCGCCCGATCGGCCGGTCGCCGATGTCCCAGGTGCCGTCGGCGGACAGGAACACGCTGTCGGACCAGCGGCCGGCGGCCACCACGTCGTCGGAATTGTTGGTCACGGTCCATTTCACCGTGATCGGATCGCCCGCGGCGGCGCCGGAGGGCACGACGATCGAAGTGACCTCCAGGTCGGTCGGCGGCGGCAGGTCGATGATCACCGGCACGTCCGAGGCGCGCGAATTGTTCGCTTCGTTCTCGCCCTCGAACACGTCGCCCTTGGCGGTGTAGCGGGCCGGATCGGTGACGACGAAGACGTAATAGGCCTCGGTCGCCATGTCGTTGGGCACACCGAAGCTCTGGCTGATTTCGTAGCTTTCGCCCGCACCAAGTCCGCCCTGGTGGCGGATCTGGCCGAGGAACCTGTCGGAGCGGATGTCGAGATATTCGTCTCGGCTGAAATAGACGAGATCTGTCCAACTGCCCTGTTGGACCGGGGTCGCCCCCCCGACGTTGGTCACCTCGTAGGTGACGTTGAACTGCTGACCCCGAACCACGCGTTCGGGCACCTCAAGTCTGGACACCTTGAGGTCGGGCGCGACATAGGGCGTGACCTTGATCGCGGCCGAGGTGGTGTTGTTCCCCTCGCCCTGGAACTCGCGCACCGTGCCGTTGGCATCGCCGCGCACCCCGGGGAAGCGGTCGGAGATCGAGGATTTCACCAGCCCCGATTCCCCCAGCCCGCTGTCGGCCACGGCCAGCACGTGGAAATCCCCCTCGATCTCGAACGGGATGGTGACGGTCACGGTCGCGGTATAGCTCTCGCCGGGCTCCAGCACGCCCTGGTGGTAGTGCTCGGCGCGGATCTCGCGGCCGTCCTCGACCCGGCGCATGAGGTAGTCGCGCTCGTCCAGCGAGGGGTCGAGCGACAGGTAGACCCGGTCGCGCCAGGCGCTCTCGCGCGTCGCTCGGGTGCCCACGTTGGTCACTTCGAAGGTGATGTCGAGGGTCTCGCCCGCCGCGGCAGTGTCCTTCACCTCGAGGACGCTGACCTTGAGGTCGGGCTCGTCGTAGAGAACGTCGAACTCGGCCCGCAGGACCGACCCGCTCGGCCCTTCGAACGCATTCCGGGTGTAGCCCTGGTATAGATCGGCATCGGCCGAGCCGGAGATGATCGGCCAGGACCGGTTGTCGCCCGCGTCCCGGTCGGTGTTGGTGAAGGCATAGATGAAATAGCGCCCGTCGATGCCCTGCGGCAGCCGGCCCGTCACCGTGCCGGTGTAGCTGTCGCCCGGCTGCAGCGGCGTGGCGTTGGAGATCGTCGGCGTCTGCAGCTTGACCGCCCGGTTGCGGATGAAGGTCGGGTCGGGCGAGACCCAGATCGCGTCGCGCCAGTACTCCGTCCGGTCCCAGACCGGCGCGTCGCCGGTATTCCTGACCGTGTAGGTGAAGGTCACCTCCTCGCCGGAGCGCGCCCCCTCCGGCGGCACGATCTCGACCACTTCGAGGTTCGGCGTGGCGCTGCGCACCAGGGTCTCGGCCAGGTCGGTATCGTTGGTCCGGTCGGAATCCGAGGTCGCCTGGACCGACGCGATCAGGTAGTTCGCGTCGACCCCGGGGTTCAGCGTCAGGCTGCGGGTCAGGGTCACGCTCTCGCCGGGCTGCAGGGTCGGGCCGGTGGCGTGGAAGGTCCAGCGCTCGCCGCCCGGCTGGGCGGTCGTGGCGAATTCGCTGAGCGTGAATTCGACGCGGTAGCCCACGCTCGGCCCGTCGCCGTGGTTGGTCAGCGTGTAGGTCACCTCGAAGCGGCCATCCTCGCCCACCGCGCCGGCGGTCGCCTCGGGTGTCAGGCTGTCGATGGTCAATTCCAGGTCGGGGTTCACCACCGGGGGCGGGTTGCCGATGACCGCGATGCCGCTGCCGACGATGCCGCCGCCGCCGGCGCGGTAGTTGCTGGAGTTCAGCTCGGTCGGATCGTCGGGGTTGGCGTTGACGGCCAGCGGATCCTCGAGGACCGTGCCGTAGGGATCGACCCAGGGCGTGATGTAATAGGTGCCCGAGATCACCCGGTCGGGCAGGTCCACCGTCACCGTGCGGTCATAGCCCTGCCCCACCTCGAGGATGCCGCCGGTGTATTGCAGGGTCTGCAGCAGCACGTCGCCCTGGCCGGCGCTGGGGCGGTTCTTGTCCCGGGTCAGCCAGATCTGCTCGGTCCAGTTGCCGATGTTGCTGTCGCCCGCGCCGCGGTTGGTGACGGTGTAATTGACCGTGACCTGCCCGCCCTCGAAGGACTGGCTGGGCGCCTGTACCTCGTCCACGACGAGGTCGGCGAAGGGGATCGGCTCGATATAGACCTCGTGCACACCGACGTTGTTGGCCTCGTTCGGGAATTCGTCGACCTGGCGGCCGGAATCCGTCTCGACCAGCAGGTAGACCGTGCCGCGGAACCGCTGGGGCACCACGAAGCTGGCCTCCTGGCTGAGGTAGCTTTCGCCGGGCGCGAGGGCCGCCTCGTTGCTGAAGGCGCCCAGCCGGATGTCGTCCGAGGTGACCTTCTCGTCCAGCGAGAGGTAGACCCGGTCGGTCCAGTTCGGCACGTCGGTCGCGACCGGCCCCTGGTTGATGACGGTAAAGCGCACGCTGCCGGTGCCGCCCGCGGTAAGACGGTCGGGCGCGATGAAGCCCGCGACCTGAAGGTCGGGCCGCGGCAGCAGCGAGACCGCGATCTCGGTGGCGGTCTCGTCCTCGTTGTCGTCCTCGGCATTGTGCTCGTAGACGGTGTCGGCGAAGTCGGTGATCACCACCAGCTTGTAGAAATCGTTGACCTGGGCGGGCAGGACGACCTGCTCGCGCCGGGTGTAGGACGTGTTCGCCTGCAAGGGCCCGGTATAGGTGAAGCTGCCGACGGTGATATCGTTGCTTTCCCCGTCGGTCGGCCGCAAGACCAGCCTGTCGGTCCAGGAGCCCACGGCGGGGCCGGCACCGCTGTTGGTCACTGTCCAGGTGACGTCGATGGCAGAGGCTTCGGGCGCGGTCTCGGGCGCGGTGACGCCGCTGACCACCAGGTTCGGCGAGGGCGAGAGCGCCACGTCGACCTCGGCGCTGACCGCGCTGTTGCCCTCTTCGTCGTAGATGAATTCGAACGGCCCGCCGGTCTCGACGAAGAAATAGGCCGGGCCCTCCCAGCCGTCCGGGATGCGGACGCTGGCCTCGCGGACGTAATCGGCACCCGGCGCAAGAAAGCCGATGTGGCCGAAGACGCCCAGCCGGGTCCGGCCCGTGCCATCGGCGTTGTCGGCAATATAGACGATGTCGGACCAGCTGGCGGTGCTGGTCAGGCCGATGCCGTCGTTCACCACTTCCCAGATCAGGGTCATGTCCTGGCCCGATTGCGCATCGTCCGGGGCGACCACCCGGGTGATCTGCAGATCGGAATAGGGAATGGGCATGACGTCGAAGACCATGTCCGCGACCTTGCGGTTGTTGGCCTCGAGCCCGTTCTCGAAGACCTCGCCGCCCGTGTCCGTGCGCACGTAGAGGTCGAACCGGCCGGTGAAGCCGGTGGGCAGGAAGAAGGTCTCGGACCGCTCGTAGGTGTCGCCCTGGTCCAGCCCGCCCTCGTGGGTGAAGCTGGCCAGCATGCGGTCCTCGGCATCGCCCAGCACGCCGTTGCCGTCGACCCAGATGCTGTCGGTCCA
Source organism: Roseisalinus antarcticus (assembly GCF_900172355.1). Lineage (GTDB taxonomy): Bacteria > Pseudomonadota > Alphaproteobacteria > Rhodobacterales > Rhodobacteraceae > Oceanicola > Oceanicola antarcticus_A. The sequence goes on along the minus strand of NZ_FWFZ01000006.1, from coordinate 142,661 downwards.
GACATCGGTGATGCCGCGCCCGGTGCCGGCGTTGGTGACGGTCCAGCCCACGGTCAGCTCAGCCGGGTCGTCGACCAGCAGCGTCGGCGCCACCACCTCCGAGACCTGGAGGTCGGCATAGGGCGCGAGGCTCACGGTCAGCGGCGTGGTGCCGGCGTTGTCGTCATCCGCCCCCGGTTCGATCACGTCGAAGCCGCTGTCGACCTGCACCAGCAGGAACCAGTCGCCCGAGGCGCTGATCGGAATGTCCACGGACAGGGTCTGCGGGCTGCGGGCCCCGGCGGCGAAGGGCAGGCCGGGGTCATGCTCCAGCGAGCCCAGCGCGATGTCGCTGTCGTCGAGCACCTCGTCGCGGCTCAGCCAGACGGTGTCGGTCCAGAGTGTCGCCGCGGCGCCCTCGCCGATATTGGCCACGGTCCAGGACACGTCCACGCTCTCGCCCGATTGCACCGCGGCGTCCGAGACGGTGACGTCCTCGGGGGTGAGGTTGGGATATTTCAGCCCGGCCGGGGTGGTCTGGGCCGCGTTGTTGGCCTCGCGGCCGCCTTCATAGATGTCGGCCCCGCGATCCACCTCGACCAGGAAGGCGTAATCGCCCAGGCCCAGTTGCGGGACGATGACCTCGACCGTCCGGGTGTAGCTGTCGCCCACGGCCAGATCGAAGGTCCGCGAGACCGTGGCCAGAACCCGGGTCTGCGGCCCCACGAGGCTGATCCGGTCGTCCCAGACTGCAAGCGCTGCGGCCTCGCCGCTGTTGGTGACGGTATAGGTGACCTCGACCGTGGCGCCGGGCACCAGCTCTCCCTCGGTGCTGACGCCGCTGACCACGAGGTCCGGCGACGGCGCTTCCGACAGGGACAGGATCGCCGAGGAGGCGACCGCGTTGTTGCCCAGCAGGCCGCGCTCGAACACCGCCGCCTCGGCGTCGGTCAGCACAAGGATCTGGTAGGGGCCCGAGGCGCCCGGCGGCAGATCGACCGAGACCGAGCGGCTGTAGCTCTTGCCCACCCCGAGGCCGGTGGTCCGGGGGAAGTCGCCCAGCGCGATGGCATCTGCGCCCAGCGTGCCGTCCGGCGTCAGGAAGACCCGGTCGATCCAGCCACCCGGCGGGGCGGCCAGCGCGTCGGGGCCGATGTTGGCCACGCGCCAGGAGACGTCGATGCTGTCCCCGCCGAAATAGGTGCTGGGCGGTGCGACCACGGTCTGCACCGAAAGGTCGGAATAGGGCGAGCTGAGGGTGATGCGGTCGCGGTCGGAATTGTCCGCGCGGGTGTCGGGCTCGGATACGTCCTCGTCGGCGTCGGCGACCACCAGCAGATAGACCTCGCCCTCGATCCCGATCGGCAGCACCACGTCGGTGCTGACGCTGTAGTCGGCGCCCTCGGCCAGGGTCTCGGTGCGGCGCAGCTCTCCCAGCAGGGTGTCGCCCGCGTCGAACACCGCGTCCGTGCTCAGGTAGATCTTGTCGGTCCAGCCGCCGTCGTCGCCGCCCGTGGCCGGCGCATCGCCGGTGTTCTCGACCCGCCAGCTGACCTGCACCGTGTCGCCGCCGCGCGGCAGGTTCGGCACGCCGGTGAGGGTGGCCACAAGATCCGCGTAGGGCCGGCTGACCGACTCGACCACGATGCTGGCGAGGTTGTTGCCCTCGGCCTGGCTGACGGTCAGCCCGTCGCGGGCCTCGTTGACCGTCCCGCGTGACGACGTGTCGAGGTCGGTGCGGATCTCGACATAGATCTGGCCCACCCCGGCAGTCCCGTCCGGCAGGGACAGCTCAAGCTCGTGCACGGCGCTTTCGCCGGCCGCGATCGGCCCGTCCGTCACCGCGTAGGTCAGGTAATGCAGGGTCTGGCCGGTGCTCTGGTTGCGGATGTAGATCCGTTCGTTCCAGGCCTCGGGCGTGGCCGTGACGCCCAGGTTCTCGGTGGTCCAGCGGATGGTGAACGGCCCGCCCGCGCGGGGCTCTGCCTCGACCACCTCGAGCGAGGACACCACCAGGTCGGGCCCCGAGGCGCGGGTCAGCGTCTCGCGGTTGTTGTCCTCGCCGGTGCCGGCGTCATTGCTCTCGAAGATCTCGCCGCGCTCGTCGACGATGATGCGGACCTCGAACTCGCCGCGGCCGTCGTTGCCCGCGGGCCAGCCGAATTCCAGCGTGCGGTCGCGGCTTTCGCCAGCCCCCAGCGGGGTGGTGTCGGTCTCGGTCAGGGCCTGGCTGACCACGACGCGGTTGCTGTTCCGGTTGAAGATCTGCACCCGCTCGACCCAGGGGCCCGAGACGCCGAGGTTGCCCGCGTTCGTCGTGGTCCAGGCGACGGAGACGGTCTCGCCCGCCGACCATCCGTCTGCCGGGGACAGCACGATGTCCGATGGCACCAGGTCGATCGCCGGGGCGAGGTCCGAGGTGATCTCGAGCGTGGTCGCGTTGTTGGTTTCGGCCGCGCCGGTGGGGCTGATCTCTTCGATGGCGTTGGTGATGTCGGCGCGCACGGTCACCACCAGCGCCCCGACCGAGGCGTTGCCCGGCGGCAGTTGCAGCGCGTCGATCCCCTGCGTCAGGGTGCCCCCGACCGCGATCGCGCCCGAGACCGCCGGATCATAGGCCAGCACCGCGTCGGCGACGATGGCGTTGGTGTCCTGTCGCCGAATCGTGACCCGGGTGTCGAAGGCAGTGTCCACCGGCAGGTCGCCGGTGTTGCCGATGCTCCAGCTCAGCGGAACGGTCCCGCCGCTGAAGATCGCCGCATCCCCCAAGACGACGAGATCGGTGACCACAAGGTCGGGCGAGGGCTGATCCTCGATCCCCAGGCGCACCGGCTCGGCGGGGGTGTTGGCGTAGATGTTGAAGGTGAAGTTGCGCGTCTCGTTGTAATAGATGCGCCCGGCCAGAAGCACGGTATAGGTGCCCGTCTCCTCCAGCTGGATCGTCTCGACGTCCTGGTTGAACTGGACGTCGAACACTTCCGTGCCGTAGGGGTCGATCAGGCGCCAGTTGGACTGCTGGTCGTTGCTCGACTGGTCAAAGAAGAAGCGCTCGCCCGCGACCGCGTCGAAGGTGAAGGCCTGGGTCTCGGTGCCGGGCGCAAGCTGACCGGTCACCTGGGTGCCAACGGTCAGCGGCGTGGCATCGGCCAGGTCGAAGGTCGAGAGGGTGTAGTCGCCGGTCGTGTCGCCGGAGCCCCGGACCAGAAGCGCATACTCGCCCGCCGGCAGATCGAACAGCGGCGCGGTGGAGCTGTCGCTGGCATCGGAATCGGCGAACATGCGCTCGGACACCCGGCCCTGCGGTCCGCGCAATTCCCAGATGAAATTGTTCGAGGCCGGCGATTGCACGTCGACGTAAAGCCGCGTGGGCTCGGTCAGGTTCAGGGCGTAGCGCGTGACCTGCCCCGGCAGCGACACGCTGTCCGAGAAGGTCTCGCCCAGGGTCAGGGTGCCCTGACGCTCGGCCAGGGGGGCGGCGAGGAAGCTGAAGGTCGTGCTGCCGGTGGTGTTCACCGCGCCTTCGATCATCAGGTAATGGGTGCCGTCGGCGGCGAGCGTGACGGAGGCCATGTCGTTGCGCGGGTATGCATCGGCCTCGAGCGTCCCGAAGCGGTTCACGATCTTCCAGCGCCCGTTGAGGGCGCCCGACAGGTAGTCGACGTAGAACCGGTCGCCCGCCGCGCCCTCGAAGCTGAAGATCCTGGTCTCGGCGATGTTGGGGAACTCGACATCGACCTGCACCCCGAATTCGAGCGCCGTGGCCGCGGCAAGGTCGCGCATGGCAAAGCTGTAGGCCCCGGTCGAGGCGTCGGCGCCCCAGACCACGAGCCGGTAGGACCCCGCCTCGAGCGCCATCACGGATCCGGCGATCTGCCCGTCCGCATCCGAACTGTGGAAGGTATCCGTCCGCACGCTGCCTTCCGGCCCGATCAGCTGCCACCGCAGGTCCGAGCGGTTGGTGAGCGAGTCGAAATGCAGCAGCGTGTCCTCGGCCAGATCGAACGTATGGACCTGCCGCTCGAACACCCGGGTGATCTCGCCCTCGACGATATCGTCGAGGGTCAGCGCCTGTTCGGTATCGCGCCGGTCGAAGACGGCGAAGGTGAGCTGGCTGGGGACGGTCGCGTCATAGCGCCCCTCGAGCTGGATGACGTAGCGACCGGCCTCCTCGAGCGTCAGCACCCGGTCGGTGGCGAAGTCCGAGACCCCGCCGATCTGGGCCCCGTTCGGGCCGATCAGCCGGTAGCGGCCCCAATCGCCGGTGGCCTGGTCGGCGAGCAGGTAGATCTGCCCGTCGCCGGCCCAGTCGAAGGCATAGGCCACGTTGTCCGGCCCGCCCGGCAGGGTCACCGAGACCGGGGTGTTCAGCGCGATGACCTCGGCCGCCGCGGCGTCGCGCAGGACGAAGCGGTAGCTGCCCGTCGCCCCGCTGTTGGCGCCGATCGCCAGCTCGTAGGTTCCGGGCGGCAGTGTGATCGGATAGGCGGTGGAGCCGTAGTGGTAGCTGTCGGTCTGGCCGAAGCCGCGCGCGATGCCGGTGCCCGGCCCTGTCAGCCGCCAGTAGAGGTTCGCATTCGCGGTCAGCGCATCGGGCAGCAGGACCGTCGCCTCGGTCACGGTCAGGCTGTAGCGGTCCACCGCGCCCGCGGCGGCGAGGGAGCCGCTGACGATCTCGCCGATCGTGGCGACCGTCGGGGCCGCCTCCGGGATCGTGGCGACCTCGAACCGGTCCAGCAGCACCTCGAGCGTGTGGCTCCCGCTGCTTTGCGCCTGCATCGCGGCGCGGGCGGTCGCAAGCTCGTGGCCGGCCAGGAAGCGGCCGTCCACAAGGGTTTGCGCCGCGCCGTCCACGCTCAGCACCACGGTCAGGTTCGCGCCGCCATCGGTGCGGGTCAGGCGCAGTTCCAGGATCAGGTCGGTGTCGAGCAGGTCGGCCTCGGTCAACCCTGCGTCCGACAGGGGCACCTCGAACGTGGTCCCGGCATGATGGACCGACAGATGCGGCACCGCGCCGTCGCCGCCGGTCTGCTGAAAATCGAGCGCGACGGCCACGACACCGTCCAGGGCGGGCTCCACCCCGACCAGCGGCACGTCGCCGCCGCGGCCGTAGATGGCCGCCGGCAGCACCAGCACAGAGACCCCCTGCCCGACCAGCCCGCTGGGCGGCGCGCCGATACGGAACGCCGCGCGGGCGGTGAAATCGTCATAGGGGCCGTCGGCAGTGGTCGAAAAGGCGATGCCCCGGGTCTGCGACGCGCTGAGCCGGTCGATCAGTTGCAGCGACCGGTCGGCGCCGTTCAGAACCTCCACCGGCCCGTCAACGCCGGAGGATTGCAGCACGTGGCCGATCTCGTCGGCGGTGTCGTAATCCTGGACCGTGTCGCCGGCGGCATCGGGGCCGGACCGGCTGACCAGGGTAAAGCGCGGGGCGGTCGTGGGATCGGGGTCGCGCAGGCCGCCCTCGACCAGCAGGTAATAGGTCCCGGCCTCGGGCAGCACGTAGCTGCCGCCGGTCTGGACGCGGGTCGGGGTGACGATCTGCTGACCCTGCGCATTGACCAGGCGCCAATAGGTGTTCGACCCGGGGGCCACCGCGACCTCCATGTCGAACCGGTCGAGCGCGTTGCCGCTCAGCCGGTAGATCAGCGTGCCGTCGCCGCCGTCGGGCAGCGGGTCGTTGACCTCGTCATCGAGGAATATGTCCTGGGCGGCGCTTTCCAGATCGTTCAGGCGGAACTGGAAGGTGCCGGTCATGCTGTCGGTCGCGTCCAGCACGAGCCGGTAGTCGCCCGGCCCCAGCCGCAGCGAATTCTCGGAGCGCTGCTGGCCGCCGTCGGTCTGGTTGAATTGCCGCCCGCTCAGAACCTCCCCGCCGGGCCCGACGATGCTCCATGTCAGGTTGGAGCGGTCCTCGAGGCTGTCCATCGAGATCAGCCGCGGCTCGGTCAGCGAGAAGGCATAGACCTGTTTCGCGCCGGGGCTCGGCAGATCGAAGCTCTGGCGCGTGCCCAGCACATAGGGCTCGGGGCCGGCGACGACCTCCTGGACGACGTTGATCTCGTAGGTCGACCGACCGGCGTTGCCGTTGGACCCTTCGATCAGAAGGATGTATTCGCCGTCACCGGGCAGCGTCACCCCGCCCCGGTCGGTCAGATTTGCGCGGTCGAGGACCTGCGCCCCGTCGGGGCCGACAAGCCGCAGGGTGATCGACCCGTAGGACGCGAGCCTCTGGAGGAACAGGCTGTCGCCCGCGCTTGCAGTGAAACGGTAGATATCGCTGGAGTTGCCGGGCAGCAGCGCCCCGCTGACCGGCGCCCCGAGGGTCAGTTCGCTGGCGCCGCCGACATCGATCAGATCGAGGTTGTAGGTCCCCGAGGCGCCGCTTTCACCGTAGAAGGTCAGCGTGTAATCGCCGGCCTTCAGGTCCCAGATCGGGCTGGTCGTGTGGCTGAAGTAATCTGAATCCGGGGCCCGCAGATCGATGTCGAAGACCCTGCCGTCCGGCCCGGTGAGCATGACGTTCAGATCGCTGCGGTCGCTCAGCGCGTCGACAAGCACGCGGGTGTCGGTATCCAGGGTGAATTGATAGCTCTGGCGCTGGCCGCGCAGCGCGATCTCGCCGGTGATGCCGGTGGGAATGCCGTTGACGCGCTGCGCCGTGACGGCGTTCGGCCCGACGTCGGACACCTCGGTGCCGCTGACCTGGGCGGCGTCGAACGGGAGATACAGCGTCAGCGCCGCGCGGTCGCCCTCGGCCAGCGGCGCGCTGTAGGCCGCGGCGATCTGCGCCTCGGTCCGGGCCGTCCGCCACAGCCGCACCTCGTCGATCCGGCCCTCGAACATGCCGTAGTCTGCGCTGGTATCGTGGGTCATCCCGATCAGCAGCGGGGTCGCCGTGCTCTGGCTGGGGCCGCTGGTCATGGATTCGGTATCGACCAGCGTTCCGTCCACGTAGATCCGCTGTTCGCCGCTGGTGGACCCTTCGACCGCCAGGTCGAAGACCGCCGCCAGATGGACCCACCGGCCCGTCGCGACAAGCCCCGCCCCGGTCTGGATCGTGTCGTCGGCCGAGGTGCCCGGACGCGTGCGCCCGGCCCAGACGGAGCCGTTGGAGTGTACCCACAGGCTGTAGTCGCGGGTGAACCCGCCCAGCCCCTCGCCCTTGTAGAGGATCGGCGTCCAGGTCTCGTCGAACCGGTCCAGCCAGACCCATGCCTCCATCGTCAGATCGCCGGTCACCGACACCGCGGGGCCGTGATCCACCTCCAGCCATTCCGCGCCCCGCAGGCGGAGCCCTTCGCCCGCCACCGCGCCGGGCACCTGCGGCGCCACGCCGCCGGGATTGTCGCCGCCGAAGGTGATCGCGACCGGATCGGCGTTCACCTTGTAGAGCGTGAAGGCGTAATCCCGCGGGGACAGGCGGCCCTCGCCGCGGTCGGCCTCGAGGATCAGCGTGTAGGTGCCGCCCACGTCGAAGGTCAGCGGGCCCACGTCCGACGCGGCATAGGGCCCGCCCACCAGGTTGCCCGCGGGCCCCTGGATCCGCCAGGTGGCCGACCCCGAAGCGAGTCCCAAGGACAGAAGGTCGAGGTAGATCTCGTCGCCCGACGCCAGCTCGAAGCGGAAGGCGGTGGCGCTGGTGCCCACGTCCAGCGTGCCGGTGATCTCGTCCGGGCCGAGGGTGACCGGCCGGGCCGCGTCCAGGTCAAGCAATTGCAGCCCGTAGCTGCCCGACAGCGTGCCGGTGCCGCGGAATGTCAGCGTGTAGTCCCCGGCCGGGGCGTCGAAGGCATAATCGCCCGTGTTCGAGGATTCCCCGGTATCGTTCAGATCGCGGGTGATGTTGACCCCGCCCGGACCGCGCAGGGTGGCCCGCAGATCGTAGGCCTCGGAATCTCCGCGGTCGGTCAGCGGCGTCCAGTAGAGCCGCGTCCCCTCGGTCAGCGAGAACCGGTAGACATGGGATTCGCCCAGCCGGTCGAGGCGTCCGTGAAAGACCCCGCTCTGCCCTTCCGTCACGTCCCGCACCCGCGCGAGCGTGGTATCCGTGCCGGTGTTGGCCACGGCGGCCAGTCCCGGCGCATCGTCGAACAGCACCTCGATCAGCGGGTCGACCGCCGGCAGCGTCCCCTCAAAGAGGTCCTCGGCCTGGGTCGCATCCAGCGCCGCGCCGTGGATGCGGATGTCGGCCAGCGCCCCCTCGAAGCTGGCATCGTCGCCGGTGCTGCCGAAGTAGAGCGTGCTATCGGTGTCGTCGGGGGTGTCGGGAATGGCGGTCTCGGCCGCGAGGCTGCCGTTGACATAGAGCTGCATCGCGTCGTTGTCCCGGTCGTAGACCGCGACGAAATGGTTCCACGCGCCGAAATTCACCCGGTAGCCGTTGAGCGACGACTGCGACGTGCCCGACCCGACGGCGTGGGTCATGTGGATGTATCCGGCGTTGTTCACCCAAAGGGAGAACTGCCGGTTGTAGACGCCGCCGTCGCGTTGCTTCCAGACGATAGGTGTCCAGGTCTCGCGCATCTGATCCGGACTGACCCAGCCTGACACCGTGAACGAGCCCGAGACCGGCAGATCGGGCGCCTCGATCGCGACCGACTCGAAGCCGGAGAAGGCCAGCGCGTTGCCGCCGTCCGGCCCGGTCGTCCGGGTCAGGCCGAAATTGCTGTCGCTGTCGTCGAGGCCGCCCTGTTCGAACACGACCTCGCGCGCCCGTTGCAGGACGAAGGAAAAATCGGTCTGGCCGCCCGCGTTCTCGGTGACAAGCCCCTCGATCAGCAGGGTATAGCGCCCGGTCCGCTGGAGCGTGTGGGCCCCGACATCGCCGAGGTTGGTGTCACCGATCTCCTGGCTGCCCGTCGGGGAAATGAGCCGCCACTCGACGGTCTGGGAATTGCCCGACAGGCTCAGCAGGTCGAACAGGACATTTTCGCCCGCCACCCCGTCGAAATGATAGAACTGCGTGCTGTTGCGCGGGTTCAGCGCACCGGAAACGATTTCGTCCAGGGCAATGTCGGTGCCGGTGGAGATGTCGCGCAGCGCAAAGCCGAAATCGCCGGTCTCGGTCCCGTTCCGGCCGCTGACGACGACGGTATAGCTGCCGGCCGGCACCTTGATGATCGGGTTCGACCCCCTGTTGCCGCTGTCGGCATAGCGCAACTCGTAGCTGTGGATCGACCCGGAGGCGCCGATCAACTCGAAGTCGAGATAGCGCTGGTCGGTGAAGCTGTCGATGTAGAGCTGCCCGTCGCTGGCCATGTCGAGCGTGAACACATGCTTTTGCCCTGCGCGCGCGACGGTGCCCTCGACCAGTGTCCCGAGCTCCAGCACCCGCGGGGCCGGATTCTGCGGGTCCTGCAGGGTGAAATTCACCGTCGTCTCGCCGGTCGCCGCTTCGCTGGGCTCTCCTTCGATCAGCAAGAGGTAGCTGCCCGGGGCCGTCAGCACCCGGGGCGCCTGATCGCTGATCCTGTCGCGGAAGATCTGCCGGCCGAACGGGTCGATCAGGCGAATGACCGGGGTGTAATAATGCCCCGCGGACGAGGTGTTGGCGATTGTCAGGACCTGGTCGGCGGTGGCGTCGAACCGGAACATCCGGGTGGCGTTCTTGGGCGCCAGCACGGCGCTGACCGGCGTGTCATAGGTGATCGTCTCGGCGTCGGCCGCATCGAGCAGCCGGAACGCGTAGTCGAATGTCTCGAAGTTGTCGCCGGTGACGGTCGCAGTGTAGTCGCCGGGCTGGAGGATGACGAACGGGTCCCCTGAATAGCCGTCGCCGCGGTCCAGCGTGAAGGTCTTGACGAACCGGTTCTGCCCCTCCAGCCGCACCGTCCCGTTCAAGCTCGCGAGCGTGTCGAAGACCACCGCCGTCGCTTCGGTCACCGTGAACGTGTGCCGCGAGGCGGAGCCGGGGCTGAGGACCTGGCCGGTGACGAGATCGCCCAGCGCCATCGGCGCCGTGGTGTTCTGCGTCTCGGTCAGGATGAACGAGATCTCCTGGGTCGCGGTGCCGCTGCTGTTGATCTCGCCCTCGAGGATCAGCTTGTAGGTGCCGGTCGCGTTCAGGCTCTGAATCCAGTTGCCGCCGGTCGATCTGCCGTAGGTCACCTGGTTGCCGAAGGGGTCGATCAGCCGATAGCTGGGCTGCGAGCCGGCGGACCGCGCGGTCGTGACGAAGACGAAGGATTGCCCCGCGGTGCCGTCGAATTCGAACACCTTGGTCGCGCTGGCCGGCGTCAGGGTCGCGGTGACGGTGTCGCCCAGGGCGATGGTCTCGACGTCCGAGAGGTCCAGCAGCCGGAACGAGAAGTTGCTGGTGCGATTGAAGTCGACCTTGAACTGCAGGCGGTAGGTGCCCGGCCGCAGCGTGAGCCCGACCCCCGGCGCGAAATTGCTGGAATCCGAATACACGAAGTAGCGCTCGTTGACCAATTGCCCGTCCGGCCCTTCGAGCGACCAGCGGGTGTAGAACTCGCTGTAGCTCAGGGCATCGAAATAGATCTCCGTCTCTTCGGTGAGGGTGAAGATGTAATCGTCCGTCTCGCCACCGACGGTCACGGCGCCGACCACCGTTTCGCCGATCTCGATCGTCTCGCCGGTCAGCGCCGGGCCGGGGTCGGTGCCCGTCTTGTCGGCCTGGAAGCCGTAGTTGAAAGGATCGGTCGTGCTGCCGTAGTTCAGCCCTTCGACCATGACCTCGAAGGTGCCCGTGGAGGACAGACGCAGCGGATCGGGGGCGACGCCCCCCTGCGGATTGTAGACGGTGCGGCCAAGCGGATCCACGACCCGCAGGTTCGCGGCGCCGGGGATGTTGCTGAACGAGACCAGGTCGCCCGCCTCGCCCTCGAACCGGTAGAAGGCGGTGGCGGTGCCCGGTGTCAGCGTGCCCGAGATCGCCTCGCCATAAGAGAAAGCGGTCGCCTCGGCGGCGACGTCGACCAGGCGGAACGCGTAATCGCGCAGGGTGCCGATATCGCCCCGCACCATGATCGTGTAGCTGCCCGCGGCCAGATCCAGGAATGGTGCGCTGTTGTTCGAGGTTCCGTTGGTCTGGCTGAAGTCCGTCCAGGCGGTGTTGACGCCGTTGCCCCCCAGGACCATCCATTCGACCGAGCCGTCCGGGGTCAGAACGTCCAGGTAAAGCCTGGTCGCGGACGCAAGCGTCACGTCGTAGGCATCGATCTGCCCGATCGCGTCGAGCGTTCCGTCCACCCGCCCGCCCAGGGTCAGCGTCAGGTCCCGGGTGGTTTCGGGCGCGACGGTAAAGCCGAACGTCCGGGCACTGGTCTCGTAGGGATAGCCCTCGATCACCAGGGTATGGCGGCCGCTGTCGGTGATCTCGATCGGTCCGGTATCCGTCAGGCTGCGGACGCTGTAGATCGTCTCGCCCGCGGGGCCGATCAGGCGATATTGCACGTTGCCGGAATGTGTCGCGTCGAGGATCAGCCTGTCCCCGGCGGTGACGTCGACGGCATAGATCAGGGTCTCGGTGGAGCGCCCCTTGGCGAGGGTCCCGTCGCGGCCGTTGCCGGACACATCGGTCAGCACCCCGCCTTCGGCCTCGTCGAAGCCCAGCGCCAGCTCAAGCCCGGTCGCCGGTCCCGTCGCCCGCGTCTGGTAATTGTTGGCGATCTGCGTCGCGGTGCGCGCGGTGCTCCAGATCCGGACGTCGTCGATCGCGCCCCTGAATTTCAGATTGCCGCCCACGTGGCCGATCCCCAGCGGGGCCGACGTCGCGGCATAGCCGCCGTCCCAGGCCAGTTCGCCGGCCAATGTGCCGTCGAGGTAAAGCCGCATGATCGCGCCGTCGTAGGTCGCCGCGACGTGGTTCCAGCCATCGGCCAGCGTCGCCGAGAGATCGGAGGCGGCGACGTCGTCGTCCACGTAGAAATGCATCTCGCCGTTTCTGGCATAAAGCCCGAAGCCGCCGAAGAGCGAAGTGTTGCTCGACGTGCCGAGCACCACGCCCTGGGTGCCGTCGCTGTCGTCGCGCACCCAGGCCTCGAGCGTGAAGCTGGGCGATTGCAGGGCGGCGCTGTCCGTCACCTCCGCCACCGACAGGCCGGACCCGGTCACCAGCATCCTGTCGCCGGACGCCGCGGCGCCCGGTGCCTCGGACGGCCGTCGCGCCAGGATCTGCTCCACGCCGCCGTTGCCGACATACCCCGAGACCGTCTCGCCCAGGGACACGACCTCGGCCGCGCCCATGTCCAGCAACCGGAAGCCGTATTCGCCGACCGAATCCGACGGCGTCTCGAAGGTCAGCGTATAGTCCCCCGCGATCAGCTCGAACGTGGGGTCGCCGTAGATCCAGTCCATGCTGGCAAATCTGACGTTGCGGAACTCCTCGCCGCGCGGTCCGGTCAGGGTCACCCGCGGGTCGATCGACGCCCCCCAGAGGTTGTCGAAGACCAGGGTCTTGTCGGCCGCGAGCGTGAAGGTCCGCTCGTGGCGTTGCCCGGGCTGGGTGAATGTGTCGAGGACCGTTTCGCCGACGGTGTAGCTTTCGGACTTGTCCTGCAGCACCTCGATGGTGAAGGCGTAATCCCGGACCGCGGTATTTCCGTAATTGCCCTCGATCAGCAGGGTATAGCTTCCGGTTCTGGGAACCAGCCAGCGCGGCACGTCCGTAGAGGTGTTGAAATCGCGCGAGCTGAAGGCGGTTGCGCCGGTTTCATCCACCAACTGCCAGTCGACGTTGCCCGAGCCGGCCTGGGCGTCGAAATAGAGCTCCTGCCCCGCCACCGCGTCGAACCGGAAGAGGTCGGTCTCCAGCCCCGATTGCTCCAGCGTGCCGGCCACCTGCACGCCGGTGCCGATGTCGACGGCCGTGTCGAGGTTCAGCATCCGGAACGCATAATTCCCGGTGGCATCCGCCACCCCGTCGACGGTCAGGGTATAGGTGCCGGCCTCGAGGGCGAGGATCTCGCCGCCATCCGCCGCGTCGGCCCGGTCGAAGCGGGTGGGCGCGACGATCTCGCCGCCCGCGCCTTCGAGCGACCAAAGGATGTCGGACCGGGAGGTGAGCGAGTCGAAGACGACCAGCCGTTCCTCGGCGATCTCGAAGGTGAAGAGGTCGGTCTCGCCCGGAACCTCCAGCGTGCCGGCCACCGGCAGCACATCCGCCGACAGCAGGATCCGCGGCTCGAACGTGTCGGCATGCAGGCCGCGCGACAGCGCGGTGGTGCCGGCGAGGGTTTTCGGCGTGATCGTGGTGCTGGGCCGCGGTCCGGCAAACATGGGACCGAAGGGGCTCCGAGACGTGCCCCGAAAAGGTGTCAGGGGCAGTCCCGACCTTATCCGCTTGACGCGACCCATCTTAACCCCCGGACCTTCAACATGCTAAAAAATGCTGGCGTTCAGAACGTAATGGGAAACCTATTCGTTAATCCTTCTGTCCCGTCAATGCTCTTGAGTGTCACATGAAACGGTCTAGATCCCTCTTTTAAGCCATATCAACATGGGCTTTCGCGGCCTTGGGCATGCCTGTGCACCTTGCCGCGCAACAGGTGCTCGACCCCGTGCTCTGCCTGGTGGAACCGTCTGAAACGGCAGAGCTTTCGTTCCCGGTGGAGGGGCTGGTCAGCGCGGTGCACGTGTCGCGCGGGGACGTGGTGACCAAGGGCGATCTGCTGGCGGAACTGGACACAACCATCGAGGCGATCAAAGTTGAGCGCGCACGTGCGCGCGCGGCCAATCCGCACCAGGTCGCCGCCCGCCAGGCCCGCCTGGACTACCTTGAAGGCCAGGCGGAGCGGGCCGAGCGTCTGGCGGAGAATCGCGCGATCCCGGCCGCGCAGGCGCTCGAGGCGCGGCTGGAGGCGGATGTCGCCCGAGAGGAGCTCGCCTCCGCCCGGATGGACCGTGAGCTGGCCGAAATCGAGGCGCGCGAGGCCGATCTGCGGCTGGAGCAGAAGCGGATGATCGCGCCCATGTCCGGCGTGGTGACCGAGCGCAGCCTGACCGTGGGCGAGATGCACGAGGCACAGACCCATGTCCTGACCCTGGCGCGGGTCGATCGGCTGCGCGTCGAGGCTTTCCCGCCGATCTCCTATTACGGGGCGGTCGCCGTGGGCGACACCCTGACCGTTCGGCCGGAAGACCCGATCGGCGGCAATTACGCGGCCGTGGTCACGGTGGTCGACCAGGTCTTCGATGCGGCCACCGGCACTTTCGGGCTGCGGCTGGAGCTCGACAATTCCGACCTCGTGCTGCCGGCCGGGCTGCGTTGCGATCTCATCTTTGCGCCGCCAAGCTGACCCCAGGGCGCCCGTGCGGGCGCCGCTGCGCGGGCCCGGGGCGCCCGCGGGAGCGCCGGTGCGCGGGACAGGGAAACGGACAAGTCGATGGACGGATCGCGGCGAACGCCCTATCTGCCGCGAATGACCCCGCGGACCAGAGACATCCTGCAGCTGCTCGCGATCCTGGCCGTGACCCTTCTGGCCGGCTGGACGGCGACGGGGATCCGCATGCAGGGCGACCTGTCGCGGACCCTGCAGGGCACCTCCGAAACCTACCAGCGCTTCGCCAGTTTCCAGGAGACCTTCGGCACCGTCGGCGGGGACGCGGTGCTCTCGGTCGTGGCCGACGACCTCGGGGCGCCCGGCAGCTTCTCCGCGCTCGAGGACCTGCTGATCGAGCTGCAGCTGACCGAGGGCGTGACCGGCGTGATCTCGATCTTCTCGCTGCCCGATCCCGAGGACCCCGAAAGGCCCTTCCTGCGCCGCCCCGCGCTTGACGATCTGGCCCCCGCCGACCGGCTGGCGGCGTTGCACGACGCCGTGCCGCTGGCCCCAGAGATGCTGGCCGAGGACCGCAGCCTGACGCTGGTCACCGTGCTGCCCGACCACGACATGGCGCTCGACGACCGGACCGCGGCGCTCGAGCGGGCGCTGCAGACCGCCGCGCCCGCGCTGACGGTCCACCGCGTGGGCCTGTCGCAGCTGCACCTGGGCGTGTCACAGGCGCTGGCACGCGACCAGATACGGCTGATGCCGCTGTCGATGGCGCTGAGCGCGGTCTTGTCGTTGATCCTGTTCCGGTCCTGGGTCGCGGCGGTGATCTGTTCGGTGCCCTCGATCGTCAGCCTCGCCTGGGCGCTGGGGCTGCAGACCGCGGCGGGCATTCCGGTAGATCCGCTCGTGGCCATGGTGCCCACGCTGCTGGTGGTGATGACCTTCGCGGACACGGTGCATCTCTACCACGCCATCGGCAAGGCGGCCCGGGATCTGCCGCCCGGTCCCGCGCAATCGGCCGCGATGTCCCGGGCGGTGCGCGAGACATGGCCCGCGCTGTTCCTGACCTCGATCACCACGGGGATGGCGTTCCTGTCGCTGCTCTTCGTGGGATCGCCCACGCTCAATACCCTGGCCTGGGTCGGCGCGGTGGGGCTGGCGCTGGTTTTCGTGGTGGTGATGCTGATGGTGCCGCCCATGGCACGGCTGATGACGCGGGGGCCCGTGCGCCTGCCCGGCTACAGCTTTGCCCCGGTGCGCCGCCTGGCCCTGGGCCTGCTCCGGCGGCCCGGGCCTGTCGGGGCCGCGGGGGTGGCGCTGCTGGTCATCCTGCTGGGGATGACGACGCTGACCCGGCCAGGCTACGACATGTCCCACCACATCCCGCGCGGCACCGATTTCGCCCGCGACCTGGCCGAGGTCGAGGCCAAGCTGCCCGGCTCTGACAGGCTCCATGTCGTGGTGGCCGCTGCCGACCCGGCGCCGGGTCTGCAGCCCGCCGACCGGACGCGCATCGACGCGGTCGCCCGGGCGATCTACGGGCAGCCGATCAGCCTGCCCGACCGGATCGACGCCGCCAACCCGATCACCCGCCGCTTTCTGGCCGAGGACGGCTCTGCCTTCGCGCTGCCGGTGGCGGCGCCGCTGGGCACCAAGGAGGACGGCACCCGCGCCTTCGCCCAACGGCTGGAGACCGAGCTGGCCAATGCCGGCCTCTCCGACGTGGCCGAGGTTACCGGCTATCCGCTGATGTCCTTCACCGAGGTCAGCCGGCTGGTGATCGAGTTGCGCGTGGCCTTCTACCTCGCGGTGGCGCTGGTGGTGGTGCTCTCGGCGGTGCTGATGCGTTCGGTCCGGCTTGCGCTCGCATCGCTGGTGCCGAACCTGCTGCCGATCCTCGGGGTCGAGGCCTGGCTGGTCGTGACCGGCACCCAGCTGACGCTGACCGGCGCCATCGCGCTGACCATCGCCTTCGGCATCGCGGTCGACGACACGATCCACCTGCTCAACCGCCTGCGGATCGAGCGGCGGAGCAGCGAAGGGCCGGCGGCCATCGCCGCGGCCGTCAATGCGGTGACGCCGCCGGTGGTCATCACCTCGCTGATCCTGATCCTCGGCTTCTCGGTCTCGGCGCTGTCGCTGTTGCCCTCGATCGGCATCTTCGCGAGACTGACGGCCTCGGCGGTCGCGCTCGCGCTGGTCGCCGACCTCTTCCTGTTTCCCAGCCTTCTGGTCTGGGCCAGCCCCAAGGAGTCCTCCCGATGATCCGTGCAGCCCTCGCCGTCCTGTGTCTGGCCACCCCCGCCGCGGCCGCCTTCGATGTGACCACCAAGCACGGCGACTGGCAGGGGGCGGGCCAGATGCTGCGCGGCGGCACCACTGGCGCGATCCGCTGCCGCATCTCGCTGGAGCCGCAGGGCGCGGCCACCTTCGTCACCGGCCGCTGCGCGATCCCCGAAGGCGGGATCGAGATCGGCCTGCTGCTGACCCCTCAGCCCGATGGCAGCGTGATCGCCCGCGGCCAAGGGGTGGAGCCCAACACCACCACAAGGATCGAAGAGCTGACCGGCACGCCGGACGACAACGCGCTGACCCTGCGCGGCACGGCAGACGGCGAGACCGCCGCGGTCCAGTTCGTGCCGCTGGACGGCGACGGCCTGCGCATCGCGACGACCCGCCAGACCCGTGCGGGGACCGAAGAGACCTCGGTCGTCGATCTGACCCGGCGCTAGGCTCAGGGCATCAGCACCTGCGCCCGCTCGAATGTCACCTCTTCGGTGCCGCCGTCGTCATAGGTGATCGCGACGGTCACGCTGTCGACGCTGCCCGCCGGCAGGCTGATGTAGGGCAGATAGCTTTCGGAGGCCACCAGCGCGTTCGGCGACGCGGTGTCCGGATAGCACGGCTCCATCGGGAACACCTCCTCGGGCGGGGCCCCGTTCAGCCCATAGCTGATGTCCCAGAGCCCGCAGCGCCAGCTGAGAAGATGAGTGAAATACAACAGGTCCTGCCCGTTGTAATCGCGCACGGCGACCCAGTTGGCCTGGGTCATGCCGAGGATCGGCCGCACCTCCAGCGCGGTGGTGAACTTGCCCGTCGCGACCTGCGGCTCGGGTGCGCGGCCGGTGCCGTCATCGCCCGAGCCCTGTCCGATATTGTCCTCCAGCGGGGCCGCGATCTCGTCGGGGGCGGCGGTCGCGCCCCCGCCCGAGGCGGTCGGATCGATACCCAATGCGACACCGATGATAAACGGCAGGTAGAATTCGAGCATATTGTTCCTCCGGACAATGGCACCGGTTTCCCCGCCCCCGGGCACAGCCTATACTGCGCGGACGAGAGCAGCCGGATGGGTCCATAATGGCGCGAAAGCCAGTCCACGACCAAGCGTTCAATATCATGGTGGTCGGCCAGGCCGGCCGTCTGGGCTGTGAGGCGCTGCTGTTCGCCGCCTCGCTGCGGGCCAACACCCCCGATTTCGCCGGCCGCCTGGTGGTGGTGGAGCCGCAGCCCGGCCCGCTCTGGCCCGGGGAGCCGCGGATGGCCAGCGACGTCCGCGCGGCCCTGCTGGAGCTCGGCGCCGAGATCCGCCCCTTCGAGAGCCGGACCTTCGGCGCGGCCTATCCCTACGGCAACAAGATCGAGGGCCTGCTTGCCATGCCCGAAGATGCGCCCTTCGTGTTCTTCGACAGCGACACGCTGGTGCTGGGCGACCTGCAGACCGTGCCCTTCGATTTCAGCCGCCCCGCCGCCTCCATGCGCCGCGAGGGCTCCTGGCCCGAGGAAGAGCTCTACTGGCCCGGCTACACCGCGATCTGGCGGTCGCTCTACGACAAGTTCGGGCTGGAGTTCGAAAGCTCGCTCGACCTCGGCCAGCCCGCCGAATACTGGCAGCGGTATCTCTATTTCAACGCGGGCTGGTTCTTCGGGGCCGACCCGGTGGCCTTCGGGCGGCGGTTCCTCGACTACGCCACCGCGATCCGCGACGACCCGCCCGAAGAGCTGGTGATCCAGAGCCTGGACCCCTGGCTGGACCAGGTCGCCCTGCCGCTCGTCATCCATTCCTTCGGCGGCGGGCGGCCGGGGCCGGAGCTCGACGGGCTCGACGGAGAGATGACCTGCCACTGGCGGGTGATGCCCCTGCTCTACGCCCGCGAAAGCGACCGGGCGGTGCAGGTGGCCGAGGCGGCGGCCACGCCCAACCGGATCAAGAAGGTGCTGAAGGGCCATGAACCCTTCAAGCGCTTCCTGTTCCAGGGCCGGGGTCAAAAGGTCCGCGCCCTGTTCGATCGCGACAACCTCCCCCGCCCCGAGCGCAAGCTGCGCAACCAGATCAAGAAGCACGGCTTCTGGATGCGCTGAACCGGCCCGCCCGCGCCGCGCCCAAGGGACGGTGGGCGGGGCGATGGCGCAGCCGAGCGTCGTCCCACCGTTCCGCCGACACTGCCCGCCACGCCCAGAAACACCGCCCCCGCAGCCACCGCCGGCAAGTATTGTGCGGCCCGGCCGCACCGCGTAGCGTCCGCTTCGACAGAAAACGAGGGAGTACCCCATGTCCACAGACCGCCAGCTCGGCTTCGACACCCTGCAGATCCACGCAGGCGCCAACCCCGATCCCGCCACCGGCGCCCGCCAGGTCCCGATCTACCAGACCACGGCCTATGTCTTCCGCGACGCGGATCACGCCGCTGCGCTCTTCAACCTGCAGGAAGTGGGCTACATCTACTCCCGCCTGACCAACCCGACCGTCGCGGCGCTGGCCGACCGGATCGTCGCGCTCGAGGGCGGCGCCGGCGGCATCTGCTGCTCCTCGGGCCACGCCGCCCAGATCATGGCCCTGTTTCCGCTGATGGGCCCCGGCCGCAACATCGTCGCCTCGACCCGGCTCTACGGCGGCACGATCACCCAGTTCAGCCAGACCATCAAGCGCTTCGGCTGGTCGGCGAAATTCGTCGATTTCGACGATGAGGCCGCCGTCGCCGCCGCGGTCGACGACGACACCCGCGCGATCTTCTGCGAAGCCATCGCCAACCCGGGCGGCTACATCACCGACATCCCCGCCATCGCCGCGATCGCCGACAAGGCCGGCCTGCCGCTGATCGTCGACAACACCTCGGCCACCCCCTACCTCTGCCGCCCGATCGAGCTTGGTGCCACGCTGGTCGTCCACTCCACCACCAAGTATCTCACCGGCAACGGCACGGTGACCGGCGGCTGCTTGGTCGACTCGGGCAAGTTCGACTGGATGGCCTCGGACAAGTTCCCGTCCCTGTCACAGCCCGAACCGGCATACCACGGCCTCACCTTCGGCGAAGCCCTGGGCCCCATGGCGTTCACCTTCCACTCCATCGCCGTCGGCCTGCGCGACCTCGGCATGACCATGAATCCGCAGGGCGCCCACTACACCCTGATGGGGATCGAAACCCTCTCCCTGCGCATGGCCCGCCACGTGGAAAACGCCGAGAAGGTCGCCAAATGGCTCGAAGCACACGACGCGGTCGAGACGGTCACCTATGCCGGTCTGGACAGCTCGCCCTACAAGGCGCGGATGGCGAAGGTCTGCCCCAAAGGCGCGGGGGGGCTCTTCACCTTCGCGCTCAAGGGCGGCTACGAGACCTGCAAGAAGTTCGTCGATGCGCTTGGGCTCTTCTCCCATGTCGCCAACCTCGGCGACACCCGAAGCCTGGTGATCCACTCCGCCTCAACCACCCACCGGCAGCTCTCCGAAGAGCAGCAGATCGCCGCCGGCGCCGCACCGAACGTGGTGCGCCTGTCGATCGGGATCGAGGATGCCGACGACCTGATCGCCGATCTCGATCAGGCGCTGGCCAAGGCCAACGCCTGACCGGCAGAACCGCGCCCCGGCCTTTCGCGCCGGGGCGCGGTCCCCATGAGGACCGCCGCGCAGGCAAAGGAATTTATTCGGAAATCCCGTAGACCATCGTGACATTGGCGCGAATCGTCAATTCCCCCTGCGGCACCGGCACGAAGTCCATGGCCCGCGACTCCATCATCGGCGCGGGGCCGCCGCCCGCACTGGCCTCCGACAGGCTCAGCAGCGGGCCAAGGGCGACCCCGGCCGCCGCCGCAAAGACCTCCGCCCGCGCCCGCGCGTCCGCCACCGCCAGCGCCCGGGCCTCGTCCAGAGCCTCGTCCCGGTCGGCCACGTCGAACTGCACCCCCTGGAAAAGGTTGGAGCCTTCGGCCACGACGGAGCTCAGGATCCCACCGAGCTCATCGAGGTCCCGGATCCGCACCTCCAACGTGATTTCCGACACGAATCCCGTGACTTGCGGGCCGGAGTTGATCGACGAAGACGAAAAGGTCGGGTCAAGCCTCAGGCTGCCCGTGGCGATGTCGGTCTTGACGATGCCAACCTCCGCCAGCGCGTCCAGCACGCTCTGCGTCCGCCGCCCCATGGCCGCGACAGCCACCTCCGCCGTCCGCGCCTCTTCGCGGATGCCCAGGCTCAGCACCGCCATGTCCGGGGCCACTGTCACCGCCCCCTCGCCCGACACCCGGATCACCGGCGCCTCAAAGCCCTGTGCCGCCGCGGGCCGCGCCGCCAGCCCGAACAGCGCCAGGAACGCCGCGGCCGCGACCGCCGCGAGCACCAGATTAATGATCTGGAAACCAATTCTTGTCATCGTGGATCCCCTCAATGCTATGGTTATTTTCACGTTTACGACCTATGTGACGGATGTCGTATCACGATCCTTGGAAGAAATTCGCACCCGCTTGGACTTGGCGGATTTCTGCTGTAGTTGCGACCTGTTGGAAGGCAGAGCTTGCACCCTTCCGGACACCTGCTAGAGCCGTTGACGGATGACACCCAACTACGCCTTGTCCCTTGCTTTCGATGGTCTTCGCCTGCTGCAGCGGGCAGAGGACGGCTGGCTTCTGGTGGGCGAGGTCGGCCTCGAGACCGAGGATGTAGGCCCCGCGCTCGCCGCGCTCCGCGGTCGCGGAGAGGCGCTGGCCGACGGTCCGTTCAAGGTCAAGCTGCTGATACCGAACGAACAGATCAAGTATCTCGCGATCGACGGGACGATGACGACGGATGCGGACGTTCGGCTCGCGCTCGTCGGCGTGACGCCCTACCAGGTCGATGACCTGGTGATCGATTACACCAAGGGCGGCGGGCGCACCTATGTGGCCGCCGTGGCCCGCGAGACCCTGGCCGAGGCCGAGGAATTCGCCCGCACCCACGGCTTCACACCGATCTCCTTCGCGGCGATCCCTGATCCCTTCACCTTCGTCGGCGAGGCGGTCTTCGGCCCGACCTCCGACGCGCCGGGCCGGGACGTGCCGCGCGACGACGATCCGGTCCAGGTCGTCGGCACGGCGCACCTGCCCGGGTCCGCCCGCGCCGCCGCACGAGAGGATGAGCGGGCGGAATCGGTCGCCGAGTCGCCGGAGGACGCCGAAGCGTCCGAGGTCGAGATCGCCGCCGCTGCAAGCGCCCCCGGCGCCGCCACGGACCCGGACCCCGTGCCGGACCTCCCGGAGCCGCCGGCGGATCCGGCGCCCGGGGCGGCGCAGCCGGCAGCCGAGACCCCGAACACCAGCGATAACGTCACAGAACCTGCGGCCCCCAAGCCCCAGGTCACCAAATCTGCCGCAGAAGATCCTGCCGACAGCGACGCCGGGGCCGGTGAGCCCATGGCAGGTGAGCCTGCGGACACGGACGCGGCCCCTCGCAAGGGCACCGACGCCCCTGCCAATCCGCCCGCTGGGGTCGCGACCACGCCCCCGGCGCAAGAGCCCGCCGAAGCGCCGCCCGCGGTCGACCCGGAACCGCGGGCCGCGCCTGCGTCCGAGACGGAAGATTCGGCGGAGTCCCCCCGCGCGCAAGAGCCCGAACCGGCCCCGCTTTTCGCCTCGCGGCATCGCGGCAACGGGCGGACGAACGGCGGCGGACTCGCGCCCCCTGGCCCCAGGCCCCCTGGCCCCAGGCACGCAAACCCCGCTCCGGGCGCCAAGGCCGGAGCCGGCCCGCCGCCCCGGGCCCCGGGCCGCCCCGTGCCCGGCAGGCCCGCCACCGACAAGGCCCCGTCCGAAGAGCCGGCGCTCAGCTTCCGCCGCCGCGCCCCGGCCGGCCCCGCCGCGCCGTCCCATCCCCCGGTGACACGGCCGCCGGCCCCCTCTCCGAGCGGCAGCGCGGGACAGGCGCCGCTGTCGTTCCGCGCCCGACGCGATCCACCGCCACCGCCGGCGTCCGGCAGCATGTCCGGCAAGATGCCCGGCAAAGGGGCGTCCGACCCGACCGAGCCGCCATCCCCGCTGCCGGAAACCTCGGCTCCTGCAGTGGACGCGGCTCCCGCGATGAAGAGGCCGGCTTTCCTCGACGCGCCCCGGACCGCGACGTCGGAGGCCACCGGCGAAATCGCCGCCGAGAACCGCCCGAAACAGGGATCCTGGCGCGACACCATTGGCAGCGCGTTCCGCAAGGCGAAACCGACGCCGTCCCGCGCCCCCGCGGGTGAGACCGCCCCGCTCACCGTGTCGCGGCCGGAAGAGGACGTGCCCGCCGCCCCCGCGACCGCCCTCGGCGCCGCGGCTGGCCCCAACGCAGGCGCCGCGCCGGCCGTCACCGGCCGCGCGGCCAGCACGCTCGACGCCGGCGAGGCGCCGTCCCTGACCGTGGATCCGGACCGCGCCGCTCCGATCCCGCAGACCCCGGGTTCGCCCCCGGCGCGGCCCAGCGGCAAGACCCGTGACCCCGACGACGGCCCGCGCGAAATCCACGCCCCACCGACCGGCCCGGCCGCCAAGGGTGACCTCGGCCCCCTGCGCGAGACGCCGGCCGCGCCGGAGGCCGAGGCCGAGAGCCCTGGACGCCGCGGTCTGTTCAAGGGCCGCAAGCAGCCCACGCCGACGCCGGCGCCTGCCAGCGAAAAGCCGGACGCCGAGCGTGCGCAGATGACCGTCTTCGGCGCCCGCCGCGCCGAGCAGGAGCGCCGCGTAGGCGGCAAGCCGCGGTTCCTGGGGCTGATCCTGACCGTGATCCTGCTGATCGTCATGGCCGTGGTCGGCGCCATGGCGGCCGTCGGGCCCGAGGGCGTGGCGCGATGGCTCGGGCTGGGCGGCAATGACCCCGGCACGGCCGTCGCCTCTGCACAGCCGCCCGCCGCCCCCGAGGTCTCGGCCTCGGCCCCGCTGGTCGCGGCCCCCGCCGCCCCCGGCGCCCCGGTCGCGACCCCCGAAAGCGGCACCCGCGCGGCAGAGCCCGCAGGCGCGGAGGCAACCCTGCCCGAGGCGCCGCAGATCGCGGCGACCGCCCCGCAAGCCCCTGATATCGAAGCTGATAGCGGGGACAGCGGTGCCGTGGCGAGCCCCTTTGCCCCGGTCATCGCCTCGACGCCCGCCACCCCCATCGGCCGTGTCCTCAGCCCTGCCGAGGCCCAGCGGATCTATGCCGCCACCGGCGTCTGGCAGCGCGCCCCGCGGATCCCGCTCACCCCGCGGATCGAGGCCCAGAGCGGGGTGCTTCCGATCGCGACGCAAGGCTACGACGTGACCCCGCCGCCTGACCTGCCGCTGGACCTTGACGGGGCGCTGAGCGATGCGCGCATTCCCACGCCTGCCGACCCGCCGCCCCCGGGCGAGACCTTCGAGCGCGACGAGCGCGGCTTCATCCTGGCCACGCCCGAGGGGACGCTGACGCCCGACGGCATCCTGGTGTTCGCCGGGCGGCCGGCGCTGCTGCCGCCGACACGTCCCGGAACGCAGCCGCCGCCGCTCGACCCGGCGACGGACCTGGCCCCCGAGGATGCCGAGACCGAGGTTGCGAACGGCACCCTCGTGATAGCCGGCGCACCGGAATTGCAGCCGCCTCTGCGCCCCGAAGACCTGGTGCCCGAAGCGGCCCTGACCGCCTTCGGACCGGAGCCGCCGCCCGCCGCCGATGACCAGATCGACGCCGCTGAGATCGCGCCCGAGACGCCGCAAACAGGGCTTCCGGACGCCGATGTCGCCGCGGCGGAAGTGCCGGTGGCCGATGCGCCCGACGCAGGGGTGGCGGACCCCGATGCACTGGACCCCGAGGTGGCTGGATCCGAGGTGGCTGGATCCGGAGTGGCTGAAACCGGGACCGCCGAAGCCCCGGAGACCGCCCCGCCCGGGGTCGTCTATCTCGCGCGGGCCGATGTCCGCCCGCCGGGGCGCCCCGACACCGGGCCGTTTGCCGTCGACCCTGCCCCGGCGCTCGCCGCGCCTGGTGCGCCAGCCGACCCTGTTGACGCAGGCGATGCCGCCGAGGGCGAGACATCCGCAAGCGACGAAGCCGAGGGCGACACGGTGGTCTATCTCGCCACTTCCGGGATCCGCCCCCCCGCGCGGCCCGGAACGCCGCCGCCCGCAGAAGCCGCGACCCCGGAGGCCGAGGCCGACACGACCCCCGAGGCCGAGGCCGACCCGAGTCCGGAGACAGAGCCTGCATCGGCCCCTGAATCAGAACCTGCGGCGCCCGACGATGTGCGCTTCATCGACACCATCACCGTGCGGCCTCCGGTCCGGCCGGGCACATCACCCGCGGGCCCCGACGCGCCCGAACAGCCGACAGCCGCCCCTGAGCCCGCCCAGCCCGAAGAAACCGAGGCGTCCCTGGCGAACGAGGCCGCGACCGAAGCCCCGCCGGAAGCCTGGGTCGACACCGATGTGCTCGCCTTTCTCGACGCACCGGGCGTGCGCCCGCCGGCCCGGCCCGCCTCGGTCACCGAGGCGGCGATAGAGACCATGGGCGCCGAAGTTGCCGCACCCGAAGCCGAAGCCGAGGCCACGCCCGAGCCGCGCGACGACGCGGCGCCCGAGCCCGAGCCCGCGCTCGAGGCGGGCCAGACCGTGACCCTCGCCAGCGCGGGCGGTGTCTCTCTCACCACGCTCCGGCCGCGGGTCCGGCCCGACGAGATCGTGGCCGCCGCCCCCCCGCCGCCGGATCCGACGCTCGCGGGGTTCCGCCCGCGGGTGCGGCCCGCCGGGCTCGCCCCCGAGGCGGAGGCGGAGGCGGAGGCCGAGCCGGAGGTTGCCGAGGCCGCCCCCGATCGCAGCGGAGAGTTCCAGGCCGCGGCGGCCGCGGCCGCGGCCGCCCTGGGCAACAGCGTGCCGGCCACGGTCAACGCCTCGAACCTGGCCATCGCACGGTCGCCGCGCCCGGACGCCCGCCCGCGCAACATGGACAGGATCGTCAGCCGCGCCCGCACCCAGGCCGCGCGACAGCCCTCGGTGCGCACCGCCGCGGCGGCGCCCGCCGCGAGCAGGGGCACCGCGGTTCAGCCCTCGGGGCGCACCAGCGGCGGCGTGGCGACCGCGGCGACCACCGACAACGCGATCAACCTCAGCCGGATCAACCTGATCGGCATCTACGGCCGCGAGGATGACCGCCGCGCCCTCGTGCGGCTGGCCAATGGCCGCTACATGCGTGTCGCGGTCGGAGACCGCCTGGATGATGGCGGCCAGGTACGCGGCATCGGCGACGGCTACATCACCTACACACGAGGCGGGCGGAACGTGCGGCTGGACATTCCGGGCTGATTGGCCGGCCTGATTGGCCGTGCTTGTTGGTGGCCTGATTGGCCGGGCTGATCGGCCGTGCTGATCGGCTGACGTGACGCGCCCTTCGCCCCCCTCATTTTCAGGAAAGTTTCAGACCGCGTTCAGGACGCGGCGCGGGTATGTCCGGCACTCTGACAGGGCGTTGACCTATGCCGGAGACCCGAGATGACCTTGCTGATCGACACCCCGCCCCGCCGCGCCAGCCTTGCGCCGCGACACTGCTGGCGGTGGCTGCGCGACAAGTTTGCCGGGCACAGCTTGGCGACACGCGAGCGGGCGGCGCTCGACCGGCTTGCCGGGACCGCGCCGCATCTGCTGGCCGACATCGGCGCCGCGCGCGACAGCACCCCGCGCGAGCTCGAAGCCCGCGGCGGGCCCGTCACGCATGGCTGCCGGCCCTGTTCCCGCGGCGACGGCGTGTCGGCCGATTGACATGGGGCTTGCTGCCGCTTCCTATTGACCGATGGAAACGGGGCTCTTGTCATTCGGGCCGCTGACCCTCGACCTCCGGGCAGGACATCTGACGCGGGACGGACAGGCGGTCTCGCTGCGGTCGAAGGCCTTTGCGGTGCTCGACCAGCTTGCCCGTCGACCGGGCGAGGTGGTTTCGAAAGATGCGCTGATGGCCGCGGTCTGGCCGGATGTGACAGTGACCGAGGATTCGCTCACCCAGGCCATTCGGGACATACGCCGCGTCCTTGGGCCCGAGGCGCGGGATCGGCTGCGCACCGTGGCGCGGCGGGGCTATGCCCTGCACCCCGACGCGGCGGCGCCCGCCCCCCCGAAACGCCCACGGATCGCGCTTTTGCCATTGCAGCGGCGCTCGGGCGGGACCGAGGCGTCGGACCTGATCGACGGGCTGATCGAAGAGATCACCATCGGTCTCAGCCGGTTCCGCAGTCTCGCGGTGATCGCGCGGCACTCGGCCTTTGCCGCCGCCGATGAGCCGGGGCTGGACCTGCCCGGCATCGGCGCCCGACTGGGCGCGGATTACGTCATGGACGGCACCGCGCACCTCGCAGGCGATCAGCTCCGGCTGTCGATCAGCCTCAACGACGTGGCCACCGGCGAGGTGATCTGGGCCGAGAGCCTGACCTGCGTGGGGCACCGCTTGCTGACGCTCCAGGATCTGGTGCCGCGCCGGATCGTCCAGTCGCTGGCCCTGTCGGCCGCCGAAGGGGCGCGGCGACAGCAGACCAGCAATCCGACCGCGTTCGCGCATTACGCGCGGGCCGTCTCGCTGCAGCGGCAACTGACGACGGAGCAGGAACGTCGCGCCCACGACTACTTGTTGGCGGCCCTGCGCCTCGACCCGGATTTCGCGTTGGCCCATTGCCTCTTGGCCCGGGCCGAGATCGCGCTGGAGGGGTTCGGCCTGTCCTCCCGCGCGGCCCGCCTGCGCGCCCGAGAACATGCCGCCCGCGCGGTCGAACTGGCCCCCGATGAGGCGCAGTGCCTGTCGATGCTGGGCTTCGTCCATTGCTACCTGGAGGATTGGCAGGCCGCAGAGACGCTGATCCGCCGGGCCATAGCGGCCAACCCCTGCCTGTCGGATTGCCTCGCGGACATGGCCTTTGTCTGCCTGTGCCGCGGGCGCCCCGCCGAATCGCTGACCTGGCTCGACCGGGCGGAAGAGATCAACCCGCTGAAACCGCCGGCCCATGACGTGCTGCGCTCCGAGGCGCTGTTCGCGCAGGGGCATTTCGACGCCGCGGCCCGCGCCCTCGCAAGCCTGCCGCAGCTTGGCATCCGCCAGCTGGTCCGCCTTGCGGCGATTCATGCCTGCGCGGGGGACAGCGAGGGGGTGCGCCGCCACCTCGACCGGGCCTTCGCGCTGGATCCGGCGTGGGATTGTGTCGCCGCGGCCGAACGCTCATATCTGTTCGAGCACGACCGGGACCGGCAGCACCTGCTCGGGGCGATCCGCGCGGCGCTGCGCCTCTACGCCGGGGACGCCGTCTGAACGCTGCCTCATTGCGATGCAGCGGCGGGGTGTTTCGCCCCAGACCGCCGGCGCCTGCGCCCCAGAGATTGCCAAGGTCATTGGCCCCTGCGATACCGATCCCATGCAGGAAGTCCTTGTTCTCAGCACGATCTACCTCGGCGCAGCCGTTCTGACCGTGCCGCTGGCGGCACGGTTCGGGCTGGGCTCGGTGCTGGGCTACCTGATGGCCGGCATCTTCATCGGCTTCGTCCCCGGCATCGGGTCGGACACGCAAGAGCTTCAGCACGTGGCCGAATTCGGCGTCGTCGTGATGCTGTTCCTGATCGGGCTGGAGCTGGAGCCCCGCGCCCTGTGGGACATGCGCGACCGGCTGATCGGGCTGGGCGGCATGCAGATCGGCCTGACCACGGTGCTGATCATGGGCGCCGCGATGGCGCTGGGGCAGCCCTGGCCCACCGGGCTTGCGATCGGGCTGGTGTTCGCCCTGTCCTCCACCGCCATCGTGTTGCAGACCCTGACGGAAAAGGGGCTGATCCAGACCCAGGGCGGGCGGTCGACCTTCTCGGTGTTGCTGACGCAGGACATCGCTGTGATCCCGATGCTGGCGCTGTTGCCGCTGCTGGCGATCCCGACGCCGGTGCAGATCGGCGCCGACGGCTCGCTTCAGCCCGCCAACACCGACCATGCCGAGGACGCGGCCCACCACGCCATGAGCCTGGTCGAGGGGCTGCCCGGCTGGGGCGTGACCCTGGTGACCCTTGGCGCCGTGGCCGCGGTGATCCTGACCGGCACCTTCATGACCCGGCCGGTCTTTCGCTACATCCACCAGGCCCGCCTGCGCGAGATGTATACGGCACTGGCGCTGCTGATGGTCGTCTCCATCGCGGTGCTGATGCAGCTGGTCGGCCTCTCGCCCGCGTTGGGCACCTTCCTCGCCGGGGTGGTGCTGGCCAGTTCGGAGTTCCGCCACCAGCTGGAAAGCGACCTGGAGCCGTTCAAGGGCCTGC
The DNA here is from genome assembly GCF_900172355.1 of Roseisalinus antarcticus. Lineage (GTDB taxonomy): Bacteria > Pseudomonadota > Alphaproteobacteria > Rhodobacterales > Rhodobacteraceae > Oceanicola > Oceanicola antarcticus_A. Next base: position 113,946 of record NZ_FWFZ01000006.1, on the reverse strand, counting down.
TTCTGGGGCTGTTCTTCATCACCGTCGGGGCGGGCATCGACTTCGACCTGCTGCTGTCGAAACCGGTGACGATCATCGGCCTGGCCATGGGGGTGATCGCGATCAAGGGCGCGGTGCTCTACCTTCTGGCGCGGATGTTCCGGCTGAAGCCCCGCGACCGCTGGCTGTTCACGCTCGGGCTGGCCCAGGCGGGGGAGTTCGGCTTCGTGCTGCTGTCGTTCTCGTCGCAGCAGGCAGTGCTCGGCCCGTCGCTCACCGCGACGCTGTTGCTTGTCGTGGCGCTGACGATGCTGATGACCCCGCTGCTGTTCATCCTCTACGAATACCTGTCCCGCCGGCTGGAGGACACCCACGCGGCTGATCATCCCGCCGACGAGATCGACGAGCGCGGCACCGTCATCATCGCCGGGATCGGACGCTTCGGTCAGGTCGTCAACCGGCTGGTGCAATCGGCGGGGTTCTCGACCGTGGTGCTCGACACCAACCTGGGCACGGTCCAGACCATGCGCAAATTCGGCTTCAAGGGCTTTTTCGGCGACCCGACCCGGCCGGACCTTCTGCACAGCGCAGGGCTCGACGAGGCCAAGGTGCTGGTCGTGGGGCTCGATGACCGGGCGGCGGCGACCCGCCTGGTGCGGTATGCCCGCTCGGCGCGGCCCGACCTGCACATCGTCGCCCGGGCCCGCGACCGCATCCATGTCTACGAGCTGTATCAGGCCGGGGCCGACGACATCGTGCGCGAGCTTTTCGACAGCAGCCTGCGGGCGGGGCGCTACGTGCTCGAAAACCTGGGCCTGTCGGAATTCGAGGCCAACGAGGCCGAGATGTATTTCTATCACCACGACCGGGCTGCCCTGCGGACCCTGGCCGAGCTGTGGAAACCCGGCGTGCCGATCACGGAAAACCCCGAATACGTGGCGAAATCGAAAGAGCTCGCGAACGAGCTCGAAACCGCCCTGGCCGGGAATTTCGACGTGAACACCGTGGCCAAGGAGCGGCTGGGCGCGGCGGGCGGGCGGTCCAAGACCTGATCGCCCTGCCCCCGCGGCGGAAGCGTCAGCCGTCGCTGACGCCGGCCTCGGCAAAGGTCGCCATGCCCGAGTGACAGGCCACCGCCGCCTTCAGCACCGCCAGGGCGGTGGCCGCGCCCGAGCCCTCGCCCAGCCGCAGGCCCAGGTCCAGCAGCGGCACCTTGTCCAGCGCCGCCAGCAGGCGGGCATGGGCGCCCTCTGCCGACAGATGGCCGGCGATGGCGTGATCAAGGGCCCCCGGCGCGGCCCTCGCCAGCACCGCCGCCGCCGAACAGGCGATGAACCCGTCGAGGATCACCGGCACCCGCGCCATCCGCGCGGCCAGGATCGCCCCGGTCATCGCCGCCAGTTCGCGGCCCCCCAGACGGCGCAGCGCCTCGATTGGATCCGCAAGATGGTCCGCGTGGTGCGCCAGGCCCGCATCGACCACACCGGCCTTCAGCGCCACGCCGGCGGTGTCGAGCCCGGTGCCCCGGCCCGCCCAATCCGCGCCTGTGCCGCCAAGAAGCGCGGCCGCCAGCGCCGCCGCCGAGGTGGTGTTGCCGATGCCCATCTCTCCGGCGATGAAGACATCCGCATCCTCCGCCACCGCCGACCACCCCGCCTGCAGAGCCGCGAGCACCTCGGCCTCGGTCATCGCCGGCGCGTCGGTGAAATCCGCCGTGGGCCTCTCCAGATCGAGGGCGACGACCGCCATGCTCGCGCCGAAGGCCCGGGCCAGCTGGTTGATCGCCGCGCCGCCGGCCTCGAAATTGGCCACCATCTGCACCGTCACCTCGGGCGGAAACGCCGACACTCCCCGCGCGGCCACCCCGTGATTGCCCGCGAAGATGACGATCTGCGGGGCCTCGATCGTCGGGCGCGCCGTGCCGCGCCACCCGGCGTACCAGATCGCCAGTTCCTCCAGCCGCCCGAGCGCCCCGGGGGGCTTGGTCAACTGGGCGTCCCTGGCCTCCGCCGCCGCGATTACACCGGCGGACGCGGCGGGCAGGTCCACGAGCATGTCCCGGAATTCCTGAAGCGTGGCGGGGCGGTCAGTCATGCGGGCCTCATTGCATTGCCGTTTGCCCCTCCTTATCGGATGGGACGGCGGGGAAAAGACCCCGGCGCGGGCTGGAGGCGCGGATGCGCGACAAAGACAGGCTTTTTTCTGCCGGAGACCTCGGGGCAGCGATGGCCCTGCTGACACGGCTGCCCGCCCCCGGCGCCGATCACGCCAGGGGGGCGTCTGCGGCCTGGGCCTGGCCGCTGGTCGGGCTGCTGCTGGGGGCACTCGCCGCCCTGGGGGTGCAGATCGCGCTGGCGCTCGGCCTGCCCGCAGGTGCGGCCGCGGCCCTCGCGCTCGCCTTGCTGGCGGGGCTCACCGGCGGGCTGCACCAGGATGGGCTGGCCGACAGCGCCGACGGGCTCTGGGGCGGGCGCGACCGGGCGCGCCGGCTGGAGATCATGCGCGACAGCCGGGTCGGCAGCTACGGTGTTCTGGCGATCGCGCTGGTGCTGCTGCTGCAATGGACCGCGCTGGAGGGGCTGGTCGCGGCGAAGGCCCACTGGGTCGCCCTGCCGCTGGCCGGGGCTGCCAGCCGCGCGACGATGGCGGCGGTGATGGCGGCGCTGCCCCATGCCCGCGCCGACGGGCTGGCCCGGCTGACCGGACGCCCGGCGCCGCGCACCGCCGCCGCCGCCGCGGGTCTGGCGGCGCTGGCTTGCCTTGCCCTGGCGCCGGCCACGCTCCCGGCGCTGGCATTGGTCGCCCTGCTGTCGGGCCTGACGGTGGCGCGACTGGCGATGGCCCGCCTCGGCGGCCAGACCGGCGATATCCTCGGCGCCACCCAGCAGCTGACAGAGCTCACCGCCCTGCTGGCCTACGCCGCCGTCCTGACCTGACGCCACGCAACGGGGCAAGCCAGCCCCGGCCCGCCATCTGGGCGTCACCCCTCAAGGTGCTGAAAGAAGAGTGCGCGGACGCGCACCGCAAGGTCACCCCTGCCCCGGGCTGACCGCGCCGCGGTCAGCAGGCCATGGCGGCGCGAAAGCTCTCGCGCCCCCGGTGCGCCCCGAGGTCGCGGCTCAGAAGCTGGCCGTCTTCCAGCCGGGTGGCGACGATCCGCGCCCAGCCCGCATCGGCGGTGACCATCTCGATCCGGCCGCCGCAGCGCCGCAGGCCGCCGGCGATGTCGGGTTCTCCGATCCGGTGGTTGGTCAGTCCCGCCGCTGCGGCAACCTCTTCGAGCCGGCCGCCGCCCGCCCCATCGGGCCGGAACCGCCAGACCCGCAGGACCCGTGCCAGGTGGGGACGGTCCACAAAGGCGATCTCGACCGCGCCGTCGCCGTCCAGGTCAGCCCCGCCGACCGGCGCGAGCCAGCGGAACCGTTGCCCAATGAAGGGCGTTGCCGCGACCAGCCCGCGGGCGTCGTGGATCGCCAGCCGGGCGCCACGGCCCTGGTCGCTTTCGACCACCACCACTTCGGCATCGCCATCCAGGTCCACGTCGATCAGACGCGGGGCGACGTCCTCGAAGACCCGGTCTTCGGGCAACACGATCTTCACCCGCTGCCCGTCCGCGAGGGTCAGGTCCAAGGCCCCCCATTCCACCGCATCGCCCAGCACACCATGCGGATAGCGCGTCGTCGGCGCGGCATAGGCCGCCGCCAAGATCGGGCTCTCGGCCAGCGCCGCGCCCGCGGGCATGAGCCCGGCCAACAGCACCGCCCCCGCCGCGGCACATCCCTGCAGACGGCGCAGCCCCCGGATCCGGCCGAGCAGGGTCAGATCTGCTTTTTCGGCATCTGGACGACGAGCCCGTCCAGGGCATCCGTGACCTTGAGCTGGCAGGTCAGGCGGGACCGCTCCGGATTGGGCTCATAGGCGAAATCCAGCATGTCCTCCTCCATGGCGTCGCGCTCGGGCAGCTTGGCCACCCAGTCGGGGGCCACGTAGACATGGCAGGTCGAACAGGCGCAGGCCCCGCCGCAATCGGCCTCGATCCCCGGAATGCCGTTGTCGCGGGCCCCTTCCATGACGGTCATGCCGTTGGCGACCTCGACGACATGCTCGGTGCCGCCGTGTTCGATATAGGTGATCCGTGCCATCTGCTGTCTGTCCTCTCGCCGAGTTTTCCCAATTCGACGCCCTCCTTAATCCGACCGTCCCCGCGCGGCCAGTGCCAAATACGCACAGGCCGGGTCGTATCCCCAACGGGTGTCACGCGCGGACTTTGCGCCGCGGGCGGTCTCGGCTAGGGTTTGCCGCGACGGGGCGCAAAGACCCTGCGGAGCGAGCCGTGATCAAACCAATTGCCCTTCTGGGCCTCTTCGCGATGGCGGGCTGCGGTGCGGGCCCCGGGTCCGACGGCGGCGGGCCGGGCCGCATCGCGCCCGATGCCGACCGGCTGCAGATCGCGCGGGGCCCCGAGGGGCTGTGCTATGGCCGCACCACCACGCCCGCGGTGATCGAGACCGTGACCGAGCAGGTGCTGGTCCAGCCCGCCCAGCTTGCCCCCGACGGGGAGCTGCTGTCGCCGGCCAGCTTTCGCACGGTCACCCGCCAGAGGATCCTGCGCGAACGGCGCGAACAGGCGTTCGAGGCGCTCTGCCCCGAGGCGCTGACCCCGGACTTCGCGGCCTCGGTCCAGCGCGCCCTGGCCGTGCGCGAGGCCTATGACGGGCCGGTCACCTCCCGTTTCGACGGGCCGACCCGGCAGGCGCTCCAGGCCTACCAGGCTGCGGAGGGCGGGCCCGACAGCCCGGTCCTGGCGCGCACGACGGCGGTGCTCCTGGGCCTCGCGGCGCTGCGCCGGGACGAGATTTCGGCCCTGTCCGAAGACTGACACGTCCCCCCCGGGGCACGGGCCGCCGCATCGCAGCCCAATGAAAAAGGTGCTGCGGCATCGCAGCCCCAATCAATAAAAGGGGCGCCGCAAGGCGCCCCTTCTGTCGTCCAACAAGCCCCGGGGCCTACTCGTCGTCGGCCTCAGGCGTCTCTTCGACCAGCGACAGGGCGACGAACCGCGGATCCCCGCCCCGGCGCACCAGAAGCAGAAGCGACTTGCGGCCGGCGTCCCGCGCCTCGTCGATCCGGTCGCGGAACTGGTCCACGGAGGCGACCTGCTGCTGGCCGGCCTCGGTGATGACATCGCCGGGCAGAAGGCCCTTGGACGCCGCTTCGCTCATCGGGTCGATATCGGTGATCACAAGACCCTCTTCGATCTCGAGCCCGTATTGCTCCATCAGCTCATCGCTCGATTCCGACAGGGTCAGGCCGAGCACGACGCTTTCCTCCGGCATCGCCTCTTCCGGCGACTCCTGCGGCGCGGGCATAGAGGCCTCTGCGGTCTCGCGGCGGCCCAGAACGACCGTCAATTCGGTCATCTCGCCCTCGCGCAGGACGTCGACGGCGACCTCCTTTCCGACGGGGGAGTTGCCGACGATGCGCACCAACTCGCGGGTGTCGGCCACGTCCTGGCCATCGAACACCACGATCACGTCGCCCGAGAGCATTCCGGCATCCTCGGCCGGGCCCGGGGGCACGTCGGTGACGAGGGCGCCCTGGGCATCGGCCAGCCCGTCGATCGCGTCGACCATGTCCGGGGTCACGTCCTGGATCCGCACGCCGAGCCAACCGCGGCGGGTCTCGCCGAATTCGGCCAGCTGCTCGACCACGTTGTTCACCACGCCCGAGGACATCGCGAAGCCGATCCCGATGGAGCCGCCGGTGGGCGACAGGATCGCGGTGTTCACCCCGATCACGTCGCCGTCCATGTCGAAGAGCGGCCCGCCGGAATTGCCCCGGTTGATCGCGGCATCGGTCTGGATGTAGTCGTCATAGGTGCCCGAGAGCGCCCGGTTGCGGGCCGAGATGATCCCGGCCGAGACCGAGAAGCCCTGGCCCAGCGGGTTGCCCATGGCCATGACCCAGTCGCCGACTTCGGCGGTCTCGCCGTCGCTGTCGCCGAACTGGACGAAGGACAGTGTCTCGCCCTCGGGGACTTCGACCTTCAGCAGGGCGATGTCGGTGTTGGGATCGGTGCCGACGACCTCCGCCGGCCACTCGGTGTCACGGTCGAAGAACTCGATCAGGATCTCGTCGGCGCCTTCGATCACGTGGTTGTTCGTCACGATATAACCGTCGGCCGAGATCACGAAGCCGGACCCAAGCGCCGAGGACCGGCGCGGGCTGTCGCCATCGGGCATGTTGTTGAAGAAATCCTCGAACGGCGACCCCTCGGGCACGATGCCCTGGGGCCCGGTCCGGCCCGAGACCATGGTGGAGGTGGTAATGTTGACCACCGAGGGGCTGACCATTTCGGCAAGGTCGGCAAAGGACATCGGCCGGTCCTGCGCCTCGGCCGGAAGAGCCTGCGTCAGCGCAACGGCCGCGCCGATCGCCAGCCCGGTCAGCGCGACACGCACACGTGCCGCCCTGGTTTCACGTGTGGTCGCAAGAGCAATCGCCTGTGGTTTCACGGATGGGTCTCCTGGTTCTGATGGATTGGTCGGGATCGACCCCGGCCCGTGTATCGACACTGTATCTATGACGAAATGAGTGCAACTCAAACAAAACGCACGCGCCGTCACCGGACCGTGACAGCGCCGCGATCCCCCGAGCCCGCCCTTGCATCCTGCCATCTCATGGCAAAGAAGGGGTAAACCGCCGGAAAGGAAGGCTCTTGCAGCAAAAACCCCGCCTTGACGTGATCGCCGCCGACCTCAGCCACGTGGACGGTATCGTCGCGCTGTCTGCCCGGGTCTATCCCGAAGAGCCGCCCTATACCCGGGGCCAGATCCTGGGCCAGATCCACGCCTTCCCCGACGGCGTGTTCGTTGCGACCTACGGCGGCACCGTCGTGGGCTATGCCGCCTCGACCCTGGTGCGCGAGCGCACGGCGCTGAGCCAGCACACGTGGGACGAGATCTCCGGCGGCGGCTACGGCTCGCAGTTCTTCGCGGGCGGCGACTGGCTTTACGGGATGGAGGTCATGGTCTCGCCCGACCATCGCCGGCTGCGGATCGGCAAGCGGCTCTATCAGGCGCGCGAACGGCTCTGCCTGGAGCGCGGGTTGAAGGGCATTGCCTTCGGCGGCCGGATCCCGGGCTATCGCCGGCAGCGCAAGGCCCATCCCGACCCGCAAAGCTATTTCGAGGCGGTGCGCGACGGCGACCTGCGCGACCCGGTGCTGTCGTTCCAGGCCAAGGCGGGATTCGAGCCGCTGCTGCTGCTCAGGAACTATGCCCCCGAGGACCTGGCCTCGGGCGGGCACGCGGTGCTGATGGTCTGGCGCAACCCGCATGCGGGCGACTGGGCCGACGACCAGCCCCTGACCCGGCGCGATCCGGAACAGGTGCGGGTGGCCTCGGTCCAGCTGAAGGCCGCGACGCTGTCCGACCCGGAGGATTTCTACCGCAACGTCGACTACTTCGTGAACATCGCCTCGGAATACGGGGCCGATTTCGTGCTGCTGCCGGAGTATTTCTCGCTGCAGCTTCTGTCCTGCGACGGGGTCGAGCTGCCGCCGCTGGAGGCGATCGATCGGGCCACCACCTTCACCGAGGAATTCATCAGCCGCCTGCGCGACATGGCCATCGCCCGCGCCATCAACATCGTGGCCGGCAGCCACCCGGTGAAGCGCGGCGACGACATCTACAACGTCTGCCACGTCTTCCTGCGCGACGGCACGGTGCACACCCAGGACAAGATCCACCCCACCCCGGACGAACGGGCCTCGTTCAACATCAAGGGCGGGGACGTGGTCGACGTGATCCCCACCGATTGCGGGCCGATCGGCGTGATGGTCTGCTATGACGCCGAGTTCCCGGAACTTGCCCGCCGGCTTTCGGACGAAGGGGCGCGGATCCTCTTCGTGCCACAGAATACCGACACCGTGCACGGCCACCTGCGGGTGCGCTATTGCAGCCAGGCCCGCGCGATCGAGAACCAGTGCTATGTGGTGACCTCCGGCATGACCGGCAATCTGGACAATGTGTCGAACATCGACATCCAGTATTCCAAGGCGGCGATCCTGACGCCCTGCGACTTTCCCTTCGCCCGTGACGGCATCGCGGCCGAGGCGTCGGAGAATGTGGAGATGCTGATCGTCGCCGACCTGAACCTGGCTACCGTCAGCTGGGCGCGGGCGCAGGGCTCTGTCCGCAACCTGCGCGACCGGCGGTTCGACCTTTACCGGACGCGGTGGTACGACGGCGGCTGACCCGCCACACTCAATCGGCGCATGGCGCGGGCTAGGCGCCGGCGCCGGCCGCGGGCTCCCACAATTCGATCGGGTTGCCTTCGGGGTCGTGGATGCGGGCGAAGCGGCCGATCTCGGGGCTGTCCCAATCCGCGCGGGTCTCGACGGTGATACCGGCCGCCTCCAGCTGGGCGATCATCGCGGCAAGGTCGGCCACGCGAAAGTTGATCATGAAGGCCTGTGCCGGGTCGCCGAAATAGGTGGTGTCTTGCGAAAACGGCGCAAAGACGGTCGGCCCGGCCGTCTGCGTCCAGGCGCCGGTTTCGGACACCGGATCGACGCCCAGATGATCCCGATACCACGCGGCGAGCGTGGCCGGGGCGGCGGCCCGAAAGAAGACGCCGCCAATGCCTGTCACTTTTTCCATGGCCCTATCCTAGCAAGGCCCGCGCCCCGCGGCGACCTATTCCGCGGGGGCCGCCTGCGCCGCGTCCGGTCCGCCCTCGTCGCACAGATCCAGCGCCGCGCTGACCGCCCAGCGCGAGCCGCGCAGGGAAAACTCGGCCAGGGCGAAATCCCGGCCCGGATCGACCACGACGCCCTCGCCCGACTGAAGCGCCGAGAGCAAGGCGTCGTCGTCCGACACGATCCGGCCCTCGTAGCGCTTGATGACCGCGTCCCCGCCGGCCGCCTCGCTCAGCGAGGTCAGCGCAAAGCGCTCGCTGGCGGTGCCTTCGGTGCGGATCGCCAGGATCGGGTCGGCGGGCGGCGCGTCCGAGATCGCCTCGACCTCGACGAACCAGGCGGGTGTCCAGCCCGCAGCACCGGCGCAGGTCACGCCGAAACAGGCGCCGCCGGTGCTGCAGACCGAGGCCGAGGCCCGGGTCAGCCCGGCCCGAAGCTCCCAGCCGGAATCGTCCTGGGCCAGGGCCATGCCGGCCGGAAAGGTGAGCGTGAATATCGAGGAGAGTAGGACTGCGCGCATGATGTGCCTCTTCTTGTCCGGTTTGCCTGTCCCTACAGCCTAACCCCACCGGACGCGCCTGTGGATAACTTTTGGCGCGAGGCGAGGGAATCGGCACGGTCCCGCCCATGGCCGGAACGCACAACGCCCGCCGAAGGGCGGGCGTTGGACGATTGCCGCGTGGACTGCGGCTCAGGTGATCCGGTTCAGAAGCTCCTGCAGCGAGGATTTCGCGTCGCCGTAGAACATTCGGGTGTTCTCCTTGAAGAACAGCGGGTTCTCGATCCCGGAATAGCCGGTGCCCTGCCCCCGCTTGGAGACGAACACCTGCTTGGCCTTCCAGCACTCCAGCACCGGCATCCCGGCGATGGGGGAATTTGGATCCTCCTGCGCCGCCGGGTTCACGATGTCGTTGGAGCCGATGACGATGGCCACGTCGGTGTCGGGGAAGTCATCGTTGATCTCGTCCATCTCGAGGACGATGTCATAGGGGACCTTCGCCTCGGCCAGCAGCACGTTCATGTGCCCGGGCAGACGGCCCGCGACGGGGTGGATGGCAAAGCGCACCTGCTTGCCCTTGGCCCGCAGACGCCGGGTCAGCTCGGCCACGTTCTGCTGCGCCTGGGCGACGGCCATGCCGTAGCCCGGGATGATGATGACGCTGTCCGCCTCGTCGAGCGCACCGGCCACGCCGTCGGCGTCGATGGCGATCTGTTCGCCGTCGATCTCCTGCGCGGGGCCGCCGGCACTGCCGAAGCCGCCGAGGATCACCGAGACGAACGACCGGTTCATCGCCTTGCACATGATGTAGCTGAGGATCGCACCCGAAGAGCCCACCAGCGCGCCGACCACGATGAGAAGGTCATTGCCGAGCGAAAAGCCGATCGCCGCCGCGGCCCAGCCGGAATAGCTGTTCAGCATCGAGACCACGACGGGCATGTCCGCACCGCCGATCCCCATGATGAGGTGGTAGCCGATGAAGAGCGCAACCAGCGTCATCAGGACCAGCGGGAGAGTGCCGCCCGAGGCCATGTACCAGATGAGGCAGAGCACCGCCGCCGCGGCAGCCGCCGCATTCAGCAAATGCCCGCCCGGCAGCTTGGTGGCGGCCGAGCTGACGCGCCCCGACAGCTTGCCGTAGGCGATCACCGAACCGGTAAAGGTCACGGCCCCGATGAAGACGCCGAGGAAGAGCTCGACCCGCAGGATGTTGATCTCGACCATGGTCTTCTTGGCGACAAGCTGTCCGAACACGCCGAGCGCGGCGACCGCGTCGGGCCCGGCCTCGTTCGCCAGATGGGCGCGGTCGATCATGAGGTCGGCGTTGAAACCGACGAAGACCGCCGCAAGACCGACCAGCGCATGCATGCCCGCCACGAGTTCGGGCATCTGGGTCATTTCAACCCGCCGCGCCAGCGTGACGCCGATGACGGCGCCCCCCGCGATCAGGATCAGGGACAGCAGCCAGAAGCCCGAGCCGGGTCCCGCCAGCGTGGCGACGACGGCCAGCGCCATGCCGGCGATCCCGTACCAGACGGCTCGCTTGGCGCTTTCCTGGTTGGACAACCCGCCCAGCGACAGGATGAAGAGAACGGCGGCGACAACATAGGCCGCGGTGGTGAATCCGTAGTCCATAAGCCCTGCCCCTTAGGATTTCTGGAACATGGCAAGCATGCGCCGTGTCACGAGGAAACCGCCGAAGATGTTGATCCCGGCCATGAAAACGCTGAGCGCTGCCAGCAGGACCACCAGCCAGCTGCCCGATCCGATCTGCATCAGGGCGCCGACGATGATGATCGACGAGATACCGTTGGTCACGGCCATGAGCGGCGTGTGCAGTGAATGGGCGACGCCCCAGATCACCTGGAACCCCACGAAGATCGCCAGCACGAAGACGATGAAATGCTGCATGAAGCTGGCGGGCGCGTAGAGCCCAAGCAACAGCAGCAACGCCCCGCCGACAGCCAGCAATGTCACCTGGCTTCGGGTCTGCGCCTTGAACGCGGCCACTTCCTGGGCGCGTTTCTCTTCCGGCGTCAGCTCCTTGGGCTTGTCCTTCTTCGGGGCCGCCGCGATCGCCTTCACCTTGGGTGGCGGCGGCGGGAAAGTGATCTCTCGGGCATGGACGACCGTGGCGCCGCGGATCACGTCATCTTCCATGTTCTGGTTGATGACGCCGTCCTTGTCCGGCGTGAGGTCGGTCATCATGTGGCGGATGTTGGTGGCATAGAGCGTGGAGCTCTGCGTCGACATCCGGCTGGGGAAATCGGTGTAGCCGACGATGGTCACGCCGTTCTCGCTGACGATCTTCTCGTCCATCACGGTCAGCTCGCAATTGCCGCCGCGCTCGGCCGCAAGGTCGATGACGACCGAGCCCGGCTTCATCATCTCGACCATGTCCTTGGTCCAGAGCTTGGGCGCAGGCCGGCCCGGGATCAGGGCCGTGGTGATGACGATGTCGATGTCCGGGGCAAGCTCTCGGAACTTCTCAAGCTGTTTTTCCTGAAATTCGGGGCTTGAAGGCGCGGCATAGCCGCCGGTGGCGGAGCCGTCTTGCGAGCTCTCATCGAAGTCGAGAAAGACGAATTCGGCGCCCATGCTCTCGATCTGCTCGGCCACTTCGGGGCGTACGTCGAAGGCATAGGTAATCGCGCCCAGCGAGGTCGAGGTGCCGATCGCGGCAAGGCCGGCGACACCCGCGCCCACGATCAGCACCGTGGCCGGCGGAACCTTGCCCGCGGCGGTGACCTGGCCGGTGAAGAACCGGCCGAAGTTGTTGCCGGCCTCGATGACGGCGCGGTAGCCCGCGATATTGGCCATCGACGACAGCGCGTCCATCTTCTGGGCGCGGCTGATGCGCGGCACCATGTCCATGGCGATGACCGACGCGCCGGCGTCCTTGGCCTTTTCCATCAGCGCTTCGTTCTGGGCGGGCCAGAAGAACGAGATCAGAAGCTGGCCCTCGCGCAGCTTCGCGGCCTCTTCATCCGTGGGCGGGCGCACCTTGGCGACCACCTCCGCGGCGGACCAGAGCGAATCGGCGCTGTCCACGACCTCGACCCCGGCCTCGGAATAGGCCGTGTCGGTAAAGCCGGCGCGCATCCCCGCGCCCGCCTCGATCATGCATTCATGTCCGAGCTTCTGAAGTTCCTTGGCCGAGGCTGGCGTCATGGCCACCCGCGCTTCGCCAGGCATGATTTCCTTCGGTGCGCCGATTTTCACGGTCATCCCCCTCACATCTTCTAGACGTCAGAACGGAGTATAGTGCGACAGAATGTTTCACAAGGGCTGTGCGAACGATTGCACAACCTATGTGCGTGACTTGACAGCCGGATCGCCCCTCAGATCCAGCGCCTGGTGCGCTGGGTGTAGCGAAAGAACTCCTTGCGGAACTTGCGCCGCAGCGCGTCTTCCTCGGGCAGGATGAAGCGCCGCGTGATGATCGTAACGAATAGCGGCACCAGCAACAGCGCCGGGGCGACGCCCCAGTAGAGGATCACCCCCGTCAGCAGCAGCGCGTCGCCGAGGTAGATCGGATTGCGGCTGCGACGGTAGATACCTGTCTGCACCAGGTGGTCGGCCTGCTGGTGCGGGATCGGAGTCGTCTGTCCCTTGCGCAGCTCGATCAGCGCGAGCCCCATCAGGATCAGCCCGCCGCCGACCAGCAGCCCGCCCGCGAAATCCGCCCATGGCCCACCGAAACCCGGCAGCGACAACTGCCGGATCTGCCAGGCGCCCAACAGATGCGCCAGCAGCCAGACCGGCGGTATGTCGATCCATTTCCAAAGCGGCATCTTCGGCATAGGCAGCTCCTTCGCGTGCCGACCGAACCACGCGGCCCCGCGGCTGTCGACCCCCTTGCGCCCGGCGTCCGGGCGACCCCCTTGCGCCCGGCGTCCGGGGAAATAGGGTCGCCCCCGACCTCAAGGAGCCCCCCATGACCGATTTCGCCGCCACCAAGGCGCTGTTTCACCTGCCCGATGCGATCACCTATCTCGACGGCAACTCACTGGGGCCCCTGCCGAAATCCGTGCCCCGACGGGTCGAATCGATGCTGAGCGAGGAATGGGGCGAACTGGTCATCACCGGCTGGAATCGCGCCGGCTGGATGGCCTCGCCCCTGCGCATCGGCGACCGGATCGGCCGGCTGATCGGGGCGCCGCCCGGCACCACGGTCCTCGGCGACACGCTGTCGGTCAAGGTCTACCAGGCGTTGGCCTCGGCGCTGGCGCTGCGGCCGGACCGAAAGGTGATCCTGTCCGACAGCGGCAACTTCCCCTCCGATCTCTACATGGCCGAAGGGCTGGTCAAGATGCTCGGCCAGGGCCTGGAATTGCGGGTGGTCCCCCCCGAGGACGTCGCCGGGGCGATCACCGAAGAGGTCGCCGTGCTCATGCTGACCGAGGTGGATTACCGCACCGGCCGCCGGCACGACATGCCCGCCCTGACCGCCCGTGCCCATGCGGCCGGCGCGCTGGCGATCTGGGATCTCGCCCATTCGGCCGGCGCACTCGAGGTCGACGTGACCGCGGGCGACGCCGATTTCGCGGTGGGCTGCACTTACAAGTATCTCAACGGCGGGCCGGGGGCGCCGGCCTTCATCCACGTGGCCCCCCGCTTCGCCAACCAGGCGGTGCCGGCGCTTTCGGGCTGGCTGGGGCACGCGGCGCCGTTCGATTTCGACCTGGGCTACCGGCCCGGCGCGGGAATCGAGCGCATGCGCGTGGGCACGCCCCCGATCATCCAGCTCGCCGCGCTCGACGCCGCCCTCGACATCTACGACATGGTCACGATGGCCGAGGTCCGGGCCCGCTCCATCCAGCTGTCCGACCGCTTCATCGCGGGGGTGGAGGCCGCCTGCCCCGCCCTGACGCTCGCCTCGCCCCGCGACCCCGCCCAGCGCGGCAGCCAGGTGTCGTTCCGGTTCGCCGAGGGCTACGCCGCGATGCAGGCCGCGATCTCGCGCGGGGTGGTCGGCGATTTCCGCGCCCCCGACATCATGCGATTCGGCATCACGCCGCTCTATCTCGACGAGGGCGACATCGACCGCGCGGTGGCGGTGCTGGGCGAGATCATGGAGACATCCCTGTGGGACACGCCGGCCTTCCGCCAACGCGCGGCCGTCACCTGAACCGGTCAGCGCCGCTCGATCAGGTCCCAGAGGTTGCCGCAGATGTCGCGGAACACGGCCACCGTGCCATACGGCGCCACCCGCGGCTCCTCCAGGAAGGCGACGCCCTCGGCCAGCATATGCGCGTGATCCCGGGCGAAATCGTCAGTTTCCATGAAAAAGCCCACGCGCCCGCCGGTCTGGTCGCCGATCCGGGCGCGCTCGGCCTTGCTGTCGGCCCGCGCCAGCAGCAGCGCGGCCCCCGCACCGGGCGGCCTGACCACGACCCAGCGCTTCTCGCGGCCGGGATCCCGAGAGCTGACGGCCGGCGAATCCTCGACCAGCTCGAACCCCAGCGCACGGGTGAAGTAGTCGATCGCAGGGTCGTAATCCGGCACCACCAGGGTGATCAGGCCCAGCCCCATCAGCCCAGCCCCATCAGCCCAGCCAGGTCGCGTAGTCGCTGACCAGCAGGTGAGTCGGCGGCTCGTCCTCCTCGATCTGCGAAAAGCGGCCGATCGGCTCGCGGAAAAAGTTGTCGGTCTCGTCGTCGTTGACGGTCGAGACCTCGCCGATCAGCACGTCGCCGCCATCGCCCCAGAACGCGTGCCAGTCTCCCGGCATCAATGTCACACTTTCGCCCGGGGCAAACCGCAGCTTTTCGCCGGGGGCATAGGCCCGCTCGACCCCGTCGCACATCACCCGGCCGCCCCGGTCCGTGGCAAAGTTGCCGTCGTCGTCGGACCCGAAAAGCTCGATCACCAGCGTGGCCCCGCCGCGGTTGATGATGTCCTCGGCCTTGATCACGTGAGTATGCATGGGCGACAGCTGATCCTGCTTTGAAATCAACAGCTTCTCGGCATAGCACATGCCCTGCCCGCGCAGCAGATCGTCCAGCCGCCCGTTGCGCAGGGTGAACAGGAACAGGCCCATCTCGTCATAACGCCCGGCGCCGTAATCGGTGATGTCCCAGCCGCAGCGGGCGTCGATCACATGCCGCGCGGCGGCCGCCTGGGCCAGGAAGGCATCCGGGGACCAATAGGCGAACGGGGGCAGCGCAAAGCCGTGCCCTCGGATCATCTCGTCGGCTTCGGCCATGATCTGATTGATCTTGGAGCGTTTCATGGGGCACCTTCCGGAAAATTCCGAAGCAACAATGGCCCCAGCCCAATGCGAAGAGCAATACCCATCGTCTCCCTGTCGCTGACCGCCGCCCTTCTCGCGGCCTGTTCGGACGGCGTGCCCTCGTCCAACGCCCCGGCACTGCTGCCGCTGGTGCTCGACCCGGCCGCACAAGGCTACGACACGCCCGACCCGGCCTATTCGCCGCCCGGAAACGGCGGCAACATCCGCTGCACGACGATCGTCCAGACCGCCTCGACCGGACCGATCTACGAGGCGACCCGCTGGGCCTTCGGGAAATGGGAGGATTTCGTCGACGACAACCCCCAGGTCGCCCACCCCACGCCGGCCGACGCCCCCGAGGTCGCCGGCTACATCGTGGATTTCTGCCAGGGCACGCCGGTCGCGACCGTCCTCGACGCGGTGAACGTCTATCTCTCCGCCCTGCCCGGAAGCGCCGCCTCGCAATTCGGCGGGGTCGATCCGCCGATCGACGTGCCGACGCCCACAGAACCCGATTCGATCCTGTCGACCGTCTTCGGCGGCGGCTAAGCCCCGGGTCTGACAGGCGCAGCCCCCCCCCCAGCCCGCACCTTCATTGCCTCGGCAATATCCCGGGGGGGAATTGGCCCGCCAGGGCCAAGGGGGGGCAGCGCCCCCCGGGGCGCACGTCCCAGCAACAAGAGCCGACACAGATGCATTCAGCCGACGCCGCCCCCACGACCCACGACGCGGACGACGATCCGCGCAACCGCGATATCCGGATCTACGTGAATGGCGAGATCGTCCACCGCGACGAGGCAAAGGTCTCGGTCTACGACAGCGGCTTCCTGCTCGGCGACGGCATGTGGGAGGGGATGCGGCTCCACGATGGCCACTGGGCCTTCTTCGACGACCACATGGATCGGTTCTTCGACTCCTGCAAGGCGGTCAGCCTGGAGGTCGGGATGGACCGCGCCGGCATCCTCGACGCGCTCACCCGCACCGCCGAGGCCAACGGCATGGTCACCGACGTGCATTGCCGGCTGATGCTGACCCGCGGGATCAAGTCCAAGCCGTTCCAGCACCCGGCTCTCAGCCGCTCGGGCCCGACCCTGGTCATCATCCTCGAGCATTCGCGCCCGGTCGCGACGCTCCAGGCCAAGGGCATCCGGCTGGCCACGGTGCCGCAGGTGCGCGGCCTGCCCACAAGCCAGGACCCCAAGTTCAACAGCCATTCCAAGCTCAATTGCGTCATCGCCT
Source organism: Roseisalinus antarcticus (assembly GCF_900172355.1). Lineage (GTDB taxonomy): Bacteria > Pseudomonadota > Alphaproteobacteria > Rhodobacterales > Rhodobacteraceae > Oceanicola > Oceanicola antarcticus_A. The sequence goes on along the minus strand of NZ_FWFZ01000006.1, from coordinate 97,293 downwards.
GCCTGCAGGCCGAACAGGCCGGGGCGGACGAGGGGCTGATGCTCGACCCCCTGGGCTTCGTGAACACGACCAACGCCTGCAATTTCTTCATCGTCCGCAGGGGCGAGGTTTGGACCTCCACCGGCGATTACTGCATGAACGGGGTGACCCGGGCCAAGGTCATCCAGCTCTGCCGCGACAACGGCATTCCGGTATTCGAAAAGAACTTCTCGCTCTATGAGGCCTACGGCGCGGACGAGGCCTTCCTGACCGGCACCTTCGGCGCCCAGACTCCTGTCGCCTCGATCGACGGCAAACCCGTCGACGACAGGGCCCGGCCCGTCACGGAAAGGATCCGCGCCCTCTACAAGGATCTGATCGCGCGGGACATCGCCGCCCAGGCCGGGCGCTGACGCGGGCCTAGCCCGCCGCCCGCAGGGTTTCCCGGCCGCGGCCGGCCCAGGCCCGCGCGGCATCGCCGAACGCCCGAAAGAGGGGCTGCGACACCGGATCCATGGCGGCCTGCCATTCCGGATGCCATTGGACCGCGAGGGCAAAGCCCGGCGCACCCTCGATAAAAAGCGCCTCCGGGGTGCCGTCGTCGGCATGCCCGTCGATGACCACCCGCGGTCCGGGCGCCTTGATCCCCTGCCCGTGCAGGGTGTTCGTCATCACCTCGGTCGCGCCGAAGATGCGGTGGAAGGGCCCGCCCTCGCCCACGGTGACCCGGTGGCGGATGGCGAATTGCTCTTCGAGCGTGCCCTCGGGCGGCATCCGGTGGTTCATCCGCCCCGGCAGGTCGCGGATCTCGGGATAGAGCGACCCGCCCATGGCCACGTTCACCTCCTGAAAGCCGCGGCAGACGCCCAGGAATGGCTGGCCCCGGGCGACACAGCCCCGGACGAGCGACAGGGCAACCGCGTCGCGCTCGCGGTCGAAGGTGCCGTGCGCCTCGGTCGGCTCCTCGCCGTATTCCTCGGGATGGACGTTGGCGCGCCCCCCGGTCAGCAGGATGCCGTCGCAGACCTCCAGCAGCTCCTCGACCGAAGCCAGCCGCGGATCCGACGGGATGATGAGCGGGATGCAGTCGGAGACCTCGGCGATCGCGTCGCTGTTCATCCGCCCCGCCGAATGGGTCGCGTAGCGGTCGTTGATCAGGAAGAAGTTGCCGACAATGCCGATAACCGGGCGAGCCATGTAGATATCCAATCCTTTGTCGTCAGATAGCCTGCCGGGCGCCTGGTGAAAAGGGAACCGGGCGCAGGGTGCGGGCGCGGCTGACGCACATGCCGCAATGACGGGCAGGACGATACCATTTGACCCGTGGCGGCAACAATGCTCCGGTTTCCCGCAGCGGGATCAGGGAGGAGACTGCGCCATGGTGTTTGACCCCAAACCCTATATCTCGGCCACAAAGGCGCGGCTGCGGGCCCGGTCGGACGTGGCCGCGTCCTTCGCGCGGCTTCGCGCCGCGACCCGGGCGGCGATCGGGGATCTGCACGAAGAGATCGCCCGCGGCGGCAGCGCCATCCCAGAGCTGCGCCACGCCGACATCGCCTCGGCCAGCGTGTCCGCCGGCGCGGTCGACGAGATCCGGCGCAAGGGCTGCGTGATCGTGCGCGGCGTCTTCGGCCGGGCCCGGGCCGAGCGCTGGGACGCCGAGATGGGCGCCTATATCGAGGCCAACGACTATTTCACCAAAGCCAAGCAGAAGGCCGGGCTCGACAAGTATTTCTCGCAGCTCGAGGACGCGGTGCCGCAGATCTTCGGCCTCTACTGGTCGCGGCCCCAGATCGACGCCCGCCAGGACCCGGCGATGGCCGAGACCAAGCGGTTCCTCAACCGGCTCTGGTCCATCGACGGGCCGATGGGGCCGGAGTTCGACCCCGACCTCGACCTGGTCTATGCCGACCGCACCCGCCGCAGGCGGCCCGGCGACACGACGCTGGGGCTGTCGCCGCACATGGACGCCGGATCCTACGAGCGCTGGCTCGACCCGGCCTATCAGGCGGTCTATGCGCCCGTGTTCGAGGGCGCCTGGGAAGACTACGATCCATGGAAGGCCACCTTCCGCACCCAGGTCCGCGAATACGAGAGCCCGGCGGTCGGCTCCATGTTCCGGACGTTTCAGGGCTGGACCGGGCTGACCGAACAGGGGCCGGGCGGCGGCACCTTGCAGCTTGTGCCGACGACGCTGTCGATGCCGTGGATGCTGTTGCGGGCCCTGCAGGACGACGTGGCCGGGGATGACCTCTGCGGCGCCGCGCCGGGCCGTGCGCTTGGGGCCGGCCCCGAATACCACGCCGAGTTGCTGGAGGGGCTGGTCACGATCCCCACCGTCAATCCCGGCGACACGGTCTGGTGGCACACCGACGTGATCCACGCGGTCGAGGGCGCCAACACCAGCGAGAGCTGGGCGAACGTGATCTACATAGGCGCCTCGCCCGATTGCAGGAAGAACCGCGCCTTTGCCGCGCGGCAGGCCCAGGCCTTTCTTGCGGGCAAGTCCTCGCCCGATTTCGCGCCCGAGGATTACGAGGTGGATTTCGAGGGCCGGGCCACGCTGGACGACCTCACGCCGCTGGGCCGCCGGCAGATGGGCCTCGCCTAGGCATCAAGGCAGCGAAAATCGTTCGGGTCGCCGCGCGGTCTGGCACCGGCCCGCCGGGCGGGCAGGCCTCGGGCCGGGCCAGAGCCTCGCATCATTGCGGCACGGGGCCGCCCCGACCATTCTTGCGGCAACGGGGGCGCCCCTACCCGGGTGCGTCCCGCCCCGCGCGGGCTCAGGCCTCGCCGGTCAGCCCGGTCGCCTCGACCCCGGCCATCGCGGCGGCCGCGTCGTTGTCCGAGCTGTCGCCGGTGACGCCCACGGCGCCCATGACGGCGCCCTTCTTGTCCTTGATCAGCACCCCGCCCGGCACCGGGATCATCTGGCCGCCCAGCGCCCCGTTGGCGCAGGCGATGAAATAGGCCTGGCTCTCGGCCCGGGCCATCTGGGCGCTGCCCGGCATCCCGAGCATCACGGCGCCGTAGGCCTTGCCCTGCGCGATGGCATAGCGGCCCGGGGCCAGCGCCGTCGTCACGCTCGAACGCCTTCAGGTTGCCGCCCGAATCCAGCACCGCCACGGACAGCGGCTTCAGCCCGTTCTCGCGGCCATAGGCCAGCGCCTTGCGGATGATCGTGCGGGCGCGGTTCATTGAGATCTCTGGCATGTCGTCCCCCTTCAGGATGCTTTCTTTTCCAGGCGCCGGGCGTGGAGCACCGGCTCGGTATAGCCCGACGGCTGGACCCGGCCGCGGAACACCAGGTCGCAGGCCGCCTGGAAGGCGATCCCGTCGAAGCCCGGCGCCATGGCCTCGTAGGCCGGATCGCCCTCGTTCTGCCGGTCGACCACGGCGGCCATCTTGCGCATCGCGGCCATCACCTGTTCCTCGCTCACCACCTCGTGGTGGAGCCAGTTGGCCAGGGCCTGGCTGGAGATCCGACAGGTCGCGCGATCCTCCATCAGGCCCACGTCGTTGATGTCGGGCACCTTGGAGCAGCCGACCCCCTGGTCGATCCAGCGCACCACATAGCCGAGGATGCCTTGCGCGTTGTTCTCGACCTCGCGGCTGATCTCCTCTTCCGAGAAGTTGCGGCCGGTGGCGACGGGGATGTTCAGCAGATCGTCCAGCGTGCCCCGCGCCCCACCCGCGGCGATCCGGTCCTGCACCTCGAACACGTTGACCTTGTGATAATGGGTCGCGTGCAGGGTGGCGGCGGTGGGCGACGGCACCCAGGCGCAATTGGCGCCCGATTTCGGATGGCCGATCTTCGCCTCCAGCATCGCTTCCATCAGGTCGGGCATGGCCCACATGCCCTTGCCGATCTGCGCCTTGCCGCGCAGCCCGCAGGCCAGCCCGATGTCGACGTTGCGATCCTCATAGGACTGGATCCAGGCGCTGTCCTTCATCTCGCCCTTGGGCACCATGGGTCCGGCCTCCATCGAGGTGTGGATCTCGTCCCCCGTGCGGTCAAGAAAGCCGGTGTTGATGAAGGCGACCCTCGATTTCGCCGCGCGGATGCATTCCTTGAGGTTGGCGCTGGTGCGGCGCTCCTCGTCCATGATCCCGATCTTGACCGTGTTCGCGGGCAGGCCCAGCACCGCCTCGACGCGGTCGAAGGTCTCGCAGGCGAAGGCGACCTCTTCGGGCCCGTGCATCTTGGGTTTCACAACGTAGACAGAGCCGTGGACGGTATTGCGCAGGCCGTCGGTCTTCTTCAGGTCATGCATCGCGATCAGCGTGGTGACCATCGCATCCATCAGCCCCTCGGGGATCTCGCGCCCCTCGCGGTCGAGGATCGCGGGGTTGGTCATCAGATGCCCCACGTTCCGGATCAGCATCAGCGACCGGCCCTTCGCGCTTCGCGTGCCGCCCGAGGGGGTGGTATAGACGGCGTCCGGGTTGAGCCGGCGCGTCATCTCGCGCCCGCCCTTGGAGAACGTCTCCTCCAGCGTGCCCTGCATCAGGCCCAGCCAGTTGCCATAGGCCAGCACCTTGTCCTCGGCATCGACGCAGGCGACGGAATCCTCGCAATCCATGATGGTGGAGATCGCGGATTCCAGCCGGATGTCCGACACCCCCGCCGGGTCCGAACCGCCGATGACAGAGGTCTTGTCGATCACCACCTCGATCAGCAAGCCGTTGTGCCCGAGCAGGAATTTCTCGTCGCCCACATGGCCCGCGAATTGCCCGGGATCGGCCAGCGCCACGGTCGAGCCGTCGATGGTGGCGACCAGGGCGCCGTCCGCCACGCCATAGGCGACGGCGTCCGCGTGGCTGCCGGAGGCGAGCGGCGCCGCCTCGTCGAGGAACGCCTTGGCCCAGGCGATCACCCGCGCCCCGCGCTCGGGATCATACTCCTTGCCCGCGGGCAGGTCCCCCATGGCATCGGTGCCGTAAAGCGCATCGTAGAGAGACCCCCACCGCGCATTGGCGGCGTTCAGCGCGAACCTTGCATTGGTGATCGGGACCACCAGCTGCGGGCCGGCGATGCTGGCGATCTCGGGATCGACATTGCCGGTATCGACGGTGAAATCGCCTTTTTCCTCGACGAGATATCCGATGGACTTGAGGAATGCGGCGTAGGCATCCGCATCGAAGGGCTGGCCTGCGTGGGTCAGATGCCAATCGTCCACGCGGGACTGGATCTCGGCCCGCCGGGCCAGAAGCTCCCGGTTGCGGAGCGCGAACTCATGCACCAGCGCGGAAAAGCCGGCCCAGAAATCATCCTTCGCCACGCCGGTTCCCGGCAAGGCCTGCCTCTCGATGAACTGCGCCAGAACATCTGCGACCTGCAACCCGTCACGCTCGACCCGTTCAGCCATCCCTGTCTCCTTGTTCGTCCTGCATCGGCCATCTGATGGCCGCGGGAGGGGGGTAACTCACTTGTTTCCTATCGGCAACACGCGACGAGCTTGGGAAACATGATCGGCGGTCAGATCGAGGTCGTCTGCCGCTTTTCGCGTCGGCACCTATCGGAACAATAGCGGACCTCGTCCCAGACCCGCGCCCATTTGCGGCGCCACGCAAAGGGGCGCCCGCAGGTCGCGCATGTCTTGCTGGGCAGGTCGCCCTTGCGTCGCATGGCGGGCATGGCGGACCAGCCGGACGTCAGCCGTCGGCGCCGATCTCGCCGCCGGTGCGGCCATCGATCCGGGTTTCGGGCGTATCGGGCTCATTGCCGGTTGCGAACAGCCATACAAGCAACGCCACCAACAGCACCGCGGCGAACCCCACAGAGACGATGATGCCGCGCAGGGCCGGGCGATGATTCTTTTCCTGTTTCTCGAGGTTCGTTTCGGGTGCAGACATGTTCGTCTCCTGAGTGTTGGGGGCGAGCGCTTGTGGCGCTCGCGTCGCAAGTTTAACTACTGAAAGAAGCCTAGGGTTCCCCGAACAATCAGCAAGGTCCTGTCATGAAAGATGCCGCGCCGCAGACAATCCACCTGAAAGACTACGCGCCTTTTCCCTGGATCGTGGACCGCGTCGACCTCACGTTTCGCCTCTCGCCGACGACGACCCGGGTGCTGGCCCGCGTCGCCTATCGCCCGAACCCGGAGGCGGGCGACGGCCCGTTCTTTCTGCATGGCGAGGACCTGCGCCTGATCTCGGCGGCGATCGACGGCACCCCCGTCGCGCCCCGGATCACGCCCGAAGGGCTGACCTGCGATGTCCCCGACCGCGCCTTCCTGTGGGAGGCCGAGGTCGAGATCGCGCCCGAGAGCAACACCGCGCTCGAAGGGCTCTACATGTCCGGCGGGATCTACAGCACCCAGTGCGAGGCCGAGGGCTTTCGCAAGATCACCTATTACCCCGACCGCCCCGACGTGATGGCGCCGTTCCGCGTGCGGATCGAGAGCGCCGCGCCGGTGCTGCTGTCCAACGGGAACCAGACCGGCCGGGGCGACGGTTGGGCCGAGTGGGACGATCCCTGGCCGAAACCGGCCTATCTCTTCGCGCTGGTGGCCGGCGACCTGGTGGCGGTGCGCGACCGGTTCGTGACCCGCGCGGGCCGCGAGGTGGACCTCGCGATCTGGGTCCGGCCGGGGGACGAGGGCAAGTGCGACTGGGCGCTGACCTCTCTCAAGGCCTCGATGACGTGGGATGAAGAAACCTATGGCCGCGAATACGACTTGGACATTTTCAACATCGTAGCTGTCGACGACTTCAATGCAGGGGCGATGGAGAACAAGGGATTGAACATTTTCAACTCCGCCCTCGTTCTGGCCTCTCCGGAGACAGCGACCGACCGGGACTACGAACGGATCGAGGCGGTGATCGCCCACGAGTATTTCCACAACTGGACCGGCAACCGCGTGACCTGCCGCGACTGGTTCCAGCTCTGCCTCAAGGAGGGGCTGACGGTCTTTCGCGACCAGCAGTTCACCTCGGACATGCGCTCTGCCCCGGTCAAGCGGATCGAGGACGCGCTGATGATGCGCTCGCGCCAGTTCCGCGAGGATGGCGGCCCGCTGGCGCATCCGGTCCGGCCCGAGGAATTCGTGGAGATCAACAATTTCTACACCACCACGGTCTATGACAAGGGGGCCGAGGTCGTCTCGATGCTCAAGCGGCTGATCGGCGACAATGCCTGGCGGGCGGGCTGCGACCTCTATTTCGAGCGGCATGACGGGCAGGCCGTCACGATCGAGGATTGGCTCAGGGCCTTCGCCGACGTGACCGGGCGCGACCTGTCGCAATTCCAGCGCTGGTATTCCCAGGCCGGCACCCCGCGGCTGTCGGTGACCGAGGCCTGGGACGGCGAGACCCTGCGCCTGACCTTCGTCCAGGTGACGCCCCCCACCCCGGGCCAGCCCGACAAGGGCCCCCAGGTGATCCCGCTGACCATGGGCCTGCTGCACCCCGATGGCAGCGAGCTGATGCCCAGCACCACCATCGAGGTGACCGAGGCAACCCAGACGGTCGACTTCGACGGCGCCGCGCTTTGCGCCAAGCAGGGCAAGCCGGTCGCGCGGCCGGTGCCCTCGCTGCTGCGCGACTTCTCTGCGCCGGTGATCCTCGACCGGCCCCTGACGACCGAGGACAGGGCCTTTCTGCTGGCCCATGACACCGATCCGTTCAACCGGTGGGAGGCGGGCCGCGGTCTGGCGCGCGAGGTTCTGATGGCCCGCGCAACGGGCACCGACTTCGACGACGCGGCCTACCTGGACGGTCTCCGCGCGGTCCTGTCCGACCCGGCGCTCGACCCGGCGTTCAAGGCGCTGGTGCTGGCGCTGCCGTCCGAGGACGACCTCGCCCAGAGCCTGTTCGATGCCGGCACCACCCCCGACCCCGCCGCGATCCACGACGCGGCCGAAATCCAGCGTCGGCGCACCGCGGAAGCCCTGGGCGATCTTCTGGCCGAAACCCATGCGGCCAATGCCACGCCCGGTCGCTACTGCCCCGACGCGGATCAGGCCGGGCGCCGGGGCCTCGCCAACGCCACGCTCTCGCTGCTCAGCCGGACCGACGACGGCGCCCGCGCGGCCGCGCAGTTCGCCGAGGCCGACAACATGACCCAGAGCCTCGCCGCGCTGTCGGCCCTGCTGAACATCGGCCGAGGCGCCGAAGAGCTCTCCACGTTCGAGGCCCGCTGGTCCGGCGACCGTCTCGTGATGGACAAGTGGTTCGCGCTCCAGGTCATGTGCGCGGCGCCCGACAAGGCCGCCGACGTCGCCCGCGGCCTGACCGAACATCCCGCCTTCACCTGGAAGACGCCGAACCGGTTCCGCGCGGTGATCGGCTCGCTGGCCGGCAACGCGGCGGGTTTTCACCATGCCTCGGGCGCGGCCTACACGCTGTTCGCCGACTGGGTGCTGAAGCTCGACCCGATCAACCCTCAGACCGCCGCCCGCATGTCGACCGCCTTCGAGACCTGGCGTCGCTACGACCCCGCCCGGCAGGAGCGGATCCGCGACACGATCCGCAGGATCCGCGACACCCCCGGCCTCAGCCGCGACACGGGCGAAATGGTCGAGCGGATGCTGGGCGACTAGGCCCCTTGCGCGGCCGGCACCCGCCCGCCAGAGAGCGGGCCGCGCGACGCCAAAGCTTTCCAAGACGCCCAGAAGTCACTATGACGCTGGGAACCAATCCGCCCATGGCGGGTTTATGTTCAACCGCGGACGTGCGCCTTCACAATGCGTCCGTTACAAATTCGTGGTGAATGCAGGGCCATGAAAGACCGTATAGATCCTCTGATTGCCGAGCGTGCGCCTTGGCTGTACCGCGCCCGCCCGGGCACGCGGTTCGTTCGTGCGGCTCTGAACAAGGCGCTGTCGTATGACAAGACGATCCGGATCGCGAACGGGTTCAAGGACAGCCCCACCGACGAGGTGATGGGCACCCTCGGCAACCTGCTGAGCCAAGATGTCGAGGCGCATGGCCTGACCAACATTCCAAGGGTCGGCCCGGCGCTGATCGTGGCCAATCACCCAACCGGCATCGCCGACGGGATCATCCTGCAGCACCTGATCCGCACCGTCCGCGACGACACCTACTTCTTCGCCAACCGCGACATCCTGCGGGTCTTGCCGCAGATGGAAAACTTCATCGCCCCCGTGGAATGGCGCAAGGACAGGAGGTCTCACGGCAAGACGCGCGAGACCATGGCCTTCACCCGCCGCGCGGTGAACGACGGGCGGCTCGGGGTGATCTTTCCGTCCGGTCGGCTGGCCAAGCGCCGCGGCCTGCGTCTTTACGAGCGTCCTTGGATGGCCTCCGCCGCGATGCTGGCCCGCAAGTTCGAGCTTCCGGTCATTCCGGTGAACATCCGGGCGCGCAATTCCGTGTTGTTCTACCTTTTCGACCTGATCCACCCGACCTTGCGCGATATCACCCTGTTTCACGAGGCGTTGAACAAGGATCGCCAGCCTTACCGGATCACCGTCGGAGAGCCGATTTCGCCCAGTGCCCTGCCGGAGAAATCCGAAGACGGGATAGAGATGCTGCGCAAGGCTACCCTGGCGCTCGGGGGGGCGGACGCTCCGACCGTCAGCCTGGTGCGGGCGACCCGCAGGCCGATGGTCCGTTTCTAGCGGAACCGACGCCGGGCGCGGCCCTCCTACTCTCCCATCGTCGAGACGGTTTCGACCACCGGGCGCATCTGCGGCCGCAGGCTCGCCATGACCGCGAGGTTGGGCTGGCAATAGGATTGCTCCCGCGTCCAGGCCGCCATTTCGGCGATCTTGCGGCGGTTTGTCATCGGCCCCCAGTCGGCGGCGACCCCGCGCCAGCGCCCGTCGCGCAGGGCGATCGCGTTGTCACGGCGCACCGTGACCCCCATTATCCGCACCGCGCAGGACAGGTTGTCCTCGGGATCGGTCAGGGCGGCCCCGGTCCGCGCCCGGCAGCCATAGCGCCGCGCCGTGTCCGGGAAGATCTGCAACAGCCCGAACCAGCGCCCGTTTCCGCCCACCGCGCCGGGCCGCCAGGTGCTTTCGTGCTTGGCCAGCGCCGACATCATCCCGACCCAGAAGGCCCGCCGCTGCAGCGCCGAATTCTGCCGGTAGGCCGGGCACCAGGTCGCGATGTCCCGTGGCACGATGTCCTCCAGCCCGCCGCCGTGAGAGCGGATCGCCGACATCGCGGCCCGGGTCCAGCGCTCGCCGTCGGAATGGAAATCCCAGCGGGCCGGCGGCACCCAGTCGATCCGCGCGGGCGGGCGCACCGGCGGCGGCCCCTCGATCACCCGCACGGGATAGCGCAGCATGTGCGCCGGTCGCGCCACGGGGCGCACCGACGACAGGTGCTCTCGCCGCGCGGCGGCTTCGGCAGCCAGCGCATCGGACCGGGACAGGGGACGCAGTTCGACGGTCACCGGCTCTGCGGTGGCCTCCGGCCCGGATTCAGCGGCAGCTGTGAATGCGAGGCACAACAGTGTCCCCCCGAGAATCAGGGAGCGTAGGGCAGACATGCCGCATCATGCCGTGCGGCGCCGACCCCGTCCAAACAATTCCGCCGCGAAGGGGTGGATCACTCGGCGGAGCAATAGGGCTGGTTGCTGACCCAGTCGCGCATGTCCTGCCGCTTGGAGGCGGAATGGAACGGGCCCCAGTCGCGCATGCCGCGGCTGACGGTGCCGTAGCGGGCCACCTGGCTGGAGGCGATGCGGAACGCGCAGGTCAGGTTCGATGCACCGTCCCGCAGCGCCGAGCCGGTCCGGGCCTCGCAGCCATAACCGCGCGCCGTGCTGGGATCGATCTGGACCAGGCCGAACCAGCGACCGCCGCCGCCGACGGCCTCGGGGTTCCAGGTGCTTTCGTGCTTCGCCAGCGCCGACATCAGCCCGGTCCAGAACGCGGCCCGTTCGGTGCGCGAGCCTTCCAGGTATTTCGGGCACCAGGTCTCGATATCGCCGGGCACGATATCCACCAGCGGCGCGCTGTCTGTCTGCAGCGCTGCGAAGGATGCCTGGGTCCATTCGGACGCTTCGGGCCGGTGGTCCCAACGCATTGTGGCGACGACAGGCTCGGGTGTTGGCTCCGGCGCCATCGCGGCGCAGGCAGTCAGGGTGGTCATGGCGGCTAGCGCGAGCGCACTCAGCGACAATCGCATCTGGAAACTCCGGGTGACACCGAACCCTTGTCCGGCGGTCACCGTCTTGCGCGAATCGCGGGGCGAGTCGAATCCGGCGGGCGGCTTTCGGCAAGACCTCGCCAATGCAAGGGGTTTTCCGCCTGGCGACCCCGGAAAAATGCATGCTCCGCCGCGCATTCGGCGGCCGTCACTCCGCCCCCTCAAGCCCATGACTGGGCTCAGAAAATCCGATGCCCGGCCGGAGCGACCACGCCCCCGATCCCGGACCGGTCCCTGGCCGCCCGCCGGACCGCGGTCCGTCCCGGCTCGGGGCCCCCGGAACGGTCGGTTTCCGCGCCTGCAAGGGACCGGAAGGCGACGGCGAAGCCCCTGCGAATCGATGCCCCGCGGCGCCCCCCCTTCCGCGGCCGAGGGTCGCGACGCCGAGCGGATCGCCGAGGGTCTCGGGCTTGTTCCCCTTGGCCGGGATGCCGCGCCCTGCCCCCCCCCCGGGGGCCTCTGCCTGGACCTGAGGCCCCCCGGGGGGCAGGGCGCGGCAGGCCAACGCGGGCGGGCCACCGCGCATTTGCCGCCCTCTTCCCCCCCGCACCCGGCCGAGTCCCGGCACCCTGCTCACGCCGCCCGGAGCCGCGCTGAACGCCATCGCGGACTTGTAGCCTTCGCGCGCCTCGCCTAGAGAACGGGGCAGCACGAGAAGGGGCCGCATACCATGCTCGATCATCTGACGTACGAGGAACCGAAACCCAAGGTCATTGCCGGCGCGACCGGCGATTGGGAGCTTGTGATCGGCCTGGAGGTGCATGCCCAGGTGGCCAGCCGCGCCAAGCTCTTCTCCGGCGCCTCGACCCTCTTCGGCGCCGAGCCCAATTCCAACGTCGCCTTCGTGGATGCCGGCATGCCCGGGATGCTGCCCGTCATCAACGAGGGCTGCGTGGCGCTGGCGGTCAAGACCGGCCTCGGCCTCAATGCCGCGATCAACCTGCGCTCCGCCTTCGACCGCAAGAACTACTTCTATCCCGACCTGCCGCAGGGCTACCAGATCAGCCAGCTCTACCACCCTATCGTGGGCGAGGGCGAGGTGATCGTCGACATGGGGCCGGGCATCGCGCGGCTCGTGCGGATCGAGCGCATCCACCTGGAACAGGACGCCGGCAAGTCGATCCACGACATGGATCCGACCATGTCCTTCGTCGACCTCAACCGCACCGGCGTCGCCCTGATGGAGATCGTCAGCCGCCCCGACATCCGCGGCCCCGAAGAAGCGGCGGCCTATATCCTCAAGCTGCGCCAGATCCTGCGCTACCTCGGCACCTGCGATGGCGACATGCAGAACGGCAACCTGCGGGCGGACGTCAACGTGTCGGTCTGCCGGCCCGGCGACTACGAGAGATATCAGGAAAGCGGCGATTTCTCGCACCTGGGAACCCGGTGCGAAATCAAGAACATGAACTCCACCCGCTTCATCCAGCAGGCGATCGAGGTCGAGGCGCGGCGCCAGATCGCCATCCTCGAGGACGGCGGCACGGTCGACCAGGAGACCCGAGGCTTCGACCCCGACAAGGGCGAGACGCGGACCCAGCGGTCCAAGGAAGAGGCGCATGACTACCGCTACTTCCCCTGCCCCGACCTGCTGCCGCTGGAGATCGAGCAGGCCTGGGTCGACGATATCGCAGCCTCCCTGCCCGAGCTGCCGGACGCGCGAAAGGCCCGCTACGTCACGGATTTCGGCCTGACCGAATACGACGCCTCGGTGCTGACAGCCGAGGTCGAAACCGCCACCTATTTCGAGGCCGTGGCAACGGGCCGCGACGGCAAGATGGCCGCGAACTGGGTCATCAACGAGCTCTTCGGCCGCCTCAAGCGGGACGACCTGGACCTTGCCGCCTCGCCCCTGCCGCCCGCGCGGCTGGGCCAGATCATCGACCTCATCGCCTCGGACGCAATCTCGGGCAAGATCGCCAAGGACGTCTTCGAGAAGGCCTATTCCGAGGACCGCGACCCGGCCGAGATCGTCGAGACCGAGGGCCTCAAGCAGGTCACCGACACCGGCGCCATCGAGGCCGCGGTGGACGAGGTCATCGCCGCCAACCCCGGCCAGGTCGAGAAGGCGCAACAGAACCCCAAGCTCGCGGGCTGGTTCGTGGGCCAGGTTATGAAGGCAACGGGCGGCAAGGCCAATCCGAAGGCGGTGAACGAGCTGGTCACGCAGAAACTGGGGCTCTAGCCCCCGGTCTCGACGCCGGCCCCCGGCCCAACCACGGACCTGCCGGACACCCAGAGCCGGCCAGGGGACGGTGGGCGGGGCGATGGCGCAGCCGAGCGTCGTCCACCGGCCCCTCCCCCTAGCTCAGATCGAGCGAAAGCGCGTGGATCCGCCCCATGATCCCGGGTCCGAGCGCCCCGTGCACCGCGCGGTGGCGGGCGATGCGGGACATGCCGGCGAAGGCCTCCGCCTCGATCGTCACCTTCCAGTGGCTTTCCCCGCTGCCATCGTCGCCCGCGTGGCCCGCGTGGCGGTGGCTCTCGTTCTCGACGACCAGCGTTCGCGGCGCGAACGCTGCCTCCAGCCGGTCGTGAATTTCAGATTCAAGTCCCATTTTCTCCAATCTCCCCCTTCCCTCTCGCGGTCCAAGGTTTAAACTCCCCCGTCCGACGAGCAAAGGAGGCATCATGCCCGACAAGCCAGACCCCTTCGGTTTCAACATGTCCGTGTCGGCCTCCAAGAAGAAGAACCCCCGCGGCAGGCGGGGGATGTCCGGCGCGATTGAAACCTCTACCCGCGAATGCGACCACGAGGGCTGCAAGGAGGCCGGCAAATACCGTGCCCCCAAGTCTCCCGACGTGCTCGACGATTATTTCTGGTTCTGCAAGGAGCATGTGCGAGAATACAACCTCAAGTGGAACTTCTTTGAGACCGGGTCGGAAAAGGACTACCTCGACCAGGTCCAGCGCGACCGCGTGTGGGAGCGTCAGACCAAGCCTTTCAAACGCTCCGCCGAAGAGCGCGCCTGGGCGCGCCTCGGCATCGAGGACCCGCATCAGGTCCTGGGGGACAACGCGACGCGCAACCCCGGCAAGACCAGCGGCAACGGCAGCCGTCGCCTGCCCCCGACCGAACGCAAGGCGATCGAGATCCTCGACGCCAACGACAGCTGGACCAAGACCGAGATCCGCAAGGCCTACAAGGCGCTGATCAAGGTGCTGCACCCGGACATGAACGGCGGCGACCGCAGCCACGAGGAACAGTTGACCGAAGTCGTCTGGGCCTGGGACCAGATCAAGACCTCCCGGTCCTTCAAGGACTGATCCGCCCGCCCCCGTCGTCGGCTGTCGGGCCGGGGCATCGGACGCAGGCATCTGACATCGGGCCAAAGGGGCAGACAGGGGCGACACAGCCGCCGCCACCGCTGCCGCTCAGGACAGGGGCAGGGCCTCGCAGGGGCCGAGCCCCGGCACCACCTCGTCGTAGGTCAGGTCCCAGGCCCCGGTCGCGTTGTCCTCGGTGTAGATCTCCACATAGACCGGGCCGTCGCGGACCGGGCCGAAACACAAGGTCTGCACCTCGCCGTCCGGCCCCTTGCGCACCGCCAGAAGGCCGCCCAGACCGGCGCGGCCCGGCTCGTTGCCCAGCACCTTGGTGCCGGCGACGATGCCCGCATCCCCGGATTCCCCGATCCGGCGCAGGGTCACGACGCCGGTCAGCCCCTTGTCGGGCGTCACCCGGTAGAGGATGAACTTGCGCGGATCGTCCGGCCGGTGGCCGAGCGCGAGCACTGTGCCGGGCTGCAGTTCCGGCACGTCGGGCGCCTGCTGTGCTACGGCGCCGCCGGCCAGAAGCCCCAGCAGAACAAAGATGACGAGGCGCCATGGCGCAAAGCCTCGCGGAGCCATATGCCCCCCCCCCGATCGTGATCGCGACACTTCGCGATAGAACCGCTTCGCCGATCGCGCAAGGGTCAGGCCTGGCCGGAGGTCTCTTCGACGCGCTTGCTTCGCACCGGTCTTCGCGGACGGATGCGCCGCAATCGTCCCGCTGGCGCCGGCGGCCGCGCCTTGCTGATGCGCAGCGGGCTTGCCGCCGCGGCCTGCCGAAGCGGCTCGCGCCGCTCGGACGGATCAGGCACCGCCTGCGATTCGGGGGTGACCCGGGCCTCACGCTCCTGCGCCGCGGTCTCCAGTGCGCGCCGGGCCGCGTCTTCGTCGTCGAGCAGGCCCTTTTCCGGGGCCGTCCCCGGCCGCTTGCGCAGGGGCGAGGTCGACGGCGCCCTCGGGCTGCGCGGCAGATCGGCGATGGGAACGAAGATCGAATCGCGCTCTTGCCGCCAGCGGACCATCAGGAAATGCGCCGCGAAGAGGCAGCTGAACCAAAGCACCGCAAGCAGCGGCGAGCTGGCCAGTTTCATGAAAAGAGAGAACGGCCCGAACATGGTCCCGTAAATCGGCAGGGCCAGGGTGCCCGTGATCACCGAGCCGGCAAAACTGAGGATCAGCACACCGCGCAAGGCCCGCGGCCAGCCGGAGCTGCCGGGCGTGCCCATCAGCTCTCCGGTCAGGTAGAGTCCGCCGGCCGCGCCTATGCCGCCCGCCAGGATGACCCAGCATTCATAGAGGGTGAGCGGATCGAAAGGCCGCCGGCCGCTGTTCTCCAGCTGGGCGACGATCACGAAGGTCAGACCGGCGCCGAACAGGACCACGATGAGGTAGGCCAGCGCCCGCCCCCGCTCTCCATCCGTCGCCCGCGTCATTCCATCCGTCAGCCACGCCATGCATCAGCCCCGTTCTTACTGTTGCTGACCGTTATCTGCTGTCCGAAGGTGGCAAGAACATGGCCGAACCGGTACGATTAGCATGGCGCTAACCTTGTTTTTCCGGCGTTGCCGGCCAGCGATTCCGGCCAGCGATTCCGGACTGTGGCCGAACCCGGGCGGCGCGGGGCGCGGACCCGCCCGGGAAAGCGAACAGGGCGGCCCCGAAGGACCGCCCTGTGAAGATCGCGCCTTCCTGGCGAAGGGTCAGGCCGGCGACAAGGTCAGGCCGGCGCGAAGGTCAGGCCGGCACGAAGCTCAGGCTGACACCGTTGAGACAATGCCGCTTGCCCGTGGGCTGCGGGCCATCGTCGAAGATGTGGCCAAGGTGGCTGCCGCAGCGGTCGCAATGGACCTCGGTCCGGGTGGTGAAGAAGCTGCGGTCGGGCTTGGTCTCCACCGCGTTCGGCAGGGCGCGGAAGAACGACGGCCAGCCGGTCCCGCTGTCATACTTGGCCTCGGACGAATAGAGCGCCTGGTCGCAGCCCTTGCAATGATAGGTCCCGGGCTCATAGACCTTGTCCAGCGGCGAGGACCCGGCACGCTCGGTGCCCTCCTCGCGCATCACCCGGTATTCGGCATCGGTCAGCATCGCGCGCCATTCGGTCTCGGTCCGCGCGACCTCGAATTGTTCCTGCGCGGCCAGCAGCGCCGGCAGCGACGTGCCCGCAAGGCCGGTGGCCCCGGCAAGGCTTAGAAATGTGCGGCGTTTCATGGTTCATCCTCCTGTTCCAGGTCGCACAGGGTTGCGCGACTGTCTGACCGGACTCACGCAGGAGCAGGGCGCAGAGTTTCAGCACGCGGCGTCACAAGGCGGTGATCGGCCCCGCGGCAAGCACATCGCCGGTGGGCGCCCCGGTCGGCGAGCCGCCCGGCGGCTCGTCGGAAACGGCCAGAAGGGCGCCGGCGATGTCCAGGCCCTCGGGCAGGGAGAAGAGCGCGGTCTCGGCCTCGGGCAGCAGGCCGAGCGACACCGGGGCCGCCTCGCCCGCGATCAGCCACAGCTCCAGTGCGCGGCCGGTGCGGGCCCCGCCCGCGGTCACGTTCACGGCCACGGCCTCGGGCGTGACCGAGGCGCGCACGACGAGGCTGCCGTCCTCGGCGGCAAGCTCCGCCTGGTAGGTCGGGACGGCCGGCACCTGCGGCCCGCCGATCCAGCCCAGGCTGAGCGACAGCCAGACCAGCCCCGCCGCCGCGGCCGCGCCCACGAAGGAGGGCACGATGCCAAGGCGCCGCCACCAGGCCCGCGCCATGTCCGGGAAAAGCGCCCGTTCGATCCGGGCCTGAAGGCGCGCGGGCGGCGCGACGGGCTGCACCTCGGCCACGGCCAGCGTCGCCAGCTGCTCGGCCCAGAACGCCACCTCGGCGCGGAACACCGGGTCGGTTTCGAGACGCGTGTCACAGGCCGCCCGCTCCTCGGTCGAGAGCAGACCAAGGACGTATTCGGCCGCGAGGCCGATCCCGTCGTCGTCTGGTCCCGTGGAGTCGGTCATTCTGTCAGGCACTCTCTCAATTTCTGAAGGCCGCGGCGCAGCCATGTCCTTATGGTATTCAACGGCATCGAAAAGCGGTCCGCCAGTTCCTGGTAGGTCTCGCCTTCAAGGTAGACCCGCCGGATCGCCTCTGCCCGGTCCTGCGGCAGCGTGCCCATGCAGGCGACGATCCGCTCGCGGTCGCTCGCGGCGATCGCCAGCGCCTCGGGGCCCGGCCCGGCGGACGGCACCTCGGCCGCCTCGCCCAGATCCCCGGGCCGCGTCTTGCGCGTGCGCAACCTGTCGATGGCCCTGTTGCGGGCGATGGTGATGAGCCATGTCATCGGGCTCAGCCCGTTCGACTGGTATCGGCCCGCCGCATCCCAGATGCGGATGAAAACCTCCTGCGTGCATTCCTCCGCCTCGGCGCGGTCGTTCAAGACACGCAAGGCCACGCCGAACAGTTTCGCCGAGGTCGCCGAATAAAGCGCGGCAAACGCCTTGCGGTCGCCGAGGCTGACCCGGGCGATCATCGCTTCGATGTCCTGGCGGCCCGTCGTGCTCATGCGCCCTCTTGGTTGACGCGGGCGAGAGTGGCAGAAAGCCGCCGGGATGCAAGACGCCGCGACGCAGGCGGGCACCGCGGCAAAGACTGCTTCGGTGTGCGCCCCTTCCCCTTGCGGGCGCGGGCGATATGTTGCATCCCCGGACCCCGAGCGCCCCGTTGACATAAAGGCAGACGACCATGGCTGATGGCATGATTGACCCGACCGCAAGACCGACCGAGGAAGTCTCGGTGCGCGATGTCTTCGGGATCGACAGCGACATGCATGTGAAAGGCTTCGCCGACACGTCGGACCGGGTGCCCGAGATCGATTCCACCTACAAGTTCGACCCCGACACCACGCTCGCGATCCTGGCGGGCTTCGGCTACAACCGGCGGGTGATGATCCAGGGCTATCACGGCACCGGCAAGTCGACCCATATCGAACAGGTGGCCGCCCGGCTGAAATGGCCCGCCGTGCGGGTGAACCTCGACAGCCACATCAGCCGGATCGACCTGATCGGCAAGGATGCGATCAAGCTGCGCGACGGCAAGCAGGTGACCGAGTTCCACGAGGGGATCCTGCCCTGGGCCCTGCGCAACCCCGTCGCGATCGTCTTCGACGAATACGACGCCGGCCGCGCGGACGTCATGTTCGTGATCCAGCGGGTGCTGGAGCATGACGGCAAGCTCACGCTGATGGACCAGAACGAGATCATCACCCCGCACCCGTCGTTCCGCCTGTTCGCCACCGCCAACACCGTCGGCCTTGGCGACACCACGGGGCTTTATCACGGCACCCAGCAGATCAACCAGGCGCAGATGGACCGCTGGTCCATGGTGGCGACGCTGAACTACCTGTCCCACGACGCCGAGGCGGCGATCGTGCTGGCCAAGGCGCCGCATTACAACACCGCCGAGGGGCGCAAGACGGTCAGCCAGATGGTCACCGTCGCCGACCTGACGCGCACCGCCTTCATGAACGGCGAGCTCTCCACCGTCATGTCGCCCCGGACGGTCATCGCCTGGGCCGAGAACGCGCGGATCTTCAAGGACGTGGGCTATGCTTTCCGGCTGTCCTTTCTGAACAAGTGCGACGAGCTGGAGCGTCAGACCGTGGCGGAGTTCTTCCAGCGCTGCTTTGACATGGAGCTGCCCGAGAGCGCGGCGTCCCTGTCACTGGGCTGAGGTCCGCGTCGCCCCCGCGCGACGCTCGGGGACGCAGCGGTGAACGGACAAGAAAGGCGAGAGGTGCGAAAGCCCCCCTCGCCTTTTGCTTTGTTACCGGAGCCTTGCCGCCCGGGTCCCTTCCTCGGATCCCTTTTCGTCGGCTCCGGTGTGACCGATTGCGGGGGGCGTCAGATCGGGGCCCGGCGGTCTCAGGCGGCCTCGGCGCGCTCTTCCGCGCGGGCGGATTTCAGGGTGCGCGCCCACCAGGCCAGATCGTCGAACATCTGCTTGGCGGAGGGCGCGAGCACCGCGTCAACCTCGGACATGTCGCCATTCTGGCCCATCGGATGGACTTTCAGCATCTCGCCGCCGCCGAGATGAACGGCATTGCGGATCGGGGCCATCTGCAGCTCCACGCCGATGGTGCGCAGGTGCTCGACCGCGCGGGCCGCGCCGACGCCGCCGTAACCGAAGGCCGAGAAGGGCTTGCGCACGAAGGGCATGTAGGCCCAGTCCAGCGCGTTCTTCAGCTCGCCGGTGATCGAGTGGTTGTATTCGGCGACCATGAAGACATAGCCGTCGAATTCGGCCATCTTGTCCTGCCAGGCCTTCGCCTTCGGGTCGGTGGTCTCCATCCACAGGTCAGAGGCCGGCGCGTCGAAGAACGGCAGGTCGAAGTCGCGCAGGTCCACGATCTCGGCGTCGACCTCGCCATGGCCTTCGGCCTTTTCAAGCAGCCACGCGGCCGGCTTGTCCGCGAAACGGGTCGGACGGGAGTGGCCGATGACGATGGCAATACGGGGGCGGGACATGATAGTCTCCTTTCGGGCAATGGTTACTGTTCGTTCCCGATGCCATCTAACGATCGCGCCGATCTGTGCAAGGAGGCACCTTTTTGAAACCTGTTATCCACCAGGAAACCGGGCCCTGCATCGCCATCAGCGATGTGCTGAGCCGGATCGGCGACAAATGGTCGGTTCTGGTCATCGTGAAACTGGCAGCCGGGCCAATGCGCTTCAGCGAACTTCAGCGCGAAATTGGAAACATTTCCAAGAAGATGCTGACCACGACACTGCGCGGGCTGGAGCGGGACGGCTTTGTTTCGCGCACGGTCACGCCGCTGCGCCCGCCCCGCGTCGACTACGGCCTGACCGACTTCGGAAAAGAGCTGAACGAGCCGCTTGGTGCGCTGGCGCACTGGGCCGGTGCGAACCACCGCAGGATGGAGTCCGCCCGCGCGGCGTTCGATCTGCTGCAGGATCGTGCAAGCGTCGGATAGCAGCGCAGACCCTCCTGTCCGCCGCCAGGTCCGCTGACAGGTCCGCCGCGGGCCTGCACGGTCCGCGCACCTCTGACCGGTCGCGGCCCTGCGCGGCCCGCGAACACGGTGAAATCCGCTAGGTTCGCGCAGCCCGGCTCTTGCCAAGACCCGCTCCCGGCGCGATGTAGTCCACATGGCCCAGAACTCCGACAACCCCGCCGACCCGTTCAAGAAGGCGCTCGCCGAAGCCACCAAGGTTCTGGCGGACGATTCCGAACTCGCGGTCTCCTATTCCGTCGACCCGCCCGGTCAGACCTCCGATTCCGTGCGCCTGCCGCAGATCTCTCGCCGGATGACCCGGGACGAGGTGATGCTGGCGCGCGGGACCGCCGACGCCTACGCGCTGCGGCACCGCTACCACGACCCAAGGCTCGCGGCCCGCTACATGCCCGAGGGCCAGATGGCGCGGGATCTCTATGAGGCGATGGAGAGCGCGCGGGTCGAGGCCGTCGGCGCCCAGCGGATGCCCGGCACCGCCGGCAACATCGACGCCAAGATCGCCGCAGAAGCGCGGCGCAAAGGCTACGCCCAGATCCGCGACAAGGCCGAGGCGCCGCTGTCCACCGCAGCCGGCTACCTGATCCGCCACCTTGCCACCGGCCGGGCCCTGCCCGAGGGCGCGGACAACGTGATGGACCTGTGGCGCGGCTTCATCGAGGAGAATTGCAGCGGGACGCTCGACGCGCTCGACGGCACGCTCGACGACCAGCGGGCCTTTGCCCGGCTGGCCCGGCGGCTGATCGAGGACATGGGCTACGGCGACCAGCTGGGCGACGACCCCGACGCGCCCGACGATGACGAGGACGAGACCGCCGAGAGCTCGGACGAAGACGAGGACAGCCCCGAAGAGGCCGGCGAGGACGAGAGCGACGAGAGCGAGGACATGGACGCCTCGCCCGAGAGCGCCCAGGATCAGCAGCAGGACGCGAGCCAGGCCCAGGTCGATCTCGACGAGCTGGCCGATGCCGAGTTCGCGGAGGAAACCGAGATGCCCGAGGGCGAGGCGCCGATGGAGCCCCCGCCCCCGCCGCCCGCCTCGGAGGCCGACCCGAATTACGAGATCTTCTCCAGGGGGCACGACGAGGAGATCGGCGCAGAGGACCTGGCAGAGCCGATCGAGCTGGAACGGCTGCGCGCCTATCTCGACCAGCAGCTGGACCCTCTGAAGGGCGCGGTGTCGCGCCTGGCCAACAAGTTGCAGCGGCGCCTGCAGGCCAAGCAGAGCCGATCGTGGGAATTCGACCGCGAGGAAGGCATCCTCGATGCGGGCCGGCTGGCGCGCGTCGTGGCGAACCCGACGACACCGCTGAGCTTCAAGGTCGAGAAGGACATGGAGTTCCGCGACACGACGGTGACGCTGCTGTTGGACAATTCCGGCTCCATGCGGGGGCGGCCGATCTCGATCGCGGCGATCTGCGCCGATGTGCTGGCGCGAACGCTGGAGCGCTGCGACGTCAAGGTCGAGATCCTGGGCTTCACAACCCGCGCCTGGAAAGGCGGCAAGGCCCGCGAGGAATGGCTGGCACAGGGGCGGCCCGCGACCCCGGGGCGGCTGAACGACCTGCGCCATATCATCTACAAATCGGCCGACGCGCCGTGGCGGCGCACCCGGTCGAACCTCGGGCTGATGATGAAAGAGGGCCTTCTGAAGGAGAACATCGACGGCGAGGCGCTGGAATGGGCCCACCGCCGCATGCTTGTTCGGCCGGAACAGCGCAAGATCATGATGGTGATCTCGGACGGGGCGCCGGTGGACGATTCGACCCTGTCGGTGAATCCGGCGAACTACCTCGAGAAACATCTGCGCGACGTGATCGCCATGGTCGAGCGGCGCCGCGCGGTGGAGCTTATCGCGATCGGCATCGGCCATGACGTGACCCGATATTACCAGCGCGCAGTCACGATCACGGATGTCGAACAACTGGCCGGAGCGATGACCGAGCAGCTCGCCGGTCTCTTCGACCAGGATCCCCGCAAGCGCGCCCGCGTCCTGGGAATGCGCCGGGTCGCCTGATCCCCCGATTATTCGCGAATAATCGGCAGGATTATTCGCGAATAATCTTGGCCCTTCAAAACCGTGCGGGCGCTGGACGGCGAAGGACGGTTCTCAGCAGTCAGAAAGAGGCGACAGGATGTTCCAGACGTTTGAAGTCACCAGCGCACCGGATCAGGGCGTGCCGCGGCTGGCCGCATTGCGCAGCGAGATGGCGGACGCCGGGGTGGACGCCTTCATCGTCCCCCGGGCCGACGCTCATCAGGGCGAATACGTGCCGGCCTCGGATGAACGGCTGTCCTGGCTGACCGGGTTCACCGGCTCCGCCGGTTTCTGCGCGGTGCTCGCGGAAGAGGCCGGGCTCTTTGTCGATGGCCGCTACAGGGTCCAGGTCAGGCAGCAGGCCGCGCCGGTCTTCACCCCGGTCGATTGGCCCGAGACGCAGCTCGCCGACTGGCTGCTCGCTCGCCTGGGCCGCGCCGAAAAGGTCATGTTCGACCCCTGGCTGCACACCGTGGCCGAGATCGAGGGGCTGCAGGAGCGGCTGAGCGTGGCCGGGATCACGCTCTCTGCCGGGCCGAACCTCGTGGACCGGATCTGGAACGACCGCCCCGCTCCGCCCAATGCCCCGTTTTTCGCCTACCCCGACGATCTTGCCGGGGCGACCTCCGCCGAGAAGCGGCAGCGCCTGGCCGCTGGAATGGGCAAGGCCGGTCAGGACAGCGTGGTCCTGACCCTGCCCGACAGCATCGCCTGGCTGCTCAACATCCGGGGCGCGGATGTCGAGTGCAACCCCGTACCGCTCGCCTTCGCGATCCTGCATGCCGACGCCCGCGTGGACCTGTTCTGTGCCCCCGGGCAAGCCGATCCCGTCGCCGACCACCTCGGCCCCGATGTCACGATCCGGGACCGTTCCAGTTTGCTGTCCAGCCTCGAAAGCCTCTCGGGAACGGTTCTGATCGCCCCCAAAAGCACCCCGCAGATCGTCGCCGACACGCTCGCGGCCAAGGGGATCGACCCGGTGCACGGCGACGACCCCTGCCTGCTGCCCAAGGCCCGCAAGACCGCGGCGGAGCTCGACGGCAGCCGCGCCGCGCATCTGCGCGACGGCGCCGCGATGACCCGCTTTCTAGCCTGGCTCGATGCCGAGGCGCCGGGCGGCGGGCTCACAGAGATCGACGTGGTGACCGCGCTCGAGGGGTTCCGCCGGGGCACGAACGTCCTGCGCGACATCAGCTTCGAGACCATCTCCGGCGCCGGCCCCCATGGCGCGATCATCCACTACCGCGTGACCACCGACACCAACCGGGCCGTCAAGCCCGGAGAGCTGCTGCTGGTGGACAGCGGCGGGCAATACATGGACGGCACCACCGACATCACCCGCACTGTGATCGTGGGCCCTGCGACAGAGGAGCATCGGCGCTGCTACACCGCCGTCCTGCAGGGCATGATCGCCGTGTCCCGCGCCCGCTTTCCCGTCGGCATCACCGGCCGCGACCTCGATGCGCTGGCGCGGTTCCCGCTCTGGACCAGGGGGCTCGACTATGACCACGGGACAGGGCACGGCGTCGGGGTCTACCTCAGCGTTCATGAGGGCCCGCAGGGGATCTCGCGCCGCTCGACCGTGCCGCTGGAAGCCGGGATGATCCTCTCGAACGAGCCCGGCTATTACCGCGAGGGCGCCTTCGGGATCCGGATCGAGAACCTTGTGGTCGTGCGGCCCGCGCCGGAGTTGCCGGGGGCGGATGACCGCAAGATGCTCGACTTCGAGACGCTGACCTGCGTGCCGCTCGACCGGCGGCTGATCGACACGCGGATGCTGTCGGACGACGAGAGGGGCTGGATAGACGGCTACCATGCGGATACGTTGCGAAAGATCGGTCCGCTCGTGGACGGGCCGGTGCTGGACTGGCTCGAGACCGCCTGTGCCCCGCTCTGACCGGGCGGCAGGGGCTCTTTGGTGTTGCCTCGCCTGAGGCAGCCTTGCCGGACAACGGACCGGGACGACCGGACATGACAACGACAGTAGTTGGGGAGGGGCCATGGCCGACCACATCAAGATCAGACCCGCCGAGGGTACATGGGTGGTGCGCACAGGGGGCGCCGTGATCGGCGAGACCGACAACGCCCTCGAACTGACCGAGGGCGATTATGCCCCGGTGATCTATTTTCCGCGCGACGACATCGCGATGGCGTTCCTGGACCGCTCCGACTCGGTCTCGACCCATCCGCACATGGGCGAGGCGCGGTATTTCACGATCCAGATCAAGAGCGGCCCCCTGAATAACGCCGCGTGGTCCTTCGAAAGCCCGAATGCCGGGCTCGAGGAAATCGCGGGATATGTGGCGTTCTACACCTCGACCGTTGCGGTCGAGCAGGTCTGACGGCGGGGTGATAGCCCGCCCCCCTTTCCGGCCGCCATCAGGCCACGGGCCGGCGACCCTCCCCGAGGGTCCCGCGCCCGCCCCGCCCGCCGGGGGCGGCCACGCGGTCCTTGCTCAGGAATGCTCTTCGGCCGCCGTCGCCGCGAGGGCGCGGTTGTAGGCCCGCAGCGCGTCGACCTGGAACAATGCGCCCAGCAATTCGGGCGGCTCGTCCGAGCCCGACAGGCGCACCACCGGGATGAATAGCGGGTTCGCCTTCTCGAATATCGGCATCGCCTGTTCCAGCGTGGCCCCCACGTCGAGGTAGGTGCCCGCTTCGACCATCTCCCAGCAGCTGTCCTCGGGGGCCGCTCTTGGTGCCGTTCTGGTGCGCATCACCGCGCCCGCGGAGAAGGTCGACAGCAGATAGGCCTGCGGGCCCGCCGCCAGCCGCACCCCGCGCCGCTCCAGCTGGGTCAGGAAGAACGACCGGTCGACCAGGTTCGAGGCCAGCGCGGTCGAGATCGACACCGACACCATGACCGCAAGGCCGGTCTGCCAATCCCCGGTCAGCTCGAATACGATCAACGTCGTGGAGATCGGCGCCCCCAGCACCGCCGCGGCGACCGCCCCCATTCCCGCCAGCGCATAGAGCGTCCCCTCGCCCGAAACGTCCGGGAACACTGCCGTGCCGACCGTCCCGAACGCGAGCCCGGTCAGGGCCCCCACCATGAGCGAGGGCGAAAACACCCCGCCCCCCATCCGGCCGCCTACGGTGATCGCAACCGCCGCCACCTTGAGCACGGCAAAGACCACCGCCTCGCGGAACAGCAGATCGCCGGTGAGGGCGCGCGACGTCGTCTCGTAGCCGACGCCGATGATGTGGGGCCAGAACACGGCGAGCCCCCCAAGCAGCAGCCCCGCGACGGCGGGTCGGGCCCAGCGGGGCAGCCCGGTCCGGGCCTGGATCTCGTTGCCGAGGTCGTCGGCCCAGAAGATCCCCCGCATCAGCACCACGGCAACGATCCCGCAGACCAGGCCCAGCAGCAGGAAGGCCGGCAATTCCACGTAGAATTCCAGGGCGTTCTGGTTCGGCAGCACGAATTCCGTCAGCCCGCCATAGGCCAGCCGGTTGATGACCGTGCCCGCCACGCTGGCGATGACGATGGGCGCGAAGGCATGGACGGCGAAATGGCGCAGCACCACCTCCAGCGCAAAGAGGGCCCCCGCGATCGGCGCGTTGAAGCTGGCCGAAACGGCCGCCGCTACGGCGCAGCCCAGCAGGTCGCGCCCGGTGATCCCGTCGGCGCGCAGCACCCTGCAGATCAGGGTCGAGATCACGGCCGCCACGTGGACGACCGGCCCCTCGCGCCCCGATGAGCCGCCGGTCGACAGGGTGATCCACGAGGCCAGCGCCGAAACCGCCCCCCGCCGGACCTCGACCCGGCCGTTGTCCAGCGCCGCGCCCTCGATCACGTCGGCCACGGCGCGCACCCGCCCGTCGTCGGTGAAACGGTCCAGCAACAGCCCCACCGCAAGCCCGCCCGCGACCGGCACCAGCAGCACCCAATACCAGTCGAGCCCCGCCGCGGCGGTATGCAGAAGGTGGGGATCCTCGGTCCGGTAGAGCGCATGCTGAAGCGCCTCGATCCCGAGGCGAAAACCCAGGGCCGCGAAGCCCGCGCCGATCCCGATCACGAGGGCGATCAGCCAGAACTGGATCTTGGACGGCCCCTTGCGGCGGATGACGCCCAGGCCCCGACCGAGTGCCCGCCAGCCTTCGGCGAGGCTCTCCTTCACGAATGTGCCAACCCCCGCAGCCATCCCTGCCGCCTTTCCGCGCCCCGCGCCTGCCCCTATGCTGCGTCAGGCCGGACCAGGAGCGAAGGAAGACCTGCCATGATCGCCGAAGCCGCCCTTGAGGCGTTGACCTCACTCCTAGGGGATCGCCTGTCGCGGTCCAAGACCGATTTGGAGGCGCACGGCCGCTCCGAAAGCCATTTCCCCCTGACGCCGCCCGATGCGGTGGCCTATCCGGCGTCGACCGACGAGGTGGCAGGCATCGTGCGGATCTGCGTGGATCACGGCTGTCCGATGATCGGCTGGGGGGCCGGCACCTCGCTGGAGGGGCACGGGCTCGCGGTGCAGGGCGGTCTCGTGGTGGACTTCACCCGGATGGACGCAGTGCTCGAGGTGCGGGCCGAGGACAGGGTCGCCCGCGTCCAGCCCGGCATCACCCGCGAACGCCTGAACGAAGAGCTGCGCGCCACCGGCCTGTTCTTTCCGGTCGACCCCGGCGCCAATGCCACCCTGGGCGGCATGGCGATGACCCGCGCCTCGGGCACCACCGCCGTCCGCTATGGCACGATGCGCGACAACGTGGCCGCCCTGGAGGTGGTGACCGCGGACGGCCGCGTGATTCGCACCGGCGGGACGACGGCCAAATCCGCCTCCGGCTACGATCTGACCGGGCTGATGGTGGGGTCGGAAGGCACGCTCGGCCTTGTCACTGAACTCACCTTGTGGTTGCAAGGCCAGCCGGCCGCGATTGCCGCGGCCACTTGCGCCTTTCCCGGCTTCAACCAGGCCGTCGATGCGGTCGTCGAGACGATCCAGACCGGCATCCCCATGGCCCGGATAGAGATCCTGGACGCGGCGAGCGTGGCGGCGGTGAACGGCTATTCGGACGCGGACTTTCCCCTGATGCCGCATCTCTTCGTGGAGTTTCACGGCACCGAGGCGGCCGTCGCCGCCGAGACCGAACAGTTCCACGAGATCGCCCGCGATCACGGCTGCACCGGATTCGAGGGCGCGACCCGGCCTGAGGACCGGACCCGGCTGTGGCGGATGCGCCACCATGCCTATTGGGCGATCCTCGCATCGCGCCCCGGAAGCCGGGCCATCGTGTCCGATGTCTGCGTGCCGATTTCCATGTTATCCCAAGCTGTTGAGCAGACCCAGGCCGATATTGCGCAAGCCGGTCTGCAGGCCCCGATCCTGGGCCATGTGGGCGACGGCAACTTTCACGCGATCCTTCTGCTCGACGGATCCGAGGCGGAGCGGCGCGCCGCCGAAGAGGTCTCGGCGGCGATGATCGACCGGGCGCTCGCCATGGGCGGCACCGCGACGGGCGAGCATGGCGTGGGCCTGGGCAAGCTCAAACACATGGCCGCAGAGCATGGCGCCGCCTGGCAGATCATGGGCGCGATCAAGCGGGCCCTTGATCCGCAAAACCTCATGAACCCCGGAAAACTCGTTCCGCAAGGATCCTGAAACGGCACACGCGTGGTGCGTGCGCACATCACCCGACAATGACTGTCAATAACCTAAGGTTGTATACGATCGGTATTTCGTCCTAGAATGATCGTCAGCCATCCGAGGGGGATCGGTGTCGATACATACCATTGTTCGCCATTGCGGGGGATTGATGATTGCCTCAAAGGACAACACAGGCGCTGATGCGAGCCTATGAAAAACGGGCCGAGCTCGAGCAATATCTGAAGGAGATCGATCACAGCATCGATTCCCTGCACGAACGGCTCGAGAGGGTCGATATGGGCTGCGTGAAATTGCCCAGGCGGATCCGAAAACGGCCGCTCGAGGAGACGACGGACTAGGCCAGCGGCTCAGCCGTCAATCAGCGCCCGCGCGGCCTGGCGTGCCGCGTCCGTCAGGGTATCGCCCGACAGCATCCGCGCGATCTCGTCCACCCGCGCCTCCGCGTCCAGCGGCACCACGGTCGAGATCGTCTCATCCGCGCCCTGTCGTTTCTCGACCCGCCAGTGATGGCCGCCGAGGGCCGCCACCTGCGGCGAATGGGTGACGACCAGAACCTGGCCATCCCCGGCCAGCCGCGCCAGCCGCCGGCCAACGGCCGCAGCGGTCGCGCCGCCGACGCCGCGGTCGATCTCGTCGAAGATCATGGTCAGCCCTTGCGCCTCGCGGGTCAGGCAGACCTTCAGGGCCAGCAGGAAACGCGACAATTCCCCGCCCGAGGCGATACGGTTCAACGCGCCCGCCGGCGCACCGGGGTTGGTGGCCACCAGAAAGGTCACCGCGTCCCACCCCTCGGGGCCGGGCTCTCCGTCCTCGATCTGGACACGGAACTCGGCCCGCTCCATCTTGAGCGGGGCAAGCTCGGCGCCCATCGCGACCTCCAGCTGGCGCGCGGCGACGGTCCTTTCCTCCGACAGGGCAGCGGCGGCGGTGGCATAGGCCGTCTCGGCGGCCGCGGCCTCCGCCTCCAGCCGCTTGAGATCCCCGTCGGAGGCGTCGAGCGCCTCCAGCCTATGGCGCAGCTCTCCGTCGAAGGCGGGCAGTTGATCGGGCAGGACGCCGTGCTTGCGCGCCAGTGCCCGGATCGCGAACAGACGCTCCTCCACCCGCTCCAGCGCCAGCCCGTCGAAATCCAGCGCATCGAGGCAGTCCGCCACCCCCTGTTCCGCCTCACCCAGTGCATCCATCGCCCGTCCGAGCGCCTCCAGCGGCGCGTCGAGCCGCCCCTCGGCGGCCTCGGCCGCGCCGTCAAGCCAGCGGATCGCGTCGGTCATCAGACCCTCGGCCCCCTGCCCCGTCAACGCGCCGTGGGCCTTGGCGATGTCCGCGCGGATCCGTTCCGCCGATTGCATCGTCCGCCGCTGCCGGTCGAGCAGCTCCTCCTCGCCCTCCTCGGGCGAGAGGTCGTCGAACTCGGCCACCGCGTGGCGCAGGAATTCCTCTTCGGAGCGCAGGGTCTCGGCCGCCTCCCGCGCCTCGGCCAGCGCGGCCTGCGCCTTGCGCCGCGCGGTCCAGACGCCGCGCACAGCGCCCGTATCCGCGCCCGCGAAAGCATCGAGCAACGCGCGGTGGCCCCGCGGGTTCAGCAGGCCACGATCGTCGTGCTGGCCGTGCAACTCCACCAGCCTGTCGGACAATTGCCGCAGCACCTCTCCGGAGACCCGGGTGCCGTTGACCCAGGCCGTCTTGCGCCCGTCCCGGGCGTTGACGCGCCGCAGGATCAGCTCGCCATCCTCCGCGCCGATCCCGGCCTCGGCCAGCACCGCCTCGCAGCCATGGCCGGGCGCGAGATCGAACACCGCCGTCACCTCGCCCTGCTCAGCACCGCTGCGCACCAGTTCCGCCCGCCCCCGCCAGCCCAGCACAAAGCCTAGCGCATCCAGCAGGATCGACTTGCCGGCCCCGGTCTCGCCGGTCAGCACGTTCAGACCGGGCTGAAACTCAAGCTCCAGCCGGTCGATGATAAGCATGTCCCGAATATCGAGCGTTCGCAGCATTCGCCTGACGGCCTCACATCGCTGCGCGGCAGAGGCGCAGCCTTTCGGCTTGGGTAGGGTGCGCGGTCATTGCGCACCAGCCCCTAAAGCCATTCGCCCCGCACAACCTGACGGTAGATCGAGGCCAGCCAGTTGTCGCCCGTGGCCTCGACGTTCAGCCCCTGTCCGGTCAGCAGGGCATAGCTGTCCTGATACCACGGCGTGGAGCGGTAATTGTAGCCCAGGATCGCGCCCGCGGTCTGGGCCTCCTCGGTGAGGCCCAGCGACAGGTAGGCCTCGACCAGCCGGTGCAACGCCTCGGCCGTGTGGGCGGTGGTCTGGAAATCCTCGACCACGACCCGGAACCGGTTGACCGCCGCCGCGTAATGCCCGCCCTTCAGGTAGTAGCGTCCGACCTCCATCTCTTTCGCGGCGAGGTGATCGAAGGCCAGGTCGAACTTCAGGATCGCGGGTTCGGCATATTCGCTGTCGGGATAGATCTCGATCACGGCGCGCAGGGCCTGCAGGGCCTGGAATGTCAGACCCTGGTCGCGGCCGATCTCGTCGATCTGGTCGTAATAGCTGAGCGCCAGCAGGTATTGCGCATAGGCTGCGTCGGTATCGGCGGGGTAGAAGTCGATGAAGCGTTGGGCGGCGGACCGGGCGTTGGGATAGTCGCGATCCTG
This sequence comes from Roseisalinus antarcticus, assembly GCF_900172355.1. Taxonomy (GTDB): domain Bacteria; phylum Pseudomonadota; class Alphaproteobacteria; order Rhodobacterales; family Rhodobacteraceae; genus Oceanicola; species Oceanicola antarcticus_A. The sequence continues at coordinate 66,626 of NZ_FWFZ01000006.1, read as the reverse complement.
GTGATAGGCCGCGGCCTGCATGATCAGCGCCCGCTTCGCCCATTCCGAATAGGGATAAAGCCGCTCGATCTCGCCGAAGTAATAGGCCGCGTCATCTGCGCGGTTGCGATCCAGCTCGAATTCGCCGCGTTCGAAGATCTGCTGGGCCGAATAGGCCTCCAGCACGCCCGGTTGGCGCGGATCGAACGTGTCGCAGCCCGCCAGCGTCAGGCCTGCGGCCAATGCCGCAACAGCCATGATTTTCGCCCGTCGTGCCGACATTCCCCGCCCCCTGCTCATGCCGTCCTCATGTTTCCGGACATCCGCCGGTTTGAGACAGGTCTAGCATAGATGATTCCGGGGCAAAACGCTCTTTTCGCCCGTGGCGCGGCGAGGGGCCCGAGGTGGCGTCAGGCCACCGCCCGCAGGTCTTCGGCATGGATCCCCGCGCCCGGCAGACGGGCCGCGATATGCGGCGGGCAGTGCACCCGTTCATAATTGGCGGGATCGGAAAAGAGCTTGCGCAGCAGGTCGTTGGTCATGGCGTGCCCGGCGCGCAGGCCGACATAGGCCCCCAGGATCGGCGCCCCGGCCAGGGCCAGATCGCCGAGCGCGTCCAGCATCTTGTGCCGCACGGCCTCGTCCGGGTGGCGCAGGCCGCCCGGGGTCAGGACCTTGTCGCCGTCAACGACGACCGCATTTTCCAGCGTGCCGCCCAGGGCCCGGCCCTCGGCGCGCATGGCATCGATATCCGCGCTCCGGCAGAAGGTCCGGGCGTCGCAAAGCTCGCGCACGAAGGCGCCGTTGGCCATGTCGAGCCCCAGGCGCTGACGCCCGATCGCGGCGTCGTCGAACTCGATCGCGAAATCCATGGTGAGCGCCTGTGCCGGCGAAAGCCGCGCCATCGCCAGCCCGCGCCGGACCTCGACGCTGCGGCGGACCCGGATCGCCGTCAGCGGGGCGGCCTGGTGCGTGAGCCCGGCATCGAGGAAAGCCCGCACGAAGGGGGCCGAGGATCCGTCGGCGATCGGCGCCTCCGGCCCGTCGAGCACGACCGTCGCGTTGTGGATGCCGCACCCCGCGAGCGCCGCCATCACATGCTCGACAGTCGAGACGCTGGCGCCGCCGGGGGCGACCAGCCGCGTCATCAGGGGCGATTGTTCCACATGGTCCCAGCGGGCGGCGATCCGGGCGCCGCCAAGATCCTGGCGAACGAAGACGATGCCCTGCCCCACCTGACCCGGCAGCACATGCATCGAGACCGGGGCGCCCGAATGGAGGCCCACGCCGTCGAATTGCACGGATCGGGAAAGTGTGGATTGCACGCGGAGCTGTCCTGTTAACGTTTGTTAGCCTCTGACCTAGTCGCCCTGTCCCCGGCTCTCAACTCACTCTTTGCAACCGACTGAAACATCCTCAGGCAGGTGTGGTAAGGCATTGATTTCCATTATATTTCGGCGGATGTGCGCGGCGGCTTCCATCAATCCGCCGGCCCCTGTTGCAACATGCTGACCGCACGGGCGGACGCGGGCGGAGGGCAAAGGAAAACCGCCGACACGGGCTGCGTGTCGGCGGTTGATGTCGCGTTGTCGTTTCGGTCCGGGCTCAGTTCGCCTGACGCCGCAGGAAGGCCGGGATCTCGATGCGTTCCTGCTCGGGATCCGCCTCGGCCTCTTCGTCCTGGCGCAGGGCGCTGACCTGAGGCTGGCGGCGCTGCGGGTTCGGCTGCTCGGCATGGCCGGTCATCCGGTTGATCAGCGAGTTGATGCCGAAGCGCGGACGCTCTTCCTCGCCGCGGTGCTCGGACCCATGGGCCGGTGCCGCGGGCCGCGCGGACGGAGACTTCCCGGCCGCGGCCTTCAGACGCGCCAGCGCCTCGGGCGAGGGCTGGCCGGGGGTCGGGGCGCGGGGCGCGACGAAGCTTGCCGGTTCCGCGTCGACCGCGGGCTCGGGCCGCGGGCGATAGGCCGGCGCGGGCAGATCCTCCTCGGCCATGTCCTCCTCGTACATCGGCTCGTCCCGGACCTCGTCGGTCTCGTCGTCGAAGAACGTGGGCTCTTCCGGCTCGGGGGCGCGGGCGGCCACCTCGGGTTGGCGGGCGGGCTCTTCACGCACCGGCGCGGGGGCCGGCGTGGGAGCGGCCGACCGGGCCGCGGCGGCGGGCTGCTGCAGAGGTGCCGCCATGGAGCGGCGCGGCGCCGGCATGTCGCCGGTCTTGGCCACGGCGTCGATCCCGGTGGCCACGACGCTGACGCGCATGCGGCCCTCCATCTCGGTGTCGAGGGTCGAGCCCACGATGATGTTCGCCTCCGGATCGACCTTCTCGCGGATCTTGTTCGCCGCCTCGTCCAGTTCGAACAGGGTCAGGTCGTAGCCGCCGGTGATGTTGATCAGCACACCCTTCGCGCCTTCGAGGCTGATTTCGTCGAGCAGCGGGTTCGCTATGGCCTTCTCGGCGGCCTGCACGGCGCGGTTGTCGCCCTCGGCTTCGCCGGTGCCCATCATCGCCTTGCCCATCTCGTCCATCACCGCGCGGACGTCGGCGAAGTCGAGGTTGATCAGGCCGGGCCGAACCATCAGGTCGGTGACACCCTTGACGCCCTGGTAGAGCACGTCGTCGGCCAGCGCGAAGGCCTCGGTGAAGGTCGTGTTCTCGTTCGCCAGCCGGAACAGGTTCTGGTTGGGAATGATGATCAGCGTGTCGACGACCTTCTGCAGCGCCTCGAGGCCGTCGTCGGCCTGCTTCATGCGCTTGCCGCCCTCGAACTGGAACGGTTTGGTGACGACGCCCACGGTCAGCACGCCCAGCTCGCGGGCGGCTTGGGCGATGATCGGGGCGGCGCCGGTGCCGGTGCCTCCACCCATGCCCGCGGTGATGAAGCACATGTGCGCGCCCGCGAGGTGATCGACGATCTGCTCGATCGACTCCTCGGCAGCGGCGGCCCCCACGGTGGCCCGGGCGCCTGCGCCCAGCCCTTCGGTGACCTTCACGCCCATCTGGATCTTGGCCGGGGCCATCGACTGCTGCAGGGCCTGCGCGTCGGTATTGGCAACCACGAACTCAACCCCGTCGAGTTGCTTCTCGATCATGTTGTTGACCGCGTTGCCGCCGGCACCGCCGACACCGAAAACGGTGATACGGGGCTTCAGCTCGTCGTGCCCGGGGAGGGATAGATTCAGTGTCATGGTTGCTGTCCGCCTGTTTGTTCTCCCGCCCGTCCCACCGGGCGCTTGCACCTGTATTGATTGACTCTAACTGCCTCTGGGCTGCACGTCACGCCAATTCCTCGAAAAAAACACAAAATAAGCGGTCGAATTGACGGAATCCGGCAATATCCTGCCGGTCATTCCAATTCTAGGCAATCGCGACCCGGCCACCACGAGATATTGAAGTCACGTCTCCGGTTGTCGCAAATCGGGATGCGACGTCGTGCGGTTCATTTGGACTCTCGGGGCGACTGCTCGGTCGGCCTGATGTGGGCGCCTCTGTGGGCGACTCTGTGGATGTTTTTAGCAGACCGGGGCGGTGCCGTCACGGGGTCTGACGCCCACGGGGCCAAAAATCTCGACTGCCGCGCCTACCAATTGTCCTTGAACCATTTCACCGCCCGCTTGAACGAGCGGGCGGGGTAACGCTCGGCCGGGATCTCGAAATCCCACCATTCGTCCTGCGGGTTGGCCGCGAACAGCGCCAGGCCCACCGCGCTCGCGAAGGAGGCGCCGGTGGCGGCCTGCGGCAGGCCCTGCACCCGCAGCGGCCGGCCGAGCCGCACCTGCTGGCCCAGGATCCGCGAGGCCAGCGCGTCGAGCCCCGGGATCTGCGAGCCGCCGCCCGTCAGCACGATCTGCTGCGAGGGCAGATGTTCGAACCCCGCCGCGTCGAGCCGGGCGCGGACCTCTTCGAGGATCTCCTCGACGCGCGGCCGCATGATGCCGATCAACTCGGCCCGGCTGGCCTGGCGCCGGTCGTGTTCCCAGTCGCCGGTGTCGCCGCCGATCTCGATCTGCTCGCGGTCGTCCATGCCGGTCGCCACGAGCCCGCCGTAGAAGGTCTTGATCCGCTCGGCCACGGACATCGAGACCTGCAGCCCCATGGAGATGTCGCCGGTCACGTGGTCGCCGCCCAGCCGCACGCTGTCGGCATAGATCATGTGCTTTTTCATGAAGATCGACAGGCCGGTGGCGCCACCGCCCAGGTCGATGCAGGCGGCGCCCAGCTCCTGCTCGTCCTCCACGAGGCTCGATATGCCCGAGGCATAGGCCGAGGAGGCCAGGCCCGCGATCTCGAGGTCGCAGCGCTTGACCGCGTGGATCAGGTTCTGGACGGCCATCTCCTCGACCGTCAGCAGGTGCATGTCGCAGGTCAGCTTGTTGCCGATCTGGCCGCGCGGATCGGCGAGGCCGGAGCGGTGGTCCAGCGCGAAGTTCACCGGCTGGGCGTGCAGCACGTGGCGACCTGCGCCGTAATCGGGCACGTCGCAGGCGGCCAGCACGCGGCCGATATCGCCCTCTTCGACCTGGGCGCCGGTGACGTCGATCGCCCCATCCAGCCCGTAGGACCGGGGCCGCGCGCCCGAGAACGAGGCGATCACGTGATCGACGCGGACCTGCGCCATCTTCTGCGCCGCCTGAAGCGCGGTGCGGATCGCGCGTTCGGTCTCGGCCATGGCGTCGATCTCGCCGAAGCGGACGCCGCGCGACCGGGTCGTCGCCGCGCCGATCACTCGGAACGCCGACTGGCCGGCCATGGAGCCCACGCCGTCGTTCTCGCGGAACCGTTCGGGTCCGTCGAAGCGCAGGATCAGGCAGGCGATCTTCGAGGTGCCGACGTCGAGGATCGCGATCACGCCCCGTTGCATCGCGACCTTGCGCATGTTCCGCATCGCCCGCTGGCTCTCGTATAGCTCCCTCATCGTGCCTGCCCTTCAGTGTTTCTTGTTATTGAAGTTTGCCCGACGTGCGCCGGAATGCCGCCGCCGCGGGCGGGTTGAGCCGTATCGTGGGGCGGGCCGCGTTGCGCATGTCCACCAGCGCGATGTCGCGGTCGAGCATGTCCTGCGCCGAATCCAGCGCCATCACCCTTTCGAGCGCCCGGACCGGGTTGTCGGAGGGCAGCAGGATCTTCTGCCCGCCCTCCAGCACCACGTCCCAGCGCCGGTCGCCCAGCCGCACCAGGCCGCGCAGCTTTTCCGTCAGCGGCTCGGCTACCGCGTAAAGCCGCAGCGCCTCGTCGAGCGCCGCGTCCGCCCCCATCCCGGCGATCAGCGGCAAGTCGGGCCGGTCGGCCCTGGCCTGCAGCGGGCTGACGAAGTGCCCGCCCGCGTCGATCAGCTTGAGGCCCTGTGCCGTGCGCCAGACCGCGACCGGCTCGCGCTGGACCACCGCCACCTCGAGGATGCCACCGGGGCGCACCCGCAGGCGGGCGCTTTCGACCGCGTTCAGCGCAGCCACCAGTTCGCGCATGTCCTCGAGTTCGAGATCGAACGAGGTCACTGGGAAGTTCAGCGGGAGCACATCGCGGATCTGGCCCGACAGATCGCCGTCTGCGCCGATGATGTCCATCGCGCTGACCATGAATTCCGGGCGCGACTGGAATTCGTCGCGCAGCTCGATCCAGGTCGCCTGCACCGCCATCCGGTTCGCCTCCTGGCCGAACCAGGCCCCCGCGATCCCGGCGATCAGCGCCAGCGGGGCGCCGATCCGCAACAGCTTGCGGAACCCCGGCGTCAGCATCAGCCGCTGGTAGCGATAGCGCCAGCGCGACGGCGCCGGGTCGCGCGGGATGCGGGCGTTGTCCTTGTCGCGGGCTACCTGTCGCAAGAGGCATCCTCCACCAGCCAGGCGCAGAGCGCGGGAAACTCGATCCCCTTCAGGGCCGCCTGTTCGGGCACCAGCGAGGTCGGCGTCATCCCCGGCTGGGTATTGGTCTCCAGCAGGATCAGGCCGGCGAGGCCGCGGCCCTCGTCCCAGCGAAAATCCGTGCGGCTGATCCCGCGACAGCCAAGCGCGTTGTGGGCCCGCAGGGCGTAGGCCTCGCAGGCGTCGAAGATCTCGGCCGGGATATCGGCGGGGATCACGTGGCGCGACCCGCCCGCGCTGTATTTCGCGTCGTAATCGTACCAGCCGTCGGTCAGGATGTCGGTGACGCCCAGCGTCCGCCCGTCCATCGCCGCGGTGGTCAGCTCCCGCCCCGGCACGAAGGCCTCGACCATCACCACATCGGGCATTGTGGCGGCAAGCTTCGGCGGGCCGTTCGCGCCGCCGTGCACGAAGTAGACACCCACCGAGGAGCCTTCGTTGTAGGGTTTCACCACGTAGGGCGGCGCCATGACATGATCCGCCTCGACCTCTGCCTTGCGGGCCAGCACGCTGTCCACCACGGGCAGGCCGCTGGCGCGGTAGATCGCCTTGGTCCGCTCCTTGTCCATCGCCATGGCCGAGGCCAGCACGCCCGAATGGGTATAGGGCAGTCGCATCCATTCCAGGATCCCCTGGACGCAGCCGTCCTCGCCCCAGCGGCCGTGCAGGGCGTTGAAACAGACGTCCGGCTTCAGCTCCGTCAGACGCAGGGCCAGATCCGGACCGGCGTCCAGTTCGCTCACGCGGTAGCCGGCGGTGCGCAGCGCGGCCGCGCATTCCCGGCCCGAAGACAAAGAGACTTCGCGCTCGGCCGACGGGCCGCCCAACAGGACTGCAACGTGGGGGGTCTGCCCGCCCGACATTTCACTGCCTCACGCGGGCCGTTCGCGCGGCCCGTCAAACTTGATCTTCATATTGAGTGCCGCGCATCCCTGCCCGGGGATGCCGACCTGCTGCTCAGTCGTCCGGGGCCGGTTCGCCGACCCTCATGATTTCCCACTCTAGCGTCAGCCCGCGCACCTCGTAAACCCTTTTCCGGACCGCTTCGCCCAGCGATTCGAGATCCGTGGCCGTGGCGCCGCCCGCATTGGTGAGGAAGTTCGAGTGTTTCTCGTTCATCACCGCCCCGCCGATCCGGGCGCCGCGCATGCCCGCCTCGTCGATCAGCGTCCAGGCCTTGAGCTCGTGGCTGTCGTCCGCGAGCCCGGTCGAGGAATAGCCGGCCGGGTTGCGAAAGGTGGAGCCCGCGGTGCGGTCCTTCGTCGGCTGGCTCGCGTCGCGGCGGGCCAGCTGGTCGGCCATCTTCGCGGCAAGCTCTTCAGGGTCGCCGGCCCATGTGCGGAACACCGCCTCGACGATCACCGCGCCCTCGGGCAACTTCGACGTCCGATAGCCCAGCCCCAGGTCGTGCGCCGGCAGGGTCACCGTCGCGCCGTCGCGCAGGATCGCCGTGACCTCGACCAGGTGATCGGCGACATAGGCGCCGTAGCAGCCCGCGTTCATCCGCACCGCACCGCCCACCGCGCCGGGAATGGTGCGCAGAAAGGTCAGGTCGAGCCCGGCCTCGGCCGCCTTGCGCGCCACGTGCGCGTCGAGCGCCGCTGCGCCCGCCCGGACCAGCCCGTCGCCGGTCTCGATCCCGTTGAAGCCGCGCCCCAGCCGGATCACCACCCCGCGCACCCCGCCGTCGCGCACGATGAGGTTGGAGCCGACGCCCATGGCCATCACCGGCACCTCGGCCGGCAGCGCGGCCAGGAAGGCGGCCAGATCCGCGCGGTCGGCGGGCTGAAAGAGCCAGTCCGCAGGCCCGCCCACCCGCATCCACGTAAGCTCGGCCAGCGGCCGCTCGGGGGTGAGGACCCCGCGCACCTCGGGAAGGCGGATCGCGGGCGCGGCGGTCTCAGGCGTCTTTGTCATGGGGCGCTGTCTGCCCCTCTTTGGCCCGCCGGTAAAGCCCCGCGAGCCCGCCGGCCACCATGCCGACCACCGTCGGCGCCAACATCAGGACCGCGATGATCACGTAGCCCATGCCATCGAATCCAGTCTGGCTGCGCCCTACGATGATCGCCCAGACCCCGGCTACCGCAAGCGCGAGCGCAAAGATCGCCACGACCCAGACCTTGCCCTGCCGCGCAAGAAAGAACCCGGGCAGAACGCCGATCAGAAACCCGATGGAAGGGATGAGGTAGATCATGGGTCAGCCTCCTTAAAAACCCAAGCTTGGCCCGACAAATCGCCCAAGCCATTCTCCGAACTCCACGATCCTGGCCATCAACGCGAGTCCGCCGCCACCATAGACTGCGAGCCTGATCGCCATGGCCATGTCTTTCTTTGTGTCCTTGCCAGCCAACGACAAAACCTCTCTGGCTTGACTGACAAGCCGTTGTCCCAAACGGCGCAGACGCCCGTGATCAATATCGGGCTTTTTCAGTTCGACCTCGATGTCATCAAGATATGCCCAAACAATCGTAACCTCTTGCTGCGCCTGCTCTTCGACCAATTCCGGCGGATTATTGTGGGACCGGTGGGCGGCGGACGCACTTGCCGCCGCCCGCAAGCTATCTCTCTCGGCCTTGAGTTTTCGAATTTCTGCCAACAGGGCATGCCGTTCGACGATCTCATTGATCCGCGCCAGAACCTCGGCGTCGGTGCCTTCCCAGAAGGGGTTGAAGTCCTCGCGCTGGTAGTCGCCGTCTCTGGCCAGGCCGCTGAGGGCGATCTCTTCCAGCACGTCCCAGTCGGGGGTCTTGCCGTCCAGCGCGTCCTGATACCAGTCGAGCCAGAACGACCAGTCGAGACCGGTGCCGACCCCGCGGGCGCTGGCGGGATCGCCCTGAGCCAGACCGCGCTTCACCTCGCGCCAGGCGTCTTCGAGCGGGTTACCACCGGCCGGCCACAGCCTGAGCCCCTTGCCGAGAAAATCGCCGTCTTGCAGGATTCCCATGTCCCGTCTCGACGCCTCCCAGACCGCAAGGTCGGCGGTGGCGTCGGTGGCGGCGGCGGCGGTGACGGCAGCGGAGAAGGCGGCGTAGGCGGCGGCGGTGATGGCGGCGTAGGCGGCGTCGCTGGCGGCGCGGTCGGCGGCGGCGTAGGCGGCGGCGGTGATGGCGGCGTAGGCGGCGTCGCTGGCGGCGCGGTCGGCGGCGGCGTAGGCGGCGGCGGTGATGGCGGCGTCGGCGGCGGCGTAGGCGGCGGCGGCGGCGCTCTTGATTGCGGGGGTTGGACACACCGGCGCAACCCCTGCAATCAGATTTGCCCGCAAAATGGGAAGTGGTGTCAAATCAAGACGTGAAGACGCCTCGGCCCAGGCGATCGGCAGCACCCACAGGGCCGCGCGGCTTGCAAGCCAGACGCAGGCCTCGCGGCTCTGGCCGGTCTCTTGCAGCCAGTCCCTGAGGCTGTCCCTGTCATCAACGTCCGCAATCTCGACCATACCGCACCCCCGCGCCCGCAGACTGCACGTCCGGCCCCTGCGGGACAAGGCTCAGGCGTCGGCGCGGCCCAACAGGCGCCTGATCCGGCGGCCGAGGTGATAGACCGGCCAGCGCAGGACGGACGCGCCCGCGGCCAGGCACAGAAGGCCGATCCAGGGCCCGTTCTCGTAGGTCACCCACCCCAGCAGCGGGATGCCAAGCGCGATCAGCACGTAGGCGCGGCGCCAGTGGTGGTCGCGCGACGGGATCATCGCCAGCACGTTGGCCGCGACCAGCCAGAGGAACGCGAGGATCAGCGACAGGCTCATTGCGGCGGCGCCTCCACGGTCAGGCCGAGCGCCCGGCGGATCAGGTAGCGCAGCGGGTTGCGGAACATCGACAGGAAGGCGAAGAGCGCGAAGCCCCCTATCCACCAGCCATGCTGCCAGGTGAGCCAGCCGATCAGCACCGGCGCCAGCGCCAGCAGGGTCAGCCCCGGCACGTATTGCCGCCGCATCGGCAGGAAGGCGGTCGCGGTGGCGGCCAGCACCCAGAGGATGCCGGCGAGGGCGGAGGCGCTCATGTCCCGGGCCCTCCGCCGGCGACGGGCCGGGCCGTCCCGGGCATCGCGCGGGGGCCAGGCATCGCGCCGGGGCCGGGGCAACGGCGGGCCGGGGCGGTCACACCAGCCCCCCGGTCAGCAGCCGCCGCAGGGGCCGGCGCAGGGCGAAGGCGCCGCCCAGGGCCGCGAGGCCGGCCACCGCCTCGGCCGGATCGGTGCGGGCGTGCAGGGCCAGCAGCACCCCCGCCGCCAGGGCGAAGGCCCCCAGCAGCCGCGCGACCAGCCGCGACAGGGTCGCGGCGAGGGCCAGGGCCACGGCCCCGGCGATGATCGCGGCCCAGCTCACCGGGCGAGCCGCGCGGGCAGGTTGTTGGCCCAGGCGCTGATCGTGCCCGCGCCGAGGCAGACGACGATGTCGCCGGGGGCCGCCTCTTCGCGCACCAGCCGTTCCAGGTCGTCCTCGGTCTCTACCGCCCGTGCGTCGCGGTGGCCCGCGCGGATCAGCCCGGCGACCAGGTCGTCGCGCGAGGCGCCCTCGATCGGGGCCTCGCCCGCCGCATAGACCGCGCCGATGCCGACCACGTCGGCCTCGTTGAAGCAGTTGCAGAACTCCTCGAACAGGGAGTGCAGGCGGGAGTAGCGGTGCGGCTGGTGCACCGCGATGACGCGCCCGTCGCTGGCCTGGCGGGCGGCCTTGAGCACGGCCGCGATCTCCACCGGGTGGTGGCCGTAATCGTCGATGATGGTTACGCCATTGACCTCGCCCACCTTGGTGAAGCGCCGGTTGACCCCGCCGAAGGCCGCGAGCGCAGCGCGGATCTCGTCGCGCTTCATCCCCAGGTGCCGGGCCACGGCCACCGCCGACAGCGCGTTCGAGACGTTGTGGTCGCCGGGCATCGGCAGGCTGCAACCCTCGATCACCTGGCCCTCGGCCTGCAGGGCGACATCGAAATGGGCGACCCCGCCGGCATAGGTCAGGTTGACGGCGCGCACATCGGCCTGGGCGTTGAAGCCGAAGGTCACCACGCGCCGGTCCGAGATCCGGGCGACCAGCTTCTGCACCTGGGGATGGTCGGTGCAGCAGACCGCCACGCCATAGAACGGGATGTTGGACACGAAATCCTCGAACCCCTTGTGCAGCGCCTCTTCGGTGCCCCAGTGCTCCATGTGCTCGGGGTCGATATTTGTGACGATGGCGATGGTGGCGGGCAGGCGGTTGAAGGTGCCGTCACTTTCGTCGGCCTCGACCACCATCCACTCGCCTTCGCCCACCCGGGCGTTCGAGCCGTAATTGTGGATGATCCCGCCATTGATGACCGTGGGGTCGAACCCGCCGGCATCCAGAAGGGCTGCGACCATGGTGGTGGTCGTGGTCTTGCCGTGGGTGCCCGCGACCGCGACGTTGGATTTCAGCCTCATGAGCTCGGCCAGCATCTCGGCCCGCCGGACCACCGGCAGGCCGCGCCGCCGGGCCTCGTCCAGCTCCGGGTTGCCGGGCTTGATCGCCGAGGAGATGACGACAACCTCCGCCCCTTCGAGGTTCTCGGGCCGCTGGCCCTCGAAGACGAGGGCGCCGAGGCTTTTCAGCCGTTCCGTGATCGGCGTGGCCTTCAGGTCCGATCCCTGCACGGTATAGCCATGGTTGAGCAGAACCTCCGCGATCCCCGACATGCCGATCCCGCCGATCCCCACGAAATGGATCGGCCCCACATCCAGGGGGAGCTTGGTTGCTGCGTTCATCTTCAGGCTTCCGTCCATGTTACTGTCCTCTCTCGTCTGCCAGCCCCTCGACGATGGCGGCCAGATGCTCTGTCGCGTCCGGCTTGCCGAAGGCCTGGGCCGCCCGCGACATCTGCGCGGCGCCGTCCGGGTCGCCCAGGATCAGCGCCACCTGCTCGGCCAGGGCGTCGACCTCCAGCCGGCTCTCGGGGATCAGGATCGCGGCGCCCGCCTGCACCAGCCCCCGGGCGTTGGCGGTCTGGTGGTCCTCGGCGGCATGGGGATAGGGGATCAGGATCGCCGGCCGGCCGATCACCGACAGATCGGCGATGGTCGAGGCCCCGGCCCGCGCGATCACCAGTTGCGCCTCGGTCATCCGCTCGGGGATGTCGGTAAAGAAGGTCTCCACATCGGCGTTGATGCCTTCCTCGTAGTAGTATTTCGCCACCCGCTCCACGTCTTCCTCGCGGGCCTGGTGGCTGACCCGGACATGGCGGCGGATCTCGCGCGGCAGCGACGACAGCGCGGGCGGGACGATGTCGCTCAGGATCCGGGCGCCTTGCGAGCCGCCGATCACCAGCACTGACATCGGGTAGTCGCCGGGCGCGATGTAGCCGGCGCTCGCCCGGTCCAGGATCGCCGAGCGCACGGGGTTGCCCACATGCTCGGCCTCCACCCCCTCGGGCAGGACCGTGGGCCAGGTGCCGCAGGCCACCTTGGTGACCCGCTTGGCGAAGAGCTTGTTGACCTTGCCCAGCACGCCGTTCTGCTCGTGGATCATGGTCGGCACGCCGAGGGTCAGCGCCGCCGACAGCGCGGGGATCGTCGGATAGCCGCCGAAGCCTGCGACGACCGCCGGCCGGTCCCGCCGCATGGACCGCCGGGCCGAGATCGCGCCGCCCAGCACCCGGAACGGCACCGAGAGCTTGGCCAGCGGCCCGCCCCGCGCGAAGGTGGCCGAAGAGATCACCTCCTGCGCCACGGCCTCGGGAAAGCCGCCCGAATAGCGCGCCCCGCGCGCATCCGTCGACAGCTTCACCCGCCAGCCTCGTGCCAGCATCGTCTCGGCCAGCGCCTGCGCGGGGAACATGTGCCCGCCGGTGCCGCCCGCGGCGATGATCAACAGAGGCGCCGCCATCTACCGGCCCTTTCGCATCAGAATGTCCCCAAGCTCGCCCTGCGGGCGGGTGCGCGTAAACGCCAAAAGCATCCCCACCGCAATCCCCGAGGCGATCACGGACGAGCCACCGTAGGACACGAACGGCAGCGTCATCCCCTTGGCCGGCAACAGCCGCACGGCAACCCCCATGTTGATCATCGCCTGCACGCCGAAGACGCAGGCAAGGCCTGTGCCGGCAAAGCGGATGAACGGATCGCGCTCCCGCATCAGCCGCGCGAGCGAGCGCACGACCACCATGACATAGAGCGCGATGATGATCAGCACGAGGATCAGGCCGTATTCCTCGGCCGCGACGGCGATGATGAAATCCGTATGCGCATCGGGCAGCGACAGCTTCACCGTCCCCTCGCCCACGCCGGTGCCGAAAAAGCCGCCCTCCCGGATCGCGTTGGAGGCATAGCCGAGCTGGGTGCGCGGATCGACATCGGGGCTCAGGAACCCGTCGATCCGGCGGGCGAAATGCTCGGACTGGTCATAGGCGACGGCACCCGCGCCGATCGCCGCGCCGGCCAGCCCCATAAGCAGGGCCAGCGGGGCGCCGGCGACGAAATACATCACGCCCCAGGCAAAAAGCACAAGACAGGCCTGGCCGAAATCCGGCTGCATGGCGAGGAAGGCGACGATCACGATGGTCAGCGCGAGCGAATAGCTGCGCCCCGGCGGCCCGCCCAGCTCCTGGCTCGCGGCCATGAACCAGGCCGCGACGACCACGAACCCGGGCTTGAGGAATTCCGACGGCTGAAACGAAAACCCGCCGATGGAATGCCAGCGCACCGCGCCCTTGCCATGGTCGGTTCCGATCACCGGCAACAAGACCAGCGCCACGAAGGCCAGCACGAAGCCGACCACCGCAAGCCGGCGGACCATGACCGGCGACATCATCGAGAAGGCCAGCATGACCGCGATCGCCACCATGCCGAAGCTGAACTGCTTGCTGACATAATAGAACGGCGCGAGATTGTTGCGCGCCGCCAGCGGCGGCGATGCGGCAAAGCCCAGCAGCAGCCCGATCCCGAACAGGATCAGGATGCAGGACATCGTCCATTTGTCGATTGTCCGCCACCACCGCGGAAGAACAGGATCGCCCGCCGCGACGGGGATCGTTCCATGCACCATTTCCGTCATGGGATCTCTGCCGATTGCCTCTGCCCGCCCGGGTTATTCCCGGGTCTGACCGCCAGCCTACCCTGTTTCGCCCCGTCAGGCCAGACCAAAGCGAATCGCTGCCATACCCCCGGCCCTCCCCATTCATCTTGGCCAGAAAACTCCCGCCGGAGGCGCCCACGGCCGCAAAAGGCGCCGCAGCCGGACCACGTCGGACCCGCGGCCCCGACACGCGGGGCCAGATCCGCCCCCCTTTGCACCAGGGCAGACCCGCCGCCCCCTTGTGCGCGGGTCCGAATGAAGGCACCTGATGGCGATGCAGGTCACCACGCTCATCCTCGGCGCCGGCGCGGCCGGCCTCTTCTGCGCTGCCCACGCGGGGCCGGGCACGCTGGTGGTCGACCACGCGAAGGCGCCTGCCGAAAGGTCCGGATCTCGGGTGGCGGCCGCTGCAACTTCACCAACCTGCGCACCACCGCCCGGGCCTTCCTCTCGGAAAACCCGCATTTCGCCAAGTCGGCCCTGGCCCGCTACACGCCGCAGGATTTCCTGGCGCTGGTCGAGGGCCACGGCATCGCCTACCACGAAAAGACCCTCGGCCAGCTCTTCTGCGACAGCTCGGCCCGCGAGATCATCGCGATGCTGCTGGGCCTCGCCCGGGACGCCGACCTCTGGCTCGAGACCGAGGTCGGCGCGGTCGCCCATGACGGAACCCACTACCGGGTGGAACTGACCCGCCACGGCAAGCCGGTGACCGTCCTTGCCCGCCATCTCGTGGTCGCGACCGGCGGCAAGTCGATCCCGAAGATGGGCGCCACCGGCCGCGCCTATGCCCTCGCCGGCCAGTTCGGCCTGCCGGTGACCGAGACCCGGGCCGGCCTCGTCCCCTTCACGTTCGCCGACGGACGCTTCGCGCCCCTTTCCGGCCTGTCGCTGCCGGTCCGGGCCGCGGCGAACGGCACCGCCTTCGAAGAGGCCATGCTCTTCACCCACCGCGGCCTCTCGGGCCCGGCGATGCTGCAGATCTCCTCCTACTGGCAGGAGGGGCAGGACATCACGCTCGATCTTCTGCCCGGCACCGACGCGGCGCAGGCCCTCGCCGAGGCCAAGCGCCAGGCCGGAAAGTCGCAGCTGGGCACCTGGCTCACCCGCCAGCTTCCCAAACGCCTGGCCGAGAGCCTCGCCCCCGACCTGCCCGCGACCACCCGGCTCGCCGAACTGGCCAGCGCCCGGATCGACGCCATCGCCGAGCACCTGCACCGCTGGACCCTGCGCCCCTCGGGGACCGAGGGCTATCGCACCGCCGAGGTCACCCTGGGCGGCGTGTCGACCGGGGCCCTCTCCTCCCGGACGATGGAGGCCAAGGCCCTGCCGGGGCTGTTCTTCATCGGCGAATGCGTGGACGTGACCGGCTGGCTGGGGGGCTACAACTTCCAATGGGCCTGGGCCTCCGCCCATGCCGCGGGGACAGAGATCGCCTCCCGCGCCTGACACCCCCGCCCCGGTCCGCGCCCCAACCGGTCCGACGCTGCCGGGGCGTCACCCCGGCCAGCCGCTCCCCTGCGCCCCCAGCGCCTCCACCACGTCGGCCAGCGCCTCCCGCGGCAGGATGACCAGCATCCGCGGATCCGAGAATTCCAGCCGCACCGGACCGCTGGCCGCGTTCGACGTCCCGCTCCGCCCCCAGGGGGCGAAGCCCAGCCCGTCGATCGGCCATTCCAGCCCCTCCGAGCGCCCCGTCACCGGCCCCATGGGAAAGAGCGACACCAGAGAGCCCACCGGCACGTCCAGTTCCAGCACCGGCGGGGCGAGAAACACCAGGCTCTCGGCACCGATCACCACGCAGCGCCGCGCCGCCCGGCGCACCAGCACGTTGAACGCCGCGAGATCGTGGTCGATCCGCCCCCCCGTCATCCCCACGGCCAGCACCAGCGGCGCGTCGATGGCGCAGAGGGCCTTGTCGAAATCCGTCGTCTCCTGCTCGGAAACCGGATGCAGCACCTCCGCCAGCGCGTCCCGGCCGGCGGGCGACAGGGAATCCATGTCGCCGATGACGGCCTCGGGTCGGCAGCCCGCCGCAAGGGCGCTGTCCCCGCCGCCATCGGCCGCCACAAGGCGCGGTGCATGGGCCCGCGCCAGCGCAAGATCCTCCGGCCCGGTCACGCCCCCGCCGATCAGCGTCACCGGCGCATCTGACAGAACAATCGCGCCATTCACTGCAAATTTACTCCAATTGGGGCAACATTCCTCAATGTGGTCACGAAATAATCCCGCCTTAAACTTCATCCTGTTCCGTATTTGGAACCAGTTCATGTTAGACAGAGTGTCGCTGGGTGAGAGAGAAAGCGAGTACCAGAATGGCTGAGCCGAGTAAGATTCTTACAGTTTCATACGGCACCTTCTCGTGCACCCTGGAAGGATTCGACGATGCCTTCGACACGATGAAGGCGATCGCGGAGTATTTCCGGGATCTGGCCGCGGACGATCGCTACTTCGGGGCAGAACCGCCGACGCCCGACCCCGAGATGCTCGCCCGGATCGCCGAGCGCGACATAGAGCGGCGCGTCGAAGCGCGGATGGAGCGGGGCGGATACGTCCTGCGCCCGGCAGCCCTTGCCGCCACCGGGGCCACCGGCACCGCCACGGCCGAAAGCCCCCTATCCCCTGCCGCACCGCAATCGCCGGAAGCGCAGGACGAGGATGTCGCCTCCACCCCGGTCCCCACCGCACCCGGGGCAGAGGCTGACGGGACCGCTGACCCCTCGGCCGAGGCCGACGCGGACGGCACGGATCCCGACACCGAGGCCATGGCCTCCGCAATCGCCGCCGCCATGCCCGGCGCCGAGGCCGAGGCGGAATCCGCAGAGGACGACAGGCCCACGGAAACCGACGAGGCCGACGAGCCTGCCGACGCGACCGAAACCGAGACCCAGACCGCGCCCGAGACATCCGAGGACACCGCACCTGCGGAAGCTGACGACACCGAGATCGCGGAACAGCCCGAACCCGAGCAAGCAGCCGAGGTCACCGAGAGCGAGGCTGCGGAAGACGCCGCCCCGCGGGAGACTGCCGAGGCGGACGAGTCCGTGGTCGCCGAGGAAGCACCGAAGGAAGCCGCCGAGACGGAGCCTGCGGACGAGGTCGACGAGGCCCTTGGCGGCTCCGATGCCGAGGATCCGGCCTTGTCGGACGACACCGGCGACACCGACGAAACCGGCGCGGATGCCACCGAGGCAGAGTACGCTCAGACCGCTGCCGATCAGGACGAGGACGAGACGGCTGCCGGGACAACCGAGGCCGGAGCGGCGGAGAGCGCCGCTGCCGAGGCCGACAAGCGGCCCTGGTCCGAACTGTCCCTCGCCGAGCGGCGCGAGCGCCGCCGCCTGCGCCGGGCCCAACGGGCCGCGGCCCGTGAAGAGGCTGCCGCTCGGGACGAGCCCACCCGCGAGGAAGCGACCGACCAGCCCGCCGAGCCGGCCGAACCTGCGAAGGAGGCCGCAGCCTCCGTCATGCCAATGCCCACGGCCGAGGACGAACACGACTCCGTGGCCTCGAAACTGGCCCGAATCCGTGCGGTCGTCGGCCGCAACGCCCCCGCCGCGGCGGATATCGACGACGACGAGGACGAGGACAACGCACCGCCCGCGGCGGAGATGCCCCGCAACGCTGTGCTGGACTCGATCCTGGCCCAGAACGACATGCTGTCCGAAGAGCCGGCAACCGCCGCGGAGGACGATCACGCCGAAGAGGCATCCGGGACCGCCGACACCGCCCCGGCCGAGCCCGAAGCGCAGGAAACGCCCGAGGAATCGTCCTCGGCCGCCCCGATCCGGGCCCGCGTCGTGCGGATGAAGCGCAGCGAGTTCGAAGCGCAGCAGGCCGCCGAGGCAGAACAGGACGCACAAGAGCTAGGGACCACCGACGTGGCCGAGCCGCTGCTGGAGACGGACGACGAGGCCGACCAGACCGATCTCGCCCGGCTCGACGGGATCGACGACCTCGAAGACCATGTTGTCGCCGGCCAGGAGCAGGACGCACCCGGGTCCACCCTGTCGGAGGATGACGAGGCCGACCTGATGGAGGAGTTGGCCGAGGTCGAGCGCCTGAACACCGCCGACGGCGCCACGGGTGCGGGGGCCGCCACGATCGATGACGACGACGAGGACGAGGCCCGGGTCGCCGAGGCCACCCGGCCCGAAGCGGGGGCGGACGCCGCAGAGGAGGCCCACGCCGAGGACGATCCCGCCATACGCCGCCGCAACCGCGCCGCCCTGCTCGCCGGCGCGCCCGAGGCGGACGAGGCCGGGATGTCGCGCATCCTTACCGAGACCGACGCCCAGTTGCAGGAGCCCGAGGGCAACCGCCGCCGCGAGGCGATCGCCCACCTCAAGGCCGCGGTCGCCGCGACCGAGGCGGCCCGCCAGCTGGGCGAGGACGACGGCACCGAGGATGAGGAGAACATGTTCCGCGAGGATCTGGAGCAGGTCGTGCGCCCCCGGCGGACCGCGCGGCCCGTGGTCCGCTCCGACCGGCCGCGTCCCGCGCCACTCAAGCTGGTGGCCTCGCAAAGGGTCGATGTGCCGCCTGCCGAGACCGCCCGTGAAAGCACGCCGGTCCGGCCCGTCATGCCGCGCCGCGTCCAGACCGGCGCCGCCGAGCCGCGGCAGGAAAACGAGACCGACCTTTCGGAGCGTTTCGCCCGGTTCGCCGCCGACACCGGCGCCGTGGGCCTGAGCGACATGCTCGAAGCGGCGGCCGCCTATGCCGCCTTCGTCGAACACGAGGGCGACGTCTCGCGCCCGCAGATCATGAAGATGGTGCAGTCGATCCTGCCCCAGGCCTTCAGCCGCGAGGACGGGCTGCGCGCCTTTGGCACCCTGCTGCGCCAGGGCCGCATCCAGAAAGTGCGCAACGGCAGGTTCCAGGTCTCGCCGCAGACCCGCTTCAAGCCCCAGCAGGCCGCTTCGGGCACCTGAACCCATGTCCGCCGGCAGCATCTGCCCCGCAAGGGCGGCGACCGGCGCGTCGCCGCCCCTCTTCGCAGTCTGCGCCGAATTGCCCGGCCCGATGTCCGCGGCGCCGCTACATCGTGGCCGCGCGACCTTGAGCGTGGCGTCCCGAAGCTGGGCACCTTCTCGGGCCGATACCGGGCTGAGACCGGACCGATACTGGGCCAATAATGGGCCGATACCGGGCCGAGCGCCGGAGGCGCGGCGTCAGCCCCGGTCGTCGATCTCTTCGTCAGGATCGCCCCGGCCCACGCCCATGAAGACCGACTTGAACGGAACCGCCCAGAGCAGGCCGAGCACCAGGTAGACCAGAAGCTCCACCCAGATCGGCGGACGGCCCAGAAGGTTGAGGATGGTGACCGCAACCACCACGTAGACAGGCATCCCGACCAGCAGGATCACGAGAGACCAGCGTTTCTTCTGCTTCTGCGTGAGGGCCATGGGGGAATCAGTCCTGGAACGGGTCGGTGACGAGGATCGTGTCCTCGCGCTCGGGTGAGGTGGATACGAGCGTCACCGGGCACTGGATCAGTTCTTCGATGCGGCGGACGTATTTGATCGCCTGCGCGGGAAGCTCGGCCCAGGAGCGGGCGCCGGCGGTGCTTTCGGACCAGCCGTCGATGGTTTCGTAGACCGGGACGACCCGGGCCTGCTGATCGGCGGCGGTGGGCAGGTAGTCCAGCCGGGCGCCGTCGAGGTCGTAGCCGACGCAGATCTTGAGCGTCTCGAACCCGTCCAGCACGTCGAGCTTTGTCAGCGCGATGCCGGACATGCCCGAGATCGCGCAGGTCTGGCGCACCAGACAGGCATCGAACCAGCCACAGCGGCGCTTGCGGCCCGTGGTGGTGCCGAATTCGTGGCCGCGCTGGCCCAGGGTCTCGCCGTCGTCATCGAACAATTCCGTAGGGAACGGGCCCTCGCCGACGCGGGTGGTGTAGGCCTTGACGATGCCCAGCACGAAATCAATGCTGCCCGGTCCGATCCCGGTGCCGGTCGCGGCCTGGCCGGCGATCACGTTGGACGAAGTCACGTAGGGGTAGGTGCCGAAATCGATGTCGAGCAGCGCCCCCTGCGCGCCTTCGAAGAGGATGCGCTTGCCAGCCTTGCGGGCCTCGTTCATCAGCTTCCAGACGGGTTTGGCATAGGGCAGGATCTCGGCCGCCACCGCCCGCAGCCTGGCCAGCAGGTCGGCGCGGTCCACCGGCTCCAGCCCCAGCCCCGCGCGCAGGGCGTTGTGATGCACGAGTGCGCGGTCCACCCGAAGCTCCAGCGTCGCCGCGTCGGCCAGGTCCGCCACGCGGATCACCCGGCGGCCGACCTTGTCCTCGTAGGCGGGGCCGATGCCGCGGCCGGTGGTGCCGATCTTGGCGACGGAATTCTGCCCCTCGCGGGCGCGGTCGAGCTCTCCGTGGAACGGCAGGATCAGGGGCGTGTTCTCGGCGATCATCAGCGTCTCGGGGCTGATCTCGACGCCCTGCGCCCGCACGGTCTCTATCTCCTGGACAAGGTGCCAGGGGTCAAGCACCACGCCGTTGCCGATCACCGACATCTTGCCGCCGCGCACCACGCCCGAGGGCAGGGCGTGCAGCTTGTAGACCTTGCCGTCGATCACCAGCGTGTGGCCGGCATTGTGCCCGCCCTGAAACCGCGCGATCACGTCGGCCCGCTCTGAGAGCCAATCGACGATCTTGCCCTTTCCCTCGTCGCCCCACTGGGCGCCCACGACGACGACATTGGCCATGTCCGGTCCTTTGCTCTTGTCAAACGCGGCTCGCTATATCCGAGAGGATTTGCCGGCGAAACCGCTATTTCCGGCCTCAGGTCTGGACAGGGCGCCCCCGGATCGGCCAAAGCGAGGGCAACTGACAGGAGCCTGCCCCATGAGTTTCGTTCTACGCTGGCTTTTCGCCTTCGTCCTGCTTGCCGTGACCTACAACCCCACGCCGTGGAATTTCATCCGCTGGGCGGGGGCGAACTGGCAGACGAATGCCTCCATCGCGGTGCTGCTGGGGCTTGTGCTGATGGTGGGCTACATCATCTATGTGCGCGCCACACTGCGGTCGATCGGCCTGTTCGGCATGGTGCTGGTGATCGCCTTCGTGGCCGCGATCCTTTGGGTGGTCTGGGATCTTGGCTGGATCAGTTTCCAGAACCCGACCGCCAACACCTGGATCGGCCTCTTTGCCCTGAGCCTGGTGCTGGGGATCGGGCTGTCGTGGTCGATCATCCGCAAGCGGCTGTCGGGCCAGATCGACATGGACGACGTGGACGAATGACCCGGCCGCTGGGGGTTGCAGCGGGGCCGCGCAGGCTCTAGATACGCCCCGTTCCGGAAAGAGCAGGATCCCTCCATGGAAACCGTCGTCCTTGTCGTCCATCTTCTTCTCGCGCTGACGCTGATCGGTGTCGTGCTGATGCAGCGCTCCGAAGGCGGCGGCCTGGGCATGGGCGGCGGCGGCGGCACGATGTCGGGCCGCTCGGCCGGCACGGCCCTGGGCAAGGTCACATGGGGGCTGGCGATCGCGTTCATCTGCACCTCGATCGCGCTGACGATCATCGCGGCCACCAACAGCACGGGCGGTTCGGTCCTCGACCGGATCTCGGCGCAGCCGGTCCCCACCGAGGGGGAGGCTCCGGCCCTGCCGGGCTCGGACGGAACCGGCCTTCTGCCGCCCGGCGGAGGCGCCGATGGCGGCCTGGTGCCGCAGGCCGACTGACGGTCTTCGCGCCCACGAGATGCTGGGCGCCCCAGCCGCAAGGTTCACATCATGTTGCGTCGGCGGTTGCGGGGGCGGGACGAATGCTGTTATTCTCTAATCCCGTGATACAGCGTACCGGGCCCGCCCGGCGCTCTTATTGGCCGGCCCGCATTCGCGGTGCCCGACAGGCAGGCAGGTTCACGGGAGAAGCCCTCTATGGCGCGTTTCGTCTTCATCACCGGCGGTGTGGTCTCTTCGCTTGGCAAGGGGCTGGCATCCGCGGCGCTGGGGGCGCTGTTGCAGGCGCGGGGCTTCACCGTCCGGCTGCGCAAGCTTGACCCCTACCTCAACGTCGATCCCGGCACGATGTCGCCGTTCGAGCATGGCGAGGTCTTCGTGACCGACGACGGGGCCGAGACCGACCTCGACCTCGGCCATTACGAGCGCTTCACCGGCGTGGCCGCCCGCAGGACCGATTCCGTCTCGTCCGGGCGGATCTATTCCAACGTGCTGGAGAAGGAGCGCCGCGGCGACTACCTCGGCAAGACGATCCAGGTCATTCCGCACGTCACCAACGAGATCAAGGACTTCATCTCGATCGGCGAGGACGAGGTCGATTTCATGCTCTGCGAGATCGGCGGCACGGTGGGCGACATCGAGGGCTTGCCCTTCTTCGAGGCGATCCGACAGTTCAGCCACGACCAGCCGCGCGGGCAGTGCATCTTCATGCACCTGACCCTGCTGCCCTACCTTGCCGCCTCGGGCGAGCTGAAGACCAAGCCGACGCAGCACTCGGTCAAGGAATTGCAGAGCATCGGGATCGCGCCCGACATCCTCGTCTGCCGGTCCGAGCATCCGATCCCGCAGAAGGAGCGCGAGAAGATCGCGCTGTTCTGCAACGTGCGCAAGGACGCCGTGGTGCCGGCCTACGACCTGAAGTCGATCTACGAGGCGCCCCTGGCCTATCACCGCGAGGGGCTGGACCAGGCGGTGCTCGACGCCTTCAACATCTCTCCGGCGCCCAAGCCCAACCTCGACCGCTGGTATGACGTGGCCGACCGGATCGAGAACCCCGAGGGCGAGGTCAAGATCGCCATCGTCGGCAAATACGTGCAGCTGGAGGACGCCTACAAGTCGATCCGCGAGGCGCTGACCCATGGCGGCATGGCCAACCGCGTGAAGGTCGCGGTGGAATGGGTGGATGCCGAGCTTTTCGAGCGCGAGGACCCCTCGCCGCACCTGGAAGGTTTCCACGCGATCCTGGTCCCCGGCGGCTTCGGCGAGCGCGGCACCGAAGGCAAGATCAGCGCCGCCCGCTTTGCCCGCGAGCGCAAGATCCCCTACCTGGGCATCTGCCTGGGGATGCAGATGGCGGTGATCGAGGCGGCGCGCAACGTGGCCGGCGTCGCCACCGCCGGGTCCGAGGAATTCGACCACGAGGCCGGCAAGAAGCGGTTCGAGCCGGTGGTCTATCACCTCAAGGAATGGATCCAGGGCAACCACCGGGTCGAGCGCAGGAGCGATGACGACAAGGGCGGCACCATGCGCCTGGGCGCCTATGACGCGACGCTCGCCGGGGGATCGCGGGTTGCCGGCATCTACGGCGGGACGGCCATCGAGGAACGGCACCGGCACCGCTACGAGGTCGACATCAAGTATCGCGAAAAGCTGGAGGATGCCGGGCTGAAGTTTTCCGGCATGAGCCCGGATGGTCGGTTGCCCGAGATCGTCGAATGGGCCGATCATCCCTGGTTCATCGGCGTGCAGTTCCACCCCGAGCTGAAATCGAAACCCTTCGCGCCGCATCCGCTGTTCGCCGATTTCGTGCGCGCCGCGGTCGAGACCTCGCGCCTGGTCTGAGGGGCCGCCCCCCGGGTCAGCCTTCGGCCAGCGCCCCCGCGAGGCGGCGCAGGTTTTCCAGCTGCACCAGCGCGGCGACGATGGTCTCGGCCTTCTCGAAATGCGCCTGCAGCGCGGCCTCCAGCTCCGACAGACCGTCGCGCGGGTCTTCCAGCACCAGACCGTCGGTCAGCAGGCAGGGCCCCCTGCCCGTCCAGGGAAACACGCCGAGCCGGTCGAGGATCTGCGCGTCGATGGCCGCCCCCATGACCGGAACCGACGCCGGTTCCGTGCGGCTGCCGAAGGTGTAGAACTCGCCGCCGTAGGGCAGCGTGAAGGTGCCCGCGGCATCGTCGACCAGCGCCTGCTCGGCCGCCTCGATCCGCGCACCGCCGTCGGTCAGGCTCAGCCCGACGGCCAGCCAGATCAGCTCGTAGGGGTCGCCCGGGGCCGGGGCGCCTGACACGACCCGGTCGTCCTCGTCCTCTACAAGGTCGCGCAGCTTGGCCATGTGCAGCCGCGGCGCGACGCGGCCGTCCAGAAACGCCAGCCGGCTGCGGTTCAGCCGGCAGTTGAAGCGAACCACGTGGCTGCCCGCCCCCGTCGTCGCATCCATGAACCGGACGTTGCCGTCGAAATACCGCCGCAGGCCGCTGAGCAGGATCGGCGAGCCCTGCTCGGACACCAGCTCGGCCAGCGCCGTCTGCAGATCGGTCTGGGCCGACAGCTCCAGCGCGGTCTGCGGCACGTCGATCAGCGCGGCGAGCGGCCGCAGCAGGTCCTGGCGGGCGGTATCATAGGCCGACCGGTTGGCCGTCGAGGCGAGCGTGCCGAAATAGCGCGCGTAGCTGTCCTGCAGAAAGCCGATCCGCGCGGGGTCGGCGTCCTGCAGACGGGCGAGGCGCAGATGGGCGCTGCGCGCACGTTCCAGCAGGCCCAGCGTGATGTCGCTCGCCGGAGAGGCCGCGATCTCGGAGGCGACCTGCCGCAGGATGCGGTCGATCTCGGGCAGGTCGTCGGCGCAGAGCGCGGGGGCCGCCGCGCAATTGTCCAGCCGCAGCACGGCCCCCTGCACGGTGCGGTGCAGGCGCCGCAGCTCCAAGGCATCGAGCCGCGCGTCGAGCAGGCCCGAGAGGTCCGGCCGGGAAATCTGAGCCTCGATCACCTCGCCCAGTCGCGCGTCGAGCCGGTCGGCGGCCTCTTCGGCCGCGTCCTCCTCGCGCGATTGCCGGCGCAGGTCGAGGATGAAGCTGCCCAGCTTCAGCGCGGTCTCGATCCCCTGCGCGGGCGCGGGCGCCGCGGGCAGCGCGAGGCACGCGGCGAGGGTCAACATGCGGGCCAGGGCGGCCGGTCGTCGGATCGGGTGGGGCATGGGGGCTCCGCTCTGCCGGGATGCGGCCAGACTACGCCAGCGGCGCGGGCGGCTCAATCGGCATGGCGGGCCCGGTGACAGCGAAAGGGCCGCGGGGGTGCCGCGGCCCTGTGCTGCCTTCGGGGGGCGTGCGCCTAGCGCCTCGCGGTGCTGTAGGCCTGTTCGGGCAATTGCAGCGAGAACATGAAGATCTGGCCACCGTTGTCGGCCCGGCCCTCCGCGACCGCGCCGCCGCTTTCGGAACGGTGCTGGACGACGCCCATGAGCGTTTGCTCGTTCAGGGGGACGGTGCCGATGATCTCCTGCTGGCCGGTGCCGGCGATCTCCTGCATGGTGTAGAAGCTGCCGTCGTCCTTCCGGGCAAGCAGCGCGGTCAGGTTCCAGGTGCCCGAAAACTCCGACGAGGTCGCCGCGGACACCGTGCCGCCATAGGCCGACGCGCCCGCCGCGGCGCGCGGATTGTCCGCACCGCCGGCCATGGCAAGAAAGTAGCCGGTGCCCGCTTCGGTCGGCTGCAGGGTCCGCGGGTCGATGACGATGGCGTATTTGCGCTCGCCGAAGTCATTGCCCGAATCCTCGTCCACGATCAGCACGGCTGCGTCGGAGGCCTGGATCCACTGCAGCCCGTCCGGCGACACCGCGCGGGCGGTGCCGTCTTCCCAGGTGGCGTGGGTGCCCGCGCCGCCGTGCTTGATCCCGGCATCCGCCACGTTGAGCGTCAGCGCGCCGTCGTAGGCCCCCAGCGTGCGGCCGGCGGTCCCGGTCAGCATGGCGGGCAGGGCGCCGTCGGCCGCGTCGAGCTCGGCCGCGATGGCGCCCAGCTCGACCGACAGGATGCCGCCCTCCTGGGTCAGGTTCTGGACCCAGCGGGTGCGGGTGATGTCGGGGGCGGCGGCCGGATGCTCTGTCTTGCTGTCGCCGACCAGGTAGGTGTGGCCCTCGGGCTGCTCGGCCGGGTCCTGCCACAGGGTCATCTCGGTCTCGCCCACGGCCACGGGCGCGTCCCAGCCGCCCCAGGTGTAGGAGCTCGGCACGAAGGCCACGTCGAAGCTCTGGGCTGCGTCGGGGTTGGTGATGTAGGCGTCGAGCATCTTGGCCTGCAGGTCGATGCTGTCGATGCCGAGCTCGGCGAAGGTCTCGTTCGCGACGGCCATGCCGTAGATCCGGCCGTGCAGCAGGCCGTTGCGGGCCAGGAACCGGTCCCGCTCGGGGGCGTCCTCGGCGACAGGCGTGCCGTCGACATCGGCGCCCTTGAGGCCGACGTAGATCTTCAGTGGCGCGGGCTCCAGGTCGTGGTTGTAGCCCGCCAGCACGAGAACCACGTAGTCGGGGTTCTGCGGATTGACCGGCATGATCTTTTCATACCCGGTCTGGCCCAGGGCCGGGACGGTATAGCCGGTGCCCGAGGCGATATCGACGACGATGGACGCCAGGCCCATGGTGTCGTCGGTATCCACCACACGCTCCACCAGCGTGCCTTCGCCGTCGGTCACGTCGAAGGCGTCCTGGATGTTCCATTCCTCGGCGGTCAGCCAGATGTCGTCGGCAAAGCCCACGCCCTCGCCATACTTGTTGGCCGGCTCGTAATAGGCGCCGCAGAAGGAGTGAAAGAAGAAGTCCGCCCCTTGCAGCCGATAATCGGGTGCGAAATCCACCAGCGTGCCGTCCGGAAGGGCCTGGTTGCCCCAGACGCCGCCCTGGTCACGGGGCAGGACCTCGTCGCCGAAGACGTTGTAGACGGTCGAGAACAGAAGCCCCGAGCCCTCGACCAACTCGCTGGCCGGCCCGTCGGTGTCCAGAAACGCGGCCAGCCCCGCCCGGTCGTAGTCGATCGTATGGATATGAGAGCCGGTGAAGGTCGCACCGCTCTCCATTTCCCAGGGATAGGTCTCGGAGGAGAGCTGGCCGTAGGATTCCGACTGGTAGGCGAGGCGCACGGTCTCCGCGTCCAGAAGCCAGCCCGCGTGGCCGTCGGGATAGCCGGTCAGCACCAGGCCGGTCTCGGGGTCCACCTCGCCCACGGTGGCGAGCGGCTTTGCGCCCGACAGGAACGGAAAGTCGGTGTTGCCGCTTTGGCCGTCGACCAGTTCGGACGGGGCGGTCGCGGTGCTGGCCTCGGCGATGAGCGCATCGACCGCGCCGATGTTGCGCACCTGGGCGGCGACGGGAAGCGCGGTGCTCAGCAGCAGCGCGGACCCGACGGTCAGGCTTTTCAGGACTTGCAGCGTCATGGGGGACGTCCTCCGGTTGAAACTCTGTTCGGGGGCGTCGGGGGATGTGTCCCGGCCGCGCCCAGGCTTGGGCATGACGCGGGGCGGTGACGGCGGCTTGACAGTTTCATGAAGGCTGCGTGAAACGGAGGCGCGGGGCCGCAGGCGATCAGGGCTCCCGCAGGGCCTCGCGCGAGCGGTAGAGCGGCTTGGTCAGGTAGTGCAGCACCGTCTTGGAGCCGGTGTGCAGCTCGACCGTGGCCATCATGCCCGGCCGCATCTCGACGCCCGCCTGGCGCTCGGTGAAGGAGGATTGGTCGATGGCGACGGTCACGCGGTAATGCGCCTCGCTCTCGGGGCGGCGCTCGTCGCGGAAGGTATCGGCCGAGACCACCTCGACCCGGCCGGTCAGCGCCCCGTAGATCGTGTAGTCATAGGCCGTGAGCTTGATCGTGGCCTGCTGGCCCGGCACGACATTGGCGATATCCTTGGGCGCGACCCGCGCCACGACCGACAGCATGTCGCCGGCCGGAATGATCTCGAAGATCTCCTGGCCGGGCTGGATCACGCCGCCAATGGTGCTGACGCCGACAGAATTGACGATCCCGGCCATGGGCGAGGTGATGATCGTCCGGCTGAGGCGATCCTCGGCGGCCCGCTGTTCCTGGCGCAGCGCGTTCAGCTCGACCAGCGTGTCGGAATAGGCGCTGGCGCGTTCCAGCTCGGCGGCGGTGACGACCTCGTTGAGGCGGTTCTGCGCGTCGGCATGCGCCTTGCGGGCATCGGTCACCTCGAACAGGGCCGCGATCTCGCGGGCGTAGAGGTCCTCGAGCACGTCGAGCTCGCGGCGCGTCTCCTCGACCAGGGCGCGGGCTCCGTCGGTCCGGCTGACGTAGTCGGATTGCCGTGCGTTCAGCAGCGCCCGCTCGGAGGCGACGATCTCGGGCGAGCGTTCGGCATAATCCTCCGGCACGGCAAAGTCGAACTGGCCCGCGATCTCGGCCTCCAGCCGAAGGCGGCGGATGTCGGCGGCGGTGATCTGGTCGGAGAGGTCGTCCACGCGGCTGGAAAACTGGGTGCCGCGGAGGCGGGCCAGCATCTGGCCGGCCTCGACCATATCGCCCTCGTGGACATGAAGCTCTGCCAGGATTCCGCCTTCGAGGTTCTGCACGATCTGCGGGCGGGCGGCAGAGACGACCTCTCCGGGGCCGCGCACGATCTCGTCCAGCGGCGCGTAGCGGGCCCAGACAAGAAAGGTCACCACCGCCGCGCAGACCAGCCAGATGATCAGCGACGCGCCACGGGTGCGGCCTTCCAGCTCTGCCTCGACGGTTGCCATCAGGCGCCCCCTTTTCGTGCCTTGAGATGGGCCAGCACCTCTTCGCGCGGGCCGTCCACGGCCAGCCGGCCCTGTTGCAGGATGATCGTGCGGCCGCAGAGCGACAGGATCGGCACGCGGTGGGTGGCGATCACCGCGGTGCGCCCCTCGAGCCAGGCATCGAGCCGCGCGACCAGCGTCGCCTCCAGCGTCTGGTCCAGCGCGGCGGTCGGTTCGTCCAGCAGGCAGACGGCGGGGTCCTGCAGCCACAGACGCGCCCAGCCGATGGACTGACGCTGGCCGTTCGACAGCCCCTCGCCGCCGTCGCGGATCATCAGGTCGAGCCCCTTGGGGTGGGTGCGCACGAACGCGCCGAGGCCGGCGAAGTCGAGCGCGGCCATCAGCCGGTCGTCGTCGCGTTCCAGCAGAGTCAGGTTGAGGTTCTCGCGCAGGGTGCCGGCGAACAGGCGCACGTCCTGGCCGAGATAGCCGATACCCCGGCGCAGGTCGCGCGGCATCACCTGCCCCATGTCGACCCCGTCGATCAGCACCCGCCCCCGCCCGGGCCGATAGAGGCCCGACAGCAGCTTCAGCAGCGTGGACTTGCCCGACCCGTTGGGCCCCAGCACCGCGACCCGCTGACCGGGCAGGATGCGCAGCCCCGGCAGGTCGAGCGACTGGCCGCTGTCCTCGTCATACTGGAAGCCGACCTCGCGCAGCTCGTAGGCGCCGGTCAGGCTTTCGCGGCGCAGGTAGGCCCGGCCGTCCTGGTGGTCCTGCGGCGCCATCGCGACCGCGTCCAGCGCCTCGAGCGCGGCGCGGACGTTGGACCACCGCGCCAGCGTCCCGGCAAGCTGTGTGAGCGGGCCGAGGGTGCGCGAGGTGAGGATGCCGACGGCAATGATGGTCCCGACCGTGAAGTCGCCCGCGAAGACCAGATAGGTCCCCGCCACCACCGCCGAGACATAGGTCGCCTGCTGAACGCCCTGCGCCCAGAAGGTCAGGTTCGCGGCCAGCTTGCGCTGTTCGGACGTGGCGATCGTGTTGAGCGCGGTGACCTCGGACCAGACCTGGCGGAAGCGATCCTCGCCCCGGTGGGCCTTGATCGTGTCGGCCTCGTAGATCACCTCGTGCAGCAGCCGGTTGGTGCGCGAGCTTGCGCCCTGCGTCTCCTTGGTCAGCCGCATCATCCGGCGCCGCACCAGGAACGACGGCAGCACCATCAGCACGCCGCCCGCGACGAGCACCCAGACAACCGGCCCCCCGATGGAGGCCACGAGGGCGAGAAACAGGAAGATGAACGGCAGGTCGGTCAGGCTGCCGATGGTCGAGGCGGTGAAGAACTCGCGGATCGCGCCGAACTCGCGCACCGCCGAGAAGGTCCCCGAGGCGGATTGCCCCTCGATCCCCCGCCGCATGCCCAGCAACCGCTCCATCAGCAGGGACTGGATGCGCAGCTCTATCTTGCGCCCGGCCCCGTCCATCAGCCGCGAGCGCGCGATGCGCAACGCGGCCTCGAGCATCAGCGCAAGGCCGGCGCCGATGGCCAGCACCCAAAGCGTCGAGATCGACTGGTGCGGGATCACCCGGTCGTAGATCTGCAGCGAAAAGAGCGCGACAGCCACGGCCAGAAGGTTGGCCACGAAGGAGCCGAGAGCCACCTCGCCCAGGTGCCGCCGAAGGCCCTTCATCTCGCCCCAGAACCAGTGCGGCGCCTTGCGTGCGCCGCCGTGGCGCCGGGCCAGCTCGGCGGCGTCGAGATCGGCACAGACCAGCGTCCCGGTGAAATGCGGCGCAAAGTCGGCCAACGGCACCTCGGCCTGGTTGCCCTTGCAGGTCGTGTCATAGACCAGCAGCGTGTCGTCCTGTTGCGCCAGAACCAGCAGCAGCTGGCCGCTGGTCATCTCGGCCAGCGCGGGCCAGAGCGCGGGCGCGGGGGTCTGCCCCCGCTTCAGCCGGGCCGTGAGCCCCGCGCCCGAAAGCGCGTGCGCCAGATCGGCGGGCCCGGCATCCTGGTCGGGGCCGAGGCCCATCCGTTCCAGCAGGTCCGAGCGAACGACAGCCACGCCGAGCCAGGCGGCGAAGGTCGCGCCCAGGTCGGCGCGATGGCGGGTGCGCTCGGAATGCCGCGCCTCGGCGGGGGCTGGGGCGGCTGTTTCGGGGGCCGGCGGCTGTCGCGGCTCCGGCGGCCGGGAGGCGTCGACGACGGGCGCCGTGGCGGCGCTCCGGCTGGCGTTCACGTCGAAGGCGATGACTGGTCCGCTCACATCTGGTCTCCGTTCACGAGCAGGCCCGCGGCCTCGGCGAGGCGCAGCCGCAGGGCGGTCGCCTCATAGACCAGGGTCGCGGCGGTGCGTTCGGCGCGGACCTTGGTCTCGAACGCGCCGACCACGTCGTTGACGCTGACCCGGCCGGTGCTGAGCTGGGCCTCCTGCAGGGCATAGGTCTCGGCCGCCTGGGCCGCGATCCCCTGCGCCTCACGCGCCTGCCGCTGGGCCGAGGCAAGCTGCCCCGACAGCTGGCGCAGACGCCGGTCCGCGGCCTCGCGGGCGTCGGCCACCTGGAACGACGCGGCCTCGCGCTGCGCCTCGATCGCGCGCAGCGCCGCGGGCGTGCCGAAGCCGATGCCGGTGCCGCCGGCCACCAGCCCGCCGGAGCTTTCGCCATCGACGATGGAGCCGGTCGCGCTGAGGCCGGGAAGCTGCGCCGCGCGGGCGACGGTGGCCTCGGCCACGCTGCGGTCGGCCTCGGCGCGGGCCTTCATCACCGACAGCGGCTCGGCGCCCGGGTCAGGTGCGGCCACGTCCGAGACGCCGCTGACATCGTCGATCGGATAGGCCGTCATCGCCGCCAGCTCGGCCCGCGCGGTCGCGGCCGCCTCGCGGTCGGAGCTGAGATCGGAGCGCATCTGCGACAGCCGCTGCGCGACCAGCTGCCGGTCGGCGCGGTCGGCGACCCCGGCCCGCATCCGTTCGGCCATGACGTAGTCGAACCGCTCCATCCGGGCCAGCGCGGCCTGGGTCACGGCGGCCCGGGCGCGCGAGGCCTCGGCATCGAGATAGAGGTCGAGTGCGGTCATCACCCGCTCGTTGGTGTTCTCGGCCAGCGCCACGGCGGCGACCTCGACATCGGCGCGGGCATAGTCGCGTTCGGCGATCTTGGCGCCGTTGTCATAGAGCACGGCATCGACCACCAGCGAGCTGACCACATCCCCCAGCGAGGACAGGCTGATCTGCGGGCCGATACTGGGCAGCCAGTTGCGCTCCGCCGCCGCCGAGCGCAGCCGGGCGGCGCGCAACTCCGCCTCGGCGGTGCGGCTGTTTGCGGCCAGCACGGCGCTGGCCACGTCCCGCAGGGGGCCCGGCTCCAGCACCGAACGCCGGGTGAGAAGGGTCGAGATGATCTCGGAGGCGGTGCCGTCCTGCATCGTCGGATCCAGGGTCCGGGCGGGAGGGGCGGCATCCGGCGCCTCGTCGCGGTCGAGAAAGCCGAAGGCGCCGCGCGTGGTCTCGACCAGCCCGCTGCCCATGGCCGCAAGCCCGTCGCCCGCGGCGGCCAGCGGCCCGCGCCGGGCCTGCGGGGCGGTCACGGCATCCGCGCCGCCCTGCCCCGGCCGACCGGCCCGGAAATCGGCGCAGCCCGACACGACCAGCGCCCCGAGGAGCACCGCCGTCAATGTCGTCTTCTGTCCCATTTCCACCAAGAGATCCGCCCCTGTCGTTTCTTCTTTTTCGGGTGGGCCGGG
Source organism: Roseisalinus antarcticus (assembly GCF_900172355.1). Classification (GTDB taxonomy): domain Bacteria; phylum Pseudomonadota; class Alphaproteobacteria; order Rhodobacterales; family Rhodobacteraceae; genus Oceanicola; species Oceanicola antarcticus_A. The sequence continues at coordinate 34,618 of NZ_FWFZ01000006.1, read as the reverse complement.
TGCGGCCCACGCCGCGTCGGTTCGCTCAGGTGACGATGGTGATGTCCTCGTCGACGATGACCCGGCCGCCTTCGTCCCCGAGGGTGTAGACGTCGTAGGTCCGGCCGCCGATCTCCTCGGTGTCGCCGGTGGCCGCGGCCCCGGACATGGTCACCGTGTCGTCGGATCCGCCGTGGATCGTCAGGCTGTTGTCATTGGCCGACAGGCCTTCGAGGTCGGCCGCGCTCAGCGTCAGTTCGCTGTCGAGCGCGAAGTTGAGGTCGATCGAGCCCACGTCGAATTCACCCAGACCGGGATGCGCGATGTCGACCAGGTTGGACCCGGCCTCGTCGAGCACGAAGAGCGTGGCGTTCTGGTTGCCGGCCTCGTCCGTCGAGCTGATGACCAGCTGGCTGCCATCGGGCACCGCGGTGTCGAAGTAGAGGTCGGTCTCGGGAAAGCGGGTGTCGGGGACCGCGTCGATCGCCAGATCCTGCGACGTGCCGTCCGAGGCGAGCTCGGTCACCTCGAGGCCCTCGTCGGTGCCCGAGATGCCCACGGAGCGCAAACTGCCCACGCCCCTGTCGGTGGAGCTGACCAACGGGACATCGGGGGCGACGGTGTCGACGTGGAACGTGTCGGTGATGAGCCGCTCGTTGCCGGCCTGGTCCGTGGCGTGGATCCGGACGGCGGCATCGTACGTGCCCGCCGGGATCTCGGGGGCCCCGTAGTCGACCGACCAGTTGCCGGACCCGTCCACGATCGCGTCACGGCGCAGGCCCTCGAATTCCACCTCGACGGTGGCCCCGACCTCGACCGTGCCGGTCAGGGTGATGCCGGCCGCGGCCTCGGCGGCGTTGAGCGTGTTGTCGGCGGTCACGTCATCGGCGCCGGTCAGCGGTTCGACAACGGTGTCCACCACAAGCTGCCCGGTGGCGGTCGCCGTGTTGCCGGCAAGGTCCGTCGCCTTGGCCGTGACGGTCTGCACGCTTTCGCCCTGCGGGATCGTGCTTCTGCCGAAATCGGTGGACCAGCTGCCGTTCCCGGCGGCGGTGACGGTGTTGGTGTGCCCGTTGAAGGTGACATCCACGCGCACCCCCGCCTCGGCGGTGCCGGTCAGGGTGATGCCGTCGGACCGCTCGACGAAATTGACGACGCCGTCGCCTTCGACGGTGGCCGTCTCGACGGTGACCGAGGTCACGGTGTCGACCTCGACCGGCATCGTGTCGCTGGCGCTGTTGCCGGCCGCGTCGGTCGCGGTGGCGGTTGCCGTCAACGAGGTTTCGCCCGTGGGGATCGCACCGGCGGCAAAGCTGGCCGTCCAGGCGCCGGAGGCCGTGACATTGGCCGCAACCGTGGTCCCGCCCAGCGTGACATCGACCGAAGCGCCCGGGTCGGTCGTGCCGGACAGCACGACGCCGTCCTGCGCCTCGGCGGCGTTGACGATGCCGTCGCCCTCGACCGGCGCGTCCGAGAAGGCGACCGAAACCTCGGTGTCGACCTCGAAGGTGCCGCTGGTGCTGGCGGTGTTGCCCAGGGCGTCGGTCGCGGTGGCGGTGACGGTCGCGGTGTAATCGCCCTCGGCAAGCTCGGCGCTGCTGAAAGTGGCGGACCAGCTGCCGTCGCCGCCGGCGGTCACGGTGTGGCTGGCCGAGCCGATGGCCACGACGACGCTGGCGCCGGCCTCGGCGGTGCCGGTCACAGCGGTGCCTCCGCCATGTTCGGCGGCGTTGACGGTGCCGTCGCCGCCGATGATGGCGGTGTTGATGGTCACCGAGGTCTCGGTGTCGACGTGGACGGTGCCGCTGGTGCTGGCCGTATTGCCCACGGAATCGGTCGCGTTGACCGTCACCTCCAGATCGTATGTGCCGCCGGTGACGTCGCTGGCGGGAACGGTGACGGACCAGCTCTCGCCGGTGACGGTCGCGGTGTATTCGCTGCCGTAGACGGTCACGATGACGGTGCTGCCCGCCTCCACCGTGCCGGTCAGGATGATGCCGTCCGACGCCTCGACGGCGCTGACATTGCCGTCGCCTTCGGTCGTGGATTCGCTGAAGGTGACGGAGGCCTCGGTGTCGATCTCGACCACGTCGGTGTCCGTGCCGGTGCCGCCCTCGTTGGTGATGACCACGTCCACGCCGGTCTCGTAATCGCCGTCGGGAAGGGCGCCGGGCTCGAAGGTCACGGTCCAGTTGCCCTCCTCGTCCACGGTGGTCGTTTCGGTGACCTCAAGGATCGTGACGGTGATCGCGCCGCCGACCGTGCCGGTGCCCGAGATCGTCACCCCGTCGGAGATATCCTCGCCGTTGACCACGTAGCCGACGCTTTGCACGCCTTCGCGGATCTCGACCACCGGCGCATCGGTGATCTGGCCGCCACCGCCGCCGCCCGTGCTGCCGCCGCCGTCGGTGCTGCCGCCGCCGCCCGTGCTGCCGCCGCCGTCGGTGCTGCCGCCGCCGCCGGTGCTGCTGCTGTCGGTGCTGGTGCCGCCCTCACCCTCTTCGCGGGTTTCCTCGGATCCCTCGACCGCGGGCTCCGGTTCGGCATCGGTGCCGTTGTCCTCTTCACCGCGCGAGGCCGTGCTGGCCAGAACCGCTGCGCCGACGGCGCCGGCGCCCAGTCCCAGCGGGCCGATCATGCCCAGACCGCCAATCAGCGGGTTGAGCAGCATGCCCACGCCGCCATCGTCCTCGGTGGCCGCGACCGCAGCCTCGTCGACCAAGAGTTCGGGCCCGCGCAGGAAGAAGAAATCGTCGACCGGGTTGAACTTGCCGAAATCCCCGGCGTCATCGTAGCTGGCATAGAGGATGTTGCCCTCGCCGGGCACCAGCTCGACCGCATAGAGCTCGCCGCCCGCCGAGACCAGAAGGTCCCCTTGCGCCACGCCGCTGGTGTCGAAAAAACCTTCGATGGTCAGCACTTCGCCGTTGGCGAGTGTGACGACCAATGCCTGCCCCTGCCGCACATAAGAGACGATCTGGCCGGGATAGACGTTCAGGGAAATGCTCGCCCCGTCGGCCAGAATCACATTGGGTTGCCCCGCGTCGCTACCCATGACACCGCGCTGGAAATCGCCCGCACTGGTGCGAACGACGAAATCAATCATCGACATATCTTGCTCCGCCTCAAATTGTCCCGACATCATTTTTCGGTCGGGACTTTATAGATACGGGGACGATAGCCAGTTCGCTTGCCCAGATCCAGCCGGAATTTGGCCACGATTCGCGAGGGGCGATCACAGTGCCATTCGTGCCACGCGCCCCGAGGCGGCGGCGGATCAGTAATCCATCGCGTCGGGCACGGTGATCATCGCCCGGAAACGGACCGAAAGCCGCTGCCGGTCGCCGTCCAGCCGCTCGCGTTTCAGCGAGCCGCCAAGCTGGTCGGCGAAGGCCGCGAGGAGGTTCTCGCCGATGGCCGATTCGCCCAGGTCGGACTGGTGCTGCGGGATCCCCACCTCGATCGAGAGCGAGACCATGTTGTCCGCCGCCTGCTCCAGCAGGATGAGCACCGGGATCTCATCGCCCGCCGTGCGACCGGCGTCCGAGGTCGGCACTGCCTCGGCCACGAAGAGCGACAGCGGCACCGCCTGTTGCGGGACCAGCTGGACCGCGTCCATCTGCAGCCTGAGCGTGCCCTGCGCGGACATGAGGCCATGCTGGGTGGTGATGTCCTCGATCAGGCGGCCGGCCTCGATCGCGCTGATGTCCTTGGAGAGGTAGAGGTTGCGGTGGATCGCCGAGAGGCTGCCGATCCGGTCCTGCAGGCTGCGCAACACGGCGCGGGCCTCGGGGCTGTCGGCCTTGCGCCGCTTCATCGAGGTGATCGACGACAGCAGCTGAAGGTTGTTCGACACCCGGTGGTGGATCTCCTTCAGGAGGATGTTCTTTTCGCGCACCGCGTTTTCCAGCTGCGCCTCGTCGCGCAGGACGTTTTCGGCCATGGCCATGAACTCCGCGTCCATATCGCGGAATTCGGTGGGCGTGCCCATCGCGGGCAAGGTCTCCGACAGCCGGCGCGAGCGTCCGAAGCGCCGCATCTTGAACCGCAGGGTCTGGACGTGGACAAGCACGAAGCTGTGCATGGCGACGGAGGCCACGATCAGGCTCGCCCCCCACATCAGCGCCGGGAAAAGCACCGCGGCCAGCCCCGTGGGCAGGACGCCGAACCGCGGCTGATCGCTTTCCCAGACCCCGAGGCCGAAAACCTCGCCCGGCACGATCGGGGTGATGGCATAGGTGCGCACCACGCCCTCGCGGTTCTCGGTGGTGAAGGCGCGGGCCCCCTGCCCGGCGCCGACCAGGTCCACCAGCGGGCCCGGCGGAAGCTCCGCGTCCTGGACCGAGGTGTCGCCGGCCAGCCGGCTCAGCACATCCCCGTTGCCATTGAACGTCAGCAGTTGCAGCGGCCGCGAGGGCGCGTCGTGCAGGATCGTCTCGTTCCCGGTGCGGCTCAGCAGCCGGTGCGGGATCGAGATCGTCATGCCCCCCAGAAGCGCCCCTTCCGCATCGAACACCGGCGAGCGCACGATGATGACCCATTCGCCGCTGACCGCCCCGTTCGCGCTCGCGGTAACCACCTTGGCGGGATCGAGCATGTACCGCTCGAACGCCGCCAGGCCGCGCAGGTCGATCACCCCGCCCGCGCTGGAGCAGCGCACGACGCCGCCCGCGGGCACGAAGCCGGCGAAGGCGAAGCGCGGCTCGGCTTCGATGATGGCGGACATATGGGCGCTGCAGGCCGCCTCGTCGGCCAGCATGTCAGGCACCATGGCGCCAATGGCCCGCGTCGCGCCGAGCGCATGCTCGATCAGCTCCGACTGGGCCGAGGCCGCCCGCTCCGTCAAGGCGAGGATCGCCAGTTCGGACCGGCGCAGCGCCTCGCGGGCGTATTCCTGGGTCTGGATGATCGCGATCAGCCCGAGTGGCAGCAGCGCAAGCGAGAGCAGGGCGATTACCCGGAGCGTCAACCCCCAGCTTCGCTGCTCCTCTGCCGACTCAGTCTTTGCGGTCACAAATGGCTCGATCCATGCGCGCCGAGGACGGCGATGGTGGCGCCGTCCGTCATTTCCATCTCTTCATCCGACGACATGCCCAGGATCTCTGCCAGGCGGATGCGGCCCCGGTTGGCCCGGCTCTTTATCGTGCCGACGGCCACGCCGCACATCTCTGCCGCCTCCTCATAGGTGAAGCCCTGGGCTCCGACCAGCGTCAGCGCCTCGCGCTGGTCCCGGGGAAGCTGGGCGAAGGCGCGGAAGAAATCCGTCATCTGCAGCTTGCCGTCATGCTCGGGCTTCTCTGCGAGCGACGCGGTAAAGACGCCGTCCACATCCTCGACCTCACGCCTGGTCTTGCGGCGCCCCGAATAGAAGGTGTTGCGCAGGATGGTGAAAAGCCAGGCCCGCAGGTTGGTGCCGGTCTGGAACTTGTCGAAATTGCTCCACGCCTTGACGACCGTGTCTTGGACAAGGTCGTCCGCGGCCGACCCGTTGCGGGTCAGGCTCAGGGCGAATGCCCGAAGGGCGGGGAGATGGTCGACCAACTCCTCTTTCGGGGTCTTCTGCGCATCTGCGCTCATGATGGTTATCCGTCATTTTCGTCGTGAACCGGCTTTTGCCTGCCCTCGGCGTCCTGTTTGCGCAGGTCGTCCAGAAGCCCCAGCAGCCGCTCGGGCAACGGGTCGCTCTGGATCTGCTCGAAGGCACGTTTGAGATGTGCGTCGATGTTACCGCTGTCCTCACGTCCCTTTGTCATTAACCTCAAGCCATCCTTCCTTGTGGTCCCGCCGACAGGCCCTACACTAGGAGACAGTCAACGAGCTATGGAACCCAAATTGTCCGAAACGCGTTTGGTTCCAGTAAAAATTCGAAAAAAGGGAAAGATTTTCATGAGCGCGACCCCCGAGGCAACCGATCTGGCTCAAATGATCGGGGCAGAGTTGCCCTACCTGCGGCGCTACGCACGCGCCCTCACCGGCTCGCAGCAGTCAGGGGATGCCTATGCCGCGGCCACGTTGGAAGCGATCCTGGAGGATCGCGAGGTCTTCGCCTCCGACGCATCGCCGCGCGTGGCGCTCTTTGCGGTCTTCCACGGGATCTGGACCAGCTCCGGGATGCCGGTCGAGGACGGCGAGACCGGTCTTGCCCAGGCCGCCCAGGCGCACCTGTCCAAGCTGACGCCGAATACCCGCGAGGCCCTGCTGCTTCAGACCATCGAAGACCTGACCCTTCCCGAGATCGCCACTGTGATGGGGGTCGACGACGACGAGGTCCGCCACCTGGTGGATGTCGCCCAGCGCGAGATGGCCGACAGCGTCTCGGGCCGGGTGATGGTCATCGAGGACGAGGCCATCATCGCCATGGACCTGCAGGCCATCGTGGCCGACATGGGTCATGCGATCACCGGCGTGGCCCGCACCCACAGCAGCGCGGTGGAGCTTGCACGGACCGAACAGCCCGACCTGATCCTGGCCGACATCCAGCTGGCGGACAATTCCAGCGGGATCGATGCGGTGAACGAGATCCTGGGCGAACTGGGTCCCCTGCCCGTCATCTTCATCACCGCCTTCCCCGAGCGGCTGCTGACCGGCGAGAGGCACGAGCCCGCGTTCCTGATCTCCAAGCCCTATCGCGAGGACCAGGTCCGCTCTGCGGTCAGCCAGGCGATGTTCTTCTCGTCGACCGAGACGCTGCTGACCTGACCGCCCGCGCCGGACACGACGGCAAGGTGCCGGGTGCGCCCTGCCGCGGCCGGGCCATTTTCGTCCAAACTAGGGACGGCATGGAACATTTGCCGGGCTGCCGCGTTGGAAACCGTAACGCAGCACAATGCAGCAAAAGGAGATCCAAGATGGCGACGGAAACCAGTACGGCTCAGAAACGGTCCCGCAACGGATCCGGCGGCGACGCGTCGCTGGAGGACATCTCGGCCGAGATGGAGATCCTGCGGGCAGACCTCAGAAGCCTCACCGAAGCGATGGGCAATTACGGCTCCGCGCGGGCCCGCGACGCCCGTGACAACGTGCAGGACCGTGCCAATCAGGCCGGTGAGCGCATTCGCGACGGCGCAGCCGACCTGCGCACCGATATGGAGCGCTACGGCCACCAGGCCGAGGATCTTGTCCGGCACCAACCCGGCATGGCGCTGGGTGCGGCCGCGGGCCTCGGCTTTCTGATGGGCCTCTTCGCGTCGCGCCGATGACGGGGTTTCTGGCCGCAAGCCTGCGGCGGGCCATAGAGGAAGCCTCGCTCGGGCTGGCCGGGATCTTTCTGATAACGGTCGGCTGCGGCTTCTTAACGACCGCCGGCTGGATCGTGCTGGTCGCGGCGACCGACCCGATGACGGCGGCGCTGTCGATCGGCGGTATCTACACCGGCGTGGGGTTCATCCTGCTCGGTGCGGCCGCGGTAAAGCACAAGCGGGCGCCCCAGAAGTGGGCCAAGAAGATGGAAGAGATCGAGATCCCGGACGTCATCCAGGCGTTCCTGGCCGGCCTCACCGCCGGCACGAAGGCGGCGCAGGACCGATCCCGCAAGTAATTGCCAAGTGATGCCGAATGGGGTCCCGCCTGACGCTGACGCATTCCGTGCAGTGGGACCCGAACACCTCAGCCGGCCTTGGGTCCGGCTTTTGTCATTCGTCTCGGGGCAACGCTCCGGCCTCTTCCAGATCATCCCGCATCAGCTCGCCAGGGTCCGGATCGTTGCGGGCCTTGACCGGCTTTGGGGGCGGCATCTGCCATGCTTTCAGGTTGACGCCGACGAGATCGTAGAAGCTGGGAACAACGCGTTCGATGTCCTCGATGAAGGTGCGTCGCCCCGAGAAACGCTTGCCGAGATTTTCTACGAGAAGAACCTCGAAGGAGTGTGGCGTCGCATCGGCATTGTCGTTCTGGATCACGGACGGGTCGTCGCGGAGCGTCCGGACGTCCTTCGTCGTGGGGGCGCCACGGCCGGGCCAATGTGCGCGAACGAGAAGCCTCTCGTCGTCCTCGGGCAGCATTCGCAACAGCCAGTTGATCCGTGCCTTGGTGGATTTCTTGTCGGTGGGCGCCTTGAGCGACATCGAGACGGCGATCGTCCTCCGGGCAAGATCGACGCAGACGTCGATATCGGATGCGCAATGCGGCACGCGGAAAACAGACGACAGCGTGTGTCGCGCAACGAGGTGATCGATCAACGACTTCAACCGGGCGGCGGGATCTTCGGAGAGTTTCCGCTCGATCCTGGCGGCGACCGCCTGACCCACATGGCTCGACATGTGCAGGCAGAGATCACGCTCTTCCGCCACACAACTTGCCGCCACGGCTTCGACCTCCGGGGCTGACTTCTTCAGGGCCTCGTCGTTCAGCACCGATTGCGTCACATCCTTCCAGCTCGCCGTCATCTGGGTGAACCGCTCGACGCCGGTCGCCGGGTGCGCAAGGAAGTGGTTCAGTTGCCGCAGGAGGTATCCCTGCTCGCTGTCCGTCACCGCCTCTTGGTATTCGAGGATCTCGCAAACGGTGGCCAGCCAAGACCACGACCAATGGAACAGATCGACTTTCCGAAGAAGCGTCTTCGAGATCGAAACGGGGGAATGGTCGGCTCTCGACACGAACTCGTTCGAGATGGTGATGACCGCGTCGATGCCGTTGGCTTTTGCGAGCTCCGCATACTTGGAGACCTGCTCGGCTGTCAGCTCATTTCGGCCGATCTTGGCCTCTATCAACGCCGACCACTGGGTTCGTCCGGTGTCGACCAGCAGCAACCCATCCGGGCGACAGCCGTCTTCGACCTTTTCCTTCAGCACCACTTCCGTGAAGGCGCGGAACCGAGTGCGCTTCCCGACGCGCATTCTCACGGTAGAAAGGGTCTCTTCTGCAAGGGCGGGTATCTGGGTCATGACGGCAAGGAAAATCGAGGCTACGCGTTTTTCCTTGCTGGTTTCCGCGAGGATCGGAAAGAGTCTTGCCTCATCCCCGCTAACGATAAAATCCGGCCGATCCGTCATGAAATCTCTCCTTGGTATCGGAAAAGCGTAGTCTCGCGATTGGATTGAGACAACACTTCGTGGTCTATCCGCAGGTAGGTGAGATCCCGGAGAGCCAAAAAGCGAGTGCGCGCCTGTCGGGATGCACCTCCTCGCCAACTGCTAACAGCGTGGCACCGACTTTCGTGCCAGCATGTAGCCACGGCCGGTAGATCACTCGATGCCGGTCGGGCACATCGACCTTGCCGGTCTTCCGGCGAACAAAGGCGTCGATACCGTGTCGCACGGCCGATGTCTTGCGGTCCGGCGCCCGCCACGTCGTATGCGCAATCTCTATCCGCTCGTCCGTCCCTGGGTTACGGAGAGGACGGCGTGTGACCCCGGGCACATCCGCACGGTCGCTCGGAGCTCGATCAAAGGGCGATGAACCGGGGCGCAGCTCGAAATAGATGTAGCTCACACGGAAGATGTTCAGCAACGCGATCCGGGTGCGAGGATCAAGGATCGCGCCTTGAATGTAGGAGCCGCCCACCCGGGCGCCACCGCTGCCAGCTCGCGCCGCTGCACTCAGGCACTCGCGAAGCCAGTTCATGAAGGTGCTGGCGGGTTGCAGTGTCGCCTTGTGAACCAGCTTGGCCAGCTCTTCCCGGAGATCTGCGTCGAGATCGGCGGTATCGAATGGAAGCTCCTTCTGCCGCCGTCGCAGCCCCGTTGCAACCACGGGAAAACCGACGACCTTGTCGAGTTCGCCGCTCGCCTGTGTTGGCGACTTCACCCGGAGCTTCGGAAAGAGCGGAACCTGATAGGTCGAATGCGGGAACTGTTTGGCATTCTTCTTTCCTGGCAGCGATGAACGCCTTCGCGACGGTCTCGTCGTCGGTCTGTCGCGGTCCCCCAGTTCACCGTCAGCACCTGATCGTCGTGGCCAGGGCGGTGCTCGACCTTCTGTCCCGATCTTTCAACCATTCTGCGCCATCGCCTCAGCATCTCGCGCTCCTAGGCGAGGAAGACCTGCTCGAACCACCAGATCCGGTCGTAGATGCGGCTGATGCCGATCTTCTGGCCCGTCGCGGTCGCTCCGACTATGCGCCGCACATCCAGAAGGCCCGCGCTGTTCATCAGCGCGTTGAGGATGCGTAGGGTGTCCTTGCAGGTCTTCTGCCTCTCATGTGGAAGCGTGACGGTGATCCTGGCGCCGCGCTGGCCTTCGTTTGCACGGTTTGTGTAGGACCCTGATCGACTTGGGCGCACCCATGTTCCTTATCGGCCTGCCCATGCTGTCCCTTGTTCTCTGGTAAGCGCCTTTCAGCGAGAACTCGTCGGGGCAGACGAGGACCCGGGTGCCGCAGGCGCCGCAGGCCGGTCCATCCAGAACCCCGTCGTGATTTCGGAGGCGAGCGATCTCCTCGTCAAGGTGATCGAAAGACAGGATCGAGAAGCCGCTGTCGCAAACGCGGTCGCCCGGAGCAAGGGATTGGCACCAAATCGTCCGTTGGTCGTGCCAGACATGAGGCTCGTCGGCATAGTCGAACACGCGGGACACGCGGCGGTGCTTCGTGTCGGCTCCGGCCAGCTTGCAGGCTCCCGCGCCATGCCTGACGGCAACATCCAGTTGGTCCTGCGTGAACTCGGGACGATGTGCAGACCAGTGGGAACGGCGCTCATCGGCGGTCGATGGCTCGACCCCGACGTTCAGGCAATCCGGATTGCCGCATGAAATGATCCTGTGATCACCCGAGCCTGGATATCGCTGGGTGAGCTTGAAATTGAACTTGGCCAGGCCTGTCATCGGCACCTCGGGATTTCCGCAGTGTCCGCCTTGGGTCGTTTTTCCGACCACAAAGCAGATTTCACGCGGCAGTTGAAGGTGAGGGCATTCGCACCCCGAGCCCGGGATCGGGCGGTCAAGCTTGCGGCGTGAGAAGATTGGCCTCGTATTGGGAAACGGAAGACGAAAGTCCGAAGCGAGCGGAGAAATCCGCCTCGAGACGACTGGCATCGAACTCCGAGGACTCTTGCTCGGACAAACGGCGGAAACGCCGGCTTTTTTCGTTTTGAAAATGGCCCGGAAACGATGACCTGCCGCCGGGTAGGCGACAGGTCGGCGCTTGGGCGGGTCCCACCGGACGGAATGCGACAGCCTGACGCGGTCCCTTTTTCAGCGTGTGGCGGTGGCGTGTTTCCGGCGTTCCGACCGCAGGCGGATCATGTCGTTGAGGACGGCCCCCAGCAGCACCAGATAGGCCGAGATGTAGAACCACATCAGTAGCGCGATCACGGCCCCGATGGAGCCGTAGACCTTGTTGTAATTGCCGAAATTCGTCAGGTAGATCGAAAAGCCGATAGAGGCCGCGAGCCAGGTGACGACCGCGAAGGTCGAGCCCGGGGTGAGCCATTTCGGCCGGTGGCCCCGCGCGTTCGGCCCGTATCGGTAGAGGATGCCGAGGCCGATCAGCAGCACCGCCAGCGCCAGCCCCCAGCGCACCGCCTCCGCCGCCCAGGTCGCCGCCGGCCCCAGCGGCAGGAAGGCCAGCACGACCGGCGCCACCACCACCGCGACCAGCGACACCACCGCCACGCTGACCAGAGCCACCGTCAGCAGCAGGGCCACGAGGGCCTGGCGGAGACCGCCCCGGTTGGGGGTGCCGTGGATCTCGTTCAGGCCGCGCATGATCGCTGCGACCCCGGCGCGGGCGGACCAGAGGGCGAACAGGATCGACACGGCCGAGGCCCAGCCCAGCGTGTGGCTGCGCGTGTTCAGAAGCGAGTTCACTTGGCGCGCCAGCAGCAGGTAGGCCTGCTCTGGCATGATGTCGCGCAGCAATCCCAGCTGGTCGCGCACCACGTCGACATCGGCCACCAGGCCGAAGATGGCGATGATCGCCGCGATCGCGGGAAAGATCGCCACCATCCCGAAGAACGCGCAGCCCGCCGAGATCAGGCCGAGGTTGGTGCGTTCGATCTCGTGGCTGACAGAGGTGAAAAACCGCCACGGGGCCATGATATCCATAAGGTCGCCTTCGTCCTGACGGGGCCGCGCAAGGGCGCCGGAGAATGCCCCTTCATCGCCGCCCGGGCCACGAGGTGCAACCGCCGCAGGACCCTCTCCCGTGGAAAGGGCGCAAGCTGTTGTATTTCTGGAAAGACTGTCAGGGGGATGGACCAGGCCGGCCGCGACGTTCGAGGGGACTCGGGGGACAGGGATCCGTCGCGGCCGGCTGATCTGGACAGAGGCGCATGCGCGTGTCGTGAGGATAACGGTTCAAGACTGCTTCGGTTCCCGGCCCCCGACCTTTTTTCCGACAATTTTGTGGATCGCTGCTTTGGCCAATTATTCCAGGCACTTGCCGCGAGCGGACCGGCCTGGAGCCGGCCGCGGTGCAGGTCCGGGCCGCTCAGGCCTCTTGCAGCTCCGGCTGGCCCCGCAGGGCGCGCAGGTAGCTGTCCGTCCACCACGAGATATCGGTCTCGCGGATCACCCGCATCATCGAGAGCCACCGCGCATGGCGTTCGTGAAGGGACATGGCCAGCGCCTGGTCGATCGCCTTGGCCATGCCCGCGATGTCATAGGGATTGACCATCAGCGCCTCGTCCAGCTGTTCGGCCGCGCCTGCGAAATGCGACAAGATCAGCACGCCGGGGTTGTTGCCGTCCTGGGCCGCGACGAATTCCTTGGCCACCAGGTTCATCCCGTCGGCGAGCGGCGTGACCAGGCACAGGTCCGCTCGCCGGTAGAGCCCGGCGAGGATTTCGCGCGGGATCGGGCGCCGCAAATAGCGGATCGGGGTCCAGTCGATCTCGGCATGTTCGCCGTTGACGGAGCCGGCCATGCTCTCGAGCTCGGCGCGGATGTCGCGGTAGGCTTCCACGTCCTCGCGGCTGGGCGGGGCGATCTGCAGCATGGTCGCGCGCGGCGCGTCGGGCTGGCGCTGGCTGAGATACTTGCCGAAGGCCTCGAACCGGTTGGGCAGGCCCTTGGAATAATCCAGCCGATCGACGCCCAGCACCAGTTTCTGGTCCACCGGCAGGTCGGCGATGGTGATATCGGCCGCCTCCGCCGCGCGGGCGAAGGAATCCACGTCGATCCCGATGGGAAAGCTGCGGACCTCGAAGAGCCGGTCGTCGAGCTTCATCCGACCGCGCAGGGTGAACTCGGCATCCGTGTCCGACCGCAGCCATTCCAGGCAGGCGGAGACGTCGCGCTTGGTCTGCAAGCCCACGAGATCGCAGGAGGAAATCCAGGTGCCCAGCTGCTTGCGGTCGGGCAGTGCGGCGATATCGGAGGGGTTCGGGAAGGTGATGTGCAGGAAGAAGCCGATCCGGTTGCGCACCCCCAGCTTGCGCAACTCGAACGCCAGCGGCAGGAAATGGTAGTCGTGGATCCACAGCACGTCGTCGGGCTCCAGCACCTCGGCGACCAGCTTGGCCACGCGGGCGTTGACCGACATGTATTTCCAGCGGTTCTCTTCATCAACGTCGATCAGGTCGGCGCGGTGATGAAACAGCGGCCAGATCACCGAATTGGCATGGCCGAGGTAGAAGCCCTTGTGCTCGGCCTCGGTCAGGTCATAGGCGAGCTTGGTGTAGCTGTCGTGCGGGATCTCGTGCAGGGGCCCCGGAGCCTCGGCGATCTCTCCGGAGGACCCGATCCACACCCCGCCGCGGCTTTCGAGCGCCTCGTGCAACGCGACCACGAGGCCCCCCGAAGGCTGCGCGTCCGTCGGGATGCGATTCGAGACGACGACCAGGCGACCGTCAGACATTGGTCAGCTCCCGAGACCGGCCCAGATCTTGAGCGCCTGGCGGGCGGACGCCGTGTCATGGACCCGAAATCCGGCGGAGGTGTCGCCGGTGCCGACCTTGACCGCGATGCCGTCGGTCCGGGCCGAGACCCAGGCCAGCGCCGGCTCGTCGGTGACGTCGTCGCCGAAGAAGATCGGACGGCGGCCGGCAAAGCCTTCGCTTTCCATCACGCGCTGGATCGAGGCGTCCTTGCTGATCCCGGCGGGGCGCAGCTCGTAGGCCATCTTGGAATGGTGCAGGTCAAAACCCTCATGGCTCTGCTCGAGCGCATGCAGGAAGGTGTAGGCGTCGGGCTCCTGCTCGGGGACCTGGCGGAAATGGATCACCACCCCTGTGGGCTTTCGTTCCGCCAGCAGCCCGTCATGGGTCGCCGCGAAGGCCTCGACCATGTCGCCAAGGCGCTTGACCACGTCCGAATAGGCCAGCGGATGCCTCCGCACCTCGCCATCGACCCGATCCTCGGCGCCGTGGCACCCGATCACGTGACCCTCGAACCCGCCCAGAAAGCGCGAGACATCCGCCACCGGGCGGCCGGTGACGATGACCAGCTTGCCGCCGGTCGCCTCGTTCAGCGTCTTGAGAAGGTCCGGCAGGTCGGAGGGCACAGACACGCTGTCGGGCGTGTCCGCGATGTCGACCAGGGTCCCGTCGAAATCCAGAAACAGCGCGGAGTTGGCCAGGTCGATCTGCGGAAGCTCCACCTCGCAGGGACCATCGCCATGTGGTTCCGCCATGAAGCCGATCATCTCGTAATACATCTCTAGCTCTCCTCGCAGCATCAGTCTGCATCAACCCAAGCCGGCGACAATACCGCTTGTTCCGCTCCCGGGGCGATCGTGATCTGACATGACCGCCTTGAGGGCATTCTGCCCAAAAGCAGGGCATCTCCTCCGAAGCCCGGTTTCCCGGGTCGCGATACGACCCTTATTAGTTATGCATTGTGCGCAGATTTTAAACCACCTGTCGCGTCGCTTCCACAATTTGCCGGCAAAGGAAACGGCGGCGCACCGCCGCGGCGCCCCCGCCACCCCGGGGCCGCGGATCGGCGAATTGCCGCGAAATGGCGGCTTTGCCCTCGCACCCGGCCCCGGTCGCGGGCTATGGTGGAGGCAAGGCAGGCCGGGCAGAAGAGTCTTCCACCATGATCGACATAACCTCACACGTGAACACGGTCGCCGAGGCGATCCACACCGCGAGACAGGACCGCGCACGTCTGCTCGTGGCCATTGCCGGGGCCCCGGCCAGCGGCAAATCCACCCTCGCCGGCGAGATCGGCCGGCGTCTGCGCCAGCAGAAGGTGCGCTGCGAAGTGGTGCCGATGGACGGCTTTCACCTCGACAACGGCGTGCTCGACACCCGGGGACTGCGCCTGCGCAAGGGGGCGCCCGAGACCTTCGACGGCATGGGCTTCCTGAACGCCATGCGCCGGCTGAGCGACGGGCAGGAGGTCGTGCTGCCGACCTTCGACCGGGCCCGCGACCTGTCGGTCGCCGGCGCCCTCGTGGTGCCCGCCGAATGCCAGGTGATCGTGGTCGAAGGCAACTACGTGCTGTTCAACGAACGGCCCTGGTCCCAGCTCGAGGCGCTGTGGGACATCGCCGTGCGGATCGACGTGCCGGTGCCCGAACTGCGCGCCCGGCTCATTCAGCGCTGGCTCAGCCACGGCCTGTCCCGCACCGCGGCGACCCAGCGGGCCGAGCGGAACGACATCCCCAACGCCCTGCGAGTCATCGAGAAACCGCTGAAGGCCGATTTTACTCTTTGACACCCCGTTGATACATGTTCCCATGAGGGCAATTGCCCAAGGAGGACATCGCTGCTCATGGCCGCATCAAATTCGCTGCCGATCACGATCGAGACGGCCCAGGCGCTTGCAGAAGCGCGGCACCCCGATCCGTTTTCCGTCCTGGGACCCCACAAGCACGGCCGCGCCACCTGGGTTGTCGCCCTGGACCCCGGCGCGGCAACGCTCGAGGCGCGGGTCGGATCGAAATCCTGCCCGCTGGAACGGGTCGACGGCCCGGTCTTCGCCGGCAAGGTCCCGGCGGGCGAGCCCTACGTCCTGCACGCAGAGGACGGCAAGGGCGCCGAATGGTCCTACCGGGATGCCTACAGCTTCGGCCCGGTGATGTCGGATTTCGATGAATACCTCCTGGGCGAAGGCTCTCACCACCGCATCTGGGAAGCGCTCGGTGCGCATGTGATGACCCATGAGGGCGCCGAGGGCACGCATTTCGCGGTCTGGGCGCCCAACGCGGCGCGGGTGTCGGTCATCGGCGACTTCAATGTCTGGGACGGCCGGCGTCACGTGATGCGCCGCCGCGGCGGCACCGGCGTCTGGGAGATCTTCGTGCCCGGCGTGGCTGAGACGGCGGCCTACAAATACGAGGTCATCACCCGCCACGGCGAGCGCCTTCTGAAGGCCGACCCGGTCGGCTTCGGCGCACAGCACCCGCCCGAGACCGCCAGCGTCGTCCGCGACATCCGCGGCTATGGCTGGGACGACAGCGACTGGATGGAGACACGGGCGGCGGCCAACAACCGCGCCGCGCCGATCTCGATCTACGAAGTGCACCTGGGCTCGTGGAATCGCCGCTTCGATCAGGGCGGACGCCCGTTTTCCTACAAGGAGCTGGCGACGGATCTGGTGGCCTATGTCAAGGACATGGGCTTTACCCACATGGAGTTCCTGCCGGTCAGCGAATTCCCCTTCGACGGGTCCTGGGGCTATCAGCCGGTGGGCATGTTCGCCCCGACCATCCGGTTCGGCCCGCCGCATGAATTCCGCGATCTCGTGGAAGCGGCGCACAAGGCCGGGCTCGGCATTCTGCTGGACTGGGTGCCGGGACATTTCCCCACCGACGCCCACGGGCTCGGCCGGTTCGACGGCACGGCACTCTATGAACATGCCGACCCCCGCGAAGGCTTCCACCAGGACTGGAACACCCTGATCTACAATTACGGCCGCCGCGAGGTGGCGAATTACCTGGTGGCCAACGCCCTCTATTGGCTGGACGAATACCACGTGGACGGGCTGCGCGTGGATGCGGTGGCCTCGATGCTCTACCGCGATTACTCGCGCAACGAGGGCGAGTGGGTGCCCAACAAGTACGGCGGCCGCGAGAACCTCGAAGCGATCGAGCTGTTCAAGCGGATGAACACGCTGGTCTACGGCGATCAGCCCGGCATCATGACGGTGGCCGAGGAATCGACCTCCTACCCCGGGGTCTCGGCCCCGGTCGATGCCGGCGGGCTGGGCTTCGGGTTCAAGTGGAACATGGGCTGGATGAACGACACGCTCGACTACATCAGCCGCGAGCCGATCCACCGCAAGTATCACCATCACCAGATGACGAACACGATCAGCTGGGCTTTTTCCGAAAACTTCATCCTGCCGATCAGCCATGACGAGGTGGTGCATGGCAAAGGCTCCATGCTGGAAAAGATGCCCGGGGACGAATGGCAGAAATTTGCAAATCTGCGGGCGTATTACGGCTTCATGTGGGGGCACCCGGGCAAGAAACTGCTATTCATGGGCACGGAGTTCGGCCAGCCCGCCGAATGGAACCATGACCGGCAGCTGGATTGGGAGGCGGCCCACACGGCGCCGCACAAGGGGGTCCAGTCGCTGGTGCGCGATCTCAACCGGGTCTACCGCGAGACGCCGGCGCTGCATGCCAAGGATTGCGAGCCCGAGGGGTTCGAATGGGTCGACCATGCCAATGCGGATCAATCCGTGCTCAGCTTCCTGCGCAAGGGCGCGGACGGCGATCCGCCGGTCCTCGTGGTGTGCAACTTCACCCCGATGGAGCGGACGGGCTTCCGCGTGGGCGTGCCGTCGGCCGGGCACTGGGCCGAGACACTCAACACCGACGCCGAGGCCTACGGTGGCGGCAATCGCGGCAACCTCGGGGGCGTCGAGGCCACGGCCACCCCCGCCCATGGCCGCGATCACTCGATTTCCATCACCCTGCCTGGTCTGGCGACGGTGATGTTCAGCCTCGCCTGAGACGGGGCAACTAAGGGAGGATACGATGGAAGACAGCAGACGACTCACCCAGCGCTCGATGGCATTCGTTCTGGCGGGAGGGCGCGGATCCCGTCTCAAGGAGCTGACGGACCGGCGGGTCAAGCCGGCGGTCTATTTCGGCGGCAAGGCGCGGATCATCGACTTCGCGCTGTCGAACGCGATGAACTCCGGCATTCGCAAGATGGCGCTGGCGACACAATACAAGGCGCACAGCCTGATCCGCCATTGTCAGCGCGGCTGGAACTTCTTCCGGGCCGAGCGCAACGAATTTCTTGACATCCTGCCCGCATCACAGCGCATGGGCGGCGAGGAATGGTATCGCGGCACCGCCGACGCCGTCACGCAAAACTTTGATATCGTTGACGATTATGACGTCGACTATGTCATCATCCTGGCCGGCGACCACATCTACAAGATGGATTACGAGATCATGATCCGTCAGCACGTCGAGACCAAGGCCGATGTCACCATCGGGTGTCTCACGGTGCCGCGGATGGAGGCGACCGCCTTCGGCGTCATGGCGACCGATGCCAACGGCCAGATTACCGATTTCCTGGAAAAGCCCGCCGATCCGCCCGGAACCCCGGACGATCCGAGCGTCGCCCTGGCGTCCATGGGCATCTATGTCTTCTCGTGGAAATTCCTGCGCGAGCTGCTGCTGAAGGACAGCGAGGACCCGAATTCCAGCCACGATTTCGGCAACGACCTGATCCCCGGCATCGTCAAGAACGGCAAGGCCATGGCCCACCGCTTCGACGACAGCTGCGTGCGCGACGAGGGCGCCCCGGCCTACTGGAAGGACGTGGGCACCGTCGACGCCTTCTGGCAGGCCAACATCGACCTGACCGATTTCACCCCCGAGCTCGACCTCTGGGACCGCAGGTGGCCGATCTGGACCTATTCCGAGAGCGTCCCGCCCGCGAAGTTCATCCATGACGAGCGTGACCGCCGCGGCATCGCGATTTCGTCCATGGTGTCGGGCGGCTGCATCATCTCGGGCACCGAGGTTCGCAATTCGTTGATGTTCACCAATGTGCACACCAATTCCTTCGCGGTGCTCGACCAGGCGGTGGTGCTGCCGCGGGTGGTGGTCAACCGCTCCGCGCGCCTGCGCAAGGTGGTCATCGACAGCGGCGTCGTCATCCCCGAACGGATGGTGGTCGGCGAGGATCCCGCCGAGGACGGCAAGTTCTTCCGCGTCTCCGACAGCGGCGTCACCCTCATCACCCAGCCGATGGTGGACAAGTGGACGGCCGCACAATGAAGATCCTCTCCGTCACCTCCGAATGCGCCCCGCTGGTCAAGACCGGCGGGCTGGCGGATGTGGCGGGGGCCCTTCCCGGGGCGCTTGGCGACCTCGGGATCGAGGTGAAGACCCTGCTGCCCGGCTATCCCGCCGTCATCAAGGCGCTGGGAAAGACCCGGACCGTCCTGAAGGAGCCCGACCTCATGGGCGGGCCCGCGCGGGTGCTGGCCGGCAAGCTCGGGGCGCTCGACCTGCTGGTGCTGGACGCGCCGCATCTGTTCGACCGGGCGGGCTCGATCTATCTGGGCCACGACGGGCGCGACTGGCCGGACAATCCCGAACGCTTCGCGGCGCTCTCCTGGGTCGCGGCCACGCTGGCGCAGACCGGCAGCTGGCGGCCCGATCTCGTGCATTGCCACGACTGGCAGGCCGGGCTGGTCCCCTATTACCTGCGCGACAGCGGCATCCCGACGATCCTGACGATCCACAATATCGCCTTCCACGGCCTCGCGCCGCCAACCAAGGTCCCGGCCATGCGGCTTGACCTCGACGATTTCACACCGGACGGATTCGAGTTCTGGGGCCAGGTCAGCGCCCTGAAGGCCGGGCTGGTCTGGGCCACGAAACTGACAACCGTCTCACCGACTTACGCGGCGGAGTTGATGCGCCCCGAGTTCGGCATGGGGCTCGACGGCGTGATGCGGGCGCGGCGGTCGGACCTGTCCGGCGTCCTGAACGGGATCGACAAGGACACCTGGAACCCCGCGACCGATCCGCTGATCGCGCCCTACAAGACCGCCAAGGGCAAGGGGCGCAACAAGACTGCGTTGCGCAAGGCCATGGGCCTGCCCGAGTCCGACGGGCCGCTTTGTGTCGTGGTCAGCCGCCTGACCGAGCAGAAGGGGTTCGACCTGCTGCAGGGCGCCCTGGGCACCCTGCTGGGGCGCGGCGGGCAGCTGGCGCTGCTGGGCTCCGGCGATGCGGGGCTGGAATATGCGTTCCACGCCGCGGCGGGCGACCGCAACGTCGCCGTCCGCATCGGCTATGACGAGGCGCTGGCCCACCGGCTGATCGCCGGCGGGGATGCCATCCTCGTGCCCTCGCGGTTCGAGCCCTGCGGCCTGACCCAGCTTTACGGCCTGCGCTACGGCACGATTCCGGTGGTCGCGCTGACCGGCGGGCTTGCCGATACGGTCATCAACGCCTCGCCCGCGGCACTGGACAAGGGCGTGGCCACCGGCCTGCAATTCAGCCCGACCACGACCGAGGCGCTGTCGGGAGCCCTGGATAGACTTTGCGACCTGTGGGAAGCGCCCAAGATATGGGCACAAATGCAAAAAAACGCCATGTCTCAGCCCGTGGGCTGGGAGAATTCCGCAAAGGCCTATGCAGCGCTCTACGACAGCCTAAAAGGCTGACTCATGAGCGGAAATGTCAGCGTCCAGGCCGGAAGGCCCTATCCAATGGGGGCCACCTTCGATGGTGGCGGGGTCAATTTTGCGGTGTTCTCGCAGCACGCAACAAAGATGACCCTCTGCCTCTTCGACGAAACCGGCGAAGAGACGCTGAACATCGTCCTTCCCGAATGCGACGGGCATATCTGGCACGGCTATGTCGAGGGGTTGCAGCCCGGCCAGCACTACGGCTACCGGGCGCATGGGCCCTACCGGCCGGACGAGGGGCACCGGTTCAACCCGCACAAGCTGCTGCTCGATCCCTATGCGCGGCGCCTGACGGGGCATCCCAAATGGACCGGCGCGGTCTTCGGTTATGACGTCAGCGCCAAGCACGGCGACCTGACCTTCGACACCCGCAACAGCGCCCCGCACATGCCGCGCTGCGTGGTGACCGTGGACCAGGACGATTTCGACTGGCAGGGCGACACCCCGCCCGACACGCCGATGGAGCAGACCATCCTCTACGAGGCCCACGTCAAGGGCCTGACGATGCAGCATCCGAAGGTCGAAAACCCCGGGAATTACATGGCCCTGGCCTCGGATCCGATGCTGGAGCACCTGACCTGTCTGGGGGTCACCGCGATCCAGATCCTGCCGATCCACGCGTTTCTGAATGACGAGCACCTGATCTCCAAGGGGCTCACCAATTACTGGGGCTATCAGAGCATCGGCTTTTTCGCGCCCGAGCCGCGGTACATGACCAATGGGCAGACCTCCGAGATCAAGGAGATGGTCCGCCGGTTCCACGCCGCGGGCATCGAGGTGATCCTCGACGTGGTCTACAACCACACCGGCGAGGGCAACCAGCTGGGCCCGACGCTCAGCTTCCGGGGCCTCGACAACTTCTGCTATTACCGGCTGGCCGAGAGTGCGCGCTACTACATCAACGACAGCGGCACCGGCAATTCGCTCAATATCGAGCACCCGATGGTGCTGCGGATGGTGATGGATTCGCTGCGGCACTGGGTGGAGACCTACCATGTCGACGGGTTCCGCTTCGATCTCGGCGCCTCGATGGGGCGGACGTCGGAGGGCTTCGACCGGGACGCGCCGTTCTTCCAGGCGCTGCGGCAGGACCCGGTCCTGTCGCGGGTCAAGCTGATGGGCGAGCCGTGGGACGTGGGGCCCGGCGGCTATCAGCTGGGCGCTTTCCCGAACCCCTGGGGCGAGCACAACGACAAGTACCGCGACCAGGTGCGCAGCTATTGGCGCGGCGACGCCGGCATGGTGGCGGAGCTCGCCGCGCGGATCTCGGGCTCGTCGCTGAAATTCGACCAGGACCGGCGGGCGGCGACGGCCTCGGTCAACTTCCTGACCTGTCACGACGGGTTCACGCTGATGGACACCGTCAGCTACAATCACAAGCACAACGAGGCCAACGCCGAGAACAATTCCGACGGCCACAGCCACAACGCGAGCGACAATTGCGGGATCGAAGGGCCGACCAAGGACCCGGCGATCAACGACATGCGCACCCGGCGCCGGCGCAACATGCTGGCCACGCTGATGCTCAGCCAGGGCACGCCGATGCTGCTGGCGGGGGACGAGCTGGGCAACAGCCAGGGCGGCAACAACAACGCCTATTGCCAGGACAACGAGATCGGCTGGGTCAACTGGGAGGGGCACGACGAGAATTTCCTCAAGTTCGCCCGTCAGATCATACACTTCCGCAAGAACCACCCGATCCTGCGGCAAAAGCGGTTCCTGCATGCCCATGAACGGCTGGTGGACGGGGTGCCGGACCTGTTCTGGCGCAAGTCCGACGGCTCGGAGATGACCGAGGCCGACTGGCTCGACCCGAACCTCCGCCATCTCATCGCCGAAATGCGTACCGCCTCGGGCACGCCCGAATACGCGACGCTTGAATACGCCATCATGTCGGTCTTCAATGTCGGCGACGCGCTGACGGTCAACCTGCCCTCGCCGCGCGACGGCTGGATCTGGATGCGCGAACTGGATACGGCGGACCCTTCGTTGGGGCCGTTCGCGGTCACCGAACCGCTCGAGGTCCACGCGAATTCCGTCGTGGCCCTGATACTGACGAAGGCCTGAGGAGGACCCCATGAGCACGATCAAGGTGGAGACCAGCCCGATCCCGGGGCAGAAGCCGGGGACATCGGGGCTGCGCAAGAAGACGCATGTCTTCATGGGGCCGCATTTCCTTGAAAACTATGTGCAATCCATCTTCGACGGCATCGGCGGCGTGGTCGGCAAGACCCTCGTGGTCGGCGGCGACGGGCGCTATTTCAACGAGCGCGCGATCCAGGTGATCCTGCGGATGATGGCAGCCAACGGCGCGGCGCGCGCCATCGTCGGCCAGAGTGGTATCCTGTCGACCCCGGCCGCCTCGCATCTGATCCGCAAGCGCGGCACCGACGGCGGGCTGATCCTGTCGGCGAGCCACAATCCCGGCGGCCCCGACGAGGATTTCGGCCTGAAATACAACGGTCCGAACGGCGGGCCGGCCTCCGAGGGCGTGACCAACCGGATCTATGCCCGCACGACCGAGATCACGTCCTACATGATCTCGGAGGCACAGGACATCGACCTCGGCACCATCGGGACCGAAACCCTGGGCCACATGACCATCGAGGTGATCGACCCGGTGACGGATTACGCGGCCCTGATGGAGGAGCTTTTCGATTTCGACGCCATCAAGGCGCTGCTCTCCTCGGGCTTCAGCCTGCGGTTCGACGCGATGCACGCGGTGACCGGCCCCTATGCCAAGGCGATCCTCGAAGAGACCCTGGGCGCGGCGCCCGGATCGGTCGTCAACGGGACCCCCCTGCCCGATTTCGGCGGCGGCCACCCCGACCCGAACCCGATCTGGGCCAAGGATCTGATGGACCTGATGATGAGCCCCGACGCGCCCGATTTCGGCGCGGCCTCGGACGGGGACGGCGACCGCAACATGATCGTCGGCAAGGGCTGCTACATCACGCCCTCGGACAGCCTCGCCGTGCTCGCCGCCAACGCCCATCTCGCGCCCGCCTACAAGGACGGGCTGGCCGGGGTCGCCCGGTCGATGCCGACCTCGGCCGCCGTCGACCGCGTGGCCGAGAAGATGGGCATCGACGTCTTCGAGACGCCCACCGGCTGGAAATTCTTCGGCACCCTGCTGGATGCGGGCCGCGCCACCCTCTGCGGTGAAGAGAGTGCGGGGACCGGCTCCAACCATGTCCGCGAGAAGGACGGCCTCTGGGCGGTGCTTTTGTGGCTCAACGTCCTGGCCGAGACGAAGCAATCCGTCGCGCGGCTGATGTCCGATCACTGGGCGCGCTACGGGCGCAATTACTATTCCCGCCACGATTACGAGGCGGTGGACAGCGACATGGCCAACGGCCTGGTGGACAGCATGCGCGCCCGGCTCGGCGACATGGCCGGGCAGACGGCCGGCGGGCTGAAGATCACCGGGGCCGACGAATTCTCCTACACCGATCCGGTCGACGGCTCCGTGTCGAAGAACCAGGGCATCCGGATCTATTTCGAGGGCGGCGGCCGCGCCGTGTTCCGCCTGTCGGGCACGGGCACGGAGGGCGCCACGATCCGCGTCTACCTCGAACGGCTGGAGATCGACCCGGCCGGGATGGACCGAGACCCGCAAGAGGCGCTTGGCCCGATCATCGCCGCCGCCGAAGAGCTGTCGCGCGTCCGGTCGGAAACCGGCCGCGAAGGGCCCGACGTCATCACCTGAGCGGCCCCGCGCCTCTGCCCTTCGGCCAACGCCCTCAAGCGACCGGATTCTTTTCTGACGACGAAAGGCGCGGGCGGCGCTACGCTTTCGGTGTGGGGAATCAGATCGACAGGATGGCGACCATGTACGACGCGCTTTCATCCGCGCACGATGCCGCCGACATCGTAACACGCATTCCGGCAGAGAGGGTCCCGCGTTTCGTGCGGACGTCGATCGCCGAAAAGACCTTGACACCGATCATCCAGGCGCTGAATGCCGACATGCTGAGCGACGATCCGCGCCGCAAGGCCGCCGCGGAACAGGCGCTGCGGCACATGGGCTTTCTCTAGCTCTGGCTCAGGCGTCTCGCCTGGCGATCCAGTCGTGGTCGGGATGGTTGCGGAACCGCCATTTGCGCAGCGGCCCCGCCATGACGTTGAGGTAATACATCTCGTAGCCGTAGGGGGCGCCGCAGGGGTGATGGCCCTTCGGCACAAGCACCACGTCGTGATCGTGCACCGACATCGTCTCGTCCAGGCTGCCGTCCTCGGTAAAGACCCGCTGGTGGCCATAGCCCTGTGACGGGTTCAGACGGTGGTAATAGGTCTCTTCCAGGTAGGTCATGTCGGGAAAATCGTCCTCGTCATGGCGGTGCGGCGGGTAGGACGACCAATTGCCCGCAGGCGTATAGACCTCGGTCACGAGCAGAGAGCCCGCGACGTCGCGCTCCTCCATGGCGATCGGGTGGATGAAACGGGTGTTGGCGCCCTTGCCGCGCACCACCTGGTCGATGCCCTCGGGCCCGATCACCTGGGCCGGCAGGTCCCCGGTCGCGGGCGCCGTGCAGACGGCCAGGGTGCAGTCGGTGGTCGCCTCCGCACTCCACTCGCCGCCACCCGGGACGTAGACCGCCGCCGGCAAGGTCGCCTCCCAGACGCTCATGCGCTCACCGAGCTCGCCGTAGGACTGCCCGTTCGCGGCGATCCGGGCCTTGCCCTCGACCAGCACAAGGATCACCTCGCGGTCGCCCGTGGCCTCGGCCGCCGTCTCGCCCGGCGCCAGACGGTGGAGGCCGAAGCCGACATAGCCCCAGCCCGCATCCTCGGCGGTGATGTCGTGAACCTTGCCACTCGTGCCCCGGGGGCGGCGCAAAAGATCGGTCATGGATCGTCCTCCTTGTCGGGCTCGGTGTAATTTGCCTCATCATACACGATGAAGAATTCGTAGAGGCACAAGAGCCCGATGGCCCCGAACAGCATGCCCCAGAACGTGTTGTCGCCAGAGAACTCCACCACGGACCAGCCCAGGCAGACCACCGTCACCGCCACCCGTCGCCAGCGAGGCCGAAAGAACGGGTGGCGCAGCTCGATCAGCTTCATGCCGCGAGCCCCGCGTCGGCAGCCAGGTTCTTGAGGGTTCCAAGTCCAAGGGTCTGGTATTCCAGCGGGTTCCGCAGGTCCGGATCCTGCTCGGCTTCGATGACGATCCAGCCGTCATAGCGGGCGCGGGCGAGGATCGCGATCAGCGGGGCAAAGTCGATCGACCCCTCTGGATCGCCCGGCACGGTAAAGACCCCGCGGCGCACCCCGTCGAGAAAGCACAGATCCTCCGACCGGACCTGATCCATGATCTCACGGCGGACGTTCTTGGCGTGGAAATGGCCCACACGGTCGATATGACGGTCCAGGATGGCCACCGGATCGCCGCCGCCGAAATACACGTGTCCGCTATCGAACAGGTATCTGGTGGCCGGGCCGGTGACCTGCAGGAAGCGGTCGATCTCTTCCGGGGTCTCGACGACGGTGCCCATGTGGGGATGGTAGACCAGCGGCAGGCCCTGGGCGCCGGTCCATTCGGCGATCGCCTCGACCTTGGCCCCAAACTCCGCCCATTGATCCTCTGCCAGCACCGGCTTGCGGCTGAGCGGGGTGGCCGCGCCGTGGACCGTGTTCGAGGTCTCGCAGGCGATCGCCACGCTGCAGCCCATCGCCTTGAGCCGGTCGATATCGCCCTGGATCCTGGCCTTCTGCTCATCCACGCTCAGCTCCAGCAGGTCGAGCGAGGTCCAGCCGGAGACGAACTGCAGCCCGCGCGGCTTCAGCACCGCCTTCAGCTCAGCAGGGTCCCGCGGAAACTTGTTGCCGTTCTCGATCCCGTCAAAGCCGATCTGCGCGGTCTCGTCGAGGCATTGCTCCAGCGGGATATGGCCGCCGAGCTTGGGGTCGTCGTCGTTCGACCAGGCGATCGGGTTCGTGCCATAGCGGATCATGCGGTCACCTGGTTTTTCTTCGCTGTTTCATACTCTTGCCGGGCGGCTTTCACCTCTTCCCGGACAGAGACCTCGGGCACCGCGACCTCCCACCAATGGCCGCCGTGCGGGGTGGAGGGATAGGGGTCGGTGTCGATCACCACGACGAAGGGCCCGGTCGCATCCCGCGCCTCGCGCAGCGCGTCCTCGAGCTCGGCGATGTTGCCCGCCTTGACCGCGACCGCCCCCATGGAGGCCGCATGCTGGACGAAGTCGATTTGGCTCGGGTTCTTGTGGGTGGCATGGTCGAGCAGGTTGTTGAACTCGGCGCCGCCGGTGCCGACCTGCAGGCGGTTGATGCAGCCGAAGCCGCGGTTGTCCGAGATGACCAGCGTGATCTTGACGCCCATCATCGCCGCCGTCGCCAGCTCGCTGTTCATCATCATGTAGGAGCCGTCACCGATCATGCAGACCACGTCGCTCTCAGGCTCGGCGAGCTTGATGCCGATGGCGCCGGCGATCTCGTAGCCCATGCAGCTGAAGCCGTATTCCATGTGATAGGACCGGGGCCGCCCGGCCTTCCAGAGCTTGTGCAATTCGCCCGGCATGGTGCCGGCCGCCGACATGACGACCGTATCCGGGCCGGCCGACCGCTGCACGGCGCCCACGACCTGCATGTCGGAGGGCAGTGCGTTGCCGTCCCCGGGCGCGGCGGTGAGTGGGTCAACCTTCTCGAACCAGGCCGCTTTTCGGTCGGAAACGGACATCTGCCACTTTCTGGACCCGAGTTCGGCGGACAGCGCCGTCAACCCGGCCCTGGCGTCCGCCATCAGCGGCAGCGCCCCGTGTTTCATCGCGTCATAGGCGTTCACATTCAACGAAACCAGCGTCTTGGCGGACTGGAACAGCGCCCAGCTTCCGGTGGTGAAATCCTGGAACCGCGAGCCCACGCCCAACACCAGATCCGCCTCGGCGCAGGTGTCGTTGGCCGAGCTCGCGCCCGTGACACCCACGGGCCCGAGGTTCAGCGGATGGTCCCACGGCAGCGAGGATTTGCCCGCCTGGGTCTCGACCACGGGGATGCCGTGGGTCTCGGCGAACGTCTTCAGCGCGTCGGTCGCATCCGAATAATGCACCCCGCCACCGGCCAGGATCACCGGGCGGGCCGCGGCCAGCAGGGTCTCGGCCACCTGCGCCAGCTCGTCCGGGTCGGGCTGGGGGCGGCGCATGGTCCAGGTCCGTTCGGCGAAGAACGCGACCGGCCAGTCATGGGCCTCGGCCTGCACGTCCTGGCAGAAGGCCAGCGTCACCGGCCCGCAATCCGCCGGATCGGTCATCACCCGCATCGCGCGCGGCAGCGCGGTCAACAGGTGCTCGGGTCGGGAAATCCTGTCGAAATAACGGCTTACCGGGCGAAAGCAATCATTGGCGCTGACCGTACCGTCGCCGAAGCTCTCGACCTGCTGCAGCACGGGGTCGGGGGCGCGGTTGGCGAAAACATCGCCCGGCACCAGCAGGACTGGCAGGCGGTTCACATGGGCCAGCGCGGCGGCGGTGACCATGTTGGTCGCCCCGGGGCCGATCGAGCTTGTCACCATCATGGCGCGGCGCCGCTGCAATTGCTTGCCATACGCGATGGCCGCGTGGGTCATGCTTTGCTCGTTGTGGCCCCGGTAGGTCGGCAGCACGTCGCGCACGCCGTGCAGCGCCTCGCCCAGGGCCGCGACATTGCCGTGCCCGAAAATCGCCCAGCAGCCGGCGATGAAGGTGTCGCCTTCAGGGGTCTTCTGCGCGGCAAGGTAGCGGACCATCGCCTGCGCTGCGGTCAATCGAATGGTTTTGGTCATGCGGCTTCCCTCGCCTTTGCGCAGGCCCTGTCCCAGCGGAGACAGAGGCGCTGATAGATTTCGGACATTTGCGTGATTGCGTCGGCTTCATCCAGAGTTCCGGCCATGTAGCCCCCTGCCGCCTCCGCGAAGATCGTGCGGCCGACGGCGAACCCCTTGACCATCGGATGGCACACGGCCGCGTCGAACGACGCCCCAAGAGCCTCCTCGCTGGCCGCTAGCCCCAGCAGCACGATCCCCCGGCAATGGGGATCGTGGCGCGAGATCGCCGCGCAGGTCGCCTGCCAGGCCGCCTCGGAGGTCATCGGCTCCAGCTTCCACCAATCGGGATGGACGCCGAGGGCGTAGATCCGCTCGACGATGGCGGCCACGGTGCCCTCGGACACCTGTCCGACTTGCGAAGGGATGACCTCCAGCAGCAGTTCTAGCCGGTTGCGACGGCTGGCGCGGAAAAGCCGCAGGATCGCCGCCTCCTGCTCGGCCCAGGTTTCGGCGTCGTCGTCGGGGTGACAAAAGCACAGGACCTTGACCACATGCTCGGACGGCCATTCCGCCAGCCCGCCGAGGTCCGGCCCGATCTCCGGCTCGAACCGCAACGGGCGGGAGCCGGGCAATTCCACCGGGCGCCCGATCCAGAGGCCCGTCCCCGCTGCCCGGTAGAGCGCCCGCCGACCGTAGCGGCCATCGCACAAGAGCCCGTATCCCGGCCGCCCCTGCGCCACGCGGTTCAGCGCGGTCAGGCACATCTCCTTGAAACGTCCGATCTTTTCGGCGTCGGCTCCTGGCATTTCCTCAAGCTGAGCGCGGTGATCGAAGGCGAAAACGCGCAAGGTTTCCCACTCCGGCTTGCGATTGGTTGACCAATGCACCTGTTCAAGCGCCTCGTCCTTGCGAAGCGCCGGGACCTTGACGCCGCGCTCCAGCAGGAACTGCAGCTCGTCCCAGGACGGGTAGGCCGGCGTGCAGCCATGACGCGACACCGCCAAGGCCCCGCAGGCATTGGCATATTTCAGCGCGACCGGCCAGGCGGCACCGTCAAGCCAGCCCTTGAGCAGGCCGGACATGAACCCGTCGCCCGCGCCCAGGACATTGAAGACCTCGATCGGAAAGCCGGGCCCCGCCTCGCCGTCGTCAAGGCTGTCGGGGATCGGTCCGGCGAACGCCACCGCTCCCATCGGCCCCCGCTTGCAGACGAGCGTCGCGCCCGAGACCTCGCGCACATTGCGCAGCGCCGCGACGGTGTCGGTGGTGCCACCGGCGATGTGGAATTCCTCTTCGGTGCCGACGATGAGGTCGAAGAAATGCAGGTGGGATTGCAGCTTGGCGGTCACGGCCGCGCTCTCGATGAAGCGGCTCTCGCCAGCGTCGTGCCCGGCAAGCCCCCAAAGGTTCGGGCGATAGTCGATGTCGAGCGCCGTCAGCGCCCCGTGCGCCCGCGCCAGTCGCAGGGCCTTGACCACCGCGGCCTCGGTCCGGGGATGGCTGAGATGGGTGCCCGTCGCGACAACCGAACGAGTGTCCGAAAGCAGACCCTCGTCAATGTCGGCCTCGCTCAGGGCCATGTCGGCGCAATTCTCGCGGTAGAAGATCAGCGGAAACTGCTCTTCGTCGCGGATCCCCAGCAGGACCAGCGCGGTCAGCCGCTCGGGATCCGTGATCACTCCCCGCGTATCGACCCCCTCGCGGGCGAGCTGCTCGCGGATGAAACGACCCATATGCTCGTTGCCGACCCGGGTGATCAGCCCCGATTTCAGCCCGAGCCGCGCCGTGCCGCAGGCGATATTGGTGGGCGAGCCGCCGATATACTTGTCGAAACCGCGCATGTCCTCGAGCCGCCCGCCGACCTGGCCGCCGTAAAGATCGACCGAGGAGCGGCCAATCGTGATTGCATCAAGAGACTTCATCTCAACTTTCCCGCATTGCCGGGCCCAGGTCGCAGCCCCGCATCGACAGTCCCAGGGCCCGGTCGGGCCCGGCCTGCGGCGGCCGCACTCTTTGCGATTTCCTCCCTCGGGTCGCCAGGGCGACCCTCGCAGCAGCTCGCGCCGCATGGGCAGGAGCGTTGCTGGGCGGAGACCGCGTTGTCAATCCGGCCGCGCCGGGACTGTCTCATCCGTGCCGAAAACCAATCAAGGTCTCTGACGAAATTCCATCATCATATGACCTCGGCGAGGATCAGGTCCGGACGCAGGAAGACCTGGCGTGTCAGGTCCGAGGGGCCCTCTTGCACGGCTTCGCGCATCAATTTCACCAGATCCCGGCACAGCGTCGGGACAGGTGTCGAGATCACGAGGGTCACATATCCGTCCGTCAGCCCTGCCCGGCTTTCGGGTGTGAGTTCGTTGACGACGAGGGCCACTTCCTTGGGTTTTCGCGCCTCGCGCAGGGCCGCGATCGCGCCTTCCATTCCGCCGCCGGCGCAGTAGATCCCTACGATGCCCGGGTGCCGGTTCAACAGATCGAGCGTCGCCTCATAGGTCAGCTGTCGGGTCTCGAGGTTGACGAACGTGTCCAGCACGTTGAAGGCAGGCGCGTTTTCGCGGAAATAGGACCGAAGTCCAGTTTCGCGCAGCTCATGCCCGTGCCAGCGGAACCCGCCGACGAAGATGCCGATCTTTCCCGGCCGGCTGGCCAGCGACAACATCTGGGCCGCGATCCGGCCTACCTTGAGATTGTTGAGACCCACATAGGCATGGCGGACGCCCTGCGCGAAATCGTTCATCAACGCGAAGGTGGGAATGCCGTCGCGTTTCAGATCGCCGACAAGCTCGGTCAAATCGGGATGTGCCACCGAGCAGGCCGCGATGGCGTCCACCCGTCCCCGCATCCGGACGATCTCTGCCGCGATGTCGGCGGGCGATTGCGAGGGGGCATAGGCGATCTCGCACTGCCCCCGGATGCCGTCGGCCTGGGCGACGACCGCCTCCAGCTCTGCCGCCAGGGTGCGATAGAAGGACTGACGCGCCTTGCTGAGCACGAAGCCGAAGCGCATCCGTGGCAGATCCTCCCCCATCCGCTGCGCGATCAGCCCCGATGCGTGGTAGCCGATGGCCACGGCCGTGTCATAGACACGGCGGGCGGTCTCTTCGCGCACGCGCTCGCGTCCGTTGAGCACACGGTCCACCGTCGCCGGGCTGACACCCGCGGCGCGGGCAACGTCCGCGATGGTTGGCCGTTTCGCCAAGGGCACCTCCTGACCGGGCAGATCCGAACAATGCCTATTCTGTCGCGATTGCCAAGGGCTGCCCGTCTTCGGGCAAGCGCCTAGAACAACGTGATGTCGGGTTTGGGGACCGGCCTTGGCGGAGGGGCTGCCGCCACATCCTCGATCCCGCTGACCAGCAATTGCTGCACTGCGCCGGTCGTCGGGTTGAATTTCAGCCGGCGGGCCTGCCGGCCGCCGACATGTTCGGACAGGATCGGGATTCCCTCGCGCAACAGGAAGCTCTGCGCGAAATCCACGTTGCCGCGTCCGATATCGCGCAGGTTGTCGGACATGCGGGCCCCGCCGAAGATCTTGGCCCGCAGGCGTGCCCGCGATGCGCCGGCCTTCAGCAAACCGTTGATCAAGAGTTCCATCAGGTGGACGCCATAGCGTTGGGTCCCGTTTCCGCCGCCCTCCCCCGGAAGCAGGAAATGGTTCATGCCGCCGATCCGGACGTTTTCCTCGAACATGCAGACCGCCACGCAGGAGCCGAGAACCGTCGAAATGGTCACCTTCGGGTCGGCCGAAATGGCCAGATCGCCTTGGATGACCGTGATGGTTCGCCCCCCGGCATCGGGGGGCATCGAACGATCCGCCGCGCGATCGGACGTCTCTTCAAATGGCCTCATGACTTATCCTTCTACCGCGACCCGGCCGGAAGGGCCGTGCAGGCCGCCAGCAAGGCATGCCCGATCCTGTCGACGGGCAGCCGCTTGCCGGCGGCCCCGATTTCCCAGGCGACGCGCGGCATGCCGTAGACGATGGAGGTCGCCTCGTCCTGTGCGATGGTCGTCGCCCCGGCCCTTGAAAGTTCCAGCATGCCGGCCGCCCCGTCCCGCCCCATGCCGGTCAGGATTGCGGCCGCGACATGCGCCGCGAACGGTCGCCCCGATCTGAAGAGCACGTCGATCGCGGGGCGGTGGCCGCCGACCGCCGGAGCCGTGTCGCGTGTCATGCGCGGCGATGCACCTGCCGCAAGCGCAAGATGCGCGTCGCCATCCGGCATCAGGTAGATATGACCCCGGTCGGGCACCGCGCCGTCTTCGGCCGCGACGACCTGCGCCGCACATCGCCCGGCGAGGAGCCGGATCAGGCTGGCGGCGAATTTGCCCCCGGTATGCTGGACCACGAGGGTCGGCGGGCAATCCTTCGGAAATGCGCCGAGGACCGAGATCAGCGCATCAACCCCGCCCGTCGAGGCCCCGACCATGATCAGGCTCTTGTCGCGGAAAACCTGTCCGCGGACAGCCGGCCGCACGACCTGCGGGCGTGTCGTGGCCTTTGCGGTCGGGGCGGCTGCCTTGCCGGGCATGCGCCCGACCTTGGTCGCCGCCGCCTGTCGGACGTGCGAGATGAACCGGTCCGGATCATCCACCGGTGAGACCACGGGCAAGCCCCGGCTCATGGGGTTGTCGCCGTTCGCCGGACGCTCCCGCAACAGGACACAGGAGATATTGAGGGCCGAGAACAGGGCTCGCATGACCTCGAATTCCGGCACGGTAGTCATGTCTTCAGACAAAAGCACCGTCTCGGGGACGAGGTGTTCGGCGGCCGTGTAGAGTTCGGTCAGGTCGGCGGCCACGCCAAGCAGATCGACGCCCCGGCCCTTCGTCATCGCCGCGGCGCGACGGGTGCGGCGGAGAGGATAGGTATGGGCAAGGACAAGTCTCACGCGAAGCTCCCCAGATCAGCAGAGATATGATGGCCGACTGTCTGGGCACATGTCTTGATCCGGTCGGGCCAGTCACGCTTGCTTTGGTGCAGCTGCTTGCCTGTCTCTCCACGTCCACGCGTCACGTCGTGAGTGGTCATGGCCTGCCGGCGTATCCATGGTTTCTGGCCGGAGACGCAAGACCTCCGACATAGCGCTCCGGTCCGCATTCCATGGCCTTGCCACGGACGAAAGAACCGCCTGGTCCGATCTGTTTCGGGCAAACCTCGCGCGACGAAGGCTGCCTCCGGGTACTTCCGGAGCAGTGTGGCCAGCTGTTGTTTGGCTGCCGGACCTGTGGAGCCATCGCAAGATGGCCGCCCCAAAGCATCGCCACGCAACACCCGACGCACCTTGCCCAAGCAAGCGGCTCCTCTCATCATCCGATCTGGCAGACACTGGAGCAACGGCCACGGAGACTGGCACCGCCTGGCCCCTTCCGGATGGTCCGTCGCGGTACACAGGCCGAACCCGACCCCTCTGCAGCAGCTCCAGAGCATGGCGACTTGTCTCCAGCACATCGAGAAAACTCTCAAATCAGACAGCTCCGCAGTCGTGGTCCGGCCCAGGTTTGCGAGACCGCCGCAGGGCCGCCATGTGCGGCCAGATTGATGCCCGTCGATGACGGACCCGACATACGCGGCGTTTCAAACTTCTGGTTTTCCGGTTTCATCTCTTGACGTGTTCCCCGATGGAAGATCGCGCAGCCCTGATAATCCCCGGCTCGCGCCAACACGGACGGGACCGGACTGACGCAGTAGAACATGGATCCTCCAATGGGATCGCACGGACTGCCTGACAATTTGTGAACACGCTTCCAGAAATCCCGACCGCACTCGGGCAGTTCATGCCGCCTTGACGGATTTCCGATCCTTGCGCCTCTGAACCGCACCGGGTTTGCCGGAGGCTGATTCTTGTTGGTTGTGCAGCCATGTCTTCAGTTCCCAGAGCGACGTAGAAGTTTGCCTCGGCTTCCGAAGGCGGGATGTTTCCGATCGGCTCGGGCAGCCGGCGATTGTTGAACCAGTCCAGCCATTCGAGGGTGGCATGTTCGACGGCTTCGAAAGTGCGCCACGGCCCGCGCCGATGGCCGACCTCTGCCCTGAAGGGACCGTTGATCGTCTCGGCGAGGACATTGTCGGAGCTGTCGCCGACACTGCCCACGGACGGTTCAATGCCGGCCTCGCCCAGCCGTTCGGTGTAGCGGATGGACAAGAATTGCGACCCGCGATCAGAGTGGTGGACGGGCCCCGCCCCCTTGACCGGTCGGCGATCGTGAACAGCCTGGTGATAGTGTCCCCGGTGGTGGTGTAGGAGCGCCGCCCCTCGGAGAGGTTCGAGCTTGATCAGGTGGCCACGGCGGGCAGCCTGACGGTGGGATTGTCTGTGACGCGGGCGAGGGTTTCAAGCGACATGTAGCGCCGCGCCACGGTCCACTCGTCGTTGGTCT
>NZ_FWFZ01000023.1 GCF_900172355.1 Roseisalinus antarcticus | reverse complement strand
GAGATCATGTTCGGACGCTTGAAAGACTGGAGGCGCGTCGCCACGCGCTATGACCGAAGTCCCAAGGTCTTCCTCTCGGCCATTGCTCTCGCCGCAACCGTGATCTTTTGGCTATGAGT
Source organism: Roseisalinus antarcticus (assembly GCF_900172355.1). GTDB lineage: Bacteria > Pseudomonadota > Alphaproteobacteria > Rhodobacterales > Rhodobacteraceae > Oceanicola > Oceanicola antarcticus_A. Next base: position 63,227 of record NZ_FWFZ01000023.1, on the reverse strand, counting down.
CCTGAGCCCAACGGACCAAAGTGCATTGTCGACGTCACGGTCCTGATCTTTGATCCTGATGTAAGGTTTATGTTCTGAGTCATACCCCATCTGGACTTGCCCCGGCTCGAACTCAATGGGATCCGGCCATTCAACATCACTGATGTCGAGCGCCACCTCAGCCGGCACACCTTGCTTCTCGACTATTCCAGAAAGCTCAATCATTCGATCTGAGAGGCTGCGACTAAACAAGACTAGACCACAACCTCCCTCTCGACCTGCTCGCCCACCCCGAACACCCGCTTGTACCGCTCGATCTCGCTTTCCGGGCCCATCGCCTTGCGGGGGTTGTCGGAGAGCTTGACCGTGGGGTGGCCCTCGGCGGAGACCGCCTTGCAGACGAGCGAAAACGGGGCCAGCGCCTCGTTCGGGGCGAGGCCGCGGAAGTCGTTGGTCAGCATCGTGCCCCAGCCGAAGGAGACCTTGACCCGGCCCAAAAATTGCGCGTGCAGCTCCACGATCTTGGCCGCGTCCAGCCCGTCGGAGAAGATCACCAGCTTGTCGCGCGGGTCCTCGCCGCGGGACCGCCACCAGCGGATCGCGATCTCGGCGCCCTCGGCGGGGTCGCCACTGTCGATGCGGATGCCGGTCCAGCCCGCCAGCCAGTCGGGGGCGCGCCGCAGGAACCCCTCGGTTCCGTAGGTGTCGGGCAGGATGATCCGCAGGTTGCCGTCGTGTTCCTCGTGCCAGTCGGACAGCACGTCGTAGGGCGCACGGGCCAGCGCAGCGTCGTCCTCGGCCAGGGCGGCGTAGATCATCGGCATCTCGTGGGCATTGGTTCCGATCGCCTCGAGGTCGCGGTTCTTGGCGATCAGGCAGTTCGAGGTGCCGGTGAAGGCGCTGCCCAGCCCCTCGTACATCGCCTGGACGGCCCAATCCTGCCACAGGAAGGAATGCCGCCGGCGGGTGCCGAAATCGGCGACCTTCAGCCCGTCGAGCGGGCGCAGCATCTGCACCTTTTCCCACAGCTTGGTCATGGCGCGGGCGTAGAGCACCTGAAGTTCGAACCGGCCCATGTCGCGCAGCACGGCGCGGCCGCGCAGCTCCATCAGGACGGCGAGGGCGGGTATCTCCCACAGCATGACCTCGGGCCAGTTGCCCTCGAACGTCAGATCGTACTGGCCGTCGCGTTTTTCAAGGTGGTAGGGCGGCAGGCGGAAGCCCTCGAACCAGTCCATGAACTCGGGCGTGAACATCTGGCGCTTGCCGTAGAAGGTGTTGCCGCGCAGCCACGTGCTCTCCCCCCGGGTGAGAGAGAGCGAACGGATGTGGTCCAGTTGCTCGCGCAGCTCGCCCTCGTCGACAAGCTCCGCCAGGCGGATCGCGCTGGTCCGGTTGATGAGCGAGAAGGTGACCTGTTTGGTCGGGTGGTTCCGGAAGACCGACTGGCACATCAACAGCTTGTAGAAATCGGTATCTATCAGCGAGCGGACGATCGGGTCGATCTTCCACTTGTGGTTCCAGACGCGGGTGGCGATGTCGACCATGGGCTCCTCCGTTCGGGACGTTATCGCAATCGCTCGGCCGGGGGTAAAGCTGGGACTGGGGGCGCGGGTCCGCCCCCGGGGGGGGGCCGCAGGCACGAAAAAGCCCTGCGCCGGGGGTGGGCGCAGGGCTCGGGTCCGGTCAGGCTGGCCGGATCAGGCCGCGCGGCGGTTGCCTGGGCGGCCGCGGTTCTCGGGGCGACGGCGGCGCTGTTGCTGCGGCTTGGGCTTGCCACCGCGCGGCTTGGCGGCCCCGCGGGGCGCCTCCCACGGCGAGCCGGAGGCGACCGGGATCGAGGTGCCCAGCGCCTTTTCGACCGCGCGCAGCTCGCTCATCTCGGCATCCGAACAGAAGGCCACGGCCTGGCCGTCGAGGCCGTTCCGGGCGGTCCGGCCGATGCGGTGGACGTAGTTCTCGGGCACGTTGGGCAGATCGTAGTTGTAGACCTGCTCGATCCCCGGAATGTCGATGCCACGGGCGGCCACGTCGGTGGCGACCAGGACGGCGATCTTGTTTTCCTTGAACTGCTTGATGGCGCGGTCGCGCTGGCCCTGGCTCTTGTTGCCATGGATCGAGGCGGTGTCGAAGCCGGCTTTGTCGAGGTTCTTCATCAGCCGCTCGGCGCCGTGCTTGGTCCGCGCGAAAACGAGGCTGCGGTCACCCCGGTGCTTGGACAGAAGGTCGATCAGCAGGGCCTGCTTGTTGGACTGGGTGACGAAGTGCACGCATTGCGTGACCTTGTCGGCGGCCTTGCCGGGGGGCGAGACCTCGATCCGCACCGGGTCGGTGAGGAACTGCTTGGACAGGTCGGCCATCAGTTTCGGCATGGTGGCCGAGAACAGCATCGTCTGACGCTCGGTCGGCAGCAGCGGCACCAGCCGGCGCAGCGCATGGATGAAGCCCATGTCGAGCATCTGGTCGGCCTCGTCCAGCACCAGGAACCGCGTGGCGGCGAGGCTCACGGCCTTGCGGTCCAGCAGGTCGATCAGGCGACCCGGCGTGGCGATCAACAGATCGGCGCCGCGCGCCATCTGGTCGATCTGCCGCTTGATGGAGCCGCCGCCGACGACCAGCACGACCTTCATGTGCGTGCCCTTGGTCAGATCAGCAAGGTTATCGGCGATCTGCTTGGCCAGCTCGCGCGTGGGCGCCAGCACAAGACCGGTCGCGTGGCGTGGAGCCGGATTGCGGCCCTGGCGGTTGAGGTCGTGCAGAAGCGGCAGGCCGAAGGCCATGGTCTTGCCGGTGCCGGTCTGGGCGAGGCCCATGACGTCGCGGCCTTCCATGGCGACCGGGATCGCCTTTTGCTGGATCGGCGTCGGATCGACGAGGCCCAGCTCGGTCAGGCGGGCGGTAAGGCGGGGGGCGAGCCCCAGGTCTTCAAAAGTCATAAGTCCCTTTCGCCGGACATATTGCCCGGTGAGCACCGGACAACATCCGGCGAGTGTGTGATGCGCACCAGGATCGATGACGTCGGACACCCTGTCCGAAGCCTCCCGGCGCTGCCTCCACGCGTGATGTCGGAAACAAGTTCAACGTTCGCCTGTGGCCCGGATGCCGCGCGACGCTTCCGTCGGTGGCTGGCCCTCTGCTCACGCGGCAGAACGGACACGTTGAGTTGCAAGTGGGGCATGGCGGGTCGAAAGTCAACCCGCGTCGCCGGCGCCTCTGGCCCATGCGAGCCGCCGGGCCCGGCGCGGCCTCAGGCGCTGGGGGTCCAGACCACGTCCGAAAGGCGCGGGGCGCCCGTGGCCAGCATCACCAGCCGGTCGAAGCCCAGCGCCACGCCGGAGGCGGGCGGCATATGGGCGAGCGCGGCCAGGAAATCCTCGTCCAGGGGATAGCGCTCGCCGTAGATCGCCTGCTTCAGGTCCATGTCGGCCTCGAACCGGGCGCGCTGTTCGGCGGGGTCCGTCAGCTCTCCGAAGCCGTTGGCGAGCTCCACCCCGCAGGCATAAAGCTCGAACCGCTCGGCCACCCGGGCATCCTTCGCCGAGCGCCGGGCGAGGGCCGCTTCGGGCGCGGGGTATTCGTCGAGGCAAACCGCCTGCCCGGCCCCCAGTCCCGGTTCTATCCGGGCGACCAGGGCGCGAGAGAACATGTCGGACCAGCTGTCGGCCGCGGCGTGGCCGATGCCGGCGCCATCAAGCTCGGCCCGCATCCGCGCCGCGTCGGGCACGCCCTCCGGCAGGGTGGACAACAGGTCCATGCCCTGCGCGGCAAAGGCCTCGGCCAGGGTCACGCGCTGGGGCGGCGCAAACGGATCGCAGGAAAATGCGCCATGGCGGAACGGCCCGCCGCCGGCCGCCCGCGCGGCGACGGCCAGCAGATCGGCGCAATCGCGCATGATCCGGTCATAGGGCGCGTGGGCGCGATACCATTCGAGCATCACGAATTCATTGCCATGGCGCGGCCCGCCCTCGCGGTTCCGCCAGACGTGGGAGAAGGCAAAGATGCGCTCCTCCCCCGCCGCCAGCAGCTTTTTCATCGCGTATTCCGGCGAGGTGTGCAGAAAGCGGCGGCTGCGCGACAGGTCGGGCGCCACCACCTCTGTCTCGAAGGCGTGCAGATGGGTCTCGTTGCCGGGCGAGACGACCATGCAAGCCGGATCGACCTCGACGAAGCCTTCATCGGCGAACCAGGCCCGGATCGCCGCCTGTATTCGGTTGCGCGTCAGCAGCAGCGGCCGGCGGTCGGCGTGATGCTGTTTGTCCCACCATGACATGGCTGGCCCTCTGCCGCTTGATGCGCTACCAGCGCCTCTAGTCCGAAATTCCAGGTTCTCGCGAAGGAGCCCCCCGTGAAAGTCATCGCCTCGCAACTGCGCAAGGGCAACGTCGTCGAGATCGACGACAAGCTCTATGTCATCCTCTCGGCCCAGAATTTCCACCCCGGAAAGGGCACGCCCGTCACCCAGGTTGACATGCGCCGCCTGGCCGACGGCAACAAGGTGTCCGAGCGCTGGCGCACCACCGAAAGCGTCGAGCGCGCCCACGTGGAAGAAAGCGAATTCGACTTTCTCTACGAGGACGGCGAGGGCTATCACTTCATGGAGCCGAACACCTTCGAGCAGCTCACCGTGACCCCCGACGTCGTCGGCGATTCCAAGGTCTGGTTGCAGGACGGGATGAAGGTCTACCTGTCGGTCTACAACGAGATCGCCATCGCGCTGCAGCTTCCGCAGAAGGTCACCGTCGAGATCGCCGAGACCGAGCCCGTGGTGAAGGGCCAGACGGCCTCCTCGTCCTACAAGCCCGCGATCGCCGACAACGGCGTGCGCGTCATGGTCCCGCCCCATATCGGCGTCGGCACCCGCGTCGTCGTCAACACCGAAGACGCCACCTATGTGGAGCGGTCCAAGGACTGACGCCCGTCGTCAATTCCACGACACCGGCGCGAATTCCATCGTGGAGCCGTCATCGAAGGTCGAGCGCATGAAGATAGCGACGCCGTAGTCGGTCAGATAGGCGAACTCGGGCTGGATCCAGGACCCGTCCGAGTGGGTCTTCTTGAAGGTGAAGGCGATGGCCGGCGTCTCGCAATCACCCAACACGAAGGGCGCGTCCTCGCCCCGCAGGATGGTCAAGGTGCCGGTGTCGCTTGCGGGGCCCTCTTCGGCGAAATCGACGGTCAGGCTTTCACCCGGTGCGAGGTCGAAGGCCGCAAGCGGATCGCTGGCATAGGTCGTGGTGTAGACCGATTCCGACAGGGTCTCTCCGGCCTCGTTCAGCTCGAACTCCACCACCGGGATCAGGCCGCGTTCATAGATCCCCACGGAATGATAGAAATCCTCGCCGGGAAGCTGATAGATATTGTCCTCGCGGACAAGGTTGTCGGGCTGGCGCCGCAGCACCCCGACACCACCGTCGTCGAAGGCCATGACGATGCCGTCACCGTCAAGCGCGGCCGGATCCGGGCAGGCGGCAAGGGATGGCGAGGCGAGGGCGAGGCAGGCCAGGACGGCGAAGCTACGGATCATGGGAAGGCCTTTCGAGGTCAGGATATCGAGACGCCGGCGTCTTTCATGCCGGTCATGGCAGCGGCGAGCGAGCCGCCAAGGTCGATCCCGCGGCAAAGCTCCGTGCGAAGCTCCACGCTGAACCCAAGCTTCGCGGCGTCCACGGCGGAGTAATTCACGCAGAAATCCGTGGCGAGCCCGACGACCACCAGCTTCGAGATGCCCCGCGTGCGCAAATAGCCCTCCAGCCCGGTCGGGGTCTCGTGGTCGTTCTCGAAGAACGCCGAATAGCTGTCGATCTCGGGGCGGAAGCCCTTGCGGATCACCATGTCGGCCGGGTCCGTGTGCAGATCCGGATGAAAGGCCGCGCCGTCAGAGCCCTGCACGCAATGATCGGGCCAGAGCACCTGCTGGCCGTAGGGCATCTCGATCATTTCCATCGGCGCCTTGCCGGGATGTTCGGAGGCGAAGGAGGAATGCCCCGCCGGATGCCAGTCCTGCGTCAGCACGACGGCGGCGAACTCGGGCATCAGCGCGTTGATGCCGGGCACGATCTCTCCGCCGCCGGCGACGGCAAGGGCGCCGCCCGGGCAGAAGTCGTTCTGGACGTCGATGACCAGCAGGGCGGTGTCGGGGGAATGCATGGGGGCCTCCGGACTGAAACTGTGACGGGGCGGAGTCTAGGGCCGCCGGCGCGGAATGGCTACAGCAGGCTCTTGGCGTCGACCTTGCGGCGCGCGGTGGTCTGCATACCCAGCTGCCGTTCGCGCAGCACGATCGCCACGCCCGCGGCAATGATCAGCGTTGCGCCGGCGAGCATCTCGAGCGTCGGCACCTCGGCGAACCACAGAAAGCCGATCACGATCGACCAGAGCATCGAGAGGTACGTGAACGGCGCCAGCACCCCGGCATCGGCAAAGCGGTAGGACGAGGTCACGAGGATCTGCGCGATCCCGCCGAAGAGCGCGGCGCCAAGCAGCAGCGCCAACTCCCAGGCAGATGGCCAGACCCAGCCGAACGGCAGGGTGAACAGCGCCAGCACCGACGCCGTCAGAGAGAAGTAGAAGACGATGGCGGCGGTCGATTCCCGGCCCGACATGGACTTGACGAAGACCTGCGCCAGAGCGGCGAGGCAGGCGGAGCCGAGCGTCAGCATCGCGCCCAGCGCCTCGGCCGTGCCAAGCCCCGCGGTGAAGCGCGGCAGGGTGATGATGACGACGCCGACCAGCCCGACGGTGACCGCGGTGATCCGGATCATGCGAAGCCGCTCGCCCAGCATCAGCGCGGCCAGAACCACCAGGATGACCGGCGTGACGAAGCGGATCGCGGTGACCTCAGGCAGCGGCAGGAACTTCAGCCCGGCAAAGCCCAGCCCCATGGCGGTCGAGCCCACGACCCCGCGCAGCGCATGGGCGCGCCAGTTGGTCGTCCGCACACCGCCCTTGAGACCGCCGGTCATCGCGAGCCAGCCCAGCACGACCGGCATGGCGAAGAACGACCGGAAGAACATCGCCTGACCCGCCGGGATGTCATCGGCGGCCTTGATGAAGGCCGTCATCACGGTGAACAGGGTCACCGCCCCACAGGTCAGAAGGATGCCCCGCGTGGGGTTCGGCTGCGTCGTCATGGCCCCGGCTTTACGCCTGGCCGCCCGAAGGTTCCAGAGCCCCGAGCGCCTCGGAGAAATCCCGGCCAATGTTCACGGGGATGTCGTTGTCGCGGATCACGCGGACATGCACCTCGTCGGCGGCATCGGTGCCCTTGTCAGGGACCCGCAGCACCACCCGCGCGACCCGCCCCGGGTGACGCCGCACCACCGAGGCATAGATCGCGGCATCCTGCTGGCCGGTGTCGCCCACCAGAACGAACGGCAGGTCCGGGGTGGCGGACAGGATCTCGTCAATCGCCGAGGACTTGTGGGTGCCGTGGTCGTCGGCGATGAACCCGGTTTTCGAGATGCCGAAGTCCCGCAGGAACAGCGGCCCGTCGGCGAGGCCGTGGCGCAGGAAGACCCGGATCAGGAAGTCGTGAAGGTTCCAGGGGCTGGAGCTGACGTAGAACACCGGGTTCCGGCCCTCGTCCGACAGCACCGCCATCAGCCGCACCGCGTCGGGAAAGATCCGGCGGGTCAGGGTGTTGCCTGTCAGCGAGGTCCAGGCCATCCGGACGGGGCGCCATGCGCCGGTCTCCATTATCGTGTCGTCGATGTCCGAGATCACGCCGAACCGCGCCTCTGCCTCCGGCACGAAGGCGGTCAGCATCGTGGGCACGCCCTCGGGCGCCGCGTCGCCATGTGCCTCCGGCAAATGAGCCGGGACGCTTGCCCAGCCCGGCGGGTCGTCCTGCCGGGGCACGCGCAGGGTGAAATAGCCCTCGTCGTCGGATCTTGCCTGAACGCCCCGCGCCTCGATCAGCACGCCCGACACCTCGTCGGTGAGGAACAGGCGGATCATCTGGCGCAGGTTGGTCAGCCGCCCGTGCTCGGGTCTCGTCGCACTGCGTCGCAGCGCGGTCAGCACCCGCCCCCGCAACACCAGGTGTTCGGGTCCGGCAAAGCCGATATAGGGCTCTAGCACGGGCGGGCCGCCGGGGCTGGACCGGGTCAGCAGCCGCACGGCCATCCGCTCGGCCCAATGCGCTGCGCGGACGAGGGGTGCGGGCGCCCTCATGGCGCCGCAACCGTCATTGCGCCCGCTCGATCCTGTCGATACCGCCCTCCGGCGCGTCGATCAGCACCAGCAGGGCCCCGTCGGGCGCCTCTTCTACATCGCGCACCCGGCCAATACCCTGGGCGACACGCTCTTCGCCCGTCACGCGGCCGTCTTCGAGGTCGAGCCGCACGACCGAAGCCGCCACCAGCCCGCCGATCAGCAGGTCGCCCTGCCACTCGGGAAACATCTCTCCCTCGTACCAGATCATGCCGCCCGGCGCGATCACGGGGTCCCAGTAGTAAACCGGCTGTTCCATGCCCTCGCGGACCGCCTCGCCCGAGCCGACCGGAGAGCCGCTGTAGTTCACCCCGTAGGAGATCACGGGCCAACCGTAGTTGCGCCCCGGCACCGGCCGGTTCAGCTCGTCGCCGCCGGCGGGTCCATGCTCGATCGTCCAGAGCGCGTCGGTCTCGGGATGGATGGCCGCGCCCTGCAGGTTGCGGTGGCCGTAGGACCAGATCGTGTCGATGCCGTCCTCTCCGACATTGGGATTGTCTTCCGGGGCGCTGCCGTCCAGCGCGTTCACCCGGACAACCTTGCCGTAGGTCGTATCGAGATCCTGAGCCAGCTGGCGGTCGCGCTGCGAAAAGTGCTCTCCGGTGGTGATGAAGACATTGTCGGTGCCGGGCTCGAACACGATCCGGCTGCCGTAATGCGCCGGGTTGGAGGAGCCGGGCTGCTGCACGAAAATCTCCTGCACGTCCTCCAGCGTGGTGCCGTCCGCCGAGAGCACGGCCGTCGCCGCGGCCGTCACCGTGCCATCGTCGATCATCTTGGCATAGGTCAGCCAGACGCGCCGGGTGTCGGCGAAATCATCGCGCACCGCCACGTCCAGAAGCCCGCCTTGGCGCCGGGCGTCAACCTCTGGCACGCCCGAGATCGGCTCCATCACGGTCCCGTCCGCCGACACCTGGCGCAGCCGCCCGGGCCGCTCCGTCACCAGGTATCCGCCGCCAGGCAGGGCGGCGATGCCCCAGGGATGCACCAGACCTTCTGCGAAGGGCGCATGGGTCACCTCGGGGCCATCCATGGCGGGGGCGCGGGTCTGTTCGGCGAAGGCAGGCTCGAAATCGGCATTGGCCGCGCCCTGCTGGACGGGCGCTCCCTGAGCGGCCAGAACGGCGGGCGCACAGATCGCGGCGGCTAGGGTCAGGGGTCGGCTCAGGGTCATGTTGATCTCCGCACTCGGTGGGTTCGGCGACTCAACCCCGCGGGTCACATGTGGTTCCGCAATCGGGCCACCGCCCAGCGCGCCGCATCGGTCACGGTCGCGTCATCGCTTGCCAGATGGGCCCTGGCCGCGGGCAGCAATCCGGGGTCACCGGAATTGCCGATGGCATAGAGCACGTTGCGCAGGAACCGCGCGATCCCGATCCGCTTGATCGGCGAGCCGGAGAAACGGGCGCGGAATGCGGCATCATCCAGCGCGGCGAGCTCGGCCAGCGCGGGCGGGCCGTCCTGCCGCAGATAGCGCATCTCGCGGGCCTCGGTGGCGAACTTGTTCCAGGGGCAGACCGCCAGGCAATCGTCGCAGCCGTAGATCCGGTTGCCCATCTTCTCGCGCAGATCCTCTGCCACCGGCCCGCGATGCTCGATCGTCAGGTAAGAGATACAGCGCCGCGCATCGAGCTGGAACGGCGCGGGAAAAGCCTCCGTCGGGCAGATGTCGAGGCAGCGGGTGCAGGTGCCGCAATGCTCCGCCTCGGCCTCGTCCGGGGGCAGGTCGATGGTGGTGAAGATCGCGCCCAGAAAGACCCAGTTGCCAAGCTCGCGCCCCAGAACGTTGGTGTGCTTGCCCTGCCAGCCGAGGCCGGCGGCCTGGGCCAGCGGTTTTTCCATCACCGGGGCGGTGTCGACGAACACCTTGATCTGATGCGCAGACTCCGCGTCCTGGTCGGCCTGCTCCAGCAGCCAGCGGCCCACGCGCTTCAGCCGCTTCTTCACCAGGTCGTGGTAGTCGCGCCCCTGGGCGTAGACGCTGATCGCGCCCAGCTCCGGCCGGTCCAGCACCGCCAGCGGGTCGTGTTCGGGCGTATAGGCCTCGGCCAGCATCACCACCGACCGCGCCTCGGGCCAGAGCGCCGTCGGGTCGCCGCGCCAGCCCATCCGCTCAGCCATCCAGCCCATCTGCCCGTGTCGCCCGTCGGCGACGAAGGCCGCCAGCCGGCCGGCCGACTCGGGGATCGCGTCGGGCCGGCAAATTCCCATGGCGGAGAACCCGGCCTCGATGGCAAATTCCCGCAGCCGCTCCTTCAACGGGTCCATCATCGCTCCTCAGGCATGCGGGGCGCCGCCGGGCTTCAGAAATCAAGGTCCGCGTAATGGGACGGCGGCGGGAACCCCGGGATCTGGTCCGCGAGGATCGACCGGAACGCCGGGCGCGACTTGATCTTGGCGTACCAGTCCTTCACCACGCTCGATCGGTTCCAGTCCACGTCCGACACGTAATCGAGGCACGACAGCTGCGCGGCCGCGGCGAAATCGGCCAGGCTCATCTCGTTGCCCGCGAGCCAGCGGCGCTGGTCCAGCAGGGATTCCATGTAGTCGAGATGTTCCTTGATGGCGCGGGCCCCGGCCTTGACGTTCGCCGAATCCGGATAGCCCGTGCCCATGACCTTGCGGAACACCCGCTCGCCCATCAGCTTGGAGGTCACCTCGCCATGGAACTTGTCGTCGAACCAGGCCACCAGGCGGCGCACCTCGTAGCGATCCTCGGCGTGGCGCGGCAGCAGGGCCGGCGAGGGCTGCACCTCTTCGAGGAATTCGCAGATCGCGGTGCTGTCGGCCAGCAGCCGGTTGCCATATTTCAGCACGGGGACCTTGCCGGCAGGGTTCCGGCGCAGGAATTCCGGGTCCTGTTCCCAGTATCGTTCCTCCACCAGCTCGACCTCGAGCTTCTTCTCTCCCATCGAAAGGCGCACCTTTCGGGAGAACGGGGACAACGGATAGTGATACAGCCGGTTCATGGGCGAGGTCTTCCAGCGGGGCGCGAATACCCCCTCATGCCGCGATTTGACCCCGTATTCAACAGCGCGCGCCGGTCGCTCAGCCGGATGTCGCCTCGAAACAGGCCGCGCGGCCGTCGCGCTCGATTGTCGCGGCGCCATCGACGATCTGCTGTCCGCGCTCGCGCATGTAGCCGGACGGATTGGACGCCGACCGCGTCTTGGGCGACGGCAGCAGGGCGGCCAGAAGGCCCGCCTGCGTGGCCGACAGATCGAGCGCCGAGATGCCGTAGTAATGTTGCGCCGCGGCCTCGACGCCAAAGACGCCTTCGTCAAATTCGGCCACGTTGAGGTAGACCTCGAGGATCCGTCGCTTAGTCCAGATCGCCTCCATCACCGGGGTCAGCATCGCTTCGAGGGCCTTTCGGGTGTAGCTGCGTCCGTGCCAGAGGAACACGTTCTTGACGACCTGCTGCGAGATGGTGGAGCCGCCGCGTTGCCCGCCTTCGGACATGGCCGCACGGATCGCGGTCAGGTCGAGCCCCCAGTGACGACAGAAGTTCGCATCCTCGGCGGCGACCGCGGCCCGCGCCATGACCGGCGCGATCTCTTCCATCGAAACCCATTCCCGCGTCAGACCATCCAGCCGGCGGCCTTCGGAAAACATGTAGGGCGTCGTGGGCGGGTTCACCCACGAGAACATCGTCACAAAGAGTAGCGTCAGCACGGCAAATCCCCCGACAAGCCTGAAAGTCCAGCGCCGAATCCAAAGCAAGGGCCTGAATTGTCCTTCCTTGCCGTCAGGCGCCTTTGCTTTGCGAGTCCGATTTGCCTTCGCTGCCATTCTGCCTGTCTCGATTTTTGCGGACGTAGCGTGGCGGTCACGATTGTGCGCAGTCGCGGCCCGCCGGCCTCCACTCTCAGCTCTACCATGTCGCCTGCCCCAGCCCAATTGTGAACAGTCGAGAGGGTTACCGCCTAATTCGTCGCGAATAAGAAACAATTAAGGCCGAATCGCGCCGGCACCGATCTTTTGCCGGTCCGCGCGGCCGGGATCGGGGGCCGTCAGGCCCGCCAAAAGCAGATCGCTCGGGGTCAGTGCGTCAGATCTGCGAGGTTGCTCCGGCACGGCCCCGCCTGGGAACGGCCCCGCCCGCGAAAAGCGGGCGGAACCGCCGGATGTCATTCCGCCGGCATGCGGGAGTCTTCGATCCCCAGCGGATAGGACAGCTTGTCCAGCATCTCGATCGCGCAGACCTGCACGAAATTCGGCAGCTCCTCGGACCAGTGCTGGAGGATGTCCGCCGCCTTTCGACTGCCGGTTTCGGCAAGGTGCCGCTTGACCAGGCCGTGCAGCTGGTCATGCCAATGGTCGACGGTCACCGGGCAGGTCACCAGCGTTTCCATGTTCAGCAATTGCGCGGACACCCCCTCGGGATCGTAGAGATAGGCCATCCCCCCGGTCATCCCCGCGCCGAAGTTCGCGCCGACTGGGCCGAGAATGACCGCGACGCCGCCGGTCATGTATTCGCACCCGTTCGACCCGCAGCCCTCGATCACCACCTTCGCGCCCGAGTTCCGCACGGCGAACCGCTCGCCCGCGCGGCCCGCGGCGAAGAGGTAGCCGTCCGTCGCGCCATAAAGCACGGTGTTGCCGATGATCGTGTTCTCGGACGCAACCAGCGGCGAGGCCATGGGCGGCCGCACCACGATGGTGCCCCCCGACAGGCCCTTGCCGACGTAGTCGTTGGCATCGCCCGACACCTCCAGCTTGAGCCCGGGCGCCGCGAACGCCCCCAGGGACTGGCCGGCCGAGCCGTTCAGCTTCACCGTCAGGTGATCGGGCTGCAGGTCGTTGCGCATCCCGAACCGCTTCACGATATGGCTCGACGTGCGGGTGCCGATGGTGCGCAGGGTGTTCTGCACCGCGTATTGCAGCTGCATCTTCTCTCCGTCCTCGAGAAAGCGGGCGGCGTCCTTGACGATTTCGGAATCGAGCGTCTCGGCCACGGCGTTGCGCGGCTTGGTGCGGTCGTAAGTGATGTGCTCGGCCCCGTCGACGGTGATCAGAAGCGGGTTCAAGTCCAGGTCGTCCAGATGCGCGGACCCGCGCGAGACCTGCGTCAGCAGATCCGCCCGCCCGATCACGTCATCCAGGCTGCGCGCCCCGATAGAGGCCAGGATCTCGCGCACCTCGGTGGCGTAGAAGGTGATGAGGTTCACGACCTTCTCGGCGTTGCCGGTGAACTTGCCGCGCAGCGCCTCGTCCTGGGTGCAGACGCCCACGGGGCAGGTGTTGGACTGGCACTGGCGCACCATGATGCAGCCCATGGCGATGAGGGCTGCGGTGCCGATGCCGTATTCCTCGGCCCCCAGCATTGCCGCCATGACGATGTCGCGGCCGGTCCGAAGCCCGCCGTCGGTGCGCAGCGTCACCCGGTCGCGCAGGTTGTTCATCGCAAGCACCTGGTGCGCCTCGGTCAGGCCCATTTCCCACGGCAGGCCGGCATACTTGATGCTGGTCGCGGGGCTCGCCCCGGTGCCGCCGTTGTGACCCGAAATCAGGATCACATCGGCCTTGGCCTTGGCCACGCCGGCGGCAATGGTGCCGACGCCAGAAGACGCCACCAGCTTGACCGTCACCTTGGCGCGCGGGTTGATCTGCTTGAGGTCATAGATCAGCTGCGCCAGATCCTCGATCGAGTAGATGTCGTGGTGTGGCGGCGGGCTGATCAGCGTGACGCCCTTGGTCGAATGCCGCAGCCGGGCGATCAGGTCGGTGACCTTCATGCCGGGCAGCTGGCCGCCCTCGCCGGGCTTGGCGCCCTGGGCCACCTTGATCTCCAGCTCTTCGCACTGGTTGAGGTATTCTGCGGTCACGCCGAAGCGGCCCGAGGCGACCTGCTTGATCTTTGCCGACGGGTTGTCGCCGTTGGGCTCGGGCACGAAATGCGCCGGGTCCTCGCCGCCCTCGCCGCTGTCGGACTTGGCGCCGATCCGGTTCATCGCGACGTTCAGGGTCTTGTGCGCCTCGGGCGACAGCGCGCCCAGCGACATCCCCGGCGTGACAAAGCGCTTGCGGATCGAGGTGATGCTTTCCACCTCTTCGATCGGCACCGCATCCCCCATCGGCTTGATCGCCAGCAGGTCGCGCAGGTGGATCGGCGGGGCCGATTGCATCGCCTTGGAATACTGCTTCCAGATCTCGTAGGAGGCCCGGTCGCAGGCCGATTGCAGGATGTGCATCGAGGTGGCGCCCCATGCGTGGGTCTCGCCCGAGCGGCGCGACTTGTAGAAGCCGCCGATGGGCAGGATGTCGCGCCCTCCCTTGAAGCCCCGCGCGTGCACTTCTTCGGCCTTCTTCTGGATGCCCGAGACACCGATGCCCGAGATCCGGCTGTGCATGCCGGGGAAGAACTCGGCCACCATGGCGCGGCTCAGGCCGACGGCCTCGAAGTTCAGCCCGCCGCGATAGGACGACACGACGGAAATGCCCATCTTCGACATGATCTTGAGCAGGCCCGCGTCGATCGCCTTGCGATACCGCGCGACGGCCTCCGTGAGGGAGCAGTCGAGCAGCCCGCGCTCGATCCTGTCGGCCAGGCTGTCCTCGGCGAGATAGGCGTTCACCACCGTCGCGCCGCAGCCGATCAGCACCGCGAAGTAATGCGGGTCGATGCATTCCGCCGATCGCACGTTGATCGAGCAGAAGGTCCGCAGCCCCTTGCGCGTCAGCCAGGAATGCACCGCCGACGTGGCGAGGATCATCGGCATCGCGACCTTGTCCTCGCTCGCATGTTGGTCGGTCAGGATGATGTGGCCGCCGCCGGACCGCACGGCATCCTCGGCCTCGGCCCGGATTCGATCCAGCCCCTCGCGCAGCGTCTGGCGGTTGGCGTCGACCGGGAAGGTGCAGTCGATCTCGACGCAGGGCGCGTTGAACGCGGTCTTGAGCGCATCCCATTGCGCGTTGCCCACGAACGGGCTGTCCAGCACCAGGATCTCGGTCTGCGAGCTGTCCTCGTCCAGCACGTTCTTCAGGTTGCCGAACCGGGTCTTGAGCGACATGACGCGGAATTCGCGCAGGCTGTCGATCGGCGGGTTCGTAACCTGGCTGAAGTTCTGCCGGAAGTAGTGGCTGAGCGGGCGATACTTGTCCGACAGCACCGCGGGCGGCGTGTCGTCGCCCATGGAGGCGATGGCCTCCTTGCCGTCCTCGGCCATGGGCGCGAGGATCTGTTCCAGCTCTTCGACGGTGAAGCCCGCGGCGATCTGCCGGCGGCGCAGATCGGAACCGGTGTGGATCGGCGCTTCGGTGACGCCGGCCAGCAGGCTGTCGAGTTCGTTGATCTTGCCGACCCAGTCGGAGAACGGCTGCGCGGCCGCCAGCCGGTTCTTGAGCTCGACATCGTGATAGAGTGTGCCCTCCGCCATATCGACGGCGATCATCTGGCCGGGGCCCAGCGCCCCTTTCTCGCGGACGGAGCCTTCGTCCACGGGCACCATCCCCGCCTCGGACCCGGCGATCAGCAGGCCGTCGCCGGTGACGACATAGCGCATCGGGCGCAGGCCGTTCCGGTCAAGTCCGGCGCAGACCCAGCGGCCGTCGGTCATGGCCAGGGCTGCGGGGCCGTCCCAGGGCTCCATCACGGCGTTGCAATAGGCATACATGTCGCGCCAGGCCTCGGGCAGTTCTTCGGCCTGCTTCGACCAGCTTTCGGGCACCAGCATGGTCTTGGCCATGGGCGCGGTGCGGCCGGCGCGGACCAGCACCTCGAACACCGAATCGAGCGCGGCAGAATCCGACGATCCCTGCGGCACGATCGGCTTGATATCGCCCGCCATGTCGCCGAACGTGGCCGAGGCCATCCGGATCTCGTGGCTCTTCATCCAGTTGAGGTTGCCCTTGAGCGTGTTGATCTCGCCGTTGTGGGCCAGCATCCGGAACGGCTGCGCCAGCCACCACTGGGGGAAGGTGTTGGTCGAATACCGCTGGTGATAGATCGCGAAGGCCGAGGTGAACCGCTCGTCCAGCAGGTCGCGATAGAACTCGGCCACGTCCTGGGCCAGCATCATGCCCTTGTAGATGATCGACCGGCAGGACAGCGACGCAAGATACAGCTGCGGCACCTGGGCGGCGGCGGCGGCCTTCTCGATCCGGCGGCGGATGACGTAAAGCTCGCGCTCGAAGGTCTCTTCGTCCACCCCCTTGGAGTTGGAGATCAGGATCTGCTCGATCTCGGGGCGGGTCGCGTTGGCCTTTTCGCCCAGCACCGAGACATCGACCGGGACGTGCCGCCAGCCATAGATGTAGTAGCCCATCCGCAGGACTTCGGATTCCACGATCGTGCGGCAGGTCTCCTGCGCCCCGAAATCGGTGCGCGGCAGAAAGACCTGGCCCACAGCCATCAGCTGATCCATGCGCGGCTCGTGCCCGGTGCGGCGGATCTGGTCATAGAAGAAGTCGGCCGGGATCTGCACATGGATGCCGGCGCCGTCGCCGGTCCGGCCATCGGCATCGACCGCGCCCCGGTGCCAGATCGCCTTGAGCGCCTTGATCGCGTTCTCGACCACCTGGCGCGAGCGGGACCCGTCCAGAGACACCACGAGCCCCACGCCGCAGGAGGCATGTTCGTCCTCTTCGCGGAACATCGAGTTCTCGGCCATCCACTTGCGCTTGGTCTCTTCCTGCGCGGCCCAATCGGCATCATAGGTCGTCATGGTCAGGCTCCTTCCGTGCTCGGCCCGTAGAGGGCCAATGTTTCCGCTTCGGTCAGTCGGGGATGGTCGCCCACCAACGTCCAGCTGTCCGGTTTGCGATCAATGAAAATCTCTCGGTGCAGGTCCAGTCCGCCGGGGTCATCCAGCAGGCCGATGGGCACCTCGTAATCGCCGGCGCCGTCCACGCCCATGTCCGGCCGATACCAGAGCGCCGACCCGCAAGTCTTGCAAAAGCTGCGCGAGGCCCAGGCCGAGGACCGGTAGGTGCCGATGTTTTCGGCACCGGCGATCGACATCGCCGCCTCGGGCACCGTCACGCCAAACAGCGCCGAACCCGCCCAGCGCTGGCACTGGGTGCAGTGGCAGACGCCGAAACTGCCGGTCTCGGCCGCTTTGAAACGGACCGCGCCGCACAAACATCCGCCCGTACGCATGGTCCCCGTACCCATGGTCAATGGCCGCCCCCCTCGTGTCCGGCGTGGTCAGGCGCACCATAGCCGCGCAGCGACGCGTATTGCATGCGCTGGTGCGGGGTCAGAAGCGGCGCCGTCCGGATATGCGCCATCAGGTGTATCCCGCGCAATTGCGCCAGCATCTCGCCCGAGGACCGGAGCAGATACGTCAGCTCTTCGGGATCGGGCTGCTTGTCCCCGAACAGCTCGTCGATCCACGCCTCTGTCTCGACGTAGCGTGCGCCAAGGGCGGCGGCGTCGTTCTGCATCTCGTGAAAGATCTGTTCGATCTCGTGGCGCTGATCGTCGCTCAGCGCCAATTCGTCCGCCAGTTCAAGCACATGGGATGGGCCGGGAAAGCCGTTGAGCTCGGCAGGTCTGGCGAGGCCCCATCCCTCGCCGGCCAGCAAGGCGGCCACGTCCGCCTCGCCGAGTTGCGCGATGGCGCGACCGTCCTGGCCGGCATAGGGGGCGTCTTGCGCCACGGCACCCGTTGCCACCCCGGCCGCCAGGACAAGCGCACGGATCATCATTCGGCCGTCTCGAACGAGATGTCCTGCACCCCGCAATCGTAGATCGGCGAGGCCGCGAAGAACCCGGGCTCTCCGGGGCGGATGATATGCACCGGGGTGTTGTCCCGCTCGGGGCCGAGCGAGCCGTCCTCGTTGCGGGTGGCCGAGGTGCCGGGCAGGAACAAGCGGAATTCCCCGCTGACGTAGTTGATCCCCTCCTGCCGAGAGCGGCCGTCGGCATCGTCCACCTCGGTCGTATAGGTCATCACCAGAAGTTCGGTGTCGTCGATGGTGACACTGTCCCCGGTCAGAACGTCCGCGCCGCGATAGCGCGATTCCTCCTCGCCGTTGGTGATGGTCACGAAATCATAGGTGTCGATCCCGGTCTCCAGCAGCTCGGTCAACGAGGCGGGGTCGGCCGGGTCATCCTCCAGCAGGGTCTGGGTCCGGGTGATCAGGCCCAGGCTTTCGACCCATTCGGTCTCGTAGTTGATGCGGCTGGCAAAGATTGGGCCTTGCTCGATGAAATCGACGCGCCACTGGTCGCCTTCCGGGTCGTCCTCGCAGACGTAATGGTTCGACATCATGCAGCCGCGCTGCTGCACGGTCAGGATCGGTTCGCACCCCTCGGGCGCCTGCCAGGCCTGCTGGGCGGCCGCCGGTCCGGCGATGCAGAGCAGAGCAAGGGGAATGGCATGGCGGATCGTCATGGCTGCACCTCATATTTGGACATCATCGCCCCACAGTCGTATTTCGGATTGGCCGAAAGAAAACCCGGCTCGCCCGGATAAATGAATTCCACCGGGCTGTCGTCGGTCTCCCAGGCGTCGTCGGGCGTGGTGACGCTGCTGGTGCCCGACAGGAACATTCGCCAGTCGGACGACACGTATTCGTTGCCGGACGAGCGCCATTCCTCGGCCCCGTCGGGCCCGTAGGCGACGATGGCGAATTCGGTCTGTTGCAGCGTCACGCCGTCGATCGTCTCGATCATCCCGGTTAGCGCGTCGCGGCCGACATAGCGGGTCTGGCCGATCTCGTCGGACAGGGTGCGGAAGTCGTAGGTATCCTCGCCCTCCTCCATCAGCTCCGAGAACGAGGCCGGATCTTCGGGGTCGGCCTCCAGCACCTCGCTGTGCTGGCTGGAGACGTGGAAGCTCTCGATCCACTGGGTCTCGCGGTCGATCATGCCGACATACATAAGGCCGCGCTCGCCGAGGTCGACGCGGCGCTGATGGCCGAGCGGATCGCCCTCGCAGGTGAAATGGTGCGAGACGGTGCAGCCCCGCGACTGGATCGTGACGTAGGCGTCGCAGCCCGCGGGCAGCGTGAAGGTGTCCTGTGCCGCGGCGGGCGCGGCCACGGCTGCAAGGCCAAGGGCAATGGTCAGGGAACGCAGTGTCATCATCTGGAGGCAGCCTCTTCGCAACCGTAAAGCGGGACGGGCGACAGGAAACCGTCCTCTCCGGGCAGGATGAAATCGACGGGGGTGTAGTCGAGCTGTTCGACCGAGCCGTCGGGATAGGTCGTGCGCGACTTGCCCGTCAGGTGGATCCGCCAGCCGGTCGCCACGTATTCGTCGCCCTCGCTGCGAAAGATCTCCTGGCCCGCGGCGTCATAGGCGACATAGCCCCATTCGCCGTAGGGCATGATCACGCCGTCGATCACTGCCTGCCCGCCGGTCAGCCGGTCGCTGCCGATGTAGCGGGTGTCGCCGTATTCCTCGGACAGCATGACGAAATCGTATGGGTCCTCGCCGGTCGCCAGCATGTTGGACATGCTGATCCGGTCGGCGGGGCTGTCCTCCAGAACCTCCGACCCGCCCGAGGCCAGAAAGCTGCTGGTCAGCCACTGCCCCTCGGGGTCGGTCGTGCTCATAAAGGTCATGCCTTCCTGTTCGAACACGAGGTCGCGGCGCACGCCGGGCCCGTCGCTTTCGCACGTCATGACGACCCTTACGCTGCAGCCCCTCTCCTGGACCGTAAGGGTTGCCTCGCAACCGGGCGGCAATGTCAGGGCGGCATCGGCGAGGGCAGGCCCCGCGAGAACGGCAAGCGGCAGAACAAGACGCATCATTGGTGGAACTCCTTTGGCGTGTATGACGACATCATCATGTCACAGCCATAGAGCGGGTTGGGCGAGAAAAAGCCCGCCTCCCCCGGATAGATGAACTCCATCGGGGCGGAATCGGTCACATCTGCGGGAGCGGACGGGTCCCAGCTCTCGCCCAGGAAGAACAGCCGGTGCCGTTCCGACGCGTATTGGTTGCCGGAAAGGGAATAGATCGCGTTCCCCCCGGTGTCATAGACGGTCATGCCGAAGCTGGTGGTCTTCAGCGGTTCGCCGTCGATCACGGTGTCGCCGGTGATCTCGTCGAAGCCGACATAGCGCAGGGGTGCGCTCCCTTCAGGCACCACGGTGAAATCGTAGGTGTCATAGCCCGTCGCAAACAGCTCGGTCAGGCTTTCGGGGTCGGGCGCGGGGGTCTGCATCCTGCGGGTGCCGCTGGGGTTGAAGTAATAGGTCACCAGCCACTGGAATTCGGCATCGACCTGGCGCACCTGCGACGGGCCGTCCGGCCCGAACATGGCGACCCATTGCATCCCGTCGGGCTCGTCGTCGCAGGTCCAGACATTGGTGACCATGCAAGAGGTATACTGCACCGTCAACGTGCCGGTGCAGCCCTGCGGCGGGGTAAAGACCTGTTGCGCCACGGCAGGGCCCGCGCAGAGCAGCGACACTGCCAACGCCACGGCGCCCCTGTTCGAAGATGCTGTCTTCATCCTGTCATACACCCTGCCGGATCGGGGAGGGGACGCGCCACCCGGGCGCGTCCCGAAGGGGTCGCATCACTCGGCGGCGACGGTCGCGGCCTGGCTCAGCTGGGCCAGAATCGCGTCGGCGCTGTCGCGCCCGTCGCGGATCGCCCAGACCACGAGGCTGGCGCCACGGACGATGTCGCCCACGGCATAGACGCCGGGCAGGCTGGTCTGGCCGCTGCCGAACTCTGCCTTGATCGTGCCCCAGCGAGTCACCTCCAGCCCCTCGACACCCCAGAGCCTCGGCAGCTCCTCGGGCTCGAAGCCCAGCGCCTTGATGACCAGGTCGGCGTCCTCGATATAGTCGGACCCCTCGATCAGCTCGGGCATCTGGCGGCCGGTCGCGTCGGGGGCGCCCAGGCGCATCTTCTGCACCATGACCCCCGAGACCGCATCGCCTTCGGCGGCGGCAAAGCCCTTGGGCGCCGACAGCCAGACGAATTCGACGCCCTCTTCCTCGGCATTGGCCACCTCGCGCTGCGAGCCGGGCATGTTGGCCCGGTCGCGGCGGTAGAGGCATTTGACCGACGCGGCATCCTGGCGGATCGCGGTGCGGACACAATCCATCGCGGTGTCGCCGCCACCGATCACGACGACCTTCTTGCCGCTTGCGTTGAGCTCGCCGGACTCGTGTTCCGCCACGGTGTCGCCGAAGCCGACGCGGTTGGACGCGGTCAGATAGTCGATGGCGCGGATGATGCCGTCGGCGCCTGCGCCCGGCATCAGCAGGTCGCGCGACTTGTAGACGCCGGTGGCGATCATCACCGCGTCATGTGCCTCGCGGATCTCGGCGAAGGTGATGTCGGTGCCCACATTGCAGTTCAGCCGGAACGTCACACCGCCCGCCTCAAGCTGATCCATGCGCTTCATCACGATGTCTTTTTCCAGCTTGAAGCCGGGGATGCCGTAGGTCATCAGCCCGCCGCCGCGGTCATAACGGTCGTAGACGGTGACCTGCACGCCGGCGCGGCGCAGCCGGTCGGCCGCCGCAAGCCCGCCGGGCCCGGCGCCGATGATGCCGACGCTCTCGGCGCGCTCCTGCGCCGGCTGGATCGGCTTGACCCAGCCCTCGTCGAAGGCGGTGTCGGTGATGTATTTCTCGACGGCGCCGATGGTGACGGTGCCGTGGCCCGATTTCTCGATCACGCAATTGCCTTCGCACAGGCGATCCTGCGGGCAGATCCGGCCGCAGATCTCGGGGAAGGTATTGGTCTCCTGGCTGACCTCGTAGGCCTCCTGCAGGCGCCCCTCGGCAGTCAGGCGAAGCCAGTCGGGGATGTTGTTGTGCAACGGGCAATGGGTCTGGCAATAGGGCACGCCACATTGCGAGCAGCGGCCCGATTGCTCGGCTGCCTTCTCACGGGCGAACTCGCCGTAGATCTCGCCAAAGTCCTCGCGGCGAAGCTGAGGAGGCCGCTTTTCCGGCATGTCCCGGTTGACGGTGACGAATTTGAGCATCTTCTGTGAAGCCACGTCGGCCGCTCCTTTCGCGACGAATGGATCAGGAAGCTTCGCATACTAGGGTTCGCACGCGAATAAAAGTCAAAAGTGCTGACCTATATGTTGATTTTCGCCCTCCACTCAAATGCCACCCGCCGGCGTTTCCAGGATTTTAGTTCCGGATGTTGACCTATCTCTGCGCTTTCGCTTGGGATGCAGACGGTTAGTTTGACGCGACCGAATCGAAGAGGCTTCCATGCCAGTCTTTCAGCTCTTTCTCGTCGCCGTCATCCAGGGGATCACCGAGTTCCTGCCGATTTCGTCCTCCGGCCACCTGATTCTGCTGCCGCAACTGACCGGGATGGCGGACCAGGGGCTGACCATCGACGTGGCGGTGCATGTCGGCACGCTGTTTGCGGTGATCCTGTTCTTCTGGCCCGACGTGGCCAAGGCACTGGCGGGCCTCGGCCGGCTGGCACGCGGCAAGGTCGATACGCCCGGCGCGTTCCTCGCGCTCTGCCTGATCGTGGCGACGGTGCCGGTGGTGATCGCGGGCGTCCTGCTCAAGATGTCCGGGCTGGACGAGGCGCTGCGCTCGGTCGCGGTGATCGGCTGGACCATGCTGATCTTCGGCATCGTGCTCTACTGGGCCGACCAGACCGGCCCCGAGACGCGCGCGGCGGAGACCTGGACGATGCGCCATGCGCTGATCATGGGATTGTGGCAGGTGATCGCGCTGATCCCGGGCACCTCGCGGTCGGGCATCACGATCACCGGCGCCCGGCGCCTTGGCTATGACCGCGCCAGCGGGGCGCGGCTGTCGATGCTGATGTCGATCCCGACGATCATGGCCTCGGGCCTGCTGCTGGGGCTCGACGTGATCGAGGCCGGCGACATGCAGATGGCCCGGGACGGCGCCATCGCCGCGGCCTTCGCCTTCGTTTCGGCGCTGGCGGCGCTGTGGCTCATGATGCGCCTGCTGCGGTCGGTCAGCTTCACGCCCTACGTGATCTATCGCTGCGTGCTGGGCGTGATCCTGCTGGGCATCGCCTATTTCTAGACGCCGCCGCGGCGGCCCCGTCTCAGGTGTAATCGGTGCTGTGCGGGCCGCGCAGGTTCTTGGCCGAGGCCTTGATCTCGTCATACTGCCCCGACGGCCGGAACCGCCAGAGGTATTCCGGCAGGATCGCGTCCAGCCCCTCCGGCTTGATCCCCAGCGCGGCAAAGCCGGTCGCGTCCTCGGCCACCACGTTGTCGCTGCGCAGGTTCCGGATCTGGTCTTTGGTGATCGGCGGCCGCACAAGCCCGAGGCTGAGGGTCTTGGCCAAACCGAAAGCGCCCGCCGCAATGTTGGCGGCCCAGAACGGCAGCGCGACGATCAGCTTGCGACGGTGAATGACCTTCAGCATCAGCTGCATCAGCGCGCGAAAGCTGTGCACCTCCGGGCCCCCAAGCTCATAGGTTCCGCCGGGCGCCTGGCCGATCGCGCCCATCACGGCGGCGCGGGCCACGTCGTCCACGTAGACCGGCTGAAACCGTGTGTCGGCCCCGACGACCGGCACGACGGGTCCGATCATCCCGGCGAAGCGGTTGAAGAAATCGTCCTCGGCCCCGAATATGATCGAAGGCCGCAGGATCATCGCGCCGGGCATGTGGCGCAGAACGCCCTCTTCGCCGGCGGCCTTGGTGCGCGCATAGGCGGAGGCTGACTCCGCGTCGGCGCCGATGGCCGAGATGTGGACCATGCGCTCCACCCCCAGCTCGGCGGCGATCCGCGCGATCCGCTCGGCGCCTTGGGCCTGGACGGCGGCAAAGGTGTTCCGGCCCACCTCGTCGAGCACCCCGACGCAATTCACGACCACATCGGCCCCGCGCGTGAGAGAGGCCACGCTGTCATCGTCGCGGATATTGCAGAACAGCGGCTCCACCTGGCCGACGACGCCGTAGGGCTTCACGAAAAGCGCCTCGTTCGGATTGCGCACCGCGACGCGGACGCGCCAGCCCTCTTTCGCCAGGCGTTGGGTGATATAGCGGCCGACAAAGCCGGAGCCGCCGAAGATGGTCACGAGCTTGGACATTGCTGGCCTCCGTTTCCGATACGATGCCCGGTCTACCGGTCGGCCCGACACCACACAAGGCGCATTTGGCCGCGCCGCAGGAATCCCGTTGACACCCCCTCTGTCTGGCCCTAAACGACCGCTCGCACACCTGCCCAGGTGGCGGAATTGGTAGACGCGCTGGTTTCAGGTACCAGTGACTTAACGGTCGTGGAGGTTCGAGTCCTCTCCTGGGCACCACAATCAAGCAAAAAAGCCCAGCGTTGCTGGGTTTTTTGCGTTTTTGCAGGTCTTTTCTCCCGAGACTGCTCCACAAAGCACCTCGAGCCGGTCCCAGCCAACGCTGGACGAAGGCGCGAGCTGACTCAACCTTACCGATTTCTGTGCTGAAATCATCAGACCGATCTCCCCTCCGACCCAGTTTGAAGGACGGGGCAGATGAACGTGACATTGGAAAGGCTGATGGCCGCACGACGCGCGAGGGTGCGCATCGTGCAGGCGAGAGAGGACAGAGCGAAGTTCGTGCCGATCATCCTTGAATTCGAGCGACAGATTGCCGCCCAGGCAGACCTCAACGACGATCTCGCGCGGATCATGGGCGAGGCAGCGTAGCCAGTCTCGTCCCCGAGGGTTTGAAGTGTGGCAATCCGTAGGGTTGTTTCAGTTTCCAGCGATAACAAGAGCATAGGTTGTCCAACCGGCACCAATCCCCTCATTGATAACAAAGCGGAAAAGCCCGCTTTGTCCAACGCGAAAAAGCGGTCCAGCCTCGGAAATTTCATGAAGTCCGAACACAAGCGGATGGCGCGGGTGATCGGCTACACTCTGACCCTCGGCGATGCTGACGCATGGGCCGGTTTCACGACCGTGGCAAGAGTGCGCCTGACGATTGAAGAACGCGCCGCGTTGGCATGGGCGGCACTCCGGGCGCTCGATACCCCGGAACAGGCGGAGATGGTCGCGGACGCGGTCCTGGCCGTCGCGGGCTATCCGCTGTCGACTTTCCTCAATCCTATGGAAGATGCGCGATGGTGGGCGTCCTTTGCCTCGCTCAAAGAGCGCAAGGCGTATGCGCTGGCAGCATATGAGGCGCTGCCATTCCGCGAGCAGATGGCCTTCCGCAACCATATCTCGGAAGTGGAGATCGCTGCATGAAGATGCTTGTGCACCGGACTGCGGGCAGCGCGGCGCTGCCCTTTACCTGCCGTTCTCCGCCTTGGGCGGTGCGCTGCCCTTCCACCCGGCTCGAGCAAGCTCTTCGAACACACCGGCGTCGTCATCACCACGAACCTGAGCTTCAGCGAATGGGCCACGGTCTTCGGCCCCTCTCGACCATTGCTACGCAATGCTCTGCCGGGCAGTGGATGCGAAGATGACAACCGCGCTGCTCGACCGCTTGACCCACCGCTGCCACATCCTGGAAACAGGAAAGGACAGCTTCCGCTTCAAGGCCAGTTCGGCCGCAGCTGCACGGAAAACCAAGAAGGACATCCATGCCTTGACCAAAGCCTGCCCCCCGAAACATGACCTGAAGGTGGGTCAAATCTCGATGGAAAGCCCGGGTCAGTTCTGGGTGGAAATCAACACGTCGCCTTCAGGGTGCGGTCCCAGGAGCCGTCTGTCTGGATATTGCGCCGGCCATCCTCTGCGCAATCGAGCGTCACGCGCGGCGGCATGCGGGCCCGGATAGCAGCGGCCCGGTTCGCGGCCTTGTCCAGATCCGTTGCCATATCACCCTCCGGCAATCCTGTCCCGAGGTATCATAGAACATCCTATCGACAAGCGAAGCCCACCTGGAAAGGTCAGGCGCGGGCCTGGTTCAGGCGGAACAGGCGGGCAAGGATCATCGCGTCGATCAGACGCCCGTCGCGCCAGTCCTCGCCCAGACCGCTGACCGGGTCTTCGAGCGCTATGGCAAGTTGCAGCGTTGATGAATTCAGATCGCCGACAACCTCCGCCGCCATGTCCGCCGCGCCCTCGATAGCCCGATCACGAATGCGGCCCTGAGCCGTGCAGGTCAGGACGGACATTGCGCCCATTCGTCGTGGGTGCACAAGGCAACGATGTATCGGCACACGCCGCCTTGTTGCCACAATCGGCCCATATCAGCCATTCGATCTGAATTGGATGCCGCTGCGTAGATGGTGGGGAACGGTCAAGCACTCATCGCAATTGGGAATCCGCACTTGACTGCGCAAGTTCAGGCTTGCCTTCTTTGGCGGTCGCCAAAAAAACGGATAAATCGTGGCTCAACGCCTTCTTCAAGTTTCTTTCGTTCTGACCTTGAGCCTACTGGCCGGCGGGATTGCCGCGATGTTCGTCTTCGAGCAGAGGCGTGCAGATGCTGAAGTCGAGATAGAGGCGGTTTACAGTGAACTCGAACTGGCGCTGGCCACCCTCGCCGTACGGATGTCTGGCATGGCAACCGCGCTGGAACGGGATACCAGGTTGACCCCGGACAATTTCACCGAAATCTACGAGGACGCGACCGAGACAATAGAACGACCGCCCGAGCGCGCCCTTGCATTCATGCCGGACTTGGCATCAATCGATCAGGTCAACGATTTCTTCGACGCTCTGGGCACAGAGTACGCGCAAGCCGGCTACCCGGAATTTGCGATATTCCCAGCCGAAGTGGCGGCTGCGCTTTTCCCGGTCATCCTCGTGGAGCCGGCCGAGAGTCGCCAGAATGTCTTCGGCTACAACATGGGCACGAGCCCGGAACGCCTCGGGGCCGCGCGCGCCGCGCTGGCACAGGGGCTCATGACGACGTCCGGGCCGGTAGCGCTGTCTCAAGACGCGGATCTGTCCCAAGCCAGTTTTCTGATGTTGTACCCCGTGTTTTTCGGCGAAGGGGTCGAGCCCATGGGCGTCACCCAAGCCATCCTCGGGGCCGGCATGACGCCCGCGGACCTTTTTGCCAACCACGTTGCCCTACACGACGAGCATACGATGCTTATTGAAATCGGGATCGCCGGCGTCGACCTGCCGGTTCGCCTTGGGGATGATTCACCAGTCACCGGTCTGACAGTGAGCTTGATTGAGCATATGGAAATGCCGGTCATCCGGACCGGCGGTTTCGACATGCCGTTCCGCGCCAGCGTCTCTTATGCCCCAAGAGCCCTCGATGCGGTTCTGCCCTTTATCGCCGCAGCATTTGTCGCGCTTCTGGGTGCATCGGTCTTGCGTTTGCTTTGGGCACGCGCGACCGCCCAGCGGACACTTGAAAGCGCACTGGTCCGCAGGGAAAGCGAATTGGCCGATGCCTACCGTATCCAATCGCGTTCGCAGCGGATCGAGGCGCTTGGACGCCTCGTCGGCGGTGTAGCTCACGATTTCAACAACATCCTGAGCGTGGTTCTAGGCAACATCGAACTTCTGAAGGAAGAGGGCGGCAGGGCCGACCCGATGCTTCTTGACGAGGCGGAAAAGGCAACGTTGCGCGGTGCGCACCTGACCCGTCAGCTTCTGGCGGTCGGCCTCAAGTCGCACCTCGAGCCGCAGCGTCTCGATGTTACCGGCACGCTGCACGATGCCGCAAACATGATGAAGCGTGTGCTGCCTGAATCCATTGAGCTTGCGACCATTCCCGCCGCGGGGCTCTGGCCCGTCGAACTTGATCCGAATGGGCTTCAGAACGCATTGCTGAACCTTGCACTGAATTCTCGAGACGCAATGGATGGGCGCGGGAAGCTGACCATGGAGGCTTCGAACACCCGCATCACGCAAGACTACCTGCAGGAACGGCCGGACGAGGCGATGCCACCGGGTCGCTACGTCGTGGTTTCGGTTTCCGACACCGGCGCGGGCATGGCGCCCGAGGTGGTCGACCGAGCATTCGAACCCTTTTTCACGACGAAGCATGCCACCGACGGATCGGGACTAGGGCTGCCATCGGTCCTGGGATTCTGTCGCCAGTCTGGCGGAAGTTGCCGGATCTACAGCGAACCGGGCGTCGGCACGACCGTGCGGATGTATTTTCCCGCAAGCGACCCCCGCCCTATCCCGGCAAAAGAGCGCGAGCCGGAACCGCAGTACCCTACGGGCGGCGCAAGGATCCTTCTGGCGGAAGACGAAGACGCCGTTGCCCGCATTCTGGTCCAGCATCTCAATCGCGCGGGATACACGGTCAAGCGTGTTTCGACCGGCGACGCCGCCTGGGCTGAACTCGAAAGGCAGGGCGGCTATGACATGCTGATCACGGATTTGGTAATGCCCGGAGCGATTCAAGGGGCGGAACTGGCCAGAAGAGTGGAGCGAGACCGCCCGAAGATGGCCGTGCTTCTCATTTCCGGCTACCCGCAGGAAGCTGCCATCGAAGGCAATGGGGTGGCGACCCGACACCCGGTTCTGACGAAGCCCATTCCACGTGCCATCTTGCTTGAAATGATAGAGACGCTTCGACCAGGAACCTAGGTGTTCGATCCCGGGGCTCGATGGCGTGACACTTTCTCCAGCTTTGAAGGAAGCATTTGGGGACAAGTTCGTCATGGCAGCGCCACGACAACGTATGCCGTCACGGGCGCTTGTCGGGCGTCGCATCCCCATTGAAAGGCGCGACTGCTTTGTGGTCATCCGCGCCGCAATTCAGGTCAACGCCTTGCGGATGGGTGCGCCGAATGCCCGAAGGTGGCCATCAGCCCTTGAGATTCCGGGCGAAATCGCATTTGTGCGCAGGAATCTCGCTTGGACCCGGTGAAAGACCGGGTGGCTCTTCCGGCCGCTGATCCGCCGGACAACGCAACAGGTAAGCCCAAATTGCACGGTCGGGCTGTCTTGCGAAAGGCGCACCGGCACAGGGTATTGGACTGATCATGATCTCACTCTCCGACTATCGACAGCAATGGTTCGGCAACATCCGCGGCGACCTGCTCGCCGGGCTCGTCGTGGCCCTGGCACTGATCCCCGAGGCGATCGCCTTTTCCATCATCGCCGGCGTGGATCCGAAGGTGGGGCTCTATGCCTCGTTCTCGATCGCGGTGCTGATCGCCTTCACCGGCGGGCGGCCCGGCATGATCTCGGCGGCCACGGCGGCGACGGCCGTGCTGATGGTGACGCTGGTGCGGGACTACGGGCTGGAATACCTGCTGGCGGCCACGGTCCTGGCGGGGCTGCTGCAGATCGGCGCGGGCCTGCTGCGGCTTGGCCAGTTCATGCGCTACGTGTCGAAATCGGTGATGACGGGGTTCGTGAACGCGCTGGCGATCCTGATCTTCATGGCCCAGCTGCCCGAGCTGAACCCGAGCACCGAGGGCGTCACCTGGCTGACCTATGCGCTGGTCGCGGCGGGGCTCGCGATCATTTATCTCTTCCCGCGCCTCACCACCGCCGTCCCCTCGCCGCTGGTGACGATCATCGTGCTGACCACATTGGTCGTGGTCATGGGCTGGGAGGTGCGGACCGTGGGCGACATGGGGGCCCTGCCCGACACCCTGCCCGTCTTCCTCATTCCGCAGATCCCGCTGACGCTGGAGACGCTGCTGATCATCTTCCCCTATTCGGCCGCCGTCGCAGTGGTCGGCCTGCTCGAAAGCCTGATGACCCAGAACATCGTCGACGACCTGACCGACACCAAGTCCAACCGCGACCAGGAGTGCATCGGCCAGGGCATCGCGAACACCGCGACCGGGTTCATCGGCGGCATGGCCGGCTGCGCCATGATCGGGCAGTCCATCATCAACGTGAAATCCGGGGGCCGCGGGCGCCTGTCGGCCTTCACCGCGGGCACCGTGTTGCTGATCCTGATCGTCGGGCTGGGCGACCTGGTGGCGCGGATCCCGATGCCGGCGTTGGTGGCGATCATGATCATGGTGTCGATCGGCACCTTCTCGTGGTCTTCGATCAAGGCGCTGCGGGTGCATCCGCGCTCGTCCTCGATCGTGATGATCGCGACGGTTGTCACGGTGGTCTATACCCACAATCTGGCCATCGGCGTTCTGGTCGGCGTGCTTCTGTCGGGCATCTTCTTTGCCGGCAAGATCTCGCAGCTGTTCCGGATCTCGTCGACATTGTCCGCGGACGGGCGAGAGCGGACCTATGTACTCGAAGGTCAGCTGTTCTACGGCTCGACCGAGGATTTCGCCGAGGCGATCGACTTCCGCGAGGCGCCGGACCGGGTCGTCATCGACGTCAGCCGGGCGCATATCTGGGATATCAGCTCTGTCCAGGCGCTCGACATGGTGATCCTCAAGTTGCGCCGGGAAGGGGCAGATGTTGAGGTCGTCGGCATGAACAAGGCGTCCGAAACTCTCGTCGACAAGCTTGCCATCCACGACAAGCCCGGCGCGATGGATACGCTGATGGAGCATTGAGGGAGGAACAGATGGACAAGATACTCGCATTGCTGGACGGCTCGGCCTATTCCGAAAGCGTCTGCCACCACACCGCCTGGATCGCCAAGAAGCTGAACGCCGACGTCGAGGCGATGCACGTGCTGGGCCGGCGCGAGGGAGCGGCGTCGACCGACCTGTCGGGCGCCCTGCGGCTTGGCGCCCGGTCGGCCCTGCTGGAAAAGCTGTCGGCGCTCGACGAGGAGCGGGCCAAGCTGGCCCAGGCCCGGGGTCACGCGATCCTTGAAGACGCCAAGGCGATCCTCGATCAGGACGGGGTGCCGAACGTGAACCTGCGGCTGCGCAAGGGCGACCTGCTGGATGCCATCCGCGAAATCGCGAGCGATACCCGCGCAATCACGATCGGCAAGCGCGGCGAGGGGGCGGATTTCGCCAGCGGTCACCTCGGCTCCAACCTCGAACGGATCGTGCGGACCTCGACCGTGCCGGTCTTCGTCGCCTCGCGGGAATTCCGGCCGATTTCGCGCGTCCTGGTCGCCTATGACGGCAGCGCCAGTTCCAAGGTCGCGATCCAGCGCATGGCCGACAGCCCGGTGTTCGAGCATCTGGACCTCTGCGTTCTTTGCGCCGGTCCGGACAAGGGCCGCGCCATGGCCACCGCCGAGACAGCGGTCGCCAAGCTTCGGGCCGCGAATGTCACCGCGTCCCCCCGGGCCGAGACCGGAGAGCCCGAGGAGGTCCTGGCCAGGCTGGTCGCGGACGAGGATTTCAATCTTCTGGTGATGGGCGCCTACGGCCACGGCCGGATCCGCAACCTGATCATCGGCTCGACGACGACCTCGATGATCCAGACGGTGAAGATCCCGGTTCTGCTCTATCGCTGAGGCGGTCAGACGGACTGCGGTCAGACGGTCCGAGGTCAGGCGATGCTGGCGGGCAGGGGCTCGTCCAGCCCGCCCGCGCCTAGGAACAGCGCCAGCAGGGGGTAATAGCCCGCGATGGCCGTCGCCTCGGTGGCGATCTCGCGGCCCAGGGTTGCGGTGATATCGGCCAGTTCCGCGGCGTCCGCCCGCCGCTCGTGCACGGCGATGCGGATATAGCGGACCATGGCGCCCTCGCCGGGCCGCAGACCCGCGCCGCTGCCGTCAAGGACGGCGGTGCGCTCGGCGGGGGTCATCCCGGCCTTGACCGCGAGCGCATCGTGATAGCCCCATTCATAGCCCGACCCGCAGGCGGCGGCGGCCGCGAGGATCGCGATCTCGCGCTGACGGTCGGTCATTGTGGTGCGGTAGCGGATCGTCTCGCCCACCCCCTGGATCGCATCGCACAGCCCGGGGCTGTCCAGCATCGCCAGGAACGGAAGCGGCACCCCGCCGCGCGGGCCGCTGGCGATGGCATCGTGCAAAGCTTGCTGTTGCGAGGTCATCTCGCCGGGGCGGGCGCCGATCAGCATGGGCATCCTTTCACACAAG
The DNA here is from genome assembly GCF_900172355.1 of Roseisalinus antarcticus. Lineage (GTDB taxonomy): Bacteria > Pseudomonadota > Alphaproteobacteria > Rhodobacterales > Rhodobacteraceae > Oceanicola > Oceanicola antarcticus_A. Next base: position 31,329 of record NZ_FWFZ01000023.1, on the reverse strand, counting down.
ACGACGGCCTGACCGGCGGGAGCTACCGGCCAGACCGCTCTTCGCCGCGAGGGCTTCGTCCGGGCTGCTGTGGGAGAGTCAGCGCCGGTCGAAGATTGCCTTCGCCACGTCGCCCACCGCCTCGACGGATTCGTCGATGCCTTCCATCAGAAGGATCCGGCAGGGGCTGGCCTCGAGCCCGTCATAGCGCCAGGGGAAGGCGCCGATCACGCCGCGCTTGTTCAGGCACAGTTCGATGTCGCCGCCGACGTTCTCGGCGTGGATCAGGCCGCGGTCGAACCCGTAGGCATGGAACGGAAAGATGTTCTCGACCACTTCGCGGCCGGATTTGTGGTGGGTGAAGGAATAATCGCCGAAGAACTCGTCGCAGGTCATGCCCACCTTCTGCTCGAACCGCTTGGCGATGTCGGGGCGCATGTGGCGGATCGAGGTGTTCATGGCGTGGTCGCCCGACCCCGCATCAATCCCGAACCACTTGATCTTCTTGTCCAGCATCCACTCCAGAAGCTCGATCTTGCCGCCCGGGTGCATGCAGAAATAGCGGACGAGATCCTGCTGGTCGCGGCCTTCCCAGTAGCGGTGCCAGCCGGTGTGCAGGATCAGGATATCGCCTTCCTTGACCTCGACCGGGGCGCTTTCGATCATCTCCGGCGTGATGACGGCCCAATCCTCCATATGCTCGCTGACATCGACGACGGCGCCCGGGCCGACCAGGAAATCCATCGGGTAGGAGGCCATGTCGCCCATGCCGTCGGTGCCGTGCATGGCGCCGTCGATATGGGTGCCGGTGTGCAGGGCCACGTCGATGCGCTGGGCCACGATCTGCTTGGTCTGCAGGTTCTGGGCATAATACATCTTGTTGCCCGCATAGCCCACCCAACCGGGGGTGTGCGCGTTCATCAGATGGGTCATGTCTGTGATCTTCATGGACCGGATCCTTTTGCTTGCATGTCACTAGCCCGGCATCGGACTATTTAACCAGATTAAAAATTATTCGCGGTTGATTGACAACTGTCAAATTCATAATTCGAGCGTCAGGGCCGCCGATTTCGCCCGGGAACAGCAGACGGTGATGTGATCTGCCTTTTCGTGAGGCATCAGAACCATGTCCCGGTGGTCAGGGTCGCCGTCCAGCACGCGGGTGATGCAGGTGCCGCAGGTGCCTTCCTCGCAACTGAACGGCACATCCACGCCCGCGCCCAGCAGGGCGTCGAGGATCGTCTTGTCGGCGGCCACCTGCACCACCTGGCCGGTGGAGGCGATGGTGACCCGGATCGGCGCGTCGCCGTCACGCGGGGCCACGTCCTCGGCCCGGAACACCTCGCGGCGCAGACGGCCGGGGGCCCAGTTCAGCGCCGCGGCCTGGCGCTCGGCCGCTTCGATCAGGGACATCGGGCCGCAGCACTGGACCGACCAGTCGGGCCCGAGCCCGGCCAGCGCCGCGCCCACGGGGAACCGCGCACCGCCGCGCGGACAGATCATCATGTCCTCGTCGCCGGTCGGGACCATCCGATCGGCAAAGGGGACGTCGGCCGCATCGCGCACCAGGTGGATCAGCCGAAAACGCCGGCCGGCGCGACGCAACGCGGGGATCATCGACAGGATCGGCGTGATCCCGATCCCGCCGGACAGCAGCAGCAACGGCCCGTCGCCGTCCGGCAGGGCGAAGGTGTTGCGGGGGTGGCTCGCAGTCAGGGTCTCGCCCACCTCCAGCCGGTCATGCACCTCGATCGACCCGCCGCGGCCCTCGGCCTCGCGCTTTACCGCGATCTGCCAATGTCCGGCCTCCCCCGGATCGGAGCACAGCGAATAATCCCGCACCAGCCCCGACGGCAGGTGCAGCGAGATATGCGCCCCGGCGGTGAAGCCGGGCAGCGCCGCCCCTTCCACCGCGGGACAGAGCGTGAAGCAGCGCACATCCCCGCCGACCTGCGCCACCGCCGCGACCCGCAGGTCGACCGTGGGCTCGGTCATGGCATGTAGCCCTCGGGCAGGTCGATCTCGCGCAGCATCCGGCGATACAGCACGGCGTGGGCGTCGGGCATCCGCAGGTGCAGTTCCTCCTTGAGGTCCATGGGGATCTGCTCGGGGCGCTGGCTTTCGACGATGACCTTGTCCTGGTTCATCACCACGTCGAAGCCGCTGGTGAAATCCTCGTCGGGCCGATTCAGCCCGTGATTGCGCGACACCAGCACGTGAATCCGGGTCGTCGCCTCGTCGACCGGCGCGGCGATGAAGGTCAGAAGGGTGCAGTCCCCGGCCTTGCTCTCGCCGTCGTCGGACCAGGTCTTGCCGCCCTCGGGGTTGGTCACGCTCTTGCGGTCGTGGACGATGAACGGAAACTCCACGGTGTAGTCCCGCACCAGGTGCCCATCGTCATAGGCATAGGTAAAGCCGCGGTCCGAGCGTTTGACCTCGTAGGGCTTGATGACGGGGCCGTCCGCAAGCTCGGTGTAGCCCTTGTGGACGAAGTTGAAATGCGAGAAATCCATCGCGTTTTCCAGCACGCGCCCGGCCGAGGTCGCCCAGTCGTAATGGCTGACATAGCACATGCGAAAGGCGGGGTCGGACTCGTAGGCATCGAGGAAATCCGGGAACGGTGCCGGGTCATCGTCCTGCGCGACCCAGATCAGGCCATAGGCCTCGCGCACGGGATAGGTCGTGGTGCGGGCCTTGGCCGGGATCGGAGAGCCCTCGGGCAGCGACGGGATATGGGTGCAGGCGCCGTCGGCGCCATAGCGCCAGCCGTGATAGGGGCAGACAATGTTTTCGCCCTCCACCCGGCCGCCCGACAGCGCCGCGCCGCGATGGATGCAGAGGTCCTTCATCACGCTGACCGTGCCGCTGTCGGAGGTCCGCCAGAGGACCAGCTGCTCTCCGAGCATCATGTGGCGGGTGGGGGTGGGGGTGATCTCTTCGCTGCGGGCGACGGGATTCCAGTACTTGCGCAAGACATCGAGCATGGTGGGCTCCTTTGGCATCGGGCATGGGGTCGATCCTTGCGGCGCGGTGTCGGTCGCGGATCGGGGACATATATGTCATCCAGCAGGCCCGCCCGGGGCCTCTGCGGCGGATGGATCGACAGGGAACGCTGGCGCATGGCCGGTCAGGACCGGCGCCCTGGCCCCTGCCGGGATCAGCAGCGGCAGGCAGGAGGGTCGCCGTCGCTTCCATCAGCCAGCGCCTGCACCTCGGCATCGGCGCACGGAGCTGGCCTGCGATCGCCAACCGGCCCGGCAGAGATGGCGCACCGCAGGACGGCGACGGCATCAATGCGGTTTCGGATCAGCTCGATCACGGTCAGGATCCTCGTGGTTCGCATCGGGACAAACGGCCCCGTTTCTCGATCATCTTTCCAGAGGCTGGCCGCCGCCGTCAATCAATTCTTGAATTTATGCGGCATTTTTGCTCGATTTATTTAATCCGGATGAAAATTTCGCGCCATCTAGATGCCAAGGAAGATCTCGCGGAAGTTCTCTGCCGCCAGCATCTCCTGCGCGGATTGGTGCAGCTTGATGGTCCCGGTGGTCATGACCACGACCTCGTCGGACAGGCCGATGATCATCTGCGGGTTCTCTTCCGCGACCCAGACCACGGTCACGCCGCTCTTGGCGATCTGCGAGATACTGTGCGCCACCTCGTCCGTCATCGACGGCGCCAGGCCGGACACCGGCTCGTCGAGGATCAGCAGCCGCGGCTCGGACAGCAACGCCGAGGCAATCGCCAGCATCTGCCGCTCGCCGCCCGAGAGGGACGCGCCGACCTGACGCCGCCGCTCGGTCAGGCGGGGGAAACGGGCATAGGCGGCCTCGATCGCGGCCTTCTGCGCGGCGCGTTCCATCAGCAGGGACGACATCTCGAGGTTCTCCTCGACCGTCAGCGCCCTGAACACATTGTTGCTCTGGGGGACGTAGCCGATGCCCGCGCGGGCGATCTCCTGCCCCGGCCAGCCGGCGATGTCGCGCCCGTCATAGCGGATCGCGCCGGACATCACCGTGCACTGGCCGCAGATCGCGCGGGTGAGTGTCGTCTTGCCCGCGCCGTTCGGCCCGATGATCGACAGCATCCGGCCCTGTTCCAGCGCCAGCGACACGTCGTGCAGCACCGGCAGCTTGCCGTAGCCGGCCGTCAGACCTTCGATTGAGAGGATCGGTGCCATGAGCGTCACTCCGCCTTGGGGTATCTATCGGGGCAAAGGCCCGACCCGCTGACGGGCCGGACCTTCGCGGGGGTTTGCCGGGATCAGTTCGCCGGGAACTCGGTGCTGTCCACCATCATGATTGTCTCCCAGGTGCCGTCCTCGGAGATCTGCAGCAGCCGCGTGGCGGGGATCGTCACGTTGCCGTACTCGTTGAAGTTGATCGAGCCGGACGCGCCCTCATAGTTGATCTCTTCCCCGGCCTCGAGCGCGGCCACACCGTCGGCGAAGGAGATCACCTCGGTCCCTCCGGGCGTCGCCACCTCGGTCAGGTTGGCGTCGACCGCCGCACCGGTGGCCTCGCCACCGGCGACCATCGCCAGCGCCGCGACCATGAAGGCGTCATAGGTTTCGGCCTGGTAGAACCCGGGCTCCGGCGCCTCGTCGAACCGCGCCGAATAGGCGGCAGAGAACCGGCCCCAGCTTTCGCTGTCCTCGACCTGGCTCGACACCGGGTTCAGGGCGCCGGCGACGATCTCGACGCCTGCGGCATCGACGAAGTCGGGGGACTGAAGCTCGGCCGTGACCCAGTAATCCCAGTCGTAGCCGCGCTGGTAGGCCTGGCGCACGAAGGCCACGCCGGTGGTCTGGCCGGTGGCGAGGAAGATCATGTCGGGCTCGTAGCCCGCCACGGTCCGCACTTCGGACTGATAGTTGGTCTGACCGGGCGCGAGGACCACCTCGTCGATGATCGTGCCGCCAAGGCGCTCGTAGGCGGCCTTGAAGGTGTTGGCGGCGGAGGTCGTGCCTTCGAGGTTTTCGACGACCATGATGATTTCCGACTGGTCCATCTCGTCCAGCAGCATCTTGGCATGCACCACGCCGAGGAAGCTGTCGGAGGCGTTGGTGCGGTAGATGTAGGTGCCGGTGCCCCCGGCCTCGTTCAGGGCCTCGGTGCCGGCCGAGGTCGAGATGATTGGCACCTGGTTGTCGACGGCAAAGGACCGCAGGGCGACGATCGGGTCGGACTCGGGCCCGATGATGACCGGCACGCCCTCGACATTGACCAGCCGGGTCGCGCCGCGCATGGCGCCGTCCACGGTCGAGGTGTTGTCTTCGGAGATAAGCTCGACCGGGTGGCCGAGGATGCCGCCGGCCTCGTTGATCTCTTCGACGGCGAGAATAGCCGCGTTGTTGAGCGCGGGGGCCCAGGGGCCCATGTCGCCGGTGAACCCGACGAGCAGGCCCATCTTGATCGGCTCACCGTCCTGGGCGGCCACCGAGAGAGGGGCGAGGGCGGTTGCGGCAAGCAGTGCCAATGTGGCGCGACGTGAAGCAGTCAGCATGGTTTCGTCTCCTATTGGAAGTTTGGTGGGTGCGTCGTGGTCGTGTCTCAGGCAGCGGCTTCTCCCGGCCCCGTCCCGATGTAGAGGCGAATGACCTCTGGATCGGCGATCACGTCCGAGGTCGGCCCGTCGGCGATCACCTTGCCGTCGGCCATCGCGTAGGTGCGCTCGCACACCGCCGAGATGAACCTGAGGTTGTGATCCACCACCAGGAAGGTCACGCCACGGTCCCGCAGACTGCGGATATGGCCTTCAAGGTTTTCCATGAGCGCCGGATTCACGCCCGCGGCGGGTTCGTCCAGCAGCATGAGCTTGGGCCGCGCCATCATGGCGCGGGCGAATTCGAGCATCTTCATCTCGGGCGCGGACAGGTCCTGCACCCAGATATCCGCCCGGCCGTCGAGGCGGAACTCGGCGAGGATCTCGAGCGCGTCGGCGATCAGCGCCTTGTCGGGGCGTGCCCCGCCCAGCAGCTTGCGCCGTTCGGACCGCTCCTTGTGCGAGAACACCAGCATGTTCTCGAGCACCGTCATCTTGGGAAAGCCGATCGGGGTCTGGAAGGTCCGCACCATGCCCGAAGCGGCGATCGCCGCCGGGCTGCTGCCCTCGATCTGGTTGTCGAGGAAGCGGATCGTGCCCGCGTCGCCCCGGGTGAAGCCGGTGATCACATTGAACAGGGAGGTCTTGCCGGCCCCGTTGGTGCCGATCAGGCCGACGATCTCGCCTTCCTGGACATCGAGCGACACGCCATTCACGGCGTGGACGCCGCCATAGCTCAGCCGGACATCGCGCACATCAAGCATGTCGGGATCCTTTCGTCATACGGTCCGGGCGTTCGGGGAACAATCCGTCGGGGCGGAACCGCAGGATCAGGATCAGCACCAGCCCCACAAGCGCCGTCCGCAGAGAGGTCAGGGCGACGGCCATCTCGCCCGAGACCTGCACGAAGCGCAGGGAATCGTGCAGCAGGATGAAGACGAAGGCCCCGACCAGGGCGCCCCGCTGGCTGCCGATGCCGCCGATGATGAGCGCCGCCCAGATGAAGAAGGTAAAGTCGCTGTCGAACTGGCCCGGCACGATCAGCGTGTTGTACCAGACGAAGAACATGCCGGCGAAACCGGTGATCGCCCCCGCGGTCACGTAAAGCCTGCGCGAGGTGGCCGTCGGCTCGATCCCGGCGGTGATCGCCAGCGCCTCGTTCTCGCGCAGCGCCTTGATCGAGCGGCCGAAGGGCGATTTCGACAGTTGGCGCGTCAATGCCCAGGTCGCCGCCAGGCCGGCCAGGCACAGCGCCATCAGGACATACGGATAGTCGCCCGGCGCGAACTGCTGCTTGAGCGGTTGGTCCAGCCCGTAGATCCCGGCAACGCCGTTCGTCAGCCATTCCTCGTTGGCATAGAACTGCCGGATCACTTCGGCAAAGGCGAGTGTCACGATCAGGAAGTATTCCTTGCGCAGCCGCAGCGTCGGCAGCGAGATCAGCCAGGCCGCGAGCCCCGCCGCCGTCGCCGCCCCGATCGCCCCGACCCACATCGGCAGGCCGAAGCCGAAGAGATAGGATTGATAGTCCGCCGCGGGGTCTGCCGTCAGCAGAACGTAGGCATATCCCCCTACGCCGAAACATCCGACGATCCCGAGGTCCCAGAGCGGGCCGACGCCCGCCTCGAGGTTCAGCGCCATGCACACCATCCCGTAGATCGCCGCGAGGGTGACCATGGATGTGGCGAAGATCAGCAAGCCGTCCATGACAGGCCCCCCCCTAATGCGTCCGCGCCGCCCGGACCCAGAGGCTTTGCAGCCCCTGCGGCCGGATCAGCAGGACGATGATGATGATCGAGAAGGCGAGCGCGGAGCGATACGCGGGCTGGACCGCGAGCAGGCCGAACTCGATCCCGAAGGCGAGGACGAAGGACGCGAGCATCACCCCGTAGAGGCTGCCGAGCCCGCCGAGCACGGTGGTGGCCAGGATCAGGATGATCTGCTGCCAGCCCATGGCGAGCGTCAGCGAACCCATGACGCCCAGGAACACCCCCGCCAGGCCGCCCAGCGCCGAGGCGACGAACCACACCAGGTAGGACGTGCTGCGCGGGTCGATGCCACGGGCGCGGGCCAGCGCCTCGTTGTCGGCGACGGCGCGAATCGACTTGCCCGAGCGAGTGCCGCTCATGAACAGGTGCAGGCCCAGTGCCGACAACAGGGCGACGATCACGATGGCCAACTCGTAGCGGGTCATGAAGGGCTCGCCGAACAGCAACATCGCCCGGACCGGCGGCAGGTCATATCCTTGCATCCGCGCCCCGGCGATGGCGCCGATCACCCCGTTGATGACATAGGCCGCGCCGACCGAGGTGAACAGCATCACCAGCGCACCCTTGGCCTTGATCGGCCGGAACAGCAGACCGTACATCGCCATCCCCAGAAGCCCCGTGATCACCGCCGCAAGCACGGCCGCAGGGGCCAGTGGCACGCCGATATTGGTCAGCCAAAGACCGGTGTAGCCGCCCATCAGCAGCATCTGGCCATGGGCTATGTTCAGGAAGCCTTCGACCTGAACGATCAGCGCGAAGCCGACCGAAGACAGCAGCAGGACGCTCGCCGAAATCAGTCCGAAGTAGATAATGTCCATTGCCGCGTCCTTTGATACCACGCGCACCTCTCCTTATGCGCAGAAGGGTTTCCTCTGCGCCGGCCGTGACCGTCAGATCGGGTGGCAGTTGGAGGGGTCCGTCTCTTTGGACAATTGCCCCCAGGGAAATTTTCGACCCTTTTTTTATTCAGGTCAAAGTTTTTTTAGTCTCGCTTGTCATTTCGTGGACAGCAGCCGCCGCCCCCAATTCCGCAGAGTGATCCACAGCAGACGCGTGCCGCTGAGGGGCTTGGACTTGCGAGCGCCGCCGCGCGAAGCGCTCCGCGCCGGCCGGGCCTGCGCCGCCTCGCTGCCCTGTTCGGCCTCGGCCCCGGCCGCCGTGGCGGGGGGCGGCAACGCCTCTTCGACATTGGACACGAAATCCGAAATCAAGGTGCCCGCGATTTCTTCGATGATGCCGGTGCGGCCGAACTGGGCGATCGCGCCGGACAGCTGGACATCGGCGTCGATCGTCACCTTGGTGCCGCCGCCCTCGTCGATCAGGGCGCATTCCATCTTCATCTTGCCGCGCGAGGCGCCGCGCTTGTCGACGCCCTTGCCCGACATCGCCACGGTATGCTCTGCGTCGTCATAGGTGACGTCGGCGGCGCCTTCGAACGCGGCCTGGAACGGGCCCACCTTGACGGACATCTTGCCCTTGTGCGTCCCGTCCTCGTTGGTGCCCAGGTACTCGGCGCCCGGCAGGCAATCAGCCACGGCGGGCACGTCATGAAAGAAGGCCCAGACATCGTCGCGGGGCCGTTCGAGCGTAAAGGTCTGTTGCAGTTTCATCTCTCGTCCTTTCCTCTCGGCTCAGTGAAGCCGGCCGTTGACCGAGACACCGTAGGTGTCGGTCCGCCGGTCCTCGCGCGGTCGGATACGGTCGGAACGGATGCGGGCGGCGCGGATCGCCTCCAGCGTCATCTCGGCCCGGATCACTCCGGTTTCGTCCTCGCCCATGGGGCCCGCGACGCAGGTACCGAAGGCATCCGCGATCAGCGAGGAGCCCAGGAAACGGATCCCCTGGTCGCCGCCCGACTGGCTTGCGCAGACCATGGGCAGCTGGTTCAGGTTCGCCTGCACAACCGCGCCCCGCGCTTGGCCGATATAGCCGCCGTCATCGCGGGCGACGGCGTCGAAGCCCCCGACCCAGGCCGTGGGCACCGCCAGCAGGTCCGCGCCGCCAAGCGCCAGCCCCCGCGCCACTTCGACAAAGCGCAGGTCGTAGCAGACGCAGATTCCGATCGTGCCGATATCGGTCTCGGCCATGACCAGCCCCAGGTCGCCGGGCCGAAAGACCTCTTTTTCCCGGTCGAACAGGTGCAGCTTGCGGTAATGCGCGGGCGCACGGCCGGGCGCGGTCAGAACCGCGCTGTTGTAAAGTGCGCCGTCCGCGGATTCGCAGTAGCCGCAGACCAGCACCAGCTTCAGCTCGGCCGACAGGCGCGCCAGAAGGTCCAGCGTCGGCCCGTCGCGCGGCTCCGCGCTCTCCGCAAGCCGGTCAGGGTCGCTTCCATAGCCGGAGACCGCCAGTTCCGGCAGCACGACAAGCGCCGCGCCCTCGGCCGCCTCGCGCCGGACGGCCGCCTCGATCCATGCGCGGTTCTCTTCCGGCGCATAGAGCTTGGTGCCAATCTGGACGGCCGACAGGATCATCAGAGCTTGCCCACGTAATGCTCGGGAATCACGGCATCTTCGGCGATCGCCCCGACCTTCTTCAAGAGCGGAACATCCGCCGGGGCCGGCCCGCCGACCGACACGATGCGCGAGTCCCGGTCCGCGCAGATCGCATGTTTGACGCCCATCGGCACGTGCACGATGCAGCCGGCCTCGAAAGGGATGGCAAGGTCGTGGGTATAGTCCCGCGCGGTGCCTTTTCCCTCGATGATGAAGATCGTGTCCTCGCTGATCGGATGGATATGCGGCACGTTCGATTCGCCCGGCTCCAGCACCACGTAGTTCACGTTGGCGTTCCAGGCGTCGGTGCCGGGCCAGACCACGAACCGGGCGTCCTTGGATATCAGCTCCAGCGTCAGCGTGGGCTTGTCGCGGTGAAAGACACGAATGCTCATGCCGGCGATCCTTCTTCTTCTGTCAGGTCGTAGAGGGCCGGGTCAACCGGCACGCAGCCGCCGATCAGCCGCATCCCCGCGTCGCCGGCTTCCAGCCGGTAGGAATCGCCCACACCGATATGGATCATCGACCCTTCGACCAGGTCCTGCGGCGCGTCGTCCGACAGGTCGCGGATCAGGCCGGAGCCCGATTCGATGTAATAGACGCATTCCTCGGCATGGCTCAGGTCGCGGGTCACGTCGCCCGGGGTCAGTTCAATGACATTGAACGTCCGGTACTCGGCGCCGTTCTCGGGATAGAGCACGGCGAAGGCCTGCCCTGCCCCCCGCACCAGCGGAAGCGGCTTTCGCGTAAAGCGACTGTCGATAACGGTTACCGGAGAGAGGCCTGTGTCTGGCATGAGCGGGGTCCTTGCAATTCTTACTTTGATATTATGCAAAGATATTTAATCAGATCAACTTTTTCTCGCGGTTTTTTCTGAGAACGGGCCGTCGAAGCCGTTCAGGGTGGCCGGTGCCCAAGATTTCGGCACCGGCGCTGCCGGTCAGCCGCGAATCCAGCGATAGATCCGTTCGGGCGTCATCGGCAGCCGATCGACCCGGCGGCCCAGCGCCTGCGAGACAGCTCCGGCCAGGGCGGCGCCCGCGCCGTTGATCCCGCCTTCGCCCGCGCCCTTGACCCCCAGCGGGTTGATCGGGCTCGGCGCGTCCTCGCGAATCAGAAGCTCCACCTCCGGCATCTCCATCGCGGTGGGCATCAGGTAGTCGGCGAGCGAGGTGGCCAGGGGCTGGCCGGCCTCGTCATAGACGAATTCCTCCAGCAGGGCGCCGCCGACCCCCTGGGCCACGGCGCCGACAAGCTGCCCCTCGACCAGCATCGGGTTCACCATGCGGCCGATGTCATAAGCCACGGCATAGCGTTCGATCGTGACGCCGCAGGTCTCGGGGTCGACGCTGACCTGGGCGAAATGGATGCCGTAGGGATAGGTCATGTGGGTGGTTTCGAAGAGGCCCTCGGCCACGATCTCTCCGCCCGCGGCCTGCGCTGCCTCGGCGAGGGTCAGCGCACCGGACGGGCCCGAGACCCGGCCCGCGTCGAACGTCAGATCGGCGGGGTCGGCGCCCAGCGCCTTTGCCGCCGCCTCGGTCGCCTTGGCGATCAGCGCCTCGGCCGCGATCTTGACCGCGGAACCGGCCATCACCGTCACCCGGGTGGCGAAGGCGCCCATGCCCTTCTCGATCAGCGAGGTCTGGCCGTGGATCACCTCGATCCCGTCGATCCCGATGCCCAGCGTACCGGCGCAGACCTGGGCCAGCGTCGTCTCGACCCCCTGGCCCACGCTCGCCACCCCGGTCACGATGCGGATCGTGCCATCCCCGGAGAGGTGCAGCCGCACAAGGTCATCGGGGCCGAGGCCGGATTTCTCGACGAAGAATCCCAGCCCGCAGCCCGCCATCTCGCCCGCGTCCCGGCGTTCGGCGAGCGCGTCCTCGGTCCGGTCCAGGTCCAGCATGGTGCGGAACCGCTCCAGCAGGTCGGCGTATTTGCCGCTGTCATAGACCAGGTGCGTGCCCAGCGTGTCGATCTGCCGGTCGAAGGGCATTGCCGCCTCCGGAATCAGGTTCCGGCGCCGGACCTCGGACCGCGACAGCCCGCACTGGTCGGCGATCTCGTCCATCAGGCGCTCGCGGGCGAAGGTGCTCTCGAACCGTCCCGGGGCGCGATAGGTGCCGGCGGGGGTCTTGTTCGTCAGCCGGATATGGCCCGCGACCCGGTAGGCCGGGATTCGGTAGGGCCCGGGCAGCATCGCCGCCGCGAGGTCGGTCACGGTTCCGCCATGGGTCCGGACATAAGCCCCCTGGTCGGTGTAGAACGCCGCGTCGAGGCCAAGGATCACACCCTCTGGATCCACCGCGGCCCGCAGCCGATAGGCCTGGTCGCGCGAGTGGTTGGCGGCCAGAAGATGCTCCTTGCGGTCCTCGATCCAGCGGATCGGGCGCCCCAGCACCCGCGCCGCGTGACAGACCAGCACGTCCTCGGGGTAAAGCTCGCCGCGGATGCCGAAGCCGCCGCCCACGTGCTGTTCGGACAATTGCACCTTGTCGGTGGGCAGGCCCAGCATGGTGGCGATGGCGCCGCGGTTGTAATGGGGCACCTTCGCCGCGCCCATCATCGTGACCACGTCGCTGTCGGGGTCATGTTGCGCGAGTGCGCCGCGCGTCTCCAGCGGGACGCCGGTGTGGCGGCCAACGGCGACCTCGAGCTCCACCACCCGGTCGGCGGCGGCGAAGGCGGCATCGACATCGCCCGCCCCCTTGCGGATGACGGCGGGTTCGGACAGCAGCCCGGTCTCGACCCCGGGATAGACCTCGACCGGGTCGGCGGTGGCCGAAAGATGCGCGTCCAGCTCGTCGATCTCGGCAAAGATCAGGTCCGCCGCATCCTCGGCGGCAAACCCGGTCTCGGCAAAGACCACGGCCATCGGCTCTCCGACATAGCGGACAAAGTCGCGGGCCAGCACCCATTGCCGGTAGGGGCCAAGCCCCTCGATCCTGGTCATGCGAAAGTCGATCTGCGGCAGGGCGGCGACATCCGCATGGGTCCAGACCGCGATCACCCCGGGCAGCTCCAGCGCCTCGTCCACGTCGATCTCGGTGATCCGCCCGAAGGCGACCGGAGAGCGGACGACGCGCATATGCACCTGGCCCTCGACCCTGAGATCGGCGGCAAAGGCGGCCTGCCCGGTCAGCAGCGGCCGGTCCTCGATCCGGCGCAGGCTGCGGCCGATGGCATTGGCGTTGGCAAGATCGGCAGGGGCGTCGGTCACGCCTCGGCCCTCTCGCCGCGCATCACCTCGGCGGCCTGCCGCGCCGCCTTTACGATGTTCTGGTAGCCGGTGCAGCGGCAGAGGTTGGAGCTCAGCAGGTCGCGCATCTCGTCGTCGGACATGTCCGGATTCTCGCGCAGGGCCCCGGCGGCCAGCATCAGGAAGCCGGGCGTGCAAAAACCGCATTGCAGGCCGTGCAGCTCCCAGAAGGCCTGTTGCAGCGGGTGCAGGGTGTCGCCGTCGGCGAGGCTCTCGACGGTCTCGATCTCGGCGCCCTGGGCCTGGACGGCGAAGGTCAGGCAGGACCGCACGGCCTTGCCGTCCATCAGCACGGTGCAGGCGCCGCAGACGCCGTGTTCGCAGCCCACATGGGTGCCGGTCAGCCCGCAGGTGTCGCGGATCGTGTCGGCCAGGTTCTGGCGCGGCTCGAGCGTCAGGCTGCGCTCTTCGCCGTTGAGGGTAAAGGTGACGGTGGTTGTCTCGGTCATGTCAGGGCCTCTCAGGCTTCGGCTTCGGCGGCGGCGGTGCGCGCGGCCCGAAGCGCCGCGGCGATCCGGTCCGGGGTCGCCGGCATGGATGTGATGCGCGTGCCGAAGGGCCGCAGCGCATCGTTCAGGGCGGACAGGACGGCGGCGGGCGCACCGATGGTGCCGCCCTCTCCGACGCCCTTGGCCTCGGTCACCGTCTGGGGAGAGATCGTTTCCATGTGGATAATTTCGATATCCGGGATCTCGGCGGCGGTGGGCGGCAGGTAATCGGCCAGCGAGGTGGTCAGCATCGTTCCGAATTCGTCGAACACCAGCTCTTCGTAGAGCGCGGTGGCGATGCCCTGCGCCACGCCGCCCGCGATCTGGCCGTCGACGATCATCGGGTTGATCAGCCGGCCCGCGTCCTCGACCACGAGGAACCGGGTGATCCGGACGCCGCAGGTCTCGGGGTCAAGCTCCACCTCGCAGACATGGGCGGCGTTGGAGAAGGTGCCGGAGGGGTCATAGAACGCCTGTTCCTTCAGCCCCGGTGCCATCCCCTCGAACCGGTGGCTCTGGTGGTGGGCGGCGCGGGCGACCTCGGCGATGGACAGGGACTTGTTGGTGCCGGTCGCAAGCGCCAGCCCGTCCTTCAGCTCGACCCCCGAGGGATCGACCTCCAGCAGGACGCCGGCGATCGCGCGCAGCTTGTCGGCGAGCTGCCCCGAGGCAATCTTGCTGGCCCCGCCCGAGATCACCATCGACCGGCTGGCGAAGGTGCCCCAGCCGTAGGGGCTCGCGTCGGTGTCGCCGGAGATCACGCGGATCCGCTCGGGCGCAACGCCCAGCTGGTCGGCCAGAAGCTGCGCCAGCGCGGTCTTGAGCCCCTGCCCGTGGGGCGAGGCGCCGATCCGCAGCGTTACCTGGCCCGAGGGCCCCATCTCGCAATCCACGGTCTCGTAGCCGGGGACGATCTGCATCTTGCGGGCGGCAAAGGCCGGGGTGCCATAGCCCGTCCGCTCGGAAAAGACCGACAGGCCAAGCCCCAGATACCGCCCCTCGGCCAGCGCCGCCGCCTGCCTCTCGCGAAAGCCGGGGATGTCGGCGGAGGTCACGGCGGCCTCCATCGCCTCCAGATACGAGGCCTCGTCATAGACAAGCCCCGTGGGCGAAGTGTGCGGGAAGCTGGTGATGAGATTGCGCCGCCGGATCTCCACCGGGTCGAGGTCCAGCTTTTCGGCCGCCGCGTCCATCAGCTGCTCCATCGACAGGGTCAGCATCGGCCGCGCGACGCCCCGATAGGGGGCCATCATCGACAGGTTCGTGGTCACGCCACGGGACCGCACGCCGTATTCGGCGAAATCGTAAGGACCGGGCAGCTCGGCGAAGGCCATCAACGGCTCCACCCCGCAAGTCACCGGGTAGCAGGAGAAGGCGCCGACATTGCTGCGCAGGTCGGCATCGACCGCAAGCAGCCGCCCTTCGGCGTCAAAGGCGCCGCGCACGGTGAATTGCTGGTCGCGGGCATGGGAGGCGGAGAGGAAATTCTCGCGCCGGTCCTCGATCCAGGCGACCTTGCGGCGCAGGCGGAAGGCGGTCCAGACCAGCGCCACGTATTCGGGAAAGAGCGACATCTTCTGCCCAAACCCGCCGCCGACATCCGGCGCGACCACGCGCAGGTCGCCCTCGTCGATGCCCAGCACATCGGCCAGCCCGGTGCGCAGCATGTGCGGCATCTGCACCGAGGCATACAAGGTGACGCGCCCGGTTGCCGGGTCGTAATCGGCCACGCCGCCGCGGGTCTCCATCGGCATCGCCGACTGGCGGGCCGAGGACAGGTCCAGCTCGACCACGCAGGCCGCGGCGTCAAAGGCCGCGTCCACCCCGGGGGTTCGCATGACGCCCTCGACCATCACGTTGCCCGGCGCCTCCGGGTGAACGTCGCGGGCGCCCTCGGCCAGCGCCGCCTCGATCGAGGTCACCGCGTCCTCCGTGTCGATATCGACGAAGACCTGTTCCGCCAGGTCTTCCGCCTCTGCCTCGGTCGGGGCGACGACCAGCGCCACCGCCTGGCCGGCAAAGACCACCCGGTCGCGGGCCAGGACCGGGTGCGGCACCCGGCGATAGTCGGGACGGTCTAGAACCGCCTGGATCGAGCCTACGCCGGCGGCATCGAGGTCTTCGGCGGTGAAGACGATGCCCTCGTCCGGGCGCTCCACCTCGACAATCGTGCCGGCAGCCTCGGGCGAGCGGACGAATTTCACCGCCCAGGCCCCGGCTTTCAGATCGGCGGTGAACCGGCCGCCGCCCTTCAGCAGGGTCGGGTCCTCCAGCCGGGGAAGCGTGCGGCCGACCCAGGTCATGCCGGCACCGCGCAATCGGCGAGCGCCGCGTTCAGCGCCCGGCGGACCACGGCCTGGGCCAGATCGCGGCGGTACTCGGCGGAGCCGTGGATGTCGCCGCTCGGCTTGACGAGGCCCGGCACCTGTGCCGCGACCTCGGCGATGGTCTCTTCGGTCGCCGGCTGCCCGGTCAGGGCCTGTTCCAGCGTCTCGAGCCGCAGGCCATGGGCCGCGACCGCGCCGACGCCAAGCCGCGCATCGGCGATCTTGCCGCCCTCGACCTTCAGGGCCGCCACGGCCATCGCCAGCGCGAAATCGCCCCGGCGGCGGGAGAATTCGTAGAACCCCGTGCCCCAGCCCTCGGGCAGTTTCGGCAGATGGATCCGCGCCAGCAACTCGTCGCCCCCGACCGCCGTGGTGAAGGTGCCCTTGAAGAAATCCGCCGCGCCGACCTCGCGCATGCCGTCCTGGCCGTGAATCTCCATCGCTGCATCGAAGGTCGCCGCGACGAGGCACCATTCGCTTGCCGGATCGGCATGACAGAGCGACCCGCCGAAGGTCCCGCGCTGGCGGATCGGGTAATGGGCGATGTTGCCGACGACACGCGTCAACATCGCCCCCGTCGGCCCATCGCAGACCGGCGTGTGAAACGCCGCGTGCCGGGTCATCGCGCCGATCACCAGGGTGTCGCCGCGATCCTCGATGCCCGCGATCTCGGCGATGGCGTTCATGTCGATCAGGGTCTCGGGGCGGGCCAGGCGAAAGTTCATCGACGGAACCAGGCTCTGCCCCCCGGCGATGATCTTTCCGACGTCGCCATGCTCGGCCAGCAGGGCAAGCGCGTCGGAGATGGTTTCCGGGCGGTGATACGAGAACGCGGCGGGCTTCATCTTTAATCCTATCAAACTTCTTGTTCAGGCTTAGGCAGGGCCGGAGACTCGATCAAGGAAAAAGATTGAAACTCCGGGCACAAGTAAAGATGCAGCACAAACCTTGTGCAGCCAGCCGGGGCGATTATTCAATGTGGTCAACTTTTATTGAGGTCGCCCGCGGGCTACCTCCGGTCGGTATTGACCCAGACCGTCCGCGCCATCCGATCCGTGTGGTTGTAGATCCGGTGCGGCCGGCGCGAGGAGTAGGAGATCAGGTCGCCAGCCTCGATGACATGTGCTTCGCCACCGACCTCGACCGTCAGCGACCCGTCCAGCAGCAGCCCGTATTCATAGCCCTCGTGGCTGAGCGCGGATTCGTTGGACGAGGTGTGCGGCGCATATTCGTTGACCGCGATCGAGACGCCGTTGGCCCGGTCTTCCTTCATCACCCGGCGGATGACCTCGCCCGGGGCCTGAACCGGCGTCACATCGCCCGATCGCACGACGATGTCGGATTCGTGGCTCTCGGTCTCGAGCAGGTCGGACATCGAGCGGCCCAGCGCCCCGGCGACGACGATCAGGGAGCCGATGGACGGCGAGGCGAGTCCGCGTTCCACGAGGCTCAGCATGGAGGACGAGAGGCCCGAGGCCTCGGCGAGCTGCGACAGGGTCATGCCCTTGTCCTTGCGCATCTCGCGAATGCGCTTTCCGATGACGGTGATCGTCTTCTGCGCCGCCGCACTCGGCTGGAGCGGCCCCATTTCACTCGGCATTCTCAGACCTTTTTCTATACAAATCAATTCTTTG
This sequence comes from Roseisalinus antarcticus, assembly GCF_900172355.1. Lineage (GTDB taxonomy): Bacteria > Pseudomonadota > Alphaproteobacteria > Rhodobacterales > Rhodobacteraceae > Oceanicola > Oceanicola antarcticus_A. Next base: position 13,831 of record NZ_FWFZ01000023.1, on the reverse strand, counting down.
CCAAAAATCTTCTGCATAGCGATGGGCAGGGGAGGCCGTGCCCGCAAACAGGAAACTCGGCCGGTGGCCTTGTGATCCACATTAAAACAATTTCCGCGGGATGCAAATTGCTAGCGACACCGGCGGCGCGATTGTCGGCGAACTGTCGCAACTTGCGCGCCCCCGCGAGGGATCGCAGGGGGCCGGCGGCGGTGGGGCGAGGCCGTCAGTTGAAGGCGGGAATCACGATATTGCCGTAGTCGGCAATGATTTTTTCCTCGTCGCCGTTGTCGAGGTAGATGTTGAACTGCGTCACCCCGGCGGCCTTCAGCGTGTGCAGCTTCTCGATATGCGCCTCGGGCGGGCCGAGCACGGCGAAGCTGTCGACGATGTCGTCGGTGATGAAGTCCAGGAACGGATTGTCGCTCTGGCCGTGCTTGGAATAATCGTAGCCGCGCCGCTTCTCGATATAGGACAGCAGGCTCGGCGGCATCAGGTCGGTGTCCTTGCCGTATTTCTCGACGATATCGGCCACGTGGTTGCCGACCATGGCGGGGAACCAGCGGGTCTTTTCGCGGCCCTCCTCGATCGGGCCGGTGTGGGCCGGGGCCGCGGACATGACCCGATATCCGCTCATGTCCTTGCCGGCCGCGACGCCGCCCTCCTTGGCCTGATCGGACAGCCATTTGCAGATGCCCGGGTCGGCGATCTGCAGGATCAGCCCGTCGCCGACCTCGCCGGCCGTGGCCAGCGCCTTGGGCCCGTAGGCCGCGACCCAGATCGGCATCTCCCAGCCGCCTTCCGGCACCCAGGAGAACTGCACCGGCGCCGGGCATTCGCCATATTGCGCCTCTTGCCCCGAGCAGAGCTTGCGCACCACGTCGGTGAACTCGGCCAGCCGGGCCAGCGGTGCGGGTTTGAGGCCCATGACCCGCACCGCGGAATCCCCCCGGCCCACGCCGATGTCGAAGCGGCCGCCCGACTGTTTGGCCAGCGAAGCGAACATCGACGCCGCAACCGACCAGTCGCGGGTGTTGGGGTTCGTCACGCAGGGACCGAAGCGCATCCTGGTCGTGTGCTCCATGCACATGGCCATGGCGATGAAGCTTTCCCGCCAGAGGATGTGGGAATCGTAGAACCAGCAATAGGTAAAGCCCGCGTTCTCGGCCTGGCGCACCAGCGCACGGGCCCGTTCGGGTTCAACGAAGCCCTTGAAGCAAATCCCGAATTCCATGGCCCGCGCCCTCCTGTTCGTCGCTGCTTTGCTCGAACGAAACAGCCAAGGGGCTGCTGGCGTCAAGGTCTTTTGACCATTTGGACAAATTGGCGGCACGGCGCGACGCGGCCGGCGCGTTGCGCGCCGCCCAAGGGTGGCCGTTGCCAAGAAAAGCGTCACAACGCAGAAATTTGATCGTTTGATCTAAATTCGCCTTGGACTTTGGCCCAAGCTTTGCTGTGTATGACCTTTGTCAACGGGGCCTCGGATATGGCGGGCAAGGTCATTGCGATTTCAGGAGGCGTGGGCGGCGCACGTCTGTCCGCCGGCCTGGCAGAGTGCGTGGCCGAGCGCGACCTGTCGATCATCGTGAACACCGGCGACGATTCCCACCATTTCGGCCTGATGGTCTGTCCCGATCTGGACAGCCAGATGTACATGCTCGCCGGGCTCAACGACGAGGACCGGGGCTGGGGCCAGCGCGACGAAAGCTGGCGCACGATGGAGATGATGCGCACCCTGGGCGAGGACGTGTGGTTCAACCTCGGTGACCGCGACATGGGCGTGAACCTGGCCCGGACGGTGAGGCTGGCCGGCGGCGCCCGGCTGACCGAGATCACGGCGGGCTTCGCGCACAGCCTCGGGGTCGATGTCCGGCTGTTGCCGATGACGGACGATCCGGTCTCCACCCGGATCCGCAGCGACGACCGGATCTATGCGTTTCACGAGTGGTTCGTGCAGGCGCGTTGTGCGCCCCCCGCGCACGAGATCCTCTTCGACGGCGCCGAGGCGGCCCGGCCCACGCCCGAGGTTCTGGCCGCGCTCGCCGACCCGAAGCTGGAGGCGATCATCGTGGCGCCGTCGAACCCGTATCTCTCGATCGCGCCGATCCTCGCCGTGCCGGGCATGGCAGAGGCGCTGCGCGGGGCGGGGGTGCCGATCGTCGGGATCACGCCCATCGTCGGCGGCGCTGCGATCAAGGGGCCGACGGCGGACATGCTGCGCACCTTCGGACGGCCAGTCACGGCCGCCGGCGTCGCCGCGATCCATGGGGACCTCTTCGACGGATACCTCTGCGACAAGCGCGACCCCCATGAGCCTGACGCCTGGGCGGCGCTGGGCATCACCGCGCGGCAGACAGACACGATGATGGTCGACCTTCCCGCCCGCACGCGGCTCGCCCGCGCCGCGCTGGACCTCGCGGCCGAGCTGAAGGGGGCGGGATGACGCGCCACCTCCTGATCCCGGCGCAGGGTCTGACACGGGCCAAGAGCCGCCTGTCGCCGATGTTGCCCGAGACGGGCCGCGCCGGGCTGGCCGAGGCATTGTTGCGCGACACGCTCGCCGCGGTGCCCGCCGGCCTGTTCGACAGCGTGAGCGTGGTGACCGGGGCCGCGGATACCGCCCGCATCGCCCGCGCCATGGGCGCGAAGGTGATCGCAGACGTCGGAGACGGGCTGAATGCGGCCCTGGAAGCGGCTCGCCGCAAGTTGCGGCGGCAGGGGGCCAAGGTCGTCACCGTCCTGCATGGCGACCTGCCCGCGCTGACACCGGCCGACGTGATCGCGCTCGCCGCCGACACGCCGATCATCGCCCCGGCGCATGATGGCACCGGGACCAACGCGCTCTGCCTCGGTGCCGGTTTGCCGCTGCCCTACCGCTTCGGCCCCGACAGCCGTGCCCGGCATCACGCCGCCGCCGCCGAGCTGGGCATCGCGCTGACAGAGCTGCACCGCCCCGGTCTTGCGCAGGACCTGGACCTGCCACAGGATGTCGCGCGGGTCCTGTCGCTCGCGCCCGACGGGGCCACCGCCCGGGCGCTGCGCCGCTACCTGCCAACGCTGGAGAGAGAGACCCCCTGATGAATCTCTTCGACACGCCCCTGCCGGACCTCATGGCCGCCGCGCGCGAGCGTCGCGACAAGGCCTTTCCGGCGCTGACCACCTATTCGCCCAAGGTCTTCATCCCGCTGACCAAGCTCTGCCGGGACGTCTGCCATTATTGCACCTTCGCGAAACCGCCCCGGCCCGGGCAGTCGGTCTACCTTTCACCCGAGGAGGTGCTGGCGATCGCGCGCGAGGGCGCCGGGATGGGCTGCCGCGAGGCGCTGTTCACCCTGGGCGAGCGGCCCGAGCTGCGGTATCGCGCCGCCCGCGAGGCGCTTGACGCGCTGGGGTTCGACAGCACCCTGCAGTACCTCGCCCATGTGGCCGCGCTGGTGCGGGACGAGACCGGCCTTCTGCCGCACCTGAACCCGGGCACCCTGACGCTTGGCGAGTTCCGGATGCTGCGACCGGCCGCCGCCTCCATGGGGATGATGCTGGAATCGCTCTCGCAGACCCTGTTTCAGCGCGGCGGGCCGCATTTCGGATCGCCCGACAAGGACCCCGCCGCCCGGCTGGCCACGCTCGACGCCGCCGGTGCGGCGCGGGTGCCCTTCACCACCGGCCTGCTGGTGGGCATCGGCGAGACCCGCGCCGACCGGATCGAGGCGCTGGAGGCGATCCGCGACAGCCACGCCCGGCACGGCCATGTGCAAGAGGTCATCGTCCAGAACTTCATGCCCAAGGCCGACACAAGGATGCGGGACCATCCGCCGGCCGCCCCCGACGATCACCTGTGGTCGATCGCGGTTGCCCGGCTGATCCTGCCGCCCGAGATCTCTGTGCAGGCGCCGCCGAACCTGGCGGCCGGCACCGGGGCCGAGCTGATCGAGGCCGGGATCAACGATTGGGGCGGCGTCTCTCCGGTGACGCCCGACCACGTGAACCCCGAGGCGCCCTGGCCGGAAATCGACACGCTGGCCGCGATCACCGCCGGCGCGGGCAAGACGCTGGCCCCCCGCCTGACGATCTATCCCCGGTTCCAGTCCGAAGACTGGATCGACGCGCGGATGACCAAGGCGGTCCTGCGGTCTGCGGACGGCGAGGGCCTGAGCTTCGAGGGCGGCTGGACCCCGGGCGTGCACGACGCGGCCCCCCTGCCCGGCGGCGGCGGCGCACCGGACGCCCGCATTGCCGCCGTGCTGGATGCGGCCGGGACGCGGGACCTGACCGAAGACGAGATCGCGCTGCTGTTCACCGCGCGGGAGGGCGATTTCCACCGGGTCTGCGCCCATGCCGACGCCCTGAGGCGGGCGGTCAACGGCGACGCCAGCCACTATGTCGTCACCCGCAACATCAACTATACCAACGTCTGCACCTATGGCTGCCGCTTCTGCGCCTTTTCCAAGGGCCGGCGGACGGATGCGCTGGCCGGGACGGCCTATGACCTCGACCTGCCCGAGTTCGAGCGCCGCGTGGCCGAGGCCTGGGACCGCGGCGCGACCGAGGTCTGCCTGCAGGGCGGGATTCACCCCGATTACACCGGCCAGACCTACCTCGACCTGCTGCGGGCGGCGAAACGTGCGGCGCCGGGTATCCATGTCCACGCCTTCTCGCCGCTGGAGATCACGCAGGGCGCGCGGACGCTGGGGCTCCCGCTCGCCGACTACCTCGGGATGCTGCGCGAGGCGGGCCTCGGCTCGCTGCCCGGCACGGCGGCCGAGATCCTCGATGACGGGATCCGCGCCCGCATCGCCCCCGACAAGATCACCACCGCCGAATGGTTCGAGGTGATGGAGGCCGCGCACGGCCTCGGCCTGCGGTCGACCGCGACGATCATGTATGGCCATGTCGAGGGCTATATCCACTGGGCGCGGCACCTGTCGCGGCTGGCCGCCCACCAGCGCCGGTTCGGCGGGTTCACCGAATTCGTGCCCCTGCCCTTCGTCGCCCTTGAGGCGCCGATGTACCTCAAGGGCGAGGCGCGGCGCGGCCCGACCTTTCGCGAGGCCGTGCTGATGCACGCGGTCGGGCGCATCGTGCTGCACGGGCTCATCGACCACGTGCAGGTGAGCTGGGTCAAGATGGGCCCCGAGGGCGCGGCCGCCTGCCTGGCCGCCGGCGCCGACGACCTTGGCGGCACGCTCATGAACGAAAGCATCACCCGCGCCGCCGGGGCGATCCACGGACAGGAATTCGCGCCCCACCGGATGGAGGCGCTGGCCCGCGACGCCGGCCGCAGCCCGCGCCAGCGCACGACGCTCTATGGCCCGGTCCCGCAGGAACGGCAGTTGCGGGCGATGCAGGCGGCGCCGCTGGCACAGATGACAAACACCCCGTTGCGGCCCCGGCTGAGGGCCTGAAAGGACATGCGATGCTGAAACTGGGCTACAAGGCGTCCGCCGAACAATTCACCCCCGCGCAGCTGATCGACTTTGGCGTTCTGGCCGAAGAGGCGGGGCTCGAGTCCGTCTTCATCTCGGACCACTTCCAGCCCTGGCGCCACACCGGCGGCCACGCGCCGCACGCGCTGGTCTGGCTGGGCGCGATGGGGGCGCGGACCTCGCGGATCGCCATCGGCACATCGGTGCTGACGCCCACCTTCCGGCATCACCCCTCGATGGTGGCGCAATCCTTCGGCACGCTGGGCAGCCTGTTTCCCGGCCGCGTCATCCTTGGCATCGGCACCGGCGAGGGGCTGAACGAAGTGCCCGCAATCGGCTGTGACTGGCCCGAGCGCAAGGAGCGGTTCGCCCGCCTGCGCGAGGCCGTCCGCCTGATCCGCGACCTGTGGACCGAAGAGAGGGTCACCTTCGAGGGCGATTACTACAAGACCGACGCCGCCACGATCTATGACCGGCCCGACACGCCGGTGCCGATCTATGTCGCCGGGGCCGGGCCGATGATCGCCAAGTATGCCGGGCGTTTCGGCGACGGCTTCATCACCACCTCGGGCAAGGCGCACGAGCTTTACGCCGAGACGCTGGTGCCGAACCTCGAGGCGGGGCTGGCCGACAAGGGCCGCGCCCCCGACGCCATCGACCGGATGATAGAGATCAAGCTGTCGTTCGATACCGACAAGGCCCGCGCCAAGGAGGACACGCGCTTCTGGGGGGCGCTCGCCCTTACGCCCGAGCAGAAGGCCGATGTCGAGGACCCGCTGGAGATGGAGCAGTTGGCCGACGCCCTGTCCTCGGACCAGACCGCAAGCCGCTGGATCGTGACGGACGACCCCGACGAGGTGGTCGACCGGCTACGGCCCTATGCCGAGCTTGGCTTCAACCACTTCGTGTTTCACGCCCCCGGGCCGGATCAGGCGGGTTTCCTGTCGAACTTTGCCGCTCATGTCGCCCCGAAGGTCCGCGCCGCGTTCGGATGACGCTGACCATCACCCCCCTTCCGGGCCTGCCGATGGTGGCCCCGGGCGACGATCTGGCCGAGCTGCTTTGCGCCGCACTGGACCGGGCCGGGATCCTGCCGGCAGAGGGCGACGTCATCGTGGTCGCGCAAAAGATCGTGTCGAAGGCCGAGGGGCAGTTCCGCCGCCTTGCCGACATCGCCCCGACGGACGCGGCGGTCCGGATCGCCGAGCAGACCCGAAAGGATCCGCGGCTGGTGCAGGCGATCCTCGACGAAAGCGTCGCGGTGGTGCGCAGCCGCCCCGGCGTGCTGATCGTGCGCCACCGGCTTGGCTTCGTGCTGGCGCAGGCGGGGATCGACCAGTCCAATATTGATCACGGCGAAGAGACGGTGCTGTTGCTGCCGAAAGACCCCGACGGCTCTGCCGCCGCGCTGCGGTCGGCCCTGGCCGAGCGGCTGGGCACCGCCCCCGCGATCGTCATCGCCGACAGCTTTGGCCGGCCGTTCCGGAACGGGGTCACGGGCACGGCGATCGGATCGGCCGGTGTGGTCGCCCACGTGGACCGGCGTGGCGAGACCGACCTGTTCGGCCGGGTGCTTCAGGTCTCGACCATCGCCCATGCCGACGAGATCGCGGCGGCCGCGTCGCTTGTCATGGGACAGGCCGCCGAGGGCATCCCGGCGGCCCACCTGCGCGGGCAGATCATCGCCGGGCCGGGCAAGGCCGCCGACCTCATTCGCGACCCGGAGACGGACCTCTTCGCCTGAGCCGTCCGCCCGGCGCAGCGCCATCGGGCGTTGACAGTGAGCCTTGCTCAAAGCATTCTTGAATCTAGTTCAATTTTTCAAGCATCCGGCGCGGTTCCTGCGACACTACGGGCAAAGGTCAGGCGCGGTCTCGATGGCCCGTCATCCATGTTGTCCCGACGCCGGCCGGCCCAGTGAAGGGGAATGCCCATGACGATCCTCTCTGCGCGACAAGACGACAGGAGCATGACATGACGGACGGCGCCCCGATGCTCCGCCCCGGCCGGATCGGAACCGTGGAGCTTGGCAACAGGATGGTGCGCGCCGCGACCTCCGAGACGATGGCGACCGAGGACGGCACCATCACGCCGGCCCTCGTCGACTTCTACCGGCGGCTCGCGAAAGGGGGGGCCGGCCTGATCATCACCGGCCACATCTATGTCGAACGCCGCGGGCAATACGCCCCTTTCCAGACCGGCATCGAGTCGGACGCGAAGGTCCCGGGCTGGCGCGGGCTGGTCGAGGCCGTGCACGCGGACGGCGGCACGATCTTCGCCGAGCTTGCCCATGCCGGCAGCCAGTCCGTGGTGCCCGGAAACACGCCCTGCGCCCCCTCGATCGTGCCGAACGCGATCTTCGCGACCCGCCCCGAAGAGCTGACGCCCGACGGTATCGACGCGGTGATCGACGCCTTCGGCCAGGCCGCCCGGCGCGCGGTCGAGGCCGGCTTCGACGGCATCCACATCCACGGCGGCAACGGCTACCTGATCTCTCAGTTCATGTCCCCGCTGGCCAACACCCGCACCGACAAATGGGGCGGCAGCGCGGAAAATCGGGGCCGGTTCCTGGTCGAGGTCTACCGGGCGATCCGCGCCGCGGTGGGGCCGGATTTTCCAGTCACCGCCCGGATCGGCATGGCCGATCCCGGCGCCGGCGGGCTGACCGTCGCCGACAGCCTTGAGACGGTGCGGCTGCTGCAACCCGAGGGGCTGAACGCGGTCGAGCCGGTCTATTGCATCATGAACAGCTATCTCGACAACATCCGGCCCTATGTCGGCGTCGGCGCCGGTCGGGCCCTGCGGGACTGGGCGGTCGAGCGTCTGTGGAAGCCCCCGAGCACCGAGGCCTATTACCGGCCCTTCGCCAAGAACATCAAACAGGCCTGCCCGGATCTGCCCGTGATCCTGGTCGGCGGCATCCGCACGACGCAGATCATGTCCGAAGTGATCGGGTCGGGGGATGCCGATTTCGTCGCCATGGCCCGGCCCTTCGTGCGCGAGCCGGATCTGCCGAAGAAGATCATCGCCGGCCGCAAAGGCATGGTCGATTGCGTGTCCTGCAACCTCTGCCTCGAACACGAGGGGCAGGACGGGCTGAAATGCTGGCGCAAGACGACCGGCGACCTGGTCGAACATCTCAGGCTGCGCTACCTGCGCTAGCCGCCCGGTGGCCGGTCAGTCTCCGCCGAACAGGTCGCGGGTGAAGACACGGTCCTTCACATCCGCGATCTCGTCGGTGAGCCGGTTGGCGACGATCAGGTCTGCCTGCTCCTTGAACGCGGCAAGGTCGTTGACGATCCGCGATCGGAAGAATTCGTCGCCGTCCAGCACCGGCTCGTGGACGATCACCTCGACGCCCTTGGCCTTGAGCCGCTTCATGATCCCCTGGATCGAGCTCTGGCGGAAATTGTCCGACCCCGCCTTCATCACCAGCCTGTAGATGCCGACGACCTTGGCGCCCCGCTTCAGGATCTCGTCCGACAGGAAGTCCTTGCGGGTGCGGTTGGCGTCCACGATGGCGCGGATCAGGTTCTGCGGCACGTGGTTGTAATTCGCCAGCAACTGCTTGGTGTCCTTGGGCAGGCAATAGCCGCCATAGCCGAAGGAGGGATTGTTGTAGTGCCCGCCGATCCGGGGGTCGAGGCTGATCCCGGTGATGATCTGCCGGGTGTCCATGCCGCCGGCCATGGCATAGCTGTCGAGCTCGTTGAAGAAGGCGACCCGCATGGCAAGGTAGGTGTTCGCGAAGAGCTTGATCGCCTCGGCCTCGTCGGGGTCGGTGAACAGCACCTGGGCGTCCTTCTCGACGGCGCCCTCCAGCAGCAGGCCGGCAAAGACCTCCGCCCGCTCGGACCGCTCGCCGACGATGATCCGGGACGGGTGCAGGTTGTCGTAGAGCGCCCGGCCCTCGCGCAGGAATTCCGGCGAAAAGATCACCTGATCGGTCTCCATCCGCTCGCGGATCTGGCGGACATAACCCACCGGGATTGTCGACTTGATGACGATGACGGCGTCCGGATTGGCGCGGGTGACCTCGACGACCACGTCCTCGACGCTGGAGGTGTCGAAGTAGTTGGACTTGGCGTCGTAATTCGTCGGCGTCGCGACGATGACATAGGCCGCATCGGCATAGGCCGCGGCCGCATCGGTGGTGGCGGCCAGGTCCAGGGTCCGGTTCGCCAGGAAATCCTCGATCTCGGCATCGACGATCGGCGACTGGCGCCGGCGGACCATCGCCACCCGCTCCTCCGAGACATCGACCGCGGTGACCGAATGGTTCTGCGCCAGCAAGACGGCATTCGACAGGCCGACATACCCCAGCCCCGCAACGGCAATCTTCATTTTCACACCCTCACGTGACGATCGGCCCGTGCCGACCTTTGTCCGAACCCTGCGCCATCGTCAAACACCGGGTCCGGCGAGAGCGTGGCGGACCATGGCGGGATTTCCCATGGCCCGCAATCGGGGCGATAGTTTGTCCCGTCTGCGCCCGGTCCGTGCAGATTTCCGCCCGCACCGCCGCTGCGGTCAGATCTTCATCCGCTTGAAGATCCGCTCGGGAATGTTGCGGATGATCAGCATGATCAGCCACCAGATCCGACGCACATGGATGACGTTCCGCTTGGCCGCGACCGCCTTGACGATGGCATCCGCCACCTCCTCGGGCTTGGCGGTCAGACGCTCGGGCAGGTCCATGTCCTCGGTCATGCGGGTGGCCACGAACCCGGGCAGGACCGTCAGCACGTGGACGTCATCCTCCGCCAGCCGGTTCCGGAGCCCAGACAGAAAGGCGGTAAAGCCCGCCTTGGCCGAGCCGTAGATGTAGTTCGTCGCCCGGCCCCGCTCACCGGCGACCGAGCTGATGCCGACCAGCGTGCCCGACCCCCGCCCGGCGAAACGCGTCGCGAGATGGGAAAAGATGCTCGCCGGGCCTTCATAGTTGCTGCGCATCACGCGGATCGCGAGCTCCACGTCGGTCTCGTTCTCGGCCTGCGCACCCATGAAGCCGATGGCCGAAACCGCGATGCGCGGCAGCTCCGGCAGGGCATCGACGAAGGCGGCATGGCTGGCGACGTCCAGTGCGTCGAACTCGTGCACCGTGACCGGGACCTTGTGGCGCAGCTCGATATCCGTCTTGTCCTTGGACAGGCTCTCGCTCTGCCGCGCGGCAAGCTGGATCGGATGCCCCTTCGCCGCGAACCTGAGGGCGACGGCGCGGGCGATGTCGGACCGCGCTCCGAGGACGAGAACCACGCCTTTGCTCATATGGCCAGCCTTTCCGATTGAAGTGATGCAAAACTTTCCCGCGCCGCGAAGTCCTTTCGCGCCTGCGCGAACGCCTCTGCCCGGGGGTCGGACAGGCGTAGCGTCTCGGCGCTCATGCGGCTGTCCTTGGCCAGGTAGAAGCGGCCGCCGTGGGCGATGGTGATCCCGTCCAGCCGCTCCATCAGCCGCCGGGTCCTGGCCGTGACCGGAAAATCGAGCGCCAGGGTGTAGCCCGGCACCGGAAAGCTGAAGCGGCCGTCCTGAGGGCCGAAGCGTTTCAGCACCGCCAGGAAGGACCCAGCGCCCGCAGCCGAGATCGCCTTGAGCAGCGCGGTCAGCCCCTCGCGCGACCGCTCCAGCGGCAGGGCGCATTGAAATTGCATGAAGCCCTTGCGGCCATAGATCCGGTTCCAGCCCAGGATCGCGTCGAGCGGGTAGAAATAGCTGTCCCAATCCACCAGGCGGGTGCCCGCGTTGCGCTGACCGTTGCGGTAGTACAGCGCGTTGAACGCCCGCACCGTCAGCCCGTTCAGCAGCCCCGCCGGCGGGGTCAGCGGCACCGATTTCGGCCTCTTGCGGGGCACGCTCAGCGGTGCGCGGGCCTGTTTGCGGTCCAGATCGGCGAGGGTCGCATGTTCGCCCAACATCACGATGGACCGCCCCCTCTGCGCCCCGCCGCTGAGGCAGTCGATCCAGGCCACGGAATAGGTGGCGTCATGGGAGGCCTCGAACAGGTCCATGGCCGCGTCGAGATTGGCGGCGATCCGCGTCTCCTGCCGGATCCAGGCGGTCTCGACCGGGGTCAGCCGGATGGCGACCCGCAGCACAATCCCGGTCAGACCCATCCCGCCGAGCGTCCAGTCAAAGAGCTCTGCATGCCGGTCGGGCGCACAGCGGCGCACCTGCCCGTCCGCGCCCATCAGGTCCAACCAGCTGACACAGCTGCGAAAACTGCCGACTTTGTGGTGGTTCTTGCCATGCACATCGGCGGCGACCATGCCGCCCAGCGTCACGAACTTGGTGCCGGGGGTCACCGCCGGAAACCAGCCCAACGGCAGGAACGCCTCGATCACGTCGCCCAGCAGGACACCGGCCTCGGCGACCAGCAGGCCGCTGTCGGCGTCGAAAGACAGCATCCGGTCGAAGCGCCGCATCTGCACGGTGTTGAGGCGGTTCACCGCGCTGTCTCCATAGGCGCGGCCGTTGCCGCGGGCGATCAGCGGCCCCTTCTGCAGCGCCGAGACGAGCGCGGCCTCGCCATCGGGGGCCGAGACCTCGGCGGTGTGCACCGGAAAATTGCCCCAGCCGCTCAGCCTCATGCGGCTTGCCTCAGCCGGGCATCGGGAAAGACGAAGCGGCGGTCGAGCTGATATTTCACGACATATCCCACCGCCAGCCCGATGACCGCGCCGGCCTCGCGCATCAGATCGGTCCGCCAGGTCAGCCAGAACGCCGTCTCGGTCCCCCAGAAGATCGCGGTCGTGACCAGGCCCATCACCGTATAGAGCGTGAATTTCTGCCCATGCGCCCTGAGCCCGGTGGAGTTGTCCTGAAATATCCATTGCTTGTCGAGCAGGTACTTGATCACCAAGCCGACCAGCGTCCCCGCCGCCACCGCGAGGGCGAACCACGCGGCGCCCTGCCCGCCCAGAAGGACAGCCCGCTGGGTCAGCAGGTTGCCGAAGGTCGCGATGACGGCAAACGCGGCATAGCGGATCAGCAGCACGCGCAGGGTCACCTCGACGGGCCCCTCCCGGAGGGGCCCACCAAGCGCCCGCCCAGGGCGGATCGAAGCGGCGAAGACAATTGGACCATGCTACGGGTTCCTGCGGTACTCGGCGCGGGCAAGTCTAGTGATCCAATCGCGGGAGGCAAAGCAGATACCGCCTCGACGATGTCGGCCCCAGATGGCTGTGACTGGTGTTCACCGCGTTGCGCACGAGGACGACACGCTGGCTTCGGGACGCCTCGCTCAAGCGGCCGCGCCTCGCTCAGGTTTTGCGTTTCCCGGCATTGCCATTGGGCCACGCCACATGGTCGATTCGCTTTGCCTTTGCCGCCACTCACCCTGTCGGCCGATGGTCCGAGCTGGCCGAAACCGTCACGCCGCCGAGGCCAGACCCGCCGCCGCGCCGAGATTTCACGAAAGCGCATGAAGAGAGACAGAGCCCCACTTGGTCCGCCGCCATCAAGACCTCCAGGCTGGGTCCGCACCCGGCAGGGACTCTGTTGCACAAATTGGCTGATGGTCAGGGTTCCCCTTTCCCCGGAAGGACTTATCCCACAGCTTCCGTGACCGGGATGCCGAGCGCGGTTTAGCCGTTCAGGACGGCGATGCGGATCTGGAGTTCAGCGACCTGTCGGTCGAAGTCCCGCGCCATGAGGCGCTGCCCCAGCAGCTTCACACAATGCAACGTCGTCTCGACGCGGCGGCACCGGCGGTGACGGCCTTCCATCGCTTGGCGTACTTGCGGGGCGGGATGACGGCATGATGGAATTCGACCGTCAAGCGAGCGGTCCGGGGGACCGATCGCAGGGACAATGAGGTCGGCGCCAAGACCGGCGCCGACTATGGCGAGAAGAGCGTCGAGCGTCTTGCGCAGCCTATTGGTTGCCGTGACCGGGACCGGCAGACCCGGGCGGGCAGCGTGGCGTTGCGCATCCCCCGACTGCGCACCGGCTCCTACTATCCCTCCTTCCCGGAGCCCCGGCGGGCTGCGGAGAAGACGCTGACAGAGCTCGCCATTGTCGTCGGACCAATGGCGGACATGGCGCGCTCCAAGAGGCTCGCGTCCACGGCGTCTCGACACGGTCCATGGACGATCTGGTTCAGGCCATCCACTGCCCGGCAGGCGACTGCAAAGCAATCTGCCGAGAGGGAGCGATGCGCATGAGGGCATCAAGGCTGCCACGGCTCGGGTCCTGTCCACGACCTGACAGCGCTGCAGGTCCACTTTCAGCGCAATGCGCTCGCCCATGCCGGCAAGCTCCCGAAGCTGGCCACGCTCATGGATGCAGCCTAGGAGGACATCCCCCTGAATCGGTGACTTCGCAGTCGACATTTGTTGATTTACCTATTGAGGTAAAGCACTTAGCCTTCATCTGAGATTAACCCTGCAGGTGAGCTCAGATGACCGACTTTATTGTCAAGAAACTGCCCT
>NZ_FWFZ01000060.1 GCF_900172355.1 Roseisalinus antarcticus | reverse complement strand
GCTCGAATGGAACAACGGTAGATTTCGACATGTGGCATATCCCTTTCTCTTTGAGAATTGACGGCGCTTCAGCACCGCCATGATATGCCGCCCCTCAGGGGCCATCACCAACTTTCAACCATATCTCTGTAAACTGCATCGCAGGCGATGTTCGGGTCGCCGAAGAGGCCATCGATGGCAGCGGCAAAGACTGACATGGGCTGTCGTCAGTTCGCGCTGAACAGCCGGATCGCCAGGCGCGGGCGCTTGTTGACCGGCAGGATCGATCCTTCTGTCATCAGGTCGATCCAGCGGCCCTTGGCGTCGATCATCTGGCGGGCATAGAGCGGCAGGCCGATGGTGTTGGCGGTTTCCAGCAGGTTTGCGGGGCCGCCATAGGTGGTGAAGGTGTCGAACGTGCCCATGGGAAAGGCGATGCCTTCGCCGCTGGGGATCAGCCGTTCCGAGGTGCCGTTCGAGAGGGTGACCGATCCGTTGTATTCCTCGAACAGCATGCCCGCGAAGGGAAAGGCGCGGCGCATGTCCTCGCGCAGGGGCTGGCCGCCGGTGGCCGAGAAGAACTTGTAGGCCTCCTCGGTCTTGGGGTGGCTGATCAGCTTGTCGAAGAATTCCGAGCTGACCAGCGCGTGGGCGGTGATCATGGTTTCGCCCAGAAGGTTGTCCTCGATGGCGCGCAGGGTGGTGCGGACCTTGCTCTGGACGTTGGTGCCCGCCGTGCCGAAGACGAAGTCGACCGAGATCTGGGCCAACCCGAATTCGGTGAAGTAGTTGTAGAGCGTGGTGCCCGCGCCATCCTTCACGATGCCGCGCAGGGCATTCATCTCCATGTATTCGCGGGTCTGGGCATGTTTGCGGCGCATCAGTGTCAGCTTGCGGTTCATCACCTCGACCAGCGGATCGGCGGCATCCGACAGCCCCAGCGCGGGCATGCCCTGAATGTCAGCAGGCAGGATCACGTCGTCATGGGGGATCCATGGCAGGGCGAAAGAACGCATCGAGCGGGCTTCGCGATTGCCGACGGTGGCAGGTGCGCCGAGCGGCACCGAGGGCAGCAGGCTCAAAACGCCCTCGCGCTGTTCGATGACGATGGAGCGTTGGCTGACGCCCTCAAAGCGGAACAGACCAATCTGGCCGAGGCGGGTGTAGAGGTTGGGCAGGATATTGATCGCCTGCGTCATGTCGGCAAGCGAATAGCCGCCCACATCAAACGGGTTGCGGGTGATGGTCATGGGGAACTCCGGGGAAAGGGGGAAGATAGAGCCTTGCGGCGATTCGCGATGAACGCGCGGGCGGGGCCGGATCAGGCGGTGTCGCGCGGCAGAATGCCGAGGCTTGCGAGCTGCCCCAGCTTGGTGGTGATCTTGGCGCCATCATCGACGGTCCCGTCATAGGCGAGGGCCGAGCGCGACACGATGGCGGGGCCGCGTGCAACAACAATGCCGGTCGCATCGGCCAGTGTGGCATCGACGGCGTAAAGCAGAACGGCACTCGCAGTTTGCGCGCCGTCAGAGCCGCCGGATGTTGCGAACTTGTATTTGCCACTTGCGGAGATGCGACCAAGCACCGAGCCGACCGGGTAAGGCATGCCCTGCAGCAGGGTCACGGTCTCGCGGGTATAGTTCGGGTTGACCTCGTATTTGAGAACATCGCCCGTTGTGGCGGGCTGTTGAAGAACAGTCATGGTGGGTTTCCTGTGTCAGGCGGCAAAAGGACATCCCCCGCTGGGGCGGTGCCGCGGGGATCAGTGATGCGGTGGTGTGCCTGCCGTCAGCGACGGGTGCCCGCCGCCGCCGCACGCTTTGCGGCCGCGACGATCGGGCTTTCTGTCGCCTGTGGCAGGACACGCGACGGCGCTGCGGCGACGATATCGCGCGCATCGGCGGCCGCACTTGCGCGCTCCAAGACAAGGCGGCGCAGGGCCTCGGGCGTGGTGCTTTCGCGCAGCGCTTTTGCGGCATCAACGGCGATCCCGAGCCGCGAGGCCTGCGCCGCGATCTCGGCGATCTCCGCTGCCGCCTCACGAAACTGCGCCGACAGCTCGGCCAGATTGCCGGGTTGCGCAGAGGCTGGGATGGGCGGGGCAACTGCTGCTGCGGGCGTAGCTGCGGAGGGCGAAGTAGGCTGCGCAGGTACTGAACCGGCAGCGTCGGCTTCGCCATCATGGTGTTCCCTGACATCTTCAATGGCGTCGTCCTGCGGGGTGTCGTCGGGGTTATGTTCAGTGGCCATGATTGCCTCATCTTTGGGGTGAGAAATGGATGCGCGCCGGGCGCGCGCGGGTGAAAGGACAGGTGTGCGCGCGACCATTTTCCGGAAAGCGGCAAACCCACGCGCAAGGTCGGTCAATTCATCGGCCAGGCCTGATGCGATGGCATCGGCCCCACGATAGGTGGCGGCCTCAGTGGCAAGCGCGGCCTCTTGGCTCAACCGCCCGCCACGCCCGGCAGCCACGGTCTCTGCAAACAGGAACCGCAGCACATCAATCTCGCGTTGAATGTCGTCGCGCACGCCTTCTGGAAGGGGCGCGTAGGGATTGCCATCCACCTTGTGCTGACCGGAGTGGATCAGCGTGACGCGTACGCCGTTCCGGTCGAGCTGGCCGCTCAGATCGGCATGCATCACGACAACGCCGATGCTGCCCACCGCCCCAGTGCGCGGCAACAGAATGCGGTCGGCCTGACTTGCCAGCGCATACCCCGCCGAAAAGGCGTGTTCGGCGACAAAAGCCCAGACAGGTTTGGTCGCACGAATTGCACGAATGCGATCTGCGAGATCGAATACCCCGGCGACTTCGCCTCCAAAACTGTCAATTTCCAATGCCACGCCGCGCACGGATGGATCCCTGGCCGCCGCCTCGATCTGCGCGGCGATGCCCTCATAGCTGGTCTGGCCCGAAGACTGTCCGATCCAGGAGCCACGATGGATCAGCACGCCCGAGATCTCGATCACCGCAATACCGTCCACCACCGGGTACGGCGCTTCGCCATGCTGGCGCAGACCAGCGGCGAGGATACTGGCGCGGGCGGGCAGATGGGCATTGCCATCCAGCGTGTCGTCCTCGTCCGCCAGTTCGACCGACCTCCCGAGGATGCGCGGCCCGAGGCCCGACAGAAACGCCATGGCTTTGGAGGGTTCGACCAGCAGCGGCGTGTTGAAGGCGCGTGCGGCGATGCGGGCATGCAGCATCAGGACTGGTCCTCAGGTTCGCGGGAACTGTCGTCTGCATCATCGGTTTCATCTGTCTGGTCGGTGTCGTCGTCTTTGCCCCCATCGTCCCCCGGGCCCTGCAAAGCCTGCACGCCCTGCGCGGGCGATCCGGGACGGCGGAAGTCGAGACCCAGCGCGCGTTCGCGCATCCGCTCCGCGGCAATTTCGCGATCAACCTGTTCGGCGTCATAGCCGCGCTCGGCGATAGCCTGCGTCCGAGATTTCAGCCCCGCCTCGATCTGAGCGATTTCGGCATTTGCGTCCTTCAGCGGGTCGACCCAGTCCCATTTCGTCGGCAGCCAGTCGGCGGTCAGCAGGCGGGACCGGTTCGCCTCATAGCCCGGCAGCGCCAGCGCGCCCGACAGCACGGCAGCGTCCATCCAGCGGGCATAGACCGGGCGACAAAGCTGATACACCATGACCGAATGCTGCCATGCCGAAACGCGGCGGCGGAACTCGATCAGCGCTAGGCGCGAGTTCGAGAAGTTGCCCTTCACCATGTCGTTGGCGAGATAGGGATAGGGGATGCCCAGTGCTGCCGAGATTTGAAGCAGCGTTCGATACTGGAACGGCTCGTAGGTGCCGCCGCTGTCGGCAGGCTGGCCGATGGTGACATCCTCGCCCGGATCCAGCCGCACAATCTGGCCCGGGCTGATCTCGACCCCGTCTGGCCCCTCTTCATCGTCCGGCGCGAGGGGGTTCTCCGGGGCCGGGGAGGTCACGAACATCGCATACATCGCCGCGACCTTTTTGCGGTCCAGCTCAGCATCGTCATACTGATCGAGCAGGAACAGTTTGACGATGGCGGGCGCCAGTTTCGACACACCGCGCAGCTGGCCGCCCTCGACCGGGTCGATCACATGGATCACCTCGGCGGCGGGCACCCGCACGATCTCATCCGCGAGCCCCGGATCGGTGCTGTCGCCCGGGTGGCGGCGCAGGAAATGATAGGCCACGCGCCGTCCGATCCGGTCGAACTCGATCCCTTGGCGGATGGCATTCCCGTTCGCTGCCATGCCGGTCTGTTCCAGCGGCAACATTTCAGCGGGCAGCATCTGCAGCTGGACGGGTACGCTCAGGCCGTCGCCCGCGCGCCGGGGGCGGAAGCGAAAGAACACCTCGCCTGCGATGAAGACCTCGCGCGCCGCACGGCGCTGCAGCCCGTAGAAATCGGTCAGCCCCTCGGCATCGGCCTCGTCGGTCCAGGCGAGCCATAGACGCTGCAGCTCTTCTTTTTGTCCAGCGTCCGCGATCTTCGAGATCGGTTTGATGCCATCGCCGACGGTATTGGCGGCCCAGCTTTCCACGGCATTCACCGCATAGCCGTTGTTGCGCACCAGCCAACGGGCCCGCGCGGTAATATCAGGCCCGCTGGCCGCGATCAGCGCGTTCACATGGGCGCGGGTCGCCCGGAAACCGCGCAGGCGGCGGTGATGCTGACCCGCGTCGAACCCGCCGACAAAAGCCCCGAGGCGCTGGCGCCAGTTCAGAGCACCGGTCATCACAGATCCTTCACGCTGTAGGGGCGCAGGACGCGGCGACCGGGTTTTTCCAGTGCTGCGATGCGCCGCTCGATGTCCGATACTGCCGCAGCCAGTTCGGCATCCGAGCCATAGGTCACGCTCTTGCCGTCATAACTCACGCTGCGCGTTCCGCTATAGCGCGCGCCCAGCAGCGCGGCGTGTCGGGATTTGAGGTCGTCGAGGGTCATCGGGATCCATCATTCCATGTATTTCGGCGTGCTGATCTTCCAGCCACGTCGCCGGGGCGTGGTCACTTGCCCGGCTTGCGGGGTTGTCGGTTTCTCAGGTGCGGCGGTCGGTGTGATAGCGACAGTCTCCACCCCGGCCTGTTTCTCCAGCTGTCGCCACATCCGCTCGTCGAAACGATCGGCCCCGAGGATCCAGACGGCGGCGCGGGCATAGATCCGTGTATCCAGCGCCTCGTTGCGTTCGCGCATCTTTTGCCATTCCTGGCGGGCATAGCCGCGCCGGTCACGGATCGTGACCAGCTGCTCGGCCACCAGCTGTTTCAGCCATTCGCTGTCCGCCCAGTCCGGCAGGTGGATCGTGCCCGCTGGGTTGGGCGCATCGGGTTCCGACGGCCGCTCAATGCGCAGATAGCGGTAGGTCTCTGCCTTGAAGGTGGCGGTGGCCACCGTCCAGAGCCGTGCGCCGCGCTTCAACTTGCGCCCATTCACCGTGGCATCGACGAAGGTCGGCCCCGAGACTGGCGTGGCCCGGTTGAACCCTTCGACCCCCTTTACGGGTGCCACCTGCGCGATGCCCTGCTTGCGCCCCCAGGCGTAAACCGCAGCGGACTCGTAGCCGGTGTCGATGGCCAGTTTTGCCAGCGTCATGATGGCGCCGTTCTCATGGGTCCAAGTCTGGCCGAGCAGCGCGGTCAGTTGATCCCAGCAGGCCGGATCGTCTGGCCCACCCGGGATCACGATGTGATCGACAAGCCAGCTCTCAAGGCCGCGGCCCCACGCCCAGACATCGACCTCGATCCGGTCTTTTTGCACATCCGCCCCGGCCGTCAGGAACAGCCCACCTGCGGGGATCTGCGCCGCAAACGCGACGCGCCGATCTGCCAGCCGCTGCCATTCCGGGGCTTCGCCGCTCTCGGTCCAGGTTTCCCCCAGCAGCGTGTTGCGTGCGGCGCGCAGCATCTCGTCCGAGCCTTGGGCCGCCAGCCAGTCGCGCGCGATCTGCTCCCAGCTTTTCCAGCCAATCGGCGAATAGAGGGCAGACAAGTGGAAGCCGATGGCTTTCGGATCGGTTGGCGCCGCCGTTGCCCGCCATTCACCGCGTTCCAGCATCTGCGACTTGTGGTGCTCGGCGATGGGGCGTTCGCAGCCTTCGCAGTGATAGGCCGCCATTTCCGGCCGTCCTTTGTCCCAGCGCAGCCTCTCAAACTGCAACCATTGCATCGTCCCACAATGCGGACAGGGCACGAAGTATCGGCGTTGATCCGAAGCCTCGAACTCCCGCTCGATGCGCGAAAGCCCACGGATCGTCGGGGTCGAGACCATGAACACCTTGCGCCGGTGCGCGAAGGTGGTGGTGCGGGCCTCGGCCAGTGTGACCGGATCGCCTTCCTCGTCTGCCGAGGCCGGATAGGCATCGACCTCATCGAGAAACACATAGCGCGCGGGCATCGAGCGCAATCCGGTGGCCGAGTTTGCGCCCGTCAGCACCAGAATACCGCCAGGAAACTCCTTGGACAGCATCGAATTGCCCGCGTCGCGTGAGCGCGCGGGCTTTACTCGCTCCCGCAGCGCCGGGCTGTCCTCGATCAGCGGATCGATCCGGCCGCGCGATGTGCGCTTTGCCATCTCGACTGTTGGCAGCACCGCCAGCATCGGTCCTGGCGCGTGGTGAATGACAAAGCCGATCCAGTTGTTGCCAGCCTCTGTGGCGCCAACTTGTGCAGCCTTCATGAACGTCACCCGCTGTGCCGGGTGGCTGGGCGACAGTGCATCCATGATCTCGCGCAGATAGGGCGTGCGCGCGGTGCGATAGCGGCCCGGCTCAGCGGAGGCCCGCGACGACAACTTGCGATGCGCATCGGCCCATTGTGACACCGTCAGGTCAGGATCGGGACGCACCCCGCCGCGCCAGGCGCGCAGAATGTCCTCGGCGCCGTCAAAGGCCAGATCGAGGCCGTCGGTCAGATCGTGGTCGTTCAGGCTGTTGTCGTGGTATTCTTCAT
Source organism: Roseisalinus antarcticus (assembly GCF_900172355.1). Lineage (GTDB taxonomy): Bacteria > Pseudomonadota > Alphaproteobacteria > Rhodobacterales > Rhodobacteraceae > Oceanicola > Oceanicola antarcticus_A. The sequence goes on along the minus strand of NZ_FWFZ01000060.1, from coordinate 2,912 downwards.
GCAAGCGAGACCCTGAGGTCGGCCAGGGCATTGAGCTGCTCTCGGACATGGGTTTCCAGCACCCTTTGCAGGATCGCAGTCTCGATCGTCACCGGCACCCCCGATGCCTTCTCCATCTCTGCGGACAATTGCGCCGCCATCAGCGCCGCCACACGGGTGGGCCAGGTGACCCAGGTATCGCGTTCCTGGCGCGCGAGGCGAAACACCAGCGTTTCGGCCCGGGCGCGGTCGACCAGAACGCCCTTCTTCTTCTGGATCGACAGCTGGCGTTCCTGCGCCTGATAGACCGTCAGCGCCGTGCGGGCTTTCAGATAGGACGTGCTGTCGCCGGGGCCGGAAACGGCACCGGTATCGCCGCCCAGCGACCGCCGCTGCTGATCCGGATCGGTCATCGCGCCCCGTCGTGCATCCGAGGCCACAGCATTGATCGACCCGTCGGCAAACAGCACCAGCCGACCGGTCTTGCGGGCCTTCTGCACTGCCCCGCGCGAGAGCCCGGAATGAGCCGCATAGGAACGTTCGGACATACCTTCCATGACGCCGTGAATGCCTTCAACACATTGGTAATAAACAAGAACGACGGTCTATTTGAGTTGATTACACTCCCCGATAGAGCGATTCTCGGATCACGGAAACAGACCCTGATCGAACAACAGAATTGAGGACCAGATCATGACCACGACAACCATCCGCGTCGATTACGCCACACTCCCCGACCATTTCGACCGCAGCCGCCCCGATGCCATCGCCGAGGCCGTCGAGGCCGCGCTGCGCGAAGACGGGATCGCCGTCGAAGCCTCGGACGTGATCTCGCACCTGAAGATCGAACTGCCAACCGCCCAGCTTGCAGCAGCCAGCGCCGCGCTGGTCGATCTGCAACTGATCTGACGGAGAACGATATGAGCACCCGCGCGCAGATCGCCATTCAGATCGGACCCCAGGAATGGGCACATGTGTATGTGCATTACGATGGGTACCCCTCTCACATGCTGCCCGCGCTCGCGCACTGGGCGCCTGAGGACATCCTCGCCGCGCGCGAAATCCGGCAGGTGCGCGCCGACGCGCTTGATTGCTTTGATCCTCCGCGCGAACCGCCCATCTTCCCGCATCTGACCTGCAAGTTTTGCCATCTTTACGTCTGGCAAGACGGCGCATGGGCCGAACTCAACCTGAAACGACCTCGCCATGAATGATCTGTCTCTCAACTGCCTGCCCGAAGGCGAGAGCCTCCGCGATCTTGTCTGGCGCAACTGCGCCATCGGCTTCGATCTGCGGTTCTGTCGCAGCGTCGCTGTCACGCCTGACGCCGCCCAGCGCCATAAGGCTGAACAGGTCGCGTTGACTGAACCTGATCGGATCGCATGACGCGCTGCGCGGAACGATCATAAAGCCATGATATTGCTTGTAATAGCCTACGACAATCGGCGCTTCTGAGCGATGGTTGTCTCACGGAAACGATGCAACTCACCATGAGGAACGCCACCATGACGCGCCTGAACCCGATCATCACGCCCCGCCACCAGCTCCGCGCCGAAAAGGCCCGTCTTAACCGGGAAGCTGCCCTCAATGCCTTCATGTGCAAAAAAGCCGAAATCGACGAGATGCTGGCCCGCTTGCAGGCTTTCAGCGACGACCACTTCAACTGCGACCCCGACGAGGTCGGCTGGGCGACGGTTGGCACCCTCGAGCATCACGCAAGCCTCCTGAAGCGGATCACCGACAGCGCCTTTGGTGAAGGCGAACACGCGGAATAGCGGCCCGGTTCAGCACCCCGCGCGGCCCGCCCATGTGGCGGGCCTGAGCCGGTAGAAGGGCCGACATCGGGTTGGTCTTTTGCAATCGGAGGCCACCATGCCCAAACTCACTGACACGCAGACCATCATCCTCAGCCGCGCGGCCACGCGCCCCGACAATCTGGCCATGCCGCTGCCCGAGGGGCTACGTGGTGCTGCGGCGAAGATGTCCGTCACCAAGATGATCGAGCGTGGCTGGCTCGAGGAGGTCGATGCCGACCTGCGCAAGGGCGAGCCCCTCTGGCGCGAAACCGGCGATGGCCATGGCACCACGCTGATCGCGACCGGGACTGGGCTGGAAGCTATCGGGATCGAGCCTGTCGTTGCTTTCGCCGTCTCCAACCTGCGTAAGGTGAAGCCGGACCCCGCCGACGCGCCAAAACCCGTCGCCATCCGCGCGGGCACGAAACAGGCCCGGGTCATAGCACTTCTGCAGCGCCCCGAGGGCGCAGCGATCTGCGAGATCGTCGAGGCAACGGGCTGGATGGCCCACAGCGCACGAGGAATGATCTCAGGCGCGTTGAAAAAGAAGCTCGGCCTGCCCGTTAGCTCCGAAAAGGTCGCGGGCCGGGGAACCGTTTATAAACTCGACCAAACCGTCTGAGCAGCGTCGTCATCGCCAGCGCTCAAACAGCCTGCGCAAGGCATACCCACGAATGAGCGATGCTCCGGTGAAGAGGACGCCGATCGCAAGGTTTTGGCTCAGGCTGGGATACAAACCAAACCATGGAAACACCAAGATCTGCATGGCCACGGCCAGACCATAACCGACCGCGACATTTGTGATGGCCTCGACAAGCGACATTCGGCGCGACTGGCTCATGCCGCCAGCCTCTTGGCCTTCAGAGCGGCGAAGCTTTCATCGGTTTCGATCAGCACCGCAGTCTCGCCGGTGAAGGCTTGCCAGCGTTCGATGGCGACATCGACGTAGGCCGGGTTCAATTCAACACCGTAGCAGACCCGACCCGTTGTCTCAGCCGCGATCAGCGTACTGAGCTGCTGCCGGTTTCGTGGACACGAAGATAAGATCGTGACCATGGAACTGGAGAGTGGATATGACGAGACGGAAGTTTACGCGTGAGTTCAAGATCGAGGCCGTGAGGCTGGTGACGGATCGGG
>NZ_FWFZ01000022.1 GCF_900172355.1 Roseisalinus antarcticus | reverse complement strand
TCAAAGAACCTTGCAGCCTACGGCCGATGGCATGCCGCCCGAAGCAACGCGGACCGATCCTACCTTCATGCGCTCAGGCTGCTGCTCGCTTCAGGCCCTCGCGCCAACACGGTTTGCTGACACCGCCGCGCACCCGGTCCGCCCCACCCCTTACCCCTTCGGCGCCGTCTGCCGGAACGCCATCGCCCCGGCCTCGATGACCTCCGTGATCTCCGCCACCTCGGCCTCCTGCTCGCGCCGCTCCGTCACCTTCGGCCCCAGCCGCGCGCGGCGCAGGCGCTCCAGCTTGGCCGCCTGACGCGCCTCCTCGTCCGCCGCCTTGCCCTCGGCATCGGGCGGCTGCCCGACCGGCAGGCGCACCGAGCCCTCGACCACCTCGGCCGGCATGATCGTAGCGCCGACACATCGCCCCTGCCGCACCGGAGTACCACCACGCGAACCGGGCCGCGCATCCACCCGGACTCAAACGGCTCCGCAAGACTCATGCATCGCGATTCCCGAATAAAGCCAGATACCTATCCCCCGTTTCAACCGTGAAGCCGTCCCATTGACAACCCCATCCCCCGCGTACCAGCATTTCTAATGGACGCGGTCACCAACGCCTCGGATCTGGCCCCCCTCCAGCGGGCCGAGATCATGGAAAAGAACCTCGCGAGGATGACCGAGGCCGTGCGCGCCGCCGACCTCAAGATGGCGCTGCTCGTGCCCACAACCTCTGCCATGGTCGGCGTGCTGGCCGCCCTGTTCCGAACCTCGCCCTTCACCGCAGCGACCGGCATCGCCTTCCACATCAGCCTGGTGCCGCTGGTTGCGGTGTTCGTCTTCGTGGCTGTCTCGGTGGTGCCGCGCCTGCGCCCCGCGGAGGGCTCCATGCTGTTCTTCGGCACCGTCGCGCAGCAGGACGTCCGGGCGTTTCGGGCACGGGCAGAGGCGCTGGACGCCGCGGCCTATCTTGCCGACCTCGCCGACCAGTGCCACGCGGTCGCCAGCATCGCGCGGCTCAAGCATCGCATCGTGCGCCGGGCCTATATCACCTTCCTGGTCGCGCTTCCGCTCTGGGCGGTCGCTGTCTACGTGCTGAGTTCGGGCGAGGCCTAGGTGAAGAACGCCCGCACCGAGGCCTCGAAATCCCGCGGTTTCTCTGCATGGAGCCAATGGCCCACGCCGGGCAGCTTGGCGAACTGGGCGTTTGGAAACAGTGCCTTGATGCGGTCCCGGTGCTCGGGCAGGACATAGCTGCTCTCGCCGCCGGACAGGAAAAGCGTCGGGCCTTCATAGCGCCCGTCGATGTCGGGAAAGCCGATGATCCGGTCCATCTCGGCGGCCAGCACATCGAGGTTCAGCCGCCACCGGCCGGCCTTCATGTCGAGGCTCTGGAGCAGGAAGTCGCGCACCTCCTCGGGCACGTCCAGCGCCGCCCGCGCGGCTGAACGGGAGGGCTGTGCGGGGTCGAGCGCCTGCATCGCCTCGATCAGCGCAGTCTGGCTGTGGGAATAGGCGACGGGCGCGATGTCGGCCACGATCAGGCGCTCGACGCGCTCGGGGTGGCGCAGGGCCAGCACCATCGCCGCCTTGCCGCCCATCGAATGCCCCACGACATCACCGCCGGCGAGCGGGGCCAGGTCCTCGGCCATGTCCTCGTAGCCGTGGCTGTCGAACCACGGGCTCTGCCCGTGATTGCGCATGTCCGGGACCGTCACCTCGAAGCTGTCCGCCAGCCGTTTGGCGATCGCCCCCCAATTGCGGGCGGAGCCGAACAGCCCGTGGGCGAGCAGCAGCCGCCGCGGCTGCCCCTCGCCGTAGACGTCCGTGTGCAGGCTCACAGGGTCGGGTAGATCGGGAAGCGGGCGCACATCTGTTCGACGCCGATGCGCACTTTCTCCTCGACGTCCCCGTTGGCCTCGGAGCCGTTGGCGGCGAGCCCGTCGACGACCTCGACGATCCAGTCGGCCACCTGGCGGAACTCGGGCTCGCCGAAGCCGCGGGTCGTGCCCGCCGGAGAGCCGAGGCGGATGCCGGAGGTGACGGTCGGCTTCTCGGGGTCGAACGGGATGCCGTTCTTGTTGCAGGTGATGTGGGCCCGCTCCAGCGCCTTTTCGGTCTCGTTGCCCTTCACGCCCTTGGGGCGCAGGTCGACGAGCATCACGTGGCTGTCGGTCCCGCCCGTGACGATGTCGAGCCCGCCCTTCATCAACTGATCGGCCAGGGCCTGTGCGTTCTTGACGACCTCCGCCTGGTAGGTCTTGAACTCGGGGCGCAGCGCCTCGCCGAAGGCCACGGCCTTGCCGGCGATCACATGCATCAGCGGGCCGCCCTGGATGCCGGGGAAGATGGCGGAGTTGAACTTCTTCGCCAGAGCCTCGTCATTGGTCAGGATCATGCCGCCGCGCGGGCCGCGCAGGGTCTTGTGGGTCGTCGTGGTCGCGACATGGGCATGGGGGAAGGGCGAGGGGTAAAGCCCTGCAGCCACCAGCCCTGCGAAATGCGCCATGTCGACCAGCAGGTAGGCACCCACGCTGTCGGCGATCTCGCGGAACTTGGCGAAGTCGAGGATGCGCGGTATGGCCGAGCCGCCGGCGATGATCATCTTGGGGTGATGCTCGGTCGCGAGCCGCGCGATCTCTTCGTAGTCAACGGCCGAATCCTGCTGGCGGACGCCGTACTGGATCGCGTTGAACCACTTGCCCGACTGGTTGGGCTTGGCGCCGTGGGTCAGGTGGCCGCCGGCATCGAGGCTCATGCCCAGAATGGTGTCGCCTGGCTGCAGCAGGGCCGTGAACACCCCCTGGTTGGCCTGGCTGCCGGAATTCGGCTGCACGTTGGCAAAGCCGCAGTCGAACAGCTCGCAGGCCCGCTCGATCGCCAGGGTCTCGGCGATGTCCACGTATTGGCAGCCGCCGTAATAGCGCCGGCCCGGGTAGCCTTCGGCATACTTGTTCGTCATCACGCCGCCCTGGGCCTGCATCACGGCGGCAGAGACGATGTTTTCGGAGGCGATCAACTCGATCTCGTTGCGCTGGCGGCCAAGCTCCTGCTCCATGGCTTTCCAGATGGCGGGATCGCGGGTTTCCAGGCTTTCGGTGAAAAAGCCGTCGTCACGGGTACGCACGTTCATGGGCTGGTCTCCCTTGGGGCCTTATGGCAAAGTTGCGTCCTTCTATCCTTGCGGGACCGTCGGCTAAAGAGGGAATCCGACCCGTTGTCGGGGCAGACCGACGCAGATCGTGCGCTTGCCTTTCCGATAGACAGCGGGGCAGGGTGCGCGGGAAACCAGCGAAGGCCGCGCCCATGTCCCCGCCCCGCATCGCCTTCGTCGCGAGCAACTCCCCCAAGGCTGAGCAGGCGATGGGCGACCTGGCCGTTCGCTACGGCAACCATCCGCTGGATGCGGCCGACGTGGTGGTGGCGCTGGGCGGCGACGGGTTCATGTTGCAGACCCTCCACCGGGTGCAGGGCACCGGGACGCCGGTCTACGGCATGAACCGGGGTACTGTCGGCTTCCTGATGAATTCCTTTCGCGCCGATGCCCTGGTCGAGCGGCTGGCCCGGGCCGAGGAGACCGTGGTCAACCCGCTGTCGATGCGGGCCGTGACGGTAAGCGGCGAGACCCACGAGGCGCTTGCGATCAACGAGGTCTCGCTGCTGCGGGCGGGCCCGCAGGCGGCCAAGCTGCAGATCTCGGTCGATGGCCGGATGCGGCTGCAAGAGCTTGTCTGCGACGGCGCGCTGGTGGCGACGCCTGCGGGCTCCACCGCCTACAATTATTCCGCCCACGGGCCGATCCTGCCGATCGGCTCCGAGGTTCTGGCGATCACGGCCGTGGCGGCGTTCCGGCCCCGGCGCTGGCGGGGGGCGCTGATTCCCAAGGGCTCGGTCGTGCGATTCGACGTGCTGGAACCGGAGAAACGTCCGGTGATGGCCGATGCCGACAGCAGTTCGGTCAAATCGGTGGCCCAGGTCGAGATCCGAAGCGCGCCCGACGTGGCACACCGCATTCTGTTCGATCCAGGCCACGGGCTGGAAGAACGTCTGATCCGAGAGCAATTCGTTTGATCGGCCGCTGAGTGCGCCACCGGCGCCACCCCTGATTTTTCGCGAAAAATCATGTGCCTGGCTCAACCGGGCATTGGCCTGATATCCGATGACAGCATCCTGACATCGACTGTCTGACCCAGCGTCATGCCCTAGCGCCGTGGCGTTATTGCCTGCGATCGGGGCTGGCCGCCTGATGAGGTCATCGACGCCGCGTCGCTGACGGCACGGGGTCGAGATCGAACCTCAACGCTGCCGCGACAGGCACCAGACACACCAGACACAAGGATGCTACCCATGACCTTCACCACTCTGATCAAGACCTCGTCCCTCGCCCTGGCCCTCGTCCTGGGGGTGGCCGCCCCGGCCTCTGCTGACCGCAACCGGGTCACTCTGGAACAGTTCGGCCATGGCAACGAAGTGGGCGGCGGCCAGTTCGGCTTCCGCAACAGCCTGTCGGTCTACCAGGACGGCTGGTCCAACACCTCGATCTCGGTTCAGGACGGCGCGCACAACCGGACGGTCGTCGGCCAGACCGGGGCGCACAACGGCGCCGGCACCACCCAGTACGGCCGGCGCAACATCTCGGGCACGGCGCAATACGGCTCGGGCCACAGCGCGGACACCTTCCAGGCCGGCCGGGGCAACGCCTCGGCGATCATCCAGGCGGGCCGCGGCAACTCTGCCCGCACGACCCAGCGTGGCTCCGGCAATGTCTCCGTGATCATCCAGGACTGAAAACCGCGACCGGGGATGCGATGACCGCATCCCCGCCCTCCCCCAAGGAAAGGACGTCTCTCATGACCCATCCCCTCAAACTCATCGCCGTGGCCACCGCGACAGCCATCACCACCGCCTGTGCCGTGCCTCTCGGCGCGGCCACGGGGGGCGCGGAAGATGCCCCGGTGTCCTGTGCGCTCACTGTCACCGAGGCCGGACGCATGGTCTCTGTCGAAGGCGTGGTGCAGGCGCGCAAGGCCGTTTCGGGCAGCTACAGCTTCGATCTGCGGACGTCGGGCTCTGGCGGCAGCGCCACAATCCGGCAGGGCGGCCCGCTGGTCCTGTCCGCCGGCGAAAGCGCCACTCTGGGCCAATCGCAATTCTCGGGCCGCGCGGCCGATGTGGACGGCACGCTGACCCTTGAATTGGAGGGGCAGACCCTCGTCTGCCCGATGACGCACTGACCCTGTAACACACTAACATAAAAGGAATACTGCCATGTTCCGCACGACGCTTCTCTCCATCGCTCTCTGCCTGAGCGCCCTGACCGCCGCTGCTGACGGTCAGGCCTGGCTGACCATCAACCCGCGCAACGCCGAGGAAGCGGCCCTCGTGCGGTTCGGCCTCGCGGCCTATGCGCTGCACAAGGATATCGAGGAAAACGGACACGTGACCCAGCGCGGCGCCGACAATGCCGCCGGCATCTACCAGGGGGCCTGCGATTTCGCGCTGATCGAACAGCAGGGCTCGGGCCACCGGGGGACGATCAACCAGCGCAATTGCGACAATGCAGGCGCCATCTTCCAATCCGGCCGAAACACCGATGCCAATCTCGATCAGAGCGGCGGGCAGACGGGTGTCATCTTCATCCATGGCTTCTGAACGGCGCGAGATTATTCGGAGAATAATCTGGATCCCTCACAACCGCGCGGGTGTTTCCCGCGCGGTTTTGGACGTTCGCGACGATGGACGACGCTCGCCTTCGGCATCGCCCCGCCCACCGTCCCTTTGGTGCGCTATGCGCCGCCGTAGCCGAGGGGCCGCAGGGCCGCGCGGATTTCGTCCAGGATCGCCGGATCGTCGATCGTGGCCGGCATCCTGAAGTCCGCGTTGTCGGCGATCTTGACCATCGTCGCCCGCAGGATCTTGCCCGAGCGCGTCTTGGGCAGCCGGTCCACGACGGCGGCCAGCTTGAAGGCCGCAACCGGGCCGATCTGGTCGCGCACGCGCCCCACACATTCCCTGACGATCTCGGCGTGCGGCCGGTCGCAGCCCTTGTTCAGGCACAGGAACCCCAAGGGCAGCTGCCCCTTCAGGTCATCGGTGACGCCGATCACGGCGCACTCGGCCACGTCCGGATGCGCGGCCAGCACCTCCTCCATGCCGCCGGTGGACAACCGGTGTCCGGCGACGTTGATGACGTCGTCGGTCCGCGCCATGATCCAGAGATAGCCGTCCTCGTCCTTCATCCCTGCATCTCCGGTCTCGTAATACCCGGGAAAATGCGCGAGGTAGGATTTGCGGAACCGGTCTTCGGCATTCCAGAGGGTCGGAAGGGTCCCGGGCGGCAGCGGCAGCTTGACCGCGATGGCACCCAACTCGCCGTCGGGCAGCGCGTGGCCGTCCTCGCCCAGGATCTGGACGTCATAGCCGGGCATCGGCACCGTGGGGGAGCCGATCTTGACCGGCAACGCCTCGATTCCCACCGGGTTGCCTGCGATGGTGTAGCCGGTCTCAGTCTGCCACCAGTGGTCGTATATCGGCTTGCCGGTCTTTTCCTGCGTCCAGGCGATGGTGTCTGGGTCCGCCCGCTCGCCGGCCAGGTAAATCCCCCGCAGGCGGGAAAGATCATAATCGCCGATCAGCTCGCCCTTCGGGTCATCCCGCTTGACCGCCCGCAGCGCGGTAGGCGCGGTGAAAAACGACGCCACCTTGTGCTCTTCGATCACGCGCCAGAAAGTGCCGGCATCCGGCGTCCCCACGGGCTTGCCCTCGAAGACGATCGTCGTGTTGCCGTGTATCAGGGGCGCGTAGCAGATATAGCTGTGGCCGACGACCCAGCCCACGTCGGAGGCGGCCCAGAAGACCTCTCCCGGCTCGACGTTGTAGATCGCCTTCATCGTCCAGTTCAGCGCCACGAGGTGCCCGCCGGTCGGCCGCACCACGCCCTTGGGCGCCCCTGTCGTGCCGGAGGTGTAGAGGATATAGGCCGGGTGGTTGCCCGCGACGGGCACGCACTCTGCGGGAGCGACCCCGGCCTGGAACGCGTGCCAGTCGAAATCCCGCCCCTCGGTCAGCTTCGCCACCTCCTGCTCGCGCTGCAGGATCACGCAGAACGCGGGCTTGTGGGTGGCCTGCTCGAGCGCCCCGTCCACCAGCGGCTTGTAATGAACGACCCGCCCGGGCTCTATCCCGCAGGAGGCCGCGATCACCGCCTTGGGCGTGCAATCGTCGATCCGGACGGCAAGCTCATGGGCTGCGAAGCCGCCGAAGACCACCGAATGGATCGCCCCCAGCCGCGCACAGGCCAGCATCGCCTCCAGCGCCTCGGGCACCATCGGCATGTAGATGATGACCCGGTCGCCCTTTTCGATCCCCTGCACCCGCAGCGCCCCTGCCAGCGACGCGACGCGATCCTGCAATTCGGCATAGGTGATCTCGTGCTTGGTGCCGGTCACCGGGCTGTCGTGGATGATCGCCACGCGGGCACCGTGGCCGGCGGCCACGTGGCGGTCGACCGCGTTCCAGCAACCGTTGACCTGCCCATCGGCGAACCACTCGTAAAGCGGGGCCTTGTCGGCGAAGAGCGCCTTCGACGGCTTCTCGAACCAGTCGATCGCCTCGGCCTGCGCCATCCAGAAAGCCTCGGGGTCGGCCTGCCACTGGCCGTAAACGTCACTGTATCCCATGGTATTCATCCTCCGTCCCAAAGGTGTCTTACGCGCCGGAAGGCCAATCGGGCAAGCCGTTGCGACATGATGGCGCTAACCGCGCGGGGGTTGCCCGCGAAGCGGCCCCGGGCATAGTACCCAGGACTGGGGCATTTGGGGCGGCAAACCGATGATACGCGGGCTTGGTCTTCTTCTGGCGATAGGCGCTGCGGGGCCGGTTGCGGCCCAGGGGCGCTGGGACGCGACGGACCGCGACGGCTGGCTGGGCGCGGGCATCTGCCCCTATGGCGAGATCGCCGCGGGCGGCTATTTCTGCCTCGAGATGGGCTGCGACGAGGCGGGCCCGCTGGAATTCCGGATGCGCTTGACAGAGCGCGAGGCCCAGGACCGGATCGAGGGCATCTGGACCGTGGACCGGCGCGAGGCCGGAAAGATAGTGCTGCAGGCCGTGGACGGCGCCGCCGCGACCTTCTCGAGCCTCTACGACCCGGTGCGGGACGCCACGCTGATCGAGAAGTTCGGGCAGGGGTCAGCCGGGTCCTTCACCATCCTGAACCGGCGCGTTCGCGCGAACCGGCCTTTTTCGCTGGACAACGTGGTGCCGTCCCTCGGCGCGGTGTTCGACGTCTGTCCGCTTGCGGATGGCAGCACGCTCGCCCCCGCAAACTGGCCCGCACAGCCCCCACCTCCGCCGCCCGCGCCTCCGCCGCCCGCGCCGGAGCCCCCGCTGCCCGGCGACGATGTCGCGGCAGTGCCACCGCCGGTTGGCGACGTCCCCGCCCCCCCGGCCGCGCCGATCCCGGATCCGGCCAGCGACGTGCTGGCCGAGATCGAGGCCGAATGCGTGGCGCGGGGCGGGGCCTTCGTCGAGGTGCAGCCGGATTTCCTGCGCCGGGTCGATTTCGATGGCGACGGGATCGAGGACCTCGAGGTCAGCTATTCGGGCGCCGTCTGCGATGCCGCGGCCAACCTCTATTGCGACGCAGAAAGCTGTCTGACCCGGCTGTTCCTGGGGCTTGCGGACGGCGGCTATCGGCAGGTCTATGAGGGCAGCTACCGCCGGGCGGAGGTGCGGCGGATGCTGACGATCACCTTCGACGCGGGCAGCGCGGAATGTCCCGGCACCGAGGCGCCGTGCGACCGGCATTTCCACTGGGTGGACGGGGCGCTGGTCCCCTTGGATCAGCCGTAATGGGCCACCGGCGTGCCGGCGATGGCCGCCATGTTCAGCAGGCCGCGCGCGGTGATGGCCGGTGTCACCACATGGGCGCGGTTGCCCATACCGATGAGGATCGGCCCGACCTCGAGCCCGGCGCCCTTCATCTTGAGGATGTTGCGCACCCCCGAGGCCGCGTCGGAATTGGGAAACAGAAGCACGTTGGCCGCGCCCTGCATCCGGCTGCCCGGATAGATCCGCTCGCGCAGCTCGGGGTCCAGGGCCGCGTCCACGTTCATCTCTCCCTCGTAGGAAAAGTCGCGCGGCGCCGCGTCCAGAACCTCGAGCGCCGCCCGCATCCGGCGGCCGGTGTCGCTGTCGAGATTGCCGAAGGAGGAATGCGCACAAAGCGCCACGTTGGGCTCCAGCCCGAAGCGCCGGACGTGGCGGGCGGCGCCCATGGCGGTCTCGGCGATCTGCTCGGGCGAGGGTTCGGCGTGGACCTGGGTGTCGGCTATGAACAGCGGCCCGTCCTCGAGGATCATCATCGACAGCGCCCCGACCGGGTGCAGCCCGCCTGTGCCGAGAACCTGGGTGACGTAGTTCAGATGCCAGAGGAACTGCCCGAAAGTGCCGCAGATCAGGCTGTCGGCCTCGTCCCGGTGGACCATGACGGCGCCGATTGCGGTGGTGTTGGTGCGCATGATCGCCTTGGCGAGATCCGGGGTGACGCCCTTCCGCGCCATCAACTCGTGATAGGTGCTCCAGTAATCGCGGTAGCGCGGATCGTTCTCTGGGTTGACGATCGGAAAGTCGCGCTCGGGCCGGATGGTCAGGCCGAAGCGCTCGCAGCGGCTTTCGATCACCTCGGGCCGGCCGATCAGGATCGGCTGTTCCGGCGTCTCCTCGAGGATCGCCTGCGCGGCGCGCAGCACGCGCTCGTCCTCGCCCTCGGCAAAGACGATGCGCCGCGCCGCGGTGGCCGCTGCCTGAAAGACGGGGCGCATCAACAGGGCCGACTTGAACACCGACCCGTCGAGCTTGCGCCGATAGGCATCCATGTCGTCCAGCGGGCGGGTGGCGACACCGGTTTCCATCGCCGCCCTGGCGACGGCGCTGGCGACCACGCTTATCAGCCGCGGATCGAACGGCTTGGGGATCAGGTAATCGGCGCCAAAGGTCAGCCGTTCGCCGTGGTAGACCGCCGCCGCCTCGGCGCTGGAGGTGGCGCGGGCGAGGGCGGCGATGCCCTCGATACAGGCGATCTGCATCTCGTCGTTGATCTCGGTCGCGCCGACATCCAGCGCCCCGCGGAAGATGAACGGAAAGCAGAGCACGTTGTTGACCTGGTTGGGAAAATCCGACCGGCCCGTGGCGATGATCGCATCGGGCGCGACCGCGCGCGCCAGATCCGGCAGAATCTCGGGCGCCGGGTTGGCGAGGGCGAATATGATCGGCCGCGCGGCCATCTTCGACACCATCTCGGGCGTCAGCACCCGCGGGCCGGACAGCCCGAGGAACAGGTCAGCGCCCTCGATGACGTCGTCCAGCGTCGCCGCGTTTGTCCCTTGGGCGTATTCCGCCTTCTGCGGGGTCATCTGGCTTTCGCGACCCTGATAGACCAGCCCGTCGATGTCGCAGAGCCAGACGTTCTCACGCTTGAGCCCCAGCTTCAGCAGCATGTTCAGGCAGGCGATCCCCGCCGCCCCGCCGCCGGTCGAGACCACCTTGATGTCCTCGATGTTCTTGCCCGCGACCCGCAGGGCATTGGTCGCGGCGGCGCCCACTACGATGGCCGTCCCGTGCTGGTCGTCGTGAAAGACCGGGATGTTCATCCGCTCGCGGCAGATCTTCTCGACGATGAAGCAATCGGGCGCCTTGATGTCCTCGAGGTTGATGGCGCCGAACGTGGGCTCCAGGGCGCAGACGATGTCGGCCAGCTTCTCGGGGTCGGGCTCGTCGATCTCGATGTCGAAACAGTCGATCGAGGCGAATTTCTTGAACAGGACCGCCTTGCCTTCCATCACCGGCTTGGAGGCCAGCGCCCCGATGTTGCCCAGCCCCAGCACCGCCGAGCCGTTGGACACCACCGCGACAAGGTTCCCGCGAGAGGTATAGTCGCGGGCGGTGTCCGGATCTGCCTTGATCTCGATGCAGGCTTCGGCGACGCCGGGGGAATAGGCCCGGGCCAGGTCGCGCCCGTTGGCCAGAGGCTTGGTCGCGCGGACCTCCAGCTTGCCGGGTTTCGGGAACCGGTGATAATCCAGCGCTGCCTGCCGCAGAAGGTCATTGGGCGTGTCGGTCATCGTTCCCCCCGAAAGATGGTTGAGCCTTGAACCATGCGCCGAGAACCATACGCCGCCGTGCCGCGCAAGGCAAACGGGATCGTGTGGTCGCCCCCGCGCCGCGGCCCGGGACGCAGGGGCCTTGGAGGGGAGGCGGGCCGCCGCCCTGGCCATCGTCAAGTCTCCAGTCGCGTCGCCCTTGCATCCCTCGCGACCCCGGAACAGAGTCGCGGAAAACCAGGAGCCGGCCAATGACACTGATCGACGACGCCCGCGCGGTGCGCGAAAACGCCCATGTTCCCTATTCCAGGTTCAAGGTCGGCGCCGCGATCCGCACCGCCGGCGGCACCGTCTACAAGGGCTGCAACGTTGAGAATGTGGCATATCCCGAAGGCACCTGTGCCGAGGCAGGCGCGATCGCGGCCATGGTCGCCGGCGGCGATCTCGAGATAGCCGAGGTCGCGGTGATCGCCGACAGCCCGGTCCCGGTCTCTCCCTGTGGCGGCTGCCGCCAGAAGCTGGCCGAATTCGGCAAGGCCGATGTCAAGGTCACCCTGGCCACGACGGACGGCGCCACCTTCGAGACCACGATCGGCGCGCTTCTGCCCGGGGTCTTCGACAAAGATTACATGAGCCGGGTGTGACCGACGCCCGCACCGTGCTGCAAAAGGTCCGATCGGGCGAGGCGCCGGATGCGGAGGAGCTGGGCTGGTTCGCCCGAGGCCTCGCGACCGGTGCGGTGAGCGATGCCCAGGCCGGCGCCTTCGCCATGGCGGTCTGCCTCAGCGGGCTGTCGGACCCGGCCCGGGTCGCGCTGACCCTGGCGATGCGCGATTCCGGCGATGTGCTGGACTGGGATCTGCCCGGCCCGATCCTCGACAAGCACTCGACTGGCGGCGTCGGCGATTGCGTCTCGCTGGTCCTGGCCCCGGCGCTGGCGGCCTGCGGCGTCTTCGTGCCGATGATCTCGGGTCGCGGGCTGGGGCACAGCGGCGGCACGCTCGACAAGATCGAGGCGATCCCCGGTGTGCAGTCGCAGGTCTCCGAGGAGGCGCTGCGCCGGATCGTGCGCAGCGCGGGTTGCGCCATTGTCGGGGCCAGCGCACGGATCGCCCCGGCGGACCGCAGGCTCTATGCCATCCGCGACGTCACCGCGACGATCACATCCATCGACCTGATCACCGCGTCGATCCTGTCCAAGAAGCTTGCGGCGGGGCTCGACGGGCTGGTGCTCGACGTCAAGGTCGGCTCGGGGGCCTTCATGGCGACCCTGCCCGAGGCGGGGGCGCTGGCCGCCGCGCTGGTCCAGACCGCGAACGGCGCGGGCTGCCCCACCGCCGCGCTGATAACAGACATGAACCAGCCGCTGGCCCCGGCCATGGGCAACGCGCTGGAGGTCGCCGTCTCGATGGAGATACTGGCGGGCAATCGCCCGGCCGCGCCGCGCCTGCACGACCTCTGCGTCGCGCTCGGCGGCCGCCTTCTTGCGCTGGCGGGCGAGGTGGAGGGCGAGGCCGAGGAAAAGATCGCCGGCGCGATCGCGTCGGGCCGCGCGATGCAGCATTTCGCCCACATGGTATCCGAGATGGGCGGGCCGCCGGACATGGAGGCCGACTGGCGCACCCATCTGCCCGCCGCACCGGTGGTGGGCGATGTGCCCGCACCGATGTCGGGCCATGTTTTGGCCATCGACGGCGAGGCGCTGGGCCTTGCCGTCGTCGGCCTCGGCGGCGGCCGGCAGACCGAGAGCGACAGCATCGACCCCGCCGTGGGCCTGTCGGAGATCGCAGGTCTGGGCCAGAAGGTCTCGCGCGGGGATCCGCTCTGCAGCCTGCATGCGCGCGACGAGGACAGCGCCCAACGGGCCGCGCACCGGATCCTCGCGGCGATCACGATCGGCGACGCGCCCGAGATACCCCCCTTGCTCCATGGAGTGATCGACCGATGACCCGCGCCTTTCTCGTCGTGATCGACAGCGTCGGGATCGGCGGCGCCCCCGACGCCCGCGCCTTCTTCAACGGGGCCACACCGGATACCGGCGCGAACACCGTCGGCCACATCGCCAAGGCCGTGGGCCTGAACGTCCCGGTGATGGCGCGTCTGGGCCTGGGTGCTGCGCTGGAACTGGCCTCGGGCATGGGCGATTGCGGGCTCGACGCCGCGCCCACGGGCGCCTGGGGCGCGGCGACCGAGGTCAGCATCGGCAAGGATACCCCCTCCGGTCATTGGGAACTGGCCGGTGTGCCGGTGCCCTGGGAATGGCACACCTTTCCCGACACAAAGGACTCCTTTCCCGACACGCTGATCGAAGAGGTCAAGCGACTGGCAGGGACCTCTGGCATCCTGGGAAACAGGCATGCGCCCGGCACCGCGATCATCGAAGAGGAAGGGGCGCACCACCTGGAGACGGGCTGGCCGATCTGCTATACCTCGGCCGACAGCGTCTTTCAGATTGCTGCGCACGAAGAGGCGTTTGGCCTCGAAAACCTCTATGATCTTTGCAGAAATCTTGCACCGACCCTGCACGGCATGAAGGTCGGCCGGGTCATCGCCCGGCCATTCATCGGCACCCCCGGGCACTTCCAGCGGACACAGAATCGTAAGGATTTCGCGATAGCCCCTCCGGGCCCGACCCTCTGCGACTGGGGACAGGCCGCCGGGCGCAGGGTCCATGCCGTCGGCAAGATCGGCGACATATTCTCGATGCGCGGCATCGACGAGGTGCGCAAAGGGGACGACCGGGCGCTGATGGGCCATATCCACGATCTCGTGCAGGAGGCCGAAGAGGGGTCGTTGACCTTCGCCAATCTGGTGGAGTTCGACAGTCTCTATGGCCACCGCCGCGATGCCGAAGGCTATCGCGACCACCTGGAGTGGTTCGATGCCGAGCTCGGGCGCGTGATTGCCGCCCTGCGCGAGGGTGACCTGCTGATCGTCACCGCCGACCACGGCAACGACCCGACCTGGGTCGGCACCGATCATACCCGGGAGCGGGTGCCGGTGCTGTGCCACGGTGTCGGCCCGCGCGGCCTCGGCCTTCTGGCCTATGCCGACGTCGCCGCATCCATCGCCGCCCACCTGGGCATCCCGTCCCAAGGCCCCGGAGTTTCCTTTCTATGAGCTGGCAATCCTTTCCCAAGGTTGAACTGCACCTGCACCTCGAAGGCGGCGCCCCGCCCGCGTTCATCCGTGGCCTCGCCCGCGAAAAGAACATCGACCTGTCCGGCATCTTCTCCGACACAGGGGGCTATGCCTATCGCGATTTCGACCATTTCCTGAAGATCTACGAGGCGGCCTGCACCGTCCTGCAGGGCCCCGAGGATTTTTACCGCCTCACCCTCGCGGTGCTGGAGCAAAGCGCGGCCCATGGTGTGGTCTATTCCGAGACCTTCCTGTCGCCCGATTTCTGCGGCGGCGGGGACCTGAGCGCCTGGCGCGAGTATCTCGCGGCCATCGAGGCCGCGGCCGATGAGGCCGAGGCGACCCTCGGCATCACCCTGCGCGGCATCGTCACCTGCATCCGCCATCTCGGCCCGGACCAGGCGCGGCCGGCCGCCCGCTGCGCGGCCGAAACCAGGGGACGATTCCTCACCGGCTTCGGCATGGCTGGGGGCGAAATGGTCGGCCGCCCGGGGGATTTCGCCTGGGCCTTCGATGCGGCCCGCGAAGCGGGGCTGGAGCTGACCTGCCACGCGGGCGAATGGGGCGGCCCGGACATGATCGCCGAGACGGTCAGCCACCTCGCGCCAAGCCGGCTTGGTCACGGGATTAACGTGATCCACGACGACGCGCTCGTGGACAAGGTGGTCGAAGACGGGCTGGTGCTCGAGGTCTGCCCGGGCTCCAACGTCTTTCTCGGCGCGTCGGGCGACTGGGCCGACCACCCGATCGCGGTCCTGCGGGACCGCGGCGTCAAGGTCACCGTTTCCACCGACGACCCCCCGTTCTTCCACACCACCATGACGCGCGAATTCGAGATGCTCGAGCGGACCTTCGGCTGGGGCGAGGAAGATTTTGCCGCCCTCAACCAGACCGCGCTTGACGCGGCGTTCTGCGATGCGGAAACGAAGGAGAAAGTCGCCGCCAAGTTGAAGGACCGCCCATGACCGAGCATCTTACCCTCGTCGATCACCCCCTGGTGCAGCACAAGCTCAGCCTGATGCGGGAACGGACGACCTCCACCAACAGTTTCCGTCGGCTGCTGCGCGAGATCAGCCACCTGCTCGCCTACGAGGTCACGCGCAACCTGCCGATGACGACCCGGACGATCGACACCCCGCTCTGCCCGATGGACGCCCCGGTGATCGAGGGCAAGAAGCTTGCCCTCGTCTCGATCCTGCGGGCGGGCAACGGTCTGCTGGACGGTGTGCTCGACCTGGTGCCGGCGGCGCGGGTCGGCTTCATCGGTCTCTACCGTGACGAGGAAACGCTCCAGCCGGTGCAATATTACTCGAAACTGCCCGAACATCTGGAAGACCGCCTGGTCATCGCCGTGGATCCGATGCTTGCGACCGGCAATTCCTCGGCCGCGGCGGTCGACCTGATCAAGGCCGCCGGCGCCACGAACATCCGGTTCCTGTGCCTGTTGGCCGCCCCGGAGGGAATCGCCCGGATGAAAGAGGCCCACCCCGACGTGCCTATCGTGACGGCCGCCGTGGACGAGCGCCTGAACGAGCAGGGCTATATCGTGCCCGGACTGGGCGATGCCGGTGATCGCATGTTTGGGACGAAATAAGCCCTTGGTCGCTTTACAAGAAACCACGGCTCCGCCATTCTGTGACCGAATCCTGTGGGGGCAGAGATGAACAAAAGCAGTGCTTTCCTGTCGGTCGTTGTCGCCGGTCTTGTCGGGGCAACCTCAGCCGGTGCGCAGGGAATTCGGGACGTGCAGGGGCCGGTACCGGTCCCTCCGTCGAGCTACACCGCAAACCAGTACGTCGGTGCCAGCGGCTGCGTTTTCGTGCGCGCGGGCCTTTCCGGGATGACCACCTGGGTTCCCCGGGTATCGCGCAGCCGTCAACAGCTGTGCGGGTTCGAGCCGTCGCTTGGCCCCGCGCCACGCGATGACGGCCCGAGCCGCGAAGTCGTGGCAGACGCGCCGTTCACCGAGACCTTCGAGCCCGAGACCACGATCCGCTCCGCCGCGGCGCCAGAGCCCGAAGCCGCGCCTGCGCCGGCCCCCGCGGCGGCCCCGACACCGATGCCGCGCGTCCGCCGTGGCGCGGACCCCGGCCCGCCGATAGAGACCGTCGCCACGACGATCCGCACCTCCGCCGAAGAGCCGCGCTTCGTCCGCGTCCCGCAGGCCCCGGTGCGCAGCGCCGCGCCGGCCCCGACGCCGCCCCCGGCCGAGTCGCCCCGCACCATGACCCGGGCCGAGGCCTGTGCTGGCCGGTCCGGTGTTCTCGACGGCTACGTGATCCGGGGCACCGGCCGCCCGCTGGATTGCGGCCCCGCCGAAACGGTCCGCACCGCCGCTCCGATGGCCCCCGCGATGGCGGTCGCAACGGGAGAGCCCGCGCTGCGCCCCGGCCCAGACGGCGCCATCCGCGTCTCGCTGACCGTGATCTGCGCCCGCATTGCCCGAACCGGGGAAGCCTTCCTCAACCGCGCCACGGGGCAACCCGTCGCTTGCGGCGATCCGACGCCGCCCGTGACCTTCGTGCAGGCGCCGCAAGCCCCCGTCGTGCCTAGCGCCCCGGCCGCGGCCGGAACAGCCCCGGTACGCACCGCAACGGCGGCCCCGTCCAACGGTTGCACCAATCTGAGCGAGGTCGCCCGGCAGTATATCGGCTCCGCCGGCGTTCGCTGCGGCCCGCAAAGCGAGCCGATCACAGCTTATGCGGCCGCCCGCTCGATCCCGTCGCGCTCGGCCACCCTGTCGACATCGTCCACCACGCTGTTCCAGCGCGAACCGGTTCCGGCCTCGAATCCGACGCCGGCCTCGACGGCCGCCCGGACGATCCCGTCGCCGCCGGCCGGATACCGCGGCGTCTGGGACGACGGCCGGATCAATCCCCAGCGCGGGCTGCGGGGGGCGTCCTACTTCTGATGGGCGAATGCAGTCAGTTGTCGCAGATGTTCTGAAGCCGGACCCAGTCCGTATCGCTCATCACGGGCGGGATCTCACGATCGCGCATCGGATCTCCGTCGAGCAACGCCGACACGGTCTGCCCCGACAGGTCGAGCGAGCGCGCATAGGGCCCGGTCGGCAGTTGCGCGGCGGCAAATAGGCGCAGCAGTATCTCGTCGGACACCCGCTCGGACGGCTCTGACAGCAGGCGCCGGGCGTGGGCCGCCATGGCGTCGGGCGGCAGGTCCCCGGTGGTGAACAGGCGAAAGACGGCACGCAACCCGGCGTTCCGCAAGACCTCCTCCAACGGATCACGGACCTGGACCTGCGCCGCCGTCGCCAGCACATGTCCTGCGACGACCGACGGATCGTCGTAATCCTCGACGAGCGTCCGGCTCACCGCGATGATTCCGCCGGGCAGGTAGAGCGTGCCGATCGCCTCGGTTGGCAAGACCAAGATCCGCCCCCCGGCCTCGGGCCCGAGCACCCGCGCGGCCAGCACTGCAAGGGCCGCCTGGCCCTCGGTGGACCGACAGGTCGGGCCCGTCAGCCGCTGCATATGCCCCAGGACCGTCGCGCCGATCTCGGACCGCTTGACCGGCGGGACGACCGCGAGTGTCTGCTGGATCAGCGCGTTTGGCAGCCAGAAGACTCCCAGTGCCACCACGGTCGCGACAGATACGGCCATCCCGAACCAGCGCAACCGTCCGGGCTGCGGCCGGCGCCGCTCGATGCTGCGGCGGACCTGTTCGATCGCGTCGACCATCGTCCGGTCAGAAATCTCCAGCGTTTCCTCGCCTTCTATTCCGGGGGAATAGAGCGTGGCCCGTCCTCCGCCGCCGCCGATCCGCTCCACCGCGGCCAGGGACCAATGGGTCAGGATCTGGCCCTTGCCGTCCGCAATCACGAGGGTGGCGTCTCCGAACGATACGATGACATCGCGCCGCTGCACGCCCGCCTGCGGGCGCCAGAGTCCCGTGCTTTCAAGCCGGGTATATTGCGTCAAAGCCGTCATGTCTCAGGCGGGGCCTGCTCTGCCTCCGTTGAGATCCGACGATAGGGCAGCCGATCCGGAAAGGACAGGAAATCCGTGGCCTTCATCTTGGCCGGAAAACTCCCGCCGGAGGCTCCCGCGTCGGCCTCCCCTTGGTACCGTTGAACCCCGGCGCCGGGGATGGGCCGCGGTTCCCGCCAGCCGTGACGTCGCCTCAGACCGCCTTCGCCAGCGCCTCGGCGATGTCCGTGCGCTCCCAGGAAAAGCCGCCGTCCGCCTCCGGGGCCCGTCCGAAGTGGCCATAGGCCGCTGTGCGGGCATAGATCGGGCGGGACAGCTCCAGATGCTCGCGGATCCCGCGCGGGGTCAGGTCCATGACCTTGGGGATCGCCCGCTCGATCGCCGCCGGGTCGATTTCCCCCGTCCCGTGGGTGTCCACGTAGATCGACAGGGGCTTGGCCACGCCGATTGCATAGGACAGCTGCAAGGTGCAGCGCCGGGCGAGCCCCGCGGCGACGACGTTCTTGGCAAGATAGCGCGCGGCATAGGCCGCGGACCGGTCGACTTTTGTCGGGTCCTTGCCGGAAAAGGCTCCGCCGCCGTGGGGGGCTGACCCGCCATATGTGTCCACGATGATCTTGCGCCCGGTCAGCCCCGCGTCCCCGTCTGGCCCGCCGATCACGAAGGTCCCGGTCGGATTGACCCACCATTCCGTCTGCTCGGTGATGAAGCCCGATGGCAGGACCTCCCGGATATAGGGCTCCACGATGGCGCGGATGTCGTCCGAGGTCTGGTCAACGCTCTCGTGCTGGGTCGACAGCACGATCGAGGTCGCCTCCACCGGCTGGCCGCCCTCGTATCGCAGGCTCAGCTGTGTCTTGGCATCGGGGCGCAACGTCGGCTCCTGTCCCGATTTGCGGACCTCGGCGAGCCGCCGCAGGATCGCGTGGGAATACTGGATCGGGGCCGGCATCAAGGCCGGGGTTTCGTCCGTGGCATAGCCGAACATGATCCCCTGGTCCCCGGCACCATCCCTGTCCACACCCTGGGCGATATGGGCCGATTGGGCATGCAGCATGTTCTGCACTTCACAGGTCTGCCAGTGGAACTTGTCCTGCTCATAGCCGATGTCGCGGATGCACTCGCGGGCGATCCCCTCGACATTGGCCAGGTGGTCCTTCAGCCTTTCGGGATCCGACAGGCCGACCTCACCACCGATCACGACCATGTTGGTGGTGGCAAAGGTCTCGCAGGCGACCCGCGCGTTGGCCTCTTCGGAGAGCAGGGCGTCCAAGATGGCGTCTGAAATGCGATCACAGACCTTGTCGGGATGCCCTTCGGAAACCGATTCCGAGGTGAATATGTAACTGTCGCGGGTCATTGGGATGCTCCATTCAAATGTTACCTGCCACGTCAGGAAGCCGTTGTGGCAGAGCCAAGTCGCGCATGGTTAGGCTACGGGCTGTCGAGGTTCAATCGCTTTCCGACGCGCCAGCAGGAGATTGAGGGCGAAAGCGGCCAGCAGCACCCAGATCACCGGCCCGTCGCCAGTGTGTGCGTAGAGCGTGGGCGGCAGGGCCGGGGGCAGGGCCACGTCGCGCCAACCGGCCTCGCCCATCGGAATAATCTCGACCAGCCGGCCGCGGGCGTCGATCATCGCCGAGATGCCGGTGTTGGCGACCCGGACCATGGGCAGGCCCTGCTCGATGGCGCGCAGGCGGGCCTGCGCCAGGTGCTGGTAGGGGCCCGCCACCTGTCCGAACCAGGCGTCGTTGGTGATCAGCAACATGAACCGGGGCCGGGGCGCCACCGCACCGATCTCCTCGGCAAAGATGCCTTCGTAACAGATCAGCGGCAGCGCCGGGCCGATCCCCGCGATGTCGACCGTGCGCCCGCCGGGGCCGGGGGTATAGCCGCCGCCCTCGTTCGCCGCGAGCCCATGGATGCCGAACCGCGCGAGAAGCCCGCCGAACGGAATATACTCGCCGAAGGGCACAAGGTGGGCCTTGTCGTAACGGTCCGCGACCCCGCCGGTCTCGCCCAGCACCAGCAGCGAATTGTACAACCGCGGCCAGTCCCGCCGCTGGATGCCGACCACGACGGGGGCACCGCGAGAGGCCTCGGTCACCAGTTCCAGCGCCGCGTCGGCCTGGTCGAGCCAATAGGGCACCGAGGTCTCGGGCCAGACCGTGAGGTCGGGACGTGGCCCCTCGGCGGTAAAGGCCAGCTGACGGCGAAAGAACATCTCGGCCTTGCCGGGCTGCCATTTTTCGTCCTGCGGGGCGTTTGGCTGCACCAGCCGGACGATCGGAGCGTCGGCCGGGGGCGCGATCTCGGGCAATGTCGCGTCCCATGCGGTCGCCGCGCCCCAGACGAGCGCTGCGGCGGCCAGACCGGCGGCGGCCCGAACACTCCCGCGTCCCGGCCAGAGCGACGGGACGCAGGCCAGAAGCACCGTTATCGCGGTCAGCCCGTGCGCCCCGAAAAGGCTGGCCAGTTGGCCGACGGAGGTCCCGATCCAGATGTGTCCCAGCAGAACCCAGGGAAAGCCGGTCATCACCACCGACCGCAGGTATTCGGCCAGCACCAGCGCGAGGCCCAGCAACAGGGGGCCCCGCCGGGCGGAAAGCCCGAAGGCCAGCGCCCAGAACAGCGCGAGGCCCCCGGCCATGAAGACGAGGGCGAAGGGGGCCATCCAGCCGTCCCGGGCCACGTCGACAAGGAAGGGCTCGACGATCCAGTGCAGTGCCACGAGGAAATAACCGGTCCCCGCGCACCAGCCGAACCAGGCCGCCGCCGGCCAGCGGGGCGCCCCGCGCATGAGCCACAGGATCAGGGCGAGCGCGACGAGCGTGGCCGGCGCGAACCCCACCGGCGCCTGGCCGAGCGCGGCCAGGGCACCCAGGCCCAGGGCCGCGCCCATGCGGCGCCAGCGTGGCCCGGCCCAGATCGTGTCGGCCAAGGGGTCCTCAGGTGTCTTCGGCGTGGGGCAGACGCACGCGCATCCGCTTGATCCGCCGCGGGTCGGCGTCGATCACGTCGAATTCCAGCCCGTGGGGATGGGGCACGACCTCGCCTCGGACAGGCACGCGGCCCGCCAGCATGAAGACCAGGCCGCCCAGCGAGTCGATCTCCTCCGCGTCGATCTCGTCGTGGTTGGTCAGCTTCATGCCGATCTCGGCCTCGAATTCATCCAGCGGTGTCTTGGCGCGGACGATGTAGACGCCGGGCTTTTCCTTGGTCCAAAGCTTGGCCTCGTCGACATCGTGCTCGTCCTCGATGTCTCCGACCACCTGCTCCAGCAGATCCTCAAGCGTCACCAGCCCGTCCGTCCCGCCGTATTCGTCGATCACCAGGGCCATGTGAATCCGCTCCGTCTGCATCTTCTGCAGCAGGATCGTCAGCGGCATCGATGGCGGCACATAGAGCAGCGGTCGCATGATGGCCTTGAAATCGACGGTCTCGCCGTTGCCGTTGAACCCGTGCTTGAGCGCGAAATCCTTCAGGTTCACAAGACCCAGCGGGGTGTCGAGCGTGCCGTCGAACACCGGCAAACGAGTCTTGCCGCATTCCCGGAACGCTTCGACCAGTTCGCTCTTTGTGGAATTGACCGGGACGGCGTGAATATCCGCCTGGGGAATGGAAACGTCCTCGACGCGCTTGCGTCGAAGGTTCGCCATGCCAAGGATGGGCTGCGTCACGGACATGTGGGCATGACCGTTGGCATAGGGCGCCGGAATCTCGTCATTCGGACTCATCGCTTCAAATATCCGCGAAAAGAAGCCACGTTGAGACGTGTCATTTTCGCCAGTGTCGGGTCCGGGTTGCGCGCTCTGCGCCGCACCAGGCGACCCTTCGGTCGTATCTCCCATTTTCTCCTACCGGATTGCGGGGCCGGGCCAATCCCGTCCTGCCGCCTCACGTCTCTTCATATGGGTCCGCGAGGCCAAGTTTGCCAAGTATTTCGTTCTCGAGCCCCTCCATCAAGAGGGCGTCTGGATCGCGAATGTGATCGTATCCCAAAAGATGCAAAATCGCATGAACCACAAGGTGCGTCGCGTGGGCCGGCAAAGTCTTGCCCATGGTGCGGGCTTCGGCGGCGCAGGTGTCGAAGGCGATGGCGATGTCGCCAAGCTCGGGGTCGGCGAGATCCGGGGGCAGGGGGGACTCGCCGGCGACGGCCGCGCCACGCTCGTCCGAGGGCCACGACAGAACGTTGGTCGGCTGGGGCTTGCCACGGAAATCCGCGTTCAGTGCGGCAATTCGGGCATCGTCGCAGGCAAGAAGGCTGATCTCCCAGACCGAGGGTTCAAGACCCAGCCGGGACAGCGTCGCATCGGCCGCGCCGTCGGCGATGGACTGAAGATCCAGGGCGGACCAGCTCTCGTCCTCGACGTTGATTTCAACCGGCATGGGATGCCGCGGCGGGCCCGGGGGTGGGGCGCATGGCTGCGGCGATCCGTCGCGGCCTTTTCCCGGGCAAATCCGGGGCCGAGCAGGCCGACAACCCGCCGCGGATCCGGTTCCGCGCCGCGCGGGCGAATCGGACTGAGCGGACCCCCCCGCCGGTCCGCATCTTGGTCTTCGCGACAACCGTCCGGGTCATGGCCGGGGCCCCTAGCTTCCGTCCGCCTCGTAGGCGTCGATGATCGCGGCCACCAGCGGGTGCCGCACGACGTCCCTGGACGTGAAGTAGTTGAAACTGATCTTCGGAACATTCCCCAGAAGCCGTTCGGCATCGGCCAGCCCCGAGGACACGCCGCGGGGCAGGTCTACCTGGCTGCGGTCGCCTGTGATGACCATGCGGCTGCCCTCGCCGAGGCGGGTCAGGAACATCTTCATCTGCATCGTGGTCGCGTTCTGCGCCTCGTCGAGCAACACGAAGGCGCGGCTGAGCGTCCGGCCTCGCATGAAGGCGAGCGGCGCGATTTCGATCTGCTTTTCCTCGATCAGCTTGGCGGTCTGCTTGCCCGGCAGGAAATCGTTCAGCGCGTCATAGAGCGGCTGCATGTAGGGATCGACCTTGTCCTTCATGTCGCCGGGCAGAAAGCCCAGGCGCTCGCCCGCCTCGACGGCGGGGCGGGACAGGATGATCTTGTCGACCAGTCCCTGGATATACATGTTCACGCCGACCGCGACGGCCAGGTAGGTCTTGCCGGTGCCGGCGGGGCCGATCCCGAAGGCCAGCTCGTTGTCGTAGAGCGCCCGGACATAGGCCTTTTGCGCATCGGTTCGGGGCTCCACCAGCTTCTTGCGCGTCTTGATCTCGATCGGGCCGCCCTGGAACATCTCCATCTGGCGTGAATCGTCCGCGGCGGGCTCCCCGGGGCCCATGCGCAGTTCGCGTTCGATGTCGGCGGGCTCGATCGAGCGGCCGGCCTCCAGCCGCTGATAGAGACTGCCCAGCAGTTCGGCCGCCAGCGCCCGCGCGTCCACATCGCCGAGGATCGACAACTGGTTGCCGCGCCGCAGGATCTGAACGGACAGGCGGCTTTCGATGTCGGCGAGGTTGCGGTCATATTCGCCGCAAAGGTCGATCAGCAGGAAGTTGTCTGGAAATTCGAGCACCGTCTCGAGGAGCGGTGGGGCGGCGGAGGGGGGAAGTGTTGTCGTGGCCAAGCCTGTCTCCTGCTCTAGCGCCTGGGATCATGTTCGCAACATGATCTGGGTGTTGCAAGCGAGGCCTGCGCGATATCCCGTGTTTGGAACGAAAAAGGCCGCGGTGCAAACCGCGGCCCTCCGAAATTGTCTGCCGATCGAGCGATCAGAGGAAATCCGGCACGGGCGAGCCTGACTGGAACGGGCCGACCACCGTCGTCGGCGGCGCCACGCCCGAGCAGACCGGCCGCCCGTCGGGCTGCAGCCGTTCGGACAGATAGCCTTCGACACCGTCGTCGATGATCCAGTGGTCGCAACCATTGGGATCGACCCAGATCCCGGCGACCAGCGTCGACAGGTTCGCATCGGAATCGATGCCCCGGTCGAGGTTCTTGTCCGGCCCGACTGGTGTGCAGGCCGAGATACCGGCGGCCGCGCCCAGAAGGATGAGCACCTTCACGGAATTCATGTGCATTCCCATTCTCCTTAACGCAGGCAATAGATTTCCACGCGGCGGTTCTGGCGCCATGCGTGTTCGTTGTGACCCTGCGCCCGCGGCTGCGATTCCCCGTAGCCCTGCACATCGACGATACGGGCGCCGATCGACTGGGCGACCTGCGCCACGGCGTTGGCGCGGCGGTTGCTGAGCGCGATGTTGTATTCGTAGGACGCACGCTCGTCGGTATGGCCGTAAATCAGGTAGCCGAAGGCGTTCGCCGACTGGAAGAACTGCTGCAGCCGCTGGCGGTTGCTCGCGTTGATGTGGTGCGAGTCCGTCGCGAAGAGCGTGTCGGTCGACATCACGCCGCAAATCTCGCTCCGGTGGCAGACCGGGCGCCCGTCGCGGGTGCGGTGGGGGCTCATGTAGCCCTCGGCACCGTCATCCATGGCCCAGTGCTCGCATCCGTCCGGATCGATCCAGATCCCCGGCCGATAAATCTGCTGCGCCTCGGCGGTGCTGCTCATCATGGCCAGTCCGATGACCGAGGCGACAATTACCCCCAATGCCATCACGGCCCAATTCGATCTCACGTTCGCCAATGCCTTGTCCCTCTGCCTAGTTTCCCCCGGATCAACGGGGCGGCCCATTCGCACCGACCCATCCCATCACGTTCAAAACTCTAACGAAATTCTGTCACATTGGAAGGAGAATCCGGCAGATATTGTGGTTGATATGGAAACAGCCCCCACCAGAAGCCGCGACGGTCCTGTGGACAAGTCGAATCCTGCCCGAAGGTAAGGCAGTTGCGGCCCGCTCTTGATGCTGCCTACAGAAGTTCGGCGCCAAGGGAGTGCGGCGCGGCGGAGACGATTCTGACCGGCGCGATCTGCCCGATCAACCGCTCGGGCCCCGTCGCATGCACCGCCATGAGGTGATCCGACTTGCCGACGATCTGACCCTGCATCCGGCCGGGCTTTTCGAAGAGGACCCGGACCTCCTTGCCGACCATCGCCTCCTGCGCGGCGGTCTGCTGTTCCGCCAGAAGCGCCTGCAGCCGGGCCAGACGCTCGGTCTTGGCGGCCTCGGCCACCTGATCGCGTTCGGCCGCGGGGGTGCCGGGGCGCGGCGAATACTTGAACGAGAAGGCCGAGGCGTAGCCGACAGCCCGCACCAGCGCGAGCGTGTCCTCGAAATCCGCATCGGTCTCGCCGGGAAAGCCGACGATGAAGTCGCCCGACATCGCAAGATCGGGCCGCGCCGCCCGCAGCCGATCGACCAGCGCGAGGTAGCTTTCGGCGGTGTGCTTGCGGTTCATCGCCTTCAGGATCCGGTCGGAGCCGGACTGCACCGGCAGGTGCAGGTAGGGCATCAGTTTGGCGCAATCGCCATGGGCGGCGATCAACGCGTCGTCCATGTCGTTGGGATGCGAGGTGGTGAACCGGATGCGGTCCAGCCCGTCGATATCGGCCAGCTGCCAGATCAGCCCGGCAAGGCCGCCCTCGGCGCCGTGATAGGCATTCACGTTCTGGCCAAGCAGCGTGATATCGCGCACGCCGGCCTCGACCAAGCCTCTCGCCTCTTGCACAATTCTATCCGCGGGGCGGCTGACCTCTGCGCCTCGGGTATAGGGAACCACACAAAACGAACAAAACTTGTCGCAGCCTTCCTGGACCGTCAGGAACGCGGACGGCCCGCGCGCGGCCTTGGGACGGGACGCCAGGCCGGCGAACTTGTCTTCCACCGGAAAGTCGGTGTCGAGCGCCTTTGCGCCGCCGGCGACGGTCTGCTCCATCTCCGGCAGGCGGTGGTAGCTTTGCGGTCCCACAACGAGGTCGACCATGGGCTGGCGACGCATGATCTCCTGGCCCTCGGCCTGGGCGACGCAGCCCGCCACCCCGATCTTGAGGTCCGGCTTCGCCGTCTTCAACGGCTTCATCCGGCCAAGCTCCGAATAGACCTTCTCGGCGGCCTTCTCGCGGATATGACAGGTGTTGAGCAGGATCATGTCCGCCTCTTCGGCAACCTCGGTGCGGACATAGCCGCTGCCGCCCATGGCCTCGGCCATGCGCTCGCTGTCATAGACGTTCATCTGACAGCCATATGTCTTGATGTAGAGCTTCTTCTGGGCGGCCATCAACGGATCCTCCGGCGTGTGAACGGTGCTTATCCAATGGGGCTCTCGCTTGCAATGCGCCGCCAACCGGGGCAGCGTGCGGCCGCCGGGGGGCATCAGGAACGGGACGGATGCGATACAAGAACCTGACAGAGTTCACCGGGTCCGGCGCCCTCGCAAACGGGCCGGTCGGGCTGATCTTCGTGGAAGACGAGGTCGAGGTCGCAAGCACCTTGCGCCATCACATCGCGCGGGGGTTCGGGACGCTGGCGGCCTTCATGCCGGCGGAATTCGCGCTGGGCGGGGAATTCGAACGCGGGGTTCACCGCGTCGATTATGACGTGACTGTCGACGGCGGCCTGCGCGACGCGGTCAACGCCTGTATCGCCGCCGCGCCGGGCGTCTGGTTCTACTACGGCTACAACGCCGAATACCTCTTCTTTCCGTTCTGCGAGACGCGCAGCGTTGGCGAGATGGCGGGCTTTTCGTTCGAGGAACGCCGGGATCAGGTGCTGTGCTACGTGGTCGACCTCTACGCCGCGGACCTCTGGGCGCATCCCTCGGCCGTGTCGATCGGGAATGCCCATCTCGACAGGTCGGGCTATTACGCGCTGGCCCGCACGGACCCCTGGAACAACCCGATCGACCGGCAGATGGATTTCTTCGGCGGGCTGCGCTGGCGGTTCGAGGAGCATATCCCAAAGGCCCGCCGCAACATCGACCGGGTCGCGCTGTTCCGCGCACAGCCGGGCCTGCTGCTCGGGGACGACCACACGTTCAACCTTGAGGAATACAACACCTATGCCTGCCCCTGGCACAATTCCCTGACGGCCGCGGTCTGTTCTTTCCGGACCGCCAAGGCGCTGAAGCGGAACCCGGGGTCGACCTTCGACATCCCGACCTTTTATTGGCACAACTCCTCGCCCTTCACCTGGACCTCCCGGCAATTGCTGGATCTGGGGCTGATGGAGCCCGGGCAGTGGTTCTGACCCGGGTGGCGGGCGCCCGGCCGGCGCCATGATCCTGTCGCGCGGTCGACGCTATCTCTTCGTGCATATCCCCAAGACGGGCGGCACCTCTATGGCGCTCGCGCTGGAACAGCGGGCGATGCGGGACGACTGGCTGATCGGCGATACGCCCAAGGCCCGGCGGCGCAAGGCGCGACTGAAGGAAGTTCAGACCGCCGGCCGCCTGTGGAAACACTCCACGGTGGCCGAGGCGGAGGGGCTCTATTCCCGTGCCGAGCTTGACGATCTCTTCGTGTTCACGCTGGTGCGCAATCCCTGGGACAGGATGGTCAGCTACTATCATTGGTTGCGGGTCCAGACCTTCGACCACCCGGCGGTGGCCGTGGCACGGGCGCGGTCGTTCTCGGATTTCCTCAATCATCCGCAAACGACCGGCGCGATCGCCGCCAATCCCTACGGGCAGTATATGCGCGACGGGGCGGGGCGCGAGCGGGCCACGCTCTATGCCCGGCTCGAGGCGCTGGAGGAGGATCTGGCGCCGTTGCGGGCGCATCTGGGGTTCGACCCGCAGCCGGGGCGCAGCAATGCGAGCGAAAGACCCGCGGACTGGCGCGGACAGTATGGGGACCGGGACGCGGGCCTGGTCGCCGAGTTCTGCGCCGAGGACATCCGGCGGTTCGGATACGCCTTCGACCCTCCCGGTGTTTCCGCATTCTGAACAGAGGACGGTTGCCGCCGAGATTGCCAGGGCCAGCCGCCGCAATGTCGCAATCTTGCCGCGAATTGCCCCAATCACGGCCCATAGAATCAATTTGTCTCAAACTTGTCTCAAAGACGCCCGATCTCCTGGGGGGCGCCGGAAACGAGGATGCAGACGATGTACGGATGGACCCGCGACAAGTTCGACCGCAAGCAGGCTGAGAAGGTCGATCCGATCTGCGACGGCAGGCTGGGCACCGGCGCCTGCGGCATCCTCGCGGGGACCAGGGTCGCCACCGATATCGGATGGCGGCCGGTCGAGGCGGTGTGGCCGAGGGGGACATGGTCCTGACCTTCGACGGCGGGATGCAGCCCGTGGTCTCGGTGCGGCGCGAGATCCTCTGGGCCGGCACCGAGAGCTGCGCAACAGAGACCTGGCCGCTGCACGTGCCGGCCGGCGCCCTGGGCAACCGCGCGGCGATGACCCTGCTGCCGAGCCAGCCCGTGCTGATCGAGAGCGACACTGCCGAGGCGCTTTACGGTGACCCGTTCGCGCTGGTCCCGGCCTCGGCGCTGGAGGGCTACAAGGGCATCACGCGGACGCGGCCCGGACCGCGGATCGAGGTGGTCGTGCTGGTCTTCGAAGGGGACGAGATCGTCTTCGGCAACATGGGCGCGCTGTTCCACTGCCCGGCCGGCGGGGACCTTCTGGAGGCAGCCTTTGCGGATGAGGCGCCGGGTTATCGCGTGCTGGGCCAGGACGAGGCGGACGCGCTTGTCACCGCGCTGGAGATCGAGGAGGGCGCCGCGCGGCCCGGGCCCTGTGGCCTGCGCGTCGTCGCCTGACGAAGCTTGCATCAAGCAAATTGAGAGGCGCCTGCGGGCGCCTCGCCGTATTCTGGCGCGGGTTTCGGCCGGGGTGGAGCGATTTGACCGTTTCGCCGCCTGAGAGGGTTCGCCCGCCCGGCGCGGAACTGTGAGCCCGGGATGCTGGCCGCAGTCATGGGGCGGTATTGCGGCGACCGCCCCCGTCGCGCGGAGGCGGCCTTTGACCAGGGACGCCCGGCCGCGGGTCTAGGCGGCGTCGGCCGCGTCCGGAATGCCGAAGCGGCCGTAGAAGGACTGCCCCTTGCCGGCCATCTCCGCGAGCAGGTCGGGGCAGGCGAAGCGGGGGCCGTGGGCCGAGGCAAGCTCCTCTGCCCGCGCCGCGGCGTAGGGGCTGCCGATCATGTCGAGCCAGGAGAAGGGCCCGCCCGACCACGGCGCGAAGCCCCAGCCGAGGATCGCGCCGACATCGCCTTCGCGGATGTCGGTCAGCACGTCCTCTTCCAGCGCACGGACCGCTTCGAGCACCTGGACGAACATCAGCCGGTGCTGCACCTCCAGCAGGTCGGGCTGGTCGGCGCTCCGGGGATGGAGCGCGGCCACTCCCTCCCAGAGACCGGTGCGTTTGCCGGCGTCATCATAGGCATAGAACCCCGCCTTGGCCTTGCGGCCCAGCCGGCCGTCCTCCGCCATTCTCTCCATCAATGCGTCGACCGGAGCCATGTCGGCGGGGTAGGCATCCCCCATCGCAGCCCGTGTGGCCTTCGAGATCTTGATGCCGAGGTCGATCGACGTCTCGTCGATCAGCTGCAACGGCCCGAGAGGAAAGCCCAGCAACCGGGCGGCGTTCTCGATCAACGCCGGGGCCACGCCCTCGGTCACCATCCGCGCCCCTTCGTTCAGGTAGGGAATGATGCAGCGGTTCGCATAGAAGAACCGGGCGTCATGGACCACGATCGGGGTCTTGCGGATCTGCCGCACGAAGTCGAGCGCCTTGGCCACGGCCCTGTCGCCGGTCGCCGCGCCCTTGATGATCTCGACCAGGGCCATCTTTTCGACCGGCGAGAAGAAGTGGATGCCGATGAACTGGTCGGGCCGGGACGACGCGCGGGCGAGATCGGTGATCGGCAGGGTCGAGGTGTTGGTGGCGAAGATGCAATCCTCGCCGATCACGGCCTCCACCCTCCGGGTGATCTCGGCCTTGACCGCCATGTCCTCGAACACCGCCTCGACGATCAGGTCGCAGTCCGAGAGCGACTCGACCTCGGTCGTGGAGGTTATGAGGCCCAGCAACGCCTCTTTCTTCTCGGGCGTGGCCTTGCCGCGCTTGATCCCCTTGTCGGCATAGTCGGCCACGTAGGCCTTGCCGCGGTCGGCGGCGTCCTGGCTCTGGTCGAGCAGGACGACCTCGATCCCGGACTGGGCCGAGACCAGGGCGATGCCCGCGCCCATCATGCCGGCACCCAGCACCCCGACCTTGCGAACGGTCTGGTCGGGGACGTCGGGCCGGTTCGCGCCTTTCTCCAGCGCCTGCTTGTTGACGAAGAGCGAGCGGATCATGGCCGAGGAGCTCGGGTCCATCAGGACGGAGGTGAACCAGCGCGCCTCGATCCGCAGCGCCGTGTCGAAGGGGACCTGGGCGCCCTCGTAGATCGCCGACAGGAGCGCCTTCGCTGCCGGATAGACGCCTTGCGTCTGGTGATTGATCATCGCGGAGGCCCCGACGAAGGTCATGAAGCCCGCCGGGTGATACGGCTCGCCCCCGGGCATCTTCCAGCCTTTCTGGTCCCAGGGCTTGACGATATCGGCGTCCTTGGCCGCGAGCACCCAGGCGCGGGCCGCCGACATCAGCTCGTCCGCGGGGACGACCTCGTCCACCAGCTGCGCCGATTTGGCCCGTTTGGGGTCCAGCATCTTGCCTTCCAGCAGGACCGGGGCGGCCTGCATGGCGCCGACCATGCGCGAATAGCGCGTCGTGCCGCCGCCGCCGGGAAACAGCCCCAGCAGGATTTCCGGCAAGCCGATCTTCGCCTTGGTATTGTCGGCCATGATGCGGTGGTGGCAGCCCAGCGCCAGCTCTGTCCCGATCCCGGCGCAGGTGCCGGGGATCGCGCAGACCACGGGCTTGCCACCCTTCAGGGTCTTGGGGTCCATGCCGGCGCGCTCGATCTTGCGCAGGATGCGGTGCCCCTCCATCGTGAAGTCGAATAGCGCCTGCGCCGGGGCCTCGCCCGCCTCGGCGCGGATCGTGGCCAGCACGTTGAGGTCCATGCCGCCGGCAAAGTCGCGCTTGCCGGACGTGATGATGATCCCCTGAACGCCGTCGTCGGCGAGGGCCGCGTCCACGAGCCGCTCGAGCTCCTGGAACGCGTCGCCGGTCATCACGTTCATGCTCTTTCCGGGAACGTCCCAGGTGATGATGGCCACGCCGTCGTCGGTCTGCATGGTGAAATCGGTCATGAGGTCTCTCCAGTCGTGGGGCGGGGGATGAAAAGGGGGCGGGCGGCGGTGGTGGCGATCCCGTCGCGCAAGGGCGTCAGCCGGCCTCTGCCGGCCCCGGGGGCGATCCTGTTGCAACCCGGCCTACCATCATGTTGCCGGCGGGGATGCAGATGACGACGTACGAGACCGCCGCCGGCATGTCTCTTGTCCGGGCGGGCATGGCCGCCGTGGTCCCGCGGGACCTCGCCGGATTGCCGTTCGGCTGACGGGGCAGCAACTCGACCGCGCGGCCCCATGTCACACTTTCCGGACAGGTGCCGTCCGGGATCCGTGTCGGGCCGGGGCTGGTCGACGACAAGGACCATATCTGCGCCAATGCCAGCAGCATCGGCTGCGCGAACGACCTGACGTCCTCGTTCGATCAGGACATCTGGACCTTCAGCTGTTGCGTCACGGGCGCCTGACCGTTTTCCGCGACGTTCGGCGACAACATTCAGGCGAAGGCCCGCGACGCGTCCGACGCTCTGTTGGGCACCTTCGACATTCGCAGCCACGGATGCCGACTTATGACCTCGACCACCGGCATCTGCGAGATCCTGTTCGACGACGGTTCCGTCTCGACCGGTGGCATCGGCGTCTACGATATCAGCGCCGTGCCGCTGTCCGCCGCGCTGCCGATGCTTTCGGGGGGCAAGGGCGCGACGGGCCTTCCGGCACGACGACGCCGGGTGGGCTGAGGCCGGCCGCGTCGCACCTGCCGGGCGGAGGGCGCCCGTCGTGGCCTGCGCCGCAAGGGTCAGGTCGTCGATCTCTCTCGTGACGCTCACCCCGGTCATGACCCGTCGGTCCCGTCCGGGTAGGGTGTGCCGTCGAGATGGGTGTAACCCTCGGGCCGATGCAGCAGGTCGAGCCCGGGATAGGTGGTCACGTTCCGCGGATCGCGGGTGCCCATGATCAGGTACTGCGCCGGGGCGCCGCTGTCGTTGCGCAGGGTGTGCGCCACCGCCTTGCCGGCGGGCCAGCAGCAGCTCTCTCCGGGGCCGATCACCGTCTCTTCGCCGTTCTCGATCACGGTCAGCTGGCCGGCGAGCATGTAGAGGAACTCGTCCTCAAGGCTTTCCCAGTGCATCTGGCTGGACTGACCGCCCGGGTGCAGCGTCTCGAGCGCCACGCCGTACTGGGTCAGCCCGCCGGCATCGGACAGGGGGCGGTAGGACAGGCCGTTCGGCATGTCATAGGGCGGCGGATAGGAGGAGGCCTTGGGGGTGACCTCCTCCACGCTGTTGCTCTTGATGATCATCAGACGCGCTCGATGATCGTGGCCGCGCCCATCCCCGACGCGACGCAGAGCGTGGCGAGGCCGGTCGCCTTGTCGGTTCGCTCCATCTCGTCCAGCAGCGTGCCGAGGATGATTGCGCCCGAGGCGCCCAGGGGATGGCCCATCGCGATCGCGCCGCCGTTGACGTTGAGTTTGCCGTGATCGACGTTGAACGCCTGCATGAAGCGCAGGACGACGGCCGAAAACGCCTCGTTCACCTCGAAAAGGTCGATATCGCCGATCTCCAGGCCGCTGTCGGCCAGGATCTTCTGCGTGACCGGGA
Organism: Roseisalinus antarcticus; assembly: GCF_900172355.1. Taxonomy (GTDB): domain Bacteria; phylum Pseudomonadota; class Alphaproteobacteria; order Rhodobacterales; family Rhodobacteraceae; genus Oceanicola; species Oceanicola antarcticus_A. The sequence goes on along the minus strand of NZ_FWFZ01000022.1, from coordinate 33,289 downwards.
CGGGACCGGTCAGCATGATGGTCGGATCGGTGCCGATCTTGGCGGTGGCGCGGATGCGGGCGCGGGGCTTCAGGCCGAGGGCCTCGCCCCATTCCTTCGAGCCGATCAGCAGGCCCGCGGCCCCGTCCACGATGCCCGAGGAATTGCCGGCATGGTGGACATGGTTGATCCGCTCGAGATGCGGATACTTCATCAGCGCGACCTTGTCGAAACCGGGCATGACCTCGCCCTGATCCTTGAAGGCGGGCTTCAGTGCGCCGAGGGCCTGCATGTCGGTGCCCGGGCGCATGTATTCGTCGCGGTCGAGGATGATGAGCCCGTTGACGTCGCGCACAGCGATGACGGAGCCGGCAAAGCGGTCGGCCTCCCATGCGGCGGCGGCGCGCTTCTGGCTCTCGACGGCGAAGAGGTCGGCGTCATCGCGCGAGATGCCGTATTCCGTGGCGATGATATCGGCCGAAATGCCCTGCGGGACGAAATAATGCGACATGGCAACTGTCGGGTCGACCGCGACGGCCGCCCCGTCAGAGCCCATGGGCACCCGCGACATGCACTCGACGCCGCCGGCGATATAGCCGCCGCCCGCGCCGCCGCGCACCTGGTTTGCGGCCAGGTTTACCGCCTCCAGCCCGCTGGCGCAGAAACGGTTGATGGACAGCCCCGGGATCCTCTCGTCCAGGTCCGAGGCGAGCACGGCCGTCCGGGCAAGGCAGCCGCCCTGCTCCTTGACCTGCGTGGCATTGCCCCAGATCACGTCCTCAACGGCGTGACCCTGCAGGCCGCTCCGCGCGGCGAGTTCGTTGAGAACGACGGCCGACAGGCGCAGCGCGGTGACCTCGTTCAGGCTCCCGTCGCTGCGGCCCTTGCCCCGGGGGGTGCGAATGGCATCGAAGATATAGGCGTCGGTCATGAGATCCTCCGTCAGTCGGCAGGCGGATAGGCCCGCGTCATCAAGTCATAAGGGTGTTTCCAGCCCGGCAGGGCGGCAATCCGGTCAAGCCAGGCGTCGACGCGGGGGTAGGCCGCCCGGTCGAAGGTGAACGCCTCGGGATAATAAAGGTATCCGCAGCAGGCCAGGTCGGCGATGCTGACATCCGAGGAGGCCAGCCAGTCCCGGCCGTCGAGTTGTGTTTCCAGCACCTTGAGCGCCGAGTGCAGGCGCATCGACAGATAGCCGTTGATGTCCGCATTGCGCTTGTCTTCGGGCAGGAAGTTCATGTTGAACCGCAGTGGCCCGGCCTGCCCGGAGAGCTTGTGGTTGTCGAAGAACATCCAGCGCAGAACCTCGCGCCGCTCCGCCGCCGACTGGCCCCCGAGCTTGCCGGTCTTGGACGAGATGTAGTCCTGGATCACCGCGGATTGGGTCAGGACGGTGTCGCCGTCGATCAGGACCGGAACCTCACCCATCACGTTGAGCGTCCGGAACTCCGCGCCACGTGTCTCCCCCTTGAAGAAATCGACATGAACCGGCTCCCAGTCCACATCGGCAAAGCCGAGCGTCAGCGCAACCTTGTAGGCGTTGCCGCTTTCGCCGAAGCAATAGAGTTTCATGGTCATCCGCTTCCTCCCATGAGTTTCGCCCGGCAAGACCGGACGGCCGTGAGTTTTCTTGCCAAGATGAAGACCGGACTCCCGCTAGGCAGGAAACTTTTAACCATGATCCCGCAAGCTGCCCCTGCGCCGATAGCTGGAGAGCGATTCGGCGTCCAAGGTGAAGCTCCGCCGCCCGGAAACTCCGGTAGCCAATCCGGCAAGGCCGGGGGCGGGGTGATCCCCTTGATGCTTCATCTTGGCCGGAAAACTCCCGCCGGAGGCTCCGGCATTTGTGGCATGCGCGGCGGTCACTTCTTTCGCGCCTCCAGCTCCGAATTGAACAGACGAAGCCGGTGGGCGAAGGTGTCTTCGTTGATGACGCTGTCGAAATGTTCGAACAGGAACGACAGCGCCTCCCCCTCGTCCAGCCCGGCCTCCTGGCTGAACCGTTTGAGCCGACGATAGCCGTCCTCGGTCATGGCGACCGGAAAGCGGCGGGTCAGGCGAAAACGTTTTGGCATCGTGAACCTCGGACCAGTGGTCGAACGGGTGAAGGGGGCGGATCCCGCGGGCCGACCGCCCCGTCGCGCAGCCTAGAAGTTTGCGGCGTCGAGCGCCATGACCGGCTCCGCCCCGCTTTCGATCCGCGCGAGATGCGTCGAGACCATCGGCAGCTGCCGCGCCATGTAATAGCGCCCCGTGGCGATCTTGGTCTCGTAGAAGGCCCTGTCCGTCGCGCCGGCGTCCAGCGCGTCCTGCGCGGCGCGGGCCATGCGTCCCCACATCAGGCCGAGGCAGACATGGCCCATCATGTGCAGGAAATCGTAGCTTCCCGACAGCGCCGCATTCGGATCCTTCATCCCGGCCTGCATGAAGAAGGTGCCGGCCTGCTGCAGCTGTTTCGACGCGGTCTTGAGCGGCTCGACGAAGGCCGCGTCGAACGCCGGATCGCCCGCATTCTGCTTGCACCAATCCTTGATCATCCCGAAGAAGGCCATGGTGTGCTTGCCACCGTCGGTGCCCAGCTTGCGCCCCACCAGATCCAGCGCCTGGATGCCGTTGGTTCCCTCGTAGATCATGGTGATCCGCGCGTCCCGCACGAACTGCTCCAGCCCCCATTCGCGGGTGAAGCCGGAGCCGCCCAGGGTCTGCTGTGCCAGCACCGTCGTCTCGAAGCCCTTGTCCGTCAGGAATCCCTTGATCACCGGTGTCAGCAGCGAGATCAGACCTTCGGCCGCCGGGTCCTTCGACCTGTGCGCCCGGTCGATCATCATCGCCCCCCAGTAGAGGAAGGCCCGGCCGCCTTCGACGAAGCTCTTCTGGTCCATCAGGTTCCGGCGGACGTCGGGATGCACGATGATCGGGTCGGCCGGCCCATCGGGGTTCCTGACCCCCGTCACGTCGCGCCCCTGCAACCGCTCCCTGGCGAAGCCCAGGGCGTTCTCGTAGGCCACCGCGGCCTGGGCGAAGCCCTGCAGGCCGACGCCGATCCGGGCTTCGTTCATCATCGTGAACATCGCGCGCATACCCTTGTGCGCCTCGCCCACCAGGTAGCCCACCGCGCCGTCATGGTTCATCACGCAGGTCGCGTTGCCGTGGATGCCCATCTTGCTCTCGAGTCCGCCGCAGGTGACCGTGTTGCGCACCCCCAGAGAGCCGTCCTCGTTCACCAGGAACTTCGGCACGATAAACAGCGAAATGCCCTTGGTTCCCTCCGGCCCGCCGGGGATCTTGGCCAACACCAGGTGGATGATGTTCTCGGACAGGTCATGCTCGCCGGCGGAGATCCAGATCTTCTGCCCGGTGATGCGATAGGTCCCGTCGTCCTGCGGCTCGGCCTTGGTGCGGATCAGGCCGAGGTCGGTGCCGCAATGGGGCTCTGTCAGGTTCATGGTTCCGGACCAGCGGCCCTCGACCATGTTGGGCAGGTAGGTGGCCCTCTGCGCCTCGGATCCGTGCACGTGGATCGCCGAATAGGCGCCGTGGGTCAGGCCCTGGTACATGTTGAACGCCATGTTGGCCGAGACGAACATCTCGCCGGTGGCGCAGTTCATGAGGTAGGGCATGCCCTGGCCACCATATTCCGGATCGGCGTCCAGACCCATCCAGCCGCCCGCCCGCATCTGATCGTAGGCGTCCTTGAACCCGGCAGGGGTCCGCACCACGCCGTTCTCCAGCACGCAGCCTTCCTCGTCGCCGCTCTTGTTGAGCGGGGCCAGGACGTTTGCCGACAGCTTACCGGCTTCCTCGATCACGGCCCGGGTCATGTCTCGGTCAAGCTCGTCATAGCCGGGGATGTCCTGCTCCGAGACCTTCAGAAGGTCGTGCAGCACGAAATCCATGTCCTTGGTGGCGGGCGTGTATGTCGGCATCGTTGGTCCTTCTGAAGGTTCGGGGACCGCGCCCGGCGGTTCAGGCCGCGGCGCCGTTTTCCTGGTTCCGGAGTTCGCGAGCGCCCCATTCGAGCTGGCGCTGCAGTTCGGCAATGGCCTGGTTCAGTTCGTCGCGTTTGGCTTCCATTTCGGCCAGGTGCTTGCTGGCGAGCTCGTAGGACTTGGCAAGCTGCTCCTTGCTGCGGCCCATGTCGTAGAGGTCCAGCAGCTGACGGATTTCCTCGAGGCTGAACCCGAAGCGCTTACCGCGCAGGATCAGCTTGAGGCGGGCCCGGTCGCGACGGGTGAAAAGGCGCTTCTGGCCTTGCCGGATCGGTCCCAACAGCTCTTTGGATTCATAGAATCGCAGGGTGCGCGGGGTCACGTCAAAGGTTTCGCACATCTCGCGGATGGTCATCGTTTCGTCAGTCATGTCTCTTGCTTTCGTCTCGTCGGTTTAGGTCGTCGACGGACGGGCAGGTGGCCTATTTGCGCAGATCATACAACCAAGGGTGACGTTTACGTAAGCAGAACGCCACGTCACAATTCTGTTGACGAAAGGTCACGAAAGCCGAGGCGGTTGCGGCCGATATTTTTTTGCTCTCGGCCGGCGCGATCAGCCCAGGTCGCGGGCGTGCACTGCCCGCGCGATCAGCCCAGGTCGCGGGCGACCTCTGCCCGCAGATCGGCCAGTTCCCGGATCGTTTCCTCCAGCTGCGCCTTCTGGTCGGCCAGCGCGTCAAGCTGTTCGTCGGCCATCCGCACAAAGGCGCGCATCTGTTTCCCGGTCCCCTCTCGGTCGTAGATCTGCAGCCACTGGCGCATCTCCTCGAGGCTGAAGCCGAAGCGCCGCCCGCGCATGATCAGGGTCATCCGCGCAAGCTCACGCGGGCCATAGAACCGGGCCCGCCCCTCGCGCTCGGGGGACAGAAGCTCGATGTACTCGTAGTAGCGCAGGGTGCGCGGGGTCACGTCGAACTTCGCGCACATTTCCTTGAAAGACAGCCGGGGCTCTGGCATCGGGGGTCTCCTTCCGGAAGAGTCTAGGGCCCAAGGCGCCACAGGGCAACGGCACAGCCGTCTTGCGGTCCGGGCGAAACGGGTCGAGGAAGGGGCAAGTCAGAGGGAGATCGGCAGCATGCAGGAGTCGGACCGGGATCCGTCGGATCGCGCCCGCAGGATCGCGCGGGCGTTCATCGAGGCCATTCCGCACGGCCGGGCGCTGGGCATGTCGGTCGTGGATATCGGCGAGGGGCGGGCGGTGATCGAGATGCCCTACGACACCCGCCTGATCGGCGACCCCGAGACCGGGATCATTCATGGCGGCGCGGTCTCGGCGCTGATGGACACCTGCGGCGGGGCCGCTGTCATGGCCCACCCGAGCGGACCTGTCGCCACCGCGACGCTGGATCTGCGCATCGACTACATGCGGGGGGCCACGCCGGGCGCGCCGATCCTGGCCGAGGCGCTGTGCTACCACGTCACCCGCACGGTCGCCTTCGTGCGGGCCGAGGCGCGGCAGGCGGGCGAGGACGGGCTCGTGGCCGCTGCAAGCGGCGCCTTCACGCTGGAGCGCGCACCATGAGGCCGCCGCCCGAGCCCGTGCAGGTGGTCAAGCGGCGCCGGGACGCGGCGCTTGGCTCGCTCGTCGCCCACATGCCCTATGCGCAGTTCCTGGGCATTGATTTCGACCGACGGGGGGACGAGCTGACGGCGATCCTGTCCTTCGACGACCACCTGATCGGCAATCCTGCCCTGCCGGCGATCCACGGCGGCGTCACGGCGGCGTTCCTCGAGACCTCGGCGCTGGTGGAGCTTGCCTGGGGCCTGCTCTGGGAGGACATGGAACGCGCCGGCGGGTCCGAGCCGCCGCGCCCGCGCTGGCCCAAGACCATCGACTTCACCGTGGATTACCTCCGCTCGGGCCTGCCGCGCGACGCCTATGCGCGGGCGCGGGTCAACCGCTCCGGGCGGCGCTATGCCTCGGTCCATGTCGAGGCCTGGCAGGACAACCGCGAGCGGCTGTTTGCCCAGGCCACCGGCCATTTCCTGATGCCAACACCGGATGACTGAGACGATCTCGCCCGGAACGCTGACACACCGGCGGGTGCTGACCATCGCCGTGCCGATCGTGCTGTCCAACGCGACCGTGCCGATCCTCGGCGCCGTCGACACCGGGGTCGTGGGGCAATTGGGAGAGGCCGCGCCGATCGGCGCGGTGGGGATTGGCGCGGTGATCCTCACGGCGCTCTACTGGCTGTTCGGCTTTCTGCGGATGGGCACGACCGGCCTGACCAGCCAGGCGCTGGGACGCCGGGACGCGGCCGAGGTCTCGGCGCTGCTGACCCGGGTGCTGATGATCGGCCTGACCGCGGGGGCCGCGATCATCCTGCTGCAGCTTCCGCTGTTCCGCGCGGCCTTCGTGGTGTCGCCCGCCAGCGACGAGGTCGAGGGGCTGGCCCGGGGCTACATGGCGATCCGGGTCTGGTCGGCGCCCGCGCTGATCGCGATCTACGGCATCACCGGCTGGCTCATCGCGCAAGAGCGCACGCGCGGTGTCCTGCTGATCCAGGTGCTGATGAACACGATGAACATCGTGCTCGACCTGATCTTCGTGCTCGTGCTGGACTGGGGCGTCGAGGGCGTGGCCGTGGCGACCCTGCTGGCCGAATGGTCCGGCCTCACGCTGGGGCTGTGGCTCTGCCGGGATGCGTTCCGCCAGCCCGCCTGGCGCGACTGGCCGCGGGTCTTCGACCGGGTGCGGCTGCTGAACATGGCCCGGGTGAATGGTGATATTCTGATCCGCTCGGTTCTGTTGCAGGCGATCTTCGTCAGTTTTCTGTTCTATGGCTCGGGGTTCGGCGACGTTCCTCTCGCGGCCAACCAGGTGCTCTTGCAGTTTCTCAGCATCACCGCCTATGCGCTGGATGGCTTTGCCTTCGCGGCCGAGACACTGGTGGGCCAGGCGCTTGGCGCCTTTCGTCGCGATGCCCTGCGGCGCGCGGCGGTTCTGACCAGCGTGTGGGGGCTGGGGATGTCGGCCGGGCTGGCCGCGGCCTTCGCGCTGGGCGGGCCCGCGATCATCGACCTCATGACGACCGCGCCCGAGGTCCGGGTCGAGGCCCGGCTCTACCTGCCCTGGATGGCGCTGGCGCCGCTGGTGGGGGTCGCTTCCTGGATGCTCGACGGCATCTTCATCGGGGCGACGCGGACCGGCGACATGCGAAACATGATGGCGGTCTCGGCGGCGGTCTATTTCGCCTCGGTCTATCCGCTGCTCGGCGCGTTCGGAAACCATGGCCTGTGGATCGCCCTGCTGCTGAGCTTCGCCGTCCGCGGGGTGACGCTCGGCGTGCGCTATCCCGCGCTGGAGGCCCAGGCAGAGGGTGTGTCGCCCGCGCCATAGTGGCCGGAAACGCGCCCGCGGGACTCGCGCTGCGGCCCCCGCGGGCGCTATGTCATCGCTGCCGGGGGGCGTTCGGAACAGGCCACGACATGCGCAGACTAGCCCCCGCAATCCTTCTTTGCCTCGGCCTCGCCGGGCCCGCCGCCGCACAGGGCCAGGTCACCCTGGGCTTTGGCCGCATCTTTTCCAACGACCTCTTCGGCGATGGCGAGGACCGCTGGCGGACGGGCTCCTACACCTGGTCGCTGGTGCGCGGCACCGGGTGGGATGGGGCACGGCCCGAGACCCCGTTCGACGTCGTGGACTATCGCTTCCGCTCCGAGATCATCGCGCCCACCCGGCTGAATGGCGCGGGGTTGCTGGCGCGGCCCTATGCGGGCATCTTCGCGGTCGGGCTCCATACCCATTACGCGCGGGGGCCGTTGGACGTGAGCCTCGGGAGCGATGTGGTCTTCACCGGCCCGCAGACGCGGTGGTCCGATATCCAGGCCTGGTTCCACGAGCTTGTGGACGCGCCGCGCATGGGGGTCGAGGGGGCGCAGATCGAGGATGGCACCCACCTGTCCTCCACCGCCGAGGTCGCCTGGCCGCTGCACCTGGGCGCAGAGACCCTCCTGCGCCCCTTTGTCGAGGCCCAGGCCGGGGTGGAGCAGCTGGTTCGCGCAGGCGCCGATGTGCTGATCGGCGAGATCGTGCGGGACAGTCTGCTGCTGCGTGATCCGGTCACGGGCCATCTCTATCGCGGGATCGAGGGCGAGGGCAGCGGGTTCGCCTATGTCCTCGGGGCCGATTGGACGCGGATCGACGACAGCCTCTACCTGCCCGAGGGCGGCCGCGCCACGCTGGAGCCTGACCGGATCCGGCTGCGCGCCGGGGTGCACCTGCAAATGGGGCCGCAGACATCCTTCTTTTACGGCGCGACATATCTCTCCGAGGAGTTCAAGGAGCAGCCGGAGGGGCAGGTCACCGGCTCGCTGAAGTTTAACGTCAACTTCTAGGCCCCACACTTCCAAGTCACACTGCGGCATCGAGAGCCGGCGGGGCTTGATGCGCGACTCCCCTCTCTGTTATCCACAGGGCATGCGACCTGCCCGACAGAGGCGGGCGCGAGGCAATGGCAGGTTGACAGGCATGAAGAACGGCTCTCGGGGCACGTTCGTCATCTCACTGGATCAGACCGCGGTGGACGGGCAGGCCGCCCCTCCGCTCCGCTTGCTTCGGGTGGGCGCCCTGTGGCGCTGGTCCGGGGACGCGGTTCGGGTTGACGGGGGGGCGGGGGCTTGGCCCGAACGGGTCCCGGACGAGATGACGGATATTCGGCGGCGCGCGGCCCGGTCCGTGCGCAAACTCTTCAGGAATGCAGACCCCGGACGAGTCCGGCGCCAGGCCGCCGTGGTCGAGGAGCGCTTCGCGGACGGCGGCTTCATCCTGACCGATGGCCAAGCCCGGTGGACCGCGACGCTCATCTGCCCGGAGGCCGGATCGGATCCGCTTTGCCTGTTCGCGGACGGACCGCCCCCACGTGACACCGACCTCTGGATCGTGGACGCGGCGCCTGGCCCGACCGGCCCGGACCGGGATGCGCCGTCCGGCGCTGTGATCTGCTTCACCCCCTGCACGACCATCCGCACCCGGACCGGCCTGCGCCCTGTCGAAGACATCCGGGCCGGCGAACTGGTCCAGACCATGGACAACGGTTGTCAGCGGGTGCTCTGGACCGGGCGGCGCAGGATCACCGGGGCGCGGCTTCATGCGCTGCCCGATCTGGCGCCGGTCCGCTTTCTGCCCGGTGCGCTGGGCGACGGGGTGCCGGACGCGGGCCTTCTGGTGTCGCCCGATCACCGGATTCTGCTGGCCTCGCCCAGGGCCGAGGCGCTCTACAACGCCCCCGAGGTGCTGGTGACGGCCCGCGATCTGGTCGACGGCGCCCGGGTGACACGGGACCGGGAGCGGCGCGGCGTCACCTACGTGCACCTCGCGCTGGAGCGGCACGAGATCGTCTTTGCCAACGGGGTCGCGACCGAGAGCTTTCACCCGGCGGCGCTGGGGCTGGAGAGCCTGGGCGCCGCCGACAGGCAGCGCCTGCTGGATCTGGTCCCGGACCTCGCGCGGGATCCGATGGCCTTCGGCGCCTTCGCCCGGCGGATGCTGAGTGCGCCCGAGGCCTCGATCCTGGCGGGACACTGAAGTCCGGCGCCCCCGCCCGTTAGCTGTTGACAGGGGGCGGATAGGCCCGTATCGGACGCGCTCGTTGGTGTTGGTGGCCCCCGCAAGGGGATGCCTGTCGGCCAGATCCTTCGCGCGGGCTTTCGCAGCGCAGCGGAATCATGGCAAAGGACAACGCCCTTCAACCTTGCCGGAGCCGCCAATCTGCGCGGTCGAGGCGCCACATGAAGGAGATCAGACGGTGACCAAACGCACCTCTGCCAAGTACAAGATCGACCGCCGCATGGGCGAAAACATCTGGGGCCGTCCGAAGTCCCCGGTCAACCGCCGCGAATACGGCCCCGGCCAGCACGGCCAGCGCCGCAAGGGCAAGGTGTCCGATTTCGGCCTGCAGCTGCGCGCCAAGCAGAAGCTCAAGGGCTACTACGGCGACTTGACCGAAAAGCAGTTCCGCCGCATCTTCGGCGAGGCCGAGCGGCGCCGGGGCGACACCGGCGAGCAGCTGATCGGTCTGCTGGAGCAGCGCCTTGACGCCGTGGTCTACCGCGCGAAGTTCGTGGCGACGATCTTTGCGGCCCGCCAGTTCGTGAACCACGGCCATGTCCTGGTGAACGGCACCCGGGTCAACATCCCGTCCTACCGCGTCAAGGAAGGCGATGTCATCCAGGTCCGCGAGAAGTCGCGGCAGATGGCCGCCCTGCTCGAAGCGACCCAGCTGCCCGAGCGTGACGTGCCCGATTACATCGAGGCCGACCATTCCAAGATGACCGCGACCTTCGTGCGCACGCCGGGCCTTGGCGACGTGCCCTACCCGGTCATGATGGAGCCGAACCTCGTCATCGAATACTACGCCCAGAACTGATCAACGGATCTGGCACGAGGGACCGGGCCGCGCCGCATGGCGCGGCCCGTTTCGTTTCCACTTTCCGGTTTTTTCGCGTCGGTTTTCGCGGGCCTTTCCGGGCCGGGCCGGACAAAATGGCTCCGACGGGTTCCTTTTCGGGGCGCGGCACCCTAGGAACCGGTCCGACATCGGCAGGGAGGTCGCCATGAGCTATCCCGTCTACGGGCGTATCGACGGACCAATCGTGATGATCGGCATGGGCTCGATCGGCAAGGGGACCTTGCCGCTGATCCAGCGGCATTTCGACTTCGACGCCGACAAGATGATCGTGGTCGATCCGGACCCCGGCGTCGGCCCGTTCCTTGCCGAGCAGGGCATCGCCTTCGAACAGCTCGCCCTCATGCCGGACAACCATCGCGAGGTGCTTGGCCGGCTGTTTCCAGACGGGCAGGGCTTTTGCGTCAACCTGTCGGTGGACACCTCCTCGCTGGATCTGATGACGGCGTGCCGGGATCTTGGCGTGCTTTATGTCGACACGGTGGTGGAGCCTTGGGCGGGCTTCTATTTCGAGAGCCGCGACAATGCCGACCGGACCAACTACGCCCTGCGCGAAAGCGTGCGGGCAGAAAAGCGGCGCAGCCCCGGAGGGCCCACGGCGGTGTCATGCTGCGGCGCGAACCCCGGCATGGTGTCCTGGTTCGTGAAGGAGGCGCTGCTGACGTTGGCCGCGGATACCGGGCGGGCCGTCGATGTGCCCGAGAGCCGCGAGGGCTGGGCCGCCCTGATGCAGAGACTCGGCGTCAAGGGCGTGCATATCGCCGAACGCGACACCCAGGTGCGCCGCAAGCCGCGCCCGCGCGACGTCTTCGTCAACACCTGGTCTGTCGAGGGCTTCATCGCCGAAGGGTTCCAGCCCGCGGAACTGGGCTGGGGCACGCACGAGACCTGGTTTCCCGAGAACGGTCACCGCCACGAGACTGGCTGCCAGGCGTCGATCTGGCTGGACAGGCCCGGGGCGATCACCCGGGTGCACACCTGGTGTCCGACGCCGGGGCCCCAGTTCGGCTTTCTGGTGACCCATAACGAAGCCATTTCGATCTCGGATTACTACACGATCGGCGACAAGGCGGCGCCGACATATCGCCCGACCTGCCACTACGCCTATCACCCTTGCGACGACGCGGTCCTGTCGCTGCACGAGATGTTCGGCTCCGGCAAGCAGCAGGTGGTGCACGAGATCCTCGAGGTCGACGAGATCGTCGAGGGCATCGACGAGCTGGGCGTGCTGCTGTTCGGCCACGAGAAGAACGCGCTGTGGTTCGGCTCTCGGCTGTCGAACGAGGAGACCAAGGCGCTGGCCCCGTATCAGAACGCGACCGGGTTGCAGGTCACGTCGGCGGTGCTGGCGGGCATGGTCTGGGCGCTGGAGAATCCGCTGGCCGGGATCGTGGAGGCCGACGAGATGAACCACGCGCGGTGCCTGGAGGTGCAGCGGCCCTACCTTGGCCCGGTGGAGGCGCATTACACCGACTGGACGCCGCTGCAGGATCGCTGGGAGTTGTTCCCGGAAGACATTGACGAGAGCGATCCCTGGCTGTTCCGGAACGTGCTTGCATCGTGACGGGCCGCCAGTCGCCGGCGTGGCGCCCGGCCGGGGCGGCGGAGCCTCCGGCGGGAGTTTTTCCGCCAAGATGAAGGGGATGGTCTTGCGCCTTTGCCGGGGCTATCAGGACTGAGTTTTTCGGGGGATACCTCATGGCCGGTATAGAGCCGCAACCACGGATCATGGACATCGCGCTCTATCAGGGCGGGGCGAGCCATGTGCCCGGCCTGTCGAATGTCCTGAAACTGTCGTCGAACGAGAATCCGTTCGGGGTGCCGGCCTCTGCGCGCGAGGCGATGGTCGCCGCGGCCGCGGGGATGCACCGCTATCCCCCGACGGATCATGCCGCGTTGCGCGGGGCGATCGGCGAGGTCCACGGGCTGGACCCGGAGCGGATCATCTGCGGGGTCGGCTCTGACGAGGTGATCACCTTTCTCTGCCAGGCCTATGCCGGGCCCGGCACCGAGGTGATCCATACCGAGCACGGGTTCTCGATGTACCGGATCTCGGCGCTGGCGGCGGGGGCCGATCCGGTCGAGGTTCGCGAACGGGCACGGGTGGTCGACGTGGATGCGATCCTTGCGGCGGTGACCGGGCAGACCCGGCTTGTCTTCGTTGCGAACCCGGCGAACCCCACCGGCACAATGATCGGCGCCGCGGAGACGGAACGCCTCGCTGCGGGCTTGCCGGAGAGCTGTCTTCTGGTGCTCGACGGGGCCTATGCGGAATATGTCGACGGTTTCGACGGCGGCGCGGCGTTGGCCGGAGCCCGCGAGAACGTCTTCATGACGCGGACCTTCTCGAAGGCCTACGGTTTGGGTGGATTGCGGGTTGGCTGGGGCTACGGCGCCAGGTCCGTGATCGACGTTCTGAACCGTGTGCGGGGGCCGTTCAACCTGAGCGGACCGGCGCTGGCGGCGGCGGAGGCCGCGGTGCGGGACCAGGACTGGGTCGCCTGGTCGCGGTCGGAGAACGCTCGGTTGCGGGCCGAGCTGGCCCAGGCGCTGGCGGAACTGGGGCTGCCGTCGGACACGGCCTGCGCCAATTTCATCGTGCCGCGCTTTGCCAGCCCGGCCGCGGCGGAGGCCTGCGAGGCGCATCTGCGCGGCAAGGGGATTCTCGTGCGCAAGATCGGCGGCTACGGCCTGCCCGATGCGCTGCGGATCACGGTCGGGACGGATGCCGATTGCGCCCGCGTCGTGGACGCGGTGCGCGACTGGCGGGAGCAGGGCTGATGGCGCAGGCACCGATCTATGAAAGGGTGGCCCTGATAGGTCTTGGGCTGATCGCCTCGTCGATGTTCTGGGCGATGAAGCGTGGCGGGCTGGCCGGCGAGGTGCGCGGCTTTGCCCGCTCGGCCGAGACCCGGGCTGCGGCGCGCGAGATCGGCCTTTGCGACGTGGTCTGCGACACGGCCGTCGAGGCGGTGGCGGATGCCGACCTGGTCGTTCTCTGCGTGCCCGTGGGCGTCATGGCGGCGGTGGCGGCCGAGATTGCGCCGGTGCTGAAGCCCGGCGCGACGGTGTCGGACGTGGGCTCTGTCAAGCGGGCGGTGATCGAGAGCGTCGGCCCGAATATCCCGCCGGGTGTGAACTTCGTGCCGGCGCATCCGCTGGCCGGGACAGAGCAGTCGGGGCCGCGATCCGGGTTTGCCGAGCTTTTCGACAACCGCTGGTGCCTGCTGGTCCCGGTAGAGAACAGCGACCCCGAGGCGGTATCCCGGCTGGAGGCGCTGTGGCGGGGGATGGGATCCAATGTCGAGCGGATGGATGCCGATCACCATGACCTGGTGCTTGCGGTGACTTCGCATACGCCGCACCTTATCGCCTATACGATGGTGGGCGTGGCCGACGATCTGCAGCGCGTAACCGATTCGGAAGTTGTGAAGTACTCTGCCGCCGGGTTCCGGGATTTCACGCGGATCGCCGCGTCCGACCCGACGATGTGGCGCGACGTCTTTCTGACGAACAAGGAGGCGACCCTGGAGATCCTCGGCCGGTTTACCGAAGAGCTGTTTGCGCTTCAGCGGGCCATCCGGCTGGGCGACGGCGAGCATCTGTTCGAGTATTTCACACGGACGCGGGCGGTGCGGCGGGGAATCGTCGAGGCCGGCCAGGATACGGATGCGCCCGATTTCGGCCGGACGGGGAAACCACGGTGAGGGCGCTCTTGCTGGGCCTGGCGATCTGGGCCGGCGCCGCGGCGGCCGAGGCGCCGCTGACCTCGATACGTCCCGTGGCGCGGACACCGATCGCGCCCGAAACCGTAACCGGCGGCGCCGCGCGGGCCGAGTGGTACGACGTGGACATCAGCAGCCTGGCCCCGGCGCGGACGGTCCGTCCGAGCGTGCGCACGCCCGGCGTCGTGGCGCGGGCGGCGCGGATGGTCGAGGAGCGGCGCCGCGGTGCCGTTTGCGGCGATCTCGATATCCAGGGCGAGAGGGTCGGCACCGTGGATGGCCCGGGGCGCTGCGGTGTCGAGAACGCCGTGCGGGTGCGGGCTGTCGGGGGCATTCGCCTGTCCACGCCGGCGACGATCGATTGCCCGACCGCCCTGGCGCTCAAGTCCTGGGTCGAGCGCGGGCTCAAGCCGACCGTCGGCAACGAGGGCGGGGGGCCGGTCGAGATGCAAGTGATGTCGCACTATGCCTGCCGGTCGCGCAACAACGTCTCGGGGGCGCGGCTGTCGGAACATGCCTTCGGCCGGGCGATCGATATCGGGGCGGTCCGGCTGCGCGACGGCTCTTCGATCAGCGTGCTGAACGGCTGGGGCACCTCGGACGACGGCCGGCAGTTGCGCCAGATGCACCAGGCCGCCTGCGGGATCTTCGGGACGGTTCTCGGTCCGGCGGCCAACCGGGCGCACCGGGATCATTTCCATTTCGACACCGCGCGTTATCGCAGCGGCTCCTACTGCCGCTGATCCAGCGCGTCGCCGAGGGCCGGGGACAAGCCTGACAGCGCCTCTGTCAGCGCCTCCGTCGCGGCAACGCCTGCGGCGGAAAGTCCCGTGATCTCAATGTCCCGGATGTCGGGCAGGGCGGTCCGCGACAGCGGTGCCCCAAGCGTCGCCTGCCCGTTCAGAACCACCTCGCCCAGTGGCTCGCCGTCCAATGTCGCGCCCTCGGCCCGCACGAACAGGTCGAAGGTTCCGGAGGCGCCGGGCGCCGGCCGCACCGCCGCCAGCACCGGGCCTGCCGCGATCTCGCGCCCCTGCCAGGAGAGTGCCAGGCGCTCGGCCTCGGCCGTGACGGCGTCGCCGTGGACGCTGGCGCGAAGGGCGCCGGAGCGGATGTCGAACGTCCGGTCGCCGAGGGTCAGCGACTGGCTGTCGGCGAAGGCCAGGATCGCGCGATCGCGCTGATAGGTCAGTTGCAGGCGCTGGATGAACGGGGCCCGCCATTCGGCGCCCGACGGCGTGGTGACCTCGGGCCCGTCGATCGTCAGGTCCAGCCGCGAGGGGAAGCCGCGCAGGCGCCTGTCGTCCCAGTTCACCTGCCAGCCGGCCGCGCGAAGCTCGGCGGCCAGCGCGTCAACGCCGCGCAGGGTGCTGCGTGCGCCGAGGGCCCAGATCCCCCCATAGACGACGGCCAGCGCCGCCACGAGCAGAATGAGACGTTTCAACAGCGACCCCCGGACCCAATGCCGCGGTTCTAGGCGGCCTGCCCAGTCGTGACAATCCCGGTCCTGACACTCCCGGCCCTGATGCTCCGACGCTTTGCCTTTGGCGGTATCGGCCGCGGCGCTTGCCTGCTAGGTCTCGGCCCCGACGGATCGGACACAACAAACAGGACGGACGGGACAGCGGCATGGCGCTTTGGGTCTTCGGGTATGGATCGTTACTTTGGAATCCCGGTTTCGAGCCGGAGGAAAGCGTGCTTGCGCGGCTCGATGGCTATCACCGGTCGTTCTGCATGCTGTCGGTCCACCACCGCGGCACCGACGACGATCCCGGGCTGGTGCTGGCCCTCGATACCCACGAGGGCGCGACCTGCACCGGCCTCGCGCTGAAGGTCCGGGCGGAGGAAGAGGCCGAGGTGCTGGCCTATTTGCGCGAGCGGGAGCTTGTCTCCTCGGCCTATTACGAAGAGCATGTGGCGCTGGCCCTGACCGACGGTCGGACGATCGAGGCGCTGGCCTACATCGTCGATCGCGACCACCGGCAATACGTCCAGCTCGACCTCGAGACCCAGGCGCGGATGATCGCCCATGCCCACGGCGGGCGCGGCCCGAACGCCGAATATCTGGCCAATACCGCCGCGCGGCTCGACCATCTGGCGATCCACGATCCGGACATGGACTGGCTGGTGGCGCGGGTGCGTGACATATCCGGGACGGAGCGGGCTTGACAGCCTTTTGTGTTTGGGTTCCGAGGACATGGAGTCTATGCTTCACGTTAAATCATGATCCGAGGACCCGTCCATAATGGCAAAGCGGGCACCTGAGGCCGAGCCACAGTTTTCGCAACCTCTGCGCCAGATTACATCCATGCTCGTCGTGCTCGCTTTGGTCGGCGTGGGCATCTACTTTGCCCTTCCGCGGGTCGGGCCCGTCTTCGTGGCGAACCCCTATCTCAACGGCTTCATCGCGCTGGTCTTCCTGGTCGGGGTGATCGCCTGTTTCGGACAGGTCGGGCAGCTGATCCAGTCGGTCCGCTGGATCGAGGGCTTCGCGGCCGAACGTCTCGGCCACGACCTGACCCAGGCGCCTGGGCTGCTGGCGCCGCTGGCCACGCTGCTGCGGTCGCGTGGGGCGCGGATGCAGTTGTCCTCCACCTCCTCGCGCTCGATCCTCGATTCCGTCTCGCAACGGATCGACGAGGACCGCGAGATCACGCGATATATCGTCAACCTCCTGATATTCCTGGGGCTTCTGGGCACGTTCTACGGTCTGGCCACCACCGTTCCGGGGCTGGTGCAGACCATCGGCTCGCTTTCGGCCGAAGAGGGCGAGAGCGGCGCGGATATCTTCAACCGCCTGCAGGAGGGGTTGCAGACCCAGCTCGGCGGCATGGGCGTGGCCTTTGCCTCGTCGCTGCTCGGCCTGGCCGGATCGCTGGTCCTGGGCCTGCTGGAGCTGTTCGCGGGCCACGGCCAGAACCGGTTCTACCGCGAACTCGAGGAATGGCTGTCGACCATCACCCGCGTCGGCATCTCGGGTGACGAGGGCGGCGAGGCCGGCGTCATGGGCCAGGTGATCGACAACCTGTCCGAGCAGATGGAAGCGCTGCAGATGATGTTCACCCAGACCGACATCGGACGCGCGGCGGTCGACGAACGGCTGGGCGATCTCGCCTCGGCGATGACCCAGCTGGCCGAGAAGATGGAGGCGGGAACGACCCTGTCGGACCAGCTCTCGCGTGTGGCCGAGGGGCAGGAACGCCTGATCAAGGTCATCGCCGACAGCGGGATGGAGGGCATCGACGCCGAAAGCCGGATGCGCCTGCGGTCCATCGACGTGCAGCTTCTGCGGATACTCGAAGACATGGCCGCGGGCCGGCAGGAGGTGATGGCCGACCTGCGCACCGACATCGCGGCGCTCAGCCGCGCGGTCCGGCACGGGGTCGCGGACCGGGAGGGGCAGTAGGTCATGGCGCTGAGCCGACGATCGGGCGCACGGTTCCAGGCCTCGATCTGGCCGGGGTTCGTGGATGCGATGACCGGGCTGCTGCTGGTGCTGATGTTCGTCATCACCATCTTCATGGTGCTGCAATATACCCTGCGCGAGACCATCACCGGCCAGGACCGGAGGCTTACGGAACTGACCGACCAGGTGGCCTCGCTCTCCAACGCGCTGGGGCTGGAGCGGGACCGCTCCGCGGGGTTGGCCGATCGCGTCGGCGCATTGTCGACCTCGCTGTCCGAGCTTGGGGCCGAGCGGGATGCACAGACGGCCCGGATCGCGGCGCTGGAATCGGCGCGGGCGACCCAGGAGGCGGCGCTGGCCGACGCCCGCTCCCGCATCACCGGATTCGAGGCGCAGGTCGCGGGCCTGCAGCGTGACCGGGCCCAGGCCCGGACACAGATTGCCGAGCAGGCTGAGCAGATCACCGATTTCGAGGCGCAGGTCTCGGGCCTTCTGGCCGACCGGGCGGACGCCCGCAGCCGGATCGCCGAGCTGAACACCGAGCGCGAGGCTCTGGTCGAGGAACGCGACAGCCTCGCCGCCCGGCAGGAGACGCTCGAGGACGAGCGTGACCGGCTGGTCACGGCCGCTGAGGCGGCCAGGGCGCGGGAATCCGAGTTGGTCTCGGAGCAGGAAGCGCTGAACCTGGCGCTTGCCCAGGCCCGTGACGAGATCGACGCCAGCACCGAAGCCGCCCGGCTTGCGGCCGCGCGACGCGAGGCGCTGGAGGCGCTGACGGCAGATCTGCGGCAGCAAAACGCCGAGGCCGAGGAGGCGATGGTCGCTCTGCAGGCCGACCGGGCGGAGGATGCCGAACGCCTAAGCGAGCTCGAGGCCGCCCGCCTGGCCGAGGCCGCGGCGGCCGAAGCGCTGCGGACCCGGCTGGAAGAGGCCGACAGCGAGCTGACCGCCATGACGCTTTCGCTGGAAGCGCAGCGGCGCCGGGCCGAAGAGACGCTGACCTTGCTGGCCGCGGTCCGGCAGGCGGCGGAGGATCTGGATTCGCAGCTGGCAGAGGCGCTGGTTGCCCGGCAGCTGGCGGAAAGCCGGCTGGAGCGGAGCGCCGAGGAGGTCGCCGAGCTTGATGCGCGGCTTGCCTCCGCGCTCGGGGCCCAGCAGGGCGTGACCCGGGACCTGGCCGCGCTGGAGGCGGACCGTGACGACCTCGCGGACCGGCTGGCGCTCGCGCTGACAGAGCGGGAGGCCGTGGAGGGTGATCTTGATGCGGCCCGCGCCGCGCTGGAGGCTGCGCTGGAAGAGGCCGATTTGGACCGGGCGGAGGCCGAGCGTCGGTTGGCCGCCGCCCTGGTCGCCCGCGAGGCGCTGGAGACGGAGCTTGCCACCGCCCGTGACATCGCCGCCGAGGCGGAAACCGGGCAGTCGACCCTTCGGGAGCGGCTGGCCGCCGCGCTGGAGACGCAATCGACCCTGGAGACCCGGGTCGAGGATCTCAACGAGACCCGGGCCGAGATTGCGGCGGAACGGGACGAGTTGCAGGCGCGGCTGGTGGCGGCGTTGGCCGCCCGGTCCGAGGCCGAGACCCTGGCCGAGGAGCGTCTGACGGAAACCCAACGGCGCGAGGCGCTGCTTTCGGTGGCCAACCAGGAGCTATCGCGCGAATCGGAACTCTCCGCCGAGGCGCAGCGCCAGGTCGCCGTGCTGAACGAGCAAGTCAGCGCCCTGCGCAGCCAGGTCGGCCGGTTGCAGGAGCTTTTGAACGTGGCCGATGCGGAAGACCAGGCATCGGATGTCCAGATCCAGAACCTCGGGTCGCAGCTGAACACCGCTCTGGCCCGGGCCCTTGCGGCCGAACAACGACTTAGGGATGCGGAGGCGGCGGAGAATGCGAGGCTGGCCGAAGAGGCGCGGGCGCTCGCGGAACGGGCGCAGAACCTCGAGGAATACCGCTCGGAATTCTTCGGCGAGCTGCGGCGTCTGCTGGCCGAGCGCGACGGGGTGCGGATCGAGGGCGACCGCTTCGTCTTCTCCTCCGAGGTGCTGTTCCCGCCGGGGAGCGCCGATCTCTCGGCGGCGGGCGAGGCGCAGATCGCGGGGATCGCGGACCTGCTGGCGGAGATTTCGGACCAGATCCCCGACGAGATCGACTGGGTCATCCGGGTCGATGGCCATACCGACAACGTCCAGCCGTCCGGGCAGGGCGAATTCGCGGACAATTGGGAGCTGTCCCAGGCCCGGGCACTTTCGGTAGTGCGCTACATGGAAAACGTGCTGGGCTTTCCGCCCAACCGTCTGGCTGCCAATGGATTCGGCGAACATCAGCCCCTGGTCGAAGGCGACACCCCCGAGGCGCGGGCGGCCAACCGCCGGATCGAGCTGAAACTGACGGAGCGCTGACCCCATTGCGCTCGGCTCGCTGCGGAGCCTTGCAACACCACGTCTTGCCCCCCACCTGACCTCCCCCTCTGGGGGAGGACCCCTTGGTTCGCCGACCCCGTCAGGCCGATGTCAGCGCAGCGTGATCTCCGTCTCCATCCGGTCGATGAGCGTGCCGTTGCGCAGCAATTCGACCGTCCCCTCGTATCGGCCGGGCGGCCAGCCGTCGGGGGGTGTCCGGCGCCCGCCGGAGCGGGTGAAGAGGGCCATGTTGCGTGTCAGGGTATCCTCGGTCTGGAAGTTCTCGCCGCGGGGGCCATTGAAGGCGAGGCGCAGGGTGTCGCCGTCACGGCCGCCAAATGCGAACGCCCAGAGAACCAGCGCGGGACCGTTGGGAGAGACGTTCCGGTCATCGGCGGTGCCGGCCTTCACCTCTGCGTAGGGCGGGACGCCGGCGGCCCAGCCGACCGAGAGCAGGCCTCCGGGGGCGTAGGTCAGGCGGTCTGCCCAGAGGGAGAAAGGCGTGTCACCGCAGGACGACCCGTCGCCAGTGTCAAACGGGTCGATGACCGCCCCATTCTTGCGCACCGAGAGGTGGAGATGGGGAAATTCGGTCTGGCCCGAGAGGCCGATCAGACCCAGCGGCGTGCCGGCGTTCACGGTCTCGCCCGAGGCGACGGCGACAGAGCCTTGGCGCATGTGGCAGTACTGGGTCTCCCAACCGTCGCCATGGTCGATGATCAGCCCGTTGCCGCATTCCCGGCCGGAGACGTCCGGCGCGCCAGGGGTGCCCTGGGCGATATCCTCCATCCCGTCGCGCGTGCCGCGCACGACACCGGGCGCCGCGGCCAGGACCGTCACGCCGTCCGCCATCGCGGCCTGCGAGGGGAGGGCGAAATCCGTGCCCTTGTGGCCGTCATAGGTGAGGGGCCCGCAGGTGAAATCAACTGCGTCGGGGCCGGGGTCCCTGTCGGTGTATTGCTGGATGTGACAGTTTTCGCCGAGCTCGCACTCTACCGGCAAGGACAGAAGAAATTCTTCGGCTTGGCCAAGGCTTGGCGTGAGTAGGAGGGCGATTAGAACTCTGCGCATGGGGGGTATTTATCGGCGGACGTTGCGCCATGTCCATGGTCGGATCCGGTTTTCTGACCGGCCTCAACCAGTCCGGCTCGGTGCCAGTTCTCGATTTGAAATATACCGGGGCCATAAGGGGCTTGCGGTCGATGTTCGTTGGAGGCCGATCGGTGTCATCAACGTCGGTGGGGTGATCGGCGCGGTCCGGGGATTGGTGTCCCTGGCGGACGATGTCCGAAATCGCAGGCGCGTCAGACATGTCATCGCACAGTGGCGGAATTTGTGGCCCCAATCTGGCTTGGCGTGGATGACAGGTGATGATGGCCGCGCTGTCCGGTATGGGCTGGGGCTTGGGACTGACGGAAACGAAAAAGCCGCCGAGTCTCCCCGGCGGCTTTGCTATTTTCGGGCCGGGACCGCTTATTCGGCGGTCAACAGCGGCGGCTTGTTTCCAGACAGCCTCGGCTTGTCCGGTTCCTGCACCTGAAGGTCGATCTTGGCGTCCTTCACGCCGACGCGGACGAGACCGCCTTTCGCCAGCTTGCCGAACAGGAGTTCTTCGGCCAGCGGCTTCTTGATGTACTCCTGAATGACGCGACCCAGTGGCCGTGCCCCCATCTTGTCATCGTAGCCCTTGTCCGCGAGCCAGAGAGCCGCTTCGTCGGTCAATTCGATGGAGACGCCGCGGTCAAGCAATTGCGCCTCGAGCTGCATCACGAATTTTTCGACCACCTGCAGTATCGTATCCTTCGGCAGCGGAGCGAAGGAAATGACGGCATCCAGACGGTTGCGGAATTCTGGCGTGAAGTGCCTTTCGATGGCGGCGGTATCCTCGCCCTCGCGCCGGTCACGGCCGAAACCGATCGCCTCTTTCGCCTGTTCCGCGGCACCCGCGTTGGAGGTCATGATCAGGATCACGTTGCGGAAATCCACCGTCCGGCCGTTGTGGTCGGTCAGTTTGCCGTGGTCCATCACCTGCAGCAGGATGTTGTAGACATCCGGATGCGCCTTTTCCATCTCGTCCAGCAGAAGCACGCAATGCGGGTGCTGGTCGACGCCGTCGGTCAGCAGGCCGCCCTGGTCGAAGCCGACATAGCCCGGCGGTGCGCCGATCAGCCTGGAGACCGCGTGCTTTTCCATGTACTCGGACATGTCGAAGCGCAGCATCTCCACGCCCAGGATCGACGACAACTGTTTGGCCACCTCGGTCTTCCCGACGCCGGTGGGGCCGGCGAAGAGGTAGTTGCCGATCGGCTTCTCGGGCTCGCGAAGACCGGCCCGCGCCAGTTTGATCGCCGAGGAAAGAGCTTCGATCGCCGGATCCTGGCCGAAGACCACCCGCTTGAGCGACTTTTCTAGATCCTTGAGCACTTCCGCATCGTCCTTGGAGACGTTCTTGGGCGGAATGCGGGCGATCTTGGCCACGACGGCCTCGATCTCCTTGGTGCCGATGGTCTTGCGACGCTTGCTTTCGGCGACCAGATGCTGCGCCGCGCCGGCCTCGTCGATCACGTCGATCGCCTTGTCGGGCAGCTTGCGGTCGTTGATGTAGCGGGCAGACAGCTCCACCGCCGTCTTGATGGCGTCGGCGGTGTACTTGATCGCGTGGTGCTGCTCGAAATAGGGCTTGAGCCCCTTCAGGATCTTGATCGAATTCTCAACGGTCGGCTCCGAGACGTCTATCTTCTGGAAGCGCCGCGACAGGGCGCGGTCCTTCTCGAAATGCTGGCGGAACTCCTTGTAGGTGGTGGAACCCATGCAGCGCAGCTTGCCGCCCTGAAGCGCGGGCTTCAGGAGGTTGGACGCGTCCATGGCGCCGCCGGAGGTCGCGCCCGCGCCGATCACCGTGTGGATCTCGTCGATGAAAAGGACCGCGTCGGGGTGATCCTCTAGCTCGGTCACGACGGCCTTCAGACGCTCCTCGAAATCGCCGCGATAGCGGGTGCCGGCCAGCAGCGCCCCCATGTCGAGCGAGAAGATGGTGGCGCCCGACAGCACCTCGGGCACTTCGCCGCCGACGATCTTGCGGGCCAGCCCCTCGGCGATGGCGGTTTTGCCCACGCCCGGGTCGCCCACCAGCAGCGGGTTGTTCTTGCGGCGGCGGCAAAGCACCTGCACGCAGCGCTCGACCTCGTGCTCGCGCCCGATCAGCGGGTCGACATCGCCCTTGCGCGACTTGGCGTTCAGGTCGACGCAATACTTGCCGAGGGCGCTTTCCTTTTCATCCGCGTCGGAGTTGGAACTGTTCACGGATTCTTCCTCTGAGTCAGAGGCAGCACCTGTCACCGGGCGGCTTTCGCCGTAGGCCGGATCCTTGGCAACGCCATGGGCGATGAAATTGACCGCGTCGTAGCGGGTCATGTCCTGCGCCTGCAGGAAATAGGCGGCGTTGCTCTCCCGCTCGGCGAAGATCGCGACCAGAACGTTCGCGCCGGTCACCTCGGTGCGGCCCGAGCTCTGGACATGGATCGCGGCGCGCTGGATCACCCGCTGGAAGGCGGCGGTCGGCACGGCCTCGGACCCTTCGACATCGGTGACCAGCGTCGACAGGTCGTCTTCGATGAACTCTTCGAGCGACCGTCGCAGCTCGTCGAGGTCTACCGAACATGCCTTCATCACGCGGGCCGCATCGGGCTCGTCGATCAGGGCGAGCAGCAGATGCTCCAGGGTTGCCAGCTCATGGCGCCGTGCATTTGCAAGCGCCAGCGCCGCGTGAATGGACTGCTCTAGTGTGGTCGAGAAAGATGGCACGTGCGTGCTCCTTTCGTTTGGGTCGGAGCCAAGAGAATTTCCCGCTCTTACCGTGGCGTCGTATCCTTAAGGTTCGCTTTCATTTGCGATCCTTCAAGGACTTTTTTTCGTTTGTTCGATCACTTTGCCTCTTGCGTGGCGTGATCCCGGTGCGGCGGGGGGACAATTGCCGCTATTTGAGACGCTTGTGAATCAGAAGCGATCCTTGCGGGACCGCACTTCGGCGAAGACCTCGACGTCGGGCGCATCATCCATGCCGATCGCCTGTTTGAGCTCAGGCACGTCGGCGCGCAGGAAGGGATTGGTCGCGATCTCTTCCTTGAGGGTCGAGGGGACAGTGGGTCGGTTTGCGGCGCGGGCCTCGTCGATGGCCCCTGCACGGGAAATAAGCTCCGGATTGCCGGGTTCAATAGTCAGGGCGAAACGGGCGTTGGTCGCGGTGTATTCATGGCCCGAGCAGATCAGCGTGTCGGGGGACAGATCGCGCAGCTTCAGAAGGCTCTGCCACATCTGCTGGGGCGTGCCCTCGAACAGCCGGCCACAACCCAGGGCCATCAGGCTGTCAGCGGTGAAGGCGACGCCGGTTTCGGGGAAGTGAAAGGCGATGTGACCCACCGTATGGCCGGAGACGTCGTAGATCGCGACCTCTTCGCCGCAGACCGTCAGCGCCGAGCCCTCGGACACTTCGAGATCCAGCGGCGGCAGCCTGTGCGCATCGGCGGCGGCCCCGATCACGCGCGCCCCGTCGCGCAGCGCCTCCAGCCCGTCGACATGGTCGGCATGGTGGTGGGTGATCAGGATGTCCGTCAGGCGCCAGCCCCGCCGGTCCAGTTCGGCCTGCACCGGCGCCGCTTCGGGCGCATCGACAAGCGCCGTGTCGCCGGTCCGGCCGTCGTGGAGCAGGAAGGCATAATTGTCGGCGCGGCAGGGGATGGTCACGAGGTCAAGGGACATGGCGCTCCTCCTCAGGGCTGTTATGGTCCGCCCGAGCGTGAACGGACGGAGCGATCAGTGCAATGCATCTCGACGTAGTCGACCTGCGGGCTTTCTATTATCGTAGCGCCCTCGGACGCGCCGCCCAGAAGGTGATCCGGGACGAATTGGTCCGGATGTGGCCCGATCCGGCCGGCCATACTTTCGTGGGCTTCGGTTTTGCCGCGCCGCTGCTGCGGCCCTTCCTGAAGGACGCCCGCCGCGTCATCGCCCTGATGCCGGGGCCCCAGGGCGTGATGCCCTGGCCGGCCGGCATGCCCAACGTGAGCGTGCTGTGCCAGGAAACGCTATGGCCGGTCCAGACCGGCACGGCCGATCGCCTGGTGCTGCTGCACGGCCTGGAAACCTCCGAGCATCCGACCGCCGTTCTGGAAGAAACCTGGCGCGTGCTTGCGCCGCAGGGCAGGGCGGTCTTCATCGTGCCCAACCGGCAGGGGATGTGGTCGCGCAGCGACCGGACGCCGTTCGGCTACGGCCGGCCCTATTCGCTGACGCAGCTGGAGACGCAGCTCAAGCACCACCGGTTCCAGATCGAACATGCGACCTCGACGCTCTATCAGCCGCCCTCCGCCCGCAAGGGCTGGCGCAAGGCCGCCGGCTGGATGGAGGGAATCGGGCGCCATGTTCCAGTCTTCAAGGCGGGCGGGGTGCTGATGGTCGAGGTGACCAAGCAGGTCGCGGCCCCCACCCGGCCCGGCCTGCCGGAGGCGGTCAAGCGGCCGCTGAAGGTGCTGGAAGGGATCGGAACCCCGGTGCCGGAACCGTCGCGCATGGCCGGGCGGCCGAAATCCTGATCTTGCCGAAGCGGGTATGAGCTTTGCGATGCTTGGGGCCGGGGTCTCGGACGGCCTTGACATGCGCTGCTCGGGTCAGACGGTGAACTCGGTTTCCGAGGCGATCTCGCGGTCGAAGTAGATCTCGGGGTCCTCGTTGAGCGCACCGACAACCGAGCCGTCGGGCCGCGCGAGCAGGGAGCCGAGGTTGATGCGCAGAACGTGGGTGGCGTCCCGGGGACGGAATTCGCCGTTGCTGTCCAGATCATGCAGGCCCAGCCAGTCCGCGCGGGAAAGATAGACGTCAAGCCAGGCGCTCTGGGCCTGGCCGCCCTCCACCTCGGCCGAGGCGCGGCCGTGGACCAGGTGCAGGTGGCCCATCGGGTCCTCTTCGAATTCCAGCGTCAGCACGTCGTCGGGCATCTGCAATTCCACGGTCTCGACCTCTGTGAGGCCACGGTCGTCGCATACGATCATGATGTCGAGGGGCTGGGTGCCGGCTGCGACAGGCGCCTCTCCGGCCGGCGGGAGGGGGCCGGCCGCGTCGAGATCGAATTCGGGTTCGCCGATGCCCGCCTGAAGGTCCGCGGCGTCCTCGGCGACGATCTCACGGGGGCCGGCCCCGTCGGCCCGGGGCCGGCGGCGCAGGGGCAACACATCCTCGGGCAGGGCGGTGGCCGCCGCCGGCGTCTCGGCCACCACGCCGAGGTCGACCTCGGCGTCGCGTCCGGCGGCGAGAGACTGGTCCGCCTTGGCGGCGCGTCCGCGCTTGCGGGCTTTCATGAACCCGGAGCCGACATAGCCCAGCCCGGCGACAGAGATTCCGATGACGACTGCATCCATGACCATAGGTTTTCCGCCGGGCGGGCCCGGCCTCCGCGAGGAAAGTCTTGACCCGATCAGGGCTAGCCCGCGATCTGGTCACCACTTTGTCCGCAATTGGAAGAACCGTGGCACACCTCGTGTTAACCTAGTGGCGCAGGCCTGTCTGGCGGGGCCTCGCGGACGGCCGGTGATGCAAAAAGTCGCATTCGCCCAGTTGACCCTCAAAAACGGTCAACAACCTGCACAAGGGGATCGGCTAGGCGGTTGCCCCACCCTGTGTGCTCTGTTACATCGCTTCAGATTTCGCGGTCCGGGCGCAACCGGGTCGGCTTTTTATTGCCTGAACCGGCCCCTTTCGAACGGGTCGGCCGGGCCAAGACATCGGAAGGGTGGACGTGTCCGAACCAGCTTCGATCTCAACCGGCATCGCGGGGCGCTATGCCACCGCTGTTTTCGATCTGTTCAAGGAGGGCGACGCTCTCGATCAACTGTCTTCGGACATCGAGGCCATGGAAGCCGCGCTGGCCGAAAGCGCGGATCTGCGTGAGCTGATCCATTCGCCCGTCCACTCGCGGGACGAGCAGGCGACGGCGATGTCCGCCGTGATGGACAAGATGGACATCAGCCAGGACTTCAGGAATTCCATCGCGCTGATGGCGCGGAAGCGGCGCCTGTTCGTGGTGCCGCAGACCCTGCATGCGCTGCGCGAGAAGCTGTCGGCCGAGCGCGGCGAGATCCTCGCCGAGGTCGCCTCTGCCAAGGCGCTGACCAAGGCGCAGTCGGACAAGCTGGTCAAGTCGCTGTCCGAGCGGATGGGCGCAGACGTGAAACTCGAAACGACCGTCGATGAAAGCCTCATCGGCGGTCTTGTCATCAAAGTCGGGTCCCGGATGATCGATAGCTCGATCCGCTCCAAGTTGGCCCATCTCCAGAACACCATGAAAGAGGTCGGATAATGGCGATCCAAGCTGCTGAAATCTCTGCGATCCTGAAGGACCAGATCAAGAACTTCGGACAGGAATCCGAAGTGGCGGAAGTCGGT
The DNA here is from genome assembly GCF_900172355.1 of Roseisalinus antarcticus. Taxonomy (GTDB): domain Bacteria; phylum Pseudomonadota; class Alphaproteobacteria; order Rhodobacterales; family Rhodobacteraceae; genus Oceanicola; species Oceanicola antarcticus_A. The sequence continues at coordinate 5,949 of NZ_FWFZ01000022.1, read as the reverse complement.
CGCGTTCTGTCCGTCGGCGACGGGATCGCCCGCGTCTACGGGCTCGACAACATCCAGGCCGGCGAGATGGTCGAATTCCCCGGCGGCATCCAGGGCATGGCGCTGAACCTCGAGACCGACAACGTCGGCATCGTGATCTTCGGCTCCGACCGGGACATTTCTGAAGGCGACGTCGTCAAGCGGACGAACTCCATCGTGGACGTGCCCGCGGGCGAGGGCCTGCTGGGCCGCGTCGTGGACGGCCTCGGCAATCCGATCGACGGTAAGGGCGAGATCAAGTCGACCGAGCGCCGCGTGGCCGACCAGAAGGCCCCCGGCATCATCCCGCGCAAATCGGTGCACGAGCCGATGGCGACGGGTCTGAAGTCGGTCGACGCCATGATCCCGATCGGCCGTGGCCAGCGCGAGCTGATCATCGGCGACCGTCAGACCGGCAAGACTGCCGTGGCGCTCGATACGATCCTGAACCAGAAGTCCTACAACGACGCCGCGGGCGACGATGAGTACAAGAAGCTGTACTGCATCTATGTCGCCGTCGGCCAGAAGCGGTCGACCGTGGCCCAGCTGGTGAAGCGTCTGGAGGAATCGGGGGCGATCGAATATTCCATCGTCGTCGCCGCGACCGCCTCGGACCCCGCGCCGATGCAGTTCCTGGCGCCCTATGCCGCGACCGCCATGGCCGAGTATTTCCGCGACAACGGCCGCCACGCGCTGATCGTCTACGATGACCTGTCCAAGCAGGCGGTGGCCTATCGCCAGATGTCGCTGCTGCTGCGCCGTCCGCCGGGCCGCGAAGCCTACCCGGGCGACGTGTTCTACCTGCACTCGCGCCTGCTGGAGCGTTCCGCGAAGCTGAGCGAGGATCACGGCGCGGGCTCGCTGACGGCTCTGCCGGTCATCGAGACCCAGGGCGGCGACGTGTCGGCCTTTATTCCGACGAACGTGATTTCGATCACCGATGGTCAGATCTTCCTCGAGACCGAATTGTTCTACCAGGGGATCCGTCCTGCCGTGAACACCGGTCTGTCGGTGTCGCGCGTGGGCTCCTCGGCCCAGACCAACTCGATGAAATCGGTGGCGGGCCCCGTCAAGCTGGAGCTTGCCCAGTACCGCGAGATGGCGGCCTTTGCGCAGTTCGGCTCGGACCTCGACGCCTCGACCCAGCAGCTGCTGAACCGGGGTGCGCGACTGACCGAGCTGATGAAGCAGCCGCAGTATTCGCCGCTCACCAATGCCGAGATCGTCTGCGTGATCTACGCCGGCGTGAACGGGTTCCTCGACAAGCTTCCGGTGAACAAGGTCGGCGCCTTCGAGGCCGGTCTGCTCAAGCATCTGCGCAACAACCGCAAGGACGTGCTTGATTTCATCACCAAGGAAGATCCGAAGGTGAAGGGCGATGCCGAAGAGAAGATCAAGGCCGCCATCGAAGAGTTCGCCACGGACTTTGCATAAGGGGCCCTATGGATGCCAAGTCTCAAGGACCTGAAAAACCGGATCGCGACGGTCAAATCGACCCGAAAGATCACGAAGGCCATGCAGATGGTCGCCGCGGCGAAGCTTCGCCGCGCACAGGAGGCCGCGGAGATGTCGCGGCCTTACGCCGAACGTTTCAACGCCGTGATGGCGCAGCTCGCCAAGAGCGTGGGGGACAGTGACAACGCCCCCAAGCTGCTGGCCGGCACCGGCAAGGACGACGTGCACCTGCTGATCGTCATGACGGCAGAACGTGGCTTGTGCGGCGGGTTCAACGCGAACATCGCCAAGCTCGCCAAGAAGCGTGCGGATGAGCTTGCCGGCGCGGGCAAGACCGTCAAGATCCTGACCGTCGGCAAGAAGGGCCGCGACTCGATGAAGCGCGGCTATTCGGAGCATTTCATCGACCATGTGGATCTGACCGACGTCAAGCGCGTGGGGTATGAGGATGCGCAGGGCATCGCCAAGAACGTGCTCGACCGTTTCGATGCGGGCGAATTCGACGTGGCGACGATCTTCTTTTCCGAATTCCAGAACGTCGTGACCCAGATCCCGACCGCGACGCAGATCATCCCCGCCTCTTTCGACACGGAGGGCAAGGACGAGCAGGACGGCGCCCCGACCCTGTACGAATATGAGCCGTCAGAGGAAGAGATCCTGGCAGACCTGCTCCCGCGCGGTGTCGCGACGCAGATCTTCTCGGCTCTGCTGGAGAATGCGGCCTCCGAGCAGGGGGCGCGGATGTCTGCGATGGACAACGCGACGCGCAACGCGGGCGACATGATCGAGGACCTGACGATCGAGTACAACCGCTCGCGCCAGGCCGTCATCACCAACGAGCTGATCGAAATCATTTCGGGCGCCGAGGCGCTTTAAGAGAACCGGAGACGAGACATGGCAAATTCCAATGGCAAGATCACCCAGGTGATTGGCGCTGTCGTGGACGTTCAGTTTGACGGAGACCTTCCGGCGATCCTGAACGCCCTGACCACCGACAACAACGGCAAGAAACTGGTCCTCGAAGTTGCGCAGCACCTTGGTGAATCGACCGTCCGGACGATCGCGATGGACGCGACCGAGGGCCTCGTGCGGGGCGGCGAGGTGACCGATACAGGCAAGCCGATCTCTGTGCCGGTCGGAACCGCGACGCTTGGCCGGATCCTGAACGTCATCGGCGAGCCGGTCGATGAAAAGGGGCCGATCGACGCGGAGGAGTTTCGTCCGATCCACGCCGAGGCGCCGGATTTCGAGCAGCAATCGACCGCGTCCGAAATCCTCGTCACCGGCATCAAGGTCGTCGACCTGCTGGCCCCTTACGCCAAGGGCGGCAAGATCGGCCTGTTCGGCGGCGCCGGCGTGGGCAAGACGGTTCTGATCATGGAGCTGATCAACAACATCGCCAAGGTGCACTCGGGCCTGTCGGTCTTTGCCGGCGTGGGCGAGCGGACCCGCGAAGGCAACGATCTCTACCACGAGATGATCGAATCCGGCGTTCTGACCCCGGACAACCTGCCCGAGTCCAAGATCGCCCTGGTCTACGGCCAGATGAACGAGCCTCCGGGCGCACGGGCCCGGGTCGCCCTGACCGGCCTGACCCTGGCCGAGCAGTTCCGCGACTCGACCGGGACCGACGTGCTGTTCTTCGTCGACAACATCTTCCGCTTTACCCAGGCCGGTTCGGAAATGTCCGCGCTTCTGGGCCGGATCCCCTCGGCGGTGGGCTATCAGCCGACGTTGGCCACCGACATGGGCGCCATGCAGGAGCGGATCACCTCCACGAAGAACGGCTCGATCACCTCGATCCAGGCCGTCTACGTGCCGGCGGACGACCTGACCGACCCCGCCCCGGCGACGACCTTCGCCCACCTCGATGCGACCACGGTTCTCAACCGCGCGATCTCGGAGCTGGGGATCTATCCGGCCGTCGACCCGCTCGATTCGAACTCGCGCCTGATGGATCCGCAGATCGTCGGTGAAGAGCATTACAAGGTGGCCCGCGACGTTCAGGGCATCCTGCAACGCTACAAGTCGCTGCAGGACATCATCGCCATTCTCGGGATGGACGAACTGTCGGAAGAGGACAAGCTGACCGTGGCCCGCGCCCGGAAGATCCAGCGGTTCCTGTCGCAGCCCTTCGACGTTGCCAAGGTCTTCACCGGCTCGGACGGCGTTCAGGTGCCGCTGGAAGAGACGATCACCTCGTTCAAGGCCGTTGTGGCCGGCGAATACGATCATCTGCCCGAGGCCGCGTTCTACATGGTCGGCGGCATCAAGGAAGTGATCGCCAAAGCCGAGCGCATGGCGTCGGCGGCGTAAGGAAACCTCATGGCAGAAGCATTCACCTTTGACCTCGTAAGCCCCGAGCGGCGCCTGGCGCAACTCGAGGTGAGCGAAGTTCAGATCCCGGGAGCGGACGGCGACATGACGGCCATGCCGGACCATGCGCCGACGATCACCACCCTGAGGCCGGGCCTTCTGCGCGCGGTGCATTCGGGCGGGACCGAGGAATATATCGTCTCGGGTGGGTTTGCGGAAATCGGATCCGTCGGAGTGACGGTCCTGGCCGAACAGGCGCTTCCGCGGCGCGAGATGAGCCAGGAGATCTACGACGGCATGGTGGCCGAAGCGCGCCGGGCGCATGAAAAGGCGCGTGAGTTCCATAACGAGCCGGGGCCGGTCGACGACGCGGCCAAGCTGTTGTCCGACATGGTCGCCATCGGTGGTCACATCGGGCTGACACCGAGCCAGTAGATCCTGACGATACCCGGAAAAGCGGCCCCCGGTTTCGGGGGCCGCTTGCGTTTGGGGTCGTTGCGGTCCGCCCGGGGCGCCGTTCCCTTGCGGAGCGGTCCCTGCGGGCCCGCGCCTGATGTGTCGCGCCGCGCCCTTCGGGCGCGACGCTCCGGTGGGCGCCTTTGGCGGTGGGTGTGACCCGGCGGTGCCCGGCGGCGCGCGTGGCGGCCGGGACCGGGCCGCGAGGCTTGACCGTGCGGGCGCGGCGGCGCATGGGACGGCATGTCCCGTCCAATGTTTTTCATCCTGGTGACTTTGCTGCTCGATGCCATCGGGATCGGCATCGTGTTCCCGATCCTGCCCGAACTGATGGTTCGGGTCGGGGCCGAGGGCGCGGCGCAGGGGTCGGTCTGGGGCGGCGTGCTGATGGCGGCCTATGCGCTGACGCAATTCGTCTGTGCGCCGGTGGTGGGCGGGCTGTCGGATGCCCATGGGCGCAAGCCGATCCTGGTGGGGGCGATGCTGCTTCTGGCGCTGGACTACGTCATCATGGCGATGGCCGGCGCGTTCTGGGTGCTGCTGGTGGGGCGGGCGCTCGCGGGGATGTCGGGGGCGACCTACGTGACCGCAACGGCCTATATCGCCGATGTGTCCGAGAAAAAGGACCGGGCCGCGAATTTCGGCCTGATCGGGGCCGCCTTCGGGATCGGCTTTGTGCTGGGGCCGGTCTTGGGCGGTCTGGCGGCGACCTGGCATGTGACAGCGCCGTTCTGGATCGCCGCCGTTCTCTCGGGGCTGAGTGCGCTGTTCGGACTTCTCGTCCTGCCGGAGAGCCTGAGGCCGGAGAACCGGCGGCCGTTCCGGCGGGCGGATCTCAACCCCTTCTCCGCCATCCTTGGTGCGTTCCGGTTGCCGTCCCTTGGGCTGCCGCTCGTTTTGCTGTTCGTCTTCGAGTTCGCCAACATGGTCTATCCCACGATCTGGGCGTTCTGGCTGACGGCGCTGTTCGCCTGGTCGCCGGCCGCCATCGGGTTCAGCCTGGCGTGCTATGGCGTGGGGATTGCGATCACCCAAGGGCTTTTGATGCGGCCGGCGATTCGGATCATGGGAGAGGGGGGGACGCTGCTTTTCGCCATGGTCTGCGGGATCGTCGCGATGGTCGGGTTCGGTTTCGCCAACCAAGTGTGGATTGTCTTTGCGCTCGTACCAATCGCCTGCCTGTCGGACATGGCCCCCGCGACGATGACCGCGATCACCGCCAACCGGGTGGACGAGAACAGGCAGGGCCTGTTGCAGGGCGTGATCGCGAGCCTGGGTGCGATCTCGGCGGTCGTTGCGCCGTTGGCCTTGACCGGGGTGTTCGAGGTCTTTGCCGACGATACGGGGTTCTACCTGCCGGGTGCGCCGTTCCTGTTCGCGGCGATCCTCGTGATCGTCATCCTGCCCTTCCTGCCGTTGTTGATGCGCAAGGGTTCGGAAAAATTAATCAATTGACCATTGTCTTGAAGAACCAATTTGCGTTGATTCCGCAAGGCTACGGACAAGGGCATGAAGAGACTCAGGAATCATCTTATCGGAGTGGACCGGGGCGATATCGTCCTGTTCTCGGACTACCACCTGAATCGGTGACTTCGCAGTCGACATTTGTTGATTTACCTATTGAGGTAAAGCACTTAGCCTTCATCTGAGATTAACCCTGCAGGTGAGCTCAGATGACCGACTTTATTGTCAAGAAACTGCCCT
>NZ_FWFZ01000142.1 GCF_900172355.1 Roseisalinus antarcticus | reverse complement strand
ACTAGTATGGCCCGGGGGATCCTTGGACCGTTAATTCATATATCGAAGTAGCAGGTTGTTGCCCCGCCTGATGTTGCCACTACTTGCTCATGACAGTTTTTTTAGGCAATGCAAACTACTATTTGATATTTTTTTCCAAGTACAGTTGTAGGGTACTCCTTATACTGATTCTTCTGAGCCTGTACGGGGAGCATTAGGTACTGATGTAGTAGGAGTTGAGCTTCACAAATTCACCAGGTAAGCCCAAATTTATTTTCTGCTTGGACAGGTCCACCTCACATGGGTCTGTCTAATATATTAAAAGAGGGATTTTCTTTGCTGTATTGCAGCCCAGTATATCTGTTACTTACAGTAGTAGTCCATTATTGCTGGCCTAGGGGCTTTTGCTCCTACACGAACACCACTCTGTAAAATTTGAGGTCGTCCTTAGAGTCAAACCATTCATGGAGCGCTCTGTGCATCTACCAACTATCGCTAAGCATTCACTTGGTTGGTTTAAGTGGAGGCAACTCCATTATCTTCTAGCATACCCTTCCCAGGCTACATGTAGAAAGAGATCTGTTGGGCCCCACTATTTTTTCACCCAGGGAAGCCTACTTTAGTTATAGCTTGCCAGAGATTTTCTGTGTCATGTAGAAGTCATCCACTTTTAACACCAGGAGGTGGATGTGGGGCCAGGAAATATGTCAATAACGATACGGGACTTCTAACAGTGACTCGCGGCCGCGATATCCTGCAGATGCATCCAGTACTAGTATGGCCCGGGGGATC
>NZ_FWFZ01000033.1 GCF_900172355.1 Roseisalinus antarcticus | reverse complement strand
AGCAGACGGCCGAATTCAGCTGGTTCGAAGCGGGGCATGGCGGGTCTCCTGGAACTTCGGAAGCCTCAGCATACCTCACTGACACATCAGAACAAAGCACGAACCAACACGCTTTGCTGACACCGCCTACGATAGAGTGTTTCGAGCGCTATCGGCAAACATGGGATGGGTCAGTATGGGCTTATTCTGTTGAAAAACTCTGCCACGCAAAAAGCTCCCCAGAAATCTGGAATATTGTCGTCGTCACAGGACAATTGGCAAACCTTGTTTCTGGAAGGACCCGTTCGAGGGAAAATATTCTGCTGGTCCGACTCGCTGGGAGGAGGAAGTGAGTTTTTCAACAGAATCGGCTCGAAGCTGCCGTTGGCGTCGGAGCGTTCGACTGGAACGGCGAAGGCGACCGGTGCGGCGACTTTCTTCAACGATGCCAATAGACTGAGGGGTTACCTACAGATCGACGGCGTCAGCCTCGAGGATGATCGTCAGTTGTCCCTCTGGATTGATCTCGGAGCCCGTCCGGATCCGGCTTCGCGATGCGGGCGTCATGCCGAACTCGGCCATGTAGCGGCCCATCAGCTCCAGCTGCTTGTTGGCGACGCCCATCCACGGGTTCTGCTGCACGTATCCCGAGGGCGTCTTCACCATGGGGGGCAGGTCGCCGAGACGCTCTTCGGCCTCGACCCAGCGACCGTAAGCCTGGCAGTAGGCCGCGAAGGCAGCGCGGTCGATCTCGGTCAGGACGCCCATTGCATGGAGCGGTCCGGCCAGCCTGTCCCACTCGTCCTGCGCGACGCCTGACAGGTGCCCGGGACATTCCGGCAATACGTCAGGCGGCTGGGGTCAATGAGACTGCCGCGCGCGTCGCCGATGCCATTCCAAGCGAGCACCGCTCGAAGCGCAAGTGCTTTTTCTAAGGCGACTGCGCGCTCCTCGTCGGTGGCGTCCCTCTGTGAATTGCAGCGGCTGGACGATGCAAATGAAGGTCGCGTCGATGCGGAACGCCTGTTGAAAGGCATGCTCGCGCACGACCCCTGCTCGATTTCTTCGGAAACTTCGGCGTGTTCGACCAAAGCAAGGCAAGCGGCGATCCCGCCGAGAATGGTGGCAATCATCGCTGCCCCCTGCGCCAGTCATCAAGGCGGGCGTAGATCGTGACAGCGATGCCAATGAGCGCCACGGCGATGAACACCCAACGAAGCGTGTCGAGATATGGCACCAGTGGCAGGACGGCGGACTGGGTCTCGGCCAGGACGCTCTGTGCAACTTCGACCCCCGCCGCGCCCAGCGTCGCCACCCCGGCCGCTCCGCCACCTTTCATCGTGCGGCTTTCAGCTAGAACCTCGCGCGCGGGCGGCGTGTCCTCGGCGAAGGCCGTCGCCCGGATCGCGAAACGGTCCCCCCACTGGCGGGCTGGACCAAGATCGACATGCATGAACCCCGAGCGCGGATAGAAGCCAAACCCGAGGAAACCGACCGAGCGCGCCGCCGCCTCGAACACGACCGGGTCGTGGTTCGTCATGGCGATGTCGAAGGCGGTGCCATCCATGTGTTTCGAGCGTGCCGCGCCGCCGACAGCCCGGTTGTGCTCCGGACTACGATACGCAGAACGGACAATCAGCGGTTTCCCCAGCCGGTCTCGTAGCGCTTGCAGCTTGTCGAGCGCGGGTGCGTTGATCAGCAGCTTGCCGGTGCCCCGGCAGGCGATTTCGGCGGGCGAAAAGTTGGTCCAGCGCCAGGTGCTCTCGGGCACATCGCCCCAGTGGTCATAAAAGGTCGTAGTCATGGTGTCCTCCAAGAACGAAAAAACCCGCCACATGGGCGGGTCGGGTGGGTCGGTCATGATGTGGTGATTGTCAGTCGGTGCGGCCGCGCTGGAAGGCCTCAAACATCAGATCGCGCATGGCGCGGATATCTGTCTCGATGCGATCCAGCCGGTCGGCGTCGCCCTTGCGGTCCTCGGCGCGCTGCCGATCCACGCGGTCACGCACGGCCAGCAGTTCGCGGTCCAGCCGTGCCAGCATCGCGTCGTTGGTGAACGCCCGGCGCGTGACTGCGGCCAGAAGGGCAATCGTGCCGCCGATCAGGGCGGTGATGGCTGCGGTGATGCCGTGGTCGCGCAATGCGGCACCAACCTCCTGCAAGAGAGAGTTTTCTTCTGTCATTTTGATTGTCCTTCAGTAATCGGTCTCGACGTAGACACCCGAGCAGTCGTAGGCGACGGCCGCCGCCGTAGCACCGTTGTTCATGTAGTTGCGCGGGCTCAAAAGCTGGGTGGCGGCGGGCATGTCGGTGGTGATGGTGAACTCGACGGCCGTGCCGCTGACCTCTTCGACGACGCGGACGCCTATGTCGGATCCGTTCGGCGCGGCGGCGATATAGAGCGTCAATACGTTGGTCAGGCTGTTGACCGGGAAGCTTGCGCCCAAATCGGTCAGTGTCGGCGCGCCGGAGCCATCGTTGTGCGCCAGCTGCCAGTTGGCATGGGTGCCGCGCTGGAAGCCGATGCCGATGCAGTTTACCGCAGCCGCCAATGTCAGCGTGGTGGCGAGCGCAGCAGTCGAGCCATAAAGTCAGAAGAAGCCCATGCCGTTGGCCTGCAGGGTCGTCAGAGACAGGCGGTTGACGTAGTTCCATCCGCCCAAACCATCAGCATTGCCGCGCCAGCAGACCCAGCCTGCAGATCGTTCTTCGGCCACCGCGTCGGCTGTTGCGGCACTGGTCACCCGCCAGCGCCGCATGCTGGTGGAAAGGTTGGTGGTGGCCAAAGTTGGCGTCGCAACCGTACCCACGGCCGTGCGGGGCATGCCGTTGGTGTTGACCGTGGTGCTGGTTGAGGGTGCCCATGTCGCGATCCGGTTGACCCCGAAATGCGGCTGCAGCGGAAAGAACCGTCCCGAGGGGCGCTGCACGTCCAGCCAACCCGCCCCGGCGCGGTCGCGTGCGTAGATGGCGAGCTTGCCTGCGGGCGGCGGGTCTGGGGCGGCGGGCAGGCTGGGCATGTGCAGGGGTTCGGGCAGTTCAACCCGGCCCGAGTTGCGGTCGATCCTGATGGCATCAAAGAAGGTCGATCCGTTCGGGCTGACCTTGAAGCTGAAGTCGTCATTGCCCAGCAACCCGATCAGCGCCCGCGCCGAGAACCCGGTTTTGAAGGCGAAACCCGCATCGTTTCCGGCTGCCGCCTTGTTCAGCGTCGCTTCGATCCCGGCCCCGGCGTTATTGAGCAGAAGCGCTGGAGTGTTGACCGAAATGCGATTGTAACCGTCGGCCGTCGCCCCGCCGAGGCCCAGAAGCTGGGCAGTTAGGTTCGCTTGGGGCATGCCGACCTGCGTGACGGCATTGGCGAAGGTCACGGTTGGGGTATTCACCACGGTGCTGCCACCCGCCCCGGCGATGGCCGAGCCGATGTTGACGACCGTGGTCGATCCGGATGCGCCTCCGGTCCCGAGGTTCACGGTCTTGGTGACACCGGTCGTCGTGGTCCCGGTTCCCATCCCATAGATTGCTGTCGTCGTTGCCGTGCCGATGTTTGCCGCGGCTGCCGATACCGTCACCGTGCCGGACGCCGTCAGGGAGCCGGAGAAGGTCTTGTTGCCGCTGAAAGTCTGCGTGCCCGCCAGGATCGCCAATTCGCTCGAGGTGTTTGGCAGGGTGAACGTCCGAGTGGTGCCGGTGGTGATGCCAGACAGCGAAAACAGTGCCTTCTTGGTGGGATCGACGGCATTCACCAAGCTGAAGATGGCATCCGAGACGTCTTGTGGCACCCCGACCGGATCCCAGGCAGACCCATCCCACACGGCGAACGCGGCCTCATCCGCAATCCAGGCCAGCCAGCCCGGGCGCGGTACCAGCCGCATCCAGACCCCATCGACCCAGAAGGCCACGTTCAGATCCCAGCCAGTCCAGAGGCCGGTGGCTCCCGAGGCCACGATATGGCGGTCGCCGTCGGCTGGCGATGCGGGTGGCGTGGTGCGCGTGCGATCAAGGACTGACAGCTGGACCATGGCATCCAGCAGGCGCAGGGCTTCATTATGGGTGACATGCTTCTGGGCCTGCGATGCCAGGATATACGGCAGCAGGAGATGGGTGGTGATGTCGGACATGGTCCTGCTTTCAGAAGGTGAGCGTGACGGATCGAACGGCACCCCGGCCGATAAGGGCCGAGAGCTGGTAGATCCGAATTGCGAGGGTCTGGCCGGGGCCAAGGAGAGCGCCCCAATCAGCGGTTTGCTGGGCGGCGGTGTAAAGCGCGCTGGTCGTTGCAGACGTCAAGGATCGCTTGACAACTGATCCGTCCAGAATGTCGACCTCATACCCCTCGCTCTCCTCGGCCAATGGCACATCGCCCGCGCCCCAGGTGTAGGCGGCAAGGGATCGCGACCGACGTGTCCAGCGGATGGTCAGATCGCCAGGAGTGCGCGCCGTGCGCCACGGCTGTGCGACATGGCCCCCCGAAAATGGCCGCAGCCCAACGCCCTCAGGCGTGAATGTGGCCGCGACAAAGGTTTCGTCGCTGACCGGGCGAGAGGCCGGGCCGATGCGCCAGTTCCATGGCAGACCGAGATCGGCCTCAGAAATCGGTAGTGAGGCCAGCGCGGTGTCCAGCACGACAACCCGCGCGCCGGTGGGCACGACGCTGACGACCGCGTTTTCTGTCCCGCGTTGGCCACGCAGTAGCCGGGTCAGGCGATATCGTCCCGGCGCGATCAGCTCTGCCGCCCCCGCGTGGACGATTTCCCATTGCCCTGGACCAGTTTCCACTACCAGTGCATTGCCCCCTCCCAAGAGCGAGATGTCGGTGACGCTCTCCAAAGTGCCCGAGAACAGATCGACCACCAGCGTATTGCCAAGATCGAAGCGCGACACCGGCCCGGCATAGAAGCTTTCGGCCAGCACGCCCATCCGGGCGCGGCTGCCAAAACTGGTCAGCAACGCAAAGCCATCTGTCGCGGCACTACGATAGACGGCCATTTCGCCTGGCCAAGGCTTGGCATGGGCGGCAACGAGCGGCCGGTGCGCAGGTTGATCCTCACGCAGTTGTGGCAGATCCAACAGAATGACGTCAGGTGCCCCGAATACGGTAGGCGTCGAGAGCGAAGCCGGGCGGGACTCTCCGGGCGGCAAATCGTAGACGGCGCGGTCCTGGCGGACAGCATCGATGTTGCGCGGGTCCGAGTCTGCAATCGAGACCAGCCGCATCTGTAGCGCGACAGTCTGGGTGAGAGCAGCGCGACAATCAGGATGATAATCCTTGGCCGCGACAGTTTGAGATTGGCTGATCGGTTTGTCGCGGGCAAGAGATTTGTGGCTGTTGATTGTCGCGGAGCGTCAATCAGACTGCTTCTTGTCGCTGGTGTCGTCCATTTCCGTGGGTCGGCTTGATCCTCTGGCCTTTTGTGCCGCCTTCCTTCGATAGCTTTCGACATTCATCTCGAAGATGGTGGCGTGGTGGACTAGGGCACTTCTGGGGCATCGTGCAGGTGGTGATCGGGGCCGAGCTTGGAGCGCTGATTGCGTTCAGCCTGGCACGGGTTCTGGGGCATGATGTTTTGCGACGGGTTTTTGGCACCTCGGTCGATACATGATTGCTTGGGTCGCAGAACGCGATCACCTGGACCGTATTTGCCAGCCGCCTGACGCCGTTCGTGTCCTTCGACATCATCAGCTACGCGGCGGGGCTCAGCCGCCTGCACGCCTGGCGTTTCGCACTGGCGACGCTGGTGGGCATCATTCCGGCGAGTTTCGTCCTCGCGCATTTCGGCGGTGAGGCGGTCAGCGGAGACCTTGGTCGGACCACATGGGCGGTGCTGGGTCTCGGCCTGATCACCGGATTGCCCCTGCTCTGGATCGCAGCACGGCAAGTCAGGAAGGACACCTGATGGCGGAGGGTTACAAGAAAAACAGCATCACCCTGCCGGGCGCAGTTGCGATGGGCACTGGCGCGATGATCGGTGCGGGCATCTTTGTGCGGGCGCGCCGCATGATCTCGAAGGTGCCATGACCGCCCGTTGTCGCCAGCACGATCTCGGCCCGCCATACAAGCTTGCGCGCAGTGTTGCGGTTGGTGATCAGAGCTTGAAGCTCAGCACGGTCGGCGGGGCCAAGGTAAAGGCAGATGTCATTGCGTCTCATGCCCCGAATATGGCACGTCAGGCCATCAATGGGAATCCTGTGTCAGGTGGGGAACACTAGGGTCAGGACCCATAAATCCACTTGAGCGACGGGTCGCGTCGTGATTCAAACTCCCGAACTGGGGAGGGATCATGAGCGAACTTTACTGGCTGACGGAAACGCAGGTCGAGCGGCTGAAGCCGTTCTTCCCGAAGTCGCGTGGCAAGCCCAGGGTCGATGACCGGAGGGTGTTGAGCGGCATAATCTTCATCCAACGCAATGGGTTGATGTGGAAGCATGCCCCTTCGGCCTACGGCCCGCCGAAGACACTATATAATCGCTGGAAGCGGTGGAGCCGGAAGGGCGTGTTCGCCACGATCATGACGGAACTCGCCGCACAGGCCCAGCAGACCGAGACGGTGATGATCGACGCGACCCACCTCAAAGCGCACCGGACGGCATCCAGCCTGGCGGTGAAAAAGGGGGGCGCCTTGCAGACCGGGGACGGCTGATCGGGCGCACGAAAGGTGGGCTGAACTCGAAACTGCACGTCCTTGCCGATGCAAAAGGCCGCCCGATCCGGATGTTCCTGTCCGCAGGCCAGACCTCGGATTACATCGGGGCAAGGGCGCTGCTGTCCTCGTTTCCGCAGGCTAAGGCGCTGTTGGCAGATCGGGGCTACGATGCCGATTGGTTCCGCAACGGTTTGATCGAGATGGGTATTTCCCCGTGCATCCCGTCCCGCATCGGCCGTAAGGTCCAAATCCCGCACGACGCTGAACTCTACCGCCAGCGCCACAAGATCGAGAACATGTTCGCCCGCCTCAAGGACTGGCGACGGATCGCAACACGCTACGACAGATGCTTGATCCTGTTCCTCTCCGCCTGCGCCCTCGCAGCCACCGTCATATACTGGTTGTGAGTCCTGACCCTAGAAGTGTGCGCTTCATTTGTTTTTTCCCTGTTGGATGGACCTTTAGTGAGTTCAACTCAAAATGCAGAAATTTATTAATCAACCCATTAAATAATTATAATGTCGGCCGGGGGGGGGCGCCCGTAGGTGAAGGGCGGTCATCAGGTGCAAACTGCCTGTACCAAGGCGATGACCGGTCAGGGTCGGGAGGCCCGCACACCAGCCCCCCGTAGTATCTCAGGATGTTGCCGGACTATCTGCACAGGGAGGATGCGTCGCGGGACGCATGTCTGAATAGGATTAAAGATGACGAGCATACCCCGAGTCCGGAGCACGAAACTCCGCAGTCCCGGTCGCCCCGAAGGAAAGAAATAAGCATCGTGCATTGATCGGGCAACTGCAATCATTTTTTTCGATGTTCTATTGTAGTGTAGTCGACTGCGTCAAAGACCGACCCGCCCGGGCTGTTCAGCCGCAAGGTCAGAGGCGTGGCATCCGGCAACGCGCCCAGTTCCGCCAGAAACCCTTTGGCCGAGATGCCATAGGCCCCGATTTCGTCATAGATCACCACCTCCACGCCCACCGCTTGGGTTTGGGCTTGGGCGCGGATCGTGTACCAGCTGTTCATGCTGTCACTCCTGTTCGGTTGCGTCGTTTGCGGCCGCCTCTGGCCGCTGCGCCGGGGTGGCCCGCGCGCCCTGCGTCTCGCCCGGCCTCGTGCGGTAGTGCAGACCCAGTGCTGCCACGCGGGCCGCGTCGGTCACGTTTTCGCGGTCGATTTCCTCGACGTCGTAGCCCGTCGCCTGGACGACCTTGCGGCGCGAGACGATCCCGGCCTCCATCGCCAGCACCTGCGCCTGGATGTCCTTCAGCGGATCGACCCAATCCCAGCGTGGCAGAATCCAGTTCACCGGCTACGCCACCTGAGCAGCGCCGTCGGGTCAGGATCAGCTCCCGTCGCTATGCCGGGGGTCCCCATTCGGTGCTTAAGGGTACCGTTTCAAGGCCGATTGAGAGCCAACGCCTCGTCGTGAAGTCTGTCCAACTGTCACGAAGACGACATACCCAAGCGCTACCCATTAATTCACGAGAGAAGGGCCGGGGAATGTGGGCCATGCCCCCGCCACGGCAAGCATGGCTGGGCGCGGGCCGATCGGAGGATGCTGGATGGTACGGTTGAATCGACGTGAGACGCTGAAGCTCCTCGCCGTGGCGGGCACCGTGAGCGCCGCCGGGCGCCAGGCATTCGCGCAGGAACCGGCCGAGGGCGCGTTCCGCCACGGCGTCGCGAGTGGCGACCCGGACGCGACCAGCGTCGTGCTCTGGACACGGCTGTCGTCGGACGAGGCGACCCCGTCGGCCCGGTGGCAGGTCGCCGCCGATGCCGACTTCGCCACCGTTGTCGCGGAGGGTGAGGCCACGACCTCGGCCGAGCGCGACCATACGGTGAAGGTGGTCCCCGACGGGCTCGAGCCGGGCGGCGTCTACTTCTACCGGTTTACCGTCGGGGAGGAGAACTCGCCCGTCGGCCGCACCCGGACCCTTCCGCAAGGCCCGCTCGACCGGCTCGGCATTGCGGTGGCGTCCTGCACCAACTATCCGCTCGGCCACTTTAACGCTTACGATGCGATCGCCCGGGACGAAGAGGTCGATTTCGTCTTTCACACGGGCGACTACATCTACGAGTACTCCACGGAGGACTGGGGCGGCGCGGTTGCGGAGGCGCTGGATCGCGAGAGCCTGCCCGACAAGGAGATCGTGACGCTGGCCGATTACCGGCAGCGCCATGCGCAGTACAAAACCGACGCCGGGGCGCAGGCGATGCACGCCGCCCACCCCTTCGTTGCGTGCTGGGACGACCACGAGGTCACGAACAACCCCTGGACCGGAGGTGCCCAGAACCACCAGCCCGAAGAGGAGGGCGACTGGGAGACCCGCCGCGCGAACGCGCTGCAGGCGTATTTCGAGTGGATGCCGATCCGCGAACCCGAGCCCAGAATGCGCTACTGGCGCACCTACAGGTTCGGAGATCTCGCGACCTTTGTGATCCTCGAGACCCGCCACACGGGCCGCGACCAGGAGCCTGCCTACCCCGACTGGACCGAGATCGAGACGCAGGAGGATCGCGACCGCGCTTGGCAGGAGCTGATCGTCGCGCCGAACCGCCAGATGCTGGCGCCGGAGATGGTAGCGGACGCCCGGTCGAGCATCATGGCGTCGGTGACGGCGGGCGAGCCGTGGCGGCTCGTCGGCTCCGCGAGCCCCTTCGAGCGGTTCAACATCCCCGACATCGTCTCCCTTGGCATCTCGCGTGAGGAGCTCTCCGACGGACTGAAGTACCTGGCCGATCACGGGCAGTGGAACTGGCCCTGGTACACCGACACCTGGGACGGCTATCCGCAGGCGCGCCAAGCCTTCTACGACATGGCCCGCGAGTCGGGCGCACAGGACCTGCTTGTGCTGACCGGCGACACGCACCAGTTCTTCGCCGCCGAGCTCATGGACGACGAGGGCCGCCGCATGGGTATCGAGCTCGGCACGGCGGGCATTTCCTCGCCGAGCGAATACGTTGACACGGGCCTTGACCCCGAGGTCGGCCGGAGACTCGACATGATTTATGCGGAGAACATGCCCGAGGTGCATTGGACGGATGGGCTGCACAACGGCTACATTCGCGTCGTGCTGGGCCGCGAGGAGGCGGTGGTGACCGTGATCGGCGTCGATACGGTGATGTCGACGGACTACGAGACGGTCGAGCTTTTCCGCGGGCGCATCGTGAAGTCGGACGCCTCCCTGAGCTTCGCCACGACCTGAGGCGCGCCGGCCCGCATCCCGTCGTCCTCAGCCCGATGAGGCTCGGTTACAGAGCCGGGGGCGTCCCGGGCGCGGCGTTGCTGGCGGCGATGAGCGAGGGGCGGCCGGTAATTCCCCCGCGAATTAGGTGCCATTCGGGTGCTGAGCATCGCAAGCGGGACGGGGGTTCATCATGAATCAGTTCAGCAGCGGGACTGCCCCGTTGCCTGCATCTCCGGTCTTCGGCGGACCTCGCTGTCCTCGCGTCCATGATTTCGCGCATGTAAGGCGTGCGCGCTGTGCGATAGCGCCCCCTGTTCGGCGCTGGCACGTGATCCCAGCTCCGGTGCGCGTCGGCCCATTCCGATACGGTAAGATTGGCGTCCGGCCGCACGCCCCGGCCCCAGCTGCGCAGCATGTGATCCGAACCGTCAAAGGCCGACGGTCCGTCATTGCCCTCAGCGAAGGTCGATGCGGACCTCGGCGAGGCTGTCGAGTTGGGCACGGACATGGGCTTCCAGCACCTCTCGCATCATGACGGGCTCCAGACTTCCATGATCCGCGATCATCACCCCCAGTTCCGACGCCATCAGCGCCGCCGCCCGCGCGGGCCAGGTCACCCAGGCGTCGCGTTCCTCCCGCGCCAGCCGGAACACCAACCGTTGGCAACAGGTGCGCCACATCATCGTGCCGCAACTGCGCTGGCCGATCCTGTTCGTGACCTCGTATCAGACGCTGTCGCTGCTGACGTCGTTCGAATACATCCTTCTGGCCACCGACGGCGGCCCGGGGCGCGGCACCGAGGTGTGGTCGCTGGCGGCCTATCACACGGCGCTGAACAATTACGGCGGCAATCTGGAATACGGGCTGGGCGCGGCCTATGCGCTGGTCCTCGTGATCATCGGGATCGCGCTGTCGCTGACCTACATGCGGTTTTTCAACTTCCGCGATCTGGTCGCGCGTCCGAGGATCGAGCAGTGAGCCGGACCGCAGCGGTACCTGGCCTGCGGATCTGGCACCTGGTTGCCGTTTTGTCGGCGATGTCGGCGCCACTGGTCATCATGTATGCCTTTCAGATCATCGACAGCGTGGCCAGCCCTGCGCCCGGAGCCCTGTGGCCCACCGGGTTCGACCTGAACAACTGGCGGTTCCTGTGGGAAAGCGTGGACAGCGGTCGGCCGGGCATCTGGCAGGTGACCTTCAACACCTTCGTCTTCGCTTCGGTCACATCGCTTTCGGTCTGCGCCTTTTCGCTGACGGCAGCCTATGCGCTGTCGCGGCTGAACTTTCCGGCGCGGCGGTTCTTTCTGGCCGGGCTGATCGTGCTGCACGCCTTTCCCACGATCACCCTGATCATCGCGATCTTCATCATCCTTCAGTATCTCGGGCTTTATGACACGTTGGCCGGTGTGATTCTTGTCAAGGCGGCGCTGGAACTGCCCTTCGGCATCTGGATCATGAAGGGGTTCTACGACACCGTGCCGTGGGAGATAGAGATGGCCGGGGTTCAGGATGGCGCCAGCCGGTTCCGCGTGTGGTGGAGCCTGGTTCTGCCCCAGGTGCAACCGGGGCTGGCGGCGCTGCTGATCATCTCTTTCCTGTCGGGCTGGTCCGAGTTCGTGCTGCCGTTGGTGCTTGCGCCGGGCGCGGGGGCACAGGTGCTGGCCACCTACATGAACGCAGTCATTGCCAGCGAAACCACACAGGATTTCGGCCTTTTCAAGGCAATCGGCATGTTCTACACAAGGCCGGTCATAGTGATCTACCTGATTTTCCAGAAACGTCTGATGAACATTTACGGCGGCGGCACCAAGGGCTGATGGAACTGATCCTGTCCAAATTCACCAAGCGGTTCGGTGCGACCACGGTCATTTCCGAGATGGACCTGCATGTCGGCGCCGGTGAAATGCTGGCGCTGCTGGGGCCCTCGGGCTGTGGCAAATCCACGACGCTGTTCGCGATCTGCGGCATCCACCGGATGGATGGCGGCAGCCTGCATTTCGGCGACCGCGATGTGACGACCCTGCCCGCTCAGCGTCGTTCGGTGAAGGTCGTGTTCCAGAATTACGCGCTCTATCCGCATATGTCGGTCTCCGACAACATCGCTTTTCCCCTCCGCGTGAAACGCCACGACCGGGCCACCATCACGCGCAAGGTCGGCGCGATCGCCGAACTGGTCCACATCGGGGAATTGCTGGATCGCAAACCGGCCCAACTGTCGGGCGGGCAGCAACAACGCGTGGCCCTGGCCCGCGCGATGGTGCGCGAACCCGATGTGCTGTTGCTGGATGAACCTCTGGCAAATCTGGATGCCAAGCTGCGCCTCGAGATGCGCACCGAGATCCGCAGGGTGCAGCGCGAAACCGGCATCACAGCAATCCTTGTCACCCACGATCAGGTCGAGGCGATGTCGATGTGCGACCGGATCGCATTGATGCGCGCCGGTCAGATCGAACAGCTCGCCACGCCGGTGCAGATGTACGAGAATCCTGCCAATCAGTTCGTCGCCGGGTTCATGGGCAATCCGCCGATCTCGTTCCTGCCGGCCCATCTTGGCGAGCGGATCACGCTTTCGGGAGGCAACAGCCTGCCGCGCCCCGACCGCCTTGCCGGACAGGGCCCGATCACGCTGGGACTGCGGCCCGAGCATCTGGGGCCGCAATTCGGGCAGGGCCTGCGCGGCACGATCACCTTTGTCGAGCCACAGGGCCGCGAGGATCTGATCGACGTGCGCCTGACCGGCGGCGAAGCCTTGCGGGCGATCCTGCCCTCGGGCCATGGCCACGCCATCGGCGACAGTGTCGACTGGGGGGTGCGCGGCGACCGGCTTCTGGCATTCTCGACGGATGGAGAGCGGATTTGAACGATTGGACCCTGCCACCGCGCCCGCTGTCCATCGCCCACCGGGGCGCACAGGCCTATGCACCGGGCAACACCCTTTCAGCTTCCGAGAAGGCCCACACCCTTGGCGCCGATATGTGGGAGGTGGACATCCGCTGCAGCCGCGACGGCATCGTCATTGCCCATCACGATGCGGAACTTGCGGACGGCACGGCGGTTCGCGACATGGATTATGCCGACATCCTGAGCCGGACACGTGCCGCATGTGCCCCCTGTCCCACCCTCGACGACGTCGCAGCACTTGCCGCGCAGTCGGGTACAGGGATCTATGCCGACATCAAGGATCTCGACGCGGTCCTGCCGGCCCTCGCCATCCTGCGCAGGCATGGGATCGACCGCGCGATCCTGGGTGCCTTTGCCCCCGAGGCGGCCGCCATGCTGAAACAGGCAGAGTGCCCCTATCCCCGCTCGGCGCTGGTGCCGCTGCAGGCAGATCCCTTCGTTCATGCAGCGGGGGCCGGTGTGATCCACCTGTGCTGGGAACGGCTGGAACGGCCGCAGGACACCCTGACCCCTGATTTCTTCCGAAGGGCTTTCGACGCCGGGCAGCGCGTCGTGCTCTGGCACGAGGAAGATCCCGCCCGGATGGCCGCGATCCGCGGCAAGCCGGTCCTGGGCATCTGTTCGGACCGCCCCGAGATGGTAAACCCCTTCACCCCACCCGATGGCAGGCCGCTCCGGATCGTGTGCCACCGGGGGGCCAACGGCATTGCGCCGGAAAACACCCTGCCAGCGCTGGAATGTGCGCTGGCCGCCGGTTTCGCCATGGCCGAGACCGATCTGCGCGTCACCGCCTGCGGAACGATCGTGGCGATCCATGACGCGACTCTGGATCGCACGACCGATGGCACGGGGCGCGTCGATGCCCACAGCCTGACCGAATTGCGCCTGCACGACGCAGGCGGCTGGTTTGATCCATTCTTCAACAACGTCCGGATTCCGACCCTGGACGAGGTGCTCGCCCTCGCAGTGAAGTACGATGGCGGCCTGTACCTGGAGCTGAAGGATGCCGCACCCGGGCAGGTCTGGGCCGCGGTCCAGGCAGCCGGGCTTGAACAGCGGTGCTTTTTCTGGTCGTTCGACATGGACCTGCTGCGCGCCTTGCGCCAGGACAGCGCCGCGGCCAGGATCATGGTCCGGCGCGAAGACCATCCAAGCCTCGACGTTGCGCTGGCGACCCTTGCCCCCGCGATCATCGAGTTTCGACCGGATGCCGACGCCGCCGAGGTGGCGGCCCTGCGCGACGGCCCGGTGGCTAGCATGATCGCCTATATGGGCCGGGATGGGGACGTGTTCGACAGGATCGTGGACATGCGACCCGACATGGTCAACCTGGATCAGCCCTTCGCCTTTGTTCGTCACCTCGACGGCAAGACGTTTCAACCGATGGCGTGCGAGCGATGATTGCCCCGTCGCGCCGTCAGTCGCTCGCCGCAGGCGGATGAGTCACGTCACCTGAGGCCCGGAGCAACAGAGAATGCAGTCATGAGCATCGGACTGAACGGTGTCACCCGCCGCTTTGCCGGCAAGACGGCGGTGGACAGGGTCACATTGGATATCCCTGCAGGCACGTTCTTTGTCGTCGTGGGCCCGTCGGGATGTGGCAAGTCTACCCTGCTGCGGCTGATCGCAGGGCTGGAGCGGCCGGATGAAGGGACCATTTCGCTTAATGGCGCGCGCGTCGCAGGACCGCATCTGCATGTCCCGCCCGAGGATCGCAGCGTCGGGGTGGTGTTCCAGTCCTACGCGCTCTGGCCGCATATAACGGTCGAGGGCAACGTGGCCTTCCCGCTCGAAACGGCGGGGATGAGCGGCAAGGCAGCGCGTCTGGCAGCGGCCCGGCACCTTGAAACCGTCGCGCTGACCGCCTTGGCAGCGCGGCGGCCTGCGGATCTGTCGGGCGGTCAACGGCAACGGGTCGCGCTGGCGCGGTGTCTTGCGCAGGGTGCGCGAACGATCTTGATGGACGAGCCGCTGGCCAATCTCGACCCGCATCTGCGCGCCACCATGGAGGAGGAGTTGGCCGCCTTTCACCGCAACAGCGCCGCGACGACGCTCTACATCACCCATGACCAGCACGAGGCCATGGCCCTTGCCGGGCGCATTGCCGTGATGTGGGACGGGCGCATCCTGCAATCCGGCCCGCCGGAAGAAGTTTACGCCCGCCCGGCAACCGCCCGGGTGGCGGGTTTCATCGGCAAGGGCGCGCTTCTTCCCGTCGAGGTGCTGTCGGTCGTCGGCGGAAGAGCGAGAATCCGGCTCGGCGGTACGGCGGCCAGCGTGGCGTGCCCCGATGGGACCAGCCCCGGCCCCGCGCAACTGCTTTTGCGGCCAGAGCAGGTGGTGGCGGGCGATGACGGCATCCCGGCGCGGATCGTGAGCCGGACATTCCGCGGCAACCACTGGGACGCGGTGGCCCTGCTGGATGGGGTGGCGCAGCCTGTGCCTGTCAGCCTGACGGACAGACCCGAACCCGGCGATACGCTGCGCCTGAACATCCGCGACGGATGGATTCTGCCGGAGGTCTGACGATCCGTTCACCCTGCCCCGTCATTCCCGCCACGGAACGATCCCCGGCGGCAGGCGCCGACCCATCAGGTTCGCGCATAACATCAGGACCACCGTTGCCAGGACCGTCACGACCGACATCGCTGCCGCAAGGGTCGTGTAGCCGCCGCTTTCGTAGTTGAAGATCACGGTCCCGATCGTCTCGTTTCCCGTCGACCACAAGAGCGACGAAACCGTGACCTCGTTGTAGGCGGTGAGGAACACCAGAATGGCACCCGAGGCCGCCGCCGGTGCAGCCAGCGGGGCAGAGATCCGCCGGATCCGGCGTCCGAATCCGGCCCCCGAGACCCGCCCCGCGTCGTCGAGACTGCTGTCCATCTGTGCGAAGGCGGCTAGCACGGGTTTCAGCCCGATGGCCAGGAAGGCCGCAACATAGGCCAGAAGAATGATCCAGATCGTGTTGTAGAGCCGCAGCCCCATCACCGGCTGAATGAACGCCAGAATGAAGGCGACCGACACCACCAGTCCGGGCACCGCATAGGCCACTTCCGCCTGACCAACGGCAAGGCCCGCAGCGCGCTGCCCGCTTCTGCTGCCCCGCGTCATGAAATGCCCCATCAGGATCGCCAACATCGCAATCAGCAGGGCCGCAGTTCCGGCGATCACGGTGGAATTGACGAAGGCACGCGCAGTGACCTCCTGGCGCAACAGCACCTCGGCATAGTTGGCCAGGGTCGCGGTGACACTCGACAAGGGGACGCCGTAGGTCGGCACCAGAGAGGTTGCGACGAGTGCGCTGAGCGGCAGAACCAGTGTCGCGCCGACCACCAGCCAGAGCCCGGCCTCAACCGCCGGGCGCAGCGGACCCAGCGCGTGGGCCAGCGGCGCCTGCGCCAATCCGCCCATCTGCGTGCGAAGTCGCCGCGTCAGGAGCAGTTGCAGGCCAAGAACCACGATGGTCAGCAGCGCCAGGATCAGCGCGATCACTGCGACCCCCGGCAGCATCCCCGGACCGAAGGCGGCAAGCCGCTGCCAGATCAGCACCGGCAGCGTGGTAAAGCGCCCCGGCACCCCGATCAGCGCATTGATCCCGAAATTGCCTAACGCGGCGGTAAAGGCCAGCATGAACCCCGCCAGCAAGGCGGGTGCCAGCAACGGCAGGATGATCCGTCGCAGGATCCGGCCCATCCCGGCACCCGACAGCCGGGCCGCCTCGACCAGTTCCCGGGGAAAGCTGCGCAGCGTCGCCCGCAGGATGAGAAACACCAGCGGCGCATGCTGGATGGTCAGCAACGTCACCAGCCCGCCCAGCCCGTGCATCGGATGCGGCGATCCGGCGGGCGGGGCCAGCCCCAATGCCCCCAGCAGCGGGCTGCCAGGACCAAGCGCCTGTAACCAGGCAATTGCCGTCACGTGAGGTGGGATCATCATCGGCAACAGGATCAGGAACACCAGAAGTCCCCGCGCTCGGACATCCGTCAGCCCGATCACAAGTGCCAGAGCGGTGCCGAGACTGGTCGCGCAGAAGGCCGACAACCCGGCACTTTGCACCGAGTTCCAGAGCGCCCGCTGCAGGGACGGGCTTTGCAACGCCTCCAGCAGGGGCACGACCGTCAGGCCGGTTGCGTCCGTCAGGCCGGTCCGGAACAGCAACGCCAACGGCAGCCCCGACAGCAGCGTGACGATCAATATCACTGCGGCAAGGGTTGCCCGCTGGCCGTAGCGCACGGGCAATCGGCCAAGGCGGCGCGAACCGTCCCGGCCGACAGCGCGCGTCGTCAAATCACCCGCCGAACATCTCGGTAAAGCGCAGTTTGTTCTCCATGTCGTCGGCCAGCGCAGCGGCAGGGTCGAACTGCATGACATCGATCTCGGCGACCGGCGGGAAACCGGCAGGCGGCGCTACATCCGGGTGCGCAGGAAGATAGCCTTGGGACACGGCCAGCTCCTGGCCCTCGACCGAGATCAGGAAATCGACGAAGGCCCTGGCGGCGTCGGGGTTCTGCGCCGTCGACAGGATCGCGACCGGTTCGGTCACAGCCGACACGCCCTCGGACGGGAATACGAATTCGACGGGCGCGCCGTCTGCCTTGCCCCGTATGGCCAGGAAATCGACGACGAACCCATAAAGCTTCTCACCACCGGCAACAGCCTGATAGACACCGCCATTGCCACCCTGCGCGATCGCCCCCTGATCGGCCAGTGCCTGATAGTACTCCCAGCCCAGCGTCGGAACGCCAGCGATGGACACCATATGGATCGTTGCCGCCCCGGACGTCAGGGGCGACGGCAGAACGATGTTGCCGGTAGCTTCCGGACCGGTCAGATCGGCCCAGGAGTCCGGCACCATCTCGGCTGCCGTGTTGTAGACGATGCCTGTGGTGATGAGCTTGGTCGAGAACCAGTAGCCCTCGGGGTCCATCACGCCATCTGCATAGGCGGAAGTGTCAGCCTCAAGGTAGGCCATCAGCCGGTCCTCGGCCTTGAGCCCCTCCATCGTGACGGAGTCGGCAATGAGCAGCACGTCGGGCTGCGGCGCCCCTGCCTCAAATTCCGCAGCAAGCTTGGCCATGACCTGCGTCGTGCCCTCGCGAAACCACTCGACCTCGACGTCCGGATGAGCGGCCATGAAGGCATCGACGGTCTGTTGCGCGTCGGCGTTCGGCTGCGAGGTGTAAAGCACCAGCCTGCCCGTAACCTCCTGCGCCAACAGCGCGGAGGGAAAAAGCGCGAACGCGGCAAGCATGGGGATGGTTGGATAACGCATGACGGGGGCCTCTTGTTCAGGAAATCTTGGACCCCCTTTATCAAGCTAATGTGACAGTTCTGTACTGGCATGCCGATAGGACTGTGCTGACAACACAAATGCGGTCTCGTCTCAGTTTTCCAGTAGGGCCAATTTGTCAGGCCATGCAGAGGCCGCGCCACTCGGCAAGAGCGGCGAGCGACGTGATCGCATCGGGGACCGACGTCCTGGCGTAGGCCACGGCCGCGTCGATCATATCGCTACGATCGAGGTCCTGTTCGAGCGCCGAGCGACGGCCCGACATGATCGCCGAATGCAGGGCCTCGCGGTGCCGGGCTTCGAAGTCGAAGCCGAGGCGGGTTTTCAGCGTCAGCGACACCCACTCGATCAGCAGAGTCAGCAGCGCCGCGCAGAGATCGAAGATGACGGGCTGCAGCGCGTCGGAGATGTTGGTCAGCATGAGGACGTCCTTTCAGGATACGGTTTGCGTGTAGGCGGCGACGACCCATCCCTCGCGGCCGTGCTGGGCGACGCAGAGCCACGGCATTCCGCCGACGACGCCGCGGCGCTGGACCGGGACGATGGTCCGGTCCGGGATGGTGCCGAGGATGTTGTCGTTGAAGCTGGGCCAGCGTCGGTGGTTGAGGCCGCTGCCGGAGGTGACGATGCGGACCTGTTCGATCGCGGGGATCGCGGGCTCGATGTCGGCTGGCTCAGCCGGGTCCGGGTGCCGCGACGACATTCAGGACGATGGTCTCGCCCTGGCAGACCGGTTCCGTCACATAGGAGAGACCGGCGGTCTGGCGGATAAGGCGATCCTCCCCGGTCGCGCGCCGGACTTCGGTCGTCAGCAGGTCCACCTTCTCCTCGATGCGGCCCAACCGGTCCGGGCTGGTCCAGATGTCGGTGAGGCGCAAACAAAGCGGGGTGAACAGGGCGGCGAGGATGAGACTGACGCCCCACAAGGTGCAGCCGACGGCCCAGATGCCGACGCGCTGCCACAGGAAGCTTCGGAGTGCCGCGCTTTCAGGTTTTGTCATTGGCGCCTCCATGCGCAGTCAGGCACGCCCGAAAGCGCGGATGGTCGTCGGGATGAGAGGTGTCAGCGGTGGCCTTCCGGGACCGGGGGCGATCAGCTGTTGCGGGCCATGTCAGCTGGTGCGGGCACCGATGATGTAGCGGAACCAGGTGTTGATGACGCTCGCGGCCCCGTTCGAGATGAGGGGCGTGGTCGCGTATCCCCAGGCGGCGATGGCCACCGTGGTGGGAACGCTTGCCAGCCCGACCTGGAACAGGTTGCCGTCGATGGACGCGGCGCCGGGCAGTTGAAGGCCGCCGTTCAGCTGGGTGATGCCCGCCCCGGTATTGGTCTCGAAGACCATCCAGTTCCAGCCGAAGTCCGCCACTAACTCGGTCTGGAAGGAGGAACGCCCGCGGATCCGGGGCTTGCCACCGGCCGTCGGGCCACCGAGCTCGATGCCCATCCGGGTGCCCGTGAAGTCGCCGAAGATGTTGCCGGCCCCTTCGCCGGCCGGAGTGATCCATCTCGACGAGGCTGGCACCGTCCGCGCTTCTGACGATGACGTCGGAGATGGTGGACGCCGCGAGTGCCGCGGCGTTGATGTACGCCGTCATTCGCGCGGCCAGCGCCTGCAGACCGCTGTCGATCAGCCGCAGCTCCGCGGTGGACCAGCGCACGAGATAGCGGACCCCGGCCCGAAGCGGTCACGCCAGATCGGCGCCGCCTTCGCGCCTGATGTTTACAGTCTGTGTCCCGGTTCCGGTGACGCTCAGGGCCAGGCTGGGGGTCAGCGTCGTGTCCACGTGCGGCAGCAGGACCATCGTCTGGCCCGCGACCCGGAAGGCCTGGACGGTCATGGTGAGCGCCGACGCGGTGCCGTTCGTCGCCGCGTCGTAATCCTTGAGGCCCTGTGCTGCGGCGGCAAAGTAGTCGGCATTCTGATCGGCCGCGGTGCCGATCGGCAGGGTGATGACGTGGGCCTGGCTCCCCGACCAGCGGCAGAGGTTTTAGTTGCCCGCCTTGAGGCCCCGGCGCAGGGTCGTGCCGGTGATCATCAGGGCGGTGAGGGCCACGCTGGCGGACCCGTCCGTCACGGTGATGACGAGGGACGCGCCGGCGTCGGCGGTCGGGGTGATGCGCGCCACGGTGACCCTGTGCGGGTCGCCGCCTCGTCAGGGCTGGACGAGTTGTGCATCGATCTGGCTGTCTGGCACCCGGACGACGCGTGTCGGCTGCACGCGGCAGGAGTGGTGAACCGCTGTCATGCCTATGCGCCCGCAACGATCGACAAGATGATCCGCGCAAGGCTCGATCCGCGTCCTGCCTTGCGCGATGCACTGGCCGCAGGGCTGATCGACACGCTATCGGGCGATGATGTCGGCTGGATCGCGGCGTTGGCCACCGAGGCGGGTGTTGGCCCGGCAGGGCTGGTCGCATGACCGGCTGGATCCGCCGACTGGCGCCCTCGACGGTGACGGCGCTGAGCGAGGTGCCCGCCGCCACGCGCACCGCCCTGCGCGACGGCCCCGAAGAAGCGGACAGCTTTCGCGCCGCCCATGACGGCCTGCCCGCACTTGGCCAGATCGAGGTCGGGCCGCCGACGCACGTCGTCTCTAGCGCGAGAAGCACGCTGCGCGTGGTCGCCTGGAACGTCGCGCGGCTGCGCCATCTGCCGGCCACGGCCGATCTGTTGGTACGCGAGGCTGCGGATGTCTGCGTTCTTACCGAGATCGACAAGGGTATGGCGCGCACCGGCAACACCCATCGCACCGCCGAATTGTCCGCCACAATTGGCCAGCACTTTGCCTATGCCGCCGAGTTCGTCGAGCTTGACCTTGGCACCGAGGGCGAGCGCGCCGCCCATGCCGGTGCGGTCAACGCGCTTGGTTTTCACGGCAATGCGGTGCTGTCGCGCTGCGCCCTGCAGCGCCCGGTCCTGTTCCGGCTCGAGGCCGAGGGCAAGTGGTTCGGCCGGGGACTGGGTGAGCCGCGGGTGAGCGGACGCATCGCCATCGGAGGGCAGGTGACGCTGGATGGGGTCGCCGTTACCGTTGTGGGCCTGCATCTCGAAAGCCATTCCGACCCGGCGCATCGCGCGGGCCAGGCGGCGCGGTTGTTGGAGTTGATCGCACAATACGACCCTGTGGCACCAGTGCTGCTCGGCGGCGATTTCAACACCTCGACCCGGTCAGGGGGTGAAAGGATGGAGGGCCTTCCCGAAGATCTGGTGCGCCGGTGTGTAGTGGTGCCCCATGAACCGTTGTTCACGGTGATGGCGGCGCATGGTTTCGACTGTGAGGCCTGCAACCTGCCACTGGTGCCGACGCTGCGGTTCGCCGACCCGGCGGCAGAGGCCGGACGCGGCTGGTTTCCGGGCAAGATCGACTGGATCTTTACCCTTGGCCTCGTCGCATCGGACCCCGCGGTGATTCCGGCGATAGGGCCGGACGGCGCAATCCTGTCCGATCATGACGCAGTTGCCGTGACCGTAACGCTGCCACGCGACTGAGGTTACCGGGACTCGCCGACGGCAAGGGCGACCATGAAGGATTTGGTCTCGGGTCCGCGATCCCTACCTTTTACAAGGAAACGGCCTTGAGGCTTTCTTTTACAAGGAAACGGCCTTGGGGCTTTGGCTTGCGCCATTCTGCAGATCGACACCCGTCCGACCGGTCAAACGCGCCTGATCAGGACAATCCCCATGTCATCATGCCGACCGCAGGCTTGAGGGCCTTTGACGCATCGGTACTTGCCGATGCGCCGTGGGTCTTCCGCATGGGTCGCATCTGCGGCGGTCAGCCAGCTTTCGATGGTTTGTCCGCCGGGCGACAGCCAGCCGTCCGTCCAGAGGGCCAGAGCCTGAGCCTCTGTGTCCGGCGACAGGACCTGCCAGCAGAAATCATGCCCCATGTCGCCCACGCCGTCGGCCACGCCGAAAGCCAGTGCATCTCCAGGTCGGGCTGCGCGCATACCGGCAAGCCCGGTGGACAGGGCTCCGCGCGCGAAAACAGGGTCGGCAAACGCAATTCCGTCTGCCGCTTTTCGGGCCGCGGGATCGGCCTGTGCCCAGCCCCCGACAAGCGCAGCGCGAATTGCCGCCTCGGGGCGGGCCGCATCAGCCGCAATCATCGCGGCCCGCCAGGCGGCAAAGACGGCCTCGGCGGGGTGGTCGCGCAGTACCGGCTGCGCATCGTCGATCCGCAATGCGCAATCGCCCACGCCGACGCCGCGCCAGAACCCGCCGCGCCGCGAAGCGACTGCGAACGCCGCGCGGAATCGGCGGGCCGGATCGAGCACCACATCCGACAGACCGAACCGGGCATAGAGCGCCGCGATGGCGCCGTCCGCCAGCGCAAGGGCATCGGCTGCGGTGGCGAACGTGTCCGTACCGCCTTGGCGGCATGCAGACCACGCCTGTGTAAAGACCGCAGCGATGGCCTCGGCGGCCAATGCGCCCCCGGTTCGCCCGCCGTAGCGTTCGCCGGAGATATCCGTTGCCCCGTCGATCACAGCCGCGAAATCGGGGGGCAGGACCAACACCCGGTCTTCACAGGCTTGCGGCGCCGCGTCGTTCTTGGCCAAGGTCAGGCTCTCGAAAATCCACCCCGTCACGACAACACCAGCCCCAGCGGCAAGGGTCGGTCGAACTGGGCCGGGCTGTCCGGCATGCCGTGATGGACATCGCGCGGCGCAATCAGCGCACCCCCGCCTTCGCAGAACACCTGCGTCGAGCCACCGCCGTCGAGATGCATTGCCTGCACGGCGCCTTCCTCGATCATCAGATGTGCCAGATCGTGCAGCGTCGCCCCCTTGGCAAGTCCATCGCGGAAAAAAGACGAGGTGCCCTCGACGGCGCAGAAGAAAAGCTGTCCGTTCCCGGTGATCCCGGCCGACAGGCGGGCGGCACGGGTGCCGTGCCAGTCCGCTGCCCAGGCATGAGGCGAAACAGGCACGGTGTCGGGTCGCGGTGCTTCGGCCGACATCAGTTCTTCGGCAAAGACATCTCGCTTGGCTTCCGTCGTCTCGCCAGACTCCACGATGACAGGGCCCGACTGTACGCCCTGCAGCACGCCCGGCAAGGTGTAGTGCAAAGGGCCGGACGCCACTGCGTCGGCGTCGGCCCTGTTGGCGCAGCGCAACACGCAGCCTGCCCTTGGGATGGACAGTCCCCCGTGTTCCGACAAGGCGACGGCATGGCGTCCGACAAAGGCGACGTCCCACAGCCCCTTGCCGGGCGGTGTCGTGCCTCCGGTCGACCCGTGGAACAGGGCAAAGGCGGTTCCGGGACCGGTCTGATCGGGCAAGCCGAACAAGTGCGGCGTGAACTCCTTCCCCTCGGCGGAACACACCGCGATATCGGCAAAGCCGATGCGCCGGATCTCGGGGCCGGCATCCGACATCAACAGGCAGGCGCGGCGGACTTGGGGTGGGGTTTCGATCACGCCGTCGGCCTGCGTCAGGCCGACCGGGTCGCCATAGGCGTCGAAAGGCGCGCTGACCTCGGTCGGCAGGAACAGGAAATAGTTGGCGTTGATCAGGATCTCGCCCGGCGCCAGCCCTGCTGCCACCGTCCGCAACAGCCGCAGGGGCGCGCAGGCCACCCCGGAACGCGCATCGGCGCGGGCGGCGATCCGCAGGCTGCCGTCGATCTCGCGCGGGGTCATGCGCCGTGCCGCAGGCGGAACGGGCGCGACCGGCAGACCGAGCCGCGCACTGGCCAATGTCAGTGACAGCCGGGTCTCATCGGGCGGGGCGTCTCGTATGAAGCACGGCGATACGCGAATCATCTTCGGCGCAAGCCGCACCACTTGCGCCAGCATACCCGAGGCAAGCCGCCGTTCGAGAAACCGGACCTCGACCATTACGCGGCGGGGCGCGACGGGCGCGCCAGGGCCTGCCCGCTGGCTGCAAAGACATGCACCCGCTCCGGCTGCACCGCGAGCCTGAGGGCATCGTCCACAGCCAAACCGGTATCGCCTGCGACAACGGCTGACAGGACCGCGCCCCCATCGGCGCGCGCGTGCACGACCGTCTGAGGCCCGAGACGCTCCAGCACGCTCACCTGCACGGGAATGCCGCCCTGCGCTACAGGGGCAAGATCGTCGGGCCTGATCCCGACGGTGACGCCATCGCCCACCGACAGGCCGCAGCCCTCGACACTGGCCTCAACGCGCAGGCCCTCGCCGATCTCGGCCACTACGAGGGCCGCGTCGGCAGCGATCACGCGACCTGGCAACAGGTTCATCTGCGGCTGACCGATGAAGCCCGCGACAAAGCGCGTGGCCGGCCGGTGATACAGTTCCATCGGCGCGCCGACCTGTTCCAGGCATCCGCCATTCAGCACGACGATACGCTCGGCCATGGTCATCGCCTCGACCTGGTCATGGGTGACATAGACCATCGTGGTGCCCAGCATGCGGTGCAGTTCGGCCAGTTCCACCCGCATCTGGCCACGCAGCGCGGCATCGAGGTTCGACAGCGGCTCGTCGAACAGGAACACCGACGGGTCGCGCACGATGGCGCGCCCGATGGCGACGCGCTGGCGCTGGCCGCCCGACAGTTGCGCAGGCTTGCGGTCGAGCAGATCGCCGATGCGCAGAATCTCGGCCGCACGGTCGATCGCGGCCGCAATCGCGGCCCGCCCCATGCGCAGGGATCGCAGCGGAAAGGCCATGTTGTCGCGCACGCTCATGTGCGGATAGAGCGAATAGTTCTGGAACACCATGGCGATGCGGCGCTCCGCAGGTTCCATCCCGGTCACGTCGCGCCCGCCGATGTGCACCCTGCCAGAGCTGGGAGCGTCAAGCCCCGCAAGGATCCGCAAGAGCGTGGATTTCCCGCAGCCCGACGGGCCGACGATCACGGTGAACGACCCGTCCGCGATGTCAAGGTCGATGCCGCGCAAGACCTCGGTGGCACCGAAGCGGCGGGTGATGTCGCTCAGGGAAACGTCAGCCATTGCCCGCTGCCCTTAATCCAGCCAGACCGGATTGGTCCAGGCGTGCCGCCCGTGCCGGTCGCGCAGGATGACGCGGAAATAGCCGCCTTGCATCTGCGGAAGTGGCAGGGTCACGCGGCTGGAGATCTCGGTGATCCGCGCATTGGCGCGGCGCGCGCGGCTGCCGACCAGGGCCGCGGTTACGACGGGCGAGCAGTCGATCACCAGAGCTTCCCCCTCGACGCAGATATCGTGGATCATCGGGCCCTGGCTGGCATAGAACTTTCCCGCGTGCAGGGCGGCCAGGATCGCCTCGACCGTCACGTCGTCGGCCTTGACCATGGTCCAGCCACCGGCGAAGCCTGCGCCCAGCCGGTGCATGTCGTCGGTGGCGATGGCCGTCAGGCGGCGCCCTTCGTTCAGCGCCATGTCGGCCAGATACCAGCCGTCGCCGCGCATCTGCCCGATTTCGGTGCCGTGGTTATAGACTTCGACTGCGTGGACCATGGGGAGGCTGCGCACGTCCTCGGGCTTCAGCGCGAACCAGCCGGGATGGGCGAAAGCGAGAAACGCCCCCGCGGCGACGGCGCGGGCGCAGATCGCTTCGGCGGTCTCGCCGTCGGACGGGGGCCCGAAGTCCCATGGCAGTCCAACGGCCACGATGTGCCAGATCTCGCCATTGGACAAACGGCCCTGATGCAGCTCGGCCCCCGCAAGAGTGACGAAATTGGGCGTGCGGCAAGCCCGCGTGTCGGTGACCGGATGCCCGTAGTCGGGCAGGAAATGGTCGGTCATGGCGACGAAATCATAACCTTCGCGCGCATACGCGGCGCAGGCCTCGGCCACAGGATGATCACCGTCCGATCGCGTGGAATGCATGTGCAGATTGCCGCGCCAGAACCGTCCCGGTGCCGCAAAAGGCAACTGCCGTTCGATCAGGTCCGCCATCATTGTCCCGCCCACCTGCTGTTCCGACCACCTGCTGTTTCGACCGGGGCGCGATGTCACAAAAGCATCACCCGCTGGCGTTACAGGTCCCACGGTAACGCCCGGCAGTCCATCCGGCGAATGATGAAGTTTTAATGACAGGATACCCCATGACCTTGATGAAATCCACGCTGTGCGCATCCGCACTTGTGTGCGTCGCAGGCGCTGTCGCCGCGCAGGACACGACGCTGACCTACATGCTCTGGTCGACCGAGCAGGTCGAGACCGAAGCGCCCGCCATCGCCGCTTTCGAGGCTGCGAACCCCGGCGTGACGGTCGAGGTTCAGGCGATGCCGCCCGCCGACTACTGGCCGCGCGTCTCGGCGCTGGCGGCATCCGGCGATCTGCCCGACGTGATGGCGATGTCATCGGGTTTCGTGCAGGAATGGGCCGAGGCGGACAACCTTCTCGACCTCACGCCGCTGATCGGCGAGGCTTCGCTCGAGGGATATTTCGAAAGTGCTGTCGAGATCGGCAAGATCGATGGCCAGCAAGTCGCCTTTCCGCAGAATTGGGTTGCTCCGGTGCTCTACTTCAATCGCAGCGCGTTCGATGCTGCGGGCGTCGACTACCCCTCCGCCGACTGGACCTGGGACGATTTCCGCGCTGCAGCCGAGGCCCTGACACTTGACGAGAACGGCGATGGCACGCCGGAGCAGTATGGCTACTGGGTCTATGGCCGCTACGCGCAGACCGACCCCTGGGTGTTCCGCAACGGCGGGCGCTACGTTACCGATGACGGTTCTGCGCTCGAGATCAACGAGCCGGCGGTGAACGCGCTGGCCTTCCTCGCGTCCATCGTCGACGACGGTTTTGCTCCCCGCCCGCAGGAGCTGGAAGGGATCCGCCAGCAAGACGTGTTCGGCATGGGCATGGCGGCGATGTGGGTGGACGGGTCGTGGAACATCGACAACACCCGCAATCTGGTCGGCGACAGTTTCGAATGGGGCATCGCGCAGGTGCCGATGGGGCCTGACGCCACGCCCGAGACCGCCGTCGCCTATGCCTGGGCCGACATGCTGGCGGTGACCACCGACAGCGAACAGACCGATCTGGCCTGGGCCCTCGTTCAGCACCTGACCGGGCCGACTCTGACTGCGGCCGATTTCACTGGCGGAAAGGTCCCGGCCTGGACTGCAACGGCGCAGTCCGAGGACTGGCTGGGCCGCGGTCAGCAGCCCGACAATATGGAACTGATCCTCGAGATCGGCACCCAGCCGCTCTACACCGGGTTCACCCGCGACTGGAGCGCGTGGCGTGGCTATGCCGCTGCCGGATCGGGCGGTCTGAATGGTGAGCTGGACGAGGTGTTCAACGGCCGCAAGCCGCTGGATGAGGCGCTCGCCGCCGCCACCGCCTACGGCAACGACGTCCTGTCGCGTTGAACGAGGCATCCACAGCGCGCGTGCCCCGGGACGGGGCGCGCGCGCAAATGCCTTCCACGCAAGGCTCACTGCGCCAACGTCGTTCCCGGTGGAAAGCTTGGGCACCGGCGATCGTCTTCTTGCTGCCCGCGATCGTCGGGCTTATGGTTTTCCGGCTGATCCCCATCGGTTGGTCCTTTGCCTTGTCCTTCACAAGCTGGCGGATCTTTGACGATATCGAATGGGTGGGGCTGTCGAACTATGCCCATATCCTGACCTCACCCGTTTCGCGAGAGGTTCTGGGCAACACGCTGTGGTTCACGGCGATGTACGTCCCGGGCGTGATGATTGTGTCCGTCACACTGGCGGTGCTGCTCAACAACTCCCTGCGCTCCTCAGCCTTCTTTCGTGGCGCGTTCTTCCTGCCCTACATCACCGCAACCGTCGCCGTCACACTTGCCTGGCGCTGGATATTCTCCACCCGGTTCGGGCTGCTCAATCACCTGCTCGGCGGTATCGGCCTCGATGGCGTGCCCTGGTTGGCCGACCCGGCATGGGCGCTGCCGGCCGTCGCCATCGTGTCGGTCTGGAAGGATGCGGGCTTTTACATGATCTTGCTGATCGCGGGCCTTCAGACCATCGATCCCGGCTACTACGAGGCCGCCCGTGTCGACGGCGCCCGCCCGTTCCGGCGGTTCTACGCCATCACCCTGCCGCTCTTGTCGCGCAGCCTGTTCTTCGTGCTGATCCTCGCGCTGGTGCGGTCCACCCAGACCTTCGAGATCACCTATGCCCTGACCAATGGCGGGCCGAACCGGGCGTCGACCACGCTCGCCTTCTACATCTACCAGAACGCCTTCGTGCATTTCGAATTGGGCTATGCCTCGGCGCTCGCTTATATTCTGTGCTTCGCGATCGGGCTGATCACGCTCCTGAACTTCTATCTGCGGCGGAGGTGGGTGCATGAATGACGTCGCACTCCGGCGCGCGCCCGCCCTTGTCGCGCTCTATGCCGTGCTGCTGGCCTATGCCGCCATCACGTTGATGCCCTTTGCGTGGATGCTGATCACCAGCTTCAAGGAAAGCCGCGACGTGTTCCGCCTTCCGCCCAGCTTCGTGCCGACCATGCTCCAAGGGCCCGAGCCATTCGGCAATTACACGCGAGTTCTGACGCAGCATGATTTCCTGCTCTATTTTCGCAATTCCTTCTTCGTCTCGACCACGGCGGCGCTCGGGCAAATGGCGACTTGCGCGCTGGCAGGCTATGCCTTCGCGAGGATGGAGCTGCCCGGCAAGAACGTGATCTTCGCCCTCATCCTCGCAACCGCTTTCGTGCCGACCGAGGTAACGATCATCCCCGAGTTCCTGCTGATGCGGGGCCTTGGCTGGGTCGATTCGTTCCTGCCGCTGATCGTGCCGTCCTTCCTTGTCGGCTCCTTCGGCACCTTCATGCTGCGCGAATACTTCGCCAGCCTGCCCGGCGAATACGGCGAGGCGGCGCGGATCGACGGCGCAGGACCGTTCCGCATCTTCTGGCGGGTCTACCTGCCGCTGGCTCGGCCGGCGCTGATCTCGATCTTCGTGATCGCGTTCATCAACAACTGGGACGAGCTGCTCCGCCCGCTGCTCTATCTCAATTCGCCCGAGCTGCGCACCGTGCCGCTGGGCCTGATGCGGTTCGTGGGCGAGTTCGAGTCGGAATGGACCTTGCTGATGGCGGGCTCGGTCGCCTCAACCTTGCCGTTGATCCTGATCTATGTGCTCGGGCAGAAATACGTCTTGCAGGGCTTCGCGGGCGGTGGCGTGAAAGGTTGAATGGCAACCGGCCTCGCCCACGTTGGGTCATACGCCTGTCG
Organism: Roseisalinus antarcticus; assembly: GCF_900172355.1. GTDB lineage: Bacteria > Pseudomonadota > Alphaproteobacteria > Rhodobacterales > Rhodobacteraceae > Oceanicola > Oceanicola antarcticus_A. The sequence goes on along the minus strand of NZ_FWFZ01000033.1, from coordinate 6,509 downwards.
AGTCGAGCCGGTGAAAGACACCGCAGAACGACTTCCTGAAGTCCAGCAGAGCGATGGACACCGTATAGCCGGACCATTGGGAACGACCTTCGCGGTGCAGGCGCGCCATGGGTCACTCCTGCAACGGCGCCTGCACCAAGGCAAGGGAGGTCTCGGGGTGATCCTCTGTCACGACCGCACTGAAATCGCCGATATCGGCGATCTTTCCCAGCGCGGTGCGATCGAACTTGCTGCGGGTCGACAGCAACATGGATCGTGCCGAGGCAGCCATTGCTGCTCGTTTGACCGCGATCTTGGACAGGTCGAAATCCATCACCCGCCCCGTCTCGTCGATGGCTGAACAGGCGATCAGGGCGACGTCGAGATGGATGGAGGCCAGTTTCTGCACGGTATCCTCGCCCACCAGAGAGCCGTCTTTCCCGGCAAGTCGGCCACCCAGCACGTAGACTGCATGGCTGCGCGGGTCAAAGGCCATCGCCGCTCGCATCGAGGTGGTGAAGATGGTGAAGCCTTTGCGACGGGCCAGTTCTCGCGCGCAGGTCTCGATCGTCGTGCCGACATCGAGAAACAGCGCCGCGCCATCGGGGATCAGGGCGGCGGCCTTGCGCGCGACCTCAGTCTTGGCGGGCTTGCCCAATTCACGTTTGGCGGCGTAATCGAGGCGTGCGGCCTCCATCGCGTCGGCAGGTCCTGCGCCACCATGAAACCGCTGCAACTGACCGGCTTCCGAAAGGGCGATGATGTCGCGCCGGACGGTCTGCGCGGATACGCCAAACTCGGCCGCGAGGGCGTCGATAGTGACATAGCCGTTCGCCATCACCCGGTCAAGGATTGCGGACTGGCGCTGCGAAAGTGGCGGGGCCGAATGCTGCACCGTCATAAACCTGTGTCATGAAACTGCCAACTGTAAGGTATCTTACAGGCTTCCAGAGTTTTGGCAATGTCGCTCAGCTTCATCCTTCATACGGACGGCTCGGTCTTCATCAACGGCCAACGCCTTGATCCGAAGTCCTGGCATACCGCCCCTGCGGCGCAGGGCGCGAAGGCCGGTGGTCGTGACGTCAGCGCGCAAGAGGCCCTGGCGGCGCTGTCCCGGACGGTGCCGCTCCGGCATCTGGTCGTGGGCGTGATCGGCCCCCGCGAAGCGAGCGTAGCCGAAAGCTCCGCCGCAGAAGCCGTCGGCGCGGCGCTTGGTGCGCTCGGCCTCACCGTGATCTGCGGCGGCCGCTCAGGTGTCATGGAGGCGGTCAGCAAAGGTGTTTCCGCCGCAGGTGGGCTGGCCATCGGGATCCTGCCCGGCAGCACCCCGGACGAGGCGAACCGTTTTGTCGGCATCGCCTTGCCAACCGGCCTCGGGGAAGCACGGAACATGATCATCGCGAAATCCGCCCGGGTGCTGATCGCGGTTGGCGGTTCTTACGGGACACTGACCGAGGTGGCCTATGGCCTGCATTTCGGTAAGGCGGTCATCGGCCTCGAAGGCGCACCGGACGTCGAAGGCGTACAGCGTGCCAACAGCGTCGATGCCGCCATCGCCCTGGCTCTCGCTGCATTGGCGGCCGTCGCCGTGGCCGCCGGGCGAACGGATCCATGTGAAAGTTCTGCCACATGACCGGCAAGCCCGTTCTTTCCCTCGATCACGCCACCAAGCGCTTTGGTGACACGGTCGCGGTCGAGGATGTGTCGCTCGATCTGCGCGAGGGCGAGTTTGTTGCGCTGCTGGGCGCCTCGGGCTGTGGCAAATCCACAACGCTGCGCCTGCTGGCCGGGCTGGATCAGGTCAGCGCCGGGCGGGTCCTGCTCCGCGGGGCCGACGCGACGCGCGACACCGCCGCCGCCCGCAACGTCGCGCTCATGTTCCAATCCTATGCGCTTTATCCGCACCTGACGGTCTACCAGAACATCGCGATGCCGCTGCGCCTGCGCCGCCTGTCGGTCCTTGAGAGACTGCCGGGGGCGGCAATCCTGCGGGCGCCAGTGGGGCGCAAACTTGACGCGATCGACGCGCAGGTCCGCCGGATCGCCGAAATGCTCCGGCTGGATCCGCTGCTTGCGCGCAAGCCAGGTCAGTTGTCGGGAGGGCAGCAGCAAAGGGTTGCGCTAGCCCGCGCCCTCGTGCGGGATCCGTCAGCGTTCTTGCTCGACGAACCGCTGTCCAACCTCGACACCCAGCTGCGCGCCGACACCCGCGATGAAATCCGCGCGCTGCACAAGACCACCGGCTACCCTTTCCTGCTCGTCACTCATGATCAATCCGATGCGCTGTCGATGGCCGACCGGGTTGCCGTGATGATCGACGGACGGATCGTTCAGGTCGGATCGCCCGAAAGCGTGTTCAAGCGCCCGGGGTCGCGCGCCGTTGCCGCGTTCATCGGCCATAATCGCATGAACATGATCCCGTCCGGCCCCGCAGCGGCCGTGCACCCCATGGGCGCGAGGTTCGATCTGGGCATCCGGCCCGAGGATCTGCGGATCACGCCAGATGGCGCTCTCGACGCCTTCGTGGAAAGCGCCGCGTATCATGGCGAGGAAAGCATCCTGAGCCTGCGGGGGCCGGGCGACATCGTCCTGCGTGCCGTGCTGCGCGGCGCGGCTTCGGTGCCGGATCAGGGCAGTCGCATCCACCTGTCGGCGTCGCCTGAGGCCGTGCACGCCTTCGACATCGATGGGCAGAGAGTGGAGATCGCATGATGCTGCGCCGCGCCGTCATCGATCTTGTTCTCGTCGGGCCTGCGGCGCTGGCGCTGGTCGTGTTCATCTTCCTGCCGGTGGCTGTCGTCGTCGTCCTGTCCTTCACGGACTACCAGTTCGGAGCCACAAGGTTCGAATGGGTCGGGCTCGGCAACTACGCGGATCTGTTCGGATCGCGACTGGGCCGCAACGCGCTCATCAACACGCTGGTTTATGCCGCCATCGTCATCCCGGCCTCGGTGGGCCTCGGGCTTCTCGTGGCGCTGGGCCTGCACGGGATTGCCCACACGGTGCCGCGCGTCTCTGCGGTGCTGCGCGCTGTTTATTTCCTGCCCGTAGCTGCGACCCTCGTGGCGATGGCCGTGGCCTGGCAGATGCTGCTGCATCCTTCGCTGGGGCTCGTGAACCAGTGGCTGGCCGGTCTTGGCCTGCCGTCCCGGCAATGGCTGAGCGACCGGGGCCTCGTGCTCTACACGCTTGCGGCCATCGGTGTCTGGCAAAGCGTCGGCTACAACATGGTGCTGTTTCTCGCCGGTCTCGCCGCGATCCCGCCCACGCTCTATGACGCTGCGGCGGTCGACGGGGCGGAAGGCGGCTGGAGCCGGTTCTGGGTCGTGACCTGGCCGATGCTCGGGCCGACGACGCTGTTCGTGATGATCGTGACCGCCGCGAATGCATTCCGGGTGTTCGAGACCGTGGCGACCATGACGCAGGGCGGGCCGGCCTTCGCCTCCGACACCATCGTCTACGCGCTTTACCGGGAGGGGTTCGTCTACTTCAAGGCCGGCTACGCCAGCGCTATCACCGTCGTGTTCTTTGCGGCGCTCTTGCTTCTGACCGCGATCCAGATCGCGGTGGTCGAACGTCGGGTGCATTACAGATGAGACCGGCGACGATCCTCTCCCTCGGCCTGATCAGTCTGGGCGCGGTCATTGTGATGCTGCCCTTTGTCTGGATGGTGTCGGTCTCGCTCAAGCCACGCGAAGAAATCTTCACACCCGATGTTTTCTTGCTGCCGCGCCAGCCGACATTGTCGAACTATTGGACCGTTCTGACCGAAACTGACATTACCTTCTACCTTCTGAATGGCGCGATCGTGACCCTCGGCATTCTCGTGCTGCAAATCGCGATCTCGGTGCCTTGCGCCTTTGCGCTGGCACATCGTCGTTTTGCCGGACGGGGGCTGCTGTTCGGGGCCATCGTGGCGGCACTGCTGGTGCCGTTTCATGTCACGGCGATCCCGATCTTTCTGGGGTTCAGCCAGATCGGCATCCTCAACACCTATACGGCGCTGATCGTACCGTTTGTCGCCACGGCCTTTGGCCTGTTCCTGTTGCGACAGGCCTTTGCGCAGATCCCGGCCGAGCTGATCGACGCCGCGCGCATCGATGGCATGTCGGAGATGGGCATCGCATGGCGCGTGGCCTTTCCCCTCGGCATGCCCACCGTCATCGCCTTTGCAATCTTTTCGGTCACCGCGCACTGGAACGATCTGTTCTGGCCGCTGATCGCGACCACCGACCCGGGCCTTGCCACGCCTCCGCGCGGCATCCTGTATTTCCGCGACCAGGAAAGCGGCGATGACATCGGTCCGCTGATGGCGGGCGCGACCCTCGTGACCGCCCCGCTGATCCTGGCCTTCCTGCTGGCGCAGCGCCGCTTCACCCAAGGCCTCGCCGGGGCGGGGATCAAGAGATGAGGACCGAGCAGCAAGCCAAGGCCGAATGGCCGGAAATCCGTTCAGACAACGCCACACTCAACCCCCGAGGAAAGACCATGAAGAACATCCTGCTGTCCGCCGGTCTGGCCATTGCCGCAACTGCGGCGACCGCCCAGACCGAAATCCGCGTCCACTACGCCATTCCCACGATCTGGGCCGACACCCAGACCGCGCTGGCCGAGGCCTTCATGGCCGCCAATCCCGATATCACGGTGGTGATCGACGGACCGGCCGAAGGCTACGAGGAAGGCGTCCAGCGCCTCTTGCGCGAAGGCATCGCGGGTACTGCGCCCGATGTGGCCTACGTCGGCCTCAACCTCTGGCGCGTGCTGGAAGATCGTGGCGTGCTGCAACCGCTCGACCCGTTCCTGCCCGAAGATCCGGCCGCTGCGGGCTATACCCCGGCGCTCCTGTCGCTCGGCCGGTTCGAGGATACCCAGTGGGCGCTCGGCACCTCCGGCTCGACGCTGGTGATGTATGTGAACCCGATGCTCATCGAGCAGGCGGGCGGGTCGGTGGAGGACTTTCCGACGACCTTCGACGGCGTGATCGAGCTTGCCGCCGCGATCAACGCGCTGAGCGACACCACCGAAGGCGTCTGGATCGCCCGCCATGACTGGCGCTTCCAGTCGCTGCTCGGGTCTCACGGCGGCCGCCCGATGACGCCGGACGAAAGTGACATTGCCTTCGACGACGCCGCGGGCTTTGCGGCGGGCGAAATCTACCAGCGTTTCGCGGCTGAGGCGGGCATGTCGTCCATGTCGGAAAACGATGCCCGGCAGGCCTTTCCGGCTGGCACGCTTGGCATCATGTTCGACAGCTCCGCCCTGCTGACCCGGTTCGAGGAAGGCGCGGGAGACGGGTTCGAGGTGATGGTGCGCCCGCTTCCGGTGGTCGCCGAGGACGCGTCGACAGTGTATTTCCCGACCGGCGGCTCGGCCATCGTGATGCTGTCCGATGACCCGGAGGTGCAGCACGCCGCTTGGGAGTACATGGCCTTCGTCACCGGCCCGGACGGGCAGCGCATCATCGTCGAGAACACCGGCTACGCGCCCGCGAACGCGCTGGTGCTGGAGGATGAGGCATATCTCGGCGCTTACTATGTGGCCAACGAGAATGCCCGCATCGCCCATGCACAGGTCGCCCGGTATGCCGGACCCTGGTATGCCTTTCCGGGTTCTGAAGGCGTCGCCGTGACCGACCTGATCGCGGCGGCCATGGTCGAGGTAACGGAGGGCGCCGACGTGGAGGCGACCATTTCAGATCTGGCCGATACCTTGCGCATGGAGCTTGGCATGAACTGAGCCAGATCCAGGGTCGCCGTGCGCCTGGCAGGGCGGCCCGTCTGGTCGAAGAATGTTGGCGAGGTTTTCGCTACCAGCCACGGATGCGGCCAAGAGAAAATACTCCGCCTCGGAATTGATCCGACCTATGAGCTCTCAGTGTTCCATCACAGTGACAGTTTGGGACAGGTGAGTTGTGCGCTCTGCCCTCGGCATCACGCTGAGACCGCATCGCAGATTGTGGCGCTTTGCCGTTTCAATACATGGCATCTTCGACAGGTGGCCTCGGGCTTGGCGACGTGAAGCGTGCCAGCAATACCAGTCGGCGTCCTCGGTGATCGCCTCGGCGACGGCGGCCGCTATGAACCCGTCGTAGAGTTCGGCCCCTTGGCTGCTGTCGTCCCAAGTGACGCCGTAGGACTGGCTCCAGTCCTTGTTCCGCGTCGGGTGGTTCGATCCGTCGTAGTCGACGAGATACGGAGGGTCGGTCGCAAACAGCACCGCGCGCTCGCCGTTCATCAGACGGCGGACATCTTCGTGGTTCGTGCTGTCCCCGCAGAGCAGCCGATGATCGCCGAGGATCCACAGGTCGCCTGTCCGCGAGGCCGGATTGCGCGGTGGCTCGGGGATGGTCAGCGGAGGCACGGAGCCCCCGGCGCTACCTTCTTCTCCGCCGCCCACGTCCGTATCGAAGGCCAGCAGCTTGTCCAACTCGCCGTCGGAAAAGCCCACCAGCGACAGGTCGAAATCCTCCGCCAGTAGCTCGTTCAGTTCCGCCGACAGCGCAGCCTCGTCCCACGTCCCGAGTTCGGTCA
>NZ_FWFZ01000102.1 GCF_900172355.1 Roseisalinus antarcticus | reverse complement strand
GCTCGAAGTCGGTGCCGTCGAAGCTGAGCGTCCGGTCGTGATCGGTGAAGCCGAAGGTGACGCCATCGGCCCGCGTGATGCGCCAGCACCAGGCGAGTGTCGTCGTGCCCTCGTCGAGATGGGCCTGCAGAGCAGGCGAGAGGGATTTCATCGGCAGGTTCCTGTCATGCGGTCGTCGACATCGGCGATCCAGTCGGCCCAGTCCGGCGGCACAGCGGCGACCGTCTCGGCATCCGGCCGGGTGAGCCGCGCCTCGGCGTAGGAAGCACAGCCGGCGTCACCACCGCCCATCGTTGCGGCGCAGCCGCTCAGCAGGATTGCCGGCGCCGCGGCCGTCACGAACCGCGTCGCGTCCGCGCTCGACACGCTTGTTCTTGTCTTCCATGGCATCGCGTTCTGCCTCCCGTTTGCCCGCGCGCTTTGCTGCTGCGCGCCCCCAGACCCGGCCGAGGACGACACCTCCGACCGCGCCCAGAGCCGCGACTAACCAGATCAGGAACTCAGCCATCGCCCCGTTCCCCGCGCGTGGCGGCCACGCAGAGGGCGACGACGAAGACGCCCACGCTGCCGCCCACGATCATCCCTGCAAGACACTCAAGCATCGCCACGGAACCCGCGCTCGATCCGGTCGCGCAGACCGATCAGGCCCAGACCGAGGAACATCAGCCCCGCGGGCGAGGCATCGCCCGAGCCAGCGAGCAGAGCGACAAGGCGGGACAGCTCACTCAGCGGTCCGGTAGCGGGCAGCGCGAGGGCGGCAATGCCTGTGAGCATGGCGAGCAGTCCCGCCCACCAGGTCATGGAGTTGGGTCGAACGTAGCGCATGGGGATCAGGCCCTCCGGATTAGGGTGGAGAAGAAGGTGGCCAGCCGGGCGAGCCAGCCGGTCGGCGTCTCGGGGGTTGCGGGGACTGAGGGTCTGACAGGCTGCAGCAGAGCCAGAGCCTGGTCTTCGGTCAGCCGCCGGACCGGCCGCGAGAAATCCACGCGGCCCGTGCGGTCCACGGACCAGACCGGGATGGCCCCGCCGGGATAGCGGCCATGGCGGAACAGGTCGCGCTCCGCCTCGCGCCGTGGGATGATCTCCGCCGGCCGCCGCCAGTTCAGGAAGGCCTGCGCGGCAGCCTCGCGGTCGCCGGCGTTCAGGTGGCGGGTCAGCGCAGCCCGCGCGATGCCGCCGGTGTTGTAGTGGAAGCTGACCAGCGCATCGAACTCGTGCGGCGCCAGTGGTACCGTCACCGCGGCCCTGACCTCGGCCTCGTATGTCGCGAGGTCCGTGCGGAAGACCCGGAAAGCCTCGCCGATGCCCTCATCGAGATCGGCGGGCATGCCGCGGGGCATCTCGCCGGGATCGGGCGGTCCGGCCGCGGCCGTATGGCCGATGCCGAAGGTCCAGGTGCAGGTGGAATCGCGGTAGGGCGCGGGCACGATACCTTCGTGCCTGGCCAGGGCCAGCAGGCCACGATGTGACATTTTCTTGGCGGTCATCTCCATGGGATTACTCCAAAAACGAGAGGATCAGGATCAGCACCGCAACGGCGATGCCGACGCGCAGCCGGTGCGCAAAGCGCACCCGAGGGTCCTCGCACCCGCTCCGCAGCGCGCGGGCGAGGCGGAAAAGCTCAGTCATCCTTGCGCCCCTTCGCGGCGCGCAGCCGGGCGTGGACGACTTCGATGAAGGCCGGGCCGAAAACGCCGACGAGATAGGCGGCCGAGCCGGCGGGCCCGCCCGCAGGGATCGCGTCGGGGCGCAGCCCCAGCCACGCCGCGATGACGGCCATCGACAGGCTCCCCATGCCGGCCGCGATCAGCCCGCCGAGCAGGATGTGGCGCAACGCATCGCGCAGGCGCATCTTCGTGGTCAGCGCGTTCGTGGCGCCGCCGAGCGCGCCCCAGGCGGCGAGGATCACGGCGGTAGATGCTGCAAGTTCCCTGAGAACTGCTGCGATGAAGCCGGATCCGTCATTCATGGCGGATGCCCCGAGGTCTTGACGTTTGCATGGGGTCGCGCAGCACGGCTGCGACGGTGAGCGGGGACCGTGGCGCCGTCCTTCGGACCGCCGCGTAAGCCCCGCGAACGCCGGAATCGTTCATCGCCGGATCTCCAGAAGCGGAATTGAGGTAATCGAGCCGAGCCGCTCGAGGTCGAGGGTCACGTCGAGCGCGTCGGTGTCAAAACGGACAGGCACGTCGAAGGCGAAGCCTGCGGTGATCGCGACGCCCGCCGCCGGCGCGGTGGCGAAGGTGACGACGCCGCTGG
>NZ_FWFZ01000053.1 GCF_900172355.1 Roseisalinus antarcticus | reverse complement strand
CATAGGCGCGGAAGTCGCCGAAATACTTCGTGATCGCGGCCGTCAGCGTCGTCTTGCCGTGGTCAACGTGACCGATCGTGCCGATGTTGACGTGCGGCTTGTTGCGTTCAAACTTTGCCTTGCCCATTGGAGGCTCCTTCTAGACCGATGTGATGCGCAGCGCCTGCGCAAAGTGCTTTTTGAGGTGTGTAGGGTGGGCGATTCGCCCACCCCCGGATTAAGCGTATTTCGCCTGGATCTCTTCCGAGATGTTCGCCGGAACGGATTCGTAGTGATCGAACAGCATGGTGAACTGGGCCCGGCCCGACGACATCGACCGCAGCGTGTTGATGTAGCCGAACATGTTGGCCAGCGGCACGAAGGCGTTGATGACGATCGCGTTGCCGCGCGTATCCTGCCCCTGCACCATCCCCCGACGCGAGGTCAGGTCGCCGATGATGCCACCAGTGTATTCCTCGGGCGTGACGACCTCGACCTTCATGATTGGCTCAAGCAGCTTGGCGCCGGCCTTGCGCAGGCCTTCCCGCATGCCCATCCGTGCCGCGATCTCAAAGGCCAGGACGGAGGAGTCCACGTCGTGAAACTTGCCGTCGATCAGCGAGACCTTGAAGTCGATGACCGGGAAACCTGCCAGCGGACCGGAATCCATGACCGACTTGATCCCCTTCTCGACGCCCGGGATGTATTCCTTGGGCACCGACCCGCCGACGATCTTGGACTCGAAGGAATAGCCTTCGCCCGGCTCTGTCGGAGAGATCACCAGCTTCACCTCGGCGAACTGGCCCGAGCCACCCGACTGCTTCTTGTGGGTGTAGGTATGCTCGATCTCGCGACCGATGGTCTCGCGATAGGCCACCTGCGGCGCACCGATGTTCGCCTCGACCTTGAACTCGCGCTTCAGCCGGTCGACGAGAATGTCGAGGTGAAGTTCGCCCATGCCCTTCATGATGGTCTGACCGGATTCAATGTCAGTCTCCACCCGGAAGGATGGATCCTCGGCGGCCAGACGCTGCAGACCGGCAGACATCTTCTCCTGGTCGGCCTTGGTCTTGGGCTCGACCGCGATCTCGATGACCGGATCAGGGAAGGTCATCGTTTCCAGAACCACTTGGTTCTGGCTGTCGGACATGGTGTCGCCAGTGGTGGTGTCCTTCAGACCGGCAAGCGCGATGATATCACCCGAGAACGCTTCTTCGATCTCGGTGCGATTGATCGCATGCATCATCATCATCCGGCCGATGCGCTCTTTCTTGCCCTTCGTGGTGTTCAGGATGGAATCGCCCTTCTTGAGCTTGCCCGAATAGATCCTGGTGAAGGTCAGCGAACCGACGAACGGGTCGTTCATGATCTTGAACGCAAGGCCGGAAAACGGCTCGTCGTCATCGGCGTGACGCGCGATGTTGCGGGTCTCGGTCTCGTCATCGGGGCTGAAGCCCATGTAGGCGGGAACGTCCAGCGGACCCGGCAGATAGTCGATGACGGCGTTCAGCAGGGGCTGCACGCCCTTGTTCTTGAATGCGGACCCGGCCAACACGGGCACGAAAGCCATGGCCAGGGTGCCCTTGCGGATCATCTCGCGCAGCTTCGCCTCGGTCGGCATCTCGCCTTCGAGGTAGGCCTCCATCGCGTCGTCGTCCATCTCGACGGCGATCTCGATGAGGTTCGCGCGGTGCTCTTCGGCCTCGGCCTTCATCGAGTCGCGGATGTCCTGAACGACCCAGGAGGCGCCCAGATCCTCACCGATCCAGACCCATTCCTTCATCGTCACCAGGTCGATGATCCCCTCGAGCTGATCCTCGGCCCCGATGGGCAGCTGGATCGGCGCGGGGATCGCACCGGTGCGGTCCTTGATCATGCGAACACATTTGAAGAAGTCCGCACCGATCTTGTCCATCTTGTTGACGAACACGATCCGCGGAACCTTGTAGCGGTCGGCCTGGCGCCAGACGGTTTCGGTCTGGGGCTCCACGCCGGCATTGGCGTCCAGAACGGCGACAGCACCGTCGAGAACGGCAAGCGAGCGCTCGACCTCGATGGTGAAGTCCACGTGGCCGGGGGTGTCGATGATGTTGAAGCGGAACGACGCCTCCAGCGGGGTGTCACCGTAGAGGCCGGTCGTCGTCTTGCCGTCCTCGGTCCGGAACCACATGGTGGTGGTCGCAGCGGAGGTGATCGTGATCCCGCGCTCCTGCTCCTGCTCCATCCAGTCCATCGTGGCGGCGCCGTCGTGGACTTCGCCGATCTTGTGGGACTTGCCGGTGTAGAACAGGATGCGCTCGGTGCAGGTCGTCTTGCCCGCGTCGATATGCGCCATGATCCCGAAATTCCGGTAGCGTCCAAGAGAATATTCACGTGCCATGGGTTCGGTCCTTAGGCGAAAGTGGGTGCCGGCCGGGGCCGGCCGTATTTACCAGCGGTAGTGGCTGAACGCCTTGTTGGCATCGGCCATCTTGTGCGTGTCTTCGCGCTTCTTCACGGCGGTTCCCCGGCCGTTGACGGCGTCGACAAGCTCGCCCGCGAGGCGCTCTTCCATCGTGTGCTCGTTCCGCTTCTTGGCGGCGTCGATCAGCCAGCGGATGGCAAGCGCTTCGCGGCGCTCGGGGCGCACCTCGACCGGCACCTGGTAGGTGGCACCACCAACCCGACGGGAGCGAACCTCGACCGACGGCTTGATATTGTCGAGGCACTCGTGGAACACTTCGAGAGGGCTTTTCTTGAGCTTGCCCTCGACCCGGTCGAACGCGTTGTAGACGATGCGCTCGGCGACGGACTTCTTGCCGTCGACCATGAGGTTGTTCATGAACTTGGTCAGAACCCGATCGCCAAACTTGGCATCGGGGAGGATTTCGCGCTTTTCGGCGGCGTGACGACGGGACATCTGATCTCTTCCTCTTACTTCGGACGCTTCGCGCCGTACTTCGACCGGCGCTGCTTGCGGTCCTTCACGCCTTGCGTGTCGAGCACGCCGCGCAGGATGTGGTAGCGAACACCGGGAAGGTCTTTCACACGGCCGCCGCGGATGAGCACGACCGAGTGCTCCTGCAGGTTGTGGCTCTCACCGGGGATGTAGCTGATGACCTCGAAACCATTGGTCAGACGCACCTTGGCGACCTTCCGCATGGCCGAGTTCGGCTTCTTCGGCGTGGTCGTATAGACCCGGGTGCAGACGCCGCGTTTCTGCGGGCACTGTTCCAGGTGCATGGATTTGGAGCGTTTGACTTTCGGCTGCCGCGGCTTGCGGATCAGCTGCTGGATCGTTGGCATTGGGCGTTCTTCCCCGTTTCGTACACATGTGTGCGGACCCGAGGGGCCGCGGATTTCAACTCGCGCGCGTCACGCGTCCGCAAAGCGCAAAGACCCGCAGTCGGTCCCAGTGAACCGGTGCGGTGGGCTTCCAGAGGATCGGGGCCAAGGCCCGGATCATGACCACTTCAACTTTGATTTCGGGCTGACGAACGTGATGCCGTCTGCCTAGGTCCGCGCCTATTAGGGGGAATCAGGGGGGTTGTCAACAAGCCGTCAACGCCCTTTGCGCCAGGCCTTGATAGCTGTCTCCATGGCAGGCAGGTCGATGCCGAAGGCGGAGCCCAGCAGGCGGCGCAGCTCATGCGGCTCGGTCTGCCAGGAATCGATCTTGTCCCAGCGGCGGCTGATGGCGCTGGCGTTGTCCTCATGCGCCCCCCGCACGTACATCGGCGGAAACGGCAGGGTCAACAACGGCATCCCCTTCCACAGCTTCGTGTGCAGGGCATCCAGCAGGCTGAGCGGATCGTCCGGCTTGCGGTAATTCACCAGCCCCGGGGTCCAGTGCTGGGCCACCACGGGCCGCAGGTCGATCCCCTCTTCGGTCACCCGCAGCAGGGCGCCGCGGCAGAAATCCACGCTGACCCGGGGCCGCATCTCGAACAGGTGGCGGACGTGGCGAAAGACCATCCTTGTGCGCTCGACAAAGATGTCTGCGACCGCGTCGTCGTCATCCAGCCGGAACTCGGCCACGGCATGGGCCGCGGGGTCGCGGTGGGCTTGCATCGCGGCCCGGCAGGCGTCGCGGTGCACCTGGCCCTCCTCCAGGAACAACGGCTTGATCTGGGGCGTGTCGACCAGCAGGTCGAGCAACCGCTGGCGATGCTCGGCCGGCATCCGGTCGCCGGCCAGCACCACCACGGTGAAGTTGCGGTCGGTCTGCTGGCGCAGCGAGGGCAGCGCCACATGTTCGAACCACAGAAACCGCAGCGCCATGCGCCGCGGCTCGTAGAGCCGGGCGCGGACGTCCTCCATGGATCGCGTCTGGTCGTCAAACCCGCCCGGCGCCGAGGGGTAGGAAAACCGGCAAAGGCCGAGCACCTGTATCTTTTCCATGACGCCTGTTCCGCCTTTGCCGACCGACCGTGACCCTAGGCGAGCGGCCCTCTCACCTCAACCCGCCGCGCGGCGGCGCAGGTCGTCCCAGGCGGCGCAGGTCGTCCCAGGCGGCGCGAAAGGCGGGCAGGTCGATGCCGAACCGTTTGTCGAGGATGCCGCGCAATGTGGCGGGCGGGATCTTCAGCGTGATCCCCTCGCGCCGGTTGATGGGGCTGTCGTTGGTGGCATGGCTGCCGCGCACGAACATCGCGGTCTCGGGCCGGGTCACGGTGGGCATGCGCCACCAGACCCGGTGATGGGGATAGTCCATCAGGCTCTGCTCATGGGCGGACGGATAGCAAAGGCACAGCCCCGCCGCCCAGTAGCGGGCCACCAGGGGCAGCAGTTCGACCCCCTCGGGGCCGGTCTCGACCAGAACCCCGCGCTGGTAGTCGAGCGCGCCGCTGCCGGTCTGTTCGGCCATCGGGCGCAGGATCTCGAAATCCTCCCGGGCCCGCGCGATGAAATCGACGGCCACGGCGTCGTCATCGTCAAGCCGGAACTCGGCGACCCAGTCGGCCGCCGGGTCCCGGGCCGCCATCAACGCATCGCGGCAAACGCCCCGGTGATGCAGCGGTGCGCGAAAGACCGGCACGATCTGCGGGATGTCCCGGATCAGCTCTGCCATACGGCCGCGCCAGGGGTCGGGGAAATCCTCCCCCAACAGCAGCAGCAGCTTGAAATCCTTGTCGGTCTGGCCGCGGATTCCGGGCAGCAGGATATGTTCGAACCACATCATCCGCAGGTCCAGCCGGTCGGGGGCGTAAAGCGCGGCCCTGCGCGCGGAAAGGTCGGCGTGCCTGGTCTGGAAATCCTGCAGGGCCGGATAGGAAAAGCGGCAAAGGCCAAGAAATTGCACCATGGCGCGACGCTAGGCCGTCGCTGGGCGGCGCTCAAGCCTCATCGCGGCGGCACCGGCTTGCGCGGGATCGCGAGGCGGCGCTCGCGCCAGAACGAGAACAGGCCCGAGGCCACGACGATTCCGCTGCCGATCCAGGTCAGAGGGTCCGGGAAATCGCCGAAGACCAGAAGGCCGAGGATGATCGCCACCACCAACCCGGCATAGCGGAAGGGGGCCACGAAGGCGATGTCGCCGACCCGCATGGACATGATGACCGACAGATAGGCGCCGATCACCAGGCAGCCTGCCGCCACGATGGTCAGCATCTCGTTCGTCGTCGGGGTGCCCCAGTCCTGCGTCAGGCCCAACACCAGGCCCATAAGCATCACCGCCACCGAGGTGAAGAACGTCACCGTCAGCGACGGGACCGCCTGCGACAGCCGCCGCGTGGCCATGTCGCGCACGGCCGAACACAGCACCGTGGCGACGCCGTACATGGAATAGAGCGAGAAATCCTCGGCCCCGGGCCTCACGATCAGCAGCACGCCGACGAAGCCCGCAAGGATCGCCGTCAACCGTCGCCAGCCGACGGGATCGCCGAAAACCACGGCGCATCCCAGTGTCACGACCAGGGGCAAGGCCTGCAATATCGCGCTGAGGTTGGCGATCGGCATGTGATAGAGCGCCGAGAGAAAGAACCAGGCGGCCCCCGCCTCGCCCAGGCAGCGCAGGGCGATCAGCCCCCTGTCACGGCGCGGGATCGCAAGCTTCAGGACCCCCATTCGCCAGGCCGCGACCCCCAGCAGAACGGACGTGAGCACGCCGCGCAGAAAGATCACCTGCATGATCGGCAGATCTCCCGACAGCCCCTTGAGCAAGACGTCGTTCACCGTGAAGGCGGTCATCGCCACCATCATCAGCACCGCGCCGCGCATGTTGTCAGAGAGTGCCATGGCCTCCGGTAGCAGGCCCCGTCGGGGGCCGCCAGAGCCCGCGTGCCCCGCCCTGCGCGGACAGCTCGCGGTGCGCGTCAGCCACGGTGGATCTCGAAGCCGCTCAGCCCTTGCGGCTCTGCCGGGGTCGCTGCGACCTCGCGGACCTGCGCAAATGCCGGGCCCGTCCGCAGACGCGAGAGCAGTTGGTCCACGGCGTCCTCCGGCCCCTCGACATGGGCCCGCACGCTGCCGTCTTCGGCGTTGCGGACCCACCCCGCGAGGCCGAGACCCCGAGCCTCCTGTCGCGTCCAGGCGCGATACGAGACCCCCTGCACCCGGCCCGTCACCCTGATGCCGACCGCCTTCATCCCGACCCTTCCGTTCCTCTGGCCATGACACAGGAGTCCCCCGTCCGGGCCGGTCGCGCAAGGGGGCGGCGCCAATAAAGAAGGCCCCGCCAGAGACTGGTGGGGCCTTCCGGGATCATCTGCGTCGTCGAGGCGCCGCGATCACTCGCGGCTCTCGGGCGTGTTCACCATGAAGACGTCATGCTCGTCGCCACCGACGACATCTTCCTCGACCGGTGCGGCCAGGGCGGCGGCCTGCTCGGCCTCGGCCTGACGCGCCTCGATGACCTTGTTGTCACGATCGGAGGCAACCTTTCGGATGCGGGTCGTGGCGCCCCCGGTGCCGGCCGGGATAAGCCGCCCGACGATGACGTTCTCCTTGAGGCCGACCAGCTTGTCCCGCTTGCCCTGCACCGATGCCTCTGTGAGCACGCGCGTGGTTTCCTGGAACGACGCCGCCGAGATGAACGACCGGGTCTGCAGCGAGGCCTTGGTGATCCCGAGCAGGATCGGCTCGCCAGTTGCCGGACGACCGCCCTTGGACGCGGCCTTCTCGTTGGCCTCGTCGAACTCGACCTTGTCCACGGTTTCGCCCTTGAGCAGGGTGGTTTCCCCGGAATCCTGGATCTCCCACTTCTGCAGCATCTGCCGGACGATGACCTCGATGTGCTTGTCGTTGATCTTCACGCCCTGCAGCCGGTAGACATCCTGCACCTCGTCGACCATGTAGTTGGCCAACGCCTCGACACCCATGATCGACAGAATGTCGTGGGGCGCCGGGTTCCCGTCCATGATGTAATCGCCCTTCTGGACGAAATCGCCTTCCTGGACCGGGATGTGCTTGCCCTTGGGCACCATGTACTCGACCTTGGACAGCGTCTCGTCGGCGGGTTCGATCGCGATCCGACGCTTGTTCTTGTAGTCCTTGCCGAAGCGCACGTAGCCGTCGATCTCGGCGATGATCGCGTTGTCCTTGGGGCGGCGTGCCTCGAAGAGTTCGGCCACACGCGGCAGACCACCGGTGATGTCCTTGGTCTTGGCGCCTTCACGCGGGATACGCGCGACGACGTCGCCCGGCTCCAGCTTCTGGCCATCCTCGACCGACAGGACCGCATCCACGGACATCGGGTAGGTGATCGGGTTGCCAAGCTCGTTGCGAACCGGCTCGCCGTCCTCGCCCAGCAGGATGATCTCCGGCTTGAGCTCGTTGCCCTTGGGCGCAGAGCGCCAGTCGGACACGATACGCTGGGTCATGCCCGTCGCATCGTCCGTATCCTCGCGCACCGAGATGCCCGGGATCAGGTCGACCGACTTCGCGATGCCCGTCTTCTCGGCGATGATCGGCAGGGTGTAGGGATCCCATTCGAACATCTTGTCGCCGCGGGTGATCGGAGCGCCGTCCTTGGCGAACACCTTTGTGCCGTAACCGATCTTGTGGCTGGCCCGTTCGGCACCGGTTTCCGGATCCATGATCGCGAAGACCATGTTCCGGCCGATGACGATCTGCTCGCCAAGGGCGTTCTCGATGATCAGGGCGTTGCGGAACTCCACCTTGCCGTCCTGGGACGCTTCTAGGAACGATTGCTGGCCACCCTGTGCCACGCCGCCGATGTGGAAGGTCCGCATCGTCAGCTGGGTGCCGGGTTCACCGATGGACTGCGCGGCGATGATGCCGACAGCCTCGCCGATGTTGACCATGGTGCCGCGGGCAAGGTCGCGCCCGTAGCACATGGCGCAGACGCCGTCCTCGGCCTCGCAGGTCAGCGGCGAACGGATGCGCACCGTCTGCAGCTTGGCCGCCTCGATCGCATCAGCGCGGCGTTCGTCGATCAGCTCGCCGCGACGGACGAGAACCTCGTCCGAGCCCGGGATGATGACATCGTCGGCCGCCACACGGCCAAGCACACGCTCGCCGATGGAGGCCACGACCTCGCCGTCGTTGATCGCCGGCTCCGCCGTGATCCCCTGTTCGGTGCCGCAATCGGCCTGGCGCACGATGCAATCCTGCGCCACGTCGACCAGACGCCGGGTGAGGTAGCCGGAGTTGGCGGTCTTGAGCGCCGTGTCCGACAGACCCTTCCGCGCCCCGTGGGTGGAGTTGAAGTACTCCAGCACGGTCAGGCCCTCCTTGAAGTTCGAGATGATCGGCGTCTCGATGATCTCGTCCGAAGGCTTGGCCATCAGGCCGCGCATCCCGCCCAGCTGCTTCATCTGCGTGACGGAACCACGGGCACCGGAGTGCGCCATCATGTAGACCGAGTTGGGCTCTTCTTCGGCGCCCTCGTCGCTCACATGCTTGGCCGAGATCGTCGACATCATGGCCTCGGTGACCTTGTCGTTGCACTTCGACCAGGCATCGACCACCTTGTTGTACTTCTCGCCCTGGGTGGTCAGGCCGTCCATGTACTGCTGCTCGAAATCCTTGACCTGGTCGCGGGTCTCGTCGACCAGCGTCCACTTGTTGTCGGGCACCACCATGTCGGCCTTGCCGAACGAGATGCCGGCCCGGAAGGCCTCGCGGAAGCCGAGCGTCATGATCTGGTCACAGAAAATCACCGATTCCTTCTGGCCGCAGTAGCGGTAGACGCTGTCGATGACCCGCTGCACGTCCTTCTTGCGCAGCAACGTGTTGACCAGGTCGAACGGCGCCTTGGCGTTGAGCGGCAACAGCGCACCCAGACGGGCCCGGCCGGGCGTCGTCTCGAAGCGTTTGACGACCTCCTGGCCCTCGCTGTCGATCTGCTTCACGCGGCATTCGATCTTGGCGTGCATGTGCACTTCGCCGGCGGTCAGCGCATGCTCGACTTCCTCGACGGAGCCAAACTTCATGCCCTCGCCCTTCATGCCGTCGCGCATGATGGTGACGTAATAGAGGCCAAGGATCATGTCCTGCGACGGCACTATGATCGGTGCACCGTTCGCGGGGCTGAGAACGTTGTTGGTCGACATCATCAGGACGCGCGCCTCGAGCTGGGCTTCCAGCGAAAGGGGGACGTGCACGGCCATCTGGTCGCCGTCGAAGTCGGCGTTGAAAGCCGAGCAGACCAGCGGGTGCAGCTGGATCGCCTTGCCTTCGATCAGGATCGGCTCGAACGCCTGGATGCCGAGACGGTGCAGCGTGGGCGCACGGTTCAGAAGAACCGGGTGCTCACGGATGACCTCGTCGAGGATGTCCCAAACCTCGGGGCGTTCCTTCTCGACCAGCTTTTTCGCCTGCTTGACGGTGGAGCTGAGCCCCTTCGCCTCGAGCCGCGAATAGATGAACGGCTTGAAGAGCTCGAGCGCCATCTTCTTGGGCAAACCGCACTGGTGCAGCTTCAGTTCCGGGCCTGTCACGATGACCGAGCGGCCGGAGAAGTCGACCCGCTTGCCCAGAAGGTTCTGGCGGAAGCGGCCCTGCTTGCCCTTGAGCATGTCGCTGAGCGATTTCAGCGGCCGCTTGTTGGCCCCGGTGATGACCCGGCCACGACGGCCGTTGTCAAAGAGTGCGTCGACGGATTCCTGCAGCATCCGCTTTTCGTTGCGGACGATGATGTCGGGCGCGCGCAGCTCGATCAGCCGCTTGAGGCGGTTGTTCCGGTTGATCACCCGGCGGTAGAGGTCGTTGAGGTCGGACGTGGCGAACCGGCCGCCGTCCAGCGGGACCAGCGGACGCAGCTCCGGCGGGATGACCGGCACGACGGTCAGGATCATCCACTCCGGACGGTTGCCGGATTCGATGAAGCTTTCGACGATCTTCAGACGCTTGATGATCTTCTTGGGCTTCAGCTCGCCGGTGGCCTCCTTCAGCTCCTCGCGCAGCTGCTCGGCGGTCGCGTCGAGATCGATGAGCGAGAGCATCTCGCGGATCGCCTCGGCGCCGATGTTCGCCGTGAAGGCGTCCATGCCGAAAGTGTCCTGGGCGTCGAGGAACTGTTCCTCGGTCATCAGCTCGCCATAGGACAGGTCGGTCAGGCCGGGCTCGATCACGACGTAGTTCTCGAAGTAGAGAATCCGCTCCAGGTCGCGCAGGGTCATGTCGAGCATGAGGCCGATGCGCGAGGGCAGCGACTTCAGGAACCAGATATGAGCGACAGGGGCCGCCAGTTCGATATGGCCCATACGCTCGCGTCGGACCTTCTGCAGCGTGACTTCCACGCCGCATTTCTCGCAGACGACACCGCGGTATTTCATGCGCTTGTACTTGCCACAGAGGCACTCGTAATCCTTGATCGGGCCGAAGATACGCGCACAAAAAAGGCCGTCACGCTCGGGCTTGAACGTGCGGTAGTTGATCGTCTCGGGCTTCTTGATCTCGCCGAAGGACCAGCTGAGGATCCGCTCGGGAGACGCCAGCGAGACCTTGATCTCGTCAAAGGTCTTGGCGGGCGTCAGCGGGTTGAACGGGTTGTTGGTCAGTTCCTGGTTCATTGGGTCACCTTTCTAGGTATGCGTCGGAGATTGGGCGGAGCCAGAAAATTCGCGAATTTTCTGTCCGAATATTCGCGAATATTCGGGTGCCCTACTCGTCCTCCTCCGCGTCCAGGAGTTCCATGTTGAGGCCCAGACCCCGGACCTCCTTGACGAGAACGTTGAACGATTCCGGAATACCGGCCTCGAAATTGTCCTCGCCCTTGACGATGCTCTCGTAGACCTTGGTCCGGCCCGCCACGTCGTCGGACTTCACCGTCAGCATCTCCTGGAGGGTGTAGGCCGCGCCGTAGGCTTCAAGCGCCCAGACCTCCATCTCGCCGAAGCGCTGACCGCCGAACTGGGCCTTGCCACCGAGGGGCTGCTGCGTGACGAGGCTGTAGGGCCCGGTCGACCGCGCGTGGATCTTGTCGTCCACCAGGTGGTGCAGCTTGAGCAGATACTTCACCCCGACCGTCACCGGCCGCGAGAATTGCTCGCCCGAGCGTCCGTCGAACAGGATCGACTGGCCGGTCTCGTCAAAGCCGGCCCGGCGCAGGGAATCGTCCACGTCGGCCTCCTTGGCGCCGTCGAAGACGGGCGTCGCGATCGGCACGCCGCGGGTCACGTTGCCTGCCGCTTCGACCATGGTCTCTTCGTCCATGCCGTCGATGCCCTCGTCATAGACATCGTCGCCGTAGGCGAGGCGCATCGCTTCGCGCACCGGGGTCATGTCGCCGGACCGGCGGTATTCTCCCAGAGCTTCGTCGATCTGCACGCCCAGGCCGCGGGCAGCCCAGCCCATGTGCGTCTCGAGGATCTGGCCGACGTTCATCCGCGACGGCACGCCGAGCGGGTTGAGAACGAAGTCCACATGTGTGCCATCGGCCAGGAACGGCATGTCCTCGACCGGCACCACCTTCGAAATGACACCCTTGTTGCCGTGACGACCGGCCATCTTGTCGCCGGGCTGAAGCTTGCGCTTCACCGCCACGAACACCTTGACCATCTTCATCACGCCCGGAGGCAGGTCATCGCCGCGGCGCACCTTTTCGACCTTGTCCTCGAACCGCGCGTCGAGCTGGCGCTTCTGCGCCTCGTATTGCTCGTTGAGCGCCTCCACGAACTGCGCGTCGGCTTCTTCCTTGAGCGCGATCTGCCACCACTGGCTGCGGGGGAACATGCCCAGCAGTTCGTCGTCGACGATCGAGCCGGCCTTGATGCCCTTCGGCCCCTTGGCGACGGTCTTGCCCTCGATCACGCTGCGCAGACGGGCGTAGATGTTGCGATCGAGGATCGCCATCTCGTCGTCGCGGTCACGGCTCAGACGCTCGACCTCTTCACGCTCGATCTGAAGCGCCCGCTCGTCCTTTTCCACACCGTGGCGGTTGAAGACCCGCACCTCGACGATCGTGCCGAAATCCCCCGGCGGCAGGCGCAGGGAGGTGTCGCGCACGTCGGACGCCTTCTCGCCGAAGATCGCGCGGAGAAGCTTTTCCTCCGGCGTCATCGGGCTTTCGCCCTTGGGGGTGATCTTGCCCACCAGGATGTCACCGGGCCCCACTTCGGCACCGATGTAGACGATCCCTGCCTCGTCGAGGTTGCGCAGGGCTTCCTCGCCGACGTTGGGAATGTCGCGGGTGATCTCTTCGGGGCCGAGCTTGGTGTCGCGGGCGGCCACTTCGAACTCGTCGATATGGATCGATGTGAACACGTCGTCCTTCACGATCCGCTCTGAGATGAGGATCGAGTCCTCGTAGTTGTAGCCGTTCCACGGCATGAAGGCGACAATCACGTTCTTGCCGAGCGCCAATTCGCCGATATCGGTGGAGGGACCGTCGCCGATCACCTCGCCCTTCTGCACTTCCTGGCCCACCTTCACCAGCGGACGCTGGTTGATGCAGGTGTTCTGGTTGGACCGCTGGAACTTGCGCATCCGGTAGATGTCGACGCCCGGATCGCCCGGCTCCAGATCAGAGGTGGCCCGGATCACCATCCGCGCCGCGTCGACCTGGTCCACGATGCCCGCACGACGGGCCACGATTGCGGCGCCGCTGTCCAGCGCCACCTTTCCCTCGATCCCGGTGCCGACGAACGGCGCCTCGGCCCGCAGAAGCGGGACCGCCTGGCGCTGCATGTTCGACCCCATCAGGGCGCGGTTCGCGTCGTCGTTCTCTAGGAACGGGATCAGCGACGCCGCGACGGACACCAGCTGCTTGGGCGACACGTCGATCAGGTCCACGTTCTCGCGCGGGGCGAGCGTGTATTCCCCGGACTGACGGGTCGACACCAGATCGTTCATGAAATGCCCGGCATCGTCGAGCGTCGCGTTGGCCTGGGCCACCGTGTGCCGCATCTCTTCGGTCGCGGACATGTAATGGACTTCGTCCGTCACATGCGCGTCCTTGACCACCCGGTAGGGGGTTTCGATGAAGCCGTACTTGTTCACCCGCGCGAAGGTGGCGAGCGAGTTGATGAGACCGATGTTCGGGCCTTCCGGCGTCTCGATCGGGCACATCCGGCCATAGTGCGTCGGGTGCACGTCGCGCACTTCGAAACCTGCACGCTCGCGGGTCAGACCGCCCGGGCCAAGCGCCGAGAGGCGGCGTTTGTGCGTGACCTCGGACAGCGGGTTGGTCTGGTCCATGAACTGCGACAGCTGCGAGGAACCGAAGAACTCGCGCACCGCGGCGGCGGCGGGTTTGGCGTTGATCAGGTCCTGCGGCATCACGGTGTCGATCTCGACCGACGACATGCGCTCCTTGATCGCACGCTCCATCCGCAGCAGACCGACGCGATACTGGTTCTCCATCAGCTCGCCCACTGACCGGACCCGGCGGTTGCCGAGGTGGTCGATGTCGTCGATTTCGCCCTTGCCGTCGCGCAATTCGACCAGGGCCTTGATGCAGGACACGATGTCCTCGCGGCGCAGGGTCCTCTGGGTGTCGGCGGCATCGAGCGCAAGACGCATGTTCATCTTCACCCGGCCGACAGCCGACAGATCATAGCGCTCGCTGTCGAAGAACAGCGAGTCGAACAGGGTCGAGGCGGCATCGACGGTCGGCGGCTCACCCGGGCGCATGACGCGGTAAATGTCCATGAGCGCGGTTTCCCGGTTCATGTTCTTGTCCTGCGCCATGGTGTTGCGCATGTAGGGGCCGACATTGATGTTGTCGATGTCGAGAACGGGGATGTTCAGCTCGCCCGCGTCGATCAGCTCCTTGACGGTGCCGCCGATGATCTCGCCTTCCTTGTCGCGGTCGATCGTCAGCTCGTCCCCGGCCTCGACATAGATCGCGCCGGTTTCCTCGTTGATGATGTCCTCGGCGACGAACTTGCCCGCGATGTGGGAATGCGGAACCAGAAGCTCGGTGACGTTGCCTTCGTCGATCAGCTTCTTGACCTGGCGCGGGGTGACCTTTTCGCCTGCCTTGGCAAAGACTTCGCCGGTCGCGGCGTCGACAAGATCGAACGCCGGGCGGGTGCCGCGCACGCGCTCGGGGAAGAACTTGGTGACCCAGCCCTTGTTCTTGTCGAATTTGTAATCAACGGTCGAATAGTAATGCCGCATGATCGCTTCCTGGTCGAGACCAAGCGCATAGAGCAGCGTCGTCACGTGCAGTTTCCGGCGACGGTCGATCCGGCAGAACACGAGGTCCTTGGCGTCAAATTCGAAGTCGAGCCAGGACCCACGATATGGAATGATCCGGCAGGCAAAGAGCAGCTTGCCCGAGGAATGGGTCTTGCCCTTGTCGTGGTCGAAGAACACGCCGGGCGAGCGGTGCATCTGGCTGACGATCACGCGCTCGGTGCCGTTCACGACGAAGGTGCCGTTCGGGGTCATCAGGGGCATGTCGCCCATGAAGACTTCCTGCTCCTTGATGTCCTTGACCGATTTCGAGCCGGTATCCTCGTCCATGTCGAACACGATGAGGCGCAGCGTCACCTTGAGCGGGGCGCTGTAGGTCATGTCGCGCTGCTGACATTCCTCGACATCGTATTTCGGGCGCTCCAGCTCGTATTTCACGAACTCGAGCACGGCCGTCTCGTTGAAATCCTTGATCGGGAAGACCGACTGGAAGACACCTTTGATACCGTTGTCATCCATCGGCTCGGGCCCGTCGCCCGAATTCAGGAAGAGGTCGTAAGAGCTTTTCTGAACCTCGATGAGGTTCGGCATTTCCAGCACTTCGCGGATCTTGCCGTAGTACTTGCGCAAGCGTTTCTGGCCAAGGAAGGATTGAGCCATGTGGTGCGTCACCTTTCAATCTCTGCGAGGACCGCGCGCCGCTGGGCTACGGCGGGGCCTCCGTCGAGAGGGGTCGTCACGAGGTCCATACCAGGCCGCCGTCCCACCGGCAGCCGCCCGACTCATCGCGACCTGCCCGAGAAACGGCATCCGCGGATGCCGTCTCTGAGACAGGTGAAGCTGGGACCGGTTTCAACCGGTCCCAGCCATATCTGGTAGGGGATGTCAGAAGTCTTCGAAAATCTGCCCAGAGCGGCCCATATGGGGGCGCCTGGTCCCCTTGTGAAGGCCTTAGGCCAGCTCGACCTCGGCGCCGGCTGCTTCCAGCTTGGCTTTGACTTCCTCGGCTTCCGCCTTGGAGACGCCTTCCTTGATCTTGCCGCCGGCTTCGACGAGGTCCTTGGCTTCTTTCAGGCCAAGACCGGTCAGACCGCGGACTTCCTTGATCACGTTGATCTTCTGAGCGCCGGCGTTCTTGAGAACGACGTCGAACTCGGTCTTTTCCTCTTCGGCAGCGGCGGGGTCGCCGGCCGGGCCGGCCATCATCACGGCGCCGCCGGCGGCGGGCTCGATGCCGTATTCGTCCTTGAGGATGGTTTTCAGTTCCTGGGCCTCGAGAAGGGTGAGGTTCACGATCTCTTCGGCGAGTTTCTTCAGATCAGCCATTTCGTGCTTTCCGTTCGATTGATGTGTTTTCCAACGTTCGCGGGACTGTCCCCACGAGGGATTTGGGATGCCTTATGCCGCTTCGGCCTTCTCTTCGATGGTCGAGAGAATGCTTGCGATGTTCGAAGCAGGCGCGCCAATAGCCCCGGCGATGTTGCTGGCGGGGGCCCCGATGCAGCCGGCGATGCTCGCGATGAGCTCTTCGCGCGACGGCAATTCAGAGACCGCCTTGACACCGGCGGGATCGAGAGCCGTCTCTCCCATCGCACCACCAAGGATCACGAGCTTGCCGTTATCCTTGGAGTACTTCTGAACAACCTTGGCCGCGGCCACGGGATCTTCAGAATATGAAAGAACGGTCATGCCCGTCAGAAACTCGGCGATGCTTTCGCAGGGCTTGTCCTTCAGGGCGATCCTGGCGAGCTTGTTCTTGGCAACGCGCACGGACCCGCCAGCTTCGCGCATACGCGCACGCAGGTCCTGCATTTCGGCAACCGTGATACCCTCGTAGTGGGCAACCACCACGACGCCAGAGCTTTCGAAGATCTGGCCGAGTTCCTCGACCAACTTTTCTTTCTGGGCTCTATCCACAGTCTACTCCAAGTTTGGAGGGCTTGACCCTCCGGCTCAGTTCAGCCGGAACACGAGGTCCCGACAGTCGGGTCCTTACGGGTCCGTCCAAGGTCGCCCCGGGGCCGCTACGCGGAAAACCCGAAGAAATCTGGTCCTTACCCGTCTCAGGCAGGAATTATGACCGCACTATCGGCAAGCCACCCACCGTCTCGGACGAATCACAGACAGCGCCCGGTTTGGGTCAACTCTCTGCAAGTGGCCTCTTTACAGCGGGTCAGGCGGCTTGCCAACCCATGGCAGTGAAATTTTTCTTGACAAAACGCCCTCCCGACGGGGTGCAGGCGGGGGCAAACGCAAAAGGGCGTCCCTTTGGGCCAGTCCCTGACCGTAAATGTTGAGAAAATACTTCAGTTGGCCGCATTGCGGCCAACTTTCTCTTCGACACCACGCTTGACGGTCATCCGAATGGAGAAAAAAGGTGTCGAGCGTCCCGAAGA
>NZ_FWFZ01000042.1 GCF_900172355.1 Roseisalinus antarcticus | reverse complement strand
CGACTACATCGAGCGCTTCTACAACCCGCGCAGACGGCACTCCAAATTGGGCTACCTCAGCCCCATGGAGTTCGAGGCTCGCGCTATGCTAGCTTAACCTGCTGTCCACGAAACCGGCAGCAGCTCAACTTGGCGAAGCTTCGATACAATCTCTTCCGGCTTCTCTCGTTTCCCAGCCTTCGCTGATCCTCCAATTGCGGGACAAATCTATCCCAGTTGGTGGACCACTTTCAGGGGGCTACTCCAGGCAAGGACCAATCAGGAGTTCAAGATAATCTGTTAGGTGCAGGTGTCGGGCAGTCCTTCGCTGACGATCTGTTGCCAGTTCGGACCAAGGGCTTCTCTCGCACTGAGCGCGTTGCCGCTGCCTGGCCGTCCCTCTTGATACATCTCAACGATTATCGATGCGTCCTCGGAACCACCGATGATCGGCGTCGCGGTGACACCACCAAAGCCATTGGGATTGAAGTTTGCGCCGACGACCCTTGTGTTGTCCTGGCTTTGAAAACCCAAAACAATATACCGATCGTAGCCTAGACGAAGTGTTTCTAGGGCAGCTTGATGATTTGCGAACCGCCTCGCATCAGCACCTCGACAAACCGGAGCTGCGGAGACATCGATTTGAACTCTGTTCTGCGACAGCCGTGTAGTAGTCGAGTCGACGCAAGCCGCCAGTGCAAGTGCCGCCCCACATAGCAGTAGTTGTGCCCTCATCTTACCCCCCAAAGCTATGCCACCAAGCAAGTCCCTCAGTCGGAACACAAAAGAAGCCCAGAGGCTACCTTCATCTAATCAGCTTCTCGATCTCTCGTTCCTCGCGCACCAGCTCGTTGATCGCCTTTCGGGTCTCGATCCATTCCCGAGACCGCATCCCGTGCTTCCAAGACGGGTGAGACCGCCCGGCCTTGTGCCCGCCGCATGCACCATGAAACCGGCAGACAGGCCAGCCCGAGACCGCTGGCCCTTTGCACGTCTCGCCCGTCCGCTTTGATTTTGCCGTGCACCTGCCCGCCGCATTAGCCGCGCTCATGGGGTTGTCGTCACGTTTCATCGCTCCCCCTCCCCCCGGTGCTGTCAGACGAATTCGAACCAGTCTCCGAATGGGCAGGATGGTTGTCGCTTAATCCGCGCAAAGACCGCGCCACTCGGCCAGAGCAGCGGCGCGATTTAGCTTGAAATTCGGTCTGGCGTAGAGGCTGCGTTCCGAGTTGAAGAGGTTGTAAACTGAGGCGTGGACGGCCGCGAATTTCTGCAAAGTTCGCATGCACCTGAAACGGAGCATCGCACGCTCCCGTCGTCGAAACGGCAGGTGTGAATTCTTCACCCTGTTGTTCAGCCAGCGGCCAGTTTCCTGTTTGTCGGCAGCGCCGATTTCCTTCAGAGCCGCCCCATACGATGCCAGCCCGTCCGTTACGATCACCGTGGGTTTACCGTGCTTTCGCATTGCTTTCTTTAAGAATTTCAAGGCTGCCTTCTTGTCGCGGGCCTTTGTGACAAAGCTTTCCAGGACCTCGCCTTCGTGATCCACAGCCCGCCAGAGATAATGTCGTTCGCCGTTGATTTTGACGAAAACCTCATCCAGGTGCCATCGCCAGCGGCTCGATTTCATCCCCATGATCCGCCGCTTTCGGATCTCGGCGGCAAACATCGGACCAAATCGATGCCACCAGAACCGCACGGTTTCGTGGCTGACATCGACGCCGCGCTCATGCAGCAGATCCTCCACGTTCCGGAGCGACAGCGGTAACCGGATGTACAGCATCACCGCGAGGCGGATGATTTCGGGGCTCGTCTTGAAGTACTTGAACGGGAAAAGTTCGCTCATGGTCGGATGCTAGCGGGCGCCCCGCCCCGCCTCAAGCGAAGTTGCTCTGACAAGACCCGCCGCAAACCTCCTGGCACCACCGTCGCTCATCCGCTCCTTTGTCGCGACAGAGCCTTCAATCGAGGTCATGCTCGCGATGCGGCAGTCTCTCGACATCAGCCTTGCAGCAGCAGGACGGGTCCTGATCGATCATCACGACGAGACACTGGCTCTTGTCGCCTGTCACAATGGCAGGATCCGCTATATCGTGAGAGGCGAAGGTTTCCCATGGATCGACCGGCCGAATGGCACACAGGTGTGCGGGCAGAGTGAGACCGCTCGGGCCTTTGCCAGCGGCGCCGAGCGCCTGTCGCCCATGACCGAAGTGGCCGCCATCGCCTGGACGCGTGCCGAGGTTGCGGAGCTGTTCGAGCAGGTCCGGATCGGACGTAACGGCCATAGTCTTACATTGCTTTGCGCGACACTCCCTGAAGACCCGAACGAAGATTGACCAGGTCGTCGTCGCGCCCTCCCGCCGGCCTCGCGCCTTGAGCACCACGCCAAAAAATGCATCCATCACAGAGTGTTTTTAACACCACCTTTGAACTGGACTGTCGCGCCGCTCCGAGCGTTGGTGTCCTCGAGCCCGGCCAACCGGGCTCGCGCCAGTACCGGGCGCGGCGCCCGCACACTTCAAGCAGGTAACAGCTCATGAACACCATCGAAGATCTCCATACCGCAGATCGTCAGGGTCTGGTCACTCTCTGGACCAAGACGTTCAAATCAACTCCGCCCCCGAAGATGAGCCGGGATCTGATGCGCCGATACATCGCCTTCGAGATGCAAGCCAAACGGCGGGGCGGCATTGCGCCAAAACTCCGCAAGGCGCTCGAGCGCATGACAGCCCAAAAAGCCGCCGGCGCCTCGGCAAGCCCCGTCTT
This sequence comes from Roseisalinus antarcticus, assembly GCF_900172355.1. Classification (GTDB taxonomy): domain Bacteria; phylum Pseudomonadota; class Alphaproteobacteria; order Rhodobacterales; family Rhodobacteraceae; genus Oceanicola; species Oceanicola antarcticus_A. The sequence continues at coordinate 24,928 of NZ_FWFZ01000042.1, read as the reverse complement.
GTCATCTGCACCGCCACCCGGCACGCGGCTGGTGCGCGAATGGAATGGCACGGTCCACCACGTCGAGGTCACCGATACTGGTTGCATCTGGCAAGGCCGAACCTACCGGTCGCTTTCGGCAATCGCCCGCGAGATTACCGGGGCGCGTTGGTCGGGCCCCCGCTTCTTCGGACTGAGACCCGGCAGAGGCGCGTGACGGGATGTCCGGCAAACCGAATATCCGATGTGCCATCTACACCCGCAAATCGTCAGACGAAGGACTGGACCAGGAGTTCAACTCGCTCGATGCTCAACATGAGGCCTGTGCCGCCTATATCTCCAGCCAACGACATGAAGGATGGCGCCTGGTCAACGACAGATACGATGATGGCGGCCTGTCTGGCGGCACCCTTGAGCGCGCAGCACTTCAAAGGTTGATGACCGAGATCGAAGCGGGGCGGATCAGGATGGTCGTCGTCTACAAGATCGACCGGCTCACGAGATCCCTCGCCGACTTCGTGCGCCTCGTCGAGCGACTTGACGCGGCGGGCTGTTCCTTTGTCTCCGTCACACAGGCCTTCAACACCTCCAGTTCGATGGGGCGGCTCACTCTCAACGTCCTGCTTTCATTCGCCCAGTTCGAACGTGAAGTGACCGCTGAACGCATCCGTGACAAAATCTCTGCATCCAAGAAGAAGGGGCTCTGGATGGGCGGCACCTTGCCACTGGGCTATGACCGCCACCCGGACAAGGATCGACGCGAGCTGGTCGTGAACCCGACGGAAGCCGAGACGGTCCGGGCGCTGTTTCAACTTTATGCAGATGCGCCAAACCTCAAGACCCTGGAGATCGCAGCACACCAGCGGGGCCTTCGCCCGAGACAAGGGCGTCTTGCCTCAGGGCGCGCCCACACCCCCCCGACCTTCAGTCGAGGGCAACTCCATTACATGCTGACCAATCCGGTTTACCGAGGTCGGATCCGGCACAAGGAGAAGGTTTATCCGGGTAAACATCCGCCTATCATCGACGATGTCCTTTGGCAGGACGTTCAGACCGCCTTGATGACCGCCAGCGGTCGACCCCGATCCCGCTCGGCCAGCAGCCCCGGGTCAGGCGCCGCGACCTCAGATGAAGACTTGGTCCGGGCCGACCAGTCCAGCACGCCCTTGCCAGCAAACCTGTTGACCGGGCTCTTGCGCGACGAGACCGGGGATCGCCTGACCCCGACCCACACCGTCAGGTCTGGACGGCGCTACCGCTATTATGTCTCCAACCGGTTGATCTCTGGTGGGGCCGATCCCAGCGGCTGGCGGATCCCTGCAGCGCCGCTCGAGCGCAGGGTTGTCGGGTCAGTTGCGGATCACCTGCGTCGGGCAGCCGATAAATATCAACTCGGCGTAGCCGTCGATGCGGCAGACCTCATGCCACTCGCCGCCCGCGCAAACGCATTTGCAGATAAGATTCTGTCCAGCCCAACCCTGATCGCTGACCTGATCGTGGACGGTAAAGTCACACGCGAGGGCCTGAGCCTGACTCTTGACCGCACTGTTCTGGCCACCCAGCTTGCGGTTGCCGAAATTGCGCTTGATCCCGATCTTCACCGGGTTGCCACGTCGCACATAATGCGTCGCCGCGGATCCGAGATAAAAATTGTGACGAGCTCAATGGTGGGCGACAGCGATACTGGTCCGGATGCGACCCTCATCAACGCACTGGCCGAGGCGCATCACTGGTCTGTGCAGCTAAGATCAGGGACCCAACTGGCCGATCTCACCCGCACCACCGGGCTGGCCCAGAGCCATATCCGACGCCGGTCCCGCCTCGCCTTCCTGTCCCCGGACATTCAAGCGGCGATCCTTGCAGGAAAGCAGCCCTGTGACCTCACCTTGGAACGCCTGGTCAGAGCAGGCGTCGCACTGGACTGGGACGAACAGCGCCAAAATTTGGGGTTTTCAAGCTGACCCCCCACTTCCCTGTAAAGTCCAATTCAACTCCCTGTTACGCCAAATTCTTTCCCTGATCACCCGAATTGATTTCCCTGTTATTCTTGAGCAGGGAAATCGCTGCCAAGCCCCTCAAATCCCGCGCAAAATCAGGGAGCTGAACGCTCAAGACCGTCGCAGACAAACAGTCTACCCTGATAATTCCCTGTTCTTGCCAAACGGCACCGCAAAATCAACCGCCCGGAGACCGGCCCGGCATTCGCGCCCACAAGCGGCGCCAGCCAGCGTCTCCAATGCGAAACGCCGACGCTAACCGCCGGAAACACGGCACTAATTGTGGGACTTGAACAGAGACCAGAAACCAACAGGTCTGGGTGGCGGAGGGAACGCGACCGGGATCGGACGTTCTCCACCCTAAGCCATTGTTTTCACTTATTCTAGAATTGCGTCTTGCGCTTCTCCCATCAATCGTCGCTCGGCCTGGCCGCCGAATTCGGCGTCACGAGGGAAGCGCTCTGTCGCGAGCTGTCGCAACGCCGCGCCGCGCGGTCTGTAGGTTGAGAGTCGACCGGGAAATTTGATTTCAACCATGACGCCGCTTTCTACTCTCGCGCAGAGCAGATCGGTCGCCCGTCGATGGTTCTGAGCGGCAATAGGGTTGGTTCGACCGGCCCCTGGTGAAGATACCAGTAACATCCGTCGCGCGGCAAAAGGCGCGCCGTCGAGACATTCTGGTAAGGGGCTGCCAAGGCAGCAACCTGTTCGGGAATGGTACCGGGCTCCGTGTCCTCGGTGCCGACGACGGCGGTGCATCCGCTCAGAATGGCCGGCAACACAAAGCTGTTGAAAAATTTTCGTCCCAAGTCCGGTCCTTTCGCGCGGTGGGTTCGCCGGCTGCTCTCGGGCGCCCCGAATTCGGTACTCAACTCTGTGCGCTCACGTAGTCTTCCGGCGGATGCAGATACGCTGTCACGCCGGTTTCGACCAGCGGGTAGAGCGCGATCATATGGGCATTGACCATCCTCACACAGCCCGAACTCGCACGGCCCCCGATGGAGCGGGGCTCCGGCGAGCCGTGAATGCGCAGGTAGGTGTCCCGTTCGCCGACGTAGAGATACAAGGCCCGAGACCCAAGCGGATTTTCAGGGCCCGGCTCCATGCCGTCTTCGACATCCGCATACAGTTCCGGATCCCGCTCGATCATCGAGCGCGTCGGCGTCCAGTGCGGCCAACGGACCTTGCGCCGGATCGTGTAGGTGCCGGGCTCGTAGAGGTTGCCGCGTGCGATGGCCACGCCATAGCGCATAGCCGTCCCGCCGTCCTCGATGTGATAGAGGTAGCGCGCAATCGCATCCACATGGATGTTCCCCGGAACAAGGCCAGCACGGGCCACGACTCGTTGCGGAAGAAAACGCGGATCGAGGCCCCAGGGATTGGACGTCTCCAGGTCGAAGAAGGGCGGTGTCACCTCGGCATCCCAAGCGCTCTTCTGCGCCTCGCTCGGCCAGGTATCGGCCAGAAGCGGCCCCGCGACGGGCGGCGAGAACAGGGCGGATGCGGTCACGATGAAATGGCGCCGCGTCAGGCCCTTTTTCCCAAGCGCAATCATTGTTCCGGTTCCCGTGCATCGGAGACAAGCGTTCGCAACTGCTCCGCATCCAAGACACCGGGAACAAGGGCGTCGCCGATCACGAAAGATGGCGTGCCCGTGATGCCGAGGGCCTGCGCCAGGCGCATCGATGTCTGGATGTGCGCGTCGATCTCCTGTGCTTCCATGTCGCGACGCAATTGCGCGATGTCGAGACCGATGTCTTCCGCAATCTGGAGGACGGAGGATTCCTCCGCGCGACCGTTCATGCCCATCATCGCCCAATGGAATTCCTCGTAGAGCCCCTGTTCGCGCGCCGCCAGCGCGGCGCGGGCAGCAAACACTGACCCCTCGCCGAGGATCGGCCATTCGCGATAGACGAGCCGAACGTTCGCATCGGCCTCGAGCAGGGCTTCGATCTCGGGCTTGGCGCGACGGCAATAGGGGCAGTTGTAGTCGAAGAACTCCACCACCGTGACGTCGCCTTCCGGATTGCCCAGAACCGGCGCATTGGGATCGCGTTCCAGCGTGTCGCGTTCCCGGGCGAGCACTTCGGCCTGCGACGCAGCCTGAGCCTCGGCCTGCCGGGATTCCAAGATCGCGATGGCCTCCATCACGATCTCGGGGTTCTCCCGGATGGTTTCCAGGACCAGTTCGCGCACCCTGTCCTCTGACAGGTCCTGGGCCGCCGCCTGAAATGGCAGCGCCAGCGAAAGCGCCACCACGATCATTGAAATGATTCTTCTCATATCAGGTTCCTCCGTTGGCCATATCTGCGGCCGTGCGTTCGGCCTGCGTGGCGCGGGCGCGCTCGGGCCATGTCGACTGGATGTAGGCGAGTATGTTCCAGATCTCGCGGTCGGTCAGGACATCACCGAAGGCGGGCATGCCGCTGTCGAACTCCACCCCTTGCCGCGCCAGGGCTTCCCGTCCACCAAGCTTCGTATATTGAAACAGGACCCGGTCGGGATGGTGCCACGTGTGGCCGGTTTTATCGTGAGGCGGCGCGGGCAGACGTCCATCCGCATCGGGGGTTCGCCAATCCGGCTGCCCTTCGAGATTGGCGCCGTGGCAGGCGGCGCAGCTTTCGGCATAAAGCGTCTCTCCCTGCGCAATATCCACAGTGACCGGCATCACCGGCATAGTGGGATCGAGGGTGGCCTGCGGCGCGTCGCGCAGGGCCAACCACGCCCCCACGCCGGCAAGCAGGAGTGCCGCGGCACCGACAATGAGAGCCCTCCGCGTCATGTCACCCGCACCCATGTCATCATCCCGCTTTCCGCATGGCTGAGCATGTGGCAATGAAACAGCCAGTCGCCCGGATTGTCCGCGACAAAGCCGATCTCGCGGGTCTCCTGCGCGGCCACCAGAGCCGTGTCGCGCATGGGGCCGACGGGTCTGCCCTCGCGGATTTCTCGGAAGTGCATCCCGTGCAGATGCATGGCGTGGGGAAAGACGGTCTCGTTGACGATCTCAAGCCGCACCGGCTCACCACGGGAAAGATCGGCCAGCGGGGCCTGCGTCATCTCGGCCATCTCGTTGAAGGCCCAGAACCGTCCCCGCGCCGCGAGTTCGCGAAAGCCCATGCGCTCTCCGCCAAGAAATGCGCTGTCCATCCGGCCCATGGCGCCACCAGACATCACGAGACGCAATGGTCGGGCATCGGTCAGCGACCGGATGCCGACGCCGGGATTGGGCGGCAGAGGTGCAGGTGCCGCGCGCGGTGTCTGCGCGGAGCTGCCCGAGACGGGGAACGCAACCTGCGAGGCGGGTCGGTCGTCATTGCCGATCCGGACGAGATGCGCAGTCTCGCCCGCTTCGGCCGTCACATCGACGATCAGATCGGCGCGTTGCGCCGGGGCGAGAACAAGGACGTCCTGCAGCGGTTCGGGCGCGGCAAGCGGCATGCCGTCGAGCGCGACCGTCCAGCCCCGCAAACCGGCAAGCTGCAACGGAAAGATCCGCGCATTCGACGCGTTGATGAGCCGCAGGCGCAGGCGCATATGGCGCGCAACCGGGATTGACAGACCGAAACGCCCATTGGTGGTGATCAGGTTCCCGATCCGGCCACCATGGCTCATCATCATCGGCTGGTCGAAGCTGTCGTCGATCAGTGCCGTTTCCGGATCGAGAAGCCAGTCGTCGAGCACGAGGATTTCCTCGCGATCCACCTCGGGCGGCGTGGCCTCTTCCACGATCAGCGGTCCGTGAAGGCCGCGGGCGACCTGCACCCAGGACCTGTTATGCGCGTGATACCAGTAGGTCCCGGCATCGGGCGCCACGAAATCATAGTCGAAGGCCTCACCCGGCGCGACGGCCTCTTGCGTCAGACCCGAGACACCGTCCATCGCATTGTCGATGCGGATCCCGTGCCAGTGGACCGAGGTCGGCTCGGGCAGGTCGTTGACCAGCCGCCGCTGCACCCGCTCGCCCTGAAGCACCCGGATCGTTGGGCCAGGCGCGCGGCCTTCGTAGCCCCAGATGGATGTCGCCGGATAGCCGTCGGGGGCGAGCTGCACCGAGACCTTCCGCGCTGTCAGGGTCGCGGGCGCGTGAGAGGCGGCAGACACATGCCGACCGCTCACCGCCAGGGCCAGAACGGCGGCGGTCTGTCCGATGAAGGCGCGTCGTGTCGGCATGGCCAGGATCTCCGGAAAAGTGTCGGGGCGGGCGACGATCTCGCCCGCCACCGGTCGTTCGTGCGTCAGGAGTCGTGTCCCATCCGGAAATCGCCCTCCATGCCGGCCTCGCGGTGGCCCGGCACGTTGCAGGCGAACCCGATCTCGCCGCCTTCGGGAAACGTCCAAATGACTTCGCCCGTATCTCTCGGCGCCAGCAGGACGCTGTTGGCGTCGTCATGCATCATCCCGGCCTCCATCATCCGGTCATGATTGATGCTGCGCATCGTCATCATACCTTCACGCATCATGGTACGCATTTCGCCAAGGTGGCCATTCCAGGTCTCGCTCGTGCCGATGTTGAACTCGTGCACGGCGCGACCAACATTCACTACTTCGAAGCGAACCGTCTCACCGGGTGCAACCTCGATCGTCTCTGGGCTGAAGTTCATCTCGTCCATTTCGACCGTGATGGTGCGGTCAACCTGTGCGGCATCGCCAGGTTCGCCGATGCCGTCTCCATGTCCAGGGCTGGCAACCGCAGTGGAAACGGCAAGGCCGGCCGCAAGGGCGGTGCCGGTCAGAAGTGTCTTGATCATATCTTGGTCTCTCATGTCTGGGGGTATTTCGGGGTATATGGTCGTGATACGGCCCAAGGTCGCGGGGGCGGAAGATCGACGGGCGCATTTCTCCCGCGTATTGTCGTTCCCGCGATCGGATGACGCGTGGCCTGGAATCCTTGTGCCTCGAATATCGGCCGGGTCATGAGAATGGCGGCAGGTGAACAAGTCGGGTCGGGGTGGCAGGAGCGGTCGACCGCGCCATCGTGCGCTGCGTGTCTGGCACCCGCGCTGTGGTTGTCCCAGACCACGGCGATGTCGAAACGCGCATCCGGTGTGTCGGCAGGGCCGGGCGCTGGATTGGCAAGGACGGCGAGCGCGATCATGAACATCGCGACAAAACATCCGCGCGCGCCGAGAAACGACCGCACCTGCATCAATTGATTCCATTCTCGCGCTGCACTTCACGGACATAGCGCACGATATACTGGACGTCGGCGCGGGTCAGACCCTCGACCGGGGGCATGTTGCCGAAGGGCCAGTGATGCGCGCGCACGCCGTTCCGAACCGCCATCTGAAAGGCTTCGTCGGAATGATGGCTCGGCTCGTATGTGCGATGGATCAGGGGCGGCGCGACGCCATTCTGACCGGCCGCGTTCGCCCCATGGCATTCAGCGCATTTGGCCTCGAAGGCGCGCTGGCCAATCGTTGCCTCGGGCGACAATTGCTCTGGAAGCCGGACCTCGACGATCGGCGCGCCCTCGGCCAGGGCGCTTAACGCAGTTGGATTCGGGTGGGCCATTGATCCTGTCTGTTCCTCGGCCCGTTGCATTGACTGCCAGATCACCACACCCAGACCGGCGGCAAGAACCCCACCGAAAAAAAGCCCGAGTTTGTCCATGTTCCCTGCCCTCAACCTGCTTGGTGCACATCACCTTGCCGCCGAATTGCGACGCACCCGGACCGCCCGATATTGAGCATTCGTTCTATCGGCTGGACCTGAACTGACAATCCGACGAGCCGCTGATTTTTGTATCCGAATGTATCCTTGACCTTTGCCCGGTAGGGGCCGCTATCGTTCGACTTGTCGATGAATAAGGCGCACATGATGACTTGGAACCCACGAAATCTGCTATCGGGTGGTGGTGGCATGAAGCTCGGCATGCTGGCCTGTTGTGCCGTGATGCTCTTGCCGCTCGGCGCGTTTCTTCTGGCAGGCGGGACGCTCGGCGGGCTTGCAAGCAATCTTGGCCTTCTGGCCCCGTTGGCGCTGTGCCTTGGCGCGCATGTCGTGATGCATCGCATGATGGGAAAATCCTGTCATGACAGCGAAGCGGACACCCGCCAGCAGGACACCGAACAGGATCGGGGCCCGACGGCGATCGGTCCTGTCGATGCCGTGCGCTGACACGGGAGCAGCGGGTTACGGACTGCGTCCGAAACTGGCCTTGGCTGCACTTCTTGCGCTGGCCGGTTGCGGAACGGCCATACAGCAATGCGCGGGTCCTGACGCAACGCTGTCCACGCGCGGTGCGGCTTTGGCACTTCCGGATGGGTGCCGCGCGGTCCGGACCGGCACCGACGGTTTCGTCACCCTCGCCTGCGAAGGCGGGAGGGTCGGCTATGCGTTCGATTCTCTCGCAAGTAACTCGCAAGAATTGCAATGACATCAAGACGTTCCACACTTGCATTTCTCGGCGTCGCTGCAGGCGTTGTTGTTGGATTCCAGACGCTTTCCTCGCTCTTGGATCGTTTTTCGGGGACGCCCAAGTTCGAGCCTTTGGCGAGCCCGGAGGGCTTCCGGCGGATATCCGGCGGAAGTTCGTCATCTGGCGCCTTCGACCCATTTGTCGGCCTTGAGGCGAAGGAAGATGGACCGAGGCCGGCGACCGTCGCCGAGGTCGAAGCGGACCTTTGCAAAGCACTTTACGCCGAGGCGCCCGAGGATTCCTCCATCGTGCCAATCGCTTCGTTTTCAGATTATTATTGCCCGTATTGTCGCGTACAAATGAGGCGCCTCGCGGATCTTGCCGAAGAACGCGATAGTGCTGTCCGGGTTTCCTGGCACGAGCTGCCGCTTCTCGGGGAAGGGTCTGACCGTGCGGCGAAAGCGGCGTTGGCAGCCAAGCGACAAGGCGCCTACGTCGCGTTTCAGGAAGCTCTGTGGACAACGCCATTCCAGCCGACGCGCGACTATCTGCTTCGATTGTCAGACAGTATCGGAATAGATGGCAACCGGCTGATCGACGATATGCAGAGCGATGAGGTCGTCGACGAACTCATGATCAGCAGAGCTCTCGCGCGGGTTTTCGGTTTCATCGGGACACCGGCTATGGTCGTCGGCGGAACGGTCATCCAGGGTGAGATTGCGGAAGGCGTATTGCGCCGATTGATTGAGATCGAGCGCGGCGAGGGCTGGCGTAGAATATGCTGAGAACATTGATCAAAAAGGCCATTCCCGCGCTCGCGATGAGCGCCTTGTTTTTTGCGATCTGGGTTCCGGCAGCCTCCGCAGCAACTTCGGAGCAGGTGACGACACCGGCACTCAGCGCACAGCTCATCACGGCGGAGAATGGCGTCGCGCGCGGCTCGGGGACGATTTCTGCCGGGCTGGCGCTGGACCTTGGCGAGGGCTGGAAGACCTATTGGCGCACACCCGGCGAGGTGGGTTTCCCGCCGGTGATCGACTGGACCGGGTCGCGCAACGTGGCCGATGTCGAATTTCAGTGGCCCGCGCCCGAACGCTTCACGGCCTTCGGCATCGAGAATTTCGGCTATCATGACGGAGTGATCTTCCCGCTGCGCATCGCGCTGGAACAGCCCGGCCAGCCCGCGCGGCTATCCGCCTCGGTGACGCTGCTGACCTGTTCCGACGTCTGCGTGCCGCAGGATTTCACCCTGACGCTGGACCTGCCCCGCGGCGCATCGATCGATACGGAGAGCGCTGCGCGCATCGCCGATTACGCGGGCCGCGTCCCGGTCGAGGCGGAACCCGGGGGCGTCCGGTCCGCCACCGCGCATGTCGATGCCGACGCAACTGCGCTGACAGTGACGCTGCGGCGGTCCTCGCCCTTCCAGACGCCGGATGTGTTCCCGGAACTGGGAGAAGGTACCTCCCTCGGGGCGCCTGACATCAGACTGGGCGAGAATGGCCGCCTGCTCTGGGCGCGCCTGCCCATCCTTTCGGCGCACGATGCCCTAACTGCTGTGCCTTCGCTCACCGCGACCGATACCGGTGGCTGGGCCGCTACCGTGACGCCGGAAATGCTGGCCACGGCACCGCCGCCGCCCTACAGCGAAGCACGCGCGGCAGTGCCGATTTCCAGCATGGGCTGGATCGCGCTGACAGCCTTTCTCGGTGGATTGATCCTGAACGTCATGCCCTGCGTGCTGCCGGTGCTGTCGATCAAGCTGTCCTCGGCCATGAAACTTGAGGGGGCCGGTCGCGCGACCGTGCGATGGGGATTCCTTGCCTCGGCCGCGGGGGTCATGGTCTTCATGTGGGGCCTCGCCGCGGTCCTTTTTGCGTTGCGGCAGGCAGGGGTCACGGTCGGCTGGGGCCTGCAATTCCAGAACCCGGTGTTCCTCGCGCTGATGATCGGCATCCTTGCCGTTTTCGCTGCGAACCTTGCGGGCGCCTTCGAGATCGCGCTGCCCGCCGGTCTGCAAACCCGGCTTGCCCGGGCCGGGCGCGCTGGGGGGCATGTGGGCGATTTCCTGACCGGGGCCTTCGCTGCACTGCTGGCCACGCCCTGCTCGGCGCCCTTTCTCGGGACGGCCATTGCCTTCGCGCTGGCCGGACGAAGCACCGACATCGCGCTGGTCTTCACCTTCCTTGGTCTGGGGCTCGCGGCTCCCTATTTTCTCGTCGCCGGACGGCCGGGCCTGGTCCGCCACCTGCCAAGGCCAGGGCGCTGGATGATCGCGCTGCGCGTGGTGCTGGGCCTTCTTCTGGCAGTCACCGCGGCTTGGCTTGTCTGGGTGCTGCAGGGCGTGGCCGGCACGACCACGATGCTCGCGGTCGTCGGGATGACGGCGGGCCTCGTTCTGCTGTTGTCGCTGCCGTGGCTCCGGGGCGCGATCCGCGCCGGGCTTGCGTTGCCTATCTTGGGGATCATGCTCTTCGGGGCTGCGTATCTGGCCGACACATCGGCGCCCCGCGCGCACTCGGCGGAGGTCACCGACTGGATCGCCTTCGACCGGGCGGAGATCGCGCGCCGCGTCTCAAGGGGCGAGGTCGTGTTCGTGGATGTCACGGCCGACTGGTGCCTGACCTGCAAGGCGAACAAGGCGCTCGTGCTCGACCGCGACCCTGTCGTCTTGACGCTTGCAGCAGACGCGATCATCCTTATGCAGGCCGACTGGACCCGACCCGATCCGGCGATTTCGCGCTATCTGGAGAGCTTCAACCGCTACGGAATTCCGTTCAACGCGGTCTATGGCCCCGCCGCACCGGACGGGATTGTCCTGCCGGAACTGCTGACCCCGGACGCGGTCATGGCGGCGCTCGATGATGCCGCGGGGGACGAAAGGGCCATCGCCGCACAACCCTGATGGGGCGCTGCCGCGCCCGTTCCAAGACGTGGCTGTCGCAATTCATGGCATGGCAATGGCCCCGGCCTTGTGCCGCTTCGGCGAGAACGGCCGGGGGGTGCCCGCCTCACTTTTCCAGCGCCTTTCGCCGGCTGTCGAACTCTTTCTCGTCGATCTCGCCCGAAGCAAAGCGTTCGCGCAGGATCTCGAGCGCATCGCGCTTTCCGCGATTGCCGCCGCCCTGGTTGTCGTTGAACCATTTCACTGCAAAGACGATCAGGGCGATGACGATACCCCAGAACAGAATCATCATCAGCCCGCCGAATATTCCGTGGCCGCCGCCCCACATCATGTGACCATATCCTTCCTGCCAGTTTTCCCCGGGGTCCGCGGCGGCCAGTGTCGGCGCCGCAAGACCGGTAATTGCCAAAAGTGCCGTTTGTCTCATTTCAAGTCTCCTTCCGTTGTCTCTCGTCGTTGATGGGTGCGTCCTCCGACAGCGGGATGAAGATCGAAGCCTTCAGTCCGCCTTCGGCACGGTTTTCGAGCCGGATGTCGCCGCCGTGTCCGCGCACGATTGCCCGCGCGATGGCAAGGCCCAGCCCGTGTCCCCCGGTTTCGAGCGAGCGGGACGCTTCCAGGCGGTGAAACGGCGCGAAAACCTCCTCGAGCTCTTCCTCGGGGATTCCGGGGCCGTGATCGGTGACCTCGATCACCAGATCGTCGCCCGCGCGGCCCCAGCCGACCGTCGCGCTGCCACCGTAACGGATGGCGTTCTCCGCCAGGTTCCGAACGGCCCTGCGCAGGGCGAGCGGGCGAATGCGCACCGTCATCGACGGGCCACCAGTCAGCGCGAACGGCGTGACCTTGTCGTCTGCCAGTGTCTCCAGCCAGTCGCGCACGTCGACGACCTCCGAGGGTTCGTGGCCCGCCAGTCCTTCGGCGAATGTCAGGGTGGCCTCGGCCATGGTCTGCATCTCGTCGATGGAGGCGATCAGGCTTTCGCGGGTCTCCTCGTCCTCGACCAGTTCAGCATCGAACCGCATCGCCGTGAGAGGCGAGCGCAGATCATGGCTGACCGCAGCGAGAATGCGGGTGCGATCCGCGACAAAGCGCGTCAGCCGTTCCTGCATGCGGTTGAACGCGCGGGTGAGGTCCCGCACCTCCTCGGGGCCGGCGACCGGCAGCGGATCAACCGCGTCACCGCGACCCAGATCCTCGGCGGCGCGCGAAAGATCCCGTAGGGGCCCGGTCAGGCGGGTCATCACGAACCAGAATACCGCGACGAGGATGAGCGCGGCTGTCAGTCCGAAGGTCAGGAAAGAGGAAAGAGGCCATTGCAAAGGCGGGCGCTCGAACCGCGTGGCGACGTTCAGCCATTGGCCGCCGGCCAGCGCGATGGACAGGGTCATCTCGACCGCCTGCATCCTGCCACGCATCATCTCCTGATGCATCCGAGCCATTTGCGGCGACAGGTTCGGGATCGGATGAAGCGGGACGCCGGTTTCTCTGAGGTTAACGCGGATGTCGCGACTGAAGCCGTCGCCAAGCAATGCGCGGACGCGCGTTTCGATATAGGCTGCGTGATGATGGTCAGGCGCGGTGACGCTCGGGGCGGGCGCAAGGTCGAACCGCACCAGCGGCGAATTCGCCGCCCGCACGATAGACGCGGAAAGATCGGGCGGCGCTTCTTCCAACAGGCGCACGACATTGGCGGCGCGCCCCGCCGCCTCGAAGCCAAGGGCGGCGCGAACGGCCAGGCTGCGTTCGTCCGCGAAGAGCCACAGGCTCACCGCCTGCGCGATGGCCAATGCCCCAAGAATGAGGATCACGAGCTGCGCGCGCAGGCTGCCGATGCGCGGCCGGGTCACGCGATCACCTCGACATCCGCGTTCAGACTGTAGCCGTGGCTCCGGACGGTCGTGATGAGCGTCGGGCGCAACGCGTCCGTCTCGATCTTGCGCCGCAGCCGACTGATCTGGTTGTCGATCGTGCGGTCGAGCGGGCCCGCCGCGCGCCCCGCCGTGAGATCGAGAAGCTGTTCGCGGCTCAGGACGGTGCGCGGACGCGCCAGAAGGACCGTCAAGAGCCGGAAATCCGCCGTCGTCAGTTGCACGCGATTGCCGTCCCGGTCGGTAATGACATGGGCGTCGGTATCGAGAGCCAGCCCGCCGAACCGCAGGATGCGCCCCGAAAGTGCCCCGGCCTCGCTCATCTCCTCGGGTGCGCGGCGCAGTACCGCCTTGATCCGTGCGAGCAGCTCGCGCGGGTTGAACGGTTTCGGGAGGTAGTCGTCCGCGCCGATCTCCAGACCCACGATACGGTCCTGATCCTGCCCGAGCGCAGTCAGCATGATGATCGGAAGCCGTTTCTCGGCCGATAGACGTTTGCAGATCGAAAGCCCGTCCTCGCCCGGCATCATGACGTCGAGCACCATCAGGTCGTAGTGTCCTTTCGCGAGCTTCTCGTCCATGTCTCGGGCATCCTTCGCCGCCGTCGCCCGCATGCCATTGCGTTCCAGGAATCGCGTGACCGAATCCCGTATCTGGCGGTGATCGTCGACAACCAGGATATGCGGCAAGCTATTCATCCTTATCATTTGGCAGGGTGGCGACACAGGGTCAGCACCGCGATTGTAGCGCTTTGTATCAGGCACCCGCGTTGCGACGAACGGATACAAAATCGGAAATGACGCAGCCTTGGCGTTCTTTATTACTTTCCCATGTCGGTTAGGCATTTCACACGAGAAAGGATACGGACATGAAAACTGGAGCGAAACTCGCGGTGGCGACCGCCATTCTGATGTCTATGGGCGGGGCCGCGCTGGCCGCGGGCGATCATGGGCATGGCGGTCAGGGCGCGCCGGGAGCGCAAGGTCCCGGCGCCGGCAACCATGACATGATGCAGACGATGATGCGGATGCACGCCCAGATGATGGGGAGCAGCGGTCCCTTGGGCGGCATGGCCATGATGGACGCCGGTGGCCGCATGTCGGGCATGGGCATGATGGGCGGCGGAGCGTCGCTGATGGGCATGGGAATGGAGCGATTCGACGCGGATGGCGATGGCACGGTGACATCGCAGGAGGCCCACGAAGGACTGCAGGCCCTGCTGGCGGAATATGACGCCGATGGCGACGAAACGCTGTCGCTCGCAGAATTCGAGACCCTCCACAGCGCGCTCATTCGCGAAACCATGGTAGACCGCTTCCAGTTCCTCGACGACGATGGCGACGGCGCGGTGTCGGTGGCAGAGATCGTCAAGCCGGCTGACATGATGGAGCGTATGAAGACGATGCGCGACGGCATGATGCCCGGCCCGAACGGCGGCATGCAGGGCGACGGCGGCATGATGGGGACACCCGGCGAGGGTCGCATGGGAAATAACTGAGCCCACCTTTCCGCCACCCCTTGCCCGGTTCCGCATCGAGCGGGACTGGGCCTCAACCATGGAAGGACGGACAGAATGGCATATACGCACGATCGGGTGATGGTGGGCTCCGACATCGACGACGCGGAGGCCCGCGTACGCGCGGCGCTGACGGAGGCAGGCTTCGGCGTTCTGACCGAGATCGACGTCAAGGCGACGATGAAGAAGAAGATCGACAAGGACATGGATGGCTACAAGATCCTTGGCGCCTGCAATCCTAACATGGCCTGGGAAGCCATGGGCCTCGAGCCGCGGATCGGCGCGATGCTGCCCTGCAATGTCATCCTGCGCAGCGTCGAGGGTGGTACGGAGGTCAGCGCCATCGACCCGGTCGCCTCCATGCAGGCAGTGGACAATGCCGCGTTGCACAAGGTGGCCGGCGAGGTCCGCGACATGCTCGTGCGCGCTGTGGAAGCGGCCTGAGGACAGTGGCGACCATGACACGCTTTCTTGACCGGCGCCTCGTCCTTCTCGGCCTGTCCGCAGCGCCACTTTGGCTCGCGGCGTCTCGCGCTCTGGCGCAGAGTCGAGCGATCTGGTCGGCAAAAGAGGCACATGACGCGCTTCTTGGCGACACCGCGCGCGTGATCGATGTCAGATCGCGCGCGGAATGGCAGGAAACCGGTGTCGGCGCCGGGGTCTGGCCGATCAGCATGCATGAAGACGGGTTCGCGGAACGGCTCTTCGCCGCGAAAGTCCTGGCCGGCGCGCGCGAGGCTGGACTGATCTGCGCGACCGGAGGCCGGTCCGCGGCGCTGCTGGACACCCTGACCCGGTCTGGCCACGCGGGCTTTGCCAACGTCTCCGAGGGCATGCTCGGATCGCCGCGCGGCCCCGGCTGGCTGGCCGCGGGCTTGCCCGTCGTTCCACTCGACACAGCCCTCGCGTCGCTGCCCGACGATCTTCGCTGAGATGCCGGGCGCGCGCACCAGATCGGTTCGGGACGCCTGGCTGCATCGGGCCGGGTTCTGGATCGCGGCCGCTTTCGTGGCGCTCCTGATCCTCGCCTGGGCCATGGATTGGTTGCCCGGCGCCATCGACCGGACAACGATCGAGGCATGGGTGGCGTCGGCCGGGTCGTGGGGGCCGCTTGCGGTGATCGCTCTCATGACCGCTGCGGTCGTCGCAAGCCCCATCCCAAGCGCGCCGATCGCGCTCGCATCCGGGGCGGCCTACGGCCACTATGCGGGCATGGTGTATGTTGCGCTTGGGGCGGAAATCGGGGCGATAATGGCATTCCTGATCGCGCGCAGGCTTGGGCGAGGACCGGTCGAGCGCCTCCTGGGTGACAAGGCCGATTACGGGCTGCTTGGCTCGCAGAACGCGCTGACGCTCACCGTGTTCGTCAGCCGTCTTCTGCCCTTCGTGTCCTTCGACGCGATGAGCTATACGGCCGGGCTGAGCCGTCTTCATTTCTGGCGCTTCGGTCTGGCAACGATGGCCGGGATCCTGCCGGCCAGCTTCCTGCTGGCGCATTTCGGCAGCGCCGCGATGGACGGCGATTTTGGCAGTGCCGAATGGGTCGTGCTCGGGCTCGGGCTCGCGACGGCGGTTCCCCTGGTCGTCCTCGCGCTCCGCCGTGGCACACCCGGGAATGCCGACGCACCTGAAACCGATCAAAAGGAAGACGTGTCATGAGTTCCGAATATCGGAAAAACAGCATCACCTTGCCCGGCGCAGTGGCCATGGGCACCGGGGTCATGATCGGCGCGGGCATCTTCGCGCTGACCGGGCAGATCGCCGAGCTTGCCGGGCCGCTCTTCCCGCTGTCTTTTATCGTCGGTGCAATCGTGACCGCGTTCAGCGCCTACACCTACGCCAAGATGTCGAACGCCTTTCCGTCCGCGGGCGGCATCGGGATGATCCTGACGAAAGCCTACGGGCCGACGGCGATCGCGGCGGGCGCCGCGATGCTGATGGCGCTGTCGATGGTGATCGCCGAGAGTCTCGTGGCGCGAACCTTCGCGACCTATGTTCTGCGACCCTTCGACATCACGGAGGGGCCGCTGGTACCGGTCATCGCCGTCGCAGTGATCCTGTTTGCCTTCTTCGTGAACGTTGCCGGCAACCGGTCGGTCGGGCTCTTCTCGCTGGTGATGGCCTTGATCAAGATCGGCGGCATCGCGATCTTCGGAATTGCGGCCCTGTGGTCGAGCGGCGTCGGCTTTTCCGCCGCCTCCGAGGTCGGCCACGAGTTCACCGCGACCGGCTTTGTCGCCTCCGTGGCGCTGGCCATTCTGGCCTTCAAGGGCTTTACCACGATCACCAACAGCGGCGCCGAGATCACTGACCCGCACCACAATGTGGGCCGGGCGATCACGATCTCGATCACGCTCTGCGTCGTCGTATACCTGCTGGTCGCCTTCGGTGTCGGGTCGAGCCTGACCATCGACCGTATCATCGAAGCGCGCGACTATTCCCTGGCCGAGGCGGCCGAACCCGCGCTCGGGCAGGCGGGGTTCCTGCTCACGGTGCTTCTCGCGGCGGTGGCAACTGCTTCGGGGCTGCTGGCGAGCATCTTTGCGGTGTCGCGCATGCTGGCTATGCTGACCGACATGAAGATGATCCCTCACAGCCATTTCGGCATGTCGGGCGGGATCCAGCGCCACATGCTGATCTACACCGTCGTCATCGGCTCGGCGCTGACCGTGTTTTTCGACCTCGGCCGGATCGCGTCGCTGGGCGTCTTCTTCTACCTGGTGATGGACATCATCGTTCACTTGGGCGTGTTCCGGCATCTCCGCCGGGAGATCGGCGCGCGCGGCTGGGTGCTGCTGACGGCGATCGTGCTCGACATGGTGGTGCTGGCCGCCTTCGCCGCGATGAAGTGGCAGTCCGATCCGTTGATCGTCGTACTTGGCGCGACCGGCATGGCGTTGGTGTTCCTGTTCGAGCTGGTCTTTCTTGCGCGCAATCCGATCACAGAAGGCCATCCCGACCACCATCAAAAGTGACTTGAGCTTCCAGTCGCTGGAGGCGTGACACTGCGACCGAACCAGAAAGGTGCGCACAGCATGGACCACGATCATCATCACGCGGCGTCCGACATACCCGCAGGAACCGAGACGGCGAAGGACCCGGTCTGCGGGATGAGTGTCGCGGTCAAGCCGGACGGGCGGCACGCGGAGTTCCGGGGCGAGACCTTCCATTTCTGCTCCGAGAAATGCCAGACCAAGTTCAAGGCCGACCCGTGGCACTACGCGTCGGGCCGCGCCGCAGGGAAGAAGAAGGCCGCCCCCGCGGACGTCCAGTACACCTGCCCCATGCACCCCGAGATCGTGCGCGACGAACCCGGAAGCTGCCCGATCTGCGGCATGGCGCTGGAGCCGATGGTGCCATCGGACGAGCCCAGCGAGGAGCTGACGGACTTCACCCGCCGAATGTGGATCAGCGCGGCGGCGGCCGTGCCACTGGTCATCCTCACGATGGGCGAACTGGTCGGCCTGCCGGTCCGCGACTGGCTTGGGCATCAACTGTCGGTCTACGTCGAGTTCGTCCTCGCCACGCCCGTCATCCTCTGGGCGGCGCTTCCGTTCTTCAGGCGCGGCATCGACTCTTTCCGCAACCTGTCGCCCAACATGTGGACGCTGATCTCGTTGGGCGTCGGAGCGGCCTATATCTACTCGCTCTTCGCCACATTCGCGCCCGGCGTTTTTCCCGAGCAGTATCGCATGGGCGATGGGGTCGGCACTTATTTCGAAGCAGCTGTCGTGATCGTCGCACTGGTCTTCGTGGGTCAGGTGCTGGAGCTTCGCGCGCGGGAACGCACCGGCGACGCGATCCGCGCGCTGATGGATCTCGCGCCCAAGACCGCGCGCCGCATCCTGCCGGACGGCTCGGAATACGATGCGCCGCTCGAGAACATCGTAGAAGGCGACATGCTGCGTGTGCGACCAGGCGACAGCGTGCCGGTCGATGGCGAGGTGGTCGAGGGCCGGTCCTCCGTCGACGAAAGCATGATTACGGGCGAACCTGTACCCGTGGAGAAGACCGAGGGCGACCGGGTCACGGGCGGCACGATCAACAAGAACGGGACGCTGGCGATCCGGGCGACGCAGGTCGGAGCTGACACCGTGCTGGCCCAGATCGTCGAGATGGTCGCCGGCGCCCGGCGCTCCCGCGCGCCAATCCAGGGGTTGGCCGACCGGGTCTCGTCGATCTTCGTACCGACGGTCGTCGCGGTGGCCATCGCGGCGTTCTTCGCCTGGCTTGCCTTCGGTCCCGAACCGGCGCTGGCCTTCGCCATCGCCTCGGCCGTCTCTGTCCTGATCATCGCCTGTCCCTGTGCTCTCGGCCTCGCAACGCCGATCTCGATCACAACCGCCGCAGGACGCGGCGCACAAGCGGGCGTGCTGATCAAGGACGCCGAGGCGCTGGAACGCATGGCTCGCGTCGATACCGTGATCGTGGACAAGACCGGCACGTTGACCGAGGGCAAGCCCACGCTCACCGATGTCGTGGCGCTGCAGGGCGACGAGGCGGAGGTGCTGGGCCTTGCCGCTGCGTTGGAGCGCGGCTCCGAGCACCCGCTCGCCGAGGCGATTGTCGCGGGCGCGCGGGATCGCGGTCTGTCGCCCGGCAGCGCGGCCGATTTCGAAGCGGTAACAGGCAAGGGCGTGCGCGGCACCGTCGATGGACGCCGCGTGGCGCTCGGCAACCCGGCGATGATGCAGGATTTCGGCCTTGAGACCGGAAAAGCCGAGGCGCGGGCCGACACGCTCCGCGCGGATGGCAAGACAGCGATGTTCGTGGCCGTCGATGGCGCGCTGGCCGGGATCGTCGCCGTGGCCGATCCGATCAAGCAAAGCACCGAAGGGGCGATCCGCGATCTGCATGCGCTCGGTCTGACCATCATCATGGCGACCGGCGACAACCAGCGCACGGCCGAGGCTGTCGCGCGGCAACTCGGCATCGACGAGGTGCGCGCCGGGGTTCTGCCCGAAGATAAGCAGAAGCTGGTCGAGGAACTGCGCGCCAAGGGCGCGTCGGTGGCGATGGCCGGCGACGGGGTGAACGACGCCCCGGCGCTGGCGGCGGCGGACGTGGGCATCGCCATGAGCACGGGCGCCGACGTGGCGGTGGAAAGCGCCGGCATCACGCTGATGCGCGGCGATCTGGTGGGGCTCGTGCGGGCGCGCAAGCTGGCCGTGGCGACGCTGCGCAACATCCGGCAGAACCTGTTCTTCGCCTTCGCCTATAACGCGGCGGGCGTGCCGATCGCCGCCGGGGTCCTCTATCCGGTCGTGGGGCTGCTGCTGTCACCGATGATCGCCGCGGCGGCGATGAGCCTCTCGTCGGTCTCGGTGATCTCGAACGCGCTGCGGCTTCGCCGCGTCCGGCTCTGATCGAAAGGAGAACATCCATGGCCAACGGGCATCACGGGCACATGCCGTCGAGCGGCCGCGGAATGGCGATCTCCGCCTGGCTGACGGGGGTTTACTTCGTGATCGAGATGGGCATCGGCCTCTGGACCGGGTCGATCGCGGTGATCTCGGACGCGTTCCACACCTTCTCCGCCGTCGGCGGCGTGCTTGTGGCCATCGTCGCCGCGCGTCTGGCCCGGCGTCCCGCCGACGAGGACCGCAGCTTCGGCTGGTATCGCGCCGAAATCATCGGTGCGCTGGTCAACGGCGGCTTCCTGCTCGGCATGGCCCTGGTCGTCATCGTGATGGCGGCCATGCGCCTGTCGGACCCGATCGCGTTGCCGACCGGCCCGATGCTGCTGGCCGCTGCCGGCGGGCCGGTGACCGAGTTCATATCGCTGGGACTGATCTGGAAGCAGAGCAAGAGCGACCTCAACGTGAAGGGCGCGCTCTGGCATATCATCCAGACCTTCGTCGGCAGCCTGCTGATCATCGTCACCGCATTGGTGATCAAGTTCACAGGCTTCCTGCTCATCGACCCGATCCTCGGCATGGCGTTCGGCTTCGTGCTGCTCTGGGCAAGCTGGGGTATCCTGCGCGACTCCATGCATCTTTTGATGGAGGGCACGCCGGCCGATGTCAGCCTTCCGGAGGTCACGCGTAGGCTCGAAGCCCTCGGCGGCGTGGCCTACGCCCACCACGTTCACGCCTGGGCGCTGACCAGCGGGAAGCACGTATTTTCCGGTCACCTGCGCGTGCAAGAGGGCGCCGACCCACAGGAAGTGCTAAAGGCTGCATACGGGATGCTGCGTGACCGCTTCGGCTTCTTCTTCGTGACCTTGCAGGTCGAGGACCGTTGTCTCGATGAAAGCGGCGCCGAAACGATCGACATCACCCGTACGCCGACCGCCGAAAGGACGGCGACATGAACGGTCCTGCGACCCAATCGGCGCCATCGATTCGGCTTAGACTTGCGCGGCGGATCATCCGGCGCGTCATCAGACAGGCCGCCCGCAGAGGGCTGGCCAACAATCTCCTGACATATTCGGACGGCACGCAGACCCGCTGGCTCGATCCCGAGATCGACCGGTTCCTCAAGGCGATGGACGGCGAGGTATGCCGCCTGCGGTCGCAGGCGGATTTGGACGCGCTCCCCGGCTTTGGCAACGCGGTGATGGTCGAACTGGCCGCGTGGAGCACAGCCGCCGACCGCAGCTTGCGCCATCTCGGCGTGACGCCCAAGACAGCGCACCGCGTGGTGGCCGATCTCGGATGGGACGTCTATCGCCGGATGCTGCGGCTGAGTTCGCTGCCCGCCCGCCTGGTGACGCGCGATCCGGGGCGGCGGCTGCGTTGGACAATCCGCGCACTCCTCGTTTTCCCGTTCCATGCCCCGGGGGCGCCCGGCTATGCGGTGGAGACTTGGCGCGACGGCGACGACATCCTCACACATTTCACATGCTGCCCGCCACAGAGCTTCGTGCGCCGGGTGGCCGAGACCGAGGACGACCCCGACACGCTCGAAGCATTCCGCCAGAGTTGGTGCACCTACGACTGGCCGGGTGCGGATCTGATCGCCGGAGACGGAAAGCGCAGCCATTATCGCCGCCGCCGGACACTGTCGCACGGGGACACCATGTGCGACATGTGCTGGGCGGCGCGTTCGCAAGGGCGCGGGAGCTCTCCACACGCTCGGAAAACGTAACATGCGCATCTTTCTTCTGCTCGCCTTGATCACCGCCTCCGAGGCGACAATCGGCGTCTTCGTCAAGCTGACCGGGGATGCGATCCCGATCCAGACGCTGAACTTCTACGCGCTGAGCTTTGCCGCCGCGTTCCTGGCACTGTCCATCCCGCAAACGACCGGGCGACCTCTAAGGTTTCCCCGCGGCAACGTGAAGGACACGGTCATTATCGGGGCGCTCATCGCCGCTCAAATCAGCGTTTTCAACTATGCCATGACGCTCGTGCCGATCGCGAATGCCGTGGTGTTCTGGAGCGTCGCCCCGTTCTTCGTGTTCATCTTCTCGGCACTGTTCCTCGGTGAGCCCGCGAAGAAAAGCTATGTGTTGATCTTCGGGCTCGCGCTGGTGGGCATCGTGCTAGCCAAACCGCTGGCGGGAGGCGACTGGTTCGGCAACCTTGTCGCGCTCAGCACCGGGGCGATCTATGCCGGCATGGTCACATACATGCGCCATGAGGGACGCGAGGAGACGGGCAATGATATCTTCTGGTCGATGGCGGCCGGGGCGATACTGCTGTCGCCGGCGCTGGTTCTCGCAGGGCCGGGCGAAGTCGGCAAAATCGTCGCCTATCCTGCCCTCGGTCTGTCACTTCCCGTCATGCTGTGGGCGGTCTGCCTCGGCATCGTCTCGACGGGGTTCGCCTATTTCGGCATTTCGCTGGTGCTCAAGCAGATCACAGCGAACATCTATTCGCTGGTCGACATCATCGTCTCGCCGATCGTGGCGGCAACCCTCGGCTACCTTGTCTTTGGCGAAGTTCCGGCGCAGGGCATGATCTTTGGTGGAGGATTGTTACTCCTGTCCGGCTTCTTGCTGACGCGCGAGATGAGCCGCGGCAAGGAAACTGCGGCCGTCCACCCGTGCCAATGCAACCGAACGAATGCAGTTGGCGCCTGAAATGAAGGGATAAATCAAGATGAAGTTCCACGTGCCCGACATGAGCTGTGGCCACTGCACCGCTGCCATAGACAAGGCCCTCAAGGCGATTGATCCGGACGCGAGAGTCGATAGCGATCTGACCTTGAAGACCGTAGCGGTTGTGTCCGCCCAGGATGCTGGCGCGTTCCAGACCGCCCTGAGGGAGGCCGGCTATCCCGGCACTCCGGCCTGACGAGCTGATAAACGATTTCGGCACACGCGTGCGCTGAAACCGAACAGGATCCATAATGTACAATAAAATGAACAGACGCACTTTCCTTGTTGCGAGCGCGGCAGCCACCGGGCTCGCCGGGCAAGCTGCTGCTCAGGCGCGGGCGCCGCGCGTCGAAGTCTACAAGTCGCCGACCTGCGGCTGCTGCACAGCATGGGCCCGACACATGGCCCAGAACAGTTTTTTGGTGGATGCACGGGACGTCGATCAGCAGACCCTGAACGCTCTCAAGGAACGGTCCGGGATCACACGTGCACTGGCCTCCTGCCATACGGCGTTCGTCGATGGATACGTCGTCGAAGGTCACGTGCCCGCCAGCGATGTCCAGCGCCTGCTGGCCGAGCAGCCGGATGCGCTTGGCCTGACCGTTCCGGGCATGCCGATCGGCTCGCCGGGGATGGAGATGGGCAATCAGCGCGATGCATTCGACACGCTGCTCGTGATGCGCGACGCCGCGTTTGATGTAACGATCGCTTGCAGCCCCGGATCAGCCGATCTTGCAGCCCCAGAACGATGTCTCATCGGCGGTGAAGTAGCCATCCGCGGCGCGGAAGTTTCCTTGCAGCTCGACGGTGTCGCCGGAGGTGAGGGCGACCGTGGTTTGCAGCCAAAGCGCCGTGGCCTCGGAGAAATGCGCGCCGCTGATCTCGCCGCGCGACCCGCGGATCTCGGTCGTGCCGTTCAGGACGAGCCGCCCGCGCATGCGCGCCGACGTGCTGGCGTTCACCTTGTAAAGGAGCGTGGCGCCGAAGAGGTAGGTGCCGGCCACAGGCGTCACGAAGCGATTGTTAGCGGCGTCGAAGGCGGCCTGATCGTTGTAGTCGGTATTGTTGATCCCGATCTTCGTCCAGGTGTCGATGCCGACATAGTTGTCGTAGTTGGTGTAGCCCTTGAACCGCGGCAGCCGGGGCTGGTCGACGATGCCGGTGTCGTTGTCGACGCTCAACCCGTCGAGGAAGGTGCTGCCGTCGGCGGAGACCGCCAGGCGGAAGCGGTCCGACCCGAAGAGGCCGACCAGCGCTTTGGTCACGAAGCCGGTCTGCAGCGTCAGCCCGAGATCGTCGGCCGCGGCCTCCTTGTTCATGGTGTAGAAGAGATCGCCGGTCCCGCCTTCGGCCACGGTTTTCGCTGTCCAGAGCGCCGCGTTCAGCTTGGCCGAGAATGGGCTCGACGTATCCGCCGTCGTACCCAGCCCCAAAAACGCGAGGTTCTGCAGCGCCGCCGGGGTGGTTCCGACCCAGCCCGCGCCGTCGTAGACGAGCAGCACCCCTTCGTCCTCGACCCACGCCCGCCAGCCGGTCCGTGGTGGCAGGCGCAGCCAGGCGCCGTCCGTCCAGAGCGCCACGTTCAGGTCCCAGCCAGCCCAGTCGCCCGTCGCGCCCGAGCCGACGATGTGGCGGTCGCCATCGGTGGGGCTTCCGGGTGGCGTGGTCAGATCTCGGTCTAGGACGGAAAGCTGGACGAGCCCGTCGAGCAGCCTCAGCGCCTCGTTATGGGTGACATGCTTCTGGGCCTGCGCCGCCAGGATGTAGGGCAGCAGGAGATGGGTCGTGGCGTCGGACATGGGATGGCCTTCAGAGTGTAAGCGTGACGGTTTTTGGCGCACCTCGCCCCACAAGGGCGGAGAGCTGAAAGATGCGGATGTCGAGCGTGTCGCCGGGGGCGAGCGGCGCGCCCCAGTCGGCGGTCTGCTGGGCGGCCGTGTAGACCGCGCTGGTGGTGGCGGTGCTCAGCACCCGCTTCAAGATGGCGTCGTCGAGGATCTCGACCTCGTAGGCTTCCAGTTCCTCGGCCAGCGGCACCTCCAGCCCGCCCCAGCTGTCAGCGGCGAGCGCACGGGAGCGGCGCGTCCAGCGGATGGTCAGATCGCCGGACGTGCGCGGCCTGCGCCAAGGCTGCTCGACATGGGCGACGGAGAACGGACGGAGCCCGATGCCCGCAGGCGTGAAGGCCTGTGCGACATAGGTCTCGTCGCTGACCGCACGGCTCGCCGGGCCGATGCGCCAGTTCCACGGGATGC
>NZ_FWFZ01000081.1 GCF_900172355.1 Roseisalinus antarcticus | reverse complement strand
AAAAGCGGATGTCGGTGCCAGGCGGCAAGGGGATCAAGCTGCCGGGTTCCATGCCAACGGTCAACGCGCCGCCATTGTTGGCGCCGGTCAGCCCACCCGCCGTGCCATCCGGGTCGGTGATGAAGCCGGTGAACAGCGCGGCAACCTTGGCCTTCACCAACGCGGCATCCTCGAACTGGTCCAGTTCGTGCAGCCGCAGCAGCACTGGTGCCATCCAGGTGATCCCGCGCAACTGTCCAGCCGCCAAAGGTTTGAACAGATGCAGGCAGTCGGTCGCGGGGAGGCGCAGCGGTTCCAGCCGCAGCGATGTTAGCGGATCGCCGGGCCGGTCGCGCATCACCCAATAGGCGGTGCGCTGCCCAGCGCCGTTGAATTCGATGCCAGCCCGGATGCGCGCGCCGCCGCCGATGTCGCGATGCAGGTCCATCGGCACTTGGTCTCGGTCCAGCAGGTCAATGTGCAGCGGAACGGACGTTGCATCGGCCACCACCCGCAACCGCGCAAAACTCTCGCCACCCTCAACCATCGCCCGCACGGCCATGGCCTGCAGCCCGTAGAAATCGGCAAGCCCGCCCGAATCCGCATGATCGGTCCAGCGCAGCCAGAGCACCTGCAGCCGTTCGCGCACTGCCCGGTCCGGATGGGTGGACTGCGGCTTGATCCCCGCGCCGACGACATTGCCCACCAGGCTGTCCACTGCAGCCGCGACCCAAGGGTTGTTCCGTGCATACCACCCGGCACGTCGCGCCGCCGTGCTCGCGCCCGCGAGGATCGCCGTGTTCAGCCCATCGACCGTCCGCGCCCCCTCCCACCGCCGCCCGCCACCCGCAGCGTCGAAACCACGGGTGCGCGTGAGGTTGAGGAGGCGATGGAGGAAGGTCCGCATGGATGGCAGAATCGCCTGATACGGACCCTCAAGCTATTGGGAATGTTTGGGAAACACTTCAAGCGAAAAAGTCGTACTTTGCTGTGTCGGCGTATTCCTGGCGGGGCATATAATTGGGCAAGCGATTACTCTTTCACCGCCTTCGTTACCGCGCCTATCTGCGGACAAGGGGACAAGTCGTGCAAGCAGATGCGGGCGCAAGCCATTCACACCACCAAACGGCTCGTAGGAGCGAGAACTGTTCGTCATCGAAGTTACAAGGTCATCAAGCCATTGATCTCCTTTTAGTTTGCGGATTCCTGAGGATGCTCATACTTGGTCGAAACGTGGTAAAAAAATTGGTGACGGCGAACGAATCTTGCGTTAGCTTCGTATCAACAGCGCAAGACTGCGACTTTTTAAGCGGTTCGGGGGAACAAAATGACTTTTCAGCTTCCATTGGAAAAAAATGCCATTCTCGATCTAGATGGCTATCCTGGGCATAAAGGCCTCGATTTTCCGGTTGGGACGGGTAGTAATGTCATTGCATCGGATTCCGGAACGGTCGTACGAGCTTCCGTTAATGCTGGTTTTGGTGATGTTGTTATCATCTCACACGGCAATGGATTATACACCCTCTATGCCCATCTCTCGGATTATGAAGTGAGTCTTGGCGATAGTGTAGTACAAGGGCAAATAATTGGTCTTTCTGGTAACAGCGGAGGGTTCACTACTGGACCGCATCTGCATTTTTCAATTCTTCAAATTCCAGATCACATATCCATTTCCCCAACCGGCTCGATTTTTATCTATAACAAGGACTATCCAGCCTTTTTCGGACTCACGGATGGAGAGATTGTTGCGAAGGCGGGTGAGCTTGGACTGGCGGCTCCTGGAACAGAAGGCACATACGCAATCGGAGTGGAGTTCGGTGCAACCGCTACTGGAACCACACTTGATACGGAAAAATTACAGCTCATCGCTCCATCGTTTGTCGATTCGATACCCGACGATAGCTCAACACCCATCCATCTTCTTGACGATGGCTCATCTGACTTATGGGAATTTACGGGCGCTATCGAATATGGTCAAGCTATCAAGGATGGCGCAATCGGCACCGAAACAGATTGGATTAAGTTCTCTGCGGTTGCCGGCGAAACTTACTTCATTCGAGTTTCTGGAGAAGGTTCTGACGGGATTATTGAACTTGAAGACACGCTTTTTACCATCAGAGACCCTGACAACACGGATTTGAGAGTTGGTGGAACAGGAGATTTGAGCCATGACGATGTAATCGGAAAAGACGCCGCTATTTCTTGGACTCCAGAAAATTCTGGAGATTACTTTATCGCCATTGGTTCTGGTGGCTCTGATTTTTTTCACGGTGGCTATAAATTAACCATAAAGCGAACTGATGGCGCTCCTTCCGGCGTATTTCCCGACGATGGCGTTCCCGAAACGATCTCATTTGCTGATGCCGCCGCCGACTTTGGAGTATCAGACGGCAGCGACGTCGCCGAGCTCTACCTCAAATCCATCTTCGGCTCCGCAATCTCCAACGTCACCTACACCGGCAGCGAAAGCGCGGCCTTCCTCGTAAGCGACTTCGATATTCCTGGTGCCGGTATCAACCTGAGCGGTGGCATCCTCCTGTCCTCGGGAGGATTCCCCGGCGCATCGAATACCGAAGCCGGTTTCACCATCGAACACGGAACAGACGGTGATTCCGATCTCTTTGATGTGGTGCGAGCTGCTTTCCCAGCCGCCGGGTCAACACAAGACGCGTCCGTTCTCACGTTCGATATCTTTGTCGATGATCCAGATGTGGATGGAATCCGTTTCGATATCGTCTTTGGATCAGATGAGTATCCTGAGTTCTCGAACTCGAGCTTTGTTGATGTGGCCGCCGTCTGGGTGGACGATGACCGTGACGGAAATTTCGAAGTTGATGAGAACAAGGCACTGTTCAATGGTGATCCCAACACGCCCCTTAGCGTACTCGACCAAAATGTCGCTTTGAACTTTGTCGACAATGAAAGCGGAACGTATGCCACCGAATGGGATGGCTTCGCCGCGCTCTCTGTCCGCCCAGCTCTTCAACAGGGTTGGAACTCTATCAAGATCGCGGTCGCGGATACTGGTGATCAATCATTGGGCTCGGCCATCTATGTAACCAACTTTGAATTTTTGACGGGTGGCGCAACGGGCGATGATGTTTTCAAGGTTGTTAACGGCTTAGTTGGCCAGAATGATCTCGAAGCTTCCGAAACCAAGGAAGAATTCAATCTCGCAACGGGGTTAGGGTCGGTCTCTGGTACGCTTCTGGGACTTAAAGGTGACGTAATTACCGGGTTCGACACTTTGAAAACACTGTTATTCGATAGTATCAATTTCCTTCGCGAACAACTCAGTGTGTTCTCGGGGTCGGCGATTCTGGAAGTTGATAGTGATCGAGACGGCACTTCCGATAGCACTGTCACCCTCGAAGGTGATTTCAGTGGCGGCGACTTCATGGCGGTTGCCGATGGTAGCAACACAGCTGTGACATTCGAAACTTTCCTACCTATACTTCAAGAGGCGCAGGCTATCGATCCGGGTCTTGTAAACGGGATCATCAATCAAGATTTTCTGAAAGGCGATGGCTCGACGGATTTCAGGGTCACGCTGCGTGATATGGGTTTCGCAGGCTATGACAATGTCGTTGGTGTTTATGAGATTGATGCAAGTGGCAACATCGTTGATACCCGCATCCTCTTTGAAAACGCGAATGCCGACAAATCCGCCGTAGCCACTGTTACCGATGTCGAGGCAGGCCACAAGCTGGGTTTCTTCATCGTTCAGGATGCAGCCGATTGGGTAGCTACTATCGCCGATGGCGACACATTCAGCTTCGTCAACAGTTCAGGCGTCACTGCAAATATCTCTGATGGAGCTGATATCTTTATCGCAGTGAATGGCGATGTTGTTGATGAAATGGTGTTCCACAGCTTTGCAGAAGAGATGAATTCTGACGGTGTTCAGCATGCCTTGTCGGGCGTTGATGTTGGTGGGGAGGCTATTTCGGTTGGCTTCGAAGATCTGACAGGCGGTGGTGACCGCGATTACGAGGATGTCGTTTTCCGTGTTGAGTTGGTAGACGATTTTCTGTTTGTATGAGTCAGTTCATCCACGCGGATCGGACTACGCGACTTGCTTGGCCGACTGGCTTCGCTTGTAGGGAGACCACGTGCTCTGCCTCTTCGTTCAGCCGCATCCCCATACTGATCAGACCGTGCAGGGAGGCATGGGCGTAGACGAAGGTGTCGAGCGCTTCATTGCGTTCGCCGTCGCGCTTGGGCTGCCATGAGCGGATCGGGCGGCCCTTCTCGAAGCGGGTGACGACGCGTTCGGCGGTCAACTGGCGGAAATAGTCCGCATCGAGACGGCGGGGGAAATGGATTGCGCCGGGGCCGGGTGCGGTCAGTTTCAAGCGGGCGTAAACTGCGTCCTTCACGGCATCGACGCCGACGATGAACAGCGGGATCTTGCCCTTGTTGGTGCGGGTGGGGCGGCGGGGCCAGACCGGGATGCCTGGGCCGCCACGGCCCTTGATCGCCCAGATGCGACGGGCGAGACGGGTGCGGCAGAACTCGTAGGCCATCTTGG
>NZ_FWFZ01000047.1 GCF_900172355.1 Roseisalinus antarcticus | reverse complement strand
GGGTGTTCCGCTACAAGGATCCGCGCGCCTGGTGGTCGAACGCGCATTACGACCGCCCCGGTGGGGTGGAGAGCGGGACGCCGACGGCATGGGCGCCGCAGTCGAAGCCGATCTGGTTCACCGAGCTTGGCTGCCCCGCCATCGATCGCGGCACCAACCAGCCGAATGTATTCTTCGACCCGAAGTCGTCCGAGAGCTTCACACCGCATTTCTCGCGGGGCTGGCGGGACGATGCCATCCAACGTACTTATCTGGAGGCGACCTATCTCTGGTGGGGCACGCCCGCGAACAACCCGGTGTCGTCCGTCTATGACGGGCGCATGGTGCATGTGCCGGAATGCGCCGCTTGGACCTGGGACGCGCGACCCTATCCGTTCTTCCCGGCGCTGACCGACGTCTGGACCGATGGGGCAAATTGGCGGCTGGGACATTGGCTGACCGGGAGGCTTGGCGCGGTGTCGCTGGCGGCCCTTGTGCGCCATCTCTGCGTGCGTGCGGGAATGCCCGAGGCCCGGATCGACGTCACCGGACTCTGGGGCGCGGTCGAAGGCTACGCCATTGGCGCACTGGAAAGCCCACGCGCCTCGATCACCACGCTGTCGCGGCATTTCGGGTTCGACGCGGTGGAGACCGAGGGCACGATCCGTTTCGTCATGCGTGGGCGCGCGGCCGTGGCCAGCGTGACGCACGACGATCTGGTGGCTGCCCGAGAGGGCGACGTGCTGGAACTCACCCGCGCACAGGAGACGGAACTGCCGCAGGCCCTCAAATGGCAAGTAGCGCGGGCCGACGAAGATTACGATGCCGCCCTCGTCGAGGCGCGCCGCATCACTGTGGACACCACCCGCATCGCCTCAGAAAGCTTCCCCATGGCGGTCCCGCCAGAGGAGGCCGAGCGCCGCTGCCGCCGCGCGCTGATGGAAGCATGGGTAGGGCGCGAGACGGCGGCATTCCGACTGCCGCCCTCGCGGCTCGCGCTCGATCCGGCCGACGCGATCCGGCTCGCGCATGACGGGCGGCTGGTCGATCTGCGGCTCGTCTCCATCGCCGACGCCGGGGCGCGCGGCATCGAGGCCGTCCGCCAGGACCGCGCGACCTACGATCTGCCGCCCGGCGATCCCCGCGCGGCGTCGCTGACGCGCGCCGTGGTGTTCGGCGCGCCGGACGCGGTGCTGATGGACCTGCCGCAACTGACCGAGGACCAGCCCGCGCATCGGCCGCTGGTTGCGGCGCATGCGGTTCCCTGGCCGGGCGAGATGGCGGTGTTTCGCAGCCCATCGACGGATGGATTTGAACTGCTGACCACCTTTGGCGGCCGTGCCCGGATCGGGACGCTGGTCTCGGAATTCTATTCTGGTCCGACATCGCGGTTTGATCTCGGCAATGCGCTGGTGATCGATCTGCTTTCCGGCACGCTGGAAAGTGTCACCGATCTGACACTGTTCGGCGGGGCCAATGCGCTGGCAGTTGAGTCCGCGCTAGGTGTCTGGGAGATCGTGCAGGCAGGCGTCGCCGAGCTGATCGCACCGGGCCGCTATCGCCTGACGCGCCTGCTGCGTGGCCAGCGCGGCACGGAAGCGGCTATGGCCAACCCGGTTCAGGCAGGCGCGCGGGTCGTGGTGCTGGACGCGGCGATGGCGTCATTGCCGATCGCCGAGGCCGATCTCGGGCTTCCGTGGAATTGGCGCATCGGCCCCGCAAGCCGCCCGGTCAGCGACGAGACCTATGTGGCGCAAGCCTTCACGCCAGTTGGCGTGGGTCTGCGGCCGTTCTCGGTGGCCCATGTCGAGCAGCCATGGCGCAAGCCGCGCATACCGGGCGATCTGACGATCCGCTGGGCACGTCGGTCCCGAGCCCTCGCGGCTGACAGTTGGGGTGCGGTTGAGGTGCCGCTCATCGAGGAGGTCGAAGCCTATGAGGTCGAGATCCTCGATGGTGCAACGGTCAAGCGGGTGCTGAACGCGACCACGACCAGCGCGATCTACACGGCCGCCCAGCAAACCACCGATTGGGGCGGGCTGCTCGCGCCCGGCGACACGCTCGACATCCGCATCTTCCAGATCTCCGCCTTGATCGGGCGGGGAGCGGCCAAAACCGTCACGCTCACATTCTGAAGGCCATCCCATGTCTGATACGACTACCAACCTGCTGCTGCCCTACATTCTGGCGGCGCAGGCCCAGAAGCATGTCACCCACAACGAGGCGCTGCGCATCCTCGACGGGCTGATCCAGCTTTCCGTTCTCGACCGCGACCTGACCGAGCCGCCTGGAGGTCCCGCCGACGGCGACCGATACGTTGTTGCCAGCGGCGGCACCGGTGACTGGGCGGGCTGGGACCTGAATGTCGCGGTATTCACCGATGGCAGCTGGCAGCGCCTGCCGCCCCGCGCAGGCTGGCGCGCATGGGTCGAGGACGAGGAATTTCTGCTCGTTTACGACGGCTCCGCATGGGTCGGAACCACGCCTGCTTCCTTGCAGAACCTCGCGCTGCTCGGGCTGGGCGGCGCGCTGGTGCGTTACCGCCCCGAGGGCGATGTGCGCGCGGTGCTGTGGGTGTGCGGCTGTTCGCTGGTGGTGCACCCCGCCATCGCCTATGGCCTCGGCACCGCGCTTGGGCTGAACACCGATGCGTTGCGCGCGGCGGTGATCACCGCCGCCATGGCGCCGGGCATCAACACCTATATCTTCGCCGATATGTACGGCGCCGCGCGTCGTGTGGCGGCTTCGGGCGTGTTGATCGGCACCGCGCTTAGCCTGATCACCGTCTGGGGCTGGTTGCTGATCCTACCCTAGGCGGCCAGCAGGGCCTGCGCCTTGTACGTGCGCAAGGTGGGCGTGGGGCGGGGCCATAGGCCCCCGGATCGCGGAGCCAACCCGGGAAACGGCGCCATGATATCGGCCCGAGCGCGGGGCGTGATGGTGGATAGGGATTCTACACCGGGCAGATCGCTTTCGCTGGGCAAACCTTGCGATGGAACGACCTGGTGGCGCGCGAACAGAATATGGGGATAGCGCACCAGCCCGCCCACCATGCGCCGCACCCCCGCCTGCCCCAAAAACGCACGCGCGGGCACCAGAACATCGGGCGCGCAGAGCATCATTTCGGCCATGGCCCGGCTGACCAGGATCCTGTGCTGGGGCGAAAGCGTCCGGTGTGCCTGCACTCCCGCTTCACAGCGTGTGTTGATATTGTCCACCATCGGTAGTGGACATCTTGAGGGCAGATATGTCGGGCAAGAAGGGTCAGAAGAAGCGGTTCTAGTCGGATGGGGAGAAGCTATCGATCTGCGGGCAAACTTGCGCGCCGGGTGTTTCGGTCGCGCGGGTTGCCCGGCGATATGCAATGAATACCAATCTGATCCACAAGTGGTTGCGTGATCCCAAGTCCGCACCTGATCTGGATATTGTTGAAGAACAGGCTGCTGAGACGCCGGGTTTTCTTCCGGTTGAGATTGCCGCGATCGTGTCCCATTGATTGTTGTATGTGGCCGTTGGGCTCACCGTGACGTCCGGCGCGGGCCTGGTTGATCAGCGCGCGGCGACGGGCAGGCTGACGATGGCATCATCGCTCAGAGGTGCCATGGTTTCCAGTGCCATGTATCGCGCCCGCTGGACGGCCCATTCATCGTTCTGTTGGAGGAGGAGCGCGCCGACCAGGCGGGTGATGGCATCGTCTTTGGGAAAGATGCCGACGACGTCGGTGCGGCGCTCGATTTCGCCGTTCAGACGTTCGATCTTTGCCAGGC
Source organism: Roseisalinus antarcticus (assembly GCF_900172355.1). GTDB lineage: Bacteria > Pseudomonadota > Alphaproteobacteria > Rhodobacterales > Rhodobacteraceae > Oceanicola > Oceanicola antarcticus_A. The sequence continues at coordinate 16,736 of NZ_FWFZ01000047.1, read as the reverse complement.
AGGGCATGCCTGCATGCCCGAGATGGGGGGGGTCGTCGAATGCAACTTGGCGCGATGTTCCTTGGGAAAGGTCATGCAGGCCAGCACATCGTGCTCGGCGTCATCCATGATCTTGGCCAGCTTTGGCATCCTACGGTGTTGCACGAGGTGATGCGCCGTCTCTGCCCCCCTGTTCGTGGCGGCCTCACGCGATGGAAATGTGCGCGTCAGGGTCGTTCCGTATGATCAAAGGGCGACACTCGAACCGGTACTTTTGGAACGGATCGTTCCCGACGGACGGGGGGTGCCCACGCCGGGGTCGTATTCGTTTCACGACGACAGGCATCGCCTCGGCATCTGCCGCATCATTCCTCTGCCGCTTTACGAAGGGCTTGGCGTTGGCAGGCGGGTTTTGTCGCACATCATGGCCCGGATTCTCTATCTCCCGGCTCCGGAAGTGGGCGCCGCCGCAGGCTTCCATCGCGACAACGCACGACGGAAGATCGCTCAAAAACGCCAGAACATGCGCTCCAGCTTCTTGCGCAAGACCGATCGACCAGCGCCGTCTGCTCCATGCACCTGAAGCACATTCTTCGCCAGATCGAGCCCGACCGTGGCAATCTCCGACATGACCGCTCTCCTTTGCGGATCGTTGCAGACCCACCTTGGCACATCAATGCCGTCTGGGGCGGTCACATCATCAAGGCCTCTGAGATGGGCGATTGACAGGCTTGGTTCGTTTGAGATAACGTTTTCTCAACATGAGTAAACGTTTGCTCATTGTACACCTCAGGGGTTTGGATACTGTTCCGAACTTTCGGAGCCGATTGATGCCGGATGACGATCTGCCAGAAAATACTGCGCCCGCAAATTGCCGGGTCACGATCCGCGATGTGGCGCGGCAGACAGGCGTCAGCGTCACCACCGCGTCGCGGGCGCTGAACGAAATCGGGCGGATGACGCCGGAGACCCGTAACCGGGTGCGTGCCGCCGCGGCGGAGCTGGGCTACCGGCCGAACTCCATCGCGCGCGGCTTGGTCGGTAAGCGGTCCTTCGCTGTGGGCCTGATCACGAACGACACATACGGCCGCTTTACCCTGCCGGTGGCAGCCGGGTTGTCGTCGTCGATGGCTGATCGCGGCGTGTCGGTTTTTCTGTGCGCGGGAGAGGACGACGCCGAGCGCGTGAAGGCAAATATCGACGCCATGCAGGATCGCCGGGTCGATGGCCTTGTAATCGCGGGCAAGCGGATTGACCGCGGCCTCCCGTTCGAGCTTCCCGACCTCGGGATTCCGGTCATTTATGCCAATGCGTCCTGTCCGCCTGATGCTATCGGTTTCGTGCCCGATGATCAGCTTAATGCCCATATGGCGGTTTCACATCTGGTCGCACGCGGCTGTTGTCGGATTGCGCACGTAACCGGTAAAAAAGATTTCGAAGCTTCAAGCCTGAGAGTGAGAGGCTGGGAGGAAGCCCTGGCCGAAGCAAATTTGTCGCCCTTTGGGGATGTCTGCTACGGCAACTGGTCCGAGGAATGTGGATACACCGCCGCGCTGGAGCTTCTGGCTCCGGGGCGGGCAGAGTGGCCCGATGCTGTGTTCTGCGGCAACGACCAGATCGCGCGTGGGCTGATCGATGCAGCCACCAGCATAGGGGTCGATGTGCCGGGCGATCTGGCTGTCGTGGGGTTCGACAACTGGGAGATTTTCGCCAAGGCTACCCGTCCGCCATTGACCACGGTGGACATGGAACTTCTCGAACTCGGTCGCGTCGTCGGACGGACCATGCTTGATCTTATCGACGGAAAGGATGTTGAACCCGGCTTGCGCAGGTTGCCTGGCCGGATTGTCGAACGTCGGTCCTGCGGAGGAGGTGGGGCCGACCTTGAACCACGAACCAACGAAACGTCCCGCCATGGCGGCGGGAACCAAAGGGAGGATACCAAATGTCACACAACAGGTTGATCGGTGGGCTTTTGCTCGCCACTGTCGCACTGCCCGCGCCCGTGATGGCCGAGACCTTCAGTCTCTGGGTGCGTGCCGACGGCTCGAATTTCATGCCGCAGATCGTTGAGGCGTTCAATGCGCAAAGCGAGCATTCAGCCGAGCTTCAAATCGTGCCGACGGCGGAACTGGTTCAGAAATACGCCATTGCTTCTGCTGGTGGTTCCGCGCCCGATGCGCTGTCGCTCGACCTCATCTACACGCCCGCCTTCGGCGCGGCGGGGCAGCTCCGGGACCTGACCGAATTTGCACAGGATCTGGATTATTTCGATAGCCTGTCGCCCGCACACCTGTCCGTCGGGACTGTCGAGGATCGCATCTACGGCCTGCCGTTTTCGGCCGACAGTTCGGTGCTGATCTGGAACAAGGATCTGTATCGGGAGGCAGGGCTCGACCCGGACGTGGCCCCCACGACCTGGGCCGAAATTCGGGAACATGCCGAGGCGATCGACGCGTTGGGAGAGGAGACCTACGGCTTCTACTTTTCCGGTGCCTGCGGTGGCTGCAACATCTTCACCTTCATGCCGATGGTCTGGGCTTCGGGGGGCGAGCTGTTCAGCTCCGATGGTTCCGAGGCGCGCTTCGATTCACCACAGATGCGCGAAGGGGTCGAATTCTATCGGGCCATGGTCGAGGACGGGCTGGTGCCGGCCGGATCGCAAACCGATGGGGGGATCAATTTCTTCGCCGCCTTCGCCAACGGCAATATCGGCATCACGCCTTCAGGCGCCTTCGCCATCGGGGCGCTGAACACGCAATATCCCGATCTGGATTACGGCGTCAGCTATCTGCCGGGCAAGGATGGCGCCTGGTCATCGTTCGCGGGGGGCGACAACTTCGTCGTCTCCGCCGCCACCGACGACGACAAGATGCCTGCCATCGAAGCGTTCATCGAGTTTGCCTATTCGCTTGAAGGGCAGCGATTGTTGGCCGCGGGCGGCGCCTTGCCGGTGCGCAGCGACATCGCCGAAGAGGCTCTGGAAGGGCTTGATCCGCGCTATATTCTGGCCGCCGACGCGATGACAAACGGACGGACGCCCTTTTCGCCGGTGTTCAACGATCTGATCAACTCTGCAAACGGACCGTGGATCACGACGCTGAACAGGGCTTTCTATGGCACCGCCGATGAGGTGGGTGAGACGCTGGCGCAAGGCGAGGCCGAGATGCAATCGATCATCGACGACGCCAACTGATCCGAATGTCCCGCGCAGCCGCCGCAACTTCCGCGGCGGCTGCGCCTGCCTTGAAAGTATCGAGCCATGCCCGAACAGATTGATGTTGCCGATGCGGTGCCGCGCCCGTCCCGCATCGCGTTGCGCCGTCGGCGACGTCGGCGGCGGGACATGATCGGGTTGCTTTATGTGGCGCCCGCCTTGGCACTGGTCGCGGTGTTCTTCGCCATCCCGCTGGGGATGACGATATGGATGTCGTTGCACGACTGGCCCCTGATGGGACAGAAGCGCTGGGTCGGCTTCGCTAATTACGAACGTATGTGGGGCGACAGTGGCTTCTGGGGTGCGCTGAGCTTTACCGGCACCTACACCGTCGCAGTGACGATCGGTCTGCTGGGGCTTGGCATGATCCTGGCGCTGATGGTCGAACGGCCCGGCCGTGCGACGGCCTTCTACCGGACGGCCTATTTCCTGCCCGTCGTGATCGGCTTCGCCTCGGCCAGCCTTCTTTGGGCGTGGCTCTCGAATGTCGATTCCGGGCTGTTCTCGCCTTTGATGCAGAATCTCGGCCTGACCGAGCGGCGCGTGAACATCAACGCCGATTACGGCTTGGCCTTCTGGTCTGTGAACGTGATGGTCGTCTGGAAGATGGTCGGCTTTTTCATGGTCATCCTGATGAGTGGGTTGCAGTCCATCCCGCGCGACTACCTCGAGGCCGCCCGGATCGACGGGGCGGGGGCGCTGCAAAGATTCCGGTTCATCACCATGCCGTTGGTGCGTCGGCCCTTTGCGCTGGCCTTGATCCTGTGTGTGTCGGGGTCGATGCTGGCATTCGATCAGTTCTACATCATCCTGAACGGCGGGCCGCAGAACAGCACGATCACCGCCGTCTACTGGATCTTCAACGAAAGCTTCGTGTCATTCCGGCTGGGCTATGGGGCCGCACTTTCGGTGGTGCTCCTGGGGATTCTGCTGGTGCTGAGCGCAATCCAGCTGAGGCTGTTGCGCGACAGGGAGGATGGGTCGTGACCGTAACCACAAAGACAGCCCCTGATCGGGTTATGCCACGCACAGCCCGCCGTCGGCCCTTTATGCGTCCCTACCGGATCCTCTATCATGTGACGGCCCTTCTCGTGGCGTTCCTGTTTCTTGCGCCAATCGCCATCGTGGTGCTGGCCAGCTTCAGGACACCGGCGGAGTCTGGTCAGCCGCCACTGCCGCCGTGGCCGATCGAGGGGGCGAGCATCGACAGCTATGTTCGGCTGGACGGTTTCGGCGCCTCGCTTTTGCAACACACGGGCAATTCGCTGTACGTGGCCTTGGGCACGACCATCCTGACGGTGCTGGTGTCGGTTCTGGCGGGATACGGCTTCTCGCGGTTCCGGTTCCCGCTCAAGCCGATGATCTTCGTGCTGATACTCGCGACGATCATGGTGCCGTTCCAGTCGATCCTGACGCCGCTCTTTCTGCTGCTGGCGTCTCTGGGCTTGCAAAACACGCTGACTGGCCTCGTGCTGATCTATACGACGCTGCAATTGCCGTTCTCGGTTTTCATGATGCGCAACGCCTTCGACGCGGTGCCCAAAGAGATCGAGGAGGCCGCGCGGATCGACGGTGTGCGCGATCTGAGAATGCTCGTATACGTGATGGGACCGCTGGTGTTGCCCGGTATCGTGACGGTCGGTCTTTTCGCATTCCTCAACGCCTGGAACGAGTTTCTGGCAGCCCTCGTGCTGCTGACCGACCAGAGCAAATACACCCTGCCGGTGCTGATGACATCCGTGCGATCCGGCCGTTTCGGATCGGTTGACTGGGGCGCGGTGCAAGCGGGCGTGACCGTCATGATGATCCCATGCCTCATCCTGTTTCTCATTCTCCAACGCCACTACATCCGCGGCCTGACGGCCGGTGCGGTGAAGTGACTTCCCCCAAGAAGGACAAGTCCAGTGAACGAATTAGCTTCCTCCGCCGCCGCCGACAAGTTGCAGGCCAAGGCCGCCTTTCGCCCGCCCACCGTGAACCAGGTGCGGGTCGAGGGCTTCTTCGGTCCGCGCATCGACACCATCGCCACATCGACCGCACGGATCCTGTTCGACCGATGCGTCAATGCGGGTATGCTCGACCAGATCGACCCCGAAAGGCCGAACCCCGGCCAGCGCATCCCCTTCCAAGGCACCAATTCGACCGTGACGAGCCAGATGTTCTGGGACAGCGATATAGCCAAGAGCATCGAGACCGCGGCCTATGCCCTGTATCGCAGGCCCGACCCCGATCTGGAGGCCCAGGTTGACGCGGTGATCGACGCCTATGGGCGGCTGCAGGAAGATAGCGGATATTGCAATTCGTGGTATCTGCGGATCCAGCCGGGCAAGCGTTGGACCAACCTGCGTGATTGCCACGAGCTTTATTGCGCCGGCCATCTGATGGAAGCGGCGGTGGCCTATTACCACGCAACCGGCAAGCGCAAGCTGATGGACATCATGTGCCGCTATGCGGACCACATCGATGGCCTCTTTGGCACGCAAGAGGGGCGGATGCGGGGCTATCCCGGCCACGAGGAGATCGAGCTGGCGCTGGTCAAGCTGGGACGTGCCACCGGCGAACAGCGCTACCTCGACCTTGCAAAGTTCTTCATCGATCAACGCGGCACACAGCCCCACTACTACGACCAGGAGGCCGGAGCGCGCGGCGCGCAACTCGCGGATTACCATTTCGGAACCTACGAGTATTCGCAGTCCCACAAGCCGGTGCGCGAACAGCGCGAGGTTGTCGGCCACGCGGTGCGGGCAGCCTATCTTTATGCCGGGATGGCGGACGTGGCGACCGAGTTTGGCGATAACAGCCTGATGCCCGCGCTTGAGGGGCTGTGGGACCATCTGACACAACGAAATCTCTACATTCACGGCGGCTTCGGACCATCCGAGACCAACGAGGGCTTGACCTTCGATTTCGACCTGCCAAACGAAACGGCCTATGCCGAGACTTGCGCGGCGGTTGCTCTGGTTTTCTGGGCGTCGCGGATGCTGGGCCGTGGGCCCGACGTCCGCTATGGTGACGTGATGGAGCGCGCACTCTACAATTGCGCGCTGGCTGGGCTGTCGATGGACGGCACGAATTTCTTCTACGAGAACCCGCTGGAAAGCCGGGGCGACCATCACCGCTGGGACTGGCACCATTGCCCGTGCTGCCCGCCCAATATTTCAAGGCTGCTGGCATCGGTTGGCACCTATGCCTACGGGATCGCGGAAAGCGAAGTTGCGGTGCACCTTTATTGTGCGGGCAGTGCCGCGCTTGAGGTTGCGGGCAAGAAAGTGCAAATCTCGCAAGAGACGGGATATCCTTATGACGGGCAGATCGTCCTGAAGATCGAGCCCGAGGGCGAGGCGGAGTTTGCCCTTTCGCTGCGTCTTCCGGGCTGGGCGCGGGGCCACGCTGTAACGGTCAATGGCGAGACGGTCGATGTGGCTGAGGCCGAGAACGGGTATCTGCGGATATGGCGGTGCTGGTCGAAGGGAGATCGGGTAACGCTGCACATGGAGATGCCGGTCGAGACGGTTCACGCCAATCCCCTTGTCCCCAACAACCAGGGTCGTATCGCCCTGATGCGCGGCCCGTTGGTCTATTGCTTGGAAGAGGTCGATAACGGCGCGGCGCTCAATTCGCTGGTTCTGGCCGCCGACGCGCAGTTCGAGAGTGTCGAAGTTGACGGGTTGACCGGCCACATTGCGGCCACGACCCAGGCGCAGCGTGAAAGTTACTTGGGCGAGGGGCTTTACTCGCGCAAGGCGCCAGTGCGGGAAACGGTTCATATAAAGGCAGTGCCCTATCATGCCTGGGACAACCGCGAAGGCGGAGAGATGCTGGTTTGGGTCCGGCAGGAGCGTGGCTGATGACTGCGATTTCCGAAATTGCGGCGCGGCAGGAGGTTGCCGGGCTGGAGCTGCGCGGCATTACCAAGGCATTCGGCCAGGTCGAAGTGCTGCACGGTATCGACCTGTCGGTGCGCGGCGGTGAATTCGTGGTGTTTGTCGGCCCCTCGGGCTGCGGCAAGTCCACGTTGTTGCGATTGATCGCTGGGCTGGAGGAAGTGACGGATGGCGATATCCTCATCTCGGGCCACGATGTCACGGATGACGACCCGTCGGTGCGGGGGATCGCGATGGTCTTTCAATCCTACGCGCTTTACCCGCATATGTCGGTGGCCCAGAACATGGGGTTCGGGTTGAAGATGGCCCACCGCCCGAAGGAGGAGGTGGCGCGCAAGGTCAATGCCGCCGCCGACGTGTTGCAACTGACGCCACTTCTGGACCGCAGGCCGGGCCAGTTGTCCGGCGGACAGCGGCAACGCGTGGCAATCGGGCGGGCGATCGTGCGCGACCCGCAGGTGTTCTTGTTCGATGAACCGCTTTCCAATCTCGATGCCGAGCTGCGGGTGGAAATGAGAATGGAAATCGCCCGCCTGCACCGCGAACTCGGCAACACCATGATTTATGTCACGCATGATCAGACCGAAGCCATGACCTTGGCCGACAAGATAGTGGTTCTGCGCGACGGCCGGGTGGAACAGACCGGAACACCGGCCCAGCTGTATGACGATCCCGGCAACGTCTTTGTGGCAGGCTTCATCGGATCACCGAAGATGAACCTGTTTCCTGCGACATTGCGTGATGGCGCGGTCCACATTGGAGAAGACAGCTGGCCTCTGCCGTCGTCGCTCCGACCCAAGGAAAATGAGGGCGCCAAAATCGTCGCAGGGGTGCGTCCCGAACACATGCGACTGGCCGGGCAGGAGGAGCCGGCACTGCCTTTCACCGTGACGTTCCCGGAATTTCTGGGTGGCACGACTCTGCTTCATGGCCATGTGGCAGGAGATATCCCCTGCGTGATCGAGGTCGAACGCGATGTCTCCGCTGAGATGGGGGCCGTCTTGCAGATCACGGCCAATCCGGGCGACCTGCGCCTGTTCGACATTCACGGCCAACGACTGCGATAAGGCCGTTCAGCTTCGACATATTAGGGTGGTGGTCCACCACTCAATCCTGACCGCATCGCTATCGAAATATGCGCAAAAGGTGGTGACGCTTGATCGGGCGGCGGCTTGAAGCTGGCGGATGCCGTCGCGAAACTCAATCCCCTGGATGATCTCGGGCAGGCGGTTCTGGCCGTCGCGTTTGCGCCATTTCTTCTGCGCCGACCATTGCCTGGCAAGGCATTGCGCGGCAATGTCCCGAGAAGGATCATCAGCTTGAACGCCATGCACTGCCTGACAGGTGATGCTTGCATCACCGAGAAGGGCCAGACCGGTCTCGCGGCTGAGGCACCCCTCGGTGCGTTTCGTGCGATGCCGGACGGTGGCGAAGGTGCTTTCGATTATTGCCGGGCAGGGCATGTTTACATGCACGAGAGGGCGGGTTCGACGTCCGGATGTGTTCCAGTGTTCCGCCGGATAATCGTAGAAGGTCAGCGGCGCGCCCCTGTCCTTGACCTGAGTATTCCACGGCACTTGCCCACCTGTTCCACGGACATGTGGCCAGTCATTCCATGACATGTGGCCACCCCCGTGAGGTGATCTGCGAGGCGATTTATTCATGACGTGATTTTCACGTCTGGGTCAATGCTGACGGCTGATGTGGCTTTGTCCATGGGGGGACCCGCGCGCCCGGCGCAGCGCTTATCAAATAGCTGGCGGCGGCGGGTGCGTGGGTGGGCCCTGTGGGCAAAGCCTGAGCGCGCCGTGATGATCATTGTGCGGCCTCATTGGTGTCGGCCAATATCTCAGGGCGGGAATTTTTGCGCATGGAGGGGCCGTCGAGTGCGATCCGGTGGGCGTGATGCACCAGTCTGTCGAGGATCGCATCGGCAAAGGTCGGGTCACCGATGATGTCATACCATTTTTCCACCGGAAGTTGACTTGTGACGATGGTTGCCTTGCGGCCGTAACGGTCATCGACAATTTCCATCAGGTCGCGGCGCTGGCTGGCGGTCATTTATTCCGGCCCCCAGTCATCGAGGATCAGAACATCGGCGCGCACGATCTTGCGGAAGATGCGCTCGTAGCTTCCATCACCCCGCGCTGTGGCCAGTTCGCCGAAGAGGCGGGGCATCCGGAAGTAGAGGGTGACCTTGCCTTGCCGACAGGCCTCATGACCCAAAGCGCAGGCCAGCCAGGACTTTCCAACTCCGCATGGTCCTGTGATCAGGATGCTGCGATGTTTGGCGATCCAGACACCGTCTTTCAGGCTCTGAAACAGCGCGCGGTCCAGTTTGCGCGCGGCGCGATAATCAACATCTTCCATGCAAGCGCTGGTCTCGCGCAGTTTTGCGGCGCCCAAGCGCGTCTGGAAGCGACGGCTATCACGGGCAGCACTCTCGCGATCAAGCATCAGGCCGATCCATTCGACAGGGTCCATCTGCCGACTGCCGTCGTGGGCCAGCAACTCCGCGAATACCTCGGCCATGCCGTCGAGTTTGAGCGTGCGCAACGCCTCATGGGTGGGGTGTGTGAGCATTCGGTGTCTCCTTTGGTTCAGTGGAAATAATGCGCTCCGCGAATGTTCGCGTGGGCAATGGTGGGTGCCTCCGGCGCAGTCTCGACGGGCTGGGTCTCGAGTCGGTTCTTCAGGATGGAGGTGACGGATTTGAGCGAGCAGGCATTGAGCGCCAGTGCCCGGGCGCAGGCCGCATCCAGCCTCTCGGAGCCAGAGCCGCGCTTCAGCCTGAGGATGCCGACACAGGCGCGGATGCCCTGTTCCGGCCTTGGCTTGTTGCGCAGGATGACCTCGACGAGTGTGACCACGTTCGGTCCGACTGTTTGTGCATCGGTCCGGACTTTCTCGGCGGTCATTTCAGCATAGTGACGGTGTTTGGCAGGCATATGCGCCTTTACCGTCGTGTCGCGTCCGTCCTGTGGGCCTGCACGCTGATGGCTCGCAACACGATTTCCGCCCTGAAACGCCTCGATGGTGCTGGCCGTGATCCGCACCCAAAGGGCCGCACGAGCGAGGCTGTAGGGAACGGAATAGTAATGGTCGTCGATGCGGATGTGGTAATCGGCTCCGACGGTGACTTTCTTCCAATCGGCATGGGCATGGCGTGTCGGGGGCAGCGGGATCAGTGCGGGTTGGTCCAATTGCTCAAAGAGTTGCTGGCGTGAGGCGCCAAGGTGACGGCTGACGCGGGCATTCAGCTGCGTCAATTCTTCCCGGATTGCCGCGTTCATCTCCTCCAGCGAAAAGAACGCCCGATTGCGCAACCGCGCAACAATCCAGCGCTGGACCAGCAGCACCCCGCCTTCTGCTTTCGACTTGTCCTTCGGTTTGTAAGGCCGGGCCGGGAGAATGACCGTATGATAATGGCGTCCAAGATCAGTGTAGCTGCGGTTGACGCCTGGCTCATGAAAGCAGGCGCGCACGACGGCAGATTTGAGATTGTCCGACACGATCAAGGCCGGTGCCCCGCCGAAGAACTCAAACGCGCGGACATGCGCACCGATCCAGTCCGGTAGGGTCTGGCTCCAGCTGGCCTCGGCATAGGTGTAATTCGACGCGCCCAACACCGCGACGAACAACTCAACAGGATAACGCGTGCCAGTGGCGGGATCCGTCACCTCCATGCGCACACCGGAATAGTCGACGAACACCTTCTCACCCGCAACATGGCGCTGGCGCATGGAGGGGGACAGCCGCTTCACCCACGCGCGGTAATGCTGACACCAGGCGGAATACCCATACCCGTCATCAGGGTGACACACGCGATATTCTTCCCAAAGCAGGCGCAGGGTCACGCCAGAGCGCTTCAACTCCCGATTGATCTCCGCCCAGTCCGGCATGACGAACGGATGGCCCCCGGCGCTCGCAACTTGGTGGAAAAGCTGCCGCTCAAGGACGCCTTCATCGAGAGCCTGCACGTCAGGCCAAGAGAGCCCCGCCTCTGCGGCGCGCTGAAGATAATTGCGCGTCGACGTCCGCCCCAGCCCCAAACTGTTCGAAATCCTACGCGTCGAATACCCCGACGCGCGCAGTCGTAAAACATCCTTGATCTTGCGCATTGGCAACCTTTCCATCTCACTCTCCTGCTCCCTCAATGGGCCGCAGAATAGGCAGGGTCAGATCGCCTCGCAGGTCTATCTCAACAGGGTGGCCACATGCCGTGGAATCGGTGGCCACATGCGCGTGGACTCCGTGGCCACATGTTCATGGAATCGATGGGCACATGTGCGTGGATTACTCACGAGGTTCGTCAGGATTTCGCGGGTCGTCCGGTGGACGGTTTCGACGATCTTGTCCGTAGAAGCCTCGATGCTGGTGATCAGCTGCTCGCAGCGCCGCTCGCTCATCTTGCCGGCCGCAAGCATTTCATGTGCGTCGCCAACCAGATCGATTTCGGCCCGATAGGCCGCCTCTTCCTGGCCGAGGATCAGGTTCTCGAAGTTCGACACGGCGTCGGCAATCGTGCGCGCAATTTCGCGCTCGATCACCTCGGTGTTCTTCATCGACTCCGACAGCATGATCTTCTTGGCGTGATCTTCGGCCAGGCCAACCTGGTAAATGAAGGCCCGACGCTTAGCGGCCATCGACTCCACGAGCGCCGTCTCTGCGAGCTTGATGGCTTCCCGGCTGCGCGCGCCGCGCAGACGCCAGCGGGTCAACATGGTCGCGTCGCTGGACAGGTTTTCGATCGCGTTCGTGATGGACGATCCCATCTCATCGTTCACCGCAAGATGGGCCGCGGCGCGCGGCTTTGCGGGGGTCAGGGGCATGTTCGTCATGATATTTCCTCTTCTGCGATGTTGAGTTCGTTTTCGGTTCCGGGGCCCGTTCGCCCCAAGGGGCGAACGGCAGGGCCGCGAGAGGGCGACCGTTAGGTCGGTGGTTGGATTTTCTCCGCCGACCTCGCACCCTTTCAGTCGGTCAGTCGGCTGCGTTTTCCCGGAACAGGAGTATTTTTTGTCCGGGGATCGGCCCACCTCCTGCGCGACGCCAACAAGGCGGTCAGCCGACCGGATCGAAGCGAGCATCAAGATCGTCGTCGATACGATCACTGACCACCTTGCGGGTCTTCATCGCCCTGCGATGAGACGTGATGCGCTGGTCGACCTCGTTCTCGGTCTTCGTCATCATCTCGCGAGCATCGAGGATGGACTGTTTGGACTGGCAGATTGCCTGCTCGGCTTCAGCAAGCGCCCGCTGCATCGCGACTTCTGCCGTTAGGATCTCGCCCAAAACGACCATTCTCGGCGCGGGCATAACCGTCATCACCAGAATCGCCCCAAGATCGAGCACCAACAACGTGAGGAAGACGAGCATGATGCGCGTCTGCAACCAGGGCGAGGCTCTTGCCAATGCTTCCATCGCCTCGCCCCGAACGATCAGGCCATCCGGCAGCGGCACGAAGCCGACGTCCTGTTCTACGCTGTCGCGGACCGTGCCGTCGCGATCATCCAGAAGGCGGTCAAGAACGGCCATCGCCTGCGCCCGCTGCACGGCGATCTGGTTCAAGATGTCGCGTGCCTCGGGCGGGATCCCGGTGGGAGCCCCGCGGTCCTGCAGGCGAGCCAAGGCGGTGTCTATTTGACCTAAGCGTGCTTCAGCAGCGGTCCGCTCGGCACGGGCAAAATCGGCCATTTCGACGGCGAAGTCGTACCGGTCCCCAGTTCCGGCCACCGCTTCGACACCGTCACACCGAACCTGGCCGGTACACGGCGACCGGGTCATGATTTGTGCCCTGGTGATATCTAGCAGGATGGCGATTGGTGGATGCCGATCTCCCCGGACGGCATTGCAATGTGCCGAGCCTACCATTTCGATACACAAGCTGAAGGAGAAACGTCCCCTGCTGAGTCGAACAAATTCAACTACTTATAGGGTGGAGAAGGTTCGACGGGGGTCCCGTTCCCTCCGCCATTCCTATATAGATCAGTGACTTAAGAGTTGGACAGGCAAGTGCGACACAAAGTGGAGCACCAAGCCCATGAAACTGTCCGCCTATCTGTCGCCATCACGTCACGGGGTTTACTACTTCCGTTGGCCCCTTCCTCGGGCTGAGGATCAAAAGCGCCGAACAGTCAGAATATCCTTACGCACGAAGTGCCCAGATCGGGCTGGCGATCTTGCCCGTCATCTTGCATCATGCTGGCGATTGGTTCGGGATAACAAGGCATTGGCACGGCTCAGACAAGACGAGATGCGGGACATGGTGCGGAGCTACTTTGCAGCTTCGTTGGATCGGTATGTGGAACGGTTGAACGACACCGGCCTGCCGGATCGGTCCCTTGATGCCCTGCGCCAAGAGTTAAACGTGCATGAGGACGCCATAGGCGGCTTTGACGACCTGTCAGACCTTTACCTTGATGCAGGCACCCTTGACGGCTTCCGGGCCTCAACGGGCCTTACAGAGGCTCAGTGGGCCGAAAACGAGCCATCCCTACGCCAAGAGATGCGCAAGGCCCGCCGGGACCAGATCAAAGCCATTCTAAGCGCCGCTGAGAGCCTTGAGGGCTATTCCTTCACCAAACCCGCCCAGACAGCGCCAAGGCCACAACAGGCCCGCTCCGTGAGCCTGAGCGCCGCTGCAGCCGATTTCAAGGCCGAGCACGGGCCGCAATGGTCTCAGGAGATGCGGAACAAGGCCGACGCCTACCTTGCCCTACTGGTGGAGTATTTCGGGCCAGACAAAGCCATGGATCAGATTACGCGCCAAGACGCCGCCGAGATGAAACAGGTCGTGCTGTCCATGCCCGTCAATCGCAAGACCAAACCCGAAACCCGCGACCTTCCCTTGCATGAAGCCATCGCAGTTCCGGGCTTGCCCACACTCAGCACCAAGACCGCGAATAGCTATCTCGACATGTTCCGTCGCTTCTGGGACTGGGCAGAAAAACATGGCCGCGCCTCTGAAAAGCTGTTTGTCGATTTGAAGGTGAAAGCAAGCAAAAAGAACGATGATGGACGCAAGGCCTTCACGCCTGCCCAGACCAAACGGCTTTTTAAAGAGTTGACCGAGAACACGTCTGGCCTTGTAAAGTCAGACGACTACAAGTGGGCAACGCTACTGACCCTTTATACCGGGGCAAGACGACGCGAGATTGCTCAGCTATTCCTGACGGACATCCGACAAGAAGGCGACATCTGGTTTATCGACATCAACGATGATGGCAAAGGTAAGAGCCTCAAGTCACCTGCCGCTAAGCGCCAAGTGCCCATCCATTCCGAGTTGATCCGGCTTGGCTTCCTTGAATGGGTGCATTCCCTATCTCGACAAGAGAGGCTTTTCGTGTCCTTTTCCTACAACGCCAAAGAGGGCTATGGCCGCAATCTAGGCCGCTCGTTCAGCACGTTTTTAAAGCGGCTTGGCATGAAAAAAGATGGCTTGGTGCTGCACAGCTTCCGCAACACCATGATAACGCGACTTGCTCAGGCTGGCGTCCCAGAGCCGCTCTATCAGGACATTGTGGGCCATGAACGCGAAGGCGTCACCCAGCAGGTCTATTTCAAGGCGGGCCATACGCTGGCACAGAAACAGGAAGCCCTTGAGAAGTTTGAGGTATGAGAATGACAAGAAGTACTTTGACAGCCCTAGTTGTTTGCACTGGATCGGCATTTGCATTGGCCACAGAAGCTGCCGCTTTCTGTCCAGAGCCCAGCTATTGGCGCGGAATATCGTTCGAAACACAGGTTGAGAGTTACCTTGAGTACTTACTGTGCCTGCACAACGGACAAGTGGGAACGTTGAACGAACTATCCATACAGCAGAACTCATTGCGCTCTGACGTATCAACTGTTTCCGACCGCTCCAATGAAGCGTTTACACAGCTTCTACAGATGTATGTTGAACTTGGCACAACCAGTGCCGAACTCTTGGCAAGAGTAGAGATGCTAGAAGAAAGGTTGCAAGCCCTTGAGGCACGGGTGCCCGATTAGCCGACATCAGCAAGCACAAGTGACACATTTTTCCGAGCGGGCATCTCTACACTGGCAAGGCCGCGACTTCCCCCATGGCCCCTCATGCCCAAGGGCCTGCCCCTGCGCCTTGGCGAAGCATTGGCGGCTTCTCTCATGCGATATCTGTCTGTTTTCCATAGGCTTCCCTTTCCCGCGCACATAGCAGCGGGGCGTCAGGCCGGGGGCTTTTCCTCTCATATAGACAGAGAAAGCCCGTCCACGGACACCACTCGCGCCACCTACAGGAAAGAACGAGGTCGGGCAATCTTGCGACCCTCGGATTATCCGCTTGTTTTTCTTGGATAAATCTATCGCCCTACCTATAGGACAAGAGGTGGGGCATATGGTGAGATTATTTATGAAATACAATAACTTAGCCAAAAATGAGTATCTGTCTGTCTCCATGACAATGGTTATTCCCATTATATATCAATCGCTTATCCCTAACGACCTTTCTTCATCCACATTTTATACTATGTTTTCAATATCTTAAATACCATATTCAAAACCGACTCCGAACCTGCCTTATATCATCTCGGATGCAACTAGCTTCGAGCAAAGCAAGCCAAGAACAATATCATACTCACCTACATTCAAGAATATTATTACCTTTCAAATCCTTACACTGAAACCATAAATAACACCGTCTCTGGTTGCCTACACAGATACCTTTGACTTCCTCCTAAAATCCGGGCTATAAACTGGGACATACAGTGAGACACACAAGCAACCTTCGCTCTTGTATGTCCAGTTAAGTCAATGACTTACGGTTTTTGGTGGATTGTCCCTTCCTCTCCGCCACTTGCCCTAGAGAAACTGTTCTCCATCTCAGTTAGCGGCCGAATTTTTCCGTTATATTCAAGGGTTATGTGGCTTGGGCTGAGCACTGGCCTTGGTGCCATTATTGGCAAAGACGTTCTCTCCAGGCCGATATTCTCCGGACCTCTCGACTGCGCGGATTTGGTGTAAAGCCTGTAAACTGTTGAAATTGTTTGGGTTAAATCTCGCTCAACCTGAACACTTCGACGTCGGTCGCGGGTCCTTAAACGGACCGAAATCGAACTTTCCTGTCATATCGATACACTCGCAAGCCCCTTGTGCCATTGAGGAATTTTCCACGAACCTCCATGCTGCTTGGGGAGGGTTTGAAAAATGCCGGAACTGGAGCTCGATACTGATAAGCTTGACGACGCCGCGCTGGCGATCCTCTGCCTGTCACTGCATGACGGAAATCGCGTTTGGAAGGGCCTCGACTGGGCCGTCACTGACCGGCTTCATGCCAAAGGGTTGATCGCTGATCCTGTCGGCAAGGCAAAGTCCCTGATGCTGACCGAGGACGGGCTTGCACGCGCCGAAGCGGTTCTGGCTGCGGTGTTTGCGAAGCGGCGCGATGGCTCGCAAGGCACTGATCCATGAAGGAAGCGGATGAGGAACGCATCGCTGCCAGGCTGGCCAAGTTGATGGCGATGATCTGTGTACGCAACACCGGCATTGAGGATCTTCATGCCGGGACTGTGAGTTATGCCCAAAAGTTGGTGACGGCTTGATCAGGCGGCGTTTTGAAGTTGCTTGATCCCGTCCTTGAAGGCAATCCCCTGGATCACTTCGGGCAGACGGTTTGGCCCTGAGATTTTCCTCCACTT
>NZ_FWFZ01000079.1 GCF_900172355.1 Roseisalinus antarcticus | reverse complement strand
GATCAAGGACGCCACGGTCAAACGCTACCACTACGACAGCCACGGCCAGTTGCGGACGCACCTCGCCGACTTCCTCGCAGCGTACAACTTCGCGCGAAGGCTGAAGACCCTGAACGGCCTCACGCCTGACGAATACATCTGCAAAATCTGGACGTCAGAGCCAGATCGATTCATCCTCGGCCCGATCCACCAGATGCCGGGACTGAATACCTTACGTGCGCTTCAAGGTTGGCGGTCTTCGATTGATTGAATGTCGCATCATTCTCCCGGATCTGGAGGAATTTTTTCACTATTGCTTCTTGAAGCGCCACCATCGTGCCACCTTTCATGCGCGATTGCGAACGATAGGTCGAAGGTTGGCTCTACGAAAGCAAATCTAGCTTGGACCTGTCGTCATTGAATGACGCCTCTGGGCCGAGAGTAGCCCATGCGATCCCGCTCAGTGTCGGCCGCAGCATTTCTTGTATTTGCGCCCCGACCCACAGGCTTATGGATCGTTCCGCCCTGGCCGAGAAGAACCGGCATTGAACGGCATGGCTGGGAGATTCGCGGGCTTCCGCCAGGAAAGCTCGGGCCGGGACTGATGGAGTATCGTGGCGACGCAATTCGGGATCAGATCCGGAGCTTCAAGGTCGATTTCATCGATCTCTTCATCTGTGAACTTGCTCTGGCCGGTGTAGGTATCCCGAAGCGCCATCAGGTAGATCATCGTTGCCTGCGTCTCTCCGTCGGCCTGGTCGAGCAGTCGGCTCCAAGCGTCCGGTCGCAGCCGCATGGCACGCGTGAAGCCATCGACCCAAGGCTCCCACATGACTTCTTCACTGTTGGGATCAACCTCGTAGATCGGTTCGACCCAAAGCGAGCCGTTTATCGCCTCAACGACCGAGTTGTAATGCGCCATCACCGCACCAACGGTCTCCTCGGCGGATTGTTGATCGGGAAATTCCGCTTCTCCCGTCTCACCCCAAACATGAGGCAGCCATTCCGAGGGCGGGATCATCTCCGGGCAGGCAAGAACGCCGACTATGTAGCCATTGAGTTCGCCGAGCGTCATCGGCATGTTCTCAGCGGGCAGCGCATGCAGCAGCGCGTTAAGTCGATCGAGTTCTTGATCGGACTGGTCCATGGATGTCTCCCGGAGAGGTCAAGCGCTCTTACTCTGCGCAACGCCAGCCTTCAATAAAGGGAATGTCAGTTCTGGGCTGGGACCGATAACCGCTGCGGGCAGATTGAATGTCGACCTTGGGCCCGCCGTCGCGTATCCTACCTTGACGAACCGCTCGAGGAAGCCTCG
The DNA here is from genome assembly GCF_900172355.1 of Roseisalinus antarcticus. Lineage (GTDB taxonomy): Bacteria > Pseudomonadota > Alphaproteobacteria > Rhodobacterales > Rhodobacteraceae > Oceanicola > Oceanicola antarcticus_A. The sequence goes on along the minus strand of NZ_FWFZ01000079.1, from coordinate 3,314 downwards.
AGCGCTTCGCTTGTGTTCGTGCACTGCGCAACGGAGGCGTAGCCCGGATCCGGTTGCCGAGACCAGCGCTGGATGCTTGCCAAGCTTGGGCGTGTATCGTGTAGTCCTCAACGGCGCTCGGTCGCTTGTGCTTTCGAGCTTTGCCTGATCGCCAAATAATCAAATAATATCCGATCGACAAGAAATACCCCAGGAAGGCCCGAGAATTCTCTTGACGGAGGTGCGCAAGTAAGACTGCCATTTTGCGCACTCTTATGCCCCATTGGCATGAGTGCGCGGATGGCGATCCCTCGAGGACTCGAACCCCGAACCTGCTGATTAGAAGTCAGCTGCTCTATCCAGTTGAGCTAAGGGACCTTCAACCGTCTCTAGACCGAGCCGCAGGGCCGTTCAAGACGCAGGCCGAGGTGCGCCAGCGGGGGCATTCGGAAAATTGCTCCCTTTAACGGTACTGAAGCGATTCGCCACTATCGGTGACCGCTCTGCAACCCGCGCAATACTGCGCGTCGGATCGGTCACTTCGAAAGGACATCGCATGCTCCGCAAAACCCTCGCCCCTCTCATCCTGCTTGCAGGGACCCTCCCGGCCATGGCCAGCGATTATGACGACGCGATGAAAAGCTACGTCGAATCGCAAGTGTTGAGCTGGGCCGAATCCGCCGTCGTCCTCGACGCCGTCGCCGCCGCGAACGCGACCCACGCGGGCCTGCCCCAGGCCGAGATCGACGCCATGGACGCGGCCTGGCAGGCAGAGGTCGGATCGGTCTCCACCCCCACCATCGACCCCGTCCTGCAAGGGCCCGTGGCCGACATGCTCCGCGCACGGGTGGAAGCGTCGGAAGGGGTCATCACCGAGGTCATCGTGATGGACGCGATGGGCATGAACGTCGTGGTCTCCCACGTCACCTCCGACTTCTGGCAGGGCGATGAGGCCAAGCATCAGGAGACCTACGGCCGGGGCGCAGGAGCGTTCCATTTCAGCGACATCGAGTTCGACGAATCGAGCCAGCGGTACCAGGGGCAAGCATCCTTCACCCTCGCCGACCCGGCCACCGGCGAGCCTGTGGGCGCGGTAACCATCGGAATCGACGCCGAATCCCTTTTGTGATCGCTCGAAATCGACCCTGAAGAGGTGTTCCCATGAAAATTTCCGGCATCGGCACTGCCATCGGCTCCGCCGCCTCGTCCCTTTTCGTCAGATGTGCCGCGCTTACAGCGGCGATCACCATCATCGTAGCAGCGTTGTTGTTTGTCTTTTACGAGCGACACGCAGACAATATCGCTCGGCTCGGATTGGAAAGACTGGCGCTGGAAATGACGTCGGGGACCGCTCTCAACCTTGGCGGAGCCATCCGCTTCGCCAAGGTTGACCAGGTCGATGAGACGCTGACCTCCTATACTGAACGTGCGGATCACAGCATGCTATTTGCGGCGGTTCACGATGCCGAGGGCAACCTGGTCTCCCGGTTCGGCGGAACCCGAGAGGGCGAGATCGACGACCTGTCCACGCTTGCTGACGCCGCACGCGCCACTGGCTCGGTCCAGACCACAGGTGACGGGTTCTGGATATCTGTCCCGGTGCGATTCGGATCGGACAATGGCGTGGTCGGATCGCTGTCCGCGATCTGGTCGCCGGAGGCCGATCTCGCGGAATTCCGGGCTGATCGACGCACACAACAAGGCGTGGTGGTGGGCATGTTCCTCGTGCTTCTGGGCCTTTCCCTGCTGATCCTGCGCCAGATGCTTGCGGTGCCGCTGAAAAAGGTCGGTGCGGGCATGATCCAAGTCGCCGAAGGGCAGTATGATGACGAAATACCGCTTGTTCGGCGGCGCGACGAGATCGGCGGGATCGCACGCAGTCTCGACACGCTCCGCGCCAAACTGATCGAGGCCCGCGCTGCGGAGATCCGTCAGCAGGAAGCGCAGGCAACGCAAGAGAGGGTCGTGGACCGTCTGCGGCGCGGTCTGGGTGCCCTCGCCGACGGTGACTTGACCCACAGGATCCGAACAGCCTTCGCCTCCGATTACGAAGAGCTGCGCACCGACTTCAATCGCGCGAGCCAGACGCTCAACGACACTGTCACGAACGTCCATGCCAGCGCCTCGAACATCCGGGCCGGGGCCGAAGATATCTCGCGCGCCTCCGACGACCTGTCGCGGCGCACGGAAAACCAGGCTGCAACGCTGGAAGAAACGGCAGCGGCCACTGACGAGCTCACCCAATCGGTCAAGTCGGCCGCCGACGGTGCGCGGGAAGTGGAAGGGATCGTGACCGACGCCAAGACCCATGCCGAACAATCCGGGGCGGTTGTTCAATCCGCCGTGTCCGCAATGACCGAGATCGAGAAATCCTCCGAACAGATCTCGCAGATCATCGGTGTCATCGACGACATCGCGTTTCAGACAAACCTGTTGGCGCTGAACGCCGGGGTCGAGGCCGCACGGGCCGGCGAGGCCGGCAAGGGCTTTGCCGTCGTCGCCTCCGAAGTCCGTGCCCTGGCCCAGAGGTCCTCCGACGCAGCCAAGGAGATCAAGTCCCTGATCTCCGGCTCCTCGCTTCAGGTCGAGGAGGGCGTGACGCTGGTCGGCAAGGCGGGCGAGGCGCTCAGTTCCATCGTGGAACGCGTCAGCCACATCTCCGAGCTGGTAACCAATATCGCCCGCGGAACGGTCGAGCAGGCCACCGGCCTGGGGGAAATCAATCTCGGCGTGACGAACCTCGACCAGGTGACCCAGCAGAACGCCGCCATGGTCGAGCAAAGCACGGCCGCCGCCCACGCCCTGCGGACCGACGCGATCAGGCTCACCGACCTCGTGGAACATTTCAAGATAGCGGCGGACAGCCAGGACCAAACCAGGGCCGCGGCCTGACGCGATCAGGCCGCCCAGCTTTTCACACGTCCACAGAAAGGGTCGGCCCCGGGGCCGGCCTTTTCCATGCGAGCTCCAAGAGCTCAGATCGAAGGAGGTCTCGGCGCAATCAGTCGGCCGCGATTGCGAAAGCGACGGGACGCGCCCGGGCCAGGTGGATGCCGTTTGGCTCACTTCGCGGACCTTTGGCGCCAACGCGATGGAGCCCTGCATCCCGGGCGATGACTTCCGTGGAGATCATGGGCCTCGTCGATAGATCTGGCGGGGGCGTCTTCAGCTTCTTGCGGCTCTGCCAAGCTACGGGGGAGCTCGGCTAGTCGCCCGTGAATTCCTCGATTATGCGGCTACGCGGCGATCAGCTGTTGCGCTGTACGGCGTCGTCGGATTGCCGACGTTGTAGAGACGGCAGAGGATCCAGACGAAAAGCAACCTGATCCAGGCTG
>NZ_FWFZ01000048.1 GCF_900172355.1 Roseisalinus antarcticus | reverse complement strand
GATCATGTTCGGACGCTTGAAAGACTGGAGGCGCGTCGCCACGCGCTATGACAGAAGTCCCAAGGTCTTCCTCTCGGCCATTGCTCTCGCCGCAACCGTGATCTTTTGGCTATGAGTCCTGAGCCTAAGCAACTTGAGGCTTATTCGGCTGTGACTGCATCAACCTCGATTTCAACCAACCATTCTGGGTTTACGAAACGGTGGATCGCCATGATTGTGTCGACGGGGCGAGCCTCGAGGCAGTAAAGCTTCCGCGCTTCGATCGCCTGCTTCCAGTTCTCGATGTCGGTAAGGATCACCCGCGTCCGAACGATATCGTGCAGCCCGGAACCGGCCTGCTCCAGCGCAGCCTTGATGATTTCAAAGCATTGCTTGGTCTGGAGGAAGACATCGCCGACGCCGACTGTCTTACCATCCGGACCGACAGGTGCGGTACCACCGACCGCGATAAAATTCCCGACTCGTACCGCTCGGCTGAAACCGACTATCGCCTCCATCGGATTACCATTCGAAATCAGTTTTCTCTTGTGCGCCACGATGTTGCTCCCCACCCATGTGCTCTCACTATGCCACCTCGCACTCGCGAGGTCTTGAAGAAAACAGAGACGACCGACGGCTTTGTCCGCATTGTACCAGTTCGACCAAGGCGCCGCGAAGGGCAGCTTCCGCCCATCCCGTCGAATGCTGCGTTCGAGCTTTCCCGTTCTGAATTTGTCTCGAAGCTACTGCCGCGTTGAAGAAAAACAAACTGAGCCAAAATGCCCACCCATCGCGAAACCGTCCTAGCCGCGCTGCATGCGCGGCTGCAGCCGCTCGCCGCACTTGTTCTACGTGATGAGGTCCTGCCCGAGCGGATCCTAGCAGCCGGACTGATCATCCTGCGCGACGGCCAACCGGGCGAGCCAGAGGTGATTTTGTCGCCCCTGCGCTATCACTACCAGCACCGCGCCGAGCTTGAGGTCGTTGTCCAGGCTGGAATCGGCCGTGCCAGCGTCTTCGACAGCCTGATTGCCAGCATCGGCACCGCGTTGGAAGCCGACCGCACTCTGGGCGGCCTATGTGACTGGGTTGAACCCGAAGCACCCGCTTCCGTCGATCTGCCAGTTGAGGGCGCGGCGGCGCTAAAGGCGGCGGTGATCACCGTCGTTTTGCACTACACCACCACCGGCCCCCTGGCCTGACACCCCGACATTTAGGAGACGAACATGGCACGAGCCCAAGGGGCGCGGGCGCAAATGGCGCTTGCGTTCGAGACGACCTATGGAACCCCGCCGGTCAGTGGCTTCACCAAAATGCCCTTTGCCAGCACCTCGCTGGGATCGGAGCAGCCGCTGCTGAACAGCGAGCTGCTGGGCTATGGCCGCGATCCTCTGGCCCCGATCAAGGATGCGGTGACGGCGGATGGCGACGTGGTGGTGCCGATCGATGCTGAGGCTTTCGGGTTTTGGCTCAAGGCAGCCTTCGGCGATCCCACGACCGCGGGCGCTGCGGCACCCTGGACCCATGAGTTCCAGTCCGGATCATGGGTGCTACCCAGCATGTCGATAGAAACGGGCATGCCTGAGGTGCCGCGCTTCGCGATGTATTCCGGCTGTGTTCTGGATCAGCTCTCCTGGCAGGTGCAACGCCCGGGCCTGCTTACCGCCACCGCCCGGCTGGTGGCGCAGGGCGAGACCATCGCCACATTGAGCGGCGCGGGCTCGCCTGCCGAGCTGGCCCTGCAGCGCTTCGGTCATTTCAACGGCGCGATCAGCCGGAATGGCTCTGCGCTGGGCAATGTGGTTTCGGCCGAGATCACCTATGCCAACAACCTCGACCGGATCGAAACCATCCGCTCGGACGGCAAGATCGACGGGGCAGACCCGTCCATCGCGGCGCTGACCGGCCGGATCGAGGTCCGCTTCGCCGACAGCACGCTGGTGGCCCAGGCGATCAACGGCGACCCCTGCGAGATCAGCTTCTCCTATGTCCTGCCATCGGGCGAGAGTTTCACCTTCACCGTTCACGCCGTCTATCTGCCGCGCCCCCGGATAGAGATTTCCGGGCCGCAGGGCGTGCAGGCGACCTTCGACTGGCAAGCCGCCAAAGCTGCCAGCCACGCCCGCATGTGCACCGCAACCCTGATCAACGATATCGAGGTATACTGATGATCCGACTGAACCTGACCGCCGCACCTGAATGGCTGGAGCTTGCCCCTGGCCTGCGCCTGCAGGTCGCCCCACTGACGACCGCCCTGATGGTGTCGGCCCGCGCCGATGCTGCGCTCGAGGCCTTGCCCGAAGATGCCAGCCAGGAAGAGCTGGCGCTGGTCATGGCCAAGTCCGTGGCCCGCCGCGCCGTTCTGGATTGGGAAGGCGTGGGGGATGCCATGGGCCAACCCACGCCCGTATCACCGGACGGCATCGACGCCCTTCTGGAAATCTGGCCGGTCTTTGAGGCGTTCCAGACCCAATACGTCGCGCGCGGTCTGCTGTCGGACGCGGAAAAAAAACGCCTCCGCGCCCTCGCCGAGTGGTCCTTCGGCGGGGGCGACAGCTATTGCACGGCCTGCGAACCCTACGAGGGCCGCGAGCGCAACTGCGCCGACTGCCCGGCCAGACTGAACCAGCCCCAAACGCAAGACGGCTGGCAGGTCTGGGACCTCGTCGGCCGTCTTGGCGGTCAGCTGCGCGTGATCCCCGGCGCGGTGCTGGGCTGGGACATGGGGGCAGCCATCGCTTTGGCCCAAGCCCTCGGCATCGACACCCTGATCGCCGCTGAGCTGCTGCCCGAGATCGAGGCGGTGATGGTGCGCAAACTCAACGAACAGATGGAAGGAAGCCGCGATGGCTGAGAAAAGGGTCTCTGTCCGCCTGGTCGCGGAAGGCGGTCGCCAGGTGCGCGCCGAGCTGGAAGGTGTCGGTGAGGCCGGGGCGCGCGGGTTCGGACGTCTGTCGCGCGAGATGGACTTGGCCAACGCACGTGTCGCCGCCTTTGCCCGTCGCGCCACCCTGGCTGCCGCTGCCGCCACGGCTGCACTGGCCGCCGCCGGGGCCGCGATGATCCGCTCGGGGCTGCAGACCGTCGATGCGCAGGCCAAGCTGGCGCAATCGCTCGGGACGACCGTGGCTTCGATCCAAACGCTGGAGTGCGCGGGCGAGCTGGCGGGCGTGTCGATGTCCGGGATCGAACAGGCGACCAAGGATCTGACGCGGCGGCTGAGCCAGGCGGCGGCCGGGACTGGCCCCGCGGCAGATGCGTTGGACCGGCTCGGGCTTTCCGCGTCTGACCTGATCGCTTTGCCGCTGGACCAGCGTGTCGGGGAGATCAACGCCGCCATCGAAAGCTTCGTGCCTGCCGCCGAACGCGCCGCCGTCGCGGGTCAACTGTTCGGCGAGGAAGGCTCCATCGCCATGTCGCGCATCGACACAGCAACGCTGCGCCAGGCGACCGAGGACGTGCTTGCCTTTGGGGTTGTTGTCTCAGAGCAGGACGCCGACCAGATCGAGCGGACCAATGATGCGCTTTCGCGGCTCGGGCTGATCTGGCGCGGCGTCTCGAACCAGCTGGCGGTTGCGGCTGCCCCGGCGTTGGAGGCCGTGGCCAATGCGCTGGCCAGCGTCGCGCGCGCCACCGGGCCGGTGGGCATCGCGATCAAAGTGCTCTTTGACAACATCGGGCGGCTGACCACCTATGCGGCCACCTTCGCAGGCATCATGGCCGGGCGCTGGGTGGCGGGCATGGCGGCAGCGGCCTTGTCCGTGCGCGGAGTCGCCACGGCACTGGTTGTCCTGCGCGGTGCGCTGATCCGCACCGGCATCGGCGCGCTGATCGTCGGTGCGGGTGAGCTGGTCTATCAATTCTCGCAATTGGTGACCAAGGTCGGCGGCGTCAGTGAAGCGTTCCAGCTGCTGGGCGATCTTGCGAAGGAGGTGTGGTCCCGAATGCAGCTGGGGCTGGATGCCGCCTTTGCCAACATGTCGGCCGGTTGGGAGAGCCTGAAGGCGTCCGGGCTTTCGGCGCTCGAGGGCACCATCGCGGGCGTGGTCAGCTTCGGCGACCGGACAGCGGCGATTTTCCAGGGGGCCTATGATGCAGCCGTGGCGATCTGGGGCAGCCTGCCCGGTGCCATCGGTGACTTTGCGTTTCAGGCGGCGAACGGGCTGATCTCGGGCGTCGAAGCGATGCTGAACGGCGTCGTCACCCGCATCAACACTTTCATCACCGGGTTGAATGCGGCGCTGGCGCTGCTGCCGGAATGGGCAACGGGTGAGGGCGGCGTGCGGATCGGCGCGCTGGATCCGGCAGACCTGGCGCGGATCGGCAACCCCTTCGAGGGTGCCGCGACGGCTGCAGGGGCGGCCGCAGCCGATGCTTTCTCCGCCGCCCTATCACGCAGCTATCTGGAACCACCCGACCTCGGTCTTGGCACAATGGCTGAAGATGCACGCGGCCGCGCCGAGGGATATCGCGAGGCAGCGGGCATGCTGGCGGATGCCGCAGGCCGACCACTGTCCAGTTGGCAGGCGCTGCGTGATGCCGTGACCGGCAGTGGGGTGGAGGCCGAGACGGCGCTGGCGGATGCCACGAATTCTGCCGATGCGCTGGCAGTGGGGCTGAACAACACAGCGACCGCTGCAAATGGCGCGGGCGTTGCCGCACGTAATGCCGGTGCGGCAGCGGCTGCAGGTGCTGAAACAGCAGCAACCGGATGGGCAGCCGTCACCGCGTCGCTCGCCGACTACGCCGCCAAGGCCCGCGATATTGGAGGCGATATCGGCCAGACATTGGTCGGGGCCTTCCAGAGCGCTGAGAACGCAGTGTCCACCTTCGTCAAATCCGGCAAACTGGATTTCCGCGATCTGGTCACATCAATGATTGCCGATCTGGCCAAGCTGGCCGCCCGGCGGTTCATCCTTGGCCCCATCACCAATGCCCTCTCCGGCGCGCTGGGTGGTGCGGGCGGCGCGAGCCGCGCAGGCGAGGTGTTCGCAGACATCCTGCACGCGGGCGGCACGGTCGGATCACCAGGCCCGGGCCGCATGGTGCCTGCCATGGCCTTCGCAGGTGCGCCACGTATGCATTCAGGTGGCTGGGCCGGACTGAAACCTGACGAGGTTCCGGCGATCCTGCAACGCGGCGAACGCGTCCTCTCCCGTCGCGAGGCCGCTGGGTATGGCCAAGGTCAGTCCTCCACGCCCGCCGTCAACGTGACCATCGTGGCCCGCGACGCCGATAGTTTCCGCCAATCCCGCACACAGGTCGCGGCCGACATCGCCCGGGCCGTGTCGCTTGGGCGCAGGGGCATGTGATGGCGTTTCATGAGGTGCGCTTCCCCGACAACATCAGCCGCGGCGCGCGCGGCGGGCCTGAACGGCGCACCCAGATCGTCGAGCTGGCGAGTGGCGACGAGGAACGCAATGCCAGCTGGGCAAACAGTCGCCGCCGCTATGATATCGCCTATGGCATTCGTCGTGCCGATGATCTGGCAGCCGTGGTTGCTTTCTTCGAGGCCCGCAACGGTCGCCTGCACGGGTTTCGCTACAAGGACTGGGCCGATTACAAATCCTGCGCGCCATCGCAGGCAATCGATGCGACCGACCAGCAGATCGGCATTGGCACTGGTGCCGCTGCCAGTTTTCCATTGCTGAAGAACTACACTTCCGGTGCACAGGCCTGGACCCGCGCCATCGCAAAGCCGGTCGCGGGCACTGTCCGCATCGCGTTGGACGGGGTCGCGCAGATGTCGGGCTGGAGCGTCGACACCACCACCGGCGTTGTAAGTTTCGACACCGCGCCAGGCGCTGGCATAGCGATTAGCGCAGGCTTCGAATTCGACGTGCCCGTCCGCTTCGACACCGACACGCTCGACGTCACCCTCGACCTTGAGCGGCTCGGGTCAATCACCTCGATCCCGCTGATCGAAATCCGCCGCTGACCGCACTGCCGGACCAGCTCCCTTCCGCAAATCCCCAACCGCTTCTAAAGGAGGCATCCATGCCAATCGCCGACAACTGGTCGGGGGAGTTCTCCCCGATTTTCGGGCCCGCCACCCGCGCCTCGACGGTCACCCCCGATGACACCGCGGATCTCAGCCATATCAGCTCTGCGCTCTATGTCGGGGTCACCGGGGACGTGACGCTGATCACCTACAGCTTCGAGACCGTCACCTTTGTCGAAGCCCACGGCATTGTGCCGATCCGGACCAGACGGGTGCTCGCCACCGGAACGACGGCTGGCGCCATTCTGGCTCTGTCATAGGAAACGGCCGCCATGTCAGATCAAACGCCCGGCCCGCTGCACACCGGCAACGACATCAACCGCATCAGACAGCGCGCCCGAATGCGGCAGATGGCGGAGGCGGGCTTCAGCAGGACCCGCACGGCCGAGGCCCTCGGCATCTCCCGGGCCACGGTTCAACGCTTTGCAAAGAGCAGCGGTGTCCGGTTTCAACAGCACCGCGCCCGGAGCAGCCAGCAGGACATACCGCAGCCGCCCGTGGAGACAGACGATATCGCCATTCTTGACCCCGATGACTACCGTGAGGCCATTCAGGACATGAAGCCGATCGCGGCGGTGGACCATCTTCTGGGGCTGCTGGACGGGCTGACCCACCAGCTTCCGGAAATGAGCCTCACGCCCCTGCCCGGCCTCATCCTGACGCGTCTGGAGGCCCGCCTGCTCTATCACCTCGACCGGCACCGGGGCAGGCCCGTGACGCAGGAAGCCCTGATGTTCGCGATGTACCAGATCAGACCCTATGACGACTGGCCTGACGTCAGCATCGTGAACGTGCGCCTCTGCAGGCTTCGCCAGAAACTGGGAGATCCCGAGGTCCCGGGCCTGCGGATCGAGACCTGCCGGGGCGTCGGGTTTTGCCTGCGGGTCGACACGGGCGTGACCCTGGACTGGCACGCAGCGCCGCCAACGGGAGCGTCCACATGAAATCCCTGTCTCCGGCGCTGCAAGCGCATCTTGATGACGGCATCACCAGCCTGTCCTGGTGCTGGCGGATTTTGCGCGCGGACGGCGTGGCGCTGGGCTTCACCGACCATGATCGGGTTCTGACCTTCGATGGCACCGGTTTTGAGCCGGAAAGCGGGTTCGCCGCCTCGGAAATCCGCTCCGGCTCCGATCTGGCCGTCGACGCACAGGATGCCACCGGCGTGCTCACCTCGGACCGGATCACCGAGACCGACATCCTCGACGGGCGCTGGGACAATGCCGACGTCGAGCTTTGGCGGGTGAACTGGGCCGACCCCGACCAGCGGGTGCTGATGCGGCGCGGTGCGGTGGGGCAAATCCGGCGCGGACGGATGGCCTTCGTGGCCGAAGTCCGGTCGCTGGCGCATGTGCTGGGCCAGACAGTCGGGCGGACGTTTCAGGCGGGCTGTGACGCGGCGCTGGGCGATGCACGCTGCGGGATCGATCTCGACGACGTGGCCTACAAGGGCATCGGCGTAATCACGGACCTGCTCCGCGACCGGGCGTTCCTGGCCTCGGGCCTCGCCGGGTTCGCTGCGGGCTGGTTCACCTCCGGCACGATCACATGGACCAGCGGTGCCAATGCCGGGCGGATCACCGAGGTGCTGGCTCATGATCTGGCAGACGGCATCGCAACGCTTACCCTGCTGGAAGCGCCGGTGCGATCCATCGCCGAGGGCGACGCCTTCACCGCGCGGGCTGGCTGCGACAAGCGCATCGCCACCTGCGCCGCGAAGTTCACCAACACCGCGAACTTCAGAGGCTTCCCGCATATCCCCGGGCAGGATGCGGTGCTGCGCTACGCCAGCCAGGACGGTAGCCATGACGGCGGCGTGCTGTGATGAACGTCGTTTCCAACGGAAGCGACGGGCGGCAGTGCATCGTCTCACGATGCACAAGAGCCACCGCTGATCCCGCCTCGGTCATCACCACCGCCCGCAGCTGGCTCGGCACGCCCTATCATGCTCAGGCGAGCCTGCGCGGCGTCGGATGCGATTGCCTCGGGTTAGCGCGTGGGGTCTGGCGCGAGGTGGTTGGCCCCGAGCCGTTTCCGATCCCGCCCTATAGTCGTGATTGGGGCTTGGTAGCCGGTCCCGAAGGGATCAATCGCTCCGGTGGAGCGATTGAAGGCAGACAAGGCCCGGCAGGGCAGACCGGGCCCCGCGAGGTTCTCGCCGAGGGCGCAGGGCGCATGATGATCGAAGTGGAACTGGCTTCAGCCGGTCCCGGCGCGCTGGTCCTGTTCCGCATGAGCCCGCGCGCCATTGCCAAGCATGTCGGGATCCTGACGGGGCCTGACAGTTTCATCCATTCCTATGAGCGGCTTGGCGTCGTCGAGGAAATTCTGACCCCGGCCTGGCGGCGGCGCGTTGCTTTCGCCTTCCTGTTTCCGCCCTCGGGCCGCATCTGAAAGTTCTCACATGGCAACGCTTGTACTCGGCGCGGTTGGATCCGCGATCGGTGGGTCCATCGGCGGCGGACTGCTTGGCGTAAGCGCCGTCACCATCGGCGGCTTTGTCGGATCGAGCGTGGGGTCGCTGGTCGACAATTGGATCGTATCGTCCCTCGCCCCGGCACAACGCATCGAGGGCGCGCGGCTCGACGGCTTGCGCATCACCTCGGCGACCGAAGGGGCCGTGATCCCGCGCCTCTTTGGCCGCATGCGCATCGGCGGCAACATCATCTGGGCCACGGACTTTCGCGAGGAAACCAAGACCACCAGCCAGGGCGGCGGCAAGGGTGGCGGGCCCAAGGTCAAGACGACCGAGTATCTTTACTATGCCTCCTTCGCAGTCGCTCTCTGCGAGGGCGAGATCACCGGCATTGGCCGCATCTGGGCCGACGGCAAGGCCATGGATATGACCGGCGTCACCTGGCGCTGGTATCCCGGCGACGAAGCGCAGGGCCCGGACCCGTTCATGTCGGCCAGGATGGGCGGGGCCAACACGCCTGCATACCGCGGCACCGCCTATGTGGTGTTCGAAGAGCTCGACCTCAGTCTGTTCGGCAATCGCCTGCCGCAGATCAGCTTCGAGGTGTTCCGGCCGCTGGCCGACCCGGACACCGCCGAAGGGTTGGTCAAGGCAGTGACAATGATCCCGGCCTCGGGCGAGTTCAGCTACGCGACCGCGCCGGTGAAGAAATCAACCGGCCCGGGCGGCGCTACCAGTGCCGAGAACCTGAACGCCATTTCAGACACGGCCGACATCGTTGTGGCGCTCGACCGGCTGCGGGCGATGGCCCCGGCGGTGGAAAGCATCAGCCTCGTTGCAGCGTGGTTTGGCGATGATCTGCGGGCGGGCAGTTGCAAGGTCCGCCCCGGCGTCGAGGTGGCTGCCAAGGCCACGACGCCCGCGTCCTGGTCGGTGAACGGCGTCGGTCGCGCCGATGCATTTCTGGTCAGCCGCGACGCAGAGGGTCGTCCCGTCTATGGCGGTACCCCGGCGGATTTCGCCGTGGTGCAGGCGATCAGGGAGATGAAGGCGCGCGGCCTGCGCGTCACCTTCTATCCGTTCATCCTGATGGATGTGCCGCCCGGTAACATGCTGCCGAACCCGTACTCCGAGAATGGCACGACCGTGGGCCAGCCGACATTCCCATGGCGCGGCCGGATCACCTGTTCTCCTGCGGCCGGTTATGCCGGGACCGCGGACAAGACCGCCACGGCCGCTGCGCAGGTTTCAGCCCTGTTCGGCACTGCGACACCTGCCAGCTTCAGCGTTTCCGGCGAAACCGTCAGCTGGACCGGCCCGGTCGGCGACTGGGGCTTGCGGCGGATGGTGCTGCACTACGCCCACCTCTGCGCGGCGGCGGGAGGCGTTGATGCCTTCCTGATCGGCACCGAGATGCCGGGGCTGACGACCATCCGCTCGGGGGCGGCCACCTATCCGGCGGTGCAGGCGTTCCGCGATCTGGCCGCCTAATCAACGATCCGCCGCAGCCAACCACACCTGGTCATGCTGGTTAATTCAATTCGACAATAGTCTTCGTCAACAGGTGCGCCCCGCGGCCGGGAATGACCCACGCGCTGAAGTTCCCTTAGACACTCCCACCGTGTTGCGCTTCCCAAGCGCTCGACCGCATCCCAAATCTCAATGCGTTGAGGATATCCATCACTCGGTGAAGGACGACTGACGACCTCATAGCGCGTTGTTGGTGAAGAAGGTTGTTGCCGCATAATCTGAGGATACGTTCTAAACGCGACGCCGTCCAGCAAATGCCGCACGACGCATTTTGGTATTTTAGAACTGAGTATCCGACGAGCAAACCCTGGGTCTTCCGCTACAAGGATCTGCGCGACTGGTGGTCGAACCCGCACTACAACCGGCCAGGCGGGGTGGAGAGCGGAACGCCCACGGCATGGGTGCCGCAATCGAAACCCATCCGCTTCACCGAACTTGGCTGCCCGGCCGTCGATCGCGGCACCAACCAGCCCAACGTGTTCTTCGACCCGAAGTCGTCGGAGAGCTTCACGCCCCACTTCTCGCGCGGCTGGCGCGACGACGCGATCCAGCGGGCCTATCTCGAAGCGACCAATCTGTTCTGGGCGGACCCGGCCAATAACCCGATCTCGGCGGTGACCGGCGCGCGCATGGTCCACGTTCCGGAATGTGCCGCCTGGACCTGGGATGCGCGGCCCTATCCGTTCTTTCCCGCGCTCACCGATGTCTGGACCGACGGCGCAAACTGGCGGCTCGGGCACTGGCTGACAGGACGGCTTGGGGCTGTGTCTCTCGCTGCCCTCGTGCGGCATCTGTGCCTGTGCGCCGGGATGCCGGAAGAGCGGATAGACGTCTCTGGTCTCTGGGGTGCCGTCGAAGGCTATGTGATTTCTGCGCTGGAAGCCCCGCGGGCCTCGATCTCGGCACTGGCCCGCCACTTCGGATTCGACGCCATCGAGACCGAAGGCCGCATCAGCTTTGTCATGCGCGGCCAGATCGCCATCGCCACGGTCACGCCTGACGGGATGGTTGCCCCGGCCTCCGCGCAGGGCGACGTCATGGAACTGACCCGGGCGCAGGAAACCGAACTCCCGCAGGCGCTCAAATGGCAGGTCGCGCGGGCGGATGAGGATTATGACGCCGCGCAGGTCGAGGCCCGACGCATCACCGTGGACACCACGCGCATTGCCTCCGAGGCGTTCCCGATGGCCGTGCCACCAGAGGAAGCCGAACGTCGCTGCCGTCGGGCGCTGATGGAGGCTTGGGTCGGGCGGGAAAGTGCAGTGTTCCGTCTGCCACCCTCAAAGCTGGCGCTGGATCCGGGTGACGTGATCCTGCTCGATCACGATGATCGCTTGACCGAGATGCGCCTGGTGTCGATCGCGGACTCGGACCTGCGCAGCGTCGATGCGGTGCGCCAGGACAGGACCGTCTACGATCTGCCGCCTGGAGAGTCCCGCCCGGCCTCGCTCTCGACGCCCACCGTCTTCGGCACGCCCGATGTGCTTCTGCTGGACCTGCCGCAGCTGCGCGAGGATCAACCTGCCCATCGTCCGCTGATCGCGGCCCATGCCAGGCCGTGGCCCGGCGAAATCGCCGTCTATCGCAGCGCCGCGACGGATGGTTTTGAGCTGCTGTCCACATTTGGCACGCGGGCGCGCATGGGCGTGCTGACGGCAGACTTCTACGCCGGGCCGGTCTCTCGCTTCGATCTCGGCAATGCGCTGGAAATCGACCTGTTCACGGGGACACTCGAAAGCGTCACGGATATCACGCTGCTGGGTGGGGCCAATGCGCTGGCCATAGAGACCGGCGCTGGGCAATGGGAGATCATCCAGGCAGGCAATGCCGAGCTGATCGCGCCGGGGCGCTATCGCCTGACCCGGCTTTTGCGTGGCCAGCGCGGGACGGAAAATGCGGTCGCCAGCCTCGTGCCGACCGGCGCGCGCGTGGTTGTGCTGGATACAACGCTGGCCTCACTTCCCATCGCCGAAGCCGATCTCGGTCTCCCATGGAACTGGCGCATCGGCCCGGCACAGCACCCGGTTAGTGACGAGACCTATGTCGCCATTCCCTTCACGCCCGAAGGCGCTGGGCTGCGACCCTTCTCAGTGGCGCATGTCGAACAGCCGTGGCGGACAGCGCGCATCCCCGGCGATCTGACGATCCGCTGGACGCGCCGGTCGCGATCACTCGCCGCCGACAATTGGGGCGCGGTCGACGCGCCGCTCGCCGAAGAGACCGAGGCCTACGAGGTGGAAATCCGCAACGGCGGAACGGTGAAACGCGCGCTGAGCACCACGACGACCAGCGCAATCTATACCGCCGCCCATCAGACCGCCGATTGGGGCGCGCTGCTCGGGCCCGGTGACACGCTCGACATCCGCATCTACCAGCTCTCCGCCCTGATCGGGCGGGGCGCGGCCAAGACCGTCACACTGATATTCTGAAAGGACCACCATGTCCGACGCCACGACCAATCTGGCTCTGCCCTATATCCTGGCGGCGCAAGCCCAGAAGCATATCACCCACAACGAGGCGCTGCGGCTGCTCGACGGGCTCGTTCAACTGTCCGTCCTCGACCGGGATCTGACCGCGCCGCCCGGTTCTCCAGCAGACGGCGACCGCTACATCGTCGCCAGCGGCGGCGCGGGCGACTGGGCGGGCTGGGACCTGAATGTCGCCCTCTGGACCGACGGCACCTGGCTGCGCCTGCCACCCCGGACCGGCTGGCGCACATGGGTGGAAGACGAAGGCCTGCTGCTTTTCTATGATGGGGCGGCCTGGACCAGCACCACGCCTGCGTCCTTGCAGAACCTCACATTGCTCGGGCTGGGCACCACCGCCGACGCCGCCAACCCGTTCTCGGCTAAGCTGAACGCTGCACTCTGGACCGCGAAGACCGCAGCCGAAGGTGGCACCGGCGATCTGTTCTACACCATGAACAAGGAGGCCGCGAGCGACGATCTCGGTCTGACCCTGCAGAGCAGCTTCGTGACAAAGGCGCTGCTGGGGCTGTTCGGGTCGGACAAGTTCCGCCTCGCCGTCTCGCCCGACGGCAGCACCTTCTTCGACGGGCTGAGCGTCGACAACACGAGCGGCATCGTCGACCAGCCCCGGCTACCGCGCTTCAAGGCCTATACCGACTTCGACAATTATGTCGGTGTCGGAACCTGGACCAGGATCGGCCTCAACAACACTGATTACAACGATCAGGGCGCGTTCGGTGCCGGGACCGGCCTCTTCACCGCACCCGTCGACGGCACCTACCTCTTCGGCGCGACATTGCTCTACAAGGTCAATTCCAGCACCTCGGCCCGGATGCGCGGGCGGCTCGTGCTGAACGGCGTGACGGAAATCCGGGGATCGTTCGGCGAGAGCTCGGCCACCCATGTCTCGCTGGCCACCGCGATCTGGCTGCAGACCATGGTGCCGCTGAGTGCGGGCGATACCGTCGAGCTGCAGGGCTATTTCCGCGCGCAGGACGGCTACTTCGCGGCCAACCACACGTCCTTCTGGGGCTGCAAGATCGGCTGAACGGCCCTTACCAGCCGCCGTTTCGCAGGCGCATCAGGATCGATCATCTAAGGACATCACCATGACAGAACGTACCTCCCTCGCGCAGGAGGTCGCCGCAGCCTTGCGCGATCACGGCATCACCGCAGCCATCACGGCGCTGATCGGCGGCACCATCGCCCTGCTGGCCGCCGTTTCGCGCAGGGCATTCACCAATGACGCGATGCTGTCGCGGCTGGACCGCGAACTCCTGGCCGAGCGCGACCGCGTCGATCGCCAGCGATCCGAGGACCGCAAGGGCGATGCCGACCGGCTGGCGCGGATCGAGACCGACATCCGCGCCATGCGCAACCTGATGTTCGAAGCCTTCCAGCGCGGCCGTATCGACTGACCGATATCCCATCACGACGCCGACCCAACCGACCCGCCCCAGAGGCGGGGTGAGCCGTGCTCTGCCTGACAGGCAGACGGGAAGGTCCAGTGGACCTTTCCGAGCGACGAACGCACCGAGCCTCCGCGAGGGGCCGGAAACTCATTTCTGGAGACCGATATGCCAACCAAGACCTACGCCCATTTCAGCGACGTGCCCGAGAGCGCTTGGCGCTGGCCCCGTTTCTCCCCGGCCGAGATCGCCTGCCGCGGGACGGGTGCGATCAAGATCAACACCGAAGCGATGGACACGCTGCAGTCTCTGCGCAACCGGCTTGGCAAGCCGCTGATCGTGCGTTCAGGCTATCGCAGCCCGGCCCACAACCGCGCTGTGGGCGGTGCGCCTGCCTCCAAGCACATGCTGGGCACCGCGTTCGACATCGCCATGTCGAACCACGACCCGGCCAGTTTCGCAGAGGCCGCCCGCGCGGTGGGGTTCCTCGGATTCGGCACCTATCCCCGCTCCGGCTTCATGCATATCGACCTCGGACCCGCGCGGTCCTGGGGCGAGCCGTTCCCGGTCCGCGCCACGCCCTTCGTGGCGGAGGTGCCGCCCACCCGCGAGGTCTTGACCGACAGCCGCACCCTGAAAGGCAGCGGGGCAGCCGGGGTGGCGACCATCGGCGCGGCGGGTGTGGAGGTCGCGCAGGACGTTCTGGCAGAGACGCAATCCGCCATCCTGCCGCTGGTGCCCTATCTCGACACCCTGCGCTGGGTGTTCATCGGCGTGGCGCTGATTGGTATCATCGTCGCCATCCACGCTCGGATTGACGACTGGAAGCGAGGCCAGAGGTGATGGGCTGGATAACAGCGATCCTCGCCAGCGGCCTGGCGCGCAAGGCGCTGGGCCTGCTTTTGGCCGCCAGCACCATCGCCCTGTTCCTGCTGAACCTCCGCCGCGCCGGTGAACGCGCCGGGCGGCTGGTGGAGCGCTTGCAAACATCGGAGAAGATCCATGAAATTCAGCGCCAGATGCTCGAGGCCGCCAGTCGCCGCCCTTCTGATCGCGATGCTCTGGCTCAGCGCCTGCGCGACGGGCAGTTCTGACGCGCGGGCGCCATGTCCGCCCGTGGTGCCTTACAGCACCGCCGACCAAGCGCACGCCGCAGCCGAAGTGGCTGCCCTGCCGGAGGGTGCGGTCGTCGTGCGAATGCTCAGCGACTATGCAGTCCTGCGCGATCAGGTGCGGGCCTGCAGGTGAACTATAGGCAAGAGAGCGCCTTTCGACTGAAAGGAATGGAAATGCTCCGCCGCAAGCCAGTGCGTACTATCTGCAGGAAGGGCGGAAACCGGACCTTCGCTGCAGGCCAAGATAAAACGCGTTTGCTCGCCGAGACCAGACATTTGCCTGCTTCAAAAATCCGCATCCGCAGCCGTAATCACTCTGGTGGTAGCGTAGTGGAAAAAAATTGCAGATCGCCGGTGTCGAGTTCGATCAGCGTTGCGCTGATGCGGTATCCCCATTCCGCACGCATGCCATACGTGATGCCACCCGCGATGCCTTCGTAATATTCGACGTCGTCATGGATGCGGTCAAAGTTACCAAGCAATATATCATATGGATACCATTCGTCTTCCGCTAGTG
Source organism: Roseisalinus antarcticus (assembly GCF_900172355.1). Taxonomy (GTDB): domain Bacteria; phylum Pseudomonadota; class Alphaproteobacteria; order Rhodobacterales; family Rhodobacteraceae; genus Oceanicola; species Oceanicola antarcticus_A. The sequence continues at coordinate 3,776 of NZ_FWFZ01000048.1, read as the reverse complement.
CAGCTACCGCTTGTGGTATCGTGATACGGCAAGACGGCGCCGCCCCCTCGTATTCCGTGGTGGAGAACCGCGACCCGTCGGCATTAATAAAACGGATGGTACCGTCATCAATCTCAATTTGTTCAAAACCCAGGTTTTCGACAGCTGAATCACGGGCGTCCTGCACGTCAAAATCCTCTGTTCCCGGCAGCGCGCAGTCGAACACGATGAAACCAAGATATTCGTCTAGCGTATAGGTCTGCGCCGCAGCGGCCTTCGGCATGACGACAGGTAACGCTAGCCCCAAGACCAGTACCGTTGTTGAAATAACCCGCATTATTTTTCCCTTTATGTTAGTATTCTTTGCAAGGATTGCCCCAAGACAAATATTTCTATCGCTTTGTGGCGCAATCAACCATCTTTGGCCTGTTGCTTTATCGTTCAGGGCGGGCTGGTTGTTCACCAAACTCCCTGAATTTTCAGTTCCATCGATTGAAAGCTATAAATATTCCGTAAGTGTATTCTGTAATTCTATTTAAGTGGTCACACGGTGTATTGAGCCGCTGTTTATCAAACCAGTCTGGCGCCCCTATCTTAATGCCTGCGAGCAAGTGAAAGCGTTGAAATCGCTGTATTGGGGCCCAAGATAGGTTTCGTTAACTACCAGACGTGCCATGCAACGCTCTTCCTGAACTTCCCCTAAGATTGAGCGCACGAACGTATAGACGCGGACGCTTTGCCCTTGTAGGGATGTCAGCTGCGTCATCACTACATTTGGGGAACCGTTGCCTAAGTCGACGTAGGGCGACACACCATCCACCAGCGGCTGTACCCCGACCCCTTGCCAGAATGTTTTAGCGGCAGACCAATCTTCTTTGACCACAACCACCAAATCGGCATTCAATAGGGTGCGATCGGGCGGCGGTAGGCCGTAGCTAAAGAGGTTGCCCACATCGCGGTCTTGCAGCTCAAATAGGAAATCGTTGCCGATACCATCGTATAGAGTGTGGATGCGTTCTCCATTGAGCGCTTGCACCCAAGCGTCCGGTATTACCTCGGTCGCTGGCATCGGTCCCTGTTGGGCTATGGCAGGCGAGCTTGTTACCAGCACGAATGCGAAGGCGCGCGTTGCTATACTATTCATCGGTCTCTCTCGACTAGGCACGGAATCTATCGTCAAAATTGGCAGAATTCATTTACTGGTCAAGCGCTTTTCGACCCTCAGTGCTGTATGCACAGCCCAGAATGCGAGCAGGACAAGCTAAATCCTTACATTATTCTGCCCTGCGTTGGCGTGCTTCAGCTCCCGCGTTATCTACAGAGGCAAGTATTATACGGCATTCTTCCCCTTCTTCGCGTCTAAGATGGTCCATCCCGGATGATCACATAGACCCTCGGCGATCTGCCCCTTGCATGGCAAGGTCGGTTCTGAGGAACGTTCGAGACAGTGTGCGACCATGCTGATTTCTCTTCATAAGCAAGCCACGACGACCCCGAAGGTCCGAGCGGACATTCAGAGCAGCGATGATGCAGGGGCGTTCTTGCTGACCGCTTCGAGGAGGCAATGCAAAGCCACCACTTCCGATCCGCCGAACAACTTGAGACGACGCTGCATCACTACGTCTGGCCCGACAGCCAGCAACTCCCGCAATCAGCACTGGGCAGCAGAACGCCCTTGCAGGCGATGAAGGATTGGCACAATCTCTACCCGGAACTGTTCAAGAAGAAGCCCTACTACCTGTCGGGATGTGACATCTAGGCGGGCGCCTCATCAACCCTAGATTGGCGCGGGCACTAAACGAAAGACGCGATATGAAGCTGCTCCTGACAATATTACTGATCGCAGCACCAATTGCTGCATCCGCGCAGAATGTGATCCAAATCGGTCCCGGCCAGTCGGCTGAAATCACCGGTTTCACCTTAGAGCGTGAGGCCGCGACTGGCGTCGGCACCCTGATCCTCAGTTTGGTTCCACTCTACAATCCCGAACCTTACGGCCCCGTTCCACCGGCAGATGTGGGCCGGACGCATCGCGCGATCTGTAACCATTATGCCGCATTGAATGCCGACGTCATGGTCCAGAACGATGCCAGTAATTTTGCAGTCCGCTGGGATTGGACGCCAGACACGCAAGAAGACTTGGAATTCACCGTCACACGGTTTCATCGCAATGACTACACGATCAAGGATGATGGAACATGCAGTGCGATTTGGACCGTGACACCTGAAAGGCCAACTTTGCCGTCCGGTGGCGCGCCAATTCTGCTACATGCCCAAACCGTGGTGGATCCCCGCATGGACGGGTTGGGGCTGGAAATGACCTATGATTGGGGCACCTCGCTCGATGCGGTCAGCGATACCGAGCTGGATCGCGCATCGCTGGAACTGTGCGTCAGCGTAGTCGCAGATGAGATGTTGAGGCGTGAGGGTAGCTATTCCGAGCTGCACTACGATTTTCTGTCCGTCGCATTCGAGGAGCGGACCGGTCCCAATGATACCAATCGTCGCGTGTTCACCCGTGCACGTGATGGCGATAGCTGCTTCGGCAATTTGACGGATGCAGACTGATTGAAACAGCATATGCGGTTAGTTGCATTAATTGCGGCTTCTTAGGCTGTCAGGTTGTCTTTTAGAAGGTCAACGCTTTGCTCTGCATTCTCGAGTCTATTGCGATTATCCGTATCTGGAATCCGGGCAATCGGTAATTATCTTCCGAGCGGTGGTCGTGTACTCTTTGCTACCCCGTGCGATTTTGATCCCGCGTTCATTTAATTCCGCCGCAATCTGGCGAAGGGAAGTTGACTAATGTCTGCTTTAGGGAAGCTGCACCGCAGCGATGCGAGCGTCGGCGAAGGTCCGCAATGGGCCGAGACTGTCACCGGCTGCGCGCGCTGCTTCGCATGGCCCAATCGGCACCGCCATAGGTGACAGCGTAAATCAGAACTTCCCTTTGGTCATCATCAACCGCAAAAGCGATCACGGCTTTCCGGCCTGCCGGGATGGCGCGCAGACCAGGGGCGATTTCATCGCGGAGGCTTCCTTTGTGCGGTGTGACCTTCAGCGTGGCGATGGCCGCTTCGATCTCGACCAGCTTTCGGTCGGCCGCATTGGGCCCGGCATAGTCGAGCATCCAGCGCGCGATGGCATCAAGGTCACGGGCGACGAGAGGATGGAACCGGATGCGGTAATTCACGCGCCCCGCGCTGTCCCGATAGTGACATGGGCGGCAGCGAACGCGTCATCCTGGTCGATAAACGCCGAACGGGGCGTTTCCATCCGGGCGCGGATTTCGTTCGTGAGGGCGGAGAGAGCCACGTCCCGTTCTTGCTCATCCTGCATCATCTGTTCCAGTGCGGCCGCCACAGCAGCGCTCTGGGTCGCGAACACGCCCTGTCCCACCTTCTCTGAGAGGAAGTGGTGATGGCGGTCGGTGAAGCTGAGGGTGGTTTTGACGGTCATCTGCGCCTCAATGGTATGACTGAGTCATATACCAGTGGCTGGAGACGGTTTCAACGGTGGCGGATGCGACGCTGCTGCGGATCGTGCCAGAACGCAAAAAGCCCCCACTTTTCAGGGGGACTTCCAAAACGTTGACTCAGTGTTGACTCGTTTTTGCGCGGGCCATACACAAGTGTTTTTGTCGGGTTCCAACCATTTGGAAAGGTTGGAGATTTTGGTTGCGGGAGTAGGATTTGAACCTACGACCTTCAGGTTATGAGGGTCACCCCTGCAACTCAAAAAGTCTTGTGAACTCCGAGACTTATCCAAATTTCGGATACAACACGTCGGCGTCGTGT
>NZ_FWFZ01000112.1 GCF_900172355.1 Roseisalinus antarcticus | reverse complement strand
CGGTGTTTGTCAAAGTAGTTGTCCGCCGATTTCATGCGGCGTCTCTGATTTCAGGGGCGCTGATTTCGGTTTCTGGGTTAAGCCAGACGGGTCCGGCAGGTTGCCAGTTGCGGGTTTTGCCTGACCAGCGTTCCGGGTTTTGGGCACGTGCATTTGCATAGAGAATGGCGCGGTTTGCGAGCGTTGCACGATCACGGCCAGCGTGGCGCGCATCTGGCGTGACAAAGCGGATCGCGCTGTGCAGGTGCTCACCATTATACCAGCTGGCGAAGGATTTCACCCAGGCCTGGGCGTCTGCCTTTGTGGCAAAGCCCTTGGCCGGCCAGTTCGGGCGATATTTGCACGTGCGGAATAGCGCCTCTGAGAACGGATTGTCATTGCTGACGCGCGGGCGGCTGTAGGACGCGGTGATGCCCAGTTTCTCCATGGTGGTTTTCATTGTGGCGCCTTTCATAGGGCTGCCGTTGTCGGCGTGCAGAACCAATGGACGCAGGGTGCAGCCCTCGGCGAGGACCGCTTGCCGGATGAGGACGGCTGCCAGTTCTGCACTCTCTCGCTCATGAACTTCCCAGCCAACAATCTTGCGGCTGAAGATGTCGACGATCAAATAGAGGTAAAAGAACATGCCTGCGACGGGCCCCGGCATCCAGGTTATGTCCCAAGTCCAGACCTCGCAGGGCGCACTCGCCTTGTAGCTGGTAGGTGGTTTGCGCCGGATCGGCGGCTTGGCCCGGCCCCGGTGCTGCTGCTGTCCCTCTGCGCGCAGGATGCGATAGAAGCTGGATTCCGAGGCCAGATACCGCCCTTGATCGGCCAGTTTCGGCACGATCTGGCTTGGGGGAAGGCTGGCAAATTCCTTTGAATTACACGCTTCCAGCACGGCTGCGCGATCAGCCACGCTCAGCTTGTTGATCGGTTCTGGATGCGGGACGAGAGGCCGCTGATCGGCATGGACCCGGCCGTTTTTTGTCCAGCGGCGCAGGGTGCGATCACTGATTTCAAGCTCGGCACAGGCTTTGGCCCGCCGCGCGCCAGCGGTGACGGCATCATTGATCAGTGCAATGGCGGTTTCGCGATGTGGGGTGCTGATCATGCGTCCTCTCCGTCCCCCCAGATCGCTGCCGCCTTTTTTCGCAGAACCAGAAGCGCTGCGGTTTCGGCCAGGGCGCGGTCCTTGCGGGTTAGTTCCCGCTCCAGATCCTTGACCCGCTTCTTCTCATCCTTAGTCGCCCGCCCGAGACGCGCTGTGCTGGCACGATCCCAGTCGTTCGCCTGTTCACAAGCTGACCGCCATGCCGTGATCTGCGCAGAATAAAGCCCGCGCTTGCGGCAATATTCGGCCAGATCAGCCTCGTTGAGCGCCGCTGTTTCCAGCACCGCCGCGAACTTGTCACGCGACGACCAGCCCTCAGGGCCAGCGTCAGCGTCAGGCAGAAGCTGACCCTTGCCCCGCGCCTCAGCACGCCACTTGTGCAACGTCGCCTCGGAGATCCCTTCCTCCTGCGACAGCTGCCGAATGGCCGTGTTGTTCGGCGGTAGCATCCGCTTCAGCACAGCCGACTTACGTTCCGGTGAATATCCCAAATCATCGTCCTATCCCGCCCACCTGAGAAATAGAGGGAAAATAGAGCGGCGGACAACTACGCTGACACAGGGGG
>NZ_FWFZ01000152.1 GCF_900172355.1 Roseisalinus antarcticus | reverse complement strand
GCGCCGATGTAATCGCTGACCTGTCCGGCGGTGACGAACAGGTCGATCGGTCGTCCCTGACTGTCGCAGATGGCGTGCAGCTTGGTGTTCATGCCGCCTTTGGTTCGACCGATAAGACGACCACGCCCCCCTTTTTGGCGGCCATGCTGGTCGCCGTTCGATGGGCCTTGAGGTATGTCGCGTCCACTGCCCGGCAGGGCATCACGCAGTGATGTCCCGAGAGGGGATCATCACGGTCTCCTCTTCGCCGTGTTCCGCCGCCAGCCCGGCCATCATCCGGGCGAAGATACCTTTCTCGCTCCACCGCTTCCACCGGCTGTAGAGCGACTTGTGCGGTCCGTAGGCTTCCGGAGCGTCTCGCCAGCGCAAGCCATTGCGGTTGATGAAAATAATCCCGCTCAAAACCCGCCTGTCATCGACCCGAGGCTTACCATGAGGCTTGGGGAAGAAAGGGGCCAGACGCGCCATCTGCGCGTCGGTCAGCCAGAAGAGATCGCTCATGTCACCGCTCCCTTTTTCGAAGCCGTGAATCATGCGGTGCAGCGGAAATCAATGCATCCTGAGCCTAAGGC
>NZ_FWFZ01000030.1 GCF_900172355.1 Roseisalinus antarcticus | reverse complement strand
TGCCATCGTCGCCGCGCAGGGTGTTGTTGCCGCTGATGGCGTAGATCTCGTCATCGCCCTTCCAGCCGCGGAAGGTGTCGTTGCCCGTGCCGGTGACGATGATGTCGTCGCCGGACCCGCCGGAGCCATGGTCATTCCCGCTGCGCCCCTCCAGCCGGTCGTTGCCCGCGCCGCCGTAGAGCGCGTCATCGTCGGCGCCGCCGTCGAGGAGGTCGTAATCAGCGCCGCCATCGAGCGTGTCGTTGCCGCCCAAGCCGTGTAGCCTGTCGTTGCCCTTCTTCCCCCTGACGATGTCATTGCCAGGGGACCCCGGGATGGTGTCGTTCTCGTCGCTTCCTTCATCGGCGATCCCGACAGAGGATCCCCGCGTGCGGATGACAAAACCCGAACCGTCCCGCGAGACTCTTGCCTCGGAGGGATCAATCTCGCCGTCCAGCCTGATCGTGGTGTCGAACTGGCCGTCGTCGTCGGTATCGAGATCCACGGTCGCGAAACCCGGCCCCTGCCCCATCCGCCAGGATGACGTCCAGGCGTCAGACAGAATCAGCCAGTCGTCGTCGGTAAAATCCCTGATCTTCAGGCCGTCGAGATCTCCGGGCAGGCCCTTGACCGTATCGTGGCCCGGTCCAAGAAAGACTTCGTCGAACCCGCCGCCGGGGTTGAAGATGTCGTTTCCGCGTCCGAGGATCCACCTTTCGGACTCCGCGCCGCCTGTCAGATTGTAGTCTTCGGTCTCGTCGCCGAACAACCAGTCGACTGCGTCGCCAACAAGCGAGGTGACCGCGTCGGCGGCCGCCTCCGCCGCATTGCCGATGTTGCGGATCAGCGCCCCGCCATACTCGAGCGTCTTGTCGAGGACATATGTCCCGGTCTCTTGGACGTCCTGCCAAACATCCGCCGACCACGACTTTGCCGCCGCCCAGGAGGAGGCCGTCCATTGCGACAGACGGCCCCACTGATCCACCGTGAACTCGGCCAGGGCCAAGGCGCCGTCACGGGTTGCGGCGACAGCACTGTCGAGGGCTTCCCCGACAAGGCGGCTGACTTCGACAGTCACCTCCCAGGCGATGCCGATAACTTTGAAGAATGCGCCGATGGCAGTCCGGAAGTCGTCCGCGCCATCGCGCGACGCCAGCGCTTTACCGATCTGGCCTGCAACGCCAGGCCCGGCGAGGTGCGCCGTTGAAACCATCGCCAGTGTAAAGCCGATGTATTCCTTGTCCGGCTCTCAACCGCGAATGCCATCGCCGACAAAATAGGTGAAGTCTCCTTCGGAAAGCTCGTCGGCCGTCAGCCGGCGACGACGACAGGCTCGCCGGAGCGGGGCGTCGGAGCAACCGGGGTCGAATAGCCGGACGTCAGGTCGTACAGGCCCTCGCGCGACCACTGATCCACATGCGCCGTCAGGATATGGGACCACAGGGCCCAGGGACTCGACAGATCAATCGTGTCGAGATCGTAGATCACGACGTCTCCGTCCAGGTAGGTGCGCCCCGCGAGGCTGACGATATCCCCGGCCGAGACACGATGTTCGACCGCGCCAATCAGCGACGGATTCGCCAAGTTGCCGACATCTCGCGAGATGCCGGCAGGGTTGAAGGTGGTGACAGAGGCGATCGGCACATCCCGGTCGCTCATCACGGCCGACAGAACCTGTGCCTGGGCCCCTCCCTGGGAGTGGCCGGTGACATGGATGCCCTGCGGTGCGCGGGAGGTGATCCATTGCGCCAGCGTGCCGGACGCATCATCGAGCACAGCCATGAGTTCCGCATACCCGACCCCCTGCATGTCGGCATTCTGCAGCCAGTCAAGCAGATCGGTGGTTCCCGGATCGCAAGAACCGGCTCCAGCCCGGCACCTTCAAGGGCCACGGCTGCGAAAGGATGGTTGTCCCAGACCCGGGTTGCGGAATAGCCGGTTGGCTGGCCGAGGGCATCCAGAACGGCACTGCCCTCGAATGTGCGTTCTCCGACCCAATAGGCGATGTCGCGGGCGGCATATTCGATCAGGCCCGCGTCCGGCGGGCGGCGATCCCGTTCCTCGGGCACGGCCACGATCGTGAAGTCATCCTGCCAATCCGTGATGACGGTTCGGGCCTCGCCCGTCTGAAGGTTGATTCGAACAAGGTCCCTTGGGCCGGAGAAGGGGTCCTCGGTATCGTCGACGACGACATGCAGGGCGTCCCCGATCAGGTGGGATGCATGCGGACCTTTCCAGCCACTGTCGGACTCAAAATCCTCGTCAGCCCTGATCGCTTTGACCGCGGCTGCTGCCAGGGCAGCATCATCAACAATTTGCCGGGCGACGCCCGCCTCTTGATCGTACCGCCAGATGCCAATGTTGCTGAGGATGAGGAGTAGGTCGCCGTCCGGCAGGCGCACCACCTCTTCGGTCCCGTAATTCTTGCCGACGAGGTCAATATGAACAGCCGTGCCTGTCTGCACGTCGCTGACGACAAAGTTTCCAATTCTGTCGCCAAAGACGGCGAGGGTATCGCTCGGCGTCCAGACCTGGATGTTGGTCATATCAAGGCCAAGCGATGTGGTGCCCGCGACAGTGCCGTCGGTGATCCAAGTGTCATCGGACGTCTGCGTCACGAATTGACCATTGCCCAGCGGCACCAGTATGCGAGGGCTGCCGCCAAGGTCGAGTAGCTGCTCGGGCCGGTCGTCCGAACCGGCGGCGGACCATAGCCCACCTTCGAGACGTTCGAGCCTGAATTCGATCTCTGACGTGCGAGGGTCGTCATCGAGAACCTTTTTCAGGGCCCTCCCGGCCATGATGTAGCTGCCGTCGGCCGCCTCATAGCCAAGCATGCGGGAGGCAGGATAGACACCTTCGTCGACCCCGAGCTCATAGTACGCAAATTCGACACCGCCATAAGCCAGGGCCTCGATGCTCTCGGCGCCGCTGCCGAGCGCGACAAGCGTGGCATCCGGATTCAGCCAGTAGCTGGCGCCGCTTTCGCGGACGATGAACTGTCCCTGGGTCGTCACGTCAATGTCGACGTCCCTCGCCCAGGCCCATTCGGTGATGCGCCGGGTGCCTTCGGGTGTCCCGTCACTGACAAATACCGCGCGGCTAAAGTCCTTCTGGACGGAGAACGCCCAGAGTTCGGGCGCAAGCTTGCCCGCCATTTCAAGTCGCTGGGTCTGAAAGAGGGCTGGCACTTCGATGGCATCGCCGTCCGCGCCCTGGCCAAACCACAATGTTTCATCTTGCCCGATGAAAGTGCTGAACAGGGACCTGTTCTGGGAATCCTCGGGGAAATACCCACTAGACACCATGATTCCTGCGCCATTCGAATTCGGCACGGGCTCCAGTGTCCCGGTGGCGATGTCGTAAATGGCAAGTTCGGCAGGATAGACCCCGTCGGGATCGTAGCTGACCAGCAGGCTGGTCGCCGGATCGGTGCCCAGCGCCGTCAGCGGGGGTGGGCGGGAGAAGCCGTATGTCGGGATCTCCGTCAGGCCGGCCGGTGTGCCGTCAGTTACGAACGTCTCATGCAGCGCCGCTTCGTGAAAGGCGACCCTTCCGTCGGACAGGCCGACAATCTCGTCGATTGCCCCCACCATGACCAGGACCGGCGTGCTGCCGGATCCATCGGTTTTCCAGAGGCCTGCGACTCCGTCGCGGTCGCCGTAATAATAGTCGAACATCGGCGTTACCGCAGAGCGTAGAAAGGAGTCTTTTTGAAGCCGGGAGATCGGATTCAGTTGAAATCCCGACGGTTTTACGCTCGCGTGATGTTTGCTGAAGATCAAGATCTATTCTTGACAGGGCCGGCGTTGCCGTCGCCAAAGATCTTGGATGTTGCTGGGTAGACCGGTGATTGAATTTCCGGATCGAAACGATCGAAACGATTTGAACCGGTGTCGGGATCCGGTGGACATGCGACGGCGCGATGCGTTTGCCCAGGTCGCCGCGCCGTTTTGGCAATCCGCGATCGGCATCGATGCCTATTTTGCCGAAGACTGCGAGGCAGAAATTCCTTCCCTGGATCCGGGCCGTTCAGCGTCGTCGCCACGGAGGCCCGACCCGAGCCCTTGCCGAAGCCGAAGCCGGCATCCGCGGGTCTGTCTCGACCCGGCGTGATCTGCGGTCAGGCCGCCAGTTCAAACGCGGCTGCGGGTGTCTTCATGCCGAGCGCCTGCTGCGGCCGGCGCACGTTGTGCAATGCGATCCTTTCGCCATTGGTGCAAGTTGCATCGGAAAGCCTCTCGACGCGTTGCCGATGCACCCAGCGTTCCCTCAGGGAGCGCATCAGCCTTTGCTTTATGTCAACCGGCACGCAATCTTGCCTCCTATCGGCGTCCCAAAATGCCTGCCCTTGTGCTCACGGGAAGCTGGCCCGAGGCAATGTGACCCTCACACAGCGCAATCGGATCGGGCCAAGGTGTTGGTCATTCGCAGGTCTTGAAGCGCCATCTCTCGTTGCCGGTTTCGACGATGGCACTGTGGTGGGGCAAGCGGTCGAGCAAGGCGGTCGTCATCTTGGCGTCACCAAGTGAGCCATGGTCCCGAAACCCCCGCCATAGAATGTCGATCACGCCTTGGGCGCTGTGAACCATGCAGGATTCACGGCCTCAACCCGATCAATGGCTCCCGGGCCCAGTCGACGCTGCATGGCAATTTGTCTGAGCCTTCATGCCCCGAATTGTCACATTCGGACCTTCAACAGCATGTTTTCGAGGGATCACTTTCTGTTCTTGATCCTGTTTTCTGGCCGATCAAAACGGAAGAGCGAAAGGACCCTTGTCGGGAGAGGCCGCGGCTCAGCAGCCGGTGCCCGTCCCTGCGGGCGTGCTCCAATCGCCCGAGCGCAGCCGGTCGCGCAACTCCGCCTCGGGCATCGGGACACCCAGGCCGTAGCCCTGCAGGTAATTGCAGCCCATGGCCGTTAGCAGGCGCACGTGATCGGCCGTCTCGACCCCTTCGGCGATGACGTCGATGCCATGCATCCGGCCGATGTCGATGATCGAGCGGACGAGAGTGCCCTGCTTTTCGCCCTTCGTGAGTGGTCCGACGATCTGCTGGTCGATCTTGAGCCGGCTCGGCTGAAGCTGCAGCATTCCGACGATCGAGGCATGGCCCGTGCCAAAATCGTCAATCTCGATTTCGATTCCCATGCTGCGGATGGCCGCGATATTGGCGGCGATGACCGGGTTGTGGGTGTCCAGAAACACCGTCTCAAGCAGTTCGAACGAAAGCTGCCCGGGCCGGATGCCCAGCTGCTGGAGACGTTGCGGCAACTGCGGATCCGCGAGCCTGCGGGCCGATACGTTGACTGCGACGCGCGGCGCGGCAAGGCCCAGCGTCGACCAGCGAGCCTGATCGGACATGACCTGCTCCAGAACGCGCTGGTCCAGCCGCTCCACCACTCCCAGTTCTTCGGCCATCTCGAGGAAGACCGACGGCGGCGCGACCGTACCGTCGGGCCGCTGCCAACGCACCAGCGCCTCGAGCCCGCTGAGCCGCAACGACCCGGCCTCGAACTGCGGCTGGTAGACGCAATAGAATTCGTCGCGCTCCAGGCCGCCCAGAAGCGCGTCGGCCAGGAGCCGCTTCGTCTCGACGGCGATGCGCATCCGGTCCGAAAAGGACATGCTGCGCCCGCGCCCGCTGTCCTTGGCCTCGTAGAGCGCCATGTCGGCGTTCTCAAAGACCTCCTCCGGCGTCTGGCGGGGCAGGTCTCCGATCGCGATCCCGATCGACACCCCAAAGCGGCATTCCTTGGCATTCACCTCGAAGGGGATCTCGAGTGCGTAGGCGATCTTCTCGGCGATCCGCTTGATGGACGACGGGCGCGGGGCCGTCTTGAAGAAAATGACGAATTCATCTCCGCCGACCCGCGCCACCGTGGCCTCTTCGGGCGCGATGCCCACCATCACCTGCGCCACGTGCCGCAACACCGCATCCCCCGCCGCATGGCCGAGGGTGTCGTTGATCTGCTTGAAGCGGTCGAGGTCGAGCTGCATGACGGCGATCTGCTGCTTTTGCCCGCGCACGGCCTGCATCTGCTGGTCGATGAAACGACGATTGGGAAGGTCGGTCAACGCATCGTGCAGCGCGTTGTGTTCCATCTCCGCACGCGCCTGTTCAAGCTCTTCGTTGCGCCTGTGGGCGAGGGCATGAGCGCGGCTGAGTTCGGCCGCCGCCTCGACATCGGCGGTGATGTCCCAGTCCACGCCGATCAGGCCATGCCCGACCGCCCCGTCGAACAGCATCGTAGACCGGGACCGGATATAGCGCTGTTTGCCGTCGGGCCTCAGGATGCGGTAATCCGCCCCGAAAGTGGTCTTGCCGGCCTCGACCTCGGCGGTCTGTGCCAGCACCCGCTCCTTGTCGTCGGGGTGGATGGCATTTTCCCAATAGTCCGCGGCGATCGGACCGGGCGGCCGGTCGAGCCCGAAGATCTCCATCATGCGCGCGTCCCAAACGACCTCGTCCTTGGCGAGGTCCGCATCCCAGATCCCGACGCGCGTTGCCTGAATGGCCACTTCCAGACGTCGCGACATGCGATAGATCTTCTCGCTCGCCGCCTTGATGTCGGTGATGTCGGTGTCGATCCCGATGATCCGGGTCGCACGGCCCTGGGCATCTCGGGCGATGACCCGGCCCCGCGACAGGATCCAGATCCAGTGGCCGTCCCGGTGCCTCTCGCGGTATTCTTGGAACACGGTCTCTGTATCGCCGTTCACTGTCGCCTGGATCTGCCGTTCCAGGGACGCGCGGTCATCGGGATGGGTCCGCTCGGCGAGCGCGGCGCGGCTTTCGTCAAAGGCATCGTTGGGCCCGTAGCCGCGCATCTTGCGCCAAGTCTGCGAGACATAGCGGGTGCCGGCGGCCTCGTCGTTGTCCCACAGGCCGAGCTGCGCATACTCGGCCGCGATCAGCCAGCGTTGCTCCAGCAGGGCGATTTCGCGGATATATTCCTCGGTGGAATGGGAGGCGGTGATCTCGGCATCGGTTCCCGCGACGCGCAGGACAGCGCCGCTCGCGTCCCGTTCGATGACCGCCCCCTTGCACAAGATGGTCATCCAGTGCCCGTCCGCATGCCTTTCGCGATAGATCACAAGGTCGAAATCGGCCTCACCGGCCTGCAGCTTGCGCTGGTAATCGAACAAGGCCGGACGGTCTTCGGGGTGCAGCCGCTCTTTCCAGGTCTTGTGGTTTTGAAGGAGGTCGTTTTCCTCCACCCGATGACCGCGCATCAGGTACCAAAGCTCGGACGCCACGAACGCGCCTGTCTGCGGGTTGCTTTCCCAATAGGCATGGGACAGCTGAGAGAGGACCCGACGCGCCGACGCGCGGGCATCCGGCGCGACCCGGCCGGCGTTCTCAATCGGCATGTTCGAGATCGAGGATTCAGGTATTTCCTGGACAAGGAACCCGTATGCTGAATCGCCGGAGCGCGTCAGCGGCGATATCCGAACCTCCATCCGCGGCCGTGTCAGGGTTAGCTCGACGACCCCGCTCGACGGGCCGTCGTGCGCATCCTGATCGTCGGCATGGTCCGTGTTGTCCGGCCGGCGCGGATCTTCGGCGGCGACCGGCGGCAATGTGGCGTCATTCTGCCCACTGCCCGGTCGCGCAGCAGGCAGCCGAGCCATGCCGGCTAGCTGGGCGCGCTTGTCCGCGTCGTCCACGTAATCAAGTATGGACTTTCCCGCGGGGCCGGGGTGGCCGAACTTGATGGCGAAGCCGGGCGTGAAATGCCGCAGCACCAACCGGTCATCGAGCACTGCCCCATCAACGACGAGGGTCGCCATGAGCTGCGCGGCATAGTCGTCAAGGCCCAGCAATCTCGACATGTTCAAACGCGTGTCTTCCACCGCTCTGCTTCAAGCCTTTCTGACAATAAGATCAACCGATCCAGACCCGGCTATCCACGCTGTCGACGTAGCCCGACGCGCGTTGCACACAACCATCCAAACAAATTACTAATTTGTGCTTAACACGGTTTCGGAAAAGGCGTCGAGAAGGACCCACCGTCTCCTCTGGAAAGGGGTTGGGGGCGACGCCACTTGTTCAGGACTGGAGGCCGAACCGGGCCGTGTCATCAGCCATAAACTGTTTTGGCCTTTGCCGGGCCGACCGGCTAGGCTTGGGCTGTCGTCCGGTTGTGTTGCGCCCATGAAAGAGAAACCTTCTGCCTCGAAGCTCTTTGTTTCCTACTCTCGACACGACGACGCGCGTATCGAGCGGCTCTATGACGCCCTGTCGTCGGACGATGACCTCACGGTCTTCCGAGATATCCACGACATTCTGCCCAGCGAAGAATGGAAGCCCCGGCTCGAAAAGCTGATCCGGGAAAGTGATACGATCCTGTTCGCCCTGTCGCCCTCCTCCATCCGGTCCGAGGTCTGCAAATGGGAGCTTGGGCTCGCGGAACAGCTGAACAAGCGCGTCATCCCCGTCGTGATCGAGGACATCGACGGTGCGCCGCCGCCGCTCGTCTCGAAGCTCAACTACATCTTCCTGACCGACGCCCACGATTTCGCGGCCGGGCTGGAGAAGATCCGCTATGCCATCAACCTCGATATCGACTGGATCCGGGAACACACGCGCCTGGGCGAACTCGCCGACCGCTGGCAGAAAACCCTGCGTTCCGGGGGCCAGCCGCTGCGCGGACAGGATCTGGAGGAGGCCGAGGAATGGCTCCTGTCGCGACCGAAGGCCGCGCCGGAGCCCACGGAGCTTCAACGGACCTTCATCGTCGCCAGCCGCAAGGCCCAGGCCCGACGTCAACGACAGACCGTCGCGGGGGCGCTTGCGGCCCTGCTGGTTCTCGGCGTCCTGGCCTCCTTCGCCTGGGTGCAGAGGAACACCGCCCTTCAGAACGAACGACTGGCCCAACGCCAGACCGAAATCGCGACCGAGGCCCGCGACATGGCAGAGGCACAGCGTCTGCTGGCGGAAGAGAACGCCCGCCTTGCGGCTGCTGCAACGGACCGCGCCGAAGCCGCGCTGGCCGAGGTCGCCACCCAGCGGGACCGCGCCGAGCGCAATTTCGCCACCGCGCGGCAGGCCATCGACGCGCTGGTCTTCGACATTGCACAGGGGCTGAAGAATGCCGAAGGCCTGCGCCTTGAGAGCCTCGAGGTGATCCTGTCGCGGGCCGAGGATGCGGTGATGCGATTGCTCTCCGCCGATCCCGGCAATCCCGACCTGATCTACCTCGAGGCGGCGATGCGGATCGAATTCGCGGGCGTCTATGCCGGGGCCGGCGAGCGGAGACGGGCGATGGCCTCGGCCGAGCGGGCGCTGGCCTTGTTTCGGACCCTGTTGGAGACCTCGCCCGACAATCGCGACTGGCAACGCGATGTCTCGATCGCCCTGGAACGGATCGGCGATCTGAGGCTTCAGGCCGGGGAGGTCGCCGCGGCGCTGGCGGCCTTCCGCGACGGGCTCGACATCCGGCGTCGTCTCGCGGCGGGCGATCCGGGCAATATCGTGCTGCAGCGCGACATCTCGATCAGCCTCGAGCGGATCGGCGCCCTGCAGGTCCGCACCGGCGCGGTGGCCGCCGCGCTGGAAACCTACGAGGAGGCGCTGGACATCCGGCGCCGCCTCGCCAAGTCCGAGCCGGGCGATGCGCAGGCCCGGCGCGACATCTCGGTCAGCCTGAACGCCATCGGCGACCTGCAGCTGCTGTCCGGGCGGGTTGACGCGGCGCTGCGGGCCCACACACAGGCCCTGGCGATCGCCCGACGGCTGGTGGCGATCGACCCGGGGAATACCTTGTGGCAACGGGATCTGGCGATCAGCCTGAACGAGCTCGGCGACCTGCACCTGCGCAGCGGCCGTCCTGACCCGGCGCTGGAGGCCTACGCCGAAAGCCTCGGGATCGTGCGCAGCCTTGTGGCGACGGATCCTCAAAATGCCGAATGGCAGCGAGATGTGGCCTTCGGCCTCAACAAGATCGGCGATCTGCGTCGCAGGGCCGGGGATCTGGACACGGCGCTGCAGGCCTATGACGAGGCGCTGCGCATCGCCCGCCGGCTTTCGACGACCGACCCGGGCAATGCCGAATGGCAGCGCGATGTGGCGATCGGCCTCGAGCGGATTGGCGACCTGGGCATGCAGACCGGCGACCTGGGCGCGGCGCGGGCCGCCTATCGCGAAGGGATGGAGATCAGCCGCCGCCTCGTCGCGACCGATCCCGACAACGCCGCGTGGCAGCGCAGTGTCGCCCTGGGGCTCGACCGGATCGGTGGCCTGCACCGGCTGGCCGGAGAGGCAGACGCGGCCCTTGCCGCCTACATCGAAGGGTTGGAGATCGCCCGCACCCTCGGGGCGACGGATCCGGACAACACCCAATGGCAGCGCACCATTGCCGTCAGCCTCAACAAGATCGGCGACCTGCGGATTGCCGCAGGCGAGGTCGACGCGGCGCTGGCGGCCTATTCCGAAGGATTGCAGATCATGCGCCGCCTGGCCGCCATCGACCCGTCCAACACCGAGTGGCAGCATGACACCGCGTTCGGCCTGAACAAGATCGGCGACCTGCGCATGCGAACCCAGGAGGCCGATGCGGCACGTGTGGCCTTCGCCGAGGCCACGGCCATCCTGCAAAGCCTCGTTCAGATCGAGCCCGCGAACCAGCGATGGCGGCACGATCTCGCCGCGACCCTGAACAGGCTCGGCTACCTGCACGCCTTGGCCGGAGAGGAACAGGCCGCGCTGGAGGCCTTTCGCGACGCGCTGCAAAATGGCCGGCATCTTCTTCGGGTCGACCCGGCGAACGCCCCGTGGAAGCACAGCCTCGCCCTTAGCCTCGACGGCATCGGCAGCCTGTCCCTGCAAGCCGGAGAGCAAGACGCCGCGCAAGAGGCCTTTGCGGAAGCCCTGGAGATCCGACGTGCCCTGGCCGCGCAAGGACTGGGCAATCCCGCCGCCCGGACGGACCTTATCACGAGCCTCTACAACATCTCGCTCGCCCAAGGCCGCGCGGAGGCCCGTGCGTCCGTGCAAGAGGCCCTGGATCTGGTGACGGAGCTGGAACGCCAGGGCGCCCTGACCGCAGACCAGCAATCCTGGCCCGCGCTCCTGCAGGACAGGCTGGCGCTCTTGCAGCGCCGCGCCGAGGACGCAACCGACTGACCCTAGGGCTGACCCGTCGCCCCGCACCGCCCGGCCGTGAACAGGCATGCAAGACCGCCCCCCTTGGCGGGGTGATCGGCTTGCGAAAGTGCCACCCTTCGCCTCGAAACCGGATCAACCTGTCGGATTCCCGGCCCACGCACTGCCCGGACAGCGAGATGTCGACGACGCAGACCAGGCAGTGGTCCACGGCGCACCGCCTTGGACCGGGCTTCAGAAGGGTCGGCAGGTTCTTGCAAACCGGTGGCGTTCACCTGCCTCCAGTATCTGCATCTCTTGCGGCGTCGCCACGTCCGAGCATGTACTCCGCCAGCATCGTCTTCGGCTTGGCATCCTCGGCCTCGTCGCCTTGGACACTTTCACGCCACCATAGCATGGGCGTAAGGGTCGGCCGCATACCCGTCGTCCGCCTCGATCCAGCAGGACACGCGGTTCCATCTGCTGCCAATTGGCGCGGATCGACGCGCCGGAACGCGGCCGCCGGGTGGCCAAACAATGCCGCTTGGACCAAGGCGACGAGTCCACGAGGAAGGCTCTGATGATCCGCGGCGATCAAAGTCTTGATCCCATCCATGTCGCGGATGCTCTGGCAGACCTGTGCGTCCCGCGCGGGCCACACCGGTTCATCAGGTCGGACGCTAGACCCGGATCACTTCGATCCCGAGGTCCTGGAGCGGGGCCGCCGCCGCGTCCGAGGTGCCGGTGTCGGTGAAGACCCGCGCTGCCGTGATGGCCGGCGCGATGACCGCCGGCAGGACTTCGCCGAACTTGCTGTGATCGGCCAGAATCCAGACCTCGTGAGCACGTTCGAGCATGACCCGGTTCACATAGGCCTCGTTGGGGTCGAAGGTGGTCAGACCGCGCAGGGCGTCGATGCCGTCAACGCCGATGATCGCCACGTCGATGTTGATGTCGCGCAGGGTCCGCTCTGCGATATGGCCCACGGTTTCGGCGGTGCGGCGGCGCAGGGTGCCGCCTGTCAGGGTCACCTCGACGCTCTGGGTCTCGCGCAGTTCCAGTGCGACGTTGATCGCGGTGGTGACAAGGCGCAGGGACTTTCGACGGATCGACGGCAGCATCTGCATCACGGTCGTGCCGCCGCCACAGGCGATGAAAGTGCCGTCTTCGATCCGAGCGCCCGCTTCGGCCCCGATGCGACGCTTTTCGGCAAGGTTCGTCATCAGTTTGGCGTCGAAGGGCAGCTCTTCGCGGTGCGACGGCAGGGAGGCGCCGCCGTGGGTGCGGATCAGCGCCTTGCGCCCTGCCAGGTCCGAGATGTCGCGCCGGATCGTCGCGACGGATGCACCGAGCTCGGCCGACAGCGCCTGGGCGCTCACGGTGCCGCGGCGGGCAAGCTCCGACAGGATTCGTTCATGGCGTTCCGCGCGGATCATCCAAGCCCCATGGGTCTTTCTTCGATCGGATCTGTCCTTCTATGCCCCGAAGCGTCCGGACGGCCAAGCAGATTAGTGCGCGAACCCGCAAAAGGCGCTCAAATTCGCTCAAAATAATGTAGACAGATGATCGTATTTCAGTATCTTGCCCCTATGATCGCGAAGGAGACGCCCATGGCACGAACCAAGCTTGTCCTGATCGGAGCCGGAAGCACGGTCTTCACCCAGCGCCTGGTGGCCGACATCATCCTTGCCGGCGAGGCGGACAAGTGGGAGCTCGCCCTTGTCGATATCGCCCCCCTCACGCTGGACGCGGTCATGAAGCTGGTCGGCAAGATGCTGGAGGCCAAGGGCGCCGATATCCCCGTCACCGCCACCACGGACCGGCGGGACGTTCTGCCAGGCGCGGACTTCGTCACCACGACCATTGCCGTCGGCGGCCGGCCCGGCTGGCAGCAGGACATCGAGATCCCGCGCCGCCATGGCATCTACCAGCCGGTCGGGGACACCGCCATGCCGGGCGGCATCAGCCGCGCGATGCGAATGATCCCGCCCATGCTCGATATCGCCCGCGATATTGCCGAGCTCTGCCCCGACGCATATTTCTTCAACTATTCCAATCCGATGACCGCGATCTGCCGGGCGATCCGAAAGGAAACCGGCGTGCCTGTCATCGGCCTTTGCCACGGCGTGCTGCATATCGAGCATCAGATCGCCCGGTTCCTCGGCGCGCCCGAGGGGTCCGTGACCTCCTTCGGTCACGGGTTGAACCACCTGACCTTCCTCACGCGACTGCGCCTGAACGGCGCCGATGCCATTCCGCTCATCCACGCCAAACTCCACGCGCAGGAAAAGCAGCTGGAGGATCGTCTGTCCGCCAAAACCCGGTGGGAGAACATCGTGCCGGAAGGCGAAACCCCGCGCTGGTGGGACGATCCGTTCTCCTGGGGCCTCTTCCGCGAATACTCCGTCTTCCCTTGCGCGATGGATCGGCACGCGGTCGAATTCTACCCCGAACGCTTTCCGGGCGGCGCGTTCCATGGGCACATGTTGGGGCGCGACGCCTTCCCCATCGACGAGCGCATCGCCCTCGGCGACACGTGGTACGACGAGATGGTCGCCATCGCCAATTCGCCCGATCCGTTGCCGCGCACCTATTACGAGAACGTCCCGGGAGAGAGCGAGCAGCTGCTGCAGATCATGCAGTCGCTGATGTCTGACCGGCGCGAGGTATTCTCGGTCAACATGCCGAACGGGGGCATGGCCCCTGCCCTGCCCGCCCACGCGGTGATCGAATGCAACGCGGCGGCGTTGGCCGGCGGCATGGTGCCGCTTCGGGCCGATCCCTTGCCGGAAGACCTGAACGCCAAGCTGAACGCCAAGGTCTCGGCGATCGAGCTGACGGTGGACGCTGCCGTCTCGGGCTCGCGCGACGGGATGATCGCCGCGCTGATCGCGGACGGCACAGTGCAGGACGAAGCAAAGGCCGCGGTGCTGGCCGAAGAGCTTCTTGCAGCCCATGCCGAGCACCTGCCCCAGTTCGCCGCATGAGGTCCCGTGTGATCCGCCCCGACGAGAGCAACCTGATCGACCTGCCCGGTGTCGGCCCCTGCCCCCGCCCGGTGGACATCGACCAGTCGGTGACCGGCATGTCGCGTCTGAAATCCCTGCGCGCCTACCGCTTCGCGCCGGAGACGACCATCGCGGGCGAAAGCGAGGTGGACGAGGTGCTGATCGTGGTCCTCGAAGGACGCATTTCGATGGAAGTTTCGGGCGCTTCCTCCTTGTCTGCCGAGTTCGGACCGGGGCAGATCCTCTACATGCCCCCGGACCATGCCTATCGACTGACCCCCTTGGCCCGCTGCATCGTCGCCTATGGTCGCGCCGAAGCCAGTAGCAGCCGTGACGCGCGGGCCATCACCGGCACGGCGGCGGCGGGCGAGGTCCTGCACTTGCGGCGGCTGTCCCTGAGGGCGGGCGAGGCCGTCACCCTTGACGCCGAGGCGCTGGCCCTCGTGGCATCCGGCACGGCAGAAGCCCTCGTGGCATCCGGCGCGGCAGAAGCCCTCGCGGCATCCGGCACGGCAGAAGCCCTCGTGGCATCCGGCGCGGCAGAGGCCGAGGACGCCCCCATGGGACCGTTGTCCGTTTTGGCCGTGGACGCGGGATCGGGCACGATCCAGGGGACCGGGACGGCCGAGGTCTGGGTCTACTCGGCCTGACCGACACCCGGCAGCCGCTGCACCGCAAGGTTCGAGAACAGGAACTCGTAGCCTGCCGCGTCCACGGCGCGGTCGGCCAGTTCGGTCTCGCCATATCGCCCGCCAAAGAGCCAGGCAAAGCTGCGCACGGGATGACCCAGCCGTGCCGCAAACTCATCCTGTGCGCCGACGATTTCGGGCCAAAGCGCATCGGAATCGTCCAGCTCGACCCTGGTGTGGGTCCTGGTGTGGCTGGCGATCACGTGACCGCCCTCGTCCATCTGCTGCATCTCGTCCCAGGATAGCGCGGCGCGGCCATCGGCATATTCATCCGGCACCAGCCGGATGGTGCGCCGGGCCGCGAAGGCCGCCTGATCCGGGATCGGACAATGGGTAAAGCCGGGCACGGCAAAGAACCAGCCGATCAGCCCGTGTTTCTCCAGCAGCGGCCGGGCCACGTCGAAATTGTTGCGGTAGCCGTTGTAGAAAGCGGGGATCACCCCCGGGCGCCCGCCCGGCCAGGCCCCGGTGGCCAGGTAGTCGGCCAGCATGTCCTCGGTCACCGGTCCGTATCTCTCTGCCAGCGCCGCGAAGTCCGCATCGAACTGAGCGGCCCGGACGGCGGGTGTGTTGTGATAGTTGACCACGCGCAGGGCCGCGCCCGCGGCGAGCGAGTGTCTGACGGCCTCGATCATGGCAGTTTCTGAACCCGGAAATTGGACCAGATGTAGCGATATCCGGCTTCGGACAGCATGGCGTCGGCACGCGGGTTCAACCCGTATTCGGCGCCGCGCAGGAAACAGAAGATCTCCACCGGTGCGCCGAGGGCGGCATCGAACTCCTGCTTTGCGAGGACGATCTCG
Organism: Roseisalinus antarcticus; assembly: GCF_900172355.1. Taxonomy (GTDB): domain Bacteria; phylum Pseudomonadota; class Alphaproteobacteria; order Rhodobacterales; family Rhodobacteraceae; genus Oceanicola; species Oceanicola antarcticus_A. The sequence goes on along the minus strand of NZ_FWFZ01000030.1, from coordinate 22,388 downwards.
TCCCGCAGAATCGCCTCCGGCGTCTCGGGCGTAAGCTCGGTATGGGTCCGGCTGTGGCAGGCGACGACGTGGCCCCGGGCATGAGCGTCGCGCAGCTCCTCCCAGGTCATCGCGATCCGCTCGCCGGGGTATTCGTCATGCGGATAGGTCAGCGTCTGCCGGTCGGCAAAGGCGCGCTGCATGTCGACGGGGATGCCGAGGAAGGCGGGCGGGACGAAGAACCAGGCGGTGAAGCCGTGCCGTTCGATCATCGGCAGGATCACGTCGTAATTGTCGCGGAACCCTTCGAACAGGACCGGGACGACGACGGGGCGGCGCGGCACCTCGCCCTGCATCAGCCGTTCCATCCCCGCCATGTCGAGCCCGTCGTGCGTTTCGGCCAGCGCGGCAAGCTGCGCCTCGTACTCCGCGGCGCGAAAGCCGGGCGTCGAGTGGTAGTTGACCAGCCGGATCGCATTGCCCCACGCCAGCCCGTCCGAGAGGTCGCGCACGGCCTCGGCGATTGTGCCGCTCAACCGGATCATCAGGCCGGCTCTGCGGCGATGGAGGAGAAGGGCCGGCCCAGGAGGTGATGCTCGGCCAGCACCTCGATCACCGCGGCGATGTCGCGCGGGGTCAGCGTGCCGCGGCGGGCCTGCAAGAGCGCGATGGCCTCGTCAAAGGCGCGGGAGATCTCGGTGCCGCCCTCGGGCACGTCGGCCGGCGGGCGCGACATCGACAGATCCTCTGGAACGAGGAACATCGGTACGCCGACTTCGGCATTCGGCAGCTTGGACAGCCGCTCGATCTCGGCCTCGAGCCAATCGATATCCATGGGGTCAGCCTTTCACCGATCCGGCCATGAGGCCGCGGATATAATAGCGTTGCAGGGCGAGGAAGGTGACCATGACCGGGATCACCGAGACCGCGACGGCGGCCTGCTGGAGCGACTTCGTCGCCTCCTCGGTGAAGGCCCCGCGCAGCAGGTAGATGCCGACCGGCAGGGTCTGCAGGTCCGGCGCGGTGCGGGTGATGGTCATCGTCCAGATCACCTCGTTCCACTGGTAGACGAAGACGAAGATGCCCAGCGTCGCCAGCCCCGGCACCACCAGCGGCAGGACGATCTGCCAGAAGATGCGGAACTCGTTCGCGCCGTCGAGCCGGGCCGCCTCGATCAGCTCGTCCGGCACGGTGAGGAAGAACTGCCGCATCAGGAAGACCCCGTACCAGGTCACCGCGAAGGGCAGGATGATCGCCGTGTAGGTGTTCAGAAACCCCGACCCGCCGACCCCGTCGAGCCCGTTGCCGCCGGCCAGCGGGAAATACCGCAGGATGAAGAAGATCGGGATGATGAAGAGGAAGAAGGGGAACATCTGCGCGCCAAGCACCGTGCGGAAGATCATGTTGCGCCCGATGAACCGGTATTTCGCCAGCGCGTAGCCGGCCATGGAGCTGGTGACAAGCTGCAGGAGCGTCACGGCGAGCGTGATGTAGACCGAGTTCCAAAGCCAGTTCAGTGTCGGAAGCTCGGTGAAGACCCGCTTGAAATTGATCCACTGGGGGTCGCCCGGCCAGTAGACCGGCGGGCGGGCCAGCCGTTCCGCCGGAGAGCGAAGGGCGCCGAGGAACATGTCGATGAAGGGCACCACCATGATGATCGCGCCAAGGCTCAGGATGCCGTACTTGGCGATGCGCCAGAGGATCGCGCTGCGGTGACTGGCCTGGACGATCGCCATGTCAGTGCGCCTCCACGCCGCCGCGGCGGAACACCCGCAATTGCACCAGGGTCACCACGAGGACGACGGTGAAGAGGATGTAGGCCGCCGCTGCCGCCCGGCCGAGCCGTTGGTCCGAGAACGCCATCTCGTACATGTAGAGCCCGGTTACCTTGATCGGCCCCTGCGGCGCCACGTCGGCCATCACCAGCATCAGGACGAAATAGCTGAGGCCCGTGATGAAATTGGTGATGAGCACGAACAGCAGCGTGGGTTTCAGCATCGGCACGGTGATGTCGAGGAAAAGCTGCCGCTCTCCGGCGCCGTCGAGTCGCGCGGCCTCGTAGTAGCTTTCGTCGATACCGGCGAGACCGGCCGAAAACAGCAGCAGGTTATGGCCCAGCTGCATCCAGACGAAGATCAGGATCATCGTGGTCATGGCGATCGACGGATCGGTCAGCCACCCCGGCCCCGGCAGCCCCGCGGCGTCCAGCGCCCGGTTCACCAGGCCAAAACTGTCGTCGAGCAGGAATTGCCAGATATAGGCCACTGCGACGACGTTGGTGATATAGGGCAGCCAGTAGATCGAGCGCCAGACCGCCTGCCCGTAGGCGCGGGTGAAGGCATAGGCGAGCACCAGGGCCAGCGGCACGCCGATCAGGATCGTTCCGGCGGCGAAATAGATCGTGTTCCAGAAGGTGTCCCAGAACCGCGGATCGGTGAACAGCAGGTAGTCGTAGTTGCCGAGACCGACCCACCTTGGGGCGGTGAAACCGTTCCACCGCGTGAGGCTGATGTAGCCGGCGTAGAGCAGCGGCAGGATGAAGAAGATCGCGCCGAAGACGAGCATCGGCGCGATGAAGATCCAGGGGGCGACCGACTTGGACCCGACGCGCTGTGCCAGCGTCGGGCGCGGCGCGTCGGAAAGCTCGGTCAGGGGCGCGCGTGCCTCGGGACTTCTGTCGTGGGTCATCTCGCGCCCTCCGGCCCTGTCGATCAATCCTGTTCGGACAGGATCGCCGAAACCTCGGCGTCGGCGGCTTCCATGGCATCCTCGGCGCTCATGGTTCCGGCCCAGACCTGCTCGATATAGCTGCGCAGGATACGGTCGTTCTCGGCCGCTTGCCAGATGTTGGGCTGGCTCGCCGCGGCGCCGCTTTCGATCGCCTCGACGAAGGGCGCGGTGAAGCTGTCGTCGGTGGGCATCGCGGCAAGGTCCGAGAGGTTGCCCGAAAGGGCGCCGAGATCGTTCAGCATCTGGCCGGTGCAGGACAGGTCGGCGTCGCCCTGCGCCTCGTTCAGCCAGCGCAGCAGATCCCAGCTTTCCGCCTGCATGTCGGAGGAGGAATCGACCGCCCAGAAGAAGGAATAGAGCATGGTGCCCGGATCGCCGCCGTCACCGGGGATCGGGGCGATGCCGACCGTGTCCTCGAAGTCCTCGCCGAAGGCTTCCTGCATCGTCTGCTTCTGCCAGTTGGCGGCGATCATCATCGCGGCGCGGCCGGCGGGGAAGTCATCGGTGGTGACCGAGTTGGAGGTGATGCCGTCGGCGAACAGCTCTCCCTGGCGGGCGATGATGTTGACGGAGTCCGGCGCCGTGAAGTTCGTCGTGCGGAAGTCGTCCGAATAGGGTGCGACGCCGGCGTTGTACATCTGCGCGTAGTAGATGTGCACGGCGTTGGCGACGGAAGGTCCGTAGACATAGCCGGCAGTGGTGATGTTGCCCTGGTCGTTGGCCTCGGTGATCGCGGCTGCGATCTCCTTCAGCTCGTCCCAGGTCTCGGGCGGGCCGTCGTAGCCGGCCTCGGCCAGAAGCTTCTTGTTGTAGAACAGCTGATAGACCGACAGCTCGGTCGGGATGCCGTAGAGCGTCCCGTTGATCGTGGCGGCGCCCACGGTGCCCTCGCCGTAGCTGTCGCGGATCCAGCTGGCGACGTCCTCTGGCGGCTCGGCCAGGGTTCCGGAGGAGGCGAGCTGCGGCGCCCAGATCGAATAGATGTTGTAGATGTCGGGCGCGGTGCCACCGACGCGGGCAGTCAGGATCGTCTGCAGGAAGTCGCGATAGCTGGCCTGCTGGAACTCGATCTCGACACCGGTCTCCTCGGTGTACCGGTCGAAACAGGCGAGCAGCGGCGCCATCTGGTCCTGGTTGTAATGGGTAGCAATCTGGATCGTGCCCCCGTCCTGGGCCAGCGCCGCGCCGGTCAGGGCTGTCGAGGCCGCGAGCGCCGCGGCGATCGTCCGGATGCAATGCGTGTGGTCGGTCATGGTCTAATCCCCTGTCAGAGAGTGATGTTCGGTCTGTTGATTCCGAGCACTCTAACATGATGCAATCATCTGACAACAATTTTGTGAGCGATTTTGCGCAATCCACATGACACCGAATAATACAGCTATCATTGAGGGATGACAGAATGCGAGCATGTGCCACCCGCAATCCACGCACAGAATAGTGCGTTTTATTGTTTACTTTTGATCGCTCCTTCGGCAACCCTGCGATGACCAAGCGATGCCATCCCGCAAAGGCACACCCGATGAGCACCATGACCCTGCGCAATGTCTGCAAGAGCTTCGGCTCGGTCGAGGTGATCCGCGATGTCTCGCTGGAGGTCGATGACGGAGAGTTCGTGATCCTGGTCGGCCCTTCGGGCTGCGGCAAGTCCACGCTTCTGCGGATGATCGCCGGGCTGGAGGACGTCACCTCCGGCGATCTTGCCATCGACAATCGCCGGATCACCAACGTGCCGCCCAAGGACCGGGATATCGCGATGGTGTTCCAGAACTACGCGCTCTACCCCCACATGACCGTCGCCCAGAACATGGGCTATTCGCTGAAGCTCGCAGGCTGGTCCAGGGCCGACATCGACAAGACGGTTGGCGAGACGGCGGAATCGCTGGGCCTCGGCCCGCTGCTCGGGCGGTTTCCGAAGGAGCTGTCGGGCGGCCAGCGCCAGCGCGTCGCAACCGGCCGCGCCATCGTCCGCAATCCCAAGGTCTTTCTGTTCGACGAGCCGCTGTCGAACCTCGACGCCAAGCTGCGGGTCCAGATGCGGTCCGAGATCCGGGATCTGCAGAAACGGCTCGGCGTGACCTCGATCTACGTCACCCACGACCAGGTCGAGGCGATGACCATGGCGGACCGGATCGTCGTGCTGCACGACGGTCTCATCGAACAGGTCGGCGCCCCTCTGGACCTCTACGACCGGCCGGCGAACCTCTTCGTGGCCACCTTCATCGGCTCGCCGTCCATGAACCTGCTGAAGGGCGAAGCCTCGGCCGGAGAGATCGTTCTGAAGGACGGCGGCACCCTGCCCGCGCCGGCCGGAACGCCGGACGGCCCGGTGACCGTGGGCTACCGGCCCGATGCCATCGGCATCGGCGCCGAAGGCGACCGGGGCGGGCTTTCCGCGACGGTCCGCACCTATGAGGCGATGGGCAACGAGACCATCGTCTTCGCGGAGACCGGCGGCCGGGAGCTTACGGTCGTCACCCGCGACAGGCCCAGCCTGGAGCGCGGCAAGGTCATGACCCTGGTCCCCGACACCGCGCGGGCCCATGTCTTCGGGTCCGATGGCCGGCGGCTCAACTGACATGCGGATCGTCGTCATATCCGACAGCCTGACCACGCTGCCAAAGGCGGTGGGCCGGCTGGAAACCTCCGGCCACGCAGTGACTTACGTCAACGGGCTGATCCCCTTTCCGCGCATCGCCGCCGAGGGCCTTGCCCCCTTGGACGAGGCAGACGCCATCGTCATGGGCAGGGTCATGGAGACGGACGCGGCGGCGCTCGACCTCGTGCCGAACGCCAGGGTCATCGCGCTGCACACCTCCGGCACCGACAACGTCGATATTGACGCGGCCTCTGAGCGGGGGATCCAGGTCACGAATGTGAAGGGCGTCAATGCCGCCCAATGCGCCGAGTTCTCCATCGGCCTGATGCTGGCCATCACCCGGCAGATCGCGGCGGGGGACGCGGCGATCCGCGCGGGCCGTTGGGCCGCCGGCACCGACAATTCGATGGACGTCTTCGGGGCGACCCTCGGTCTGGTCGGGCTGGGCCAGATCGGACGCGAGGCGGCCCGCCGGGCCAAGGCCTTCGGCATGCGCCTCATCTGCCATACTCGCACCCCGGACGAGGCCCTGGCCCGGGAGCTGGGCATCGAATACATGCCCCTCGACCAGCTTCTGGCCGAGGCGGACGTGGTCAGCCTCTATGCCTCGCTCAGCGACCAGACCCGGGGCATGATCGGCGCGGCAGAGATCGCGCGGATGCGGCCCTCCGCCTATCTCGTGAACATCGCCCGGGGCGAGCTGATCGACGAGGCGGCCCTGACCGACGCGCTGAAGGCGAACCGCATCGCCGGTGCCGCGCTCGATGTCTTCCAGACCGAGCCGTTGACGGAAAGCCCGCTTTTCGGTCTGCCCAATACCGTGCTGACACCGCACATGGCGGGGCTGACCCGCAACGCGAAATCGGATGCCGCGGTGCTGGCCGTGCGCAATGCGCTGGCCGTCCTTGCCGGTGACGAAGCACTCAACCCGGTCAATTCCCCGGCCGACAGACCGCGAAGGCAACACGCATGACACCCCTGGGCGCAACGACCTTGAGCGAATTCCTGTCGCAGCCGGAGGCCTGGAGCAGCCTTCTGCGCCGACTGGGGGACGGCGACCTCACGCCGGGTTTCGCCCCCGCGGACCATGAGGAGGTGATCCTCTTCGGCTCCGGGTCGTCCTACTACCTCGGCCTCGCGGCCGCGGACTGGATGCGGCGGCGGGGATTGCCAGCGCGGGCGCTGCCCTCCTGCGAGATCCTGCTGGACCCCGAGGCCGTGGCCGGGGGGCGCAACTGCCTCGCGATCGGCCTGTCCCGCTCGGGCAGGTCGAGCGAGCTTCTGTTGGCAGCCGAGATCCTGTCGGGCCGGGGCTGCCCGGTCGCGGGGGTCAGCTGCACGGCAGATTCCGCGCAGCTGCTGGCCGCCGATCACCCGCTGCACGTCGCCGAGGGGCACGAGGACGGTCTGGTGATGCTGCGCTCCTTCACCTCGATGCTGCTGACGCTGCAATGGATGACCGGGACCGCCGAGGACCGTGCCGCGCTGACCGCGCTGCCCGAAGCGGGCCGGAGGCTCATCGCCGATTGCGACGGCCCGGTCGCCGCACTGGCCCGCGCCCGCGACTTCGACCGTTTCGTCTTCCTGGCCTCCGGTGCCAGCCATCCCCTGGCGCTCGAGGCGGCGCTGAAGATCCAGGAGATGTCGATCTCGACCTCCGAGGCCTATCACAGCCTCGAATATCGCCACGGGCCCAAGGCCTGCGCGAACGCCCGCACCCTCGTCTGCCTGTCGACCTTGTCGGACCGGGCCCATGGCCTCTCGCTGGCGCGGGACATGGCCGAGCTCGGCGCGGCGGTCATGGTCGTCGGAACGGACGCCGCGGCCTACGGGGAGGTGGCAAATCTGGTCCTGCCCTTGCCGGGTGCGCTCAGCCCGCCGCAGGCGGCAGTGCTCGAGCTCCTGCCAATGCAGCTCTTTGCCTATCACACGGCCGTCCGGCTCGGCCGCGATCCTGATGCGCCGCAGAACCTGTCGAGGGTGGTGACATTCTGACGTCATGTCCGGGTTCGATGTCCTTGCACTGGGAGAGCTCAATCCCGACCTGATCCTGACCGGCCTTTCGGCCGACGGACCGGTGATCGGCACCGAGCAGATATTCCAGCGGGAGCGGCTGGTCCTTGGCAGTTCCACGGCCATCTCCTGCGTCCTGATGCAGCGCCTGGGTCTGCGGACGGCCCTCGCCTCGGCGGTCGGCGACGACCGCTACGGTCGGTTCTGCCGGGACGCATTGCTGCGCGAGGGCGTCGATACTGCCCGGGTTCGGGTCGAGCCGGGACAGGAGACCGGCGTCACCCTCTCGGTGGTTTATCCGGGCGACAGGCTCCTGCTGACCCGGCTCGGCATCATGGCGTTTCTGGACGGATCCATCGCGCCCGGCGCGGAGTTCGACGCCTTTCGCCACGTCCATTGCGGCTCCCTCTTCCTGCTGGACCGGCTGCGCGGCGATCTGCCGGAGGTGCTCCGCCGTGCCCGGGCCGACGGCTGCACCGTGTCGGTCGATCCCGGGTGGGACCCCTCCGGCCGCTGGGATCCGGCCGCGCTTGCAGAGATCCTGCCCCTGACGGACGTTTTCCTGCCCAACAGGGCGGAGGCGCGTGCGATGACCGGCACCGACGGGGACGAGGAGGCCCTCGATGAGCTGAGGGCCCTTGGCGCAAGGCGCGTCGCCATGAAAGCCGGCGCCGAAGGCGGCCTGTGCCAGTCGCCGGCCGGGCTGATCCGGCAGGAGGGGTTTCCCGCGGAAGTTGTCGACACGACCGGTGCGGGGGACGCCTTCAACGCGGGCTTCGTCCGGGGGATGCTGGCCGGCTGGGCCGAGGGCGACTGCCTGCGCCTCGCGGTGGCTTGCGGCAGCATGGCCGTCACCGCGGAGGGCGGCACGGGCGGGCTTGCGAGCCTCGGGCAGGCCCGAGACCGGGTCGCGGCGGCGGGAGAAATGCTCCCGGACATCTGAGGGATTGCACGGCCTCGCCCGTCAGATCCAGGCCGGAAAATTGAAGGGGTGCGGTCGCCACGCTCCGCGCGAATGCGGCGCGGAGTGCGGGGGCATCCGAACGGACGCCCCCGCGAAAAGGTCACTCGTTGATGACCACGTCCCGGAAGTAGGGAACGTTCAGGGTCGAGCGCCAGAAGCCCTCCACGCCCGGGTTCATGAGCATGTAGGCGTAACGGTGGTACATCGGCAGGATGACGTGATCGTTCATGAAGATCGCCTCCGCCTCGCGCATCGCAGCCAGGCTCTCTGCCTCGTCGGACGCGGCCTTCGCCTCGGCGATCTTGGCGTCATAGGCCGCGCTTTCCCAGCCGGCCAGGTTGTTCGGGCTGTCCGAGAGGTAGATGTCGAGGAAGGTCATCGGGTGCGGGTAATCCGCGCCCCAGCCCATCTGGGCGATCTGATACTCGATCTTCTGGACCTCGGGGTAGTAGACCTGCCACTCGGTCGCCTGGATCTGGACCTCGATGCCGAGATTCTCGGCCCACATCTGCTGGATCGCCTCGATGATCCGCTCGATCGGCGGCGAAGTGTAGGTCATGAAGACCGTCTCGGGGAAGCCTTCGCCGCCCGGGTAGCCGGCCTCGGCCAGAAGCGCCTGCGCCTCTTCGACCTGCGCGGTGGCCCCGAGGCCGAACGTGTCGGTCCCCTCGCGGAAGTCCTCGCCCGCGATCGTCATGCCATAGGGCACGAGACCGAGGGCCGGCACGTCGGCGGATTGCATGACGAAGTCGATGATCGACTGCCGGTCGACTGCCATCGACAGGGCCTGGCGGACCCTCACGTCGTCAAGCGGCGCCTGCTCCGGATTGAAGAAGGCGTAGGTGGTGCCGAGGGAGGGCACGATCATGAAGCCGTCGTCGCCGGCCATCAGGCGCGGGATCTCCGGGGCGGGCACAGCCTCGATACCGTCGACCTGGCCGGACTCGTAGGCGGCCAGCGCCGTGGTCGGCTCGGGGATGAGGCGGAAGGTAAGGGTCTCGAGCGAGACCTCGTCCGCGTCGTAGTATTCCGGGTTCTTGGCGAAGACGACCGACTCGCCGAAGTTGAACTCGGTGACCACGAAGGGGCCGTTGCCGATGAAGGTCTCGGGGTTGCGGGTCCAGCCTTCGGGGTCGGCCCCGACCACGTCCTGCCGCACCGGGAAGAAGTTGGTATAGGTCAGCATCTGCAGCATGTAGGGCACGCGCTGCGCGAGGGTGAAGGTCAGCGTCCTGTCGTCGGGGGCCGAGACCATGATCTCGCCCTCGCCGCCCGCGGCGTAGTACTCTTCCGCACCCTCGATCAGGTAGAACATCGCCGGGTTCATCGCGCCGGCCTCGGGGTCGAGCACCCGGGTCCAGGCGTAGACGAAATCCTGCGCCGTCACCGGCTCGCCGTCGGACCAGTTCGCGTCGCGCAGGTGGAAGGTGTAGGTCAGGCCGTCGTCGCTGACCTCCCAGCTTTCCGCCATCGCCGGTTCGATCTCGTTGTCGGAATTGAACCGGACCAGCCCCTCGAATGTGTTGCCGATGATCGGGGCGGCGAATGTCTCGGACGTCAGGCCCGGGTCGTAGGTGGCGCTTTCGTTGTTGACCACGTAGGTCAGGTCCCCTTGCGCGTGGGCGGGCGCCGCGAGGGCGGCCGCGAACGCGAGGGGAAGGATCAGCTTACGCATCTTCACTCTCCTGTTTGGTTCTTGGGTTGCTGGGTATCGGGTCGCCGTCCTCGGGGGGACGAGCGTGGTGGCAGGCGGCAAGGTGCCCGCCGCCATGGTCGGCCATCTCGGGCTCGATCCGGGCGCAAAGCTCGGTCGCGAGCGGGCAGCGGCTTCGGAACCGGCAGCCCGAGGGCAGGTCCAGCGGGCTCGGGATCTCGTCCGTCGCGGGGGCCTCGTCCCGGCGGGCGGCCGGGTCTGGCACCGGTATCGCCGAGAGCAGCTTGCGCGTGTAGGGGTGCAGCGGGCGGGCATAGAGATCCGCCGCCGGGGCGAGCTCCACCAGCTTGCCGAGGTACATGACCCCGATGCGGTCGGCGATGTGCCGCACCATGCTGAGGTCGTGGGTGATGAAAAGGCAGGTCAGCCCCAGCTCGTCCTGCAGGTCCTGCAACATGTTGACCACCTGCGCCTGGATCGAGACGTCGAGGGCGCTGATCGGCTCGTCGCAGATCACCAGGTCGGGGCCGGGCGCGATCGCCCGGGCGATGCCGATCCGCTGGCGCTGACCGCCCGAGAATTCGTGCGGATAGCGGCCGGCATGGTCCGGCGAAAGGCCGACCTTGCGCAAAAGCTCGTGGACCCGCTGTGTCCGTTCCTTCGGCGTGCCGATCCTGAGCAGGTCGAGCGGCTCGGCCACGAGGTCGCGCACCGACATCCGCCCGTCGAGCGAGGCCAGCGGATCCTGGAAGATCATCTGCATCCGCCGCCGGAGCGGCCGCAGCCCGGCCTCGGGCGCGGTGGTGATATCCTGTCCGTCGAAGGTGATCCGCCCGCCGGTGGGCCGGTTCAGCCGGATCAGGGTCCGGGCCAGCGTGGACTTTCCGCAACCGCTTTCGCCGACGATCCCGAGGGTCTCGCCCTCCTCGATGGTGAGTGAGACGCCGTCGACGGCCCGAAGGATGGCCGGTTTGGCAAAGAGCCCGCCGCCGACGGGAAAATGCTGGGAGAGGTTGTCGAGCGTGACGAGGCTCATGCGGCACCCCCCTGCTGCGGCGCGTCAGGGTCCATCAGCCAGCAGCGCGACCGATGCGCCGCCCCGGCCGCGTAGAGCTGCGGGGCCTCCGCGTCGCAGACGTTCATCGCGGCCGGACAGCGCGGGGCGAAGGGGCAGCCGGCGGGCGGCTGCATCATGTCGGGCGGCGAGCCCGGGATCGGCGCCAGACGGCCCTCGCCCGCCGTGCGCGGATCGGGGACCGAGGCCATCAGGCCCTGGGTGTAGGGATGGCGCGGCGCGGCAAAGATCCGGGCCACCGGCCCTTCCTCCATCACCATCCCGCCGTACATCACCATGACCCGGTCCGCCGCTTCGGCGATCACGCCCAGGTCGTGAGTGATCAGCAGCACCGCCATGCCAAGCCGGCCCTGAAGCTCCTTGATCAGCGAGAGGATCTGCTTCTGGATCGTCACGTCGAGCGCGGTCGTCGGCTCGTCCGCGATCAGCAGCTTGGGCTCGCAGGCCAGCGCGATGGCGATCATCGCCCGTTGCCGCATCCCGCCCGAAAACTCGTGCGGATAGGCGTCGATGCGGGTCGCGGCGGACGGGATGCGGACCATCTCGAAAAGCTCGATCGTCCGGGCGCGGGCCGCGGCCTTGCCCCCACCCCGGTGCCGCAGGATCACCTCCATCACCTGCTCGCCCACGGTCAGCGTCGGGTTGAGCGAGGACATCGGGTCCTGGAAGATCACGCCGATGTCGCTGCCCCTTATGTCGCTCATCTGCCCTTCGGAAAGGGTCAGCAGGTCGCGCCCGCCGAAAAGGACCTCGCCGCCCTCGATCCGACCCGCCCGTTTGAGCAGGCGCAGGACAGACATGCAGGTCACGGACTTGCCAGACCCGCTTTCGCCGACGATGCCCAGGATCTCGCCCGGCTTCACGGTCAGGTCAACGCCGCGCACTGCCTGCGCCTTGCCGCGCGAGGTGTGGAAGGCGGTGCGCAGCCCGCGAACCTCGAGAAGCACGCTCATGTCCGCAGCCTCGGGTCCAGCGCGTCGCGCAACCCGTCGCCGAGGAAGTTGAAGGCGAACATGGTCAGCGAGATGGCGGCGGCCGGGAAGAACAGCTGGTGCGGGTAGCGGCGCAGGGTTTCCACCGCGTCCGAGGTCAGCGTCCCCCAGGAGGCCTGCGGCGGCGTCACGCCGAGACCGATGAAGCTCATGAAGCTCTCGATGAAGATGGCCGAGGGGATCAGCATCGTCGCCGTCACGAGGATCGGCCCGATCGTGTTGGGCAGCAGGTGCCGCGACATGATCCAGCGGGTCGAGGCGCCCATTGTCCGGGCCGCGGCGACGTAGTCCTGGCTCTTGAGGGTCAGCATCTGGCCGCGCACGACCCGGGCCATGTCCACCCAGAAGACCGTGCCGATGGCCAGCATCACCGACAACAGCCCTGATTGCAGCACGACCATCATCAGGATCACGTAGAGCGTGAGCGGGATCGTCGAGATGATCTCGACGATCCGCATCATGACCAGGTCGACCCGCCCGCCGAGATAGCCCGAAACCCCGCCCCAGGTGACCCCGATCATGAAGTTCACCAGGGTCGCGACGAAGGCCACCGCAAGCGAGATCCGCGCCCCGTAGAGCTGCCGGACCAGAACGTCGCGGCCGAGCTGGTCGGTCCCGAACAGGTAGGTCCGGTTCCACTGGCGCCCGGCCTCGGCAAGGCCCGGTCCGTCCTCTTGCCGCAGCACCGGCTCTCCGTCCGAATAGTCGAGGATCACCTCGGCCCCGCCGATCTGCCAGACCGTCCGCCGGTTGATCATGTCCCGCCGCCCGCCGGGAACGAGTCCGGTCACATGCCCCGCCTCGACCGCGTAGAGCTGCAGGTTGCCGGGGTTGGCGAAGACGGTCTGCCGCGCGTCGGCGCCGCCCACCTCCTGCACCGTCAGGAACGGCGGCAGGTTTGACAGGGCGAGGTTCTGGGACCGGTAGGAATGCGCCGAAATCATCGGCCCGAAGATCGCGGCCAGAACCAGCAGCACGATGAAGGCGAGCCCGGCCATGGCGGGCCGGTTCCGCCACAGACGCGCACGCACGTCCTGCCAGTAGGTCCGCACCGGCGCGGCGATGACCTCGGCGGCCGCCGCGTCGCGGACCAACGGCGCCCAGCGCGGATCGGCGGTGTGCCCTTGGGTCATGAGCGGTGCGTCCGTCATGCCTTCCTCCGGTAGTCGATGCGCGGGTCGAGCCAGACGTAGAGCATGTCTACGATGAAGATCATCAGCATCAGGAAGGCCGCGTAGAAGATCGTGATCCCCATGATCGCGGTGTAGTCGCGATTGGTGATCGACAGGACGAAGTGCCGCCCGATCCCGGGCAGGGCAAAGATCTGTTCGATCACGAAAGAGCCGGTCAGCAGGTTGGCGATCACCGGCCCCATGATTGTCACCACGGGGATCAGGGAGTTCCGCAGCCCATGCTTCAGCAGGATCTTGCGGCCCCGGAGCCCCTTGGCCCGGGCGGTGGTCATGTAATCCTGCTCCAGCGTCTCGAGCAGGGAAGAGCGGGTCAGCCGGGCGACGAAGGACAGCCAGAACCCCGAAAGCGCGAAGACCGGCAGGAAGTAGCCCCGCCAGTCGTCCAGCCCGAAGGCGGGCACCCACCCCAGCCGCAGGGCAAAGACATAAAGGCAGACCGTGGCTATGACGTAGGAGGGGATCGCCGCGCCGAGGGTGGCGATGGCCATCACCGCCGTATCCGGCCAGCGGTTGCGGTTCAGCGCCGCCGCCACGCCCAGCGGAATTCCCAGGCCCACGACGCAGATCACCGCCAGAAGCCCCGTCTGCGCGGTCACCGGCAGCCCCTCGGCGATCATCTCGTTCACGCTGACGCCCGGGTACTTGAACGAGGGGCCGAGGTCGAAGGTCGCCACGTTGCCGAGGTAGGTCAGGTATTGCCGCCACACCGGCTGATCGAGGCCGAGCCGGGCGTCGAGGGCGGCGGCGATTTCGGGCTCCACCATCTTTTCCGACACGTAGGGCCCGCCGGGGACCGCGTGCATCAGGAAGAATGTGAGGGTGATGACCCCCCACAGCGTCACCACCATCAGCAGCAGGCGTTGCCCGACATAGGCCAGCGGCAGGCGGGAGAGGGCGCCGTTAGACACGCGAGCCCCCGTCGCGCAGCCGCAGGACCGGCGAGGTGCCCAGCCAGAAGACCACCGCCGCCGCGGTCTCCGAGAGGTTGAAGGCCTGGTGCCGCATGTCCGACCGGAAATGCATCGTGTCGCCGGGGGCGAGCTCGTGGCGATGGCCGTCTATGTCGAACCGCACCTGGCCGGATTCGACGCTGACGAATTCCTCGCCGTCGTGGCGGTCGATCTCGCCGACGAAGCCGGGCGGCAGGGTGATCCGGAAGGCCGAGAAGGTGGCGCCCGGGAAATCCCCGTGCAGCCGCTGGTAGGTCATCCCGCCCTCGTTGATCCACGTCGTCTCGCGGCTTGCGGCGCGGTTGACGATCCCGGCCGCCCCGCTGACCGGCATGAAGTGCCCGATCTGCACCCCCATCGCATGGGCGATCCGCGCCAGCGACGACATCGACGGCGTCGCGATGTCGCGTTCAAGCTGGCTGAGATAGCCGACCGACAGGCCCGAGGCGCTTCCGAGGTCCTGCAGGGTCATGTTCCTGCTGCGGCGCAGGGTCCGGATGCGCGGCCCAACGTTCGGCGCTCCGCCCGGTTTCGGGCTCGGAAGTTCTTCGACGTCTGACATCTAGCGGGAGCCCGGTGACTGGTGACTGGTGACTGGTGACGACAAAGAACAGGCTTCCATCTAAAAAAATTAGATGCAACGAAAATTGTTAGATCTTGGCGAAATTCGTGCCCGGCGCCGGTTCGGGCGGGCACTTCCGAGGCAACAGGGACCGGCGCGGGTCGAGTGCTTCGTCCGGACGTTGCGCACGGACGTTGCGCACGGGCGACCCGGCCGCGCGGCCTGGTGGCGTCCGCTTGCCGGGCCCCGGGCAGACCGCCGCGCCGTGACCTGCACGGCCCATCGCCGGTCACCCGGATCTCGGGGAAAAGGCCTTGCGCGGCCTCCTTCCGTGGGGTCTGGACGGGCCATGCAAACCGAACGTTCTCCGATCGTCGTCGTAATCGCCGCCGCCTCGGCATGGGGTCTGTTCTGGCTGCCGCTTCGGGCGTTCGAGGAGCGCGGGCTTGCGGCCGGCTGGACCACGCTGGCTGTCCTTGCCGTGCCCGCGCTGGTCCTGCTGCCATTCGCAATCTTGCGAATTCTGCGCGGACAGCCTGGCGGCGCAGGGAATGCCGTCGCGGGACTTCTCGCCGGCGGTGCGGTCGCGCTCTATGCAGAGAGTGTGCTGCTCACCGACGTCGCCCGAGCCCTGATCCTGTTCTATGTCACCCCGGTCTGGAGCACCATTCTCGAACTCCTGATCCTGAAACGGCGGATCACGAAGGCCCGGTCGCTGGCGCTGATACTCGGGCTGGCCGGGCTCGTCACGATCCTGGGCGGCAGAACGGGCTTTCCGCTTCCACAGAACATCGGCGACACGTTGGCGCTGCTGTCCGGCGCGGTCTGGGCCTGCGGGTCCCTGTGGATACGCAGGACATCCGACGTGGACACGTTCGAGAATGTCTTCTCCTTCTTCCTGTTTGGCAGCGCGGTCGCGCTTTGCCTTGTGCTGGTGCTGCCCGACGAGGTCATGGGCGCAGCGCCAGACGGGGCTGTCCTGCAAGACCTGGTTCCCTGGCTGGTTCTGGCCGCGGTCGCCTTCATGATACCGGTCATGTGGGGCCTGCTGTGGGGGGCCAGGCACCTGGATCCTGGCCGGCTCGGGATCCTCCTTCAAATGGAAGCGGTGGTCGGCATCGGCAGCGCCGCCGTCTTGACCGATGAACCCTTCGGCCTCGTCGAGGTCCTCGGCACGGCTCTCGTCATTGGCGCCGGTGTCGCCGATGTCCTCGGAAGCAGGCCCAGGACCCGCTGACCTCCGCCGACGGCCTTGGCGCAGCGTTCGAAAAGACCTGCGCCATGTCTTGTCTCGCCTGAGTGAGCGATGCCCTGACGGCGCCTCCGCAGGCCATTTTCCGAAGTCCCGCGGCACCCCGCCAATCAAGCACCGGCGTGCGCGGATCGGGGCAGCTCTCAGAGCCGGCGATGGCCGACGCTGGCGCCATGCGCCGAAATGGCATGCTTCGTGCGACACATTGCAGGATCGTTCCGAGAACGTGCCGTGGCTCTACCGGCCAGGCACCTTGGCCCTCAGATATGACGGTCTCCGAAGACCCGCAAAGAGATCGAGCGGCATCGGCCCTGTGCCGCCGCTCGCAGAGCTCGTGAATGGCGGGATCGTCGCGGCCTGCAGCACGCTCGAAACTGCCACCAAGGCGGCCAGCCTGACAGTGGGGCCCGCGCAGCGAGGGCGGCCTCTTGCAGAAGTCCGCATTGTTCGACCCCTTCAGCTTCGGCGGTCTTTTCCAGGTTCACCTTCATCCCGTGACCGATGGCGGCATCGCGGTGGGGCGGACCTTCCTGACAGGCGAAGACGGGCGCTCGTGCTGCGCGGGCTCCGATGCGGAGGGCACCCAGCGTGGCCCGTCGTTGGAGCGGCCCTCGGACCTGCTCGCGGATCTCGACGAAGTCGCGGGACATGCGCGGGGCCTGAAACGAACAGCCCGGCGACAAGGCTTTGGGGGCGGATGACACCGGCCGATCTCACCCGATGCATCGACCTGAGAGGCGCTCGTCGGGACGTTCCGCGACATCAACGCCGCCGCCTGGGCGGAAGGCGGGCGCGGTGATTTCCGAAAGTGCCTGTCGATGCGGGTTGCGGCACCGTTGGACGAACTCATCGCCCGGGGAACCAGGGGACGGGCTCGCCGTTGTATGATCAACACAAGCCATCCGATGGATGACAGACACCTCTTGGGAAGGGAGTTTCCGATGCCAGATATCTACGAGGCAATCAAGGCCGACCACCAGCAGCATCGCGATCTGCTCGACAGGATCCGCGACACCCAAGGCGCCAGCGAAGATCGTCAGGCGGCCTGGTCGGAATTCTACTACGAGGTGAAAAGCCACGCCGCCGCCGAGGAAGAGACGTTCTATTCCAAGCTGATATCGAAGACCTGGGGTCAGGACGTCGCGCGGCATTCGGTGCACGAACATCAGGAGCTCGACGATCTGATGGAGGAGCTGAACAGCATGGACATGTCCTCCGCCGGCTGGATGGAGAAGTTCGGCAAGCTCGACCACGACTACCACCATCACATCGACGAGGAAGAGGACGAGGTCTTCACGCAGGCCCGCCAGGAAGTCCCCGAGGACGAAATCCACGGCTATGGCGAGCGGTTCCTCGCACGCAAGCAGGAGGAGCGTGAAATCGTCGACAAGAAGAGGGAAGAAAGCCTGGAGGATTGAATGCGCGTCATGCCCGGCTGAAGGTGACGCGCGGCGCCCTTGGAAAAGGGTGACGTCTGACAAGACCGGGGTCCGTGACGCCGGCATCGCGCGACCTTGCGCCTGCGGTCAGTAAGGTTTTCCTTGGATCAGCCGCTTGTGATCCATCTTCAGGCCGGTCCGATCCCGGACCGGCCGCGTCTTCCGGCCCGCGTTGTTCGACCGGACTACGAAAGCCGCCCCGCGAAGGGCAGCCAGCCCCAACAGTTCCGAGACGCCACCGCCCCCCAGATCTTGAAGCGCGGAAAGACCGGTCTGACCGGTCGCTGACCCTACATGCCCCATGGGTGCTCAAGCCGGACAGAGGCCGGTTCAGTCCTCGGCCGGTGCAGTCCTCGACCCGGTGTGGCCGAGGCCCGGAGGCAAGAGGCGGCATACGCGGGTCCGGCGCCCGGAGGGACCGCAGGGTCCCGGGCTGTCGACCGACCGGGCGGGATGGAAAACCGGGCATCGGTGGGCCCGGCTCTCAAAAGGCCACGTGGAATCCGTCGCAATCGTTGCCGCACGAAGGATAATGTTGCACCCTCTCTACCGAATGGGACTGGCTGCGTTCAGCCGAAACCGGGGATCGGGGTGTCAGACCAGGCGCCGGCTGCGCGTCGCGCCGCGGATCCGCCGTCCGACGGTTGTGTGTTTGCCGGCGTGAACCGGGGGGCAAAAGTCATGACCTTGATGAAGACAGCCAATTCCAATCCGAGCGGCTCTTGCAAGCCCGAACTGCGCGGCCCGGCCCGCCCCGCGACATGGACCGGTCCGAGGTGCGCGTCATGATCCTCGTAGATACAGACACGACCGGCATCGATGGCACGGATGGCAGAACCTCCCTGGCCGAGGCCATGCAGCTGGCCGAACTCAGTTCCGGACCCGATACCATCGCCTTCGCGGCGTTTCTGAAAGGTGCGACGATCCAGGTCGATGGCGGGTTTGTCTTCAGCCAGGATCTTGAGCTTGTGGGGCCGACGGGCCGGTCCGCCGATCTGATCCTCGAGAACACCGGCGCCGGTCTACAGCCGACCTTCACCGGCACAAATGCCGGCAGCACGCTCGGCCTTGACGGGCTGACGCTGGTTGGCGGCGGGCCTGTCACCGGCCCGGGCGGAATCGTCTCGACCCAGGGCCGCGTCGAGGCCGTGAACACATATTTCACCGGGGGCACGGCCAATGCGGGGGTGCGTGGCTCTGGCGATTACGGTCTTGGCGGCGCGGTCTATGCCCTTGGCGACGTTACCGCTACGAACGTGACCTTCAGCGGCAATACGGCAGCCGACTACGGCGGTGCGCTCTACTCGCGCGGCGAACTCACGCTCGCCAACACGACCTTTACAGGCAACTCCGCGTATGGCGGCAGCGCATTCCAGGTCGGTTTCGCCTCGGCCACGCTTGCGAACGTCACGGTGGCCGGCAACACCGGCGGCGCGGCGGCAAGCTTCAACACCAACGCCAGCTTTCCCACCGTCATCAAGATCGTCAATTCGGTCTTCGCCGAGAATCGGGAGAGCGCGAACGGCGCCTTGTCGGACATCGCGTCCTCCGGCAGCTTTTTCGCGCGGAACAGCGCCTTTGCGACCGATCCCCGCGAAGACCCCAAGTTCTTCGATGCCGGGAACAATCAATTCGATCTGACCGACCCCGGCCTGGGCCCGCTTGTCGATACCGTCGGGCCGGTGCCCACGCTGACGCTCGAAGGCGGCTCTCCGCTGCGCGACGCGGGCGCCAATTCGGATCTGCCGAGCGATACGCTCGACGCCGACGGCGACAACAACACCGGCGAGAGGCTTGGCATCGCGGCGAACGGGGTCTCTCGGACGTTCTTCGGCAGGACGGACATCGGCGCCCATGAATTCGGGATCGGCAACCGGTCGTACATCGTGGTGGACAGCCTCGCCGACGAGAACGACGGAGATTTCAGAGCGGGCGAGTTGACACTGCGCGAGGCTCTGGACCTGGTCTCCGACGGCGGGTCGATCACCTTCGCTGACGATCTGGCCGGAACGCTCACGCTCACCCAGGGGCAATTCGCGCTGGCGCAGGGCGTGACGATCGACGGGGACACCAACGGCGACAACCGGCCCGACATCGCGATCTCCGCCGACGGGAACGGCCGCATCTTTGACCTGACACAGTCGGGCATCGCGGTGACCCTGCGCAGCCTGATCCTGGAAGACGGGTTTCTGACAGGGGCGGCCGGTGGCCAGAACGGTCCCGTGGGTGGCGCCATTCGGGCGGCGAATGGCACATCGCTGACGCTCGAGGACGCGACGCTGCGCGACAACACCGCCTTCTACGGCGGCGCGATTTACACCAAGGGCAGCCTGACGATCGGGCGGTCAGCTTTTCTGGACAACCGCGCCGCGCCGGACCCGGCCGAAGAATTTGCATCCGCGACCGTGGGCGGGGCGATCTCATTTGGCAACATCACGTCGAGTGCGCAGATCTTCAACTCGACCTTCTCGGGGAATGCGGCCGACTACGGAGGTGCGCTGGACCTGAGTGGCGGCAACGTCACGCTGACGAATACGACGTTTCAGGGAAACCAGGCATTCCTTGGCGCTGCGATCCGGTCGTTTGACACGAACCTGACGATCGAAAGTTCGACGATCACCGAAAATGCCCCGGCAGCGGCAAATGGCCAGGTCCTGCTCGACGGTTCCTCAGGGCTCGTCAAGATCACGTCTTCGGTCATTGCCGGCAGCACGCTGCCCGGAGGTGGCGCGGATATCGTGTCATCCAGCTTCGGTATCGCCGCCCTTCAATCCGGCGGTCATAACTTCATCGGCGTTGGCGATGCGGGAGGCAGCTTCGTCGACGGTGTCAGCGGCGACCAGGTCGGCACGTCGTCCGCACCGCTCGACCCCATGCTTGGCGCCCTGGCCGACAATGGCGGGCCGGTCCCGACCATGGAGCCCCTCGCGGGCAGCCCGCTGATCGACGCCT
Organism: Roseisalinus antarcticus; assembly: GCF_900172355.1. Taxonomy (GTDB): domain Bacteria; phylum Pseudomonadota; class Alphaproteobacteria; order Rhodobacterales; family Rhodobacteraceae; genus Oceanicola; species Oceanicola antarcticus_A. The sequence goes on along the minus strand of NZ_FWFZ01000030.1, from coordinate 2,037 downwards.
CCGACACCTCGGCCCTGCCCGCGGACCTTTCGGATATCGACGGCGACAACAATGTCACCGAGACCTTGCCCGTCGATGCGAACGGCAATCCCCGCGTGGTCGGCCCGGCCCCGAACATCGGCGCGGTCGAGGGCATCGCCGAGCATTTCATCGTCACCACGTCCGAGGACCTGATCGACGGGGCCGATGGCAAGATCTCTCTGCGCGAGGCGCTGATCTCCTCCAATTTCTCCCCCGGAACGGCCGACCGGATCACCTTCGACCTGGCGCCGGATGATCGACTTCTGCGACTGAAAGAAGCGCTCGAGATCATCGGCGCGGTCGAGATCGAGGGCGACATCGATGGCGACGGCACCCCCGACATACTCATCACCGGCGACACCGCCGGCGACGACGCGACACGCACCGTTGACGGCCTGGTGCTGACGGATGCCGCGGCAAACGAGAACAGGGACGACAATGACCAGGTCTTCCGGGTTACCGGCGCTGCGGCCGATGCCACGCTGTCGAACCTGGTCATAACCGGCGGATATGCTCAGTTTGGGGGCGGCATTTATTTCGACGGCACACGGCTGACCATCACCGGAAGCACGATTTCGGGGAATCGCGTCGACGATCACGGGGGCGGGATCTACTCCTACGGCGACAACCATGGCGCCCGGCTGACAATCCGTGACAGCACTGTGTCCAAAAACTTTGCCGACGAGCTTGGTGGCGGTCTGTCCAGCTATCGCGACGATGTCACTATCACCAACAGCTCCTTCGCCGACAACACGGCCCGTCGAGAAGGCGGCGGGATCTGGAGCGGGGACGGCTTTTTTGCGATGTCGAACAGCCGGGTGACCGGAAATTCTGCGACGCGTGACGGTGGTGGCTTCTACTTCGAAGACAGTGCCGCTTCGATAGAAGCAACGACCATTCGTGGAAACACGGCAAGAAACGGCGGTGGCGTCTATGCCGAGACCTCTGACCTGACGGTTACGAACAGCACGATTTTGGGCAATACCGCAACCAGCGACGGCGGTGGTTTGTTGAACTATGGAAACGATGACAACGTTGTTCGGATCGTGCAGTCCACCGTGTCAGGCAATACCGCCGAGGATAGTGGCGGAGGGATCAACAATTCTGAGTCAGGCCTGCTGCTGGTCCAGTCATCGACCATCGTCGCCAATTCGGCAGAAACGGGCGGCGGTATCTCGAGCAGCGGATACGACGACCTGACAACACAGGTGACGTCGTCCGTGGTCGCCGGAAACACCGCGGCCGGTGGCAAAGGCCATGACGTCGCGGTCGACGGCGATGACACTGATTTCTTGAAGACAGGGTTCATCTCGGCGAACAACCTGATCGGGACGGGCCAGAACGGAGACGACGCGGCCCTCTTCGTCAACGGCCAGAACGGCAATATCGTCGGCAACGACGCAAGCCGGCTGGATCCGCGGCTGGCGGCGCTGGCCGACAATGGTGGCCCGGTCCAGACCATGAAGCCGCTGGCCGGCAGCCTGCTGATCAATGCGGGCGGCGGCACGGTGCCCCCGGATTGGCTGGATATGGACGGGGACGACGACAGGACCGAGCCGGTGCCCTTCGACGCACGTGGCGAGGCTCGCGTCGCCGGCCCGGCCATGGATATCGGTGCTCTCGAATTGACGACAACGGACCTCAGGACGACGCCCACGGTCGGGGACGATGTCCTGATCGGAACAGGGGCCGCCGACACGTTCAGAGCGTTGGCCGGCAACGACCGGGTCAGCGGCAATCGCGGCGCGGACAAGCTCTTTGGCGAGGACGGCAACGACAGTCTCGACGGCGGACGCGGCCACGACTTGGTCGACGGCGGCGCGGATGACGACGCGCTCTACGGCGGCGCGGGCAACGACCGGCTGGAGGGGCGCAGCGGGGATGACCGCGGCTCCGGCGGGTCCGGCGACGACATCATCGTCACCGGCACGGGCAACGACACCTTCCGCGGCTGGAAGGGCGATGACGAGATCTACGCCATCAGCGGCAACAACACCCTGCGCGGCGACGATGGCA
>NZ_FWFZ01000133.1 GCF_900172355.1 Roseisalinus antarcticus | reverse complement strand
CTCCACAACCAACATCCCACACTGTGCTCCCCGATAGCCTCGGGGGCATTATCCAAATCAGTGCAAGGGGGTCACTTTTGGACGCCGATCACCCCGCTACGGGGTCAAAATTGCATGCTTGTTCACATCCCACTCTTCCGAAGATGTGACACAGGGTGGGACACACGCTGCCGCGTCGCCCCCTTCGCGACCAGCGCCTCGACGGCCATCCGCGCACCGGCCAGGTCGTCGGAGTTCACGGTATCGAAGGTGGTCGAGGCGGGCTCGTGGTGGTCGACAACCGCCAGTGGAATCCGATGCGCGTATGGGACCAGTTCCGCCCCTCTGAGGCGTGGAGCGACGCGCACATCGCGGCCAAGGTCTCGGGCGGTGTCGAAGTGCTCGACACCGCCCCCCCCGCTTTTGGTGGCGCACGAGACCGGCGGCGTGAAGGAGCTGGAGGCCATCGCGCCGATCAAGGACTGGGCGCTGGAGGACACACGTGTCTACGACTTCGGTCAGAACGTCGCGGGCTATCCGCGGATCACCGTCTCGGGGGCGCCGTGGGCCAAGGTTATCATCGACTTCGGCGAAGTACTGGCGCAGGACGGCTCTTGGGACAACCGGAATTACCGCCGCGCGCGGGCGACGCTGACCTATACGCTGGCGGGCCAGGGGACGGAAATCTGGTGGCCGGTGTTCACCTTCCAAGGCTACCGCTACGCGCGTGTGAGGATCGAGGGGAGGCCACACTTCAGGATATCGTGTCGGTCCCCGCAAGCTCTGTGCCCGATGTGGCGGGCGGATTCGAATGAGGCGTCGACGCGGTGAACCGCCTGGTTCTCAATACCATCTGGTCGCGGCGCGGCAATTTCATCGAGGTGTCCGTCGTCAGATAATTTGGGACGCTTGAGCGCTTTCCAGACTGGAGGCTCTGGCTCACCGCTGGTTGATGTTACGCGTTCTCAGTTTCGTGGCGCAAGCGCCGGGCGAGCATGGTTTTCCGT
>NZ_FWFZ01000027.1 GCF_900172355.1 Roseisalinus antarcticus | reverse complement strand
CCTGATGAACGGCGAGCGCGCCATCCTGTTCGCGACCGACCCTCCGTATCTGGTGGATTACGACGGCTCGAACCATCCGACGCGGAACAAGGACTGGTCGGCGTCTTACGGCACAACGTGGGACGACAGTTCGCAGGGGGCCGAGCTCTACGACGGCTTCATCGCAGCGGCCGTGGCCGAGGCCATCACCGAGGACGCTGCCTGGTACTGCTGGCACGCCTCGCGCCGTCAGGCGATGCTGGAGGCTTGCTGGGAAAAAGCCGGGGCCTTCGTCCACCAGCAAATCATCTGGGTGAAAGACCGCGGCGTCCTGACCCGATCGCATTACCTCTGGAAGCACGAGCCCTGCTTCATGGGCTGGCGCCGCCCAAACCGCCCGCCGAAGGTGGCCGAGGAAACCCTGCCGTCCACATGGGCTCTGCCGAGCTTCACCAAAGATGAGCGGCCCGACCACCCGACGCCGAAACCGCTCGATGCGTTCGGGATCCCGATGCGCCAGCATGTGGCACGGGGCGGCCTTTGCTATGAGCCGTTCTGTGGTTCCGGCTCGCAGATCATGGCGGGCGAAGCCAACGGGCGGCGGGTGTTCGCGATGGAAATCAGCCCAGCATACATCGACGTCGCCGCTGAACGTTGGCAGGCCGAAACCGGTCGCGACGCGATCCTTGACGGCGACGGTCGAACTTTTACGCAAGTAAGGATTGAGCGGCTGGGCGACGGGGATGTCGTGCCCATGGACACGGATACGCCCGACAGCGAAGCCGACCCAGAACCCGCCCGCAAACCCAAATCCGCCGCGTGACATGCATGACCTGGCTTTACATCCCTCCGGACGCGCTTCCGGAACCGAAGACGCATGCCTGTTCGGCCTCTCCCTCTGCTCGGGCACTGGCTCACAATCGCCATGCTAGGATGTCGCAGCGCTATGTCTGTTGGCGCGCTCCGCTCTGGGCATCCGAGAATGCTAGGAATGCCCCGATCCCCAAGAGAACCGCACAGACAAGGGAGAATATTCCAAAGCCGAAAGCCCAAAGAATTCCTGCGGCAGCAACTCCCATAAGGCCCCCGCCAAGCTTTCCATTTTTGAATGCGATGCCAGCACCAACTAAGCCTACTATCGGCATTATAAGTGACATGGTCCTGTAGAAGGCGAGCGTTGACTGCACTTCTGCATTAACACGCGCTGAATTCGGATCAATCCCAATTGAAGCAACCCCAGACATCATACTTGATCCCAAGCCTGCCACCGAGAAACCAATTGCACCGACCAGGAGCGCGATTACCCCGCCAATTATTCCTAAAATACCGCCCGCCTTCATTTTCCACTCCACTGACTGAATTATACTTCCTAGAGCAACTACGGAAGGAGGGCGATTGTCAAGGAAATTTGGTTGGCGAAGGCTGCGAACTGGCCGACCCCGCGCGCCTGCTCTGGGACACGGTCGAGTGGGGGGAACCGGACCGAGATGTTGCGGCTATGGCCGACGTTGAGGGCAAGTGCCAACGAGAACCGGCAGACAAAACCGACGCCGTCGCAGGAAGCGGGCAAGCATGGAATGAACCTGGCGACGACGGCCGCGATGTGGCCCACGCCGCAGACCGACAGTTTCCGGAGCCGGGGCGGCGCGCGGAAAGACGAGAAGGGTCTGGACGGTATGGCGCGGGACTGGCCAACACCGATGGCCAACGACGGCTGCAAGCCGAGTTCCGGCAACCGCAAGACGGCCGATCTGACCCATGCCAGCCGAATGTGGATGACGCCGACGGCGCGGGATCACAAGGATGGGGCGACGACATTGGCGAACACGCCGGTGAATGGCCTGCTTGGCCGCCAGGTCCTGGTGACGCCGATGGTTGGGAGCGATACCTCCGATGTGCGCCGGACCTTGAACCCGCTGTTTGTCGAGGCGCTGATGGGCTGGCCCACCGGGTGGACCGGCTTCGCCTCTGTGGCAACGGCGTGGTCCCCTTGGTTGCGGCGCATGCGCTGCGAACTCTCGCGGCTGAACTGCTGGCCGATGGATGACGCCGCCGCATGAAGCAGTCGCGCGCCATGTCCTTGGTCGAGTCCATCGCCAACGTGATCGTCGGCTACGGCGTTGCGGTCGTGACGCAGATCCTGATCTTCCCGATCTTCGGGCTCCACACGACACTGGCGCAGAACCTGAAGATGGGCGCCATCTTCACCATCGTGTCAATCACCCGTTCGTTCGCCTTGCGGCGGCTGTTCGAGACGATCCGGGCACGGAGATCTTGAGGTTTCCAAGACTACAATCTCGGTGTCCTCAATGACCTTGATGCATTAAACTCGGACTCACGGGAGGTTGCGACCAAGATGGCAGGTGGACAGGAACACTGGGACGAGGTCTACGGCGCGCGCTCGGAAGATGAACTGACATGGTTCGAAGCGACGCCGTCAGTTTCGCTCGATCTCGTCCGAACCCATCTTCATCCCGGCGAAGCGTTCATCGACATCGGCGCAGGCGCGTCGCGGCTCGTGGACGCGCTGCTCGAGGCGGGTCTCGGCCCTCTCACCGTGCTTGATCTTTCCGGGGCTGCATTGGCTGTCAGCAGGCGACGTCTCGGCCCGCAAGGTAGCGACGTGACCTGGATCGAAGCTGACATCGCGACGTGGGTGCCTGAACGGGACTACGCGGTCTGGCACGACCGCGCGGTGTTTCACTTTCTGATCCGGGCCGAGGATCGCGCCGGTTACGCGCGCGCGATGTCCGATGCCCTCTGTTCAGGTGGGGTCGCGATCATCGCAACCTTCGCCGATGACGGGCCCGAAAAGTGCTCGGGGTTGCCGATTGCGCGCTACGAGCCGGAGGATCTGGCGCGGGAACTCGCGCGCCTGCTGCCGGGCCAGTTCGAGACCATCGATGCCAGACGACACATGCACATCACGCCGAAGGGTAACCGGCAGAGCTTTCAGTACAGCGTGTTTCGGAAGGCGGTCCCCTGAGAGGAAAACCGTCGCCCCGGCGGGGGACGGCGGTCATCATTTTGCCGGGCATGGATGCTTCAGGCGGCGGGCAGTTTGTAGACGCGCCCTCGATCCTCGACCTTTTCGGAGGTGACGTCGAGGCTCAGCTTCTTTTTCAGCGCGCCGGACATCGCGCCTCGTACCGTATGCGACTGCCAGTTTGTAGCGGCCATGATCTCTTCGATGGTCGCGCCGTCTGGCGCGCGCAACATGGCGATCAGCGTTGCCTGCTTGGTGCCTTCGCGCGGGGTGCGCGCCTTGGGCGCGGGCTCCTCGGTCGGCGCGTCCGCCGCGCCCGCAGGCGCAGTGTTCGCGTCTGCGGACTCGATGCCGATGGCGGCGAGCCCTGCGTCTGTGGCGACCAGCGTGACGCCGTGGCCGTCGCCGGTCTCGCGCCAGACGGGCTCGCCCCTGCGCATGTCGGCGTCGACCTCTTCGAGGAAGCCTTTGGCGAGCATCGCGCCGACCACCTTGGCGGCGGCTCCGCCGCGCAGGCTCTCGGGCAGCGGCAGGGCAATGCGGTCCTCGTTCTGGGCCGCGCGGGACAGGATGATCGTCTGGGTTTCGGAAAGTTTGGTCATGGGGTCGTCTCCGTATTCGGACCGCGACCATCGCGGTCTTCTACGACCCCAAGCCGCGCATCGGCGCGGCCGGAGTTCGGGCGTATCCCCGAGGTCAGATCAGCCCAAGTTCGTGCAAGAGCGCTGCGGCGGCGGGCAGTTGGTCGGTGGCGACGTCGATGGCGATGGTCATGCTGTCGGCGGTGAGGCGCGCGGGAATGTCGGCTTCCTCGCGGAGCGATGCTGCGATCTCGTCAAGGACGACGGGGACTCGGCTGGTGTCCCAAGGCTCGTTCAGGCTTTGAGTCGCGATGCGGATGGTGCTGGCTTCCATGGTGTTTGCTCCTTTCATTCCGCGTGCTCGCCCTCGCTGAAGGCGCTGTCGGTGATGCGCTTCAGGAGGTTGGCGTAATGCTCAAGGGTGCCGACATGGCCCCAGTTGATCTCGTCGGGGTGGGCGTTGAAGTGGTCGTCGCTGAGGCTTGCCAAGCGGGCGAGCATCTCGTCGATTTGGGCTTTCTTGCCGATGAAGGCGTTCAAGGCCGCCTCCTTGTTCCGCGCAGCCTTCTCGGCGCGCAGTTGGTGGCGGGGTGTGGTGATCGGGTTCAGGCGGGTCATCGTGGCGGCTCCGTGGTGAGTTGCATCGTTTTCTTGAGACAACGTTCGCTCTGCTTCGGAGGCTTATCAACTACATAAGCACATGAGTTTGAATGATAATCGGAGCGCACAATGGAGGGTCTGAGCGAGCGCCAGTATGCCGCCCGCGTCGGCCTCTCGCGCGGGGCAATCCAGAAGGCCAAGGCGACGGGGCGGCTGGTACTGCACGCCGATGGCAGCATCGACGCGGTGGCCAGCGACGCCCTGCGCGCTCAAGCCACGGATCCGTCGAAGACCCGCAAAACGCCGCAGCCAAAGCTCAAACCCGTCCCGGAGGCGGCGGTATCCGCCGTAGGCGAAACGCTGCGCGAACAGGGAATGGCAGCCCCGCCTGTCGGCAGCGGCACCACGTTCCTGCAGGCAAAGACAGCGAACGAAGTGCTGAAGGCGCAGGAACGCCGCCTCCGGCTGCAAAAGCTGAAAGGCGAGCTGATCGACCGCGCCCGCGCGCTGGCGCTGGTGTTCCGGCTGGCGCGGCAGGAGCGCGATGTCTGGGTCAACTGGCCCGCCCGGGTGGCCGCACTGATGGCGGCCGATGTGGGCGTGGAACCGGCCGCGATGCAGAAGGCTCTGGAGAAACATGTCCGATCCCAGCTCGACGACCTCGCCGAGATCCAGCCCGATCTCCGGTGATGATGCCTTTGATTTCGACGGCGCGACAGAGATCCTGCGTGCCTGGGGCGCAGGCCTCACGCCGGATCCGGACTTGACCGTATCGGAATGGGCGGACCGGCACCGGATGCTGTCCGGTCGCGCATCGGCCGAGCCGGGCCGGTATCGCACGGCGCGGACGCCCTATATGGGCGAAATCATGGACCGGCTGTCGCCCGGCGATCCCACACAGCGGATCGTGTTCATGAAGGCGGCGCAGGTCGGCGCAACCGAGGCCGGCAACAACTGGATCGGCTTCGCCATCCATCAGGCGCCGGGGCCGATGCTGGCGGTCCAGCCGACGGTCGAACTGGCCAAGCGCAACTCGCGGCAGCGGATCGACCCGCTGATCGACGAAAGTCCGGAACTGCGGGAGCGGGTGAAGCCTGCGCGCTCCCGCGACGCGGGCAACACCATGCTGTCGAAGGAGTTCGCGGGCGGCATCCTGATCATGACGGGCGCGAACTCGGCCGTGGGCCTGCGCTCGACACCCGCGCGCTACATCTTCCTCGATGAGGTCGATGCCTATCCGGCCTCGGCCGACGAGGAAGGCGATCCGGTGACGCTGGCCGAGGCGCGCTCGCTGACCTTTGCCCACCGGCGCAAGGTGTTCCTCGTCTCGACGCCGACGATCCGGGGGCTCTCCCGAATCGAGCGGGAGCTCGAGGCGTCCGACCAGCGCCGCTTCTTCGTGCCATGCCCGCATTGCGACGCAATGCAGTGGCTGAAGTTCGACCGGCTGCGCTGGGAGAAGGGGCGGCCGGAGACGGCGGAGTATCTCTGCGAGGGCTGCGACGGGGCCATCGCGGAGCACCACAAGACGGCGATGCTGGAAGCGGGCGAATGGCGCGCGACCGCCGAGCCGGAGGACCCCGGCACCGTCGGCTATCACCTCTCGGCGCTCTACTCGCCGGTGGGCTGGCTCGGCTGGGACCGGATCGCGCGCGCCTGGGAGGCGGCCCGAGGCTCGGACGAGGCGATCAAGGCGTTCCGCAACACGATCCTCGGCGAGACATGGGTCGAGAGCGGCGAGGCGCCGGAGTGGCAGCGGCTGCATGACCGCCGCGAGCACTGGAAGCCGGGCACAGTGCCGGCGGGCGGCCTGTTCCTGACCGCGGGCGCCGACGTGCAGAAGGACCGCATCGAGGTCGATGTCTGGGCCTGGGGCCGTGGTCTGGAAAGCTGGCTCGTCGATCATGTCGTCATTGAGGGCGGGCCGGACCGGCACGACGCGTGGGGCGAGCTGACGGCGCTTCTCGGCCGATCCTGGCCGCACGCGCGCGGCGCACACCTGACTATCGCGCGGCTGGCCATCGATACCGGGTATGAGGCGCCCGCCGTTTACACATGGTCGCGGGCGCAGGGCTACGCGCAGGTGGCGCCGGTGAAGGGCGTCGAAGGATTTAAGCGGACCAAAACTCGGCTATTCTATGAATCCGAAATGGTGCGCTGTCCGTTCAATCGATCTACAGTGAGCCGTCTTACTACTCTCCGACATACTGCCAAGATTGTAGCGCGTGCCTTCTGTCATCATCTGCAAAGTTCCGGAGAAGCCCATATCAGAAGGGTCCGTGTTTTGATCGATCCATTGACCGATTGCGTCTTGACTGTAGGCCAAGCCACAAAATTCCTCGGACGCTAAGATCGTTCCAAGTTCGGTCGCCATCTTCATGCTGTCCATTGATTGCGCCTCAGCACTCGCGGGCGCGACGCTCAAAACTACGATTGCAAGTTTCTTCAGCACGGCGATTTCCTTATTTGCTTGGTCGAGTAAAAAGTACAAGCAAGCCGAGAATGATATCCCCAATCGCCCAGATTGCTAGAATCATCATAATTCCAATGCCCGTTCCGATCTGCGCTCCGGCCAACTCTGCACCGATTAACTGATCTTGCCCTTCCATCGCGGCGTTGGTCCCGGCAAAAAGCCACCAGATCATCAGAATATTGAATAAGATGAAACTCCACTTGAATAGCTTTCCAAAGAAGCCACGCTTTGGCTTTCGAATTGGATGTGCGCAGTGTGGGCAGTCAAATGCCTTGTCGGAAACGTCTTTGCCGCAGGACGGGCATGCAATAGTCGCCATCGAGGGTTCTCTTTTGAATCGCGCCTGTAGCCATCATGCATGATGCATTCCGGCTACACAAGGATGATCGCAAAGAGGCTGAACGGTGATCCAACCGACATCGCTGGTCGCCCCATTACGAGTTTCGCAGGATCCGCGCGCGGGGACAGGTAATGGCGCTCTCATGGGTGGACCGCGCCATCGCCACGGTGGCGCCGCGCGCCGCGACCCGGCGCGTGCTGGCCCGGCAGGCTTTCGACACCCTGTCGCGGGGCTATGACGGGGCGGCCAAGGGCCGGCGCACTGATGGATGGCGCGCGCCGGGTACCTCGGCTGACACCGAGGTGGGCATCGCCGGGGCGCTTTTGCGGGACCGGATGCGCGATCTGGTTCGTAACAATCCACATGCCGCGAAGGCCGTGGCGGTGCTGGTAAACAACATTGTCGGTGCAGGCATCATGCCTCGGGCGGCGAGCGGCAATGACAAGCTGGACCGCAAGGTCGATGCACTCTTCGCCCGGTGGTCGGACGCCGCCGACGCCGACGGCCAGCTCGACTTCTACGGGCTCCAGACCCTGATCTGCCGGGAAATGGTCGAGGCTGGCGAGGTGCTGGTACGCCGCAGGCTGCGCCGCGCAGCGGATGGCTTGCCCGTCCCGTTGCAATTGCAGGTGCTGGAAGCCGACTTCCTAGACGCCACGAAATCCGGTGCCAACGGCGCGGGTCGGCTGGTGCAGGGGATCGAGTTCGATCCGGTCGGGAAACGCCGGGCCTATTGGCTGCACGCCGAACACCCCGGCGATGCCTATGGTGCGATGCAGAATGGATTGCAGAGCCGCCCTGTCCCGGCAACCGAGATTGCCCACATCTATGAAAAGCAGCGCACGCAGGCCCGGGGCGTTCCCTGGGGCGCGCCAGTGATCCGCAGTTTGCGTGATCTCGACGATTACGAAGTAGCCGAATTGGTCCGCAAGAAGACCGAGGCCTGCGTCACCGCAATCGTCTTCGGTGACGACGAGGCCCAGCAGGGCATCGCGCCTTCGGTGGTCGATGCCGACGGCAACCGGGTTGAGCAGTTCGAACCGGGCCTCATCGCCTATGCGCGCGGAGGCAAAGACATCCGTTTCAACCAGCCGTCGGCCACCGGCGGCTATGGCGAATACAAGCGGGCGAGCCTGCACACGATCTCGGCAGGGTTCCGGGTGCCCTATGAATTGCTGACGGGCGATTTGTCCCAGGTGAACTATTCCTCGATCCGCGCCGGGCTCGTCGAGTTCCGCCGCCAGATCGACGCCGTGCAGTGGCAGCTATTCATCCCGATGTTCTGTGCACCAGTCTGGCGCTGGTTCACCGAGGCCGCATGGGCGGCGGGCCAGATCCCGACGCCGGATGTACCGGTCGAATGGTCTCCACCGAAGTTCGAGGCCGTCGATCCGCAGAAGGACGCGATGGCGAACCTGCTGTCGATCCGCTCAGGCACCATGACGCTGGCCGAGGTGATCGCGAAACAGGGCCGCAATCCGGACGCCGTGCTGGCCGAAATCGCAGCTACAAACGCCAAACTCGATGCGCTCGGGCTGGTGCTCGACAGCGATCCGCGACGAGTCACCAAGACCGGCAGCGCCCAAACAAGCGATCAGGCGAACGATCTCGTCGACGACGACCCAGCCAATGACCCGGCGAGCGATCCGGCCGACGTCTCCGAAACGGGTGTGGCGCAGCCTGACCCCGACCAACAGGACTGACACAAATGGACACGATGATCGAACTACCGGCCCTGCGCCGGTCGGCGGAGCTTGCGCCGAACTCAGCCGATACCGACGCCCGCACCGTCGAGGTGATCTGGTCAGCGGGGGCGCGCGTTCGCCGGTCGACCCTGTTCGGCGAGCCTTATGACGAAGAGCTCAGCCTCGATCCGACCCATGTGCGGCTGGATCGGCTTAATGCGGGCGCGCCGTTCCTGAAGGTGCATGAGATCGACACGCTCGACGCTGTGATTGGCTCGGTCGTGCCTGGTTCGGCGCGCATCGAAAACGGCCGGGGCGTTGCGCAGGTTCGGATTTCTGAGCGCGCCGATGTCGAACCGATCTGGCGCGACATTCAGGCGGGACACATCCGTGCGGTCTCCATCGGCTACCAGGTTCACCGCTTCGAGGTCTCCAAACCCGATGCTGCCCGCGAGCTTTGGCGCGCGGTGGACTGGACTCCCTTCGAGGTGTCCGCCGTGCCCGTTGGCGCCGACCCCGCCGCAGGCTTCCGCGCCCAATCCGACCTTGCAACTTGCGTCCTTCACCGCCGGGACGTCCCACCCACAAACACAGGAGCCATCCCGATGACGGACAAACCCAACGCCCCGGCCGCAGAGGCCACAGACCAACCCAGCGACACTGTCGCGACCGAGGACACCACCATGACTGAACCGAAGACGCCTGTGGCCGAGCCGAAGGTTGTCTCCAGCGAAACCCGCGCGCAGCCGAAGCCCGAGAATCCGAACATGCCCGTTGCACCTGATACCGAAGCTGTCGCGACCCGCGCACGCGAGGGCGAGCGGGATCGCGTGTCCACGATCTACGATCTGGCGGGCCGTCTGAACCTCGAGCGCAGCTTTGCCGAGGATCTGGTTAAACGCGGCACCGACGTTGGTGAGGCCCGGCGTCTGATCCTCGATCAGGTAGCTGCAAAATCCGAGGAAACCCGCACCTTCAGCCAGGTGTCGATCCCTCTGGGCGGCCGCAATGAGGCGATCACTCGCCGCGACGCCGTCGCGAATGCACTGTTGCACCGCTACAGCCCGACTCTCTTCCAGTTGGAAGACGCCGCCCGCCAGTATCGCGGCATGACGCTGCTGGAACTGGCCCGCGAAAGCCTCGGAAATGTGGGCGTGAACACCCGCGGCCTGTCGCGCGACGAGGTGGCGACCCGGGCCCTGCATTCGACATCCGACTTTCCCGAGATCCTGTCGGCCGTCACCAACAAGACCCTGCGGCAGGCTTACGAGGCCTATCCCCGCACTTTCATGCTGTTCTGCCGCCAGGTGCTCGCCACCGACTTCAAGGCGATGCACCGGGTGCAGCTCGGCGAAGCCCCGCAACTGCTGGAGGTGGGCGAAAGCGGCGAGTTCAAACGCGGCACGCTGGGCGAGAGCAAGGAGAGCTACAAGGTCAAGACCTATGGCCGGGTGGTCGCGATCACCCGCCAGACGCTGATCAACGACGATCTCGACGCCTTCACCCGGATCCCGGCAATGTACGGCAACTCCATCGCGCAGTTGGAGTCGGACGTGGTCTGGGGGGTCATCACCGCCAACCCGGCGATGGCGGATGGCAACGCGCTGTTCCACACCACCCACAAGAACCTCGCGGGCACCGGCGCGGCGCTGGCCGTCGAGGCGGTCGGTTCGGCCCGCGCCGCCATGGCCAAGCAGACGGGCCTCGACAAGAAGACGGTGCTCAACGTCCGGCCCGCCTTCCTGATTGTGCCTGCGTCGCTGGAGCTGAAGGCCGAGCAGATGGTGGCCCAGAACCTTGTGCCCGCCGCAACCTCCAACGTGGTGCCACAATCGATCCGGACGCTCGCTCCGATCAGCGAGCCCCGGCTCGATGCGGTCAGCGAAACCGCCTGGTATCTGGCGGCCAGCCCGAACCAGATCGACACCATCGAATACGCGTATCTCGAGGGCCAGCAGGGCGCGTACATCGAGACCCGCAACGGCTTCGACGTCGATGGCGTCGAGATCAAGTGCCGCCTCGACTTCGGGGCCAAGGCCATTGACTGGCGCGGCCTCTACAAGAACCCGGGCGCGTGACCGGGCCACCTCTGAAATCTCACCTCTGACGGGCGGTCCAATCGGGCCGCCCGTTCCTGTTTGCAAAGGATCCCGCAATGAAAAACTACGTCCAGCCCGGCAACACCATCACCCTGACCGCGCCCTATGCCGTGACCTCCGGTGACGGCGTGCTTGTCGGCTCCATCTTCGGCGTGGCCGCCGGGGATGCCGCCAATGCCGAGACGGTCGAGACCGCGCTCGTCGGCATCTTCGACCTGAAGAAAGTCGCGAGTCAGGCTTGGTCGGCAGGCGACAAGGTCTATTGGGACAACACCAACAAGGAAGCCACCAAAACCGCGACGGCGAATACGCTGATCGGCGTGGCCATCGAGGCCGTCGCTGGCGGCGCGGGTGACGTGATCGGCCGGGTGCGCCTGAACGGCACATTCTGATGTCCGCTTTCGCCGCCGTCGTGGATGCGCTGTTTGCCGATCCGAATATCGGGCGAGAGGCGATCTACACCTCCGATGGGGGCGCACCGATGCTGGTGCGCGTCGTCTCCCGGCAGGCCGATGCCATTTCCGACTTCGGCGATGCCCGGCTTTGGTCGGAAACGACACGGATCGACCTGCGCGTGGCTGAGGTTCCGGCCCCGCGTCCCGGTGATCGCATCGAGATCGATGGCGAGGCCTTCCTCATTCAGGGGGAGCCGGTGCGGGATCGCGAACGGCTGGTTTGGACCGTGGACCTGAGGCCCGCGTGAAGCTCAAGCTAGACATCGATCCCGGCATCGTCGCCATGATGGCGGCAGAGGTCGCGGCGGGCGAGCGCGCGGTGACAGCCGCCATGCGCGAGGCCGGGACCGGGCTCAAGTCTGCCTGGCGCACGCAGATCACTGGCGCGGGGCTTGGACGGCGGCTTGCGAACTCGATCCGCAACCAGAACTTCCCGAGGTCGGGCGAAAGCCTGGATGCGGCGGCGCTGGTCTGGTCCAAGGCCCCGGTGATCGTGGGCGCGCACGACACCGGCCCGCTGATCCGCTCGAAGGACGGGTTCTGGCTGGCGATCCCGCTGGCCGCCGCAGGCAAATCGACACGCGGCGGCCGGATCACCCCCGGTGAATGGGAACGGCGACGCGGGTTGCGCCTGCGGTTTGTCTACCGCCGGACGGGTCCGAGCCTTCTGGTCGCGGAGGGTCGGCTGAACACGAAAGGTCAGGCCGTGGTGTCGCGCTCGAAAACTGGGCGCGGCAAGGTCACCGCGCCGATCTTCCTGCTTGTGCCGCAGGTCAAGCTGCCGAAGCGGCTGAACCTCGACCGGGATGCAGAGCGGGCGCTCGATGCCGTACCGGGGCTGATCGTGGCGAACTGGGTCGAGGGTCGGCGATGATTGGTGACAACGATGCTGAGAGTTCTCAGCGCTTTACGATTGCCCACGTCATCGGTGAGCCCTATCGGCGTCCGAGCTTGCCGAATTCGCTGTCCAGCAACGCGCGGATTTTTTTCGATGCGCCGCGCAGGGCTGCGTCTACATTCGCATCACTGTGGGTGACGGTCTGCGGCTGCATTCCCTCGGGACGTGCTTCGATGGTGCAGTGAATGTCGTCAGCCCCGCCCTTGGCGCCGTTCACATCGACCAAGTGCACCTCGATGCGCGATAGACGATCAGTCAGATGCCCTAGCGCCGATGTGACAACCGTTTCAGCAACTTCGGCCAGGCGGTCATCGCCTTGGATATTGGCATCGGTGTTAAATTGAAACTGCATGTAGGTTCTCCTGTGTGTGATCACCTACCATGAGAAACCATGAAGATGACTGATCCAGCACAAGTCCCCCTGCACGATCAGTAATAACGCCTGCGTCTTGATAACGCGGGCGAGGATTCGAGGCCACCGACAATGCCCACCCCTCGCGAAACCATCCTCACCGCGCTGCACGCGCGGCTTTCGGCGCTGCCCGCCACGGCCCTGCGTGGTGAGGTGCTGCCCGAACGCGTGCCTGCCGTTGGCCTGCTTATCCTGCGCGATGGCGAGCCGGGGGAGCCCGAAGTCACGCTCTCGCCGCTGCGCTATCATTACCAGCACCGCGCTGAGATCGAAGCTGTCGTTCGAGGCACCGACCGTGACGCCTCCTTCGATACGCTGACCGCTATTATTGGGGCAGCAATTGCCGCTGACCGCACGCTGAGCGGGCTCTGTGACTGGATCGAAGCCGAAGCGCCACGGCCAGTTGATTTGCCCGTAGAGGGGGCGGCCAGCCTGAAGGCGGCCGTCATTCCGGTGGTGCTGCACTATTCAACGGCCGATCCGCTGGCCTGATCCCCACAACCTGAGGAGAACACGATGGCACGAGCCCAAGGGGCGCGGGCGCAGATGGCGCTTGCGTTCGAGACGAATTATGGAACGCCACCGGTGGGTGGCTTCACGAAAATGCCCTTCGCCAGCACGTCGCTCGGCGCGGAGCAGCCGCTGCTGAACTCGGAACTGCTGGGCTACGGCCGAGACCCGCTCGCCCCGATCAAGGATGCGGTGACGGCGGACGGCGACGTCGTGGTCCCGCTCGACGCCGAGGCCTTCGGGTTCTGGCTGAAGGCGGCCTTTGGCGACCCGACCACGACCGGCACCGGTCCCTGGACGCACGAGTTCCAGTCAGGAAGCTGGACGCTGCCCAGCATGTCCATCGAGACCGGCATGCCTGAGGTCCCGCGTTTTGCGATGTATTCCGGATGCGTGCTCGACCAGATCAACTGGCAAATGCAGCGATCTGGCCTGCTGACGGCAACGGCCCGGCTTGTGGCGCAGGGCGAGACCACCGCTACGACCACCAGCGCAGGCACGCCAGCCGCTCTCGAATTGCAGCGCTTCGGCCATTTCAATGGGGCGATCACGCGAAACGGCACCGCCCTCGGCAACGTGGTTTCAGCCGACATCACATATGCCAACAACCTCGACCGGATCGAGACCATCCGCTCAGACGGCCGCATTGATGGGGCCGACCCGTCAATCGCTGCGCTGACCGGCTCTATCGAGGTCCGTTTCGCCGACCAGACGCTGGTAACGCAGGCGATCAACGGCGATCCCTGCGAGTTGGAGTTCGCCTATGTGCTGCCGTCTGGCGAAAGCTTCACCTTCACCGTGCACGCCGTCTACCTACCGCGCCCCCGGATCGAAATTTCCGGTCCGCAGGGCGTGCAGGCGACCTTCGACTGGCAGGCCGCACGCGACAGCACGGTCGGCCGGATGTGCACCGCAACCCTTGTGAATGATGTGGAGATTTACTGATGCTGACGCTCGATCTGACGAATGCACCCCGCTGGTATGATCTCGCGCCGGGCGTCCGGCTGCAGCTGCGCCCGCTGACCACGGCGCTGATGGTTGCAACGCGCAGCGATGCGGCTGTCGAGGCGGTCCCGGTAGACGCTTCCGACGAGGAACGCGCCGTTGCCTTCGCCAAGGCGCTGGCGCGGCGGGCAGTCCTGTCCTGGGAGGGCATCGGTGATGCCGATGGCAACGTGATTGTCCCCAGCCCGGACGCCATCGACGCGTTGCTCGATGTCTGGCCGATCTTCGAAGCCTTCCAGCTGACCTTCGTCTCCAAAGGCCTGCTGCTGGACCAGGAAAAAAACGTCTCCGCGCCCTTGCCGAATGGTCCTTCGGCGGGGGCGAGCGATACTGCGACGCATGCACGCAAGCCTGCCAAGACTGCCCCGCGCGGCTGAACCGACCCACCACCTTTGAAGGCTGGCAGGTCTGGGACCTGGTCGGTCGTCTCGGCGGCCAGCTCCGCGTGCTGCCGGGCGCGGTGATCGGATGGGACATGTCGGCGGCACTGGCACTCGGTGAAGCCCTCGGCATCCCGCCTCTGGCCATGGCTGAACTGCTGCCCGTCATCGAAGCGGTGATGGTCGCCAAACTCAACGAACAGATGGATCATTCCCATGGCTGAAAAGCGCGTTTCTGTCCGACTTGCCGCAGTCGGCGGCCGACAGGTGCGTGCCGAGCTGGAAGGCGTGGGCGAAGCCGGGGCGCGCGGCTTCGGCCGCCTTAGCCGGGAGATGGAAGCGGCCAATACACGGCTCGCGGCGTTTTCCCGCCGTGTCACAGTGGCCGCCGCTGCCGCCGTGGCCGCTGCTGCTGCTGCTGGCGTGGCGATGGTCCGATCCGGGCTGCAGACCGTCGACGCGCAGGCCAAACTGGCTCAGTCTCTCGGGACCACGGTCGCCTCGATCCAGACGTTGGAGCGGGCGGGTGAGTTGGCGGGTGTCTCCATCTCCGGGATTGAGCAGGCGACCAAGGATCTGACTCGACGGCTCAGCCAGGCGGCCGCCGGGACGGGACCTGCTGCCGACGCGCTGGATCGGCTCGGGCTCTCGGCCACCGAGCTGATCGCCCTGCCGCTGGATCAGCGGGTGGGGGCGATCAACGCCGCCATTGAGGAGTTCGTGCCGGTCGCCGAGCGTGCCGCTGTCGCCGGTCAGCTCTTTGGCGAGGAAGGCTCCATCGCTATGTCGCGCATCGACACCGCGACGCTGCGCCAAGCGACCGAGGACGTCCTCGCCTTCGGTGTCGTTGTCTCCGAGCAAGACGCCGACCAGATCGAACGCACCAATGATGCGATCTCCCGGCTCGGGCTGATCTGGCGTGGCCTGTCGAACCAACTGGCTGTCGCAGCAGCACCCGCGCTGGAAGCGGTCGCGAACGCGATGGCGGCCGTGGCCAGCCGCACCGGGCCACTCGGCATCGCGATCCGGGGCCTATTCGACAACATCGGCCGATTGACCACTTATGCCGCCACGTTTGTGGGTTTTCTTGCGGGGCGTTGGGTCGCTGGGATGGCCGTGGCGGCCTTGTCGGTGCGCGGTCTCGCCACTGCGCTGGTCCTGTTGCGCGGCGCGCTGATCCGCACCGGCATCGGGGCATTGATCGTCGGTGCAGGTGATCTCGTCTACCAGTTCACCCGCCTCGTGTCGGGCGCGGGTGGATTTGGCGAGGCAATGTCGCTCCTGAAGGACCTCGCCGTCGAGGTCTGGGATCGCATCAAGATGGGGGCTGCGGCGGCGGGCGCTGCGGCCACGGCGATGTTCTTCGATCTGAAGGCCGATGCCGCCTCCGGCATGCAGAGCGCTATCGAGAGCGTCGTGGCCTTTGGCAACACGGCGGCGAACACTTTTGAGGGGGCCTATGAGGCGATCAAGGCAATCTGGGGCATGCTGCCAGCCGCCATTGGCGACCTGGCGTTTCAGGCGGCCAACAGCCTGATCGATGGTGTCGAGGCAATGCTGAACGGCGTCGTCTCGCGCATCAACGGCTTCATTGGCGGTATCAACCAGGGGCTGGAAGCGCTCGGGTCGGAGCGGCGCATCTCGATCATCCCCGATCTTGAGCTGGCTCAGATCGAGAACCGATTCGAGGGTGCCGCGACGGCTGCGACCACGGCTGCGCAGACTGCTTTTGACCGGGCTTTCGAGAACAACCCGCTCACAGCCCCCGACCTCGGGCTCACCGAGGCGGCCAACACCGCACTTGCAACAGCCAACACCTATCGCGGGGCTGCACGCGACCTGGCCGAGGGCGCGCGTGCGCCGCTCGCCAGCTGGCAGGCCCTGCGTGACGCCGTGCAGGGCAGCAATGAGGTTGGCGCAGACGCGCTGACCGAGGCGACTGGCGCGGCTGAGCGTTTGGAGACAGCCCTTGGCGATGCTGGACGTGCGGCTACGGGTGCCGGTGCTGCGGCCGGGGCTGCTGCCACTGCCGCCGAACCCAATAGCGAGGCCGCCGTCACCGGCTGGCAGGCGGTCACCGCAGCGCTCAGCGACTATGCCAGCAAGGCCCGGGATATCGGCGGCGATATCGGCCAGGCGCTGGTTGGCGCGTTTCAGTCGGCAGAGAACGCGGTTGGAGACTTCGTGAAGACCGGCAAGCTGGATTTTCGCGATCTGGTCACCTCGCTGCTGGCCGACCTTGCGAAGCTGGCGGCGCGGCGGTTCATCCTGGGACCGATCGCCAATGCGCTTTCCGGCGCGCTTGGCGGCGCGGGTGGTATCTTCGCGAACATCCTGCATGCGGGCGGCATGGTCGGCGCCTCTTCGCCAGGCCGAATGGTTCCAGCCATGGCGTTCGCGGCAGCGCCCCGGATGCATTCCGGCGGCGTTGCCGGTCTGCGCCACGATGAAGTCCCAGCGATCCTGCAGCGGGGCGAACGGGTGCTGTCGCGCCGTGAAGCACAGAGCTACGGCGGCGGTGGAATCAATGTCACCATCATGGCCCGCGACGCTGAAAGCTTCCGGCAGTCGCGCACGCAGGTCGCGGCTGACATCGCCCGCGCCGTGTCGTTGGGTCGGAGGGGCATGTGATGGCGTTTCATGAAGTCCGGTTTCCCGACAATATCAGCCGGGGCGCTCGCGGCGGGCCGGAACGTCGCACACAGATCGTCGAGCTGGCCTCCGGCGATGAGGAGCGCAACGCCAGCTGGGCCAATTCCCGACGCCGTTACGACGTCGCCTACGGTATCCGCCGCGCGGACGACCTTGCGGCGGTCGTTGCCTTCTTTGAAGCACGAAACGGGCGGCTGTATGGCTTCCGTTTCAAGGACTGGGGCGACTACAAGTCCTGCCTGCCCTCGGGGACGCCATCGCCGAGCGATCAGGCGATTGGTGCCGGCGACGGCACGACGACCGCCTTCCAACTGGTGAAGCGCTACGCCTCCGGAGCGCAATCCTGGACCCGCACAATCGTCAAGCCAGTGGCGGGCACCGTGCGCATTGCGCTTAGCGGAGTCGAGCAGCCGTCAGGCTGGTCGGCCGATACCACGATGGGCCTCGTCACCTTCAATACCGCACCAGGGGTGGGCGTCTCCGTCGCCGCAGGTTTCGAGTTCGACGTACCCGTCCGCTTCGACACCGATGCGCTCGACGTGACGCTTGATCTCGAGCGGCTGGGTTCGATCACATCCATTCCACTTCTGGAACTCCGCCGATGAAAAGCATCAACCCCGATCTGCAAACGCATCTGGACGAGGGCACGACGACGCTGTCCTGGTGCTGGCGGATTGCCCGCGCGGATAGCGTGACCTTCGGCTTCACCGACCACGACCGGACGCTCAGCTTCGACGGCACCGATTTCGAGCCGGAAAGCGGGCTGACGGCCTCCGAGGTGCGATCGGGGTCTGACCTGTCGGTCGATGCGCAGGACGCCGAAGGTGTGCTGACCTCCGACCGGATCACCGAAACCGACATTCTCGACGGCCGCTGGGATAATGCCGAGGTCGAGGTCTGGCGGGTGAACTGGGCGGACACCGGCCAGCGCGTGCTGATGCGCCGGGGTGCCATCGGCCAAATCCGGCGCGGAAGGCTGGCCTTTGTTGCCGAGGTCCGCAGCCTCGCGCATGTGCTGGGCCAAACGGTCGGGCGAACTTTTCAGGCGACCTGCGACGCCGGGCTCGGGGATACGCGCTGCGGCGTCGATCTGGAGAGCCCGGCATTCAAAGGTTCGGGCACCGTGCTCGACCTTCTGCGGGATCGGGCGTTCACCGCCTCGGGCATCGGCGGCTTCTCCTCCGGCTGGTTCACCTTCGGTACCGTCGAATGGACCAGCGGGACCAATGCCGGGCGGCGCGCCGAGATCATCGCGCATGACGTGACAGACGGCATCGCGGTGCTGACACTGCTCGAAGCGTCCGTGCGGTCTATTGCCGGAGGCGACGTTTTCATTGTCCGCGCGGGCTGCGACAAGCGCATGGAGACCTGTGGGGCGAAGTTTGCCAACACCGTCAACTTTCGCGGCTTCCCGGACATCCCCGGCCAGGACGCAGTTCTCCGCTACGCCACCAAGGATGGTGGACATGAGGGGGCGGTGCTTTGAAGGCCGTAGATCCTCAATACGTCGTAACCATCGCGCGGTCCTGGCTCGGCACGCCGTATCACGACCAAGCCAGTCTCAAGGGCGTCGGATGCGATTGCCTTGGGCTCGCCCGGGGCGTCTGGCGTGAGGTCGTCGGCCCTGAACCGTTCCCGATCCCGCCCTACAGCCGCGACTGGGGCGAGACCGGCCCGCGCGAGGTTCTTGCGGATGGGGCTCGGCGCATGATGCCGGAGATCGCCACTTCTGATGTTGTTTCGGGCGCGCTGGTCCTCTTTCGCATGCAGCCCCGCGCCATCGCGAAGCATGTCGGGATCCTCACTGGACCGGACCAATTCCTCCACGCCTATGAGCGCCTCGGCGTGATCGAGGAACAGATCACCCCGCCTTGGCGGCGGCGCATCGCCTTCGCCTTCCTGTTCCCACAACGCTGAGATCCCCACATGGCCACCCTCGTTCTCGGTGCCGCAGGTGCTGCCATTGGCGGCAGCATTGGCGGCGCGATCCTCGGCGTCAGCGCCGCGACCATCGGTGGCTTCATCGGTTCCACCATCGGCTCGGTCGTGGACAGCTGGATCATCTCGTCACTGGCACCCACCCAGCGGATCGAAGGCGCGCGGCTGGACAATCTGCGCATCACCTCGGCCACTGAAGGTGCGGTGATCCCACGCCTCTATGGCCGCATGCGGATGGGTGGCAACATCGTCTGGGCGACCGATTTCCGCGAGGAAACCAAGACCACTACGCAGGGTGGCGGCAAGGGCGGCGGGGGTGGCGGCAAGGTCAAGACCACCGAGTATTTCTACTATGCGAGCTTCGCCGTGGCTCTCTGCGAGGGGCCGATCACTGGCATTGGCCGCATCTGGGCCGACGGCAAGCTGCTGGATACCGGCGGGATCACATGGCGCTGGTATCCGGGCGACGAGAGCCAGGCGGCCGATCCGTTCATTTCAGCGAAGATGGGCGCGGCCAACACGCCCGCCTATCGCGGCACGGCCTATGTGGTCTTCGAGGACCTGCCACTGGGGAACTACGGAAACCGCATTCCGCAGCTGAGTTTCGAGGTATTCCGCCCGCTGGCTGATCCGGACACGGCGGAGGGGCACGTGAGGGCCGTCACCATGATCCCGGCCTCAGGCGAGTTCGCCTATGCCACGCAGGGCATCCGAAAGGGCAGCGGCGGGTCGTCCGAGCCCGAGAACCTTAACGCGCTGACCGATACCGCCGACATAGTGGTGGCGCTGGACCGGCTGCAGGCCATGGCACCGAAAGTCGAGAGCGTGTCGCTAGTGGTGGCCTGGTTCGGCGATGATCTGCGGGCAGGCAATTGCCAGGTGCGACCGGGCGTCGAGGTCACCGCCAAGACCACCACGCCGTCGACCTGGTCCGTGAATGGTGTCAGCCGCACCAATGCCTTTCTGGTCAGCCGCGACGATCAGGATCGCCCTGTCTATGGCGGCACGCCCGCCGATTTCGCGGTGTTGCAGGCAATCCAGGAGATGAAAGCACGGGGGCTGCGCGTCACGTTCTATCCGTTCATCCTGATGGATGTGCCGCCCGGCAACAGCCTGCCGAATCCGTATTCTGACAATGCCGCCGAAACGGGGCAGCCCGCGTTCCCCTGGCGAGGACGGATCACCTGTTCTCCGGCTACGGGTTATGCCGGGACCGTGGACAAGACGGCAACGGCCACCACGCAGGTCGCGGCGCTGTTCGGAGCGGCCACGCCCGCCAACTTCAGCGTCTCGGTTCAGTCGGTTTCGTGGACAGGCACGCCCGGCGATTGGGGGCTGCGCCGCATGGTGCTGCACTACGCCCATCTCTGCGCAGCGGCGGGCGGGGTCGATGCGTTCCTCATCGGCACCGAGATGCCGGGGCTGACGACGATCCGCTCAGGGGCCAGCACCTATCCGGCTGTGCAGGCGTATCGGGATCTGCTCGCGGATGTCCGCTCGATCCTCGGGCCCGGCACCAGGATCGGCTATGCGGCCGACTGGTCGGAGTATTTCGGACACCAGCCGGGCGACGGCTCGGGCGACGTGTTCTTCCACCTCGATCCGCTCTGGGCCGATCCGGAGATCGATTTCGTCGGGATCGACAATTACATGCCGCTTTCGGACTGGCGGGACGGCTTCGAGCACGCCGATGCGGCCGAGGGCTGGCCCGCGATCTACGACCGCAGCTATCTGCAGGGGAACATCGCGGGCGGCGAAGGCTTCGACTGGTTCTATGCCAGCGCCGCAGACCGCTCAGCGCAGGTGCGCACACCGATTTCGGATGGGGCTGCGGCAAAGCCATGGGTCTTCCGCTACAAGGATCTGCGCGCCTGGTGGTCGAATGCGCATTACAACCGCCCCGGTGGGGTGGAGAGCGGAACGCTGACGGCATGGACCCCGCAGTCGAAACCGATCTGGTTCACCGAGCTCGGCTGCCCGGCGATTGACCGGGGCACCAACCAGCCTAACGTCTTCTTCGATCCGAAGTCTTCCGAGAGCTTCACGCCGCATTTCTCGCGGGGCTGGCGCGACGACGCGATCCAGCGCGCCTATCTCGAGGCGACGTATCTCTGGTGGGGCACCCCGGCGAACAACCCAGTGTCATCGGTCTACGGCGGCCGAATGGTGCATGTCCCCGAATGCGCCGCCTGGACCTGGGACGCGCGGCCCTATCCGTTCTTCCCGGCGCTCACCGATGTCTGGACCGACGGGGCAAACTGGCGGCTGGGACACTGGCTGACCGGGCGGCTTGGAGCGGTGTCGCTGGCCGCGTTGGTGCGCCATCTTTGCGTGCGTGCGGGAATGCCCGAGGCTCGGATCGACGTCACCGGTCTCTGGGGTGCGCTCGAAGGTTATGCGATTGGCGCACTGGAATCCCCGCGAGCGTCCATCACAACGCTGTCGCGGCATTTCGGCTTTGACGCGGTGGAGACCGAGGGCATGATCCGTTTCGTGATGCGGGGCCGGGCCGCCGTGGCAAACGTGATGCACGACGATCTTGTCGCGGCCAGCGAGGGCGACGTTCTCGAACTGACCCGCGCGCAGGAGACGGAACTGCCGCAGGCGCTCAAATGGCAGGTAGCGCGGGCCGACGAGGATTATGATGCCGCCCTCGTTGAGGCGCGCCGCATCACTGTCGACACAACGCGGATCGCCTCGGAGAGCTTTCCCATGGCAGTCCCGCCAGAAGAAGCTGAACGCCGCTGCCGTCGCGCGCTGATGGAAGCCTGGACCGGGCGGGAAACAGCAGCGTTTCGCCTGCCACCCTCGCGGCTGGCGCTGGATCCGGCGGACGTTGTCACGCTGGCACATGACGGTCGGCACATCCCGCTGCGGCTTGTTTCCATCGCAGATGCGGAGGCACGCGGGATCGAAGCCGTCCGTCAGGACCGCGAGGCACACGATCTGCCACCCGGATCGCCACGACCGTCGTCCCTGTCAAAAGCCGTGGTGTTCGGCGCGCCCGAGGTGGTGCTGCTGGACCTGCCGCAACTGACCGAGGATCAGCCCGCGCATCGGCCGCTCATCGCAGCGCACGCCGTTCCCTGGCCGGGCGAGATGGCAGTGTTCCGCAGCCCATCGACGGACGGGTTTGAACTGCTGACGACATTTGGTGGCCGTGCCCGGATCGGAACGCTGGTCTCGGATTTCTATGCTGGTCCCACATCGCGGTTCGATCTCGGCAATGCGCTGGTGGTCGATCTGCTCTCTGGTACGCTGGAAAGTGTCACGGACCTGACGCTGTTCGGCGGGGCAAATGCGCTCGCCATCGAGACCGCGTCAGGTTTCTGGGAAATCGTCCAGGCGGGCACAGCAGACCTGATCGCGCCGGGCCGCTATCAACTGACGCGGCTCTTGCGAGGACAGCGCGGCACGGAAGCGGCTATGGCCAATCCGGCTTCTACAGGCGCACGGGTCGTAGTTCTCGACGAGGCCCTGGCATCACTACCCATCGCCGAGGCTGACCTCGGGCTTCCGTGGAACTGGCGCATCGGTCCCGCAAGCCGCGCAGTCAGCGGTGAGACCTATGTCGCTGCCAACTTCACGCCGGTGGGCGTGGGTCTGCGGCCGTTCTCAGTGGCCCATGTCGAGCAGCCATGGCGCAAGCCGCGCATACCGGGCGATCTGACGATCCGCTGGGCACGTCGGTCCCGAGCCCTCGCGGCTGACAGTTGGGGTGCGGTTGAGGTGCCGCTCATCGAGGAGGTCGAAGCCTATGAGGTCGAGATCCTCGATGGTGCAACGGTCAAGCGGGTGCTGAACGCGACCACGACCAGCGCGATCTACACGGCCGCCCAGCAAACCACCGATTGGGGCGGGCCGCTCGGTCCCGGCGACACGCTCGACATCCGCATCTTCCAGATCTCCGCCTTGATCGGGCGGGGAGCGGCCAAAACCGTCACGCTCACATTCTGAAGGCCATCCCATGTCTGATACGACTACCAACCTGCTGCTGCCCTACATCCTGGCGGCGCAGGCCCAGAAGCACGTCACCCATAACGAGGCGCTGCGCATCCTTGATGGGCTGATCCAGCTTTCCGTTCTCGACCGTGATCTGACCGCGCCGCCCGGTAGCCCGGCCGATGGCGACCGCTACATCGTGGCGAACGGCGGGACCGGTGACTGGACGGGGTGGGACCTGAACGTGGCGCTGTTCACGGATGGGACCTGGCTGCGTCTGCCGCCCCGGGCGGGCTGGCGTGCATGGGTTGAGAACGAAGGGTTGCTGCTGGTTTACGACGGCTCCGCCTGGATCAGCACGATCCCCGACGTATCGCAGAACATGGCGCTGCTCGGGCTTGGCACGGCTGCCGACGCTGCCAACCCGTTTTCGGCCAAGCTGAACGCGGCACTTTGGACCGCGAAAACCGTCGCCGAAGGCGGGAACGGCGATCTGTTCTACACGATGAACAAGGAGGCTGCGGGCGACGATCTCGGTCTGACGCTGCAGACCAACTTCGTGACAAAGGCGCTGGTCGGCCTGTTCGGGTCGGACCGGTTTCGTCTCGCGGTCTCCACCGATGGCAGCACCTTCTTCGACGGCATGACCGTCGACAACGCCAACGGCATCGTCGACCAGCCACAGCTGCCGCGATTCAAGGCGTACACCGACTACGACAATTATGTCGGCGTCGGCACCTGGACCAAGATCGACCTCAACACCACCGACTATAACGATCAGGGGGATTTCGATGCCGGGACCAGCCTCTTCACCGCGCCCGTCGATGGGACATACCTCTTCGGCGCAACGCTGCTCTACAAGATCAACGCCAGCGCCACTGCCCGCATGCGTGGGCGGCTCGTGCTGAACGGGACTAAAGAAATCCGTGGCTCCTTCGGCGAAATCTCCGCCACCCATGTCTCGCTTGCCACGGCCATCTGGCTGCAGGCCATGGTGCCGCTGACGGCGGGCGATACCGTGGAACTGCAAGGGTATTTCCGGGTCGCCGACGGCTACTTCGCCGCCGATCACACGTCCTTCTGGGGCTGCAAGGTCGGCTGAGCGGTGGGAGGATGATCCGATGACACCACCCCAATACGAGGGCTTCGTGCGCATGCCGGATGCCGAGTTCGAGGCGATCCTGGCACGTGCGGCCGAGAAAGGCGCGAAACGGGCGCTGGCCGACGTGGGTCTCGATGGCGAAGAAGCCGCGCTCGATATCCGGGATCTTCGGTCTCTCTATTGGATGGCATTCGGCTGGTGCGCCGCACCGCCATGCAAACCGCCGTCCGCATGATCACAACCGGCGTGATGCTGGCTCTACTGGCCGGGATCGCGATCAAGCTGAAGATCTTCGGCGGCGGGGCGTAGCCACACGCCTCAACAAGCCACCCGCTCACCCGAACCCGCCCTGATGGCGGGTTCTTCCGTTTCTGGAGGACAACATGACCACGAACTTTTACGACCATTGGCGCGATGTGCCGGAAAGCGCTCGGCGCTGGCCCAACTTTTCGCCCGCCGAAATCGCCTGCCGCGGGACCGGTAAGCTGCTGATCAATGCCCCGGCGCTCGACAAGCTCCAGGCGCTCCGCGACTGGCTCGGCAAACCTCTGATCGTTCGTTCTGCCTATCGCAGCCCGGAACACAACTGCGCCGTCGGCGGCGCGACGCGTTCCAAGCACATGGATGGCGAAGCTTTCGACATCGCTATGTCGAACCACGACCCGGTCGCGTTCGAGGCAGCGGCACGCTCGGTCGGCTTCCTCGGGTTTGGTTTCTACCGGCGCTCGGGCTTCATCCATGTCGATCTCGGCCCGGCACGGCAGTGGGGGCATCGTTTTCCGGTTCGGGCCATTGCCTTCGCCGAGGACATGCAGCTCGCGCGCGAGGTGCTGGCGCAAAGTCGCACCATGAAAGGCGGCGGTGCGGCCGGAGTAGCGACGCTGGGCGCAGCCGGGGTCGAGGTGGCGCAGAACGTACTAGCCGTGACCCAACCCGCGGTTCTGCCGCTGGTGCCATACCTCGATACGCTCCGCTGGGTGTTCATCGCCGTGGCGCTTGGGGGCATCGCCGTTACGATCTATGCGCGGCTCGATGACTGGCGCAGGGCGCAGCGATGATTACCGCCTTGCTGGGCGGCATATCGGCCAGTCCATTTGGGCGAGCGGCCCTGCGGTACGGCGCTGTTGCCCTTGCCATCCTGCTGTTCCTGCTGTCGATCCGCCGCGCCGGAGAGCGCGTCGGGCGGCTCGCGGAACGTCTCGCAACCACGGAGAAAGCCAATGACGTACAACGCCGGATGCTGGAAGCGGCGGCTCGTCGTCCTCGTAATCGCGACGATCTGGTTGACCGGTTGCGTGGGGGTGGGTTTTGAAAATGGCAGTGCAGCGGCATGCCCACCGACCGTAGAATACAGTCAGGAGTTCCAAGTGCGCACGGCTGAGGAATTGGCGCTAATGCCAGACGGATTAGCCGTCATCGAGATGATGGGCGATTATGGGGTCATGCGGGAGCAGGCAGCCGCGTGCCGTTGAGATGGGACTACTGCTCACATGGGGTGCCAAACCCCCGTTAGAGCCTGTGGCGAACCCAGAACAGATGGCGGAAACGCTATCCCGCTATACAAGCTGCCGCTTCACGTTTGGAAACAGCGTCGAAGGAGGCTTAACCAATCCGGCTTTCCGAAAGGCTTGTTTGTTCGAAACTTACGCGGCTATTTCATGCGCGTTGGGTCTTGTCGCGTTGCACGACATCTGTGTGCTCTGAATGCGGATGGTCGAGACGGCTGATTTCACGGAGGTGGTAGTCGCTCTCGCTTTCGCCGTCCTGAGGCCCGCGAGACAGGGCGCCGGCCAGATCGAAGAACCCTTTGCCCGGAAGATCCTCGCGGCCACGACTGACAGCGCGGGCCGCGATGAAGGGGCGACCGGCAGCGGCGTCTTCGCGCATTGTTGCCTCCAGCGCGCGAGTGACACGGCCCACCGAACCGGGCGTCCAAAGCCCAAGTGCCCGCGCAAGCGCGCCATAAGTGACAGGCGCGTCATCGGTGGAAAGCGCCGCAAGATGCGCGCGCACGCGGTCTGCAAGGTTTTGCGCGCGGTCAGCGGCCGCCCCGATCTCGCGGGGGGGCGGAATTTCCCGCGCCGATCCATCGGTCATCACTTCGGCGGCCCAGGCCCGCGCCGTGCTGCGCAGAATGATCCGGGTCTTGCCCGCGTCGGCACCCTCGCCAGTTTCTGTCACACCGACGACGTCGCCGGTTTGCAGCCCCTCGCGCAGCGTCTGCGGCGTCAGCCCAAGCCGTGGCGCCAGGTAGGCGGGATCGACGAGAATCTCTCCATCGTCCCAACCGATCACACCTGGTGGCAGCGGACGGTTCAGAACGGGCGACGGACCGTCGTTCTGCGCGTAGGACCCCCCGTCGTCCCGTGCGTAGAACGGATTGCTGCCCGCTGCATGATCGGTCACGTCCACGATCTCGCGGATCTGCGGAAGTGCTGCGCGCAGCATTTGTTCCACACCCTGTCGCAAGGTGGCGGAGGACGCGGCACAGCCCTGACAGCCGCCGGACATGCGCAGATAGACCGAGCCGCCCGCAACGCGTTCGACTGAGATATGACCGCCATGGGACGCGATGGACGGATTGACCTGTCGTTCCAGCAACTCCTCGACCGCACGCAGAAGGGCGGCATCAGGGGCGGTGTTGGAGCCAAGCGGCGCGTCCGTGGCGTCAAGCACCTGCCGGATCGCCGCGGCGATGGTTGGCTTCAGCAGCGCCCAATCGGTTTGCGCGTCCTTTTGCACCAGGATCGTGGCCTCGGCCACCTCGACCCGTCTTACACCCGCGACGGCAAAAAGCACGCGCGCCAACGGGGCGTCATGCGTCTTTTCCAATCGTCCGGAACGTCCTTCCTGCACTGGGCTGTCCAGAACGAAAGACATGACATCGGCATCGCGCGCCGAGGCCTGCGCGCGGATGCGGCGGTGGGTTTGTTCAGACATCTTCCAACTCCGTGCTACGCATCGTGCGCAGAGATTTGAACGTATAAATGCCGGTGTCATGGCCATCGCTGAAAGCCATGCCGAGGGCATAGTTTCCGACACTCCAGATCCGCGTGATCCGGATGTCGAGAGGCACTCTGTCAGGGATCAAGAGCTGTGCACCTGTCATCTCTTCGCGACATTGCGCGCAAGCGCAGGCAAGGCGCAGATCGCGCGGCGAAAGATGCTGCTCATACCCGTCGGCCCAGCACAACGCGAGCCCCGCCGCATCGTCATCAAGCGCCCGCAGACGGTCGGTCGGCCCGTCCGGCGTAGGCGGTGCCAGAGCCGGTGCGGGCTTTCCGGTGCCGTCGGCCAGCGTCCAGGCGAAGGGGGTGGCGATACCGCCCATGTCGCCTCCCGCGCGCGCCAGCGTCGCCGCGATCTGGGCGTAGGCCATGGCGGCTGGGCTGCCCGGTGCGGCCGTGACGAGCGGGATGCCGTCATCACCGCAATCGACCACGGCAGGGTCAAGCGGCACCTTGCCGAGAAAGGGCACCGCCAGTTCCTGCGCGATCGCCTCGCCGCCGCCCTCATGAAAGATATGCGTGAGGGTTCCGCATGACGGGCAGGTGAAGCCGCTCATGTTCTCGACGATGCCAAGGATCGGCACGTTGACCTGCTCCATCATGCGCAGGCCGCGCCTCGCGATCTTGAGGCTGACGTCTTGCGGCGTGCTCACGACCACGGCGCCTGCCAGCGGGAAGGCCTGAGCCAGCGTCAACTGAATGTCGCCTGTGCCCGGCGGCAGGTCGAGAAGCAGCACGTCCAGCGCGCCCCAGTCCACCTGCCGGACGAACATCTGCAGGTATTTCGTCACCATCGGCCCGCGCAGGATCGCGGGCTTGTCGTCGTCGCTCAGCATCGCCATGGAGATGACCTTGACGCCGTGCGCCTCGGCCGGGATCACCTTGCCTTCGGGCGTCATGGCGGGCTTGTCACCTGCGATCCCCAGCATTCCGGGGATGGAGGGGCCGTAGATATCGGCATCGACGATGCCCACAGCGAGCCCAGCCTGGGCCATGGCCACGGCAATGTTGGCTGTGACAGTGGATTTTCCCACTCCGCCCTTGCCGCTGCTGATCGCGATCATGCGGGGCGCGGCACGTGTGTCAGGCGCGGTCATCGCGTTCTCCCTCGGTCTGTATCCCGCGCGCGGGACCCTGGTAGCTTGCGCATAGCTGGTCGATCTCCTCCGCGGCCAGCTCGGCCGCCATGCAGGCGCAATAGCCGCTGTCATTCGCGGGCGTAAAATGGCTGCAGTCCTGGCATGTGCCGAAGGCTGGCACATCCCTCAGCCCTGCAAGCGCAGACGTCATGCGCGACAGCGTTTGCAGGAAGCGGTCGCGCTCGTCCTCCTGAAGCTGGCCGATCACACCGATCAGATCGCTGAGCGGGTCATGCACCAGCGTCTCGAGGCCCATTGCCGTAAGGTCAAAGCGAACGCTGCGCCGATCCCGGTCGGAGCGTTGACCGGTGATCAGGCCGCGGCGTTCGAGGGTCTTAACGATCTGTGATGCGGTGCCGCGCGTAGTCGCCTGAAAACTTGCGAAGCCCGAGGGCGTGCGGGTACTGCCATTGGCCCGTGCGAAGAACCGCAGGCAGGTCCATTGCGCTGCTGTCAGGCTGGATCGCGGATTTTCGTTGCGGGCCTCGCTACGCGCCGCGCGGCCGACATGGACGAGCAGTTCGGCGATGCGGTTTGGCGTTTGATATTGGTTGATCATGTCTATTTGGTAGCGAAGCGAAACCACTTTGACAAGAGTGGTGGTGAGAGACTAGTTTCGATTCGAATTTAAATGAGTCGTCGTGATGAACAAACATGCTCCGAATTGGGGAACCCATAGCCGCCACGCGCGCAGCGCGAACATGCTGTCGGCAAAGGAAGAGCGCGATCTGGTGCGCGCTTGGCAAGACCATGGCGACGCGCACGCGCGCGACACGTTGATGCGCGCCTTCGCCCCCATGGCCGCGGCAAAGGCCAAAAGGTTTTCGCCAGCCTCCCAGGAGGCAGACCCCGATCTGGTGCAGCAGGCCAATATCGGACTTCTGAAGGCGGCCGACCGCTTTGATCCAGACCGGGGGTTTCGCTTTGCGACCTATGCTGTCTGGTGGATCCGCGCCGAAATTCAGGAATACAAGCGCACCACCTTGTCGATTGTCCGGCGTCCGAATTCCGCTCAGTCGCGTTCGGCGGCCGCGCAGATCGCACGCCTTGACGTCGCGATGAAGGCTGATCCGCAGATCGACCGGGCCGAGGCAGACGCAAGAATTGCCGTTGAAAACGGTGTCACTATCGACCGTTTGGCTGATCTGCGCGCTCAGATCACTGGCAGGGATTACTCCCTGAATGTCCCGGTCCTCGATGACCAGGGAGAAGATCGCCTGGCGCTGCTGGTCGATCCGGAAAGTCTTGACGATCCGGCATCCCTGCACCGTCTGGACACGGAGGTATTGCGTCGCACGCTTGTCGAGGCGCTTACCGATTTGCCTGATCGAGAGCGCAACATAGTCGTGGCCACTCAGCTAAACGACCCACCTGCGACGCTGGATGCTCTGGGGTCGGTCTATGGTATCTCGAAGGAACGCGTGCGCCAGTTGCGCGAACGCGGTTTCGAACGGCTACGCGAGATAATGCGCAAGCGCGATCTGGTGCCGGAGAGTTTCCTGTGACGTCGACGGGATTAAGACCAGCCGTCAAACATCTGCCCTGCTGGATGCCACCAAAGCGGCGTGGGTGGCCGCCGGATCATTGAACCAGCGCTCGCGGGCATCGCTGTGACGGCCTATGCGCGAATTGATGGCTGGAAGCGGGTGCAGACAGGATCGCAGCTTTTCTTGATGGGATTGCTACCGTTTCATAGGCACGCGTCAGGCATACGAAAGCCGCTTTGACGACCACCGGGAAAGTACTTCGACCGTGACCCAGAGGCACAGTGAAAGGCAAGCGAGCACGATCAGAGCTGCAAACATAAGGGCGGTCTGGCCCCGACCGTTCGCCATCAACATCAGATGGCCAAGCCCCTGAGACGACCCAACCCATTCCCCGATGAGCACCGCCAGCGGGCCATAGACCACCGCCAACCGCAGCCCCGAAAGCAGCCCTGGTACCGCATAGGGAAGGCGCAGCAGCAGTGTCTCGCGCCAGCGACCGGCGCCCGACAGGCGCGACAGATCGGCCAGGCCTGGAGGCAGCGCCATCAGCCGGTCAAACAGCGCCGAGGCAATCGGAAAATAGGTGACAAGCGCGATCGTCACGATCTTGGACGGCATGCCATAGCCAAGCCACAGCGTGATCACGGGCGCCAGAGCAAATACAGGCACCGCTTGGGCCACCACCAGCATGGGGCGCAGCAGCCACCGCGCGCGCCGCGACAGGGCCAGCAGCAGTGCGGTCTCGACCCCCAGAAATATGCCGACGGCGAGACCAAGGCTCAGGTTGCCGGCTGACCACAGGGCGTTCTCCCAGATCAATGCTGCGTTGTCCCACAGGGCCTGCGCCACCAGTGTAGGCCCCGGCAGGATAAAGCGCGGCACGCCCGTCAGGCTCACGACCGCCTGCCAGATTGCCAGCGCCACCAACAAAACAAGGCAGCCGCGCCACAGGCCAGACATTGCATGCAGCATCATCCTGCCCCCTGTGCGGCAAGCAGGCGCATCCGCTTCAACAACGCGGCCTGCGCAGAGATGGTGGCTGCGGCCTCGGGCGCACGGGGGGGCATGGTGGGCGGCAGAATGCAGGGCGCGATGCCCGCCCGCGTGAGGATCCATGCAACATCGGCCAGCCGGATCGCCTCGGCCGGATCATGGGTGATAAGCACCACGGTGCGCCCAGCCAAAAGCCCAGCCGCCAAATCCTGCACTGTGTGGCGCGTCATCGCGTCCAGCGCCGAGAATGGCTCGTCCAGCAGGACAACCGCGCGATCTTCGTAAAGAGTGCGCGCAAGGGCGACGCGCTGGCGTTGACCGGCCGAAAGGTTTGCGGGTTTGCGCCTCTCCAGACCACCAAGGCCTACCCGCGCCAGCAAAGCTGCCGCGCGCTCCGTCTGTGCAGGTTCGCCACGCAGGCGCGCACAGATGGTAACATTGTCCAGCGCACAGGCCCATGGCAGAAGCTGGTCATCCTGCGCCATCATCGCCACGCGCGGAGCGATGGGCGCACCGTCCCCGGCCTTGAGCCGCCCTTTCAGGTGTGCCGCGCAAGGCAACCCCGCGATCAACCGCAGCAAGGATGTCTTGCCCACGCCGGACGGCCCCAAAAGCGCGCTCCACCGACCGGCGGGCAAGGTCAGATCGAGGCTGTCGATCAAGAGGGTATCCCCCGCCTTAAGCGATCCGGCCATATGGATGGATGGTGCGCTCACATCGCTGACGGGTCGCGGGCCATGTCCCAGAACCCGATCTCAAGCCTTGTGGCAGTGGCAAACCGCGCCTGTAAAGTCACCGCGCGCGGCAGATCGGCCCAGCCCGGCCCAAGGCGTCGCAAAATCGCTCCGTCGATCAGCGCGCCAACATCCCGGCACAGGGCCTGATACTCCGGCCCGCCATAGGTGGCGCACCAATCGCCGTAGGGTCCGGTAACGTCTTTCAACCGCGCGCCAATTTCGCCGTAACCCAGCACGCAAGGGGCCAGCGCCGCCATCAGGTCCAGAAAGTCGCCGGAATATCCCGCCTCGAGCACATAGCGTGTATAAGCAAGGTTCGCCGCCGCTTCGGGCGTTGTCTCCAGCGTGGCGCGGTCAATGCCGTGGGCGGCGCAGGTTTCCACGTGCAGCGGCATTTCCACATGTACCAACGCGTGCACCGTGGCGCTGGCCGCTGCCATTTCATCCAGCGTATCGGCTTTGGCAGCCGCCAGCGCCCATGCGCGCGCAAAATGAATCAGGAAAACATAATCCTGCCGCAGATAATGCAGATAGCTGTCTTGCGGCAGCGATCCGTCGCGCAAGCCTTCGACAAAGGCGTGATGCGTATAGCGGTCCCAATCCTGCCCCGCGCCCGCACGCCAAAGCGTGAAAGCGCGGCCATAGTCCGGTGCTGTCATTGCGCGGGCTCGGCTGTCACGTCGACCACCAGATCAGCGGCGGCAATAGCTGCATCGACAGCACCCTGGGCGACCAGAAAAGCTTCGAACCGCGTGTAACGGCCATGGTCCACGGCAGCGGGGCGGGTGGCAAAGCGCGGCCAGGTATCGCCCCAGGCTCGTGTGTTCAGTTCGTTGCGCAACTCGGCGCTGGTAGCGAAGAATATCTCACCGGCACCTTCGGGATCGTTCAGGATGTCGGCCGTGGCGCGTTCGGTAGCGAGCAGGAACCGGGCAATCATATCGCGGTTCAAATCCTCGGCCCGGGCGACATAGATCAACTCATCATAAGATGGCACGCCTTCGGCCTCGGGGTAGAAACAGCGCCCTTCAACGCCTTCAATGTCCATCTGGTTCAGTTCGAAATTGCGAAACGCGCCTATGACGCCATCCACTTGACCCGACATCAAAGCAGGCGAGATCGACCAGCCGATGTTGATCTGTTCGACATCATCGCCGGACACGCCGTTATGGGCCAACATGGCCGACAACAGCATTTCCTGCACACCGGCCACGGCAAAGCCCACTTTGCGTCCTGCCAGATCGGCAACCGATTGCACCGGTCCGTCGGCGCGCACCACAAGACAGGTCAGCGGCGTTTCGATCAGCGTGCCGACGCGCACCAGGTCCAGCCCTTCGCGCCGGTTCAGATGCAGTTCGGGTTGATAGGACACCGCAAGATCAACCCGCCCCGCCGCAACCATGCGCGGGGGATCGTTGGGATCGGCGGGGGTGACCAGCTCCACCTCAAGCCCCGCTTCTGCGAAGTACCCCAGTTCTTCAGCCAGGATAATCGGTCCGTGATCGGGGTTGATGAACCAATCCAGCATCACGGTCATTTTGTCTTGGGCAAAAGCGGGGGTGACCATCAGGGAAAGGGCGGCCGTGGCAAGAAGGTGTTTCATTGGTGTCTCCGGTTCAGGGTTTGGGATCAAGGATCGGGCAGCGCCAGCAGCGCGATATCACCTGCCCAACGGCTGCGCAGAGCGGTACAGGCGTGATGGGCGCGCAGGCCGGTGCGGCAGGCCAGGACGATCCGTGTGCCGTGGGGAGGCAAGGCCAGATCGGGCAAACCTTCGGGCGGGATATGGAGGGCGGTTGCGCGGAAGGGGGCGGGAACCTCGCTGCGCAGGTCGATTACCAGATCCTCGGGCGTGATCTGGCTGGTGGCGATGAAGGCTGCGGGGGTGTCAGGCTCCGGCGCGCTGTCAAAGCGAAAGCCTGACATGCGCCAGCTTGCGGCGTCCAATATCATCATCTGGCCCAGGGGCGAAGGCACCATATCCAGCAAAATCGCCAATGCCATTTGAGCCTGCATGGCTCCGATCATGGCCACCACGGGCCCCAGCACCCCGGCGGTTGCACATGTTGCGGCACTGCGCGGCAGATCGGGGAAAATGGCGCGCAACGATGGCGCCGTGGCACAAAAGCCCCCCACATAGCCCGAAAGACCAAGGGCCGAGGCGGAAATCAAGGGTTTGTCAGCAACAAAAGCGGCGTCCGATAGCGTAAAGCTGGCGGCAAATGTGTCGGCGCAATCCAGAACCACATCGACCTGGTCGACCAGAGCGGGCGCATTGGCGGGGGTCAGCCATTCGACCAGCGGGCGCATGGCGACATCGGGGTTGAGCGCGGCCAGCGCTGCGGCGGCAGCCTGTGCCTTGGGACGGCCGATGTCCTGCATCCGATATAGCGGCTGACGGTGCAGGTTGCTCTCAGTCACCTCGTCGCCGTCAATCAGGGTGATCGTGCCAACCCCGGCGCCTGCGAGATATTGCAACACCGGCACGCCAAGGCCACCCGCTCCGGCCACCAGAACATGGGCTGTGCGCAAGCGCGCTTGGCCTTTTGCGCCCACCTCCGGCAGGGCAATCTGTCTGGCATAGCGGTTCATGCTGTTGCCTTCAGCCAGGCCTGTATCCGGGCATCAGGGTCGGCGTTCAGGGTGATATCCGTCACCGCCGCCACCGTATCGGCCCCTGCGGCAAAGGCACCCGGCGCGCGTTCCACCGACATGCCACCGATGGCGCACAGCGGGATATCTCCAACTAGGGATTTCCATTCGGTCAGCCGATCAAGGCCCTGTTCGGTCCATTTCATCTGCTTCAGAATGGTCGGATAGACCGGGCCCAAGGCGATATACTCAGGGGCCAGTGTCACAGCGCGGTCCAGTTCCGCATGGTCATGGGTCGAAACCCCAAGCTTCAGGCCTGCGTGGCGAATTGCAGCGATATCGGCGGTGTCCAGATCCTCTTGTCCCAAGTGCAGCCAGTCGGCGTCCAGCTCAATCGCCAGTTGCCAGTGATCGTTGATTACCAGCGCCGCGCCATAGTGACGGCAACAGGCCAGTGCTGTGGAAATTTCGGCGCGCAGGATCTCATCGGGCTGCCCCTTGATGCGCAACTGCACAAGCCGCACCCCAAGGGGAACGGCCCGCACCACCCAATCGGCGCTGTCGAAAACGGGGTAAAAGCGGGGCAGTGTCATAGCCATGCCTTTCCAATGAGGGGGGTTGAAGGTACGGCCATGTCGCGCATGCCCATCGGCCCGGATGTGGCCGCCAGCGCGCCCGCCTGCACGGCCATGGCAAAGGCGCGCGCCATGGCGGCCGGATCATCCGCCTCGGCCACGGCGGTGTTCAGCAGGATCGCGTCATACCCCAGCTCCATCGCCTGCGCCGCATGGCTGGGCAGGCCAAGACCCGCGTCGATCACCATGGCCACATCGGGAAAGGCCGCGCGCAGGGTGCGCAACCCGTGAATGTTGTTCAGCCCCATCCCCGATCCAATGGGCGCGCCCCAGGGCATCAGCACCCGGCAGCCCGCATCAACCAGCCTTGCGGCCAACACCTGGTCTTCGGTGGTATAGGGGAACACCTTGAACCCATCGGCGCACAAGACCTCGGCGGCCTCCAGAAGGCCGAAAGGATCGGGTTGCAGCGTGTCGGCATTGCCGATCACCTCGAGCTTGATCCAGTCGGTCTGGAAATATTCGCGCGCCATCTGGGCGGTGGTGATCGCCTCGCGCGCAGAATGGCAGCCGGCAGTGTTCGGAAGCAGATGCACACCAAGGCCGCGCACCATGTCCCAGAACGCTTGACCCGCACCGCGTTCGCGCCGCAGCGATACCGTTGCGACCGATGCGCCGCTTTCGCGGAATGCAGCCTCCATCACCGCTGGCGAAGGAAAGCGCGCCGTGCCCAGCATCATTGGCGTTTTCAGGGTTTCGCCATAGAAATCGCGCATGGCTCAGCCCCCCTGCATCGCTGTCAAAACCTCAAGCCGATCAGCGGGCGACAGGGCGGTGCCGTCGCGCGCTGCCGCAGATACGAAGGTGCCGTTCAGTGCCGTTGCGACCCGCGCCTCTCCCAAACCCAGTTCAGCAAGCGCCTCGCCCACATTCGTCGCGGCGACATCGCGCTGTTCGCCATTCACTTCAATCTTCATCAAACAGATCCCCGGTCTTGCCAGTTAAAAGGTATTCGGCGGCTTGTTCCGCCAGCGCCGGTGCCATCAGAAAGCCGTGCCGGAACAACCCGTTCAGGTGCAAAATACGCCCCCTGCGGAGCACGCGCGGCACATGGTCGGCAAAGGCAGGGCGCAGATCAGCACCCATTTCGACGATTTCGGCCTCGGCAAAGCGCGGGTCCAACGCATAGGCGGCTGACAATAGCTCCAGCGCCGAGCGCGCCGTCACCCTGCCTCGCGCAGAACTTTCGATCTGCGTTGCACCCAGCATGAACAATCCATCCGCGCGCGGCACCACATATAGCGGATGGCGTGGATGCAGCAGGCGAATGGGCCGCGACAAGGCAATTTCGTCCGAGTGCAACACGATCATTTCGCCCCGCACGCCGCGTAGCCCCGGCAAATCATCCGCTGCTGCCAAGCCACGGCAATCGATCACCGGGCCGCTCAGGGTTGCAGGCTCGGCCTCGCCGATTTCGACAACGACACCGGCATCCAAAAGTGTTCGCGCCAGATCAGACAGTGCCAGTCGGGGATCCAGATGCGCCTCTGCGGCAAAGAACAGCCCGCGCCGGTGCTGTCCCGAAAGATCGGGTTCAAGCGCCGCAATCGCAGCCGCATCGCAGGCGGTTTTGCCGTCGGTCCGCGCGGCAAATCGGTCCAGCTCGCGCCTGTCCCGCTCTGGCGCGAGGACAAGTGTGCCATTTCTGGTCACGCGGGTCACGTCTGCCCAGAGATCGGCCGCTTCACGCCCGTGGACAACCACCGGCAGCTCGGCCGTGGCACCTTCGCAATCGGGGGCCAGCATCCCGCCAGCCCACCACGAACAGCCGTGCGGCCCCGGCGGCCCGGCCCGGTCGATCAGCCGGGGGGTCAGGCCGCGTGCCAGACAGGACCGCGCCGCCCAAAGGCCAGCGACCCCCGCGCCGATAATGGTAACATCACTCATCGGGCCAGACCGCATGGAAATGGTGGACCGGGCCATGTCCACCACCAATGTTCAATCGGTCTGCCGCGGCTATGGCGCCTTGCAGATAGGCATGGGCGTCGCGCACCGCCTCAGGCAGGGGCGCACCGCGCGCCAGCCCGGCCGCGATAGCCGCCGACAGGGTGCAGCCGGTGCCATGAGTGTTGCGCGTGGCGTGCCGTTGCGCCGACAGCCGTAACACGGCCTCGGGCGTGACCAGCAGATCGACACAATGCGCCCCGTCGCCATGGCCCCCTTTCATTAGCACCGCCCGCGGGCCCAGTGCCAGGAGCGCACGGCCCTGTTCCAGCATGGAGGGTTCGTTCACAGCCTCGGGCGTGTCGAGCAATCGCGCCGCCTCGGGCAGGTTCGGGGTCAGCAGGTCGGCGAGCGGCAGCATACGTGCGCGCAGTACTGAGACCGCATCATCGGACAAGAGGGGGTCGCCAGATTTCGCCACCATCACAGGATCAAGAACGACCGGTGCCGCGTACCCGGCCAGACCATCGGCGACGGCGTCAATCGCATCCGGCTCGCCCAGCATTCCGACCTTGATTGCTCCGATCACCAGATCGTCAAAGACCGCGTCCATCTGGGCCCGGATCATCGCCGGAGCCACCGCCGCCACCGCAGTGACAGCTCGGGTGTTCTGCGCAGTGATCGCGGTCAGGACGCTGGCGCCATAGACGCCCAAAGCACTGAAGGTCTTGAGGTCGGCCTGAATCCCGGCGCCCCCGCCACTGTCGGATCCTGCAATCGTCAACGCCTGAAAAGCCACACAAGCCCCCATTCAAAACAAGGGCCAAAAGCGTGGGGATACGGTATATGAAAAGCTGCGATTGCCACAGCTTTGCTCCGTTCCCTACGCCGGCATGACCCGGATCAGGTTCGATGGGTCGGCTTTCGCCTCTCAGCCTTTACGGCACCCCAACGGATAAAAGATTCTTATCTCCAAGGGCGCAGCAAGTCAAATCGATTGGCTGGAGGAGACATGTTGGGCGATAGAGATGAGGTCGATGCAAATTCTCCTTTAACGGCCACTACCTGTGCCAAGCTGATGGTGTCGATGTCCATGTTGATGGAGGGGGCTCCACCGCAAACTGCATCATTGCCGAGCTTGATGAGGAAGAGACGGCAATATTCGGCGCCGAAATAGATAATAAAATAACATCAATATCTTACGGGCCGGATAAGGTTCGACGGAGGTCGCGTCCGCTCCGCCACTTGCACATCGCGAACCCGAAACGAGGCCCTCACGCGGGCCTTTTTTCTTTTTGGTTCAAAGGGCGTTGGCAGGGCCATCCGCCCTTCGGAGACTGTACGCTTGACGCGGAATGGGTCTCCGAATGGCCTGCGTCTCTCTTCGAGCGCCCCTCGACGGCCACAGGACGGCGTAAAACATCCTCGCATTTTCAATGGGTTGCCGTGTTCATAGGTTCGCCCCGTTCGCGAAATAATCCGGTGGCGGAGACCGACACGAAGGCCCAGGGCGGTCAGAAGGACGGCTCCGTGGCGGCCGATCCCGAAGTCAGGCGGCAACGTTCGAAGCGAGCCAGGACGCTGCCGGAAGTCTCTGATGACAAACAGACTTCGTGCCCATAGCCTGGCGCAATGTCGAACGGGCCTTGGACGGATGAAGAGAACGACCTGATCGTCGCGGATTACTTCGCGATGCTCGCCGATGACATCTCCGCGCGCCGCTACAGCAAGGCCGAACACCGCCGCGCGCTCCTGCCGCTTCTGAACGACCGGTCCGAGGGGTCCGTCGAGTTCAAGCACCAGAACATCAGCGCGGTTCTGAAAGGGCTCGGCGAGGACTGGATTCCCGGCTACAAGCCGGCCTTCAATTTCCAGATGGCGCTGGTCGATGCGGTTGCTCGCTGGCTGGCGCTGAACCCGGCCTGGCTCGGGCGCCAACCGGGGCTTCGACCCGCCGCTGGCCTACGCGAGGCGGCGCAGATCTGGATCGGCCCGCCACCGACGCTGTCGAACCAGCCGCCGCCGCAAGAGCTGGACCAGATGCTGCACATCGCCCGCAAGTTCGACGTGGCGGGCCGGGACGAG
This sequence comes from Roseisalinus antarcticus, assembly GCF_900172355.1. Classification (GTDB taxonomy): domain Bacteria; phylum Pseudomonadota; class Alphaproteobacteria; order Rhodobacterales; family Rhodobacteraceae; genus Oceanicola; species Oceanicola antarcticus_A. The sequence goes on along the minus strand of NZ_FWFZ01000027.1, from coordinate 6,887 downwards.
CGCAACCGGGCCCTCGGCCGCGCGGGCGAGGAGCGCGTCCTGGCGCGTGAGCGGTCGGCGCTGCGGTCGGTGAGTTCCATCGTGAAGCGCAACACCACGGGCGGATGATGTATCCGTCTGTCTGGAAACGGAGAACGGTGTTGCCATGTCAGGATACAACCACCTCACGGCCGAGGAGAGAGATCGGCTTGCGGCTCTGATGGCCGACGGCCGGTCCCTTCGGGCCATCGGCCGGGCGCTCGGTCGGGCGGCTTCGACCCTCTCGCGCGAGATCGGGCGCAACGCGCTCGACAGCGGCGCGTACCGACCGCACGTCGCCGACGGGGCGTACATGCTGCGGCGGCAGCGCGCGGCGGTTCTGGAGACGGATGCGAAGCTCGCCGCCTATGTCACGGACCGATTGGCCGAGGGCTGGACGCCGGAGCAGATCGCCGGACGGCTGCGCCTTGGGATCGAGACAGGCCTGCGGGCGGTCTGCCCCGGCTGATCGAGGTCAAAACGACGAATGGATGGGAGCGCACGCCCTTCCACATCAGCCGCAACGAGCTGGCCGTGGCCGAGGAGCGGCGGTCGGAATGGCGTCTGTTCCGGCTGTGGAATTTCTCCCGCGAGCCGAAGGCGTTCGAACTGCATCCGCCGCTGGACGCGCATGTTTCGCTGACCGCGACGACGTTTCAGGCGAGCTTTCACTGAGGCTCAGTCGAACACCCGCATCGACTGCTACTCCGACATCAGAGACGCGACGAGGCACAGGTCGTAGATGCTTGTCGTGCTGTGCCCAAGATGAAGGACCAACTCCTCGGTGACGTACTGCGGAGATGTCCATCCTCGACCAACCATATGTAGATTAACGTGATCAATGGGATGGCCAAGCGAAGCGGAAGTATCGGACATAGTACTGATCGTATAGGTACTTCAGGTCATCCTCCCAGTCCGCGATTGCGTCGTCATACCCACGCGATGGCATTTTCTTAAAGTTCTTCGCCAGTGAGGCGATGTGATAGGCCATTTTTTTCAATCTTAGTGAGCTCTTTGGTTCGCCCCATTTCCTTAGCTCGGCGACGCTCTGGTATGGCGGCAGTTGCCCTGAGAAACATCGATCCAATATCATCCATCTAGACGACTCGGGCAGGCCGTCAGTTTTGCCCACCGTGTACCCGAGGATCTTTAGATAACTGATTTCCTGGCGTTCAAAATTCCCGCCGCCAGATCCAGATCCGACATCAGTGGAAGGCCATTTAAAGGCCTCTATTTCTGGAAATTCCTGTATCCGACGCTTCCATTCCCTCTCAATGGCGAGGACGATTAGAAGGTGTTGATCACGCTTCGCGCCGGAAGAGCCAGCTGCGCCAAGTGTATTTGACTTCCACAGCTTGAGCAGCTGGTCGTTATCCTTCGATGGTATCGATTCGCGGATCTTCTGGCCACTACCAAATAAGTCAATCTTTGTGGCTCTATTGGAAGGATTGGGAGCCTTGACCTTCCTTTCGGTTCGCTTTTTCTTGTTCTGCTTCTCCGCCTTCCGTTCAGCTTTGTGCCTCGCCTTTTCAGTGGCCTTCAGTTGCTTTTCGCGCTTCGCCTGCGCTTCTGCTTTGGCCTGTTCAGTCTTTTTAATGATTGATGCAAAGTGCCGATCATAGAATGCGCGAATTTCGTCTTTATGCCGAAGAACAGTGGCGCCCTTGAATGTTAGGCCCATCTTATAAAAGGGATCATTATTTTCCTTGGCTAACCAATTCTCGGCGATCATTTGAAAAATACAGCGAGAGAATAGCCACCTGAACTCATCACAGTTTTCAAATCCGCTTTCTTGCAGAAAGTCTGCAGCAACCGTCTTCCAGGAAAGTGGGTCATTGGCGACAGAGAGCAGGATAAATTCGCACAGCCCTTGTACTGTTTCAAAGTTGAGTTTGAGCTGTTTAGTCATTTTGATTTACTGATTTCTCTCTTCTTGTTCTCCAGCCACGAACGAGTCCGACGTGCGTATCAGGGGGCACGGTAGCTTGCCGAGTTCGAGTGGTCAATAACGGTGATCGCGTGGCTAAGAATGCTCGAAATACTATTCGAACACCCGCTCCGGCTGTTCGTGCCACGGCAAGGCCGCGACATCGGTCAGTTTCAACAGGGTCACGGCGGGCACCTCGCGCTTGTAAACCAAGCGCTTGACGACCCCCGGCGCGAGATAGGCGAGCCGCAGTTGTCGGCTGACATGGCGTTCGGCCAGCCCCACGGCTTTCGCCAGATCGGTGACCGTGTTGAACTCGCCAGCCTCCATGCGTCGCCGCCAGCCCCACGCCCGGCCGATGGCGCGCAGGATATGCGGATCCTGCGTCCGGTCTTCGCTGGGCAGATAGGTGGCGGGCGGCATGATCTTCGGCCGCCCGTTCTGCTTGCGAACCTTGAGCGGCACGAAGATCTGGATGGACTCGTCGTGTTTTATCATTCCGCCGCCACCTTCTTTCGTGGGGCCATCATGTCGCGCATGACGCCCGAGACGCCGTCGGTCCGGACATCGATCACCAGCCCCTCGGACGTCACGGTGACCCGGCGCACCAGCAACTGCACGATCCGGGTCTGCTCTGCAGGGAACAGCTGGCCCCAGACGTCATCGAACGTCTGCAGCGCGGAAATCACGTCGGCCTCGGCGAAGGCGTGACCCTCGCGCGCCAAATGGGCAATGACCTGTGCCGTGATCGAGGGCGCGCGCATCACCCGCCGCAACTCGGTCACCACTGCCGCTTCCACGAGGTCTGCAGGAAGCCGTCGCGGGATGCCCTCATCGCTGGGTTCCCGATTCTTGATGACGTCCATCGAGACATAGTACCGGTATCGCCGCACCCCCTTCTTCGTGCTGCTCGGAGTCATGGCGGCGCCCGTGGCCGTGAAGATCAGCCCCTTGAGCAACGCAGGCGCTTGCGCGCGACTGTTGTTGGCCCGCTTTCGCGGGCTTTCCCGAAAGATGGCATGGACCTGATCCCACAGCCGCTCATTGATGATGGCCTGATGCTCGCCGGGATAGGCCGTGCCCTTATGGACCGCGTCGCCGCGATAGACGCGGTTCATCAGCACCCTGTAGAGATATCCCTTGTCGACCAAGGTTCCCTGCTTGTTGCGGAACCCTTTGCGGCGCAGTTCGCGGGCTAGCACGGTCGCTGAGCCGACCTCGACGAACCGTTCGAAGATGCCCCGCACGGCGGCGGCCTCTTCTTCGTTCACCACGAGTTTGCGGTCCTTCACATCGTACCCGAGCGGGACATAGCCGCCCATCCACATGCCCTTCATGCGGGAGGCGCAGACCTTGTCGCGGATGCGCTCGGCTGTGACCTCACGCTCGAACTGGGCGAAGCTGAGCAGGATGTTCAGCGTCAGCCGCCCCATGGACGTCGTCGTGTTGAAGGACTGCGTCACCGACACGAAGGTCACGCCGTTCCGGTCGAACACCTCGACCAGCTTCGAGAAGTCCATCAGTGACCGCGACAGGCGGTCGATCTTGTAGACGACCACCACATCGATCAGGCCGTCCTCGATGTCGGCCAGAAGCTGCTTGAGGCCGGGCCGTTCGAGCGTCCCGCCCGAGATGCCGCCGTCGTCATACTGATCGCGGACCAGCACCCAGCCCTCGGAGCGCTGGCTGGCGATGTAGGCCTCGCAGGCGTCTCGCTGGGCGTGCAGGCTGTTGAATTCCTGCTCCAGCCCTTCCTCGGAGGATTTGCGCGTGTAGATAGCGCAGCGCTGGCGGCGAATTGGAGTTGCGCGTTGATCCATCAATCATTCCCCCGCTTTCGTTCGCGTAACCCGAAGAAGCGGTAGCCATTCCAGCGCGTCCCGGTGATCGCCCGCGCAATCGCAGACAAGGATTTGTAGGGTCGCCCCTGCCACTCGAACCCGTCCCGCAAGACCGTGATCGTGTGCTCGACCCCGTTCCATTCGCGGATCAGCCTCGTGCCGACCACGGGATTTCGAGGATCGGCGATCTGGCTCTTGCGCGTCAGGGTGCCGCCGACCTCGTCGGCCAGAAGGTCCAGCATGCGCCGGGTTTGATGATCGGGGCCGCCATACGTCAGCTCCTGAATGCGGTAGGCCAACCGGGTCTCGAGGAACGCTCGGCTGTTGTTCGGTGCCGCTGTGTCGAAGATCGTCTGCCACTCCGACTTCAACTGGGTGACGGACATGGATTTCAGTGAGGCCAGGCGCGCGGGGATGGGGTCGGGCTTGTTCATGCGTTTCTCCGGTGAGTTGGAGTTGCATGACGGCGTTGGTCGTCGGGATAGTGTAGGCAACTTTCTCCAGTATCGTCAGATAGTTCGTGCCCACCCGGCACAAGCAATCGAACCAGCCCGAGCGCCAGCAGGCCGCACAGTTCGGCGCGGCGTTCGGCGGCGGTCATCTGGTCGGGCGGGAGCGCGTTGGGGCGTTTCATGACATGGGCCTTGGGTCAGTGGTCTCCTATGACCTCTACTCACCCGCATCGAAAACTGTCCCGGCCGATCCCGCAAAGGTTGAAGAATCGCGCGCCAGAACATAGCAAGAACACCGGCCAAGAAAGAAAGGGGATTCGTCATGGCTGGCAATTTGAAGAAGTTCGTGAACCCCCGGTTCATCAAGACCATCGATCTCGCTCTGATGAAGCCGTTACTGGCGCGACACGAAGGCAAGTACAAAAGCTTTTCCGTCGACCTGCTGGACCAGGAGGAAGGTGCCGCGCGCGAGGATCTGCAGACGCTGTTGACCGGTGCAGAGGAAAGCTATCCCGAAGGACTGCGCGGCGATCTGCACCGCATCGCGGAGCTGGGTGACGCACGTGGCCTTGAAATCATCCAGACGCAAGCGAAGCGTCAGGGCATCGATTTGTTCCCGGACATGAAGACCGGCGACGAGGACGCGCCCAACAAGGGGCACGAGCCAAAGCATATCGCCGTCCGGGTGTTTCTTGAGCATCCCGACCTTTTCGACGCGGCCGCCGACCACATGGCGATGCTCACCGCCGATCGCCTGCATGAGTATGCCGGGCGGGAACGCGGCGTCGCGATCGATCTGAAGGCGGAAAAGGTCGAGGCGTTCCGGGCGGCCGTCGCCGCGCTGTACCGTGACGCGTTTCTGGGCGATTACTGCCGGGTGGGGGACTACGAAGACGGTGACGAGATCAACTTCGTGGTCAGTCACGGCTCCATGGTCTCGACAATGCCGGTCGTCGAGGGCCAGCAGGAGCGGGTCATCAGCGTACGGCAGATTTCCCATGCGGTGCTTCGTTATTCCGAGAACACCGGCATGCTGCGGCTGGCCCGGATCCGGAAGGCGCATCAGGCCGAGATCGCGGAACTTTTCGCATCGATCATTCTGGAACGGCCCGGCTTCTTCGGCGGCGACGACGCGCAGGATCTCTATACCCTGCGGCCGGTCGAACAGGTCGGTCCGGGTTTCGCTTTCGACGCTGCCTATGATCCGCTGATCGAGAAAGTGCTGATCATCGAGGCGGCGGCCGATCTGATGGCGCCCGGCAAGAACGGATATCCACGCGTGGTGCGCACGCTGCGCTCGCGGGATCTCGGCGGTGACGCGCTCCGGCATTTCGGCAGCACGCCGGCGTCGTTCAGCGGTGCATGGCGGTTGGGCGAGCTCGTGTTCCGGATCCTGTTCAAGGGCGAGGGCAAGCGTCAGCCGCAGGTGACGGTCAAGATCAGGCCTCCGGGCGTGGTGCAGTTCCGCCGGACCCAGCACGAGGCGCGGGTGATGACCTTGATCGAACGGAACGGGCTGACGAATGACCGAGACGATTTTGCAGTTATTGACGCGGCTGAGTGAGGCTGGCGACGACGCAATCTTTCCGGGTGAGCTCGCTGCACCCTTCTTTGGCCCGGTCTTTGACCGGCTGCTGGCGAAACGTGTCCTCGTCGAGCAGGCGCCACTCACCGATTGGGAGGTCTGCGATGCCTGCGAATGCGGTTTGCCCTTTCGGCCGATCCGGAAAGAGGGCGATGGATTTCGGGCTGAATGCCCGCTCGACCGCCGACAGGACATTGATCTCACGAAGGACGATATGCGCGTGTTTCGCATCGGCGCCGACGCGCTGGCATCCCTGATTGGCGCCGCTGCGGGATTTGGCGTTTCCCCAAAGCTGGCGGCGGAGAAGATCTGGCGGCTCGGCGATACGCCATCGGGGCGCGCAGTGTTTCTTGCGCTGGAGACTGCAGCCTTGACCGTCAACGGCATTGGCGCATCGTTGCGCCAGGCGGCGCAGGGCTCGTACATCACGATCCTCGCACCGAATTTGCCAGCGGAGGCTGCGCGACGACACTACGATGCGGGCGTTTATCTGATCAAAACCCTCGAGGTGATGAAGCCTGCCTCGAATGCCCTCGGCGCTGCAATTGATGATGCCGCACTGGTGCCGGTCCCGCTGGCGCCCGTGCTTCGCGTGCGAAGGGCAACGGCCGAGTTTCAATGGGATGGTCGCTCCGTCATTCTGTCGCGCCAGATATTTCCCGTGTTCGAGCGCCTGCTGGAAAAGGCGATGTCGCGCGATCAGGTCGCCTCCCAATTCCAGATCGAGGGTACGACAGCGCGCGAGGCCAAGGATCTGATCCGCGAGTTGCGCGACGCGTTCAAAGCTGCCGGACTCACCGATGCCGAGAGCAAGGCACTGATCGTCACCGTGCGCGGCCGGGGTTATCGGCTTGGCGTCGCCGCTGCCAATATCGTGATTGAAGGATAAACGAAGCACAGGTCACTGTTCATTGTGCGGCGGGATATTTCTCATTCTCCTGAATCGGTGACCTAACCCCTGCCAACCCATTTTACGGCCTCGATTTTCACAATGCCGCCGCAAAATCTCGTAGACGTCCCTGTCTAATCTCGTCGTTACACTAAACAGGCCCACATGCAGGGTT
>NZ_FWFZ01000116.1 GCF_900172355.1 Roseisalinus antarcticus | reverse complement strand
GAGATCATGTTCGGACGCTTGAAAGACTGGAGGCGCGTCGCCACGCGCTATGACCGAAGTCCCAAGGTCTTCCTCTCGGCCATTGCTCTCGCCGCAACCGTGATCTTTTGGCTATGAGTCCTGAGCCTAAGGATCGTTTTGATCGCGCTGACCCGACATGGGATGAAATGTATAGAGTCATCCGAGGAGAAGGGCCGCTTCGACCGGAAAAAAGCTAAAGACCTTGGGTATGGCCCAAATGAGTCACCGCTCTTTCGACTTTTTAAAGCTTTCCGACGGACGAGTCCTCATTCCAAGACTGCAGGCGCTTACGGACGAATTTTGATCGTCAAGGACAACGCTCGCGCCGTCGAAATGGTAAACGCCTTCCATGATGGCAATCCTGACTATCAGGACGACAGTAAATGGTGGGAACTCGTTGAGGCCGCTGACCGTGAGTTGCTCTACGGCGCCGGCGGTCGAGCAACTGGGGGCAAGGAACCGTCATCTGGTGGCGACGGACAACTTCCGCCAGGCCTCCTTGGCGGCGCAACATCCGGCGGCGATGCGCCTGATCCAGATCTGGCAAAGCCTCCCGAGCCAGAGAAACCCGCGGCACCGGAGCGTCGCGAAGCGCCGCTCCTTAGTCGACGGTATCAACATGGCGGTACCAGCATGAAATGGAACGTCATTGCATATGAGGTCGACGCCAAGGACCCCGATTTGGCGGGAGATGCGCCGTGGGCCATGATTATGGGTGACGTGACGACCAAGACCCATCATTTTCTTTTCAATCCTGCACACAAAACCTTTGAATCAATCACAATGACACCGAGGGACGCGCTCCTAGCGCATCTCGCTTACATGACTGCGGACCAGACTCGTAACTCTAGCCAAGAGCCCGACTTCGCTCGGTTGTTCGCGGATTTTCGGGACGCCTACGGGGAAGAGACGGCTCTTGACCTAAAGGCATTGCCCAACAGTGCGACGTCGGTACTAGTTGACGTAGCTCGGTGTCTTGTTTCGGTTTGTCCCGAGGAGGAACGCACTTCTCTTTACAACGACTTGGGCGTGGATGAGCAGACTGCGGTTATGCGCGCGTTGGCAGCAAAAAAAATCAAGCCTTCCGAGGCCACGGTGAATGGTAGTTTCCTTCTTTCTGGGCCACTCGAAATTGTTCGAATTGCCGTCGAGAAACGACCGGACCTCTGCTTTGACGGAAAGCTCTGGGATTCCCCTTACGCTGACCTCGATTATGGCGACCCGCAAATCACCGACGAAGCACGCGCTGGTGTCTTGTCGCGTTATCTTGCTCTGATTGACGACGCTGTTTGGCTCTCCAAGCAAGACAGCGGAGATCTTGCCAGCAATTCACGGAGTGAGGTCATTCGGGCTGTAATGTCTCTGGAACTACTAGGCTCAGGACTCATAGCCAAAAGATCACGGTTGCGGCGAGAGCAATGGCCGAGAGGAAGACCTTGGGACTTCTGTCATAGCGCGTGGCGACGCGCCTCCAGTCTTTCAAGCGTCCGAACATGATC
>NZ_FWFZ01000137.1 GCF_900172355.1 Roseisalinus antarcticus | reverse complement strand
TCGGGATTGGCGTCGCGCACCCGGTCGATGATCCGGCGGTAGCTGTCCGCCACAGCGTGATGCGCCTCGTCGATCACCAGCAGATCGAGGCGCGGCATGTCGGCCAGGTTCGACAATCGCGCCAGCGTCGGCACCATGGCGAAGGTGACGTCGCCGCCCCAGGATTTCTCGGTGGCGTCAATCACCGAGGTGGACACCTCCGGCACCACACGCTGGAACTTGGCGCGGTTCTGCGCCGTCAGCTCATCGCGATGGGCCAACACGCAGGCCTTGGCCCCGTCGCCGATCATCTCGCCGGTGACCGCCGAGAGCATAATGGATTTGCCCGCGCCGGTCGGTGCCACGCCCAGCGTGTTGCCGCGGGAGGCGAGCGCAGCAACACTGCGCTCGACAAAGGTCTTCTGGCGGGGGCGCAGGCGCATGTCCGATCCTCCCCTTACTGCGCCCAGCTCGGCCGCCCGGGCGCACCGGGGTTGGCTGCTGGCGGATTGGATGAAGACGTTTGGGCGGCAGCATTCTGCTGTGGGCTAGCCACCGGTCCGGCGTTACCGCTGAACTGCAGGGGCGCCGTTCCCATGACCTGCGTATAGTCGCGATGATCAGGCGTGACCGCGCTGCGGATCTCGTTCTTGTCGTCACCGCTGGCATCGGTGCCGATATCGATGCGGGCGATGAACTCGATCCCGTCGAGATCGGCAAAGCCGCTGATCCGCCGCGCGGCCTGCGCCTCCGCCGACATGTCCTTGTCGGAGATGCCGCGCGCCGAGTTCAGCATGCCGCGCACCAGGCTGCGGCCCATGTTGGTCCAATCCGGACCCTTGGGGCTGTAGAGACCGATCAGGGTGAAGATCTTGCGCCGGGCATATTGCCCTTCGGTCACGGTGAACTCGCCGTTCAGGTACAC
>NZ_FWFZ01000036.1 GCF_900172355.1 Roseisalinus antarcticus | reverse complement strand
AAATACCTCTGATTTTCTTCTCCGCCTCGTAAGCCGAAACCCCGTCTGGCGCCCCGACCAAGCATCGCTGCCCTGCCGGTGAAGGCGTATCTACGGTTTGATGACCTACCCCGCAAGTGCTTTTTTCAAAAAATCTCCTCGCGACCCAACTTTCTGCCAAAATTGTTTGGATACAGGCGGTTACGTGGAACGGAACCGCATCCAGCTGACCAAAAACCCCTCGTGGCCGGGGAATCAGGCCCTGTTTTCTGCGTCATCCAGGGGTATGCCGCAGGGTCACCTTGCGTGTCCTGGCTGATTGGTCTTTGCCCCACTCGGGACACACACCTTCGCCATCAGCTCTCTTGTCGGAGCCCCGCCCATCCCCTCATCACGCAGCGATACCGCCGCGCCAGAACATCCATGGGGGAGTGCGCAGGAATGGCAGCATAGAACCGGACGGGGACGACAGAGTCTCTGGCGACGTGGGTGAACCGCCGCCCGAACGAAAACCGCCGGGCATGGGACCCGGCGGAAGTCGTTCTGCTGTTGAACCGGGACCACAAGTGACCCGGAGGCATTGCACCGCTTCGGCGCCATGCCAAATCAGGCTTTCTCGGCCGCCTTGCGGGAGATGCCCGCGATCTCGCTGCGGTGGAATCCGAAATCCGCCAGATCCCGGTCGCTCAGCGTATTGAGCTCGTTGTACGTCCTGAGATAGACGGCACGGCGCTCGGCCCGGCGGCGGATCGACGTGCGCAGCTGCTGGATCCGGGATTTCAGCCCGCCTTGGTAGAGGCGTCCGATATTGGTCTGTGCATAGGCCATGTGAAGCCTCCTTTTTGTTGCCGACGTCGACCGACGCCGCTCAAGGGGAAGATAGGCGTATGCTGCGGGTGCACAATCCACATTCCTGAATTGCTGCCATGCAGCATCGACAAGGCTGCTGTCCTGGCTTCGAGCCGCTCTTGGCTGGCCCGGCTGAGGTTCTTGTAGGGTTCGGATCGTCAGTCGACGTTGAACTGTTCTTCGCTATCCAAGGACTAGAATGCCCGCGTGGAAATGGGTTCATCGACTGCGCCAGGACGCCGTTTGGCGCCGCGGCCACGGATCTTCCGGCCGGCCCCCTCACACGAACCGAAAATCATCCTCCACATCCGCCGGCGCGATGCCCTGCAGGAAGATGATATGCCCGTCGATCACCGCCTCCGTCCCGCCGCCCCTGGCCGTCAGAGAGATGTCGCGCGGCGACATGTCCAGCAGCACCTCGTCGAAATCGTCCTGGAACCCGGTGATCACATCCCGCTCGCCGCGGCTCGGCGCCGTGAACAGGAAATCATCCGCCCCGGCCCCGCCGAGATGCTGTCATTGCCGTTGCCGCCGTTCAGGTCGTCGGCGCCCTGCAGGCCCAGAATGGTATCGTCGTCGTTCCCTCCGTAGATCGAATCCACCCCCGAGCCGCCGCGGATGTCATCATCCCCGTCGTCGCCCCGCAGCGTGTTGGTCCCGTTCTTCACCAGAAGGTCGTCGTCGCCCTTCCAGCCCCTTAGATCATCATTTCCTGAATAACCCGTTACCCGGTCATTCCCCGCGCCGCCGGAGCCGACATCATTTCCATTGCCGCCGTTAACGTCATCGTCACCAGTGCCGCCGTATATGGTGTCGTCATCGTTGCCGCCGATGATGAAATCGCGGCCCGAGCCGCCGTCGATGACGTCGTTGCCATCGTCGCCGCGCAGGGTGTTGTTGCCGTCACCGCCGCTGATGATGTCGTTGCCAAGATCGCCGATGAGGATGTCGTCGCCGCCACCTCCGAACAGCGTATCGTTGCCGCCCGAGCCGAAGAGATCCTCGCGGGTATGACCCGAGTTTAGGACGTTGTCGTTGTCGTTGCCAAATTGGGACATGAAAGCGTCGTTCCTTGCATTCGGCTGTGTCAGCGCAATCTCGGGCTCCGAACGGCCGCCGCGGTTTCCGCCGCGACGTCGCGTCGAAACGGCCGGTCGAGCGGTCCGCTTGCAAGCCCTGCCACTTTCGTCAGGGTCGGCGGGCCGTTCTGCGACAAGGTGTGCCCGATATCCATTCACCCCCCCCCAGCCCCCCCGGACCGATCCGTGCCGCACGGGGGTCCTGCCCCGCCGCCATCGAAGGCAGCGCCAGCAACGCGCGCGGCACGACAACGCTGACGTCCGGGTCGGCAGCGGCCTCGTGGTGGGCCGCGTCAAGTTCCGTCATCAGCGGGCTCGACAGCGCGTTCAGCTTGTCGTGCGGGTTGAACAACAATTTTCGGACACAGGGATGACGGGTCGAGATCACCATCCGAACCATGGCCTGCCCCTTGACGGCACCGCCGGTGGGGCCTTCCGCGAAGTAGCGTTCCGATGGAAGAACACCGCCATCACCGGCATCGAGACCATCGCCCTGGCATGCATGATCCTGCGTCTGGACCGGGATGGCGGGTGGCGCAGGCCCCGGAAGGCAGTGCGCACCACCCGGTGCCACCTGGAACGGTTCGGCCCCTCGATCCAGTCACATCGGCTCGGCCCCGAACAAGGTGTGGTCGGGCTGGATGGCCGTCCGCCGCTCGGTATGCGCCGCGGGTCAGCAGCGTATTTATCCCCGGCCCCTCCCGTCCGAAGGGAGCAGCACGTCGAGCGCATTGTTGGCCACCGTCGGATCCGTCAGCGCCCCGATCCCGGCATGGGCGATCCGCTGGATTTCCGCGGCAAGGCGGAGCTTTGCCTCGCCTTTGCCGATCATGCGGGTTTCGCGCCGCCACAGCGTATTGCCGGCGCACTGCGTGATCTCCTCTCGCCGGCAACGACCTCGGAGCATTCGTTTCCCGCGGCATGGATCCGGATCGGCATGTTCCGATCGCGTCGGCCGGATGTAGGGCCGCGCGGGTCACGCAGGGGGCTGTAGATGCCGCCGGACCGTCGATCATCTGAGCGGGATTTCGGGCCATGTTGCCGCCGATGGCCCCGTTGCAATTGGCGGGAGAGGGCAAGATGGACCTCATCGAAGGAGCCCTGCCCTGTCGGGGATCCCGGAGGATGCGCAGACGGATTTCCCTGGTCCACATCTGCAAACCAGCCGGTCGGGAATGGCCGGCGCCGCAGAAGCCGCGCTGGATCAGGTGGTTGACAGGGGGCTCCCGACGGGCCGATACGACCTTCGGGTTCCGGGGCGGCAGGCGGTCCGGTTGTCCGCGACATCGACAGTCGTGCGGGGTGGCAGCCCCTGGGGCCGGACAAGGTTCATGCCGGACAAGGAACCTGTGGGGCAGACGCGGCCGCATGCACCGGGCGCGAGACAAGGAATTCGACGTGACACATCCCGAGCTTTTCTGGTTTGCCGCCGTCGCGGCGGCGCTGTTCGTCGGGGCCGCCAAGGGCGGCCTCCCGATGATCGCGCTCCTGAGCGTGCCGAACATGTCGCTGGTCATGTCACCGCTGCAGGGGGCCGCGCTGCTGCTGCCAGTCTACCTGATCAGCGACGCCTACGGGATCTGGATCTACCGCCACGCCTTTTCCCGCAGGAACCTCGCGATCCTGGCCCCGGCGACGACCATCGGCGTTGTTGCGGGATACCTCTTCGTCGGGCGGATCGACGAGAATGCGGTGCGGATCGTCATCGGCGCGGTCGGGCTGACCTTCCTGGCCATGCAAATGGTGTCGCGGCTTCAGGGCGGGGCCGCCGCGCGGCCGGCCGACATTCCGCGCGGGCTGTTCTGGGGCGCGGTCTCAGGCTTCACCAGTTTCGTGAGCCACGCCGGGGGCCCCGCTTTCCAGCTTTACACCCTGCCGCAGCAACTGCCGAAAATGACCTTCGCCGGGACGGCGACGATCCTCTTTGCCTACGTCAACCTGATCAAGGTGCCGCCCTACCTCGCCCTCGGCCTGATCGGCTGGGGCGATATGGGGTCCGTCCTGATCCTGTCGCCGGTGGCGATTTTCGGCGCCTGGGCAGGATACCGGATCACCCGGGTGATCCCGGAGCGGCTGTTCTTCATCCTGGTGGAGATCGCCCTGCTGCTGATCTCGCTGAACCTGATATGGGCGGGCCTTCGGGCAGGTTGAGCCGCGGTTGCTGCATGCGGCCCCAGCTGGCCGCGCCGCCCCGGATCCGTCGGATTCCGCGGCCATATTCACGATGCCTGGGTGCGGCCCGCGGCAGTCGCGGCCTCGAGGTTTGGATATTTGCTTGCCCTGTCCGCGCCGTGTGGCCTACAACCGGGGGTCGTGAAAGCGTCATTCCGGGAGAGGTGGTCCCCGGGGGGACGTCTTGGGCGAAACGAGTGAAATTGATGAAGATGACGCAAGACGACGAGGGCGAAAAACACGTGCCGACCGGCATCAGCGGGCTGGACCGGATCCTTATCGGGGGCTATCCGGCGGGCCGCATCATGCTGGTCGAAGGGGCGCCGGGCACGGGCAAGACCACCCTCGCGCTTCAATTCCTGATCGAGGGCGCCCGGCGGGGCAAGAAGGCGATGTTCTTCAGCATCGCGCAATCGCACCTCGAGCTCGACATGATCGCCGAATCCCACGGGTTCGACATGTCGCAGGTCGACACCTTGACCCCCGAGCTGGGCCATGATGGCAGCTCGCGTGTGTTTTCCGTCGACAGCGATCAGGCCGATCTGGTGGGCCTGATGGACGAGCTCAACCGGGAGCTGGACAAGCACAAGCCGGATCTCTTCGTGTTCGACTCGCTGCTGGAACTGCGCCTTCTGACCCAGCAGGAGACCCATTACCGGCGCGAATTGCTGGCCCTGCGCCGAAAGCTTCGCGAGATCGGCTGCACATCCCTTCTGGTCGACCACCTGGAGCCGCAATGGGGAGAACGCAATGCCGAAGGCATCGTGCACGGCGTCATCAAGCTGGACAGTGTGACACCGCCGATCGGCGTGGTACGCCAGCGGCTGACGGTGACCAAGCTGCGCGGTGCGCCCTTCGTCCAAGGCTACCACGATTTCCGGATCGGGACCGGCGGGATGGTCGTCTATCCCCGGGTCATTCCCAAGGATGCCGAACCGGTGACGATGGAAGAGATGCTCGAACCCTCGCATGATGGCCTGAGGGACATGCTCGGCGGTGGGCTTGAATTCGGGTCGACCCTGCTGATCGCGGGCCAGTCGGGGACCGGGAAATCGACCCTGGCCACGGTGCTGGCCAGCGATGCGGGCAAACGCGGGCTGACCTCGGCGATGTTCCTCTTCGAGGAGCGCACGGCGGTCCTGCGCCAGCGGTCCAGACAGGTCGGGATCGAGCTTGCAGAGCAGGAGGAGCACGGCCGGGTCCTGCTACAGCATTTCGACCCGGCCGAATTGTCGACGGGAGAGTTCTCGAACGCGGTGTTGTCGGCGGTGAACGAGGGCGCGCGGGTCATCGTGATCGACAGCTTGTCGGGCTATCTCGAGGCGCTGCCCGACCAGAGCCACGCGTTGATCCACCTTCATACGCTGATCAAGCACCTGGCCATGCGGGAGGTCCTGGTGATCGTCACCATTTCCCAGAGCGGCCTGCTCGGAGAGCCGCCGGCAACGCAGCTCAACAGCAGTTTCATCGCGGATTCCGTCATCCTACTGCGGCAGTACGAGAGCAATTCCGAGATCCGGCGCTCCATCGCCGTGCTGAAGAAACGCCAGGGCGATCACCTGCGCAACATCCAGGAACTGGTGATCCGGCCGGGCGCGGTGGAGATCCGGCATGTCTCGGCCGAAACCGAAAAGCGGACCAAGTCAGAGTCGACGCTTGGCGGAAGTTGACGAGATCGCCGGCGCCCCGGATACACCCGTTCTGGTCTTCGCCCCGCTCGGGGACGATGCCGTGGCCATTGCAAAAATCGTCGAGGCAAGCGGGCTCACGGCGCTATGCGTGCCCGACGCCCCTGCCCTGATCTCGCGCCTCGATGGGGGCGGGGCAGAGGGCTACCTGTTCCTCGTCATCAGCCACGAAGGCGCCGAGCTCGAGGTCGGCGAGACCCTGTGCACCGTCCACGAGAGCGAGCCCATGTGGTCGCGGCTGCCGGTCATGTTCCTGGTGAACGATGTGCTGAACCTGCCGCCCGCCTGCAGGATCCTGTCCGAGTGCACGGCGGCCGCCAACTACATCTGCCTGCAGCGGCCCGCCGGACCTTTCGTGCTGACGCAGCTTTTCGGCACGTCCAACGAGAACCGCAAACGCCAGTTCCAGAGCCGCGACCTGATGGATCGCCTGAGCGCCGAGGAAAAGCGCAGCGCCTTTCTGTTGGAGGAGTTGCAGCACCGGGTGCGCAACAGCCTGGCGGTGCTTCAATCGCTGTTCAAGCTGACCTTGCGCAGCGCCGACAGCGTCGCCGACCTGGACGAGGCCTTCAGCGCCCGACTGCGCAACCTGTCGGAGGCCTATTCGCGTCTGTCCGACAGGGAAGGACGCAGCCCGGGCCTGCGCACGATCCTGTCCGATCATGTCGCCCCTTACGCAGCCAGCACCGCCCAGTACAGGCTGGACGGCGATCCGGTCGAGCTGAGCGAGAAGGTCACCTTCGACCTGGCGATGACGGTCCACGAGCTTGCGACGAACGCCGCGAAATACGGGGCGCTGTCGACCTCCGGGGGCCAGGTCTCGATCTCCTGGCGCAGACTGCCGGACGACGGCAACCTCGAGATCCTTTGGCAAGAGCGGGGCGGCCCGCCGGTCTCCGAGCCCAAGGTGCAGGGCCTGGGCTCCTCGCTGATCGCCAATTTCCGTGCCGGTGGCGGCCCCGCGCCCGAGATCTCCTTCGAGCGGGGGGGGCGTGGTGTGGCGAGCGGTGCTCGCGTCAAGCGAGCTGATCTGGCCGGAGACGTCCTGACCCCGATCGTGTGGGTCCACCTTGGCGGGAGGGCCCGCGCACGAAAAAAGGGGGTGCGAAGGCCCCCTTTTCCGTCCTGAACGTCGCGACGTCAGGCTGTGGTCAGCTTACCACCATTCTTCTTCGACTTCCGGAAGATCTTCGAGCTGATCCTCGGTCATCCGCACGACGTAGTCGATCTCGCCGTCGCTGGTCGCCACACGGCGCACATCGTTCATGCTGAGCACGACGGTGTCGTCGCCGATGTCGAGGAACCCGCCGGACGAGACGATCAGACCCGCGGTGCGGCCGTCTTGGGAAAAGACGATGTCGGTCACGTTGCCGATGTCTTCCCAGTTGGGGCCGACTTCGTCGAACATGTCGACGTCCCATTCGGCGTCGGTGTAGTCACGGTCGATGGCGTAGATGTCGCCGCCGACGATCTCGCTGGAGCGGATCATGTTTTCGATGTTGCCCGAACCGGTCAGGCCGGATTGGCTCATCTCGGATTGGTTCATGTCGCTCTCGGACATGTGGGCTTCGGCGAATGCCGTGGTCGCGCTGAGGGCTGCGACGGAGCTGAGAAGCATAAAGCGTTTCATGGTTGCCTCCTTGTTTGAGGTTGCGATGTCCAGTGAACCGGCCGGGGCGACCCATGTTCCGGGACCTTCCGATCTTTTTTGAGAATTTCTGTTCCTTCGGCCCGCGGGCGGCCTCCTGGACGGGCGGATGGGGACAGGCGGATGGGGAAGGGCGGATGGGGCGGCGGGTCCCGTGGGCCCACCGATCCGGGCGTCAAAGCCGGGGGCTATTCTTCCTGGACGATCCGCTCATCCGTCACGCCCCGTTCAGACAACGCCTTGGTGACGGCCTCGATCATCGGCGGCGGGCCGCAGACATAGAAGGTTCCGTCGAAGTCGGACACCGCCTTGTCCAGAACGGCACCGTCCAGCGGGCCATTCAGGTGCCCGTCGTCCTCGGCATCGGTGACATAGACGGTCTGCAGACCGTCCATCGCGTCCCATTCCTCGCGGAGGATGATGTCCCGCTCGGCCTTGTTGGCGAAGACCAGCCGGTCGTTCATGCCGCCATCGCGGGCATGTTTGCGCAGGATCGGAATGAAGGGCGTCATTCCCGCCCCGCCCGCGATGAAGGTGCCTTGCCCCTGGTCCGAGATCGCCCCCCAGGGCTCGTCGGCGAAGGCGCGGTCGCCCGGGCGCAGGTCCTTGATCCGCGCGGTCACGCCCTCATGGTCGGGATAGCTCTTGATGACGAACTCGATCATCCCCTCTCCGGGCTGCGAGGTGAATGTGAAGGGACGTTTCTCGTCGCGAATGCCGGGCAGGTCGAACGCAAGCTCGGTCGCCTGGCCGGGGGTCCAGGTCAGCCCCTCGACGGGCTCGAAATGCAGAAAATGCGTGTCATGGGTCACGAGGCCGATTTCGGCGAGTGTCAGCGTATAGGTCAATTCGGATCTCCTGTCGGTTTCCTGATCGCGCGGCGCCGGGCCGGCCTGGCGGGGCCCGCGCAGCCGGGCCCAGGACCAAACCCCTGCTGCGGGGGATCGTTCCGCCGCGTCCCCCGATCGCCCGCGTCTCGCCCGCGTCTCCCGCCCGCGGGTAGCGCGCGGGAGACGCGGGCGAACGGACAAGACGGAACAATGAGGTGGTCAGGTCGTTGTGTTCTCAGTGCGCGGATTTACTTCCCCCCGCACGTGACCTTGACCGGGAGTGGACGATGCCAAGCAACATTCGAGAAACCTTCGGAAACTGGCTGGGTGGCCTGATCGACAGCGTCCTGCCCAAGCCCGCGCCGGTGCCGCGGCCGGTTCCCGTGAGGCCCAACCGGCCGCGCGGTTGATCCGTCCCCTGACGCATCCGCAAAAGGAGACCAAAGATGAGTGACACGACAAAACACGACCCAAGCATTCCCGGCCCCGCGACCAAACCGGTCGAGGAAACCACCCAGACGCCCCCTGCGGGACGCCATTCGGCTGATGCCGCAGCCACGGCCGCGACCCCTGGCCAGCCCATGCCCGCCGAAGATGCGCAGGCGCAAGAGCGGCTGGACGATCAGCCGCCAACGCAGGAATCCCTGGGCTCGCAACAGCCGATCACCGACGATGACCCTTGGACCCGCCCCGAAAACAGCGCCGAACCGCTTGGGCTGAACGGCGAGACGGAGTTCTGGGACACCCCGGAAGAGGACGAGAGAGAAGAGGAAAGCTCGGACCGCTGATACCAGGGGCGGCGTTCTTGGACGGCTCGATCTCCAGCGCGGGCGCCGCCCGGCAGAACGAAGGCGCACCCTTTCCCGGGGGGCACCTTCCTTGCGCGGAGGATCCGGCCAACACCGGGCCCTGAAATGGCTTCAGCCGGGCTCGCTCAGAGCGATCATCAGGTCCGCGTAGCGGACGGGCTTCTCGACGACGGGCAATTCGCGCATCTCGTCGGGTATGTCGGACGCCGCGAGGCCGGTCAGGAATACGACGCGCGTGCCGCGACGCCTCAGACCCTCTGCCAGCTCAAAGCTGTTCTCGTCCACCAGGTTGACGTCGAGCAGGGCGCAATCGGGCTGGTGATCCGCCACCACGGCCTGCGCCTCGGCGATGGTGCCAACCGGCCCCAGAACCTGCCATCCTGCGTCTTCGGCCTGAAGCTTCAGATCCATGGCAACGATGACCTCGTCTTCGACGATCAACACGACGCGAGGGTCTTCTTTCATCATCAACTCCAGCCCGACCACGGCCCGGGTCCAGGCACAGGCTCCCTTCCATAAGATCGAGGAAAGCTGCGGCCTCGCCCCCCGCTCGTCAGCGCACAAGCTGGGAAGACAGATTGAAAGGCCCCCGCCGGCTCGCCAGTCTAGCGCCAGCCCGTGACAATCGTCCACACCCCGCAGTGCGCCCGCGCGACAAACCCTTCCATTCCGTCGCGGGAGTGCGCATTTCCAGGTCAAATTCCCCGTCAAATTCCCCGTCAAACGTCCCTGCCCGCCCCGGATCGGCGGCCATTCGCACCCGACGAGACGGATCCGCGTCGGTGCCGGGCCGGTGCGCTTCGCCGTTGTCATCCCGCGCCAGCCCACCGGTTGCGCAGCGACCGCGCGGCGGCACGAAAAGGCCCCGCCGTCAGAAAGGCGTGAACGAATTGCCCTGTCGCGAGTTGCCGAGCTATGTTCGATCCCCTCGCCACCCCGCTTCTGTTCGCCATCTTCGCCGCCGCCGCCCTCGTCGTCCTGACCGGCGGGATACGTATGACCGGCCAGGCCGACCTGCTCGCCGACCGCACGGGTCTGGGCGAAGCGCTCGTCGGCGGCGTGCTGCTCGGGGCGGCGACCTCGCTCTCGGGGACGATCGTGTCGGTCACGGCGGCGATGGACGGGCGGGCCTCGCTCGCCTTTTCCAATGGGATCGGCGGGATCGCGGCGCAGACCGCGTTTCTGGCGCTGGCCGACATCCTCTATCGCCGCGCCAACCTCGAGCACGCCGCGGCCGACCTCGCGAACATATTCCAGGGCGCACTGCTGATGCTGATGCTCGCACTGCCGCTGGTCGCCTGGCTGGGCCCGGACGCGGCGATCCTCGGGCTGCACCCGGCGTCCTACCTGCTCCTGGTGATCTACGCGGGCGGCGTCTATGCCTCGAACCGCGTGCGCGAAGAGCCCATGTGGGAAGCCGTCGAAACCGACGAGACCGCGCCGGACGAGGAGGATGAGGAAGAGGAGGACGCCCCCTCGACCCGGAAGCTGGCGCTGTCCTTCGCCGCCATCATGGCCGCCATGGCCGTCGCGGGCTGGGTCATCGCCAGCGTGGCGGGCGTGCTGACCGACCGGTTCGAGATCAAGGCCTCAGTCGTGGGCGCCTTGATGACCGCGGTCGTGACCTCTCTGCCGGAGCTGGTGACGACCCTGGCCGCCGTGCGGCGCGGGGCGCTGCAACTGGCGGTGGGCGGCATCATCGGTGGCAACACCTTCGACACGCTGTTTCTGGTGATGGGGGATGCCGCCTATCGCGAGGGCTCGCTCTATCACGCGATCGGGAAGGACGACGTGTTCTGGCTGGCGATCGGCCTGTGCATGACGGCGGTGCTGACCCTGGGCCAGCTCTACCGGCAGCGGCAGGGCCCGGCCGGGATCGGGATAGAGAGCCTCTCGATCCTCGGGATCTACCTGGCCGCGATCGCGATCCAGACGATCCTGTGACACTCATGCGCCGTCCGGAGCTTTGCCGCGCGGCCCATCCGTCCTTCCGGGGCTCCGGGGCGTAGGGTGGTGGAAATTTCTGATCGAAATCGCCCCTTTGTCGGGAACACGCGGGGCGCTCACGGCATTGCCTATGCAGGGGCCGGTGCCCTGCCCGCCCAATCCAAGGAGTGCCCCATGGCCGCGATCCACGCCCCATCTGCCCCCGATGCCCTGATCGCGGGGGACGGCGTGGCGGGCGTCAGCGACAGCCGGGAGTCCCGCGCCTGCGCCGCAAACGCCGGGGCGTCCCTGTCGCGGCATTGTCTGCCCTTGCGTGAGAGGTCCTGAGCCCATGGCCCACGCAATTTCGCAGACCGCCCAGGGCGGCCATCCCGTGCATGATATCATCGAGCGCCTCGAAAAGTCGGCCGAGGGCGAGCGCGTCAGCGTGGGCGACGTGGTGCAAGCCTTCGGTCGGCGGTCGTTTCTGCCGATGCTGATGGTGCCGGCTCTGCTGGTTCTCTCTCCACTGTCGGGCATCCCGCTATTCTCATCGCTCTGCGGCATCACCATCGCCATCGTCTCGGGTCAGATGCTGTGGCCCGGCCGCGATTGGCTGTGGCTGCCGGCCTTCCTGTTGCGACAGGACATGCGCGGGGAAAAGGCGCGGGCCGCGCTGATCAAGCTCTATCGCTTTGCCAACTGGCTGGATGGCCATGCGCGGGAACGGATGTGCTGGCTCGTCCTGCGCCCCGGAAGCCGGATCGTCGAGGCCGTGTGTTTCATGTGCGGCTGCGCGATGCCGTTCCTGGAGGTCGTGCCCTTCTCCTCGTCCTTCCTCGGAGGGGCCGTGGTGCTCATGGGCATGGGGCTGCTCGCGCGGGACGGCCTGATCGCGGCGGCGGGGCTCGCCGCGATCTCGGGCATCCTGCTGGCGATCTACATAGCCGTGACCGCCTTCGGCGTCTGAGCGGTGGTGGGCCGGCGGGATGAGCCCTCACCCTCACTCCGGCTTCAATCGAAACAGGGCGGCCGGGCGATGGCGCCCGCCAGTGGACTTTTCACCGGTATCCTCGATGGACCATTCGTTGGTCAGCCATTTCCTGAAGTTGCGCTTGTCCATGTCTTCGCCGCGCAGGGTCTCGAAGACCTTCTGCGCTTCCGACAAGGTGAACTTCTCGGGTAGAAAGTCGAAGGCGACGAGGCCGCTGTCATGGATCGAGGCCGTCACGTCCCGGGCCAGCTGGGCGCGGCCGTCGGCCAGGATCTGAGCGTGGTCGAAAGCAAGCGGCGGAAGCTCATCGACCGCGAACCACCGCGCGTCCAGTGCATCGCTGCCGCCCTTCGCGATCAGATCACCCGATTGAACCAGCGCGATGAAGGCGATCGTGATCACGCGCCCCCGGGGGTCCCTGTCGGGCGCACCGTAGGCGCGAAGCTGCCGGAGCGGGATGTCGGAGAGCCCGGTCTCCTCCTCGAGCTCCCGCAGGGCGCCGCTGCGCAGGTCCTCCTCCATCTGGACGAAGCCGCCGGGGATGGCCCAGGCCCCCTGGAAGGGGTCGACCTTCCGTTCGATCAGCAGCACCTGGAGGCGGCCGTCACGGATCGAGAACACCAGGATATCCGTCGTCACGCTCGGCCGCGGAAACTCATATGTATAGCTCATCTTGCCTGTCCCTGTCCTTGAGGTGCCGAAAATCCTGTCCGCGAAAGCGTGACAGGATTCTCGGGAGGCTTGAATGGGGGTTGGTGCGCGGCTCAGTAGCACTGCCAGACGGTGACCCAGTTGCCCCAGGCGTCGTAGAGGGTGACCCATTCGCAGTAGTAATTGACCTGCTCGGCGCCCGTGACGGTCTCGACGGTGGGCGCCTGGGCGGCGACTTCGGGGGCAAGGCTGGCAGCGGGGGCCGCGGCGTTGGACAGGGTGGCGATCACGGTGAAGGCGGCGGCGGTGAGAGTGGTCTTGAACATGGTGTTCTCCTGTTTGTCCGAGAGGGTGGGTATTGCTGGTGATCGAAGGGTGAAAGTTGGTGTCTGGCGGCGCCCGCTGCGAAAGGGGGGGGCGCCGCCGGTGCGCGGCTCAGTAGCACTGCCAGACGGTGACCCAGTTGCCCCAGGCGTCGTAGAGGGTGACCCATTCGCAGTAGTAATTGACTTGCTCGGCGCCCGTGACGGTCTCGACGGTGGGCGCCTGGGCGGCGACTTCGGGGGCAAGGCTGGCAGCGGGGGCCGCGGCGTTGGACAGGGTGGCGATCACGGTGAAGGCGGCGGCGGTGAGAGTGGTCTTGAACATGGTGTTCTCCTGTTTGTCCGAGAGGGTGGGTATTGCTGGTGATCGAAGGGTGAAAGTTGGTGTCTGGCGGCGCCCGCTGCGAAAGGGGGGGGCGCCGCCGGTGCGCGGCTCAGTAGCACTGCCAGACGGTGACCCAGTTGCCCCAGGCGTCGTAGAGGGTGACCCATTCGCAGTAGTAATTGACTTGCTCGGCGCCCGTGACGGTCTCGATGGTGGGCGCCTGGGCGGCGACCTCGGGAGCAAGGCTGGCGGCGGGGGCCGCGGCGTTGGACAGGGTGGCGATCACGGTGAAGGCGGCGGCGGTGAGAGTGGTCTTGAACATTTGGTATCTCCGGGTTTCGTGTTGGGTTTGTGTTGGTGATGTCTGCGTCGTTTCGATGGTGTAGTAATGACACTAATAGATAGTGTAGTCAACAAACTAAATTTGACTCGGGCAGGTATTCCCTTAAATATATGTTTTTCAAATATATTTTATTGCGACCATCGCAGGCATCGGAGCCCCTTTCCTCGATCCACGGCTCGATTCTTCCCTGCGGGAGTGGCGCAAAAGGGGGCCGAGTCGCTGTTTCGGGGTCGGGACAACAGCGTCTGGCGCAAGACGGGACCTCGGAGGGCGTCCGAATAGGCGGACGGGATCCTCTCGCCGGCAGGGGGCGCGGCGCAGCTTCTGCTTTGCGGCTGCCATCACCCCGGCGTGACTGGCCCGATGCGCGTGTTTACAATCGAGCCTGTCGGTCTAGGCTCCGCACCGATTAACACAATCGGCGCCGGAGTCGGCCGGGACACACCCGGCCGGGCTGCCGGCATCGGAAAGCCGAAAGAAGGCATGACCCAACAGACCGGCCGGACCTACGCCCCCTTTTGCCGCGCGATCGCGCGTGCGCTCGCGATCGCGCTCTTCCTGCTGGCCGCCACGGCGGGCTTTGCGCAGGATGCCACCGCACCGGCCGAGCCCGCCGCGCAAAGCCAGACAGAGCGGCTTCTGGACATACTGCGGGACGACGCGGCGCGGACCGCCCTGATCGCGGAGCTGGAACGCGCCTCACCGGACACCTTGAGCCAGGCCGAGCCCGCCGCCGAGGAGCAAATCGCAGAGGTCTCCTTCGGTCGACGCCTGGCGTTGCTAACGGAGAGCGCCGCGGAGAACGGCGCGGACTGGCTGCAGCGGACCTGGCGCGGCCTCGCGCGAAGCCCGCAGATGTTCACCAGCCTCGGACAGGAGGAGCTTGGCGTGCTGGTCGAGGCGCTGCGGGAATTGCTCGTGGTGATCGCGATCACGGTGGCGGTCTTCGTGATATTGCGGCGGCTCATGGTCCCGATCTTCCGGCGCATGGGCGATCGCGCTTCGGATTCCGCCTTTGTCCGGACGGTTCTGTTGTTCTCGGGCTCTGTCGGGTTCGACATCCTGATCGTGATGATGACCTGGGGCATCGGCTATGCGATTGCGATCCTGGCGCTGGGGGACTTCGGCGATATCGGCATCCGCCAGACCCTCTACCTCAACGCCTTCCTGATCGTGGAACTGATCAAGGTGGCGTTCCGCGCGGTTCTCGCCCCGTCGTCGGCGGGCCTGCGGCCGGTGCCGCTGACGGATGAGGCCGCCCGCGGGCTCTATCGCAGCAGCAACCTGGTCATCAGCCTGCTGGGATATGGCCAATTGCTGGTCGTGCCGGTCATCAATGCCAATGCCTCGTTCCTCGCGGGGCGCGCCGCGTCGGCGCTGATCCTGCTGGTGGCGCTGATCTACCTCGTGCTGCTGGTGATCCGGAAACGGCGGCCGGTCTCTGCCTGGCTGATGGGTCTGGTCGCGCCGCCGGGGCCGGTGCCCATGCCCGGCGAAGACGGCGCCCCGCCGGCGATGGCCGCCCCGCGGCGGCGTCCGTCCCCCGGGCTGCAGACCCTCGCTCAAAGCTGGCACTGGCTTGCGTTCGCCTACCTCGGCACGATGCTTCTGATCGTGCTCACGCGCCCGGCGGATGCGCTTTATGCTGCGGTCTTCGCCTCGGTGCAGATCGCGCTGGCGCTGGTGGTCGCCTCGGTGATCTCGTCGGCCATATCCCGCGCCATCGCGCATGGCGTGACCCTGCCCGCGCACGTCACGAGCCGCCTGCCCCTGCTGGAGCGGCGGCTCAACGGGCTCGTGCCCGCCGCCCTGATCGCGGCGCGGCTTGCAATCGTCGCGGCGCTGACGTTGTTCGCCCTGGACGTGCTGGGCCTCGTGCCGGTGGCCGAGTGGATCCGCAGCGAGGCGGGCCTGCAGGTCTCGGGGGCGACGGCGAGCGTGCTGCTGATTCTGGCGATCAACCTGGCCGTGTTCCTCGCGCTGACATCCTGGGTCGACTACCGGCTGAACCCGGATTTCGGAAAGGTGCCGACCGCGAGAGAGCAGACCTTGCTGACGCTTTTGCGCAACGCGGCCACCATCGTGCTGGCCGTGCTCACGCTGATGATCTGCCTGTCGGAGATCGGGCTGAACATCGGACCGCTCCTGGCCTCCGCCGGTGTCCTCGGCCTGGCCATCGGGTTCGGGGCGCAGAAGATGGTGCAGGACATCATCACCGGCGTCTTCATCCAGTTCGAGAACGCGGTGAACGTGGGCGACGTGATCACGGTGGCCGGCACGACCGGCGTGGTGGAAAAGCTGACCGTGCGGTCGGTGTCGCTGCGCGATCTGAACGGCGTCTTCCACATCATCCCGTTCTCGTCGGTCGACATGGTGTCGAACTTCACCCGGGATTACGGCTTCTTCGTCGCCGACATGGGCGTCGCCTACCGCGAGGACACGACCGAGGCGAAGCAGGCCATGTTCGATGCCTTCGACGAGCTCATGGCAGATCCTGAACAAAGCCCGCATGTCTTGGGCGCGTTCGAGTGGTTCGGCCTGAACAGCTTCGGCGCCAGCGAGGTCGTGCTGCGCGCCCGGATCAAGACGTTGCCGGGCAAGCAATGGGGCGTCGGCCGGGCCTACAACGAGATCGTCAAGCGCACCTTCGACGAGCGCGGCATAGAGATCCCGTTCCCGCACCAGACCGTCTTTTTCGGCGAGCGCAAGGACGGCACCACCCAGACCCTCCACGTCGCCGACGACAGCGCCCCGAGCACCTGAGCGCACAGGTCCGGAAGGAGGCCGTCCGATCCGCGCCAGACGTGGATCGGCGGCAGCGCCCGGCCGCCCCCGAGGCTTTGGACGCCGATCGCGCGGGGGCCGAGGCCAGACGGGGAATTCACAACTCCCCGAACCGGCGCACGCGACCATTAATCGTCAGGGGTTATTAATTGGCACAAATATTCAATTTGTGGTCACTAATCAGCATGGCTAGCGTCGAGGGGAAGCAGATGCCGGTGCCTGACTTCGGCCCATCCGGGCCCGGGCGGGCAATTTCGCAAGGCAAAATCGCAGGGATGAATGCGAATTGTGGCAAGATATGATATCTGATGAGGCGCGGCAGCTGGTCCCCATCCAGCAGCGACAGAGCCCATCTGGCCACCGGGTCGAGGCAGCAGGTCTTGGCCGAAAGCCACTTCGGACGATGGAACGTTAATTCGAATCGGCCCTGCCCGACAGAAACATGCGTCCCGTGAGACGCAGAGTGCATGAGAGGTCTGAAAGCTTTTGTTCAGTCAGGAAAAGACCCAAGGAAAGCGCCCGTGACCGGTGAGGCCCCTCCCCTGCGCGTGGCCCTCGCGGGCTTTGGCGCGATCGGCCAGCAGATCGCCGAGGCCCTCGCCGCCGGCGCGGTCGAGGGCGTGGAGCTTGCCGCCGTATCCGCCCGTGACCGCGATGCCGCGGCCCGCCGCCTTCCGGAAAGTCTCCGCGACGTCCCGGTTGTGACACTGGAAGAGCTGGAGCCGCTGGCCGATGTGCTGATCGAATGCGCACCTGCCGCGCTCCTGCCGCAGGCGCTCGATCCTTTTCTGACTGCCGGAAAATCCGCCATCGTGCTGTCTGTCAGTGCATTGCTCGATCATTACGACATGCTCGTCGCCCGGGCCCGCGAGACCGGCGGCCGCATCGTCGTGCCGACCGGCGCCCTGCTGGGGCTCGACGCGGTGACCGCCGCGGCGGAAGGCGAAATCACCTCCGTTCGGATGGTCACGCGCAAACCCGTGCGCGGGCTGCTCGGCGCGCCCTATGTTGTCGAAAAGGGCCTCGACCTGGAGTCTTTCAAGACAGAGACCAGGATCTTCGAGGGCAGTGCGCGCGAAGCGGCGGCCGGTTTTCCGGCCAATCTGAACGTCGCCGCAGCCCTGTCGCTTGCCGGAATCGGCCCCGATCGCACGATGGTAGAGATCTGGGCCGACCCGGAAAGCACGCGCAACCGGCACAGCATCGTCGTCGAGTCAGACTCTGCCCGGCTCGACATGACCATCGAGAACGTCCCGACCGCAAACCCCAAGACCGGACGTATCACGGCGCTTTCAGTGCTGGCGATACTCAGAAAAATGACGTCGTCGATCAGGGTGGGGACCTGATCGGCCTCATCGCAAGGAGAGCTGACATGAAGACCTAAAGTATTCTTAGCCACGCACCGATCGCGACAGTGTTCGCGACTGCGCTTGCCCTCACGATCGGTGGCCAGGCCCAGGCCCAGGACACCGTGCGCATGACGGTCGACGCGAGCGCCGTGCCCGTCTTCGTCGCCGCCGATCGCGGCCTGTTCGGGGATCAGCCCGTCGAAGTGTCGCAGGTCGGCTACGAGCAGGTCCAGGCGCTGCTGATCGCCGGCGAGACCGAGATCGGTTGGCTGTCGCCGGTCGAAACCACCAGCTTCATCGCCGAAGGGTCTGACCTTAAGTACTTTTCGACCGCCGCGGCGCTGAACATGTACAACGGCGTGGTCGTGCGCACCGAAGATGCCGAGATGTATCAGACGATCACCGACCTCGAGGGCAAGCGCCTCGGCATCCCGGGCTACGGGACCGGCACATGGGCCACCTTCATCGCCTTCATGAACGCCTACTACGGCATTGAGGATCCCGACGCGTATTTCGACGTCGTGACCGCCAGCTCGGGCGCCCTGCTGGCACTGGTGGAGCGCGGCGAGCTTGACGGCGCCCTGCTGTTCTCGGGCAGCTCGGCGGCAGCGCGTTCGCTTCCGCAGTTCGAGACGATCTTCAGCTTCACCGAAGCGATGCAGGAGAACACGGGCCAGCCCCTCGTGATCACCGGATCGGTCGCAACCAGCGACTGGCTGGCCGAGAATGGCGAGGCCGCGGCCAACGTGATCGCGGGGCTTGATGCTGCTGTTCAGTGGATCAGCGAGAACCCCTCCGCCTTCCAGCAGGGCGGTGAGTACGCCTCGCTTGCCGAAGCGGCCGGCTGGCTCTCGGAGCCCGAGACCACCTCGACCGTTCTGGGCCTGATCGACGAAGGAAAGTGGTACCTCTCCTCGGATTCCTACACGACCGAGTGGATGACCGCGATCCGCGAGCTGGTGGTTGCCGGCGGCACACTCGAGACGGTGCCGACCGTGGAAGAGATCTTCCTGTCGCCCGACGCGCTGCCGGCCGCGCAGTAACAGTGTCGTTGGCCACCCAAACCAGGAGAAAATAATGAACTGGTCCGTAACGCCGAAATCGCTCTTGCTGAACGCGCTTCCCGTTGCGGCCGCAGTTCTGGTCTGGTGGGCGGCCACGACCTACATTCTGGTCCAGCCCAGGATTTATCCGACACCGCAGGGTGTGTTCACGGAACTGGTCCGGATCTTCAAGAACGAGGGCCCCATCGGTGAGCCCTACACCCATGCGGCGGCGACGCTCTGGCGTCTGACCATCGCGTGGGGCGGGGGGTTTGTGGCGGCGACGCTTCTCGGCGTCCTCGCCGGCCGCAAGAAGTGGGTCTTCGACTTCTTCTCCTACCCCGTCTGGATCGCGATGGCGGTGCCGTCCGTGGTCTGGGTCTACATCTTCCTCGTCGTCTTCGGCATCGAGGAGATGGTGCCGATCCTGGCCCTGATGATCCTGTTGGCCGCGCCCGTCTTCCTGGGCACGGCAGAGGGCGTGCGCTCCACGCCGAAAGAGCTGCTGGAGATGTGCGACAGCTACAAGATCGGCACGCGGCAGCGCCTGTTCCATTTCTACTTGCCTTATATCGCGCCCTACATGGTCGCGAATGCCCGCGTCTCGTTCGCTTACGGCATTCGGATCGTCCTGATCGCGGAGGTGATCGGCCTTCCCAACGGCGTGGGGATCCTCGTCGGCTACTGGTCGGACTCCCTCTACATGGCGCCCATCGTGGCCTGGGGCCTGCTTCTCATGGCGACTGGCATGATCGTCGATTACTGCATCTTCGCCCCATTGCAACGCCGCATCCGGCGCGAGGCCGAGCCCCGGCCCGCGTCCAAACGGCAACCGTCCGGAAATTCGAGGTTGAAACGTGCTTGAGATGACGAAAGATACCGCTGCCGCCGGCGAAACCAAGGTTTCGCTCAAGAACCTGCAGCTGTCGTTTCCCGATCAATCGGGCGGTGTGAAACAGATCTACCAGGGACTTGACCTGGAGATAGAGAAGGGAAGCTTCACGGTGCTGCTCGGCCCGTCCGGCTGCGGCAAGTCCACGCTGCTCAACATCATGGACGGTCTGCTCCAGCCCAACAGCGCCGACGAGATCCTGATCGACGGCGAGGACCTGCGCGATCGCCCGGACCTGTCGCGCCAGATGGCCTATGTTTTCCAGGGGCCCCGGCTGCTGAAGTGGAAGACACTGGCGGAGAACGCGGAATTCGGCCTGCGCGGCCTCGGCGTGCAGCCGCGCGACCGCTGGCCAGAGTTGATGGAGCGTTATTTCGCGGCCGTGGGCCTGAGCGAATACATGCACCATTATCCCTCGCAGGTCTCGGGGGGCATGCAGCAGCGCGCCGCCATCGTCCGGGCCTGGGTGAACGAGCCGCAGATCCTTCTGATGGACGAGCCGTTCAGCCATCTCGACGAGATAACCGCCGCCGAGATGCGCCGGATCCTCGTCGATCTCTGGCGCGCAGAAGAGGTCCACCGGACCGTGGTCTTCGTCACCCATGACATCAGCGAGGCGGCGCAGCTTGCCACCGACATCGTCATGCTGACCCCCGCGCCGTCCAGCATCTGCTTTCGCCGCAAGGTCGACCTGCCCTGGCCGCGGCACATCGAATCCGACGAGGTGATGGATCTCGAGAAGGAGTTGCGCAAGGCCTTCGCCGAGCGCGCCGGGGTTCGCTTCTGATGGAACGGTTCAAGGAATACTCGGCCCAGATCGCCTCGCTGATCATCATCCTGCTGGGGTGGGAGATTTCGGCACTGATCATGGACACCCGCGCACTGCCGCCGGCGTCCGAATCCTTCGCGGACCTGGTGCAGCTGATCCGGACCGGCGACGCCTTCGGCCCGCTCGGCTCCACCCTGTTCCGGACGACCTGCGGCTTTGCCCTGGGCTTCGTGATGGGCTGCAGCTACGGGATCGCGGCGGTGCTGTCGCGCACTTTCGACGACCTGTCCAAGTGGCTTCTGCAGATCGCGATGTTCACGCCCACGCTGATCCTGATCTTCCTGTTCCTGGTCATCTTCGGGCGCACGAGCTTCACGGTGATCCTGCTCATCGGCCTTGTCGTGCTTCCGGTCGTCGGAACCTATATCCGCGACAGCCTGAGGGATTTCGACGAGGAGCTCGACGGCATGGCCGCCTCCTACAAGGCGCCCCTGCGCCAGCGGGTGTTCGAGATGTACCTGCCGTTCCTGATCCCCTCGATGCTCGCGGCGGGACGCATCGGCTTTACCCTGTCCTGGAAGGTCGGTTTTCTCGCCGAGATCTTCGGCTTCTCGAACGGCCTGGGCTGGCAGATCCGCACGACCTACCAGATCTACGACGTGGCCAAGCTGCTGGCCTGGCTGTCGCTCTTCATCCTGACGCTGCTCGTGATCGAGCAGATGATGCGATTCGCCGAACGCCGTGTGGTGAAGTGGTAATGACGTCCCCGACCGACACGGACCTGCCGCAGAACGCCCACGCGGGCGACGCGAAAGGCAGCTGGATCGGCTCTTCAGTCCTGCGCAAGGAAGACAGCCGGCACCTGCGCGCATCCGGGCGCTTCGTCGCCGATATCCGGATCCCGGGCCTGCAGGACGTGGCCTTTCTGCGCAGTCCCATGGCCCATGCCCGGCTGCTGGGCGTCACCGCGCCCGAAGGGGCCGAGGACAGGGTGTTCGCGCTGGCGGACCTCGGGCCGCTGAACGACCTGCCGGCCGGGCCCGAGCTCGACGCCTTCCGCATGGCCCCCTACCCGCCGCTCGCCGGCGACAAGGTGCGCTATGTCGGCCAGCCCATAGCGGCCTGCATCGGCAAGGACCGGGCCAGCGCCGAGGACATCGCGGAAGAGACGATCCCGGACTTGGAAGAGCTGGGCTGCGTTGTCGATGCGGTCGCGGCGCTCGCGCCCGATGCGCCGCGCCTGCATGACGACTGGCCCGACAACGCCTTCATCCGCGCGCCGATCCGCGCGGGAGAGACCGATGCGCTTGCCAATGCTCCCGTGCGCGTGACCAGGAGCCTGCGGATGAGCCGGCAGGCGACGGTCTCGCTCGAAGGGCGCGGCGTCGTGGCCTATTGGGACAACAGGGCCGAAGAGCTCGTCGTGCACCTGTCGACGCAAGGCCCGCACGTGATGCGCCACGGGCTTGCCCAGGTTCTGGAGCTGCGGGAAAGCCAGATCCGCGTGATCGCGCCCGATGTCGGCGGCGGGTTCGGCGGCAAGAACCGCCTGACCCCCGAAGAGGTCGCCGTCGCGGCCCTTGCCTTGCGCCTGAAACGGCCGCTGCGCTGGATCGAGGACCGCAACGAACATCTTCTGGCCTCGGTGCACGCGCGGGAACACATCTATGATCTGACGCTTTGCGGGGACACCGACGGCCGGCTGATCGGGATTTCCGGCTCTCTGCATGTCGATGCCGGCGCCTATGCGCTGTGGCCCACCGGGGCCTTCATGGAAGCGAGCATGGCGGCCCGGAACCTGACGGGCCCCTACCGGATGCAGGCGCTGGACATCGAGACCTTCACGGTCGCCACCAACAAGCCGCCCATGGGTCCCTATCGCGGCGTCGCCCGGCCCGGAGCCTGTTTCGCGATCGAGCGGATGGTGGACGAATTCGCGCAGGAGATCGGGCAGGATCCGATCGAGGTGCGCCGGCGCAACCTGCTGACCTCCGAAGAGCTGCCACACAAGACGCAGGGCGGCATGACGCTTGACAGCGGCGACTACCCGGCAGCGCTCGAGAAGGCGCTGTCGATGATCGACGTCCCAGCTCTGCGGCGGCGCCAGAAGGAGGGCGAGCCCGACGGGCGGCGGATCGGTCTCGGCGTGGCGATCTACACCGAACAAAGCGGCCACGGCACCGCCGAATGGACCAAGCGCAAGGCCCGCGTCGTCCCGGGGTTCGAATCCGCGACCCTGCGGGCCCATTCCGACGGGTCGGTCGACCTCTTCGTGGGCATCCTCAATCACGGCCAGGGTCTCGAGACGACGCTGGCGCAGATCGCGGCGACGGAACTGGGCCTCGATCCCGCCGAAATCACCGTGCGCCACGGCGATACGGGCATCTCGCCGTTCGGGTTCGGCACCTTTGCCTCGCGCAGCATCGTCTTCTCCGGCGGCGCCGTCGCCAAGGCCGCGCGCACGGTGGCGGCCAAGGCGCGGCGGATCGCCGGCCACCTGCTGCAGGTCAGCCCCGACACCGTCACGCTGCAAGGCGGGCTGCTCTGCGCGGGCAACGCGAGCATCCCCTTTGCCGAGGTCGCGCGGGCGGCGACGGTCCGGCCGGAATTCCTGCCCCTCGGCGAGCCGCCCCTACTGGAGGCGACCGAGACCTACGAGCCCGCCGACTCCAGCGGTGTCTTTTCCTACGGGGCGCATGCCGTAGCCATCGCGGTGGAGCCCGAGACCGGCGCGGTGGAGATACTCGACTATGTGGTCGCAGAAGACTGCGGCGTGATCATCAACCCGATGATCGTGGATGGCCAGATCCTCGGCGGCGTGGCGCAGGGGCTGGGCACGGCACTGTTCGAGGAGCTGGTCTACGATCCCGAGACCGGCCAGCCGCTGGCCACCACCTTCGGCGACTACATGGTCGCCTGTGCGCCCGAGATCCCCGACATCCGCATCGCTCACCTGATGACACCCGCCGCGGTGACGGAATACGGTGTGCGGGGCATGGGCGAGGGCCGCGCCATCGCCCCGCCCGCGGTGATCGGCAACGCCTTGTCCGACGCCTTCGCGGGGGCCACGTTCCTCGAAACGCCGTTCACGCCCCGCCGCGTCAGCAATGCGATCGCCGCGACACCAGACGGGGCCGGCTCATGAAACCCGCACCTTTCGCCTATCACCGGGCCGCGACGCTCCCCGAGGCGCTTGCCATGCTGTCGGAGGGAGACGAGACGGCGCCAGTCGCCGGGGGGCAGTCGCTGCTCGTGCTGCTGGCCCTGCGGATCACCGGTTTCGACCGCCTGGTCGATGTCACGCGCCTTCAGGAACTGCGGGCCTGCCGCGAGACCGACGACACGGTCTTTCTCGGCGCCGCCGTGACCCATGCCGAGATCGAGGATGGCCAGGTGCCCGACCCCTCGCAGGGGTTGATGCCGCGCGTCGCCGCCGGCATCGGCTATCGCGCGATCCGCAACCGCGGCACCCTCGGCGGCAGCCTTGCCCTGTCCGACCCGGCCGCCGACTGGCCGCCGTGTCTCATGGCGCTCGACGCCACGCTCGTGATCGCCGGCCAGACGGCCGAGCGCCGCGTCCCCGTGCGCGACTTTCACCTCGGCCCCTACACCACCGCCCTGGAGCCGGGGGAATTGATCCTCGGCGCCGAGATCCCGCGCCTGCCGGAGGGGGCCCGCTGGGGCTGCGCCAAGCATGCCCGCAAATCGGGGGCCTTCGCCGATTCCATCGCCATTGCCGCGTGCCCTGCCCCGGACCGGGCCCGGGTCGTCCTCGGCGCGTCGGAATCGCACCCTCGGCAGCTGGCGGAGACTTCGGCGCTTCTGTCGCGACAGCCCACGGCGGACGAAAGCGCCCTGCGCACCGCCGCGGCGGCCGACATCGCCGAGGCCGACCCGGATGCCGACGCCTGGCGCCGCCGCTGCCACCTCGCCACAGTCCTCAAAGCCATTCGGGAGGCCCGGAGATGACCGAGATATCCGTGACGCTCAACGGGGTCGAGACGACCGTGGCCATCGAGGACCGGACCAGCCTGGCCGACATGCTGCGCGAGCGTCTGGATCAGACCGGTACCCGGCTGGGGTGCGAACATGGCGGATGCGGAGCCTGCGCCGTCCTGCTCGACGGGATGCCCGTCCGCTCCTGCATCGTCCTTGCCGCGATGGCCGACGGCGCCCGTGTCGAGACGCTCGAAGGGCTGCTCGAGGATCCGATCATCGCGGCGCTCAGCAAGACGTTTCACGAGCTGCACGCGCTGCAATGCGGGTTCTGCACTTCGGGGATGCTGGTCACGGCGCGGGACATCCTGCGGCGGCACTCCGCCCCGACGCGCGATACGATCCGCAAGGAGCTGAGCGGCCAGATCTGCCGCTGCACCGGCTACGTCGGCATCGTAAACGCGATCGAGGCCGCGGGCCGCGACCTTGCCTCGAACGAAGCCGACAAGGGCACCGAGACGGCCGCACCCTGACCGGCCAGGGCCCGGTTTCGGGCGCTCGCCTCGACCAGATCGGACTGCCCGGCTCAGAAGCGCAGGACAATCGGCACGATCAGGATCAGGATCAGGATCCGCGCGAAATGGTGCACCGCGACGTAGGCCGGGTCATAGCCGAGGGACAGGCCGATGGCGGCCATCGCCTCCACCCCGCCGGGCGCGTAGGCAATCCAGATCTGGGTGAAGGGCAGGCCCGTCGCCAGCGGCGCGATCAGCGCGAAGCCCAGCGACAGGACGATGGCCGAGGCCACGACCGCGCAGCCCGCCAGCAGGTGGTGCTTCAGCTGGCTTGCCGTCACCCGGCTCATCCTCGTGCTCAGGACGGCCCCGGTCGTCGCGAAGGCCGCGAAGAGCCCCCAGGACGGGGCGATACCGTGGACCAGCCCGGTCGCATGGCCCGCGGCGCTGACGACCATGCCCGCAAGCAGGGTCGCAGCCGGCACGCCGGCGGCCGTGCCCAGCCGGCCGAGCCCGAGGGACAGGGCCAGCAGGACGGCGCAGACCGCGGCGGACATGGCCTCGACCCCGCCGCCCGCGGCCACCGTCGATCCCCCCAGCGCCAAGGCAAGCGGCGGCACCGAGACGACGAGGATCAGCAGACGCATCAATTGCAGGAACATGACGGCCGTCGGGTCGCCATGTCCGTCCACCGCGATCGCGATCGCATTGGACATGGTGCCGGGAGAGCTTGCGAGCGTCGCGGTCTTCGCGTCGAGGCCGAAGCCACGCGTCAGGACAAGCCGGCCCATCCAGATCGTGGCCGTCAGCGAGGCGACGAGGATCGCGAGGCTGACGGCCCAGATCTCCAGATGGTCGAAGACCCTCTCGTCGATGCCGGAGCCGAGCGACACGCCGATGGTCGCGAAGGCCAGGTCGCGCATCACGGTCGGCAGACCGACGCGGAGGCCGGTCGCCGCGACGGCCACCACCGCCACGGTGCTGCCGATCAGCGCACCTGCCGGAATGCCGGCGAGGGTGGCCAGAGCCGCCCCCGCCAGGCCGGCCACGATCGTGACCGCATAGGCTTTCATGTCACGCGTCATCGCCTCAGCCTTCGAGCGTTGCGTCACCTTCCATCTTGCGGGCCCGCCGGGCCAGCCAGATCGGCGCAACCACCACCAGCACGGCCAGCAGGTAGAGCGTGATGCTCTTGTAATCCTCGACAAGGATGCCCCAGTCGCCCCCCGAGATCGACAGCGCCCGGCGCAGATTGTTCTCGAACAGGCTGCCCAGAACGAAGCCCAGGATGACCGGCGCAAGCGAGAAGTCCAGCTTGCGCAGGAACCACCCGAAGACACCGAGGCCGGTGATCATCAGCAGGTCGAACGGGTTGCCGACGATGGTGTAGATCCCGATGAAGGCGAGGATCACGATCAGCGGCGTCAGGTAGTGCTGCGGGATCGTCAGCATCCGGGCGAAGAGGCCCACCAGCGGCAGGTTGATGACCAGAAGGGCGACGTTGCCGATATACATCGACGCGATCAGGCCCCAAGCCACCTCGGGCCGCTGGGTGAACATCATCGGCCCGGCCTGGATGTTGAACATCAGCAGTGCGCCGAGCAGGATCGCCGTCGTCCCGGAACCGGGAATGCCCAGCGTCAGCATCGGCACCATGGCGCCCCCGGCGGCGGCATTGTTGGCGGCCTCGGGCGCTGCAAGCCCGCGGATGTCGCCCTTGCCGAAGGTCTTGTCGGTGTCCGAGATCCGCTTTTCGGTGCCGTAGGCCACCGCCGAGGCGACCGAAGCGCCGGTGCCGGGCAGGATGCCGATGACCGAGGACCGCGCGATGGTCCACCTGCATTTCACAAGGTCGGCCCAGCGCACGAAGCTCTTGTCCACCGGCAGCGACTTCAGCTTGCCCGAGACCTGGTGCTCGACCAGCGTCAGCAGTTCGGCCATGCCGAAGTGGCCCACGACCACGATCAGGAAGTCGATGCCGGCCAGGATGTCCGGAATGCCGAAGGTAAAGCGCGGCACGCCGGTGTTGGCGTCGATGCCGATGGTCGCAAGCATCAGGCCGATGGTGGCCCCCAGGAGGGTCTTGACCGTGCTCTTGCCCACCAGAGAGGCCAGCGATGCGAAGGCGAAGACCATCAGCGCCACGTAGTCGGCCGGCGAGAAGGTCACCGCGAATTTCGCCAGAAGCGGCGCGAAGAGCGACATCAGGATCACCGCGAAGGTGCCGCCGATGAAGGACGCAACCGCCGAAAGCGACAGGGCGCGTCCCGCCTCGCCCGCCCGGGCCATCGGGTTGCCGTCGAGCGTGGTCATCACCGCGCCCGCGTCGCCCGGAACGTTGAGCAGGATCGACGAGATCCGCCCGCCGTATTCCGCGCCATAATAGATCCCGACCAGCAGGATCAGCGCGGATTCCGGACCGAAGCCCAGCCCGTAGGCGATAGGCAGCAGGATCGCGACACCGTTGATCGGGCCAAGACCGGGCAGCGCCCCGATCAGGGTGCCCGCGAAACAGCCCGCCAGCACGAGAAACAGGTTGAACGGATCGAGCGCGACGCCAAAGCCGGTCGCGAGGCCAAAGTAGACGGCTTCCATCATGAAGCTCCTTGTTGTGCGGAAGACTCCATCAGGCGCTCGATCAGCTCGCCTTCGGGCAGGTTGAGGTCCAGCAGGGTCGCGCAGAGCAGAAAGCCGGCCACCCCTGCGGTCACGCCAAAGGCCAGTGACCGGGCGATGCTTGCGCCCAGCATTGCGCAGAAGACGGTGCCGAACAGGATCGTGGCGACGATGAAGCCGATCCGCTCGTAAAGCTCGGCATAGGCCTTCAGCATCACCACCGTAGCGACAAGGCGGAACCAGGTCCTGGTGGCGACGCCCATTTCCGTGGCGTCCGGTTTCCACAGGATCACCAGCAGGCAGACGATCGCGACGAGGGACAGGATCTGCGGCCAGCTTTCGGGGCCGAGCGGGTCGTATTGAAAGGGGGCTTTGATGGCGGTGAAGGCGATGACCGCGTAGGCCAGCGTCACGATCAGAAGCACCCCGGCAAAAATGCGGTCGACCATGACGGCCTCCTCGAATCTTGGGGTGGATGTCGCACGAGGGCCGGCCCCCCGCGCGATCGGCGGCGGGCCGGCAGGGACCGGTCGGATCAGTTGCCGATCAACCCGGCCTCGGTCGCGATGTCGCGCAGGTTCTGCACCCGCTCCTCGATGGAGGCTTGAAGCTCGTCACCGGCCATGTTCAGCGGCAGCAGGCCCCGCTCTTGCTGGACGGCGGCGAATTCCTCGGTCTCGTAGGCGGCGGTGAAGCGTCGACCCAGGCCTGGTAGTCTTCGTCCGAGACCTCGCCGCCCATGTAGAAGCCGCGCAGGATGGTCCATTCCACGTCGAAGCCCTGCTCCATCGCGGTCGGAACCTCGGCGAAGGGGGCCTCCAGGCGCTCAGGCGACATGACGGCGAGAATGCGCATCTGGCCCGCGTCGATATGCGGGACCATTTCGCCCACGTCGCCCATGTAGACCTCGATCGAGCCGCCCAGCAGGACCGCGATGGCGTCGCCGCCGCCGTCGAAGGCGACATAGCGCATGTCCATCGGCGAGGCGTCCGCCTCGCGCAGAAGCAGTGCGCCCTTCATCCAGTCCTGCGAGCCGACGGAGCCGCCCGCCCCCACGACGACCGACGACGGATCGGCGGAGAAGTCGGCCATGAGCCCGGCCAGATCGGGATACTCGCTGTCCTCGCGCACGACGACGGCCCCGAAATCGGCGCCGGCGGTGCCGACCCAGCGGACGTCCTTCTCGGTGAAGTCGCCACATTTGCCGGTGACGATGTTCAGCAGCGACCCGGTCGAGAAGGCGACGATGGCCGAGCCGTCGTCGGTGCGGGTGGTGTTGAAGAGGTTGTAGGCAACCGCGCCGATGCCGCCGGGCATGAAGGTCACCTGGACGGGTTCGGAGACGTGCGGCTCGAGGCCGGTCTGCGCGATGCGGCAGGTCAGGTCGAACCCGCCGCCGGGGTTGGCCGGGGCGACGCATTCCGGATCGTCGATCTGGGATTGCGCGAAAGCGGGTGCGGCGAATGCGGTGGTGGCAGCCACGAAGGCGACACCAAGGCGAGCGAATGACATTGAAGTCCTCCCAATTGAGTCTTGTCCGGGTCCTCCCCCGATGAGCCGTGTATCGCGAAACAGTCTGATCACGTCCTGACGTGAAACTGACCGGACGCTGACCTGGGGGGCCCGGCCCCAACGCTCGCTTCCCGTGGCAGGGCCAGCCTGCTAATTTGATCCGATGAGAATGCTGCTGGTGGAAGACAACGACGACCTGGCCGAGACGATCATGGATCGGCTCAAGGCCGAAGGTCATTCCGTCGACCGCGAGCGCGACGGCAACGAGGCCAACGAGCTTTTGCGCCATTTCAAGTTCGACATCGTGTTGCTGGACGTGAACCTGCCGGGGCGCAGCGGATACGAGGTCCTGCGGTCGCTGCG
This sequence comes from Roseisalinus antarcticus, assembly GCF_900172355.1. Taxonomy (GTDB): domain Bacteria; phylum Pseudomonadota; class Alphaproteobacteria; order Rhodobacterales; family Rhodobacteraceae; genus Oceanicola; species Oceanicola antarcticus_A. Next base: position 3,923 of record NZ_FWFZ01000036.1, on the reverse strand, counting down.
CAGCCGTTCGGACGACACACCCGTCATCATCCTCACCGCCCGCAGCCAGATCGACGACCGGGTGATCGGGCTGGATACGGGCGCGGACGACTACATGATCAAGCCCGTGGATTTCCGCGAGTTGTCGGCCCGGTGCCGTGTCCTTGCATGGCGGCGGGCAGGCAATGCCAGCAACATCTTCTCGGCCGGCACGCTTGTCTTCGACAGGGCCACGAAACGGGCGACGATCGCCGGCCGCGACGCCCAGATGCGGGCGCGTGAGATCCAGCTGCTGAAGATCATGATCGACAACGTCGGTCGGATGCTGACCAAGGAGGAGGTCGCGGGCCGGCTGTATTCCTTCGAGGAAGCGCCAAGCATGAACGCGGTTGAACAGCTCGTCACCCGCCTCCGGCGCAAGCTGGACGGCACGCCGCTTGTGATCAAGACGGCGCGAGGCCCGGGCTACATGGCCTATCTGTCCGACGATGACTGAGGTTGCGGGCCGCTCGTTGCAGCGCCGGCTGCTGGTGACGATGGCGGGCGGATTCGCAGTGCTTCTCATCCTCATCTCGCTGCTGCTGTGGACCTATTCGCGCAACGCGGCGAACCGGACGCACGATCTGCTGCTGGCCGGTGCCGCGCTGTCGATCCTCGACCGGACCTCCGTCGGGCCGGACGGCGTCACCGTGGATCTGCCTCATTCGGCGATGGAGATCCTGACCCTCAATCCCGTCGACCGTGTCCTTTACCGGATCTTCCTGCCCGGCGAACGCGAGATCACCGGGACCCCGGATCTGCCCTTGCCCTCCGACCTTGTCGCCGGCGCGACACCGGTCTTCTACGACATGGGCTATCACGGCTCCGAGTTCCGCTTTGTGGTCCAGGGGCGGCAGCTTATCGGATCGGACGGTCGGCAATGGGTCGCGGTCCAGCTTGGCCAGACCGTGGAATGGCGCAGCGCACAGCAGTTGTCGTTCTTCACCACGGGCCTGGCCGGTCTCGCCGTCCTGTCGCTGATCGGGCTGGGCTTCGTCTGGGTGGCCATCCGGACGTCGCTGTCGCCCCTGCGCGAGATTGCCTCCGACCTCGCCCAGCGGGCGCCCTCCGACCTCGGCCTGGTCAAGGGCGCGCCGCCGCGCGAGATCCGGGGGCTGTTCGACGCCATCAACGGCTTCATCCAGAGCCTGAGCCGAAGTCGCGCCCTGACCGAGACCTTCATCGCCGATGTCGCACACCAGACCCGGACCTCGCTGTCGGCGCTGCAGGGGCACCTGTCGCTCGCCGTGGACGCCAAGGACCCCGAGCAGATGCGCTCTCGCCTGCTGAAGGCGGACAGGCAGGCCGCGCGCACCGTGCGCCTGACCAACCAGCTTCTGGCCAATGCGATGGTCATCCACCGCTCCGATCGGCCCAGCCAGGAGCCCATCGCGCTGAAGCAGCTGGTCCGCGACATCCTCGCCGAAAGTCTGCGCGACAGTCGCATGCGGCAGATTTCGCTGTCCTTCGTCGGGGACACGGTCGGTGCCGGCGAGGACATCATCGCCGGTGACAGCGTGTCGATCCGCGAAGCCCTCCGCAACCTGATCGAGAACGTGGTCCGGCACGGCCCCCCCGACAACACCATCGCCATCACCCTGACCGCGACCGGGGCCGAACTGCGCCTGAGCGTCGAGGATGCCGGCCCGGGAATTGCCGAGGCGGACCTGTCGCGGGCGACCGAGCGCTTCACCTCCCTCTCGGCAGAGAGCATGGGCTCCGGGCTTGGCCTTTCGATCGTCAAGGCCGTGGCGGACGGACACGGGGCCGAGCTCAACATGGGTCGCTCGCGGCTCGGCGGGCTCGATGTGACACTGGTGTTCAGGCGAATCCTCGCGGTGCTGACACTGGTTCTCTGGGCGCTGTCGTCGGCACAGCAAGCGCAGGCGCAGACGTTGCTCGTTCACAGCGCGACCGACACCCCCGCCATGCAGCCCCTGATCGAGGCCTTCGAGGCCCGCACGCCCGGCGTCCAGGTGACCTATGTGGAATTCCAGACCATCGCTCTCTACCACTCCATCCTCGACCTCGGCGACGCGCCCCCGCCCGATGTCGTGGTCTCTTCGGCGATGGATCTGCAGGTGGATCTGGTCAATCGCGGGCTGGCGCGGCGCATCCAGCTGCCGCCCGAGGTCGCGCCCCCCCCCCTTGGGCGACCTGGCGGTCCGAGATCTTCGGCTTCACATTCGAGCCCGCCGTCATGGTCTACGATACCGGAGCGATCTCGACTGAGGAGCTTCCCGGCAGCCACAGGGACCTTGCCACTTTCGTGCGCGAGAACGAGGCCCGGTTCAGGGGACGCATCGGGACTTACGATATCGCCGAGTCGGGCGTGGGCTACCTCTACGCGACGCAGGACAGCCTGCAGGGCCCGCAGGTGCTGCGCCTGTTCGAGGTCCTGGGCCGCGCCGAGCTTCGGACCTTCTGCTGCACGTCCGACATGGTCGACGCGACGGCACGGGGTGAGCTTGCCTTCGCCTTCAATGCCATCGGCTCCTATGCGGCCGCCCAGGTCGAGACGGAACCCGAGCTCGGGCTGCATTTCTTCGACGACTACAACCTGGTGATGTCGCGCACTGCCTTCGTGCCGCTCGGGGCGCGGAATACGGACTTGGCGGCCAAGTTCATCGGGTTTCTACTGTCCCCGGAGGGCCAGGGCATCATCGCCGACCGAACACCCTTGTTGCCCCTGATCCAGACCCGCCCCCCGGCCTCGCAGATCGAGAGACAGATCCGCGACCGCATCGGAACGTTTCTCCCCATCCGCCTGACCCCCAGCCTGCTGACCCATCTCGACGACCTGAAGCGACAGGATTTCCTCTACGCCTGGAAAACGTCGCTGGGCAGGTAGGCTGCCGGCAGACGTCTTCGCATTCTCCGGTTCGTCCCATTCGGATTCGGTCCTCGATCAACCCACACAGAAGGCGCGAACGCAGATGCGCCCGCCCGCGCCGCTTCCCGCCTCACGCTCATTCAAAATGCCAATGATCGTCGCTTCGGCAACATGCGTGTAGTTGCGAGCAGAACAACCGAGCTTCGACACTCCGAGGCTTCCGGCGCGCACTTGGACGATCCGGAAGCCCGCACCGTGACGCGCAGGTCAAATCACGTGACCCAAACCATCCCTGGTCTCCGGCCATGCGTCCAAAAAGCAGGGGCGACGCCGGCGCCAGACACCGACGCCAAGCGATGTCCCAGCGGCGGCTCCGCCATGGCTCGGTACGCGTGAACAGGAAAAAACCGTAGGTCGATATCTCACCGCCGACGCGCAGGGTGCAGCAGTGGATCCGGATGTGTCGAAACCTGACAGCCCTCCGCCCCGGGGCCAGATTGGGCAATGGGTCTGAGGCAACTGACAAGTATGCCACAGTGATTTGGCCGCTGACCGAGAGCGGCCAAAGTTGAAGGGCTTGGCAAACTTGCAATGGCCAAAACAGTGGGAATTGGGGGCGCCGCTGTCCGATGCCGATGTACGCCGAAGCTCCGAGAGCCGATTTCACGGAACGGGCAAACGTCGAACCGCAGAATGTGCAGGGGAGCGGATCAGGCAGTTGAACCAAGTAATAGGAGATTGGCCAGGCTCTGCGTGGCGATATTCTGGAAAACTCCCACACGCTCACTGTTTCGGACTATGATTTCCTGAGTATCTCACCCTGTCCTCAGCCCGGGGTGGCTCGGTTTGCCCGAGCACTTATCGACACATCCGTTGAACCGCCGCTATACGAACCGAAAATCATCCTCCACATCCGCCGGCGCGATGCCCTGCAGGAAGATCACGTGCCCGTCGATCACCGCCTCCGTTCCGCTGCCCTTCGCCGTCAGCGAGATGTCGCGCGGGGACATGTCCAGCAGCACCTCGTCGACGTTGACCTGGAACCCGGTGATCACGTCCCGCTCGCCGCGGC
>NZ_FWFZ01000039.1 GCF_900172355.1 Roseisalinus antarcticus | reverse complement strand
TACAGGTCTCGCAACCCGAACCTTCTCCGAAGATCGACGGTGACCGCCAGCGTCACCACCGGCCGCGCACTGCGCTACGCCGGAGGCTCCGCGCGCGGCCTCCTACACCACTTCCCGGGACACTACCCCGGAAGAAGGCGGGGGCGGTGGCCTTGGTATTGTCTGACCTGCGCTTTCCTTTGGCTGGTCGGCGGGAAAGCTGCGTGTCCGTTTCAAGAAGGCTGGGCGGGAGCAGGGCAACCTGCGGCGAGGCTTGACCTGCCGTTTCGCGAGGATCGGCCGAGCGAGGCTCATCCGGTCGCGAGTGGTCCCTGAAGGCAACCTGTCGCGGGTTTCAGCTGTCGACGATTTTCGCCCGCGTTTCGGCGCAGTTTCAAGGTGCAGCACCTCGTACCCGACTCTCCGGAGATCAGTGGATTCTCTTGCGGCGGGGCGATTCGGGCATGTCTCGGTCTGTCCTGCCGAATGTGCCCTGGAGCTGCGGCGGCGGGAGGGGAGACCGGACGTCGGCTTTGACAGGGGGAGAGGCACGACCGGGTCGCACACCATCGGACCGACAGGGGCCGGGGCCGAGTGACGGGCGGCGTGGAGCGGGGGCGGTCTTCGGTCAGGCCGATGCGCGGTTCGCTTTCTCCGTGCTGGCTGTGGGCTTGTCGGAGGTCAGCAGCAGGTGACCCGGCGCGAAGCCGCGCGACTCGCGCCCCCGGTCCGGACACGGGGGGGCCTCAGCAGTTCGGGACGTTGACGGCCAAACCGCCGAGCGCGGTTTCCTTGTATTTCTCGCTCATGTCCTCGCCGGTCTGGCGCATGGTCTCGATCGCGGCGTCGAGCGGGACCAGGTGGGCGCCGTCGCCCCGCAGCGACAGGGAGGCGGCCGAGACGGCCTTGATCGCGCCCAGCCCGTTGCGCTCTATGCAGGGGACCTGCACCAGGCCGCGGACCGGGTCGCAGGTCATGCCGAGGTGATGCTCCAGCGCGATCTCGGCCGCGTTTTCCACCTGTTCCGGCGTTCCGCCAAGCACCGCACACAGGCCCGCCGCCGCCATCGCCGCAGCGGAGCCGACCTCGGCCTGGCAGCCGCATTCGGCGCCGGAGATCGAGGCGTTGTACTTGATGAGCCCGCCGATGGCAGCCGCCGTCAGCAGGAACTCGGGGATCCGCGAGGCGCTTGCCCCCGGGACATGGTCGAGCCAGTAGCGGATCGTGGCCGGGATGACGCCCGCCGCGCCGTTGGTCGGGGCGGTTACCACCTGTCCGCCGGCGGCGTTCTCTTCGTTGACCGCCATGGCGTAGGCCGACATCCAGTCGTTGATCGTATGGGGCGCCGAGAGGTTCATGCCGCGTTCGGCCAGCAGGCTTTCGTGGATGCCCTGCGCTCGCCGGCGCACGTTCAGCCCGCCCGGCAGGATGCCCCCGGTGGCGAGCCCGCGGTCGATACAGCCCGCCATCACCGCCCAGATCCGGCGCAGGCCGGCGTCGAGATCGCGCCCCGGCTCGCGCGAGTTCTCGTTGCGGCGCTTCATCGCCGCGATGCTCAGCCCGCTTTCGGCGGCCATCCGCAGCATCTCGGCCGCCGTTGCGAAGGGGTAGGGGACCGGCGGGCCGTGGTCGGTCTGCCGTCCCTCGGCCAGCTCCGCCGCGGTCAGCACAAAGCCGCCGCCGATGGAGTAGAAAGTCTCTTGCACCACCTCGTCGCCCTGGGCGTCGGTCGCCCGCAGGACCAGCCCGTTGGCGTGGCCGGGCAGGGGCGGGCCGTAGTCGAAACGCAGGTCCGAGCCGGGATCGAAGCGCAAGGGACCCAGCCCCTGGGGCGTCACACTGCCCTCGGCCTTGATCCTGGCAAGCTCCGCCTCGGCGGCCTCGGCCTCGAACGTCTCGGGGACGAAGCCCGCGAGGCCGAGGATCACGGCGCGATCGGTGGCATGGCCGACGCCGGTGAAGGCCAGCGAGCCATGCAGCGAGGCGCGCAGGCCCGCGACCCGGAACGGCTGCGCCCGCAGATGGTCGAGAAAACGCGCGGCCGCCACCATCGGCCCCATGGTGTGGGACGAGGACGGGCCGACGCCGATCTTGAACATGTCGAATACGGAGAGGAACATGGCGCCTTCCTATCCGCCCCGCGCCGGGCGGGATAGCCTGCATGAGACGCCGCCGCGTCCCAAAGCGACCCCCGGGCCGGGCCGGCAGGCCCCAGGCCGGGCGGCGGGCGCCATCGCGGGGGGCGGCGCGAAATTCGCTCGCATGGGCGCCGCCACCTGGTGTATGCGGAACCCGCCACAAGGAGCTGCCCCATGTCCGAGCTTTCCCCCATCGACAAGGCGAAATTCGCCGCCGCCAAACGTGCCGCCGACTATGTCGAGGACGGCATGCGTCTGGGGCTCGGGACCGGGTCGACCGCCTATTGGCTGGTCAAATGCCTCGGCGCCCTGGTCCGCGAGGAGGGGCTGCGCATCCGCGGCGTGCCGACCTCCAGCCGGACGGCCGACCTGGCGCGGGAGGAGGGCATCCCGGTGATCTCGCTCGACGAGGTCAAGTGGCTCGACCTGACCATCGACGGGGCCGACGAATACGATTCGAACCTGAACCTGATCAAGGGCGGCGGCGGGGCGCTGCTGCAGGAGAAGATCGTCGCCACCGCGTCGGACCAGATGATCGTGATCGCAGACATCTCCAAGAAGGTGGAGACGCTGGGCGCGTTCCCGCTGCCGGTCGAAGTGGTGCCCTTCGGCTGGGAGACGACGAGGCTGCTGGTCGAGGAGACGTTGATCGGCATGGATGTGCTGGGCCGCTCTACGTCGATCCGGATGAACGGCGATGCGCCTTTCGTGACCGACGAGGGCAATTACATCCTCGATCTGCACCTGAACCGGATCGGCAACGCAAGACAGCTGAGCCTGATGATGAACCAGATCCCCGGCGTGGTCGAGAACGGGCTGTTCATCGACATCTGCGACATTGTCGTCACCGGCTTCGGCGACGGCCGGGTCGAGGTCCGCGACATCAACGCCGGCAGCATCGAGGAGAGCCGCTACGAGTTCGCCGAGACCAACAACCTGTTCTCCGACATCGCCGACTAAGGCCAGCCGGGGCCGGGGCCGGGGCCGGGGCCAGGGGCGCGGGCGTCAGATCTGCAGCGCCATGACGTAGTCGTCCATCACGTAGCCGGCACCGATGTCGGTGACGATATCGTCAGTCAGCCTGAACCCGGCCGCCTCGTAGGCGGCAATGGCGCCGGTGTTGTTCTTGTTGACCGTCAGGGTGATCTGGTCGAGGCCTTCGGCCTTGGCGCGGTCGCGCACGAAACCCAGTGCGCGCTTGCCCAGCCCCCGGCCGCGCTCTGCCGCCAGCACGTAGATCTTGCTCAGGAACAGCGCGTCGGGGTCGATCCGGAACGCGAGATAGCCCATGTCGCGGCCCGCGCTGCGGATCAGGAAATACTGTGCTTCATCGGCGGCGATGGCGGCGCCTATGGCCTCGGCGGACTGGAAGGTCTCGAGCATGTAGGTGACCTGACCCAGGCCGATGATCGGTTCGTAGTGATCGACCCAGATGTCCCGGGCAAGCTCGGCGATCCGGGCGATCTCGTCCTCGGCGCGGGCGGGCGCGATCTCTATGGTGTCGTCGGTCATGTCGGCCCGTTTTCCCGGTCTGCTCGGCTGTTCTGCGCGGCGAAGCCCGCGCTGGCGCCACACTAGGTGCAGCGGGCCGGCAGTGGCAATGGGAACGGGTCGCCCGGATAAATACGGCGCGGGTCGCCCGGCAAACCGCCCCGGGAGGGGCGGTCCCGTTGTCACGCCCTGGCGGTCGTGGGGTCGATGATCGACGTGACCTCGGTGATCACGGTGGCGCGAAAGCCGCTCGGCCGGGCGTGTTCGCGCAGGTCGCTCTCGCTGTCGGCCAGATAGACGCAGAAGGACTTGTCCTTGGTCACGTAGGAGTCCTGCGATTGCACCTTGGGCGCCAGCTTGGACAGGGCATCGTTGGACGTGGTTGCCGCGTCGGAGAGTTGGGTTGAATTCAAATCACCCATACCGGGAATGGAACGCTCGATAATATTTCTTTTCATCGGTCGGCTCTGTCGTTTCCGGGCTTCGTGAAACCGAAGCCCTGACCCTGGCATGCCACGTCCGCACAGTTCGGGCCGACGAAGTGTGATCCCGCATCCCGGGGCGCCGGTTGCGTGTCCGTCTGGCCTTCCGCTGCGGGCTGTGGGATAGACACAGTCGCACTTCGGCATGAGGCAGAGGCAGGACATGAGCGGACACGACTTCGACCTTTTCGTCATCGGCGGCGGCTCTGGCGGCGTCCGGGCGGCGCGGCAGGCGGCATCGACCGGCGCGAAGGTCGGGCTTGCCGAGGAATACCGCATGGGCGGCACCTGCGTCATCCGCGGCTGCGTGCCGAAAAAGCTGATGGTCTTCGCCTCTGGCTATCGCGAGATGTGCGAGGATGCCCGTGGCTATGGCTGGGATATCGGCCAGGGCAACTTCGACTGGCCCCGGTTCCGCACCCACCTGCATGAAGAGCTGGACCGGCTGGAGGGGGTGTATCGCAAGCTGCTGACCAATTCCTCGGTCGAGATCTTCGATGCCCGCGCGACGCTGAAGGATTCCAACACGGTCAAGCTGAGTACCGGGGACGAGGTCACCGCCAGGACGATCCTCATCGCCACCGGCGGGCATCCCTACATGCCCGAGATGACCAATGCCGAGCTGGGCATCACCTCCAACGACATCTTCCTGCTGGAAGAGCTGCCGAAATCCATCCTGATCGTGGGCGGCGGCTATATCGCCTGCGAATTCGCCTGCATTCTCAACGGCCTCGGCGTCGAGGTCACGCAGTATTACCGCGGCGCCCAGATCCTGCGCGGGTTCGACGACGAGGCCCGCGGCCTGATCGCCGAGGCGATGCACGAACGCGGGATCGACCTGCATCTGGGGACCAACATCGTCGAGATGGCCCGCGCCACCGAGGATCACCTCGCCGAGCATGGCACGGATTCGGATGCCGCGATGGGGGCCGATGTCGGCCTGTCGCAGGCGCTGCTGTCGCGTGACACCGAGGGCAGCGGCCCGATCTGGGTCAAGGCGACCAACGGCAAGGAACGTGTCGTCGACGCGGTGCTCTACGCCACCGGTCGGGTCCCCAACACCTCCGGCCTTGGGCTGGAGGAGGCGGGCGTCGAGATCGGCCGCCGGGGCGAGGTGGTGGTCAACGAGTATTCCGCCAGCTCGGCGCCCTCGATCTATGCCATCGGCGACGTGACCAACCGGGTGCAACTGACGCCGGTGGCGATCCGCGAGGCCATGGCCTTTGTCGAGACCGTATTCCGCGACACCCCCACCCCCGTCGATCACGAGCTGATCCCTTCGGCCATCTTCACCCAGCCCGAGATGGGCACGATCGGCCTGACCGAAGAGCAGGCCCGCGACATCGAGCCGATCGAGGTCTATTGCTCGTCCTTCCGGCCGATGCAGACCGCCTTCATCGGGCGCAGCGACCGCGTGCTGATGAAACTGATCGTCAGCCAGGCCACGCGCCGCATTCTGGGCTGCCATATCGTCGCACCGGCGGCGGGCGAAATGATCCAGCTGGCGGGCATCGCGATCAAGATGGGCGCGACCAAGGAAGACTTCGACCGGACCGTGGCGGTGCATCCGACAATGTCCGAAGAGATCGTTACCATGCGCGAACCCGTGCGAGCCGGTTGATTTTCAGCCGCTCGCCCACAAATTCAGATCAACGGCTCCATCCGGGGTCCAGTCAAGATAGGGAAGAGGCCATATGGCAGGCAACAACGGAGGCCCCTGGGGGGGTGGCGGCGGTAACAACGGCTCCGATGACGACGAAAACGACGATCGTCGCCCGGCGCCCGGACGCAGACCAGGCGAAGGCCCCCAGATTCCGGAAATCGACGACCTGATGAACCGCGGGCGAGAGCAACTGCGTGTCCTGATGGGCGGCGGTGGCGGCAACAACGGCCGGCGACCGCCCTTTGGCGGCGGTGGCGGCGGCCCGCTGCTGACGCGCGGCACCCTCGGTCTGGGCGCCCTCGCGGCGGTCGCGCTTTGGCTGTTCAGCTCGGTCTACACGGTGCGCCCCGAAGAGCAGTCCGTCGAGCTGTTCCTCGGCCGATATTCCTCGATCGGCAATCCGGGCCTCAACTTCGCCCCCTGGCCCTTTGTCACCGCCGAGGTTCTGCCCGTGACGCGCGAGCAGACCATCGACATCGGCACCGGCCGGGCCGGAGGCGACGCGGGCCTGATGCTGACGGGCGACGAGAACATCGTCGACATCGATTTCCAGGTCGTCTGGAACATCTCGGACCCGGCGCAATACCTCTTCAACCTCGCGAACCCGCCCTTGACCATCGAGGCGGTCGCGGAATCGGCCATGCGCGAGATCATCGCGCAGTCGCAGCTGGCGCCGATCCTCAACCGCGAACGCGGACCGATCGCCGACAGGCTCAAGGACCTGATCCAGTTGACGCTCGACGGCTATGACAGCGGCGTCAACGTGGTGCGCGTCAACTTCGACAAGGCCGACCCGCCCGAGAACGTCATCGCCTCGTTCCGCGCCGTTCAGGACGCAGAGCAAGAGCGGGACAGGCTGCAGAACGTGGCCGATGCCTATGCCAACCGGGTGCTCGCTGAATCCCGCGGTCAGGCCGCGCAGCTTCTGGAGCAGGCCGAGGCCTACCGGGCCCAGGTCGTCAACGAAGCCGAGGGTGAAGCATCGCGCTTCGAGGCCGTGCTCGGCGAATACATCAATGCGCCCGAGGTGACGCGAAAGCGTTTGTATCTCGAGACGATGGAACAGGTGCTTGGCGGTACCGACATCATCCTGCTGGATGAACAGGAGAACGGCTCGGGCGTCGTGCCCTACCTGCCGCTCGACCAGCTGCGCCGCAACGAAACCAACGGGGGGTCGAACTGATGCGCCGCACCGCTTATCTTCTGCCAATCCTAGCGATCATCATCGCGGGGCTGATGTCGTCGGTCATCATCGTGGATGAACGTCAGAAGGTCCTTGTCCTGCAATTCGGACGGGTCGTGTCCGTCAAGGAGGACCCGGGACTTGCCTTCAAGATCCCGCTGATCCAGGAGGTCGTGCGTTACGACGATCGGACGTTGTCTTTGGATGTCGATCCGCTCGAGGTCACGCCGCTGGATGACCGCCGCCTGGTGGTTGACGCCTTCGCCCGTTACCGGATCATCGATGTGAACCAGTTCCGCCAGGCCGTTGGCGCCGGCGCCGAAGAGGCCGCCGCGCAGCGTCTCGACGGCGTTCTGCGCGATGAAGTGCGGGCGGTTCTGGGTCAGGTGACCTCGAACGACATCCTGTCGACGGACCGGGCCGGGCTGATGCTGCAGATCCTGGAGGGGGCGCAGAACGATGCCCGGACACTGGGTCTCACGCTGATCGACGTCCGCCTCAAGCGGACGGATCTGCCGCCGTCCAACCTCAACGCGACCTTCGAGCGGATGATTGCCGAGCGTGAACGCGAAGCCGCCGACGAGGTCGCCCGAGGCAACGAGGCGGCCCAGCGCACCCGAGCCACCGCCGACCGGACCGTGATCGAACTGGTGTCGGATGCCGAGCGCCAGGCGGAGATCACCCGAGGCGAGGCGGATGCGCTGCGAAGCCGCATCTACGCCAACGCCTTCGGCGCCGATCCGGAGTTCTACGATTTCTACCGCTCGATGACCGCCTATGCCCGCGCCCTTCAGTCGGGCAACACGCGGATGGTGCTGTCGCCGGACAGCGACTTCTTCACCTACCTGCGCAGCGACAATCCGCTGGGCATCGACCTGAGCGCGGCCGCCCGGGATGCGCTCGCCGGATCGGAGGCGTCGATGGCCGAGGACGCGGCCGGGACGCAATCCGGGGAAGGGGCCTCCGACGCGGAGACAGAGACGCAGACGGAGACCGAGGCGGACACGACGCCGGCCGAGGACGGGGCCGCGCCCGACGCCATCACTGAAACCGAGGGCTGATGCTCTGGATTCTGTGGGGCATCGGTCTGGTGCTTGTGGTGGAGGGGCTGGCCTATGCGCTGGCCCCTTCGCTTGTGGAACAGGCGCTTGCGGCGCTGCGCCGGCTGACGCCGGAGCAGCGCCGCTACGTCGGCCTGTTGGCCTGTGCCGCGGGCCTGGCGCTCCTTTGGCTGGCCCGGGCGCTCGGGTTCTGACCGGGCCCAGAAAATTCGCGAATTTTCTGCCACCGCCCGGATCGGCGCAGAGCGCCCGTGTCAGAGCTCCCGCCAGGCGCCGGGGGCCAAGCCGTCCAGGGTCCAGTCCCCGACCCGCCAGCGGACCAGCCGCAGCGTGGGAAATCCGGCCGCGGCGGTCATCCGCCGGACCTGCCGGTTGCGGCCTTCGGTGATCGTCACCTCGAGCCAGCTGTCCGGCACCGACTTTCGGACCCGGACCGGCGGGTCGCGGGGCCAGAGCTCGGGCGCCGCGATCCTGCGGACCTCCGCCGGCCGCGTCGGGCCGTCCTTCAGCGTCAGCCCCCGCCGCAGCGGCGCGAGATCCGCCTCGGCCGGATCGCCCTCCACCTGCACCAGGTAGCTCTTCGGCGTCCGCGCCTTCGGGCTGGAAATCCGCGCCTGCAGCCGGCCATCATCGGTCAGCACCAGCAGCCCCTCGCTGTCCCGGTCCAGCCGTCCGGCGGTATAGACCGCCGCCGGCAGGCCGAAGCCAGACAGGGTCGGACGCTCGGTCGGGCTGCGGGAATCGGTGAACTGGGTCAGCACGCCGCAGGGTTTGTTGAAGATGATTACGCGTGACATGATACAGACTTAGCCTGCCCGGAAAAAAACTTCCAATCCCTGCCAATTTATCCTTGAAACGACTCGCCTGTTGCGCCAATTGCGCCCCACAGACGCCAACGCACGCGCCTCTGGCCACGTCCGATGATCGAGCAGTAGCGAGCTCATCCGATGATCGGCACGCGTTATGCAGCGACGGTAACGTCTCCCTTGGAACTGAGCGGTCATAGCTGGCCGAGTCTATTGGAGATGACCAATGTCCCTGCACACCGCGCATCTGCGTGCCCATTCTGACGTTTCCCGCCTCGACACTTTCATCGCCCTGTCCGATTTCGACCGGCCGACCCTGGTTGTCGATCTCGACCGCGTCGAAGCTCAATTCCGTGCCCTGTCCGCCGGCCTCGGCCGCGCCCAGATCCACTATGCCGTCAAGGCGAACCCCGCCGACGAGGTGATCGACCGTCTTGTCGCGCTCGGCTCGCATTTCGACGCCGCCTCGCGTGGCGAGATCGCGCTCTGCCTCGACCGCGGTGCGAAACCGCGCGAGATCTCCTTCGGCAACACGATCAAGCGGGCCTCCGACATCGCCTGGGCCTGGGACCGGGGCATCACCCTGTTCGCCGCCGACGCCGAGGAAGAGCTTGAGAAGATCGCGGAGCATGCCCCCGGCGCCCGCGTCTACATCCGCCTCATCGTCGAGGTCAGCGAGGCCGACTGGCCGCTGACCCGCAAGTTCGGCTGCGACAAGGACACCGCCCTGCGGCTGCTCGACTATGCCCGCGACCTGCACCTCGACCCGGTGGGCTTTTCGTTCCACGTGGGCTCGCAGACCCGCCGCGCCGAGATGTGGGCGCCCGCGCTCGACGCGCTGGCCGAGATCTGGACCGCCGCGCAGGACGCCGGCCATGGCCTGACCGTCCTGAACATCGGCGGCGGCTTCCCGGCCTTCTACGGCGAAGAGATCGAGGCCCCCGAGGCCTATGCCCGCGCCGTCATGGATCTGGTGACCGCCCGTTTCGGCGACGTGCCGCATATCATGGCGGAGCCCGGCCGCGGCATGGTCGCCGAGGCCGGCACCATCGTCGCCGAAACGATGCTGGTCAGCCGCAAGTCGGACCGCGACATCCACCGCTGGGTCTATATCGACATCGGCCGCTTCTCGGGCCTTGCCGAGACCGAGGGCGAGGCGATCCGCTATCAGTTCGAGACCGCCCGCGACGGCGACCAGATGGGCCCCTGCATCCTCGCAGGTCCGTCCTGCGACAGCGCGGACGTGCTCTATGAGAAGCGTCCGATCATGCTGCCGATGACGCTGCGCGCGGGCGACCGGGTGCTGATCCGCAACACCGGCGCCTATACCAGCACCTATTCGTCGGTTGGTTTCAACGGCTTCCCGCCGCTCGACGTAATCTGCATCTGATCCGTCAAACCCCTTGCAGCGGCGCACGGTATACGATTGTGCGCCGCTAACCATTTGTCTTGGCAGGTTTTTTCGGTTTACAGTCGCGCGGATTGGTCTAGGTATGACGAAACTGCCGAGAGTGTGCCGATGCCGATCGAAGACCATCCACAGCGCTATCCCATGGCAAACGAGCTACACGCGCGCCCGTTTCCCATCGTCGAGCCGCCGGCGCGGGCCGCCTATCTGGCGCTGAAGCCGGCGTCGAATGCCGCGGGCCGCGACCGCGAGGCCGACCGTGCTCATCTCATCGCGCTTCTGGATCGCTACGGCGCGAAACATCCCCAGCCGGGGGCCACGCATTATTTCGGGGACATCGGCAAACACCGACTGAAGTGGGAAAGCCATACCGAGTTCGTGACCTTCACGATTTTCGGCGACGGGCTGGCCAACCGGCCCTTCGACGCCGAGACCTTCAAGCTCTTTCCCGAGGATTGGCTCTCGGAGGCGCCCGGCATGCGGCTGACCTCGGCGCTGATCCGGATCGAGGCGGCGGAGTCCGACGACGGCATTCCCGAAAAGGTGAATGACTGGTTCGTGTCCGAAAGCCTTGCCATCAGCCGCGTTCTCGACAACCAGCTGGTGGTCGCGGGCGATTTCCGGATCGACCCGTCGGGGCACATGCGCTTTGCCGTGTTTGCCCAGCCCGGGACCGGGGCGCAGCGGGCGGGCCGGGTGATGCAGCGCCTGTGCGAGATCGAGACTTACAAGGCGATGTCCATGCTCGGCCTGTTCATGGTTCGTGACATGGGCGGGCGGTTGAATGCCATCGAGACCCGGCTGACGACGCTGGTGTCCGACATGACCGGCCCGCTCGCGCGGCCCGAGGAGACGCTGCAATCGCTGCTGACGATCTCGGCCGAGCTGGAGACGATCGTGGCCCAGAGCTCGTTCCGCTTCGGGGCGACCGGAGCCTACGAGACCATCGTGAACCAGAGGATCGACGTGCTGCGCGAGCAGCGCTTCGGCGGCCGGCAGACCTTTGCGGAATTCATGATGCGGCGGTTCGATCCGGCGATGCGGACGGTGAAGTCGACCGAAAGCCGGCTTCAGGCGATGTCGGACCGGGCGCTGCGGGCGGGCGACCTGCTGCGCACCCAGGTGGATGTGGAACGCTCGGCCCAGAACCAGTCGCTGCTGGAAAGCATGGATCGGCGCTCGGACATGCAGCTGCGGTTGCAGGAGACGGTCGAAGGTCTGTCCGTCGTGGCGATCAGCTACTATGCGGTCAATCTGGTGCTGTATCTTCTGGCCCCGCTGGGCGAGAGCGCGGGCGTGTCCAAGACCGTGATCGGGGCTCTGGCGACGCCGCTGGTGATCCTTGCGGTCTGGGGGGCGGTGCGGCGGATCCGGCGGTCGGTGGGGAAGGACTGAGGCCTGCGGCCGGGGTTCGGGCCGGCCGCGCAGCGCGTCGGAATCGGCCTGCGGGTCTTGCCGGTGCGCCCATCCCGCGCCAAGTAAGGTCACAAGCCTGAAACGACTGGAGAGCGCCCGATGCCGATCAAGAACCGTTTTGCCGAGCTTCTGCCCGAGATCACCGAGTGGCGACGGGACCTGCACCAGAACCCGGAATTGCTGTTCGACACCCATCGCACCGGCGCCGTCGTGGCAGAAAAGCTGCGGGCGTTCGGCTGTGACGAGGTGGTGACAGGCATCGCCGAGACCGGAGTCGTCGGGGTGATCCGGGGCAAGGCCGACACCGGCGGACGGGTCGTCGCACTTCGTGCGGACATGGACGCGCTGCCGATCGAAGAGCAGACCGGGCTCGACTATGCCTCGAAAGTGCCGGGCAAGATGCATGCCTGCGGCCACGACGGCCATACCGCGATGCTGCTGGGGGCGGCGAAATACCTCTCGGAGACCCGGAATTTCGACGGCACCGTCGTGGTGATCTTTCAGCCTGCCGAAGAGGGCGGCGGCGGTGGACGGGTCATGTGCGACGAAGGCATCCTGGAACGCTGGAACGTGCAGGAGATCTACGGGATGCACAATTGGCCGGGGATCGAGGTCGGCCGCTTCGCGATCCGGACGGGGCCGTTCTTTGCCGCCACCGACCTTTTCGAGATCGTGATCGAGGGCAAGGGCGGCCATGCGGCCAAGCCGCACGAGACGATCGACAGCAACGTGGTCGCGGCGCATGTGACGCTGGCGCTGCAGACCATCGTGAGCCGGACCGTCGATCCGGTCGAGCAATGCGTGGTGTCTGTCACGGCGCTGGAGAGCTCGTCGCAGGCCTACAACGTCTTGCCGCAGCGCGTCCGGATGCTGGGCACGGTCCGCACCCTGAACGAAGCGGTGAGGGACCTCGCCGAAGAGCGGCTGAACACGATCGCCAAAGGCACGGCCGAGGCCTTCGGGGCGACGGCACGGGTGGTTTACAAGCGTAATTACCCGGTGATGGCCAACCACGAGGCCGAGACCGGCCATGCCGCCGACGCGGCGCGCGCCGTGGCGGGAGATTGCGACGACGCGCCGCTGATCATGGGGGGTGAGGATTTCGCCTTTTTCCTCAACCAGCGGCCAGGCGCCTATATTCTGGTTGGCAACGGGGACACCGCGGCGGTGCACCACCCGGCCTACAATTTCGACGACGATGCGATCCCGGCGGGCTGTTCCTGGTGGGCCGAGGTGGTCGAACGACGGATGCCAGCGGCCTGAGGGCCGCGGCGGGCGGCGTCAGCCAAATTGAGCGCACGTGGCCGTGCGCACAGGATGTCTCGGCGCGGCCCTTGTGGGCCGCTTCTCGGGTTGGCGCTCTTGGCCGTCGTGGACGCCTAGAGCGCGGCGTGCAGGGCCTTTTCGATCCGTTGGGTCAGGGTTGTCTTGTTGAACCGCTCGACCGCGACGCGGCGGGCGGAGACGCCCATCGCGATCGCCGTCTCGGGCCGATGCAGGAGGTCGCCGATCGCCGTGGCGAAGCCGCGGTTGTCGTGCTCGTCGACGAGCCGCCCGGTCATGCCTTCGGTCACCGCCTCGGGGATGCCGGCGTGCCGGGTGGAGACCACGGCGCAGCCGGCGGCCATCGCCTCCTGGATCGAGCTGGGCAGGCCTTCGGTGTTGCCGTTGGGCTCTGTGACGGAATGCTGGAGGAAGAGGCTCGCCCGGGCCAGCCGGTCGCGGATCGTGTCGCGGTCCTGGGCGCCGTGGAAGGTGATGCGGCCGGGGGCCTTCGCCTCGGCCATCCGGCGGCAGGGCTCGAGCAGGGGGCCATCGCCGATCATGTGCAGATGGGCGCCGTGAACATGGCGGGCGCCGTCGAGAAAGGCCTGGATGGTCACCTGGGGCGCCTTCTTGTCGACGAAGCGGCCGACGGCGACCGCCTCTGCCGGCACCTTGTCGCCGGGGACGAAGAAGCTGGTGTCGGCGCCCGACGGCACGACACGGGCGTTGGCATGGCGGATGCCGTGCTGGCCGAGGTTGTCGAGCAGGAACTGGCTGACGGAGAAAACGCCGGCCAGGCGCGGCATCAGCCGTTTGTAGGCGGGCACGAAGAGCGGCTCTCGCAGCAGCTTGGAGGCGTCGAAGCCCCGGAAATAGGCGAAGATCGGGATCCCCAGGGCATTGGCCAGCGGGGCGATCTGGATCGCGCGGTTCCCGAACTCGGCCAGGATCACGCGCACCTCGTGCTCGCGCAGGAATGCGGCGAGATCACGCCGCCTGGCGCCGTGGGGCAGGTTCAGGGCGCGGTGGCGCAGGTAGCCCGTCAGCATTGCCGGCGGCGCAAGCAGCCGGTCGAGCGCCCGTGTCGGGCCGCCGGTCAGGTCGAAGACGGGGCGGTCATAGGGGTTCTCACCGGAAAACCGGTTGCAGACCACAACCGTGTTGCCGCCCAGAAGGCGGTCGATGTGGTGATTTACGAAAGTCTCCCCAGACCGGTGATACGTGCTGGTAACGATTCCGAGCACCGGGGGGCGCTCACTCTTGGGCACTTGGCAGCTCCTGTTGGATGACGCTTTGCCACGGGCCGTCGCGTTGGAAAAGGGGCGCATCTTGCCCAGGGGGTCAAAGAGCGGGATAAGGCGCCGAAGTGAGGCGAAAAAGCCATGGAAACAGCGACCATTGCCTGCATCAAGTGGGGCACGGCCTTCGGGCCGGAATACGTGAACCGACTCTATTCCGGGGTGCGGCGGCACATGCCCGGCCGTGTCCGGTTCATCTGCATGACCGACGCGGCCGAGGGGCTGCATCCGGAGGTCGAGATCCTGCATTTGCCGGAGGAGCCGTTCCACGCCGAGATGTCGGCCGCGCTTGCGGTCGCCAACCGGCAAGGGGCAATGCGCAAGGTCTCGCTGTTTCGGCCGGGGTTGATCGAGGGGCTTGCCGGCCCGGTCCTCGGGTTCGACCTCGATGTGGTGATCACCGGCGACCTCACCCCGATCTGGGAGATGGCGCCGGGCAAGCTCGCGATGCGGGCGGATTGGGTCGAGGCGCGGCGCGGCCGGCCGACCGGGCACGGCTCGGTCTTTCGATTCGATCCCGCGCGGCACGGATACCTCTATGACGAGATCGCCCGGGCCCCGGGGGCGGAGGTGGCCCGCGCACGGGGGTCCGAGCAGCGCTATACCTCCAGCAAGGCCCAGGCGCGGGGCGATTTCGCCTATATCCCGAACGATCTTGTCGTCAGCTTCAAGCACGATTGCCTCGGCCTGCCCCCGGTGAACTGGCTCCGGCCCGCCAGGCTGCCGGCGGATGCGCGGGTGGTCTGCTTTCACGGCCGTCCCAAGATGCCCGAGGCCGTGTCGGGCTATGCCGGCTCCTGGTTGCGGGCGGCGCGACCCGTTCCGTGGCTGGCCGAGCACTGGATCGACCGCGCACGTGCCGATCTGGGGGCCGACTGGGCCTGAGCCCGCCACTTCGTGCCCCGTGACACTCGGGCCACTGGACCTCTGCGCCCAGATGCGGCAAGACGGGGCCAAGCATCCGGAGGGACACGATGGCTGTCGGAACCTATATCAAGCGGCTCTTTACCTGGTGGGACGGCCAGACCCTGAACACCCAGTTCATGACCTGGCGCAAGGGCGAGCGCGTGGGCGAGGATGCCCAGGGCAACATCTACTATCGCAACGCGGACGATTCGAAGCGCTGGGTGATCTACAACGGCGAGATCGAGGGCAGCCGCGTGTCGCCCGACTGGCACGGCTGGCTGCACCACACCTGGGCCGAGACACCGTCCGACAGACCGCTGGTTCACAAGGCCTGGGAAAAAGAGCACCTGCCGAACCTGACCGGGACGGACCGGGCCTATGCACCCAAGGGGTCGATCCTGCGGGCCGAGCCGCTGCCGCGGACCGATTACGAGGCATGGACGCCCGAATAATGCGAGAGAACCCGACCGAGGTCATAGCCGGCGGCGCGGTCCTCGCGTTCGCATTGGCGTTCCTGTTCTACATGACACAGGCCACCGGCCTGACGACCCGTTCGGATGGCTACGAGCTGGTCGCCAATTTCCGCTCGGCCGAAGGGATCTCGGTGGGCACGGATGTGCGAATGGCCGGCGTCAAGGTCGGCACGGTGACTTCGCTCGACCTCAACCTGGATACCTATCGCGCGGACATGACCATTTCGGTGCGCGACGGGGTGCTGGTGCCCGACGACAGCTCTCTCGCAGTGGCCTCCGAGGGGCTTTTGGGCGGGTCCTTCATGGAGATCGTGCCCGGCGGCTCGTTCGACTATTTCGCCGAAGGGGCGATGTTCGAGGACACCCAGGGCGCGGTCAGCCTGATCACGCTGTTGCTGCGCTATGTGGGCGGCAGCGGAGACCCGCCGTGACCCGGACGCTTGCCGCGGCCGCGCTGCTGGCGCTCGTCGCGGGCGGTGCGGGTGCGCAGCAGGTGATCGAGGGGGCGGGCGCGATGCTGCGCTTGCTCGACAAGCAGACGGGCCAGGTCGACGACATCGAGATGACGTCGGGCAGCACCAGCCAGCAAGGGCTGCTGGAGATTCAGCTTGGCGAGTGCCGGTATCCCTCGGGCAACCCGTCCGGCGATGCCTATGCCTTGCTCAACATCTATTATCGCAACCTGGCGGAACCGGTGTTCCGCGGGTGGATGATCGCATCTTCGCCTGCGCTCAATGCGCTCGATCACCCGCGCTACGATGTCTGGGTGCTGCGCTGCACGACCTCCTGACCCGACGGACTCCACCCTTGCGCATCGAAATCGGCTGTGTGGCGCAGCGCGTCGGCCAGTGCCACCCGGTAGGCCCGGCGTGAGATCTCGGCCCCGCCGAGACTTGCCAGGTGCGGCGTCAGGAACTGCGTGTCGAACAGCCGAAAGCCGCCGATCCGCAGGCGATCCACCATGTAGGCAAGTGCGATCTTGGAGGCGTCGGTGGCCCGGCTGAACATGCTTTCGCCGAAGAAGGCCGCGCCTAGGCAGACGCCGTAGACCCCGCCGACCAGGTCGCCCTCGGCCGACCAGACTTCCAGCGAATGGGCATGGCCGCTGCTGTGAAGTGCGTCGTAGAGGCCGAAGATCGTATCGTTGATCCAGGTCTCTTCCCGGTCGGCGCAGCCTTCCACCACCGCGGCAAAGGCCCGGTCCGTCGTCACCCGGTAGCGCTCGCGCCGGATCCGGCGGGCGAGCGAGCGGGAGATGTGAAAGCCGTCGAGGGGCATCACGCCGCGCATCCGGGGGTCGACCCAGAATATCTCGGGGTCGCCGCGCCGCTCGGCCATCGGGAAGATGCCCGTGCCATAGGCGGTCAGCAGCAGTTCCGGGGTCAGGGTGGGGTGTTCGTCCTTCATCTCGCCCAATTCAGGCGCTAGCCTGAGGCACAAGGTCAAGAGGACGGGCAGGCAGATGGCAGGTTTTTTCGATTTTCTGACGGCTTTGCCGCGGTATCAGGACGACGCGACCTCCGTCGATCGGCTCAACAAACGCCACGGGATGCTGATCGCGCCGCTGCGGGACGAGATTGCCGGTGCGCGGGTGCTGGATCTTGCGGCCCACGACGGGCGCTGGTCCCATGCCTTCGCCGAGGCCGGGGCGCGGGAGGTGATCGCGGTGGAGGGGCGGGCGGAGCTTGTGGCGCGCTATGCGCATTTCCCGGATCCGGAGCTCCGTCAGAAGGTGGATCTGCGGCAGGGCGACATCTTCGACGCGCTGGAAGAGATGGTGCGAAAGGGGGAGACCTTCGATGTGGTGGGCGTTCTGGGCATCTTCTATCACATCATGGATCATTTCCGGCTGCTGCGCCTTGTGACGCAGCTCAAGCCCCGAGTGGTGATCGTGGACAGCGAGTTTTCGCTGCGGCCGGGACCGACGATCACACTGGCCAAGGAGAAGACCGAGAAGCACCTGAACGCGATCGAACAGGTCGACGGGCAGGAGGTGGCGGTCATTGGCATTCCGTCCCGCGCGGCCACGGCGCTGATGGCCGAGGTCCTGGGATACCAGACCGAGTGGCTGGACTGGGACCGTCTGAAAGGGCCGGAGCGCAAGAACCTCTTCGATTACTACCGCCCGGAACGCAAACGGCGCGGCACCTGCCTATTGCGGCCCGCCAGCCCCTGAGCGGTGGCAGAAAATTCGCGAATTTTCTGGGAGCGGGGACAGAATATTCGCGAATATTCTGAGGCCCCCTTGCTAGCCGAGGTTCTTTTCAAGCCAGTGCTCGAGCCAATGGATATTGTAGCTTCCGGCCTGGATGTCCTTTTCCGCGAGCAAGGCGCGGAACAGCGGGATCGTGGTATCCACCCCGTCCACAATCAATTCGCCCAGCGCCCGAGAGAGCCGGGCCAGCGCCTCGGGCCGATCGCGCCCGTGGACGATCAGCTTGCCGATCAGGCTGTCGTAATAGGGCGGGATCCGGTAGCCGTCGAAGAGGGCCGAATCGATCCGCACGCCCAGGCCGCCGGGGGCATGATATTGGCTGATCTTGCCCGGCGAGGGTGAGAATGTCGGCAGCTTTTCGGCGTTGATCCGCACTTCGATCGCATGGCCGTTGATCGTCAGGTCTTCCTGCACGAAGGACATCGGCAGGCCGGCCGCCACGTTGATCTGTTCGCGCACGAGGTCCACGCCGAAGATGCCTTCGGTCACGGGGTGTTCGACCTGCAGGCGGGTGTTCATCTCGATGAAGTAGAACTCGCCGTTCTCGTAGAGAAATTCGATCGTGCCTGCGCCGATATAGTCGATCTTGGCGACCGCCGCGGCACAGATAGCCCCGATGCGGGCGCGTTCTTCAGGCGTGATCGAGGGGCCGGGCGCCTCTTCCAGCACCTTCTGGTGGCGCCGCTGCAGGGAGCAATCCCGCTCTCCGAGGTGGACCGCGTTGCCCTTGCCGTCGCCGAACACCTGGATCTCGATGTGGCGCGGTGTGGTGAGATACTTCTCCATGTAGACTTCGTCATTGCCGAAGGCGTTCTTGGCCTCCGACCGGGCGGTCTGGAACGCGTTGATCACCTCGGAATCGGACCGCGCGACCTTCATCCCGCGCCCGCCGCCGCCGGCAGTGGCCTTGATGATCACGGGATAGCCGATCTCGGCCCCGATCTTCCGCGCCGCCTCCACATCGGCCACGCCGCCGTCGGAGCCGGGCACGCAGGGCACGCCGAGGGCCTTCATCGTGTCCTTGGCCGTGATCTTGTCGCCCATCACCCGGATATGTTCGGCTGAGGGCCCGATGAAGGTGATCCCGTGATCCTCGAGCACCTGCACGAAGGCGGCATTCTCGGACAGGAAACCGTAGCCGGGGTGGATCGCCTGGGCGCCCGTGATCTCGCAGGCCGAAATGATCGAGGGGATCGACAGGTAGCTTTGCGGCGACGGCGGCGGCCCGATGCAGATCGCCTCGTCGGCCATGCGAACGTGCATCGCATCCGCATCGGCGGTGGAATGGACCGCCACCGAGGTGATGCCCATTTCCCGGCAGGCGCGGATGACCCGCAGGGCGATTTCTCCGCGGTTGGCGATGAGGATCTTTTCGAACATGGCCTGGCCCTACTCGATGATCATCAGGGGCGCACCATATTCAACGGGGGTTCCGTCCTCCACGAACACCCGCTTCACGGTGCCCGACCGGGGGGCCGGGATCTGGTTCATGGTCTTCATCGCCTCGATGATCAGGACGGTTTCACCTTCCTTCACGACCTTGCCTACGCTGACGAAAGGGTCGGCGCCGGGTTCGCCCTGCAGGTAGGCGGTGCCGACCATGGGAGAATTGACCGCACCGGGAAGCGTCGCGGGATCCGCATCCGCCGAGGCGGCGGGGGCGGCCGCGGCGGCTGGGGCGGGGGCCGGTGCAGACGGGGGCGGAGGAGCGGACTGTGCTGCGACCGCAATGGTCTGGCGGCTTACCGTGACATTGAGGCTGTCGTTCTCACCGAACTCGCGCTTGACCGTCAGTTCGGTCAGATCGTTCTCGCGCAAGAGTTCCGCCAGCGCACGTATGAAGCTCACGTCACTGTCGTTGGAAGGGCTGTTGCTCATGTACGTCCTCGGGCCAATGGCGCTTTCGATCGGTCCGGACGACAGCGCGTCGGACCTTCTGTCCGACTGCTTATACGCGAGTTATACGCGAGGCAATCCGGGGGGAAAAGCGGCCCCGAAAGCTAAATGTGCGAGGCGAGGGCGCAGGTGACACCAAAAGTGGAGGTGAAAAGCCTCGCCGGACCCTCGGAAGCCAGGCTCAGGAGGCAGCCTGTTGGTCCGTGACCGATTCGACGGGCATGGACTGTGCGGCTGCCTCCTTCGATGCGTCGTCGACGGCGCCGTCGCCCGCGCCTGCGGTCCGGTCCGCCTCTGCCTGGGCGACCTTGGCGGTCACCACGGCCTCGGCCTGTTCCGCATCGCGTTGGGCGACCTCCGCGCTTTGGGTGTCGCGCTTGGCCTGTGCCTCCGCGACGGTGGCTTGCTGCGCGGCGCGGGCCGCCTCGCGCGCCTGGTCCGCAGCGGCCCGGCGGGCGGCTTCGTCGGGCAACATCGCGACCCCGTATGGCTTCAGGGTCCTCTCGATCGGAGCGACCGAGGTCACCTTGCGGTCGGCCTCTGCCCGGGCGCTGTCGTGCGCGGCGCCTACGAGCGACGCGCTCAGTGTCGCGGCGGTCTGTCCCTGGCCGGGCGGGATGGGCAGGGGGATGTCGGGGCGGGGATCGCGCACGATGGCGGCGGCATCTGCGGTCGGCCGTGTGTCGACCATGACCGGGGGCGTTGGGTATAAGGGGCGCAGGCTGATCTGCATGCTGACCTCCAAGGTTTAAGGGCTTCTACATGAATATGAAGATGTCAGTAACGTGTGCCCGAGACGTTAACGTGGGTGCGGAAAACGAGAGGTTGGTTAATGGTCGCGGGCGGTCCCGGTGAGGCGGGCGTTCGCCTATGTCCGGCGCGGCACGTCGAGAACGCCCGCTTCGGTGACGATTAGGTCGAGCGGCTCGTCGGTCGGCTCCGTGGGAAGATCGTTGGCCTCCTGCGCGGCATAGGCAAAGCCGATCGCCATCACGGGGCCCTGACGGCGCAGGATCTGCAGAGTTCTGTCGTAGAAGCCGCCGCCATAGCCGAGCCGCCGCCCCTCGCGGTCGAACGCCATCAGCGGAACGATCAGGATCTGCGGCACCATCGGCCGGCCAGTCGCCGGGACGGGGGCGCCGAATGGGCCGGGGCGGAGCGGGCAGTCGGGCTCCCACAGGTGAAAGGCCAAGGGCTGTCCGGCCCCGACGATGACCGGGACGCCGACCGGGCCGTGGGCCGAGGCCTCCTCCATAGCGGGTCGCGGGTCGATCTCTGTGCGGATGGGCAGATACCCGGAGATCGGGACACCGCGGTGGCCCGCGAGGACCGAGGACAGCTGGCCGCCCGGGCCCGTCGCGGCTTCGTGGGCCAGTTTGCGCCGCGCAAGGGCCGCCGCTCGCGCCGCGGCCTTGGCGGGGCCCACTGCCGTGTCACCCGACTCGGTCATTGGTTCAGCGCCCCAGAATTTTCTCCGAAAATTCTGACCAGAATATTCGCGAATATTCTGGGGCCTGTCGAGACCGGCGGGCGGCTCACAGCAATATCAGGGCCGCGAGGCCGAGGAAGGCCAGAAACCCCACCACGTCTGTGACCGTGGTGACGAATGCCCCGGATGCGAGGGCCGGATCGACGCCGACCTTCTCCAGCGCGACGGGGATCACGGTGCCGGCCAATCCCGCGACCACCAAGTTTATGACCATTGCGATGGCGATCACGAGGCCAAGCATGGGTGATCCGAACCAGACCAGACCTACGATTCCCATGACCACCGCGAAGATCGTGCCGTTGATAAGCCCGACCAGCACCTCTCTGCGGATCACCCGCAGGACGTTCGAGCCGGTCAGGTCCTTGGTCGCGATGGCGCGCACGGCGACCGTCAGGGATTGCGTCCCGGCATTGCCGCCCATCGACGCCACGATCGGCATCAGCACCGCAAGCGCCACGAATCCCGCGATCACGTCCTCGAACATCGCGATGACGAGCGACGCCAGGATCGCGGTGACCAGGTTCACCGCCAGCCAGGGCAGGCGCTGGCGCGTGGTGGCGACCACCCGATCGGAGATCGTGTGCTCGCCCACGCCAGCCAGCCGCAAAAGGTCTTCCTCGTTCTCTTCGGACAGAACGATCATCGCGTCGTCGATCGTGATCACGCCCACCAGCCGTCCGTCCTCGTCCACCACGGGGGCCGAGATCAGGTGGTACTGGTTGAAGGCATAGGCGACCTCGCCCTCGTCCTGCTCCACCGGGATCGTGCGGAACATCTCTTCGCGGATGTCGCGAAGCCTGACGTTGCGCCGCGAGGACATCAGCCGCCCCAGTCCGACATTGCCGATCGGTTTCATCCGCGGGTCGATCAGGATCACGTGGTAGAACTGCTCGGGCAGCTCCTCTGGATGCGCCCGCAGGTAGTCGATCATCTCGCCAACGGTCCAGTGTTCCGGCGCACGGACCGTTTCGACCTGCATCAGGCGGCCGGCGGATTCCTCGGGATAGGCCAGCGCCTTCTCGACCGCGACCCGGTCGAGCGGTTCGAGCACTTCGAGCACCGCTTCCTGCTGCTCTTCGTCGAGATACTCGACCAGGTCGACCACATCGTCGGATTCGAGGTCGCGCACGGCGAAGGAAAGCTGCGCCGGGGAGAGATAGCCGAGGATCTCTTCGCGGGTGTTGTCCTCGATCTCGGACAGGATCTCGCCGTCGAGGCGGCCGTGCCAGATCTCGATGAGCTCGCGCCGTTCCTCAGGCTCGATCTGTTCGAGAAGGTCGGCGATGTCGGCCGCATGCAGCGGGTCCATGATTTCGTCGATGACGGTGGCGTCCCGCACCTCCAGCCCTTCGCGCAGCGCGGCAAAGACCTCGGGCCTCAGCCCGTAGCCATCGTCTTCCGTCCAGTCTTCGATTTCTTCGGCGTTCATGCAACCCCCAGTGCGATAAGAGCATAGGGCAGTCATTCGTCGCAACAAGGCGCTGGCCGCTGCAATGCAGAGATTTACGGCGCCGGACCTTCGGCCTATCCTGCGCCGCATGAGCGATGTGATCCTTCTGGGGCAGACGCTGTCCTTTGCCGGCGACCCGTTTGCCGCCCCCTGGTCCGAGGTGACCCGTCACCGCGAGCGGGGCGGCGTGCTGATCCGCGACGGCCGGATCGCGGCGGTGGACGAGGGCGATATCCTCCGCCAGGCCAATCCGGGAGCGGAGCTGCGCGACTACGGGCGGGCGCTGATCTCGGCCGGGTTCGTCGATGCGCACATGCACTATCCTCAGTCCTCCATCATCGGAAGCTGGGGCAAGCGACTGATCGACTGGCTGAACGGCTATACCTTCCCCGAGGAAATGCGCCTGGCAGACCCGGACTATGCGGCAGAGACCGCCGGGCGGACCCTTGACCTTGCCCTGGCGCACGGGACGACCTCGCTTTGCTCGTTCTGCACGATCCACCCGCATTCGGTCGACCTGTTCTTCGAGGCGGCCCGGCAGCGCGGCATGCGGGTCGTCGCAGGCAAGACCTGCATGGACCGCAATGCGCCCGACGGGCTGCGCGACACCGTCCAATGCGCTCAGGACGACACCGCGGCGCTGATCGCGCGGTGGCACCGCAAGGGCCGCGCCCTCTACGCGATCACGCCGCGTTTCTCGCCGACCTCGACGCCCGACCAGCTGGAGGCGCTCGGGGCGCTCTGGGCCGCCAACCCGGACTGCCTGATGCAGACACACCTGGCCGAGCAGACCGACGAGGTGGCCTGGGTCCGCGCACTGTTCCCCGACGCCCGGGATTATCTCGACACCTACGAGCGCTTCGGCCTGCTGGGCGAACGGGGGCTCTATGGCCATGCGATTCATCTCGAGCCGCGCGAAATCGACCGGCTGGCCGAGACTGGCGCGGCCGTGGTGCATTGCCCCACCTCCAACACCTTCATCGGCTCCGGCCTGTTCGACATGGCGGGCCTGAAGGGGCGCGGGCTTTCCGTCGGGCTCGCGACGGACACCGGGGGCGGCTCGTCGTTCTCGATGCTGCGGACGATGGCCGCGGCCTACGAGATCGGGCAGCTTCGGGGCACGCCCATGCATGCCGCGCAGCTGATGTGGCTGGCGACCGAGGGCTCGGCCCGGGCGCTTCATCTTGGCGGCACCATCGGTCACCTCGGGCCGGGGGCGGAGGCCGATCTGGTGGTCCTCGATCTTGCCTCCACCCCGGCGATCGCGCAGCGGACGGACCGGGCGACCGACTTGTGGGAGGCGCTTTTTCCGACGATCATGATGGGCGACGACCGGGCGGTGCGGGATGTCTGGATCGCGGGCAAACGGGTGGAGATGACATGAACGGACTGATCGCGGCGCTGCTGAGCGCGGGCATCCTTGGCGCGGCATTCCTGCCCTGGTTCGAGGTGCCGATGGTCTTCGAGCTGTCGCTCTGGGACGTGATTCGGGACAATACCGACGCGATCCGCGAGGTGATGTCCGAGGTCGACACGCCGTGGGGCATCTGGTGCTTCATCGCGAGCTTTCCCGTGGCCCTGCTGAGCCTGATCGCCAATATCGGCGGGTTCCGTCGGGTCTTGTCGCTGGTGACGGGGGTGCTGCCGCTGGCCGCGTTCGGCTGGGTGGTCTTCAGCGCACGGGATCGCACCAGCGCGGTGATGAGCGATCTGCCGGTGGACCGGTCGGACTTGTTCGACCTGGTGGGGGCCGGCGTGTGGCTCTATGCGGGGGCGGCCGCGGCGCTTGTCCTTATGTCGATCGTGGGCGGCGGGCGCCGTCGCGGCTGAGCCGCACCTCGTGGCACGGGGACGTTGGCCTCAGCCTCGATGCATCAGCCCCCATGCATCAGCAGGGAGCGCCCAGATCCATCACCCAATAGCCGTCTGCATTTCCGAGGCCGAAGTCGCGCAGCGTCCCGTTGAGGATGTGCCGGCGATGGCCGGGCGATGCGATCCAGCCCGACAGCGCTGCCTCCTGGCTCGATTGCCCCCAGGCGATGTTCTCCGCGAGGGCGCGATAGCAATAGCCCGCCGCGCGGGCCCGGTCGGCGGACCGGCTGCCGCCGGCGCCGACATGGGAGGTTCGGCCGGTTCTGGCCATGAACTCCGCATGGGCCTGGGCCGCGGCGTCCAGCCGTGCGTTGCGGACGAGTGGGGCAATGCCGGCATTGCGCCGGTCGGCCGCCAGGGTCTGGCTGGCCGATGCCGTCGAAACATATGTCCGCGACGGGCCGCCCGTCGGGGGCGGGGCAACGGAGCAGGCAGCGAGGGCGAGGCAGGACAGGGCGAGGGCGAGGCGGGTTGTCATCTATACGGATCGGGGATTGCGAGTTTCACCTTTGCGGATAACTATCAATGGCAAGCCAGGCCAGTGGTCGGCGCTGAACGCTCGCGGCCTTGGCGTATTGCCGCCGGCACGGTGGCCCGGCTGCGCGTGATTGCGCCACCGAAAGCGCATCCGCCCAGATTTTTCCGGCCGCCCTGACGCACACCCTTCCGGGTTCAGAAAAGACTGATCACGAAACGCAGGATCATCCACCAAATGAGAAGTCCGCCGATGGAAAAAGGCAGGATCCACCAGCCGTTGCCGAGACCTGGCAGGGCGGGCAGCCGACGCGCCGCGCTTGTCTGCACCAGGTGTTTGTCAGCGATCATGTTTGGGTCGTCAGATGTGATCATACTTTACCGTAGCACGAAATACTTAATCGGCAATTAACGCGCCCCCAGCAGCGGGAAAGGTCAGCCGTCGGGATCGCGAGCCGTCAAACGGGGCCCGTTCAGCCTCGAGGGCGGCCGGGCCGTCCGTCCTGTTCGTTGCGGTGTCACCCTTCGCTGGCCTGCCAATCTCTCGAAGCCGGAGGCCGACTGCAATGATCAGGCCGCCGACGAACAGCAGATGTGATTGTCGAAACCCGGCGCACTGCGAGGATATTGACGGAGCGGAGCGCTTCCCGGTCAATTCGCGCGACCAGTCCAGGGGATTCGCGCCGAAACCGCTGGGCTGGTGGCACATTTCGCGACCCGCTCCGCTGCCGCACGCGGCAAGGAACCTCTGCCGCGCCACCGGCTATCTCTCCGCGCCCATGATCAGCACCCAGGTGGAGTCGGCGCGCCCGATGCCGAAATCCTCCGCCTCGGGCGCCAGGATGACCTCCCGGTGCCCGCTGGTGCTGTCCATCCAGGCGCCGATGACCTCCCGCCCGTTGTCGTATCCCTGGGCGAAGTTCTCGCCGACCCAGCCGTAATCGTATCCGGCCCCCAGGACCCGGTCCGAAATCGTGCCGCCGTCCCGTCCGACATGGAGGTTGTCGCCGGACTGGATCGTGCGCCCGCTGGTCACGATGTCGTCGCTGTAATCCTGCGCGACGCGGTTCAGAATGTCGTGCGGCATCACGACGTCGAGCCCGCCGATGCCGTTGCGCACGTCGTTCAGGAGCAGGCCGAATTCGGTGCGATCGACCTCGGCGATGGCCTCGGTGATGCTGTAGTTTTCCTGCACACCGGCAATCGCGGCGATTTCGGGCTCGTTCACCGAACCCCCGCCGCCGGTGCTGCAGGCCGCAAGCAGTGTAGTCGCGCAAAGCGATGACAGTCGCATGATGAGCAGATCCCCGTTGCCTCACGGGGCTGAAGACACCATCGCAATGTGCCTGATTTGGGACCAATCAGAGTTGGTTAACGGGCAAGATTGAGGGCGAGATTCCGCGCTTTGGAAACGATCCCCGGCAGGTCCCCGGTCATTAGGTCGCCATCGCGAACAATGTCCCGCCCCTCGACGATCAGGTCCCGCACGCGGCGGGGTCCGGCGAGGACCAGGGCGGCGGGATCCCAGCTTCCGGCGCTGTGGATGCCGGAGGTGTCCCAGATCGCGATGTCGGCGCGATAGCCCGGCGCGATCCGGCCCAGTTCCGCCCCGCGGCCCAGCACTTCGGCCCCGCCGCGGGTCGCGATCCACAGCGCCTCGCGGGCCGACATCGCGTCCGCCCCGCGCGACACCCGTTGCAACAGAAGGGCCTGGCGGGCCTCGTCGATCAGGCTGCCCTGGTCGTTGGAGGCCGAGCCGTCGACGCCGAGCCCGACCTTGACCCCCGCATCGCGCATGGCGCGGACCGGGGCGATGCCCGAGCCCAGGCGGCAGTTGGAGCAGGGGCAATGGGCGACGCCGGTGCGGGAGGCGGCAAACAGGTCGATCTCGGCCGGATCGAGCTTCACGCAATGGGCGTGCCAGACATCCTCACCGGTCCAGCCGAGGTCTTGGGCATATTGGCCGGGGCGGCAGCCGAACCGGGCCTGGCAATAGGCGATGTCCTCGTCGTTCTCGGCCAGGTGGGTGTGCAGCATCACGCCCTTGTCCCGCGCCAGAAGGGCCGCGTCGCGCATCAGATCGCGCGAGACCGAGAACGGCGAACACGGCGCGAGCCCAACGCGCACCATGGCGCCGGGCGAGGGGTCGTGGAAGGCGTCCACCACGCGGATGCAATCTTCGAGGATCGCGGCCTCGTCCTCGACCAGCGCATCGGGGGGCAGGCCGCCGTCGCTCTCGCCGATGCTCATCGCGCCGCGGGTGGGGTGGAACCGCAGGCCAAGCTCCTGCGCGCCGGCGATCGTGTCGTCCAGCCGGGCGCCGTTCGGGTAGAGGTAAAGGTGATCCGCGCTCATGCTGCAGCCGGACAGGGCGAGTTCGGCGAGGCCGAGCTGGGCCGAGACGAACATCTCTTCGGGGCCAAAGCGGGCCCAGATCGGATAGAGCGTCTTGAGCCACCCGAAAAGCAGCGCATCCTGCCCGCCCGGCACGGCGCGGGTCAGGCTCTGGTAGAGGTGGTGGTGGGTGTTCACGAGGCCCGGCGTCACGGTGCAGCCCGCGGCCTCGATCACCTCAGCGTCGCCTGCCGGCAGGGACGGGCCGACGGCGGCGATGGTGCCGGCGCGGATCAGGATGTCGAAGCCCCCCTCGGCGCCGTCCATGGTCAGGACATGGGCGCCCCGTATCAGACGCTCGGACGCCACCGAGCTACCGGGTCCCGGGGGAGAGTGCGCCGGCAAGGATGTCGAGCGCCTCGGCATGGATCGCGGGATTGGCGGCGGCGATGACCTGGCCGCCCTCGATGGCCGGTCCGCCCCGCCAGTCGGTGACGATGCCGCCCGCGGCCTCGACCACGGCGATCGGGGCATGGATGTCGTAGGTCTGAAGCCCGGCCTCGATCACCAGGTCGACCTGGCCCGAGGCCACCAGCGCGTAGGCATAGCAATCCATGCCGTAGCGGGTCAGCCGGGCGCGGCCGGCCACGGCGCGAAAGGCGCGGCCCTCGGCCTCGGTGCCGACTTCTGGAAAGGTGGTCAGGACAATGGCCTCGCCGAGCGGACGCGGGGGGCGGGTCGCAAGATCGCTGACGCCCTGCGGGCCGGTCAGGCTGGCCTGGCCCAGCCCGCCCTCGAAGCGCTCGCCGATATAGGGCTGGTCGATGATGCCGAACAGCGGGCCGTGGCTGTCCGCGACCGAGATCAGCACCCCCCAGGTCGGGGTGCCGGAAAGATAACCGCGGGTGCCGTCGATCGGATCGAGCACCCAGGTCAGGCCGGTGGTGCCGCCGGATGTGCCGTATTCCTCGCCGAGAATGCCGTCGTCGGGCCGACGCTGGGCCAGCACGGCGCGCATGGCCCGTTCGGCGGCGCGATCGGCCTCGGTCACCGGATCGAAGGCGCCGGGGCCGGCCTTGTTGTCGGCTTCCGTCCAGGCCTTGCGGAAATAGCGCAAGGTCTCGGGCCGCGCAGCGTCGGCACAGGCCCGACCGGTCGCCAGAATGTCGGCTATGGTGACGGCACTCAATCTTCTCATGTCTTGCCCAGGCCCTCTAGCGGACCGCCCCCGCGGTTGCGGAGGGGCGGTAACGCGAGGTCGCCTGCCGGGTCAAGCTGTGTCAGGCCGCGTCGCTGAGCACGCGGGCCAGTTCAAAGAGCTGCCGGCGCTGGTTCTCGGGGATCGCGTAATAGGAACGCAGCAGTTCGAGTGCCTCGCGGTCGGCCAGGATATTCCCGGGCAGATCGCCGGTCGTCGGCACCGCCTCATCCAGCCCCTCGAAGAAGAACGAGACCGGGACGCCAAGCGCGTGGCCGATATCCCAAAGCCGCGACGCGCTGACCCTGTTCATCCCCGTCTCGTATTTCTGGATCTGCTGGAACTTGATTCCGACGCGTTCGGCAAGCTGCTGTTGCGTCGTGCCATTCATCCAGCGGCGGTGTCTGATCCGCTTGCCGACATGCTCATCAACCGGGTGTTTCATGGGATCTCCCTTTGGTCTTGTCGAAGTCTCGCCGGGCCCATGCCATGACGAAAGACTCGCATCATCTTGTCCGATGAAAAAAATATGCGCAGATACAGATGTAAACACGCAAGGGTTGCATTGCCCGACCTGACCTAAAGGATAGGATGTCTCGGCGATTTTGTTCAAATTGATGTTTCAACCAGGGATTGTGTTCTGGCTTCTGGCCTCGCGCGTCCCCCGCGGACTAGGGTTTTCGCAAGGTAATCGGCATTGGAGAATCGTCCATGAAAGCGTTCCGCGTCATCTCTCACGACGCCCCGCCCCGCCTTGCCGAGACGCAGGTGGCCGTTCCGGGCAGGGGCGAGGTGCTGTTGCGGATCGAGGCCTGCGGGCTGAACCACGCGGACCTGTTGATGGCGCGGGGCACCTACCAGGAGACGCCGCCGGCACCGTTTACCCTGGGGCTGGAAGTCTGCGGCGTGGTCCTGTCGGCGGGGGAAGGCGTGGACTGGCCGCGTGCCGGCCAGCGGGTCGCGGTGTTTTCCGGCCAGGGGGGGCTGGCGGAGCAGGGCGTTTTTCCGGCGTCGCGCTGCCGGGCGGTGCCCGAGGGGATGCCGCCGGAGGTGGCGGCCGGGTTCCAGATCGCCTACGGCACGGCGCACCTCGGGCTGACCCGCCGCGGGCGGCTCGCGCCGGGCGAGACGCTGCTGGTGTTGGGGGCCGGGGGCGGCGTGGGGCTGGCGGCGGTCGAGGTCGGCGCGGCGCTGGGGGCGCGGGTCATCGCGGTGGCCCGGGGCGCCGACAAGGCCGCGGCGGCGCAGGCGGCGGGCGCGGCCGAGACGCTGGACAGCGCGGCGCCGGATCTGAAGGGGGCGCTCAAGGCGTTTGGCGGTGTCGACGTGGTGTTCGACGCGGTGGGCGGCGATCTTTTCCGCGCGGCGCTGTCGGCCTGCCGGCCCGAGGCGCGGATCCTGCTCATCGGGTTCGCGGGCGGCAATCTGCCCGAGATCCGGGCAAACCACCTGCTGGTCAAGAACGTCTCGGTCGAGGGGGTCTATTGGGGCGGCTAGTCGCCTGTGATTTTCCCGTAAGCATCTGACAATGTATTCTTATTCTAGTTTTGATAATATCCGGAATCGCAAGGTTTCTGGTCGATACCCACGAAAACCTTGCGATTTCTGACGCGCTTGCGCGTA
>NZ_FWFZ01000043.1 GCF_900172355.1 Roseisalinus antarcticus | reverse complement strand
AACCCTGCATGTGGGCCTGTTTAGTGTAACGACGAGATTAGACAGGGACGTCTACGAGATTTTGCGGCGGCATTGTGAAAATCGAGGCCGTAAAATGGGTTGGCAGGGGTTAGGTCACCGATTCAGGATCCCGGCCTACATGACCTTCCCGGCCCAGCATCGCACCAGGCAACACAGCACGGATGAGATCGAAAAGACTTTTCTGCTGGCGTCTGCTATTTTTCGCCAGTGCGGTCGACCTCGTGGCGAAGCGTGGCGTGTCGGCTTGAAGAGTCACCTGGCAGCCCATTCAATCCCTGTCGATTTGAGGCGATCGTAGACCCGCCGGCTTTCCCGGGGGCGCGGGATCGCCAGGCGGCAACGAACTGTTCAGAGCTCTTTTCCGCGTGCTCCGCGATCCGTGCCTCCTGCTGGCGCAGTTCCGTCATGTTGTAGGCGCAGCTCGCGCCGCGCTTTTTCCCCTTCGTCTGTGGCTGGCCGGCAACCCGTTCCATGGCGCGGCGCTTGTGGGCGACCAGGCTTGGCCGGGCCCAATGACAGTCCTCGCCCTTCGTCAGCATGTGCCAGCACAGGGTGGCGCGCTTGCGTGCGACCGCGACGGCGGCGATCTGATGACCACGGCGCACTCGGATGCGGATGAAGAAAGCCCGCAGTGGCGCTGGTGCTTTCGCCGCTGCCCAGGCCGGATTGGCGCACCCGCGGGTTCAACCCGAAATAGCTCACCAGTTTCTGGGGTGAGTTGAACCGGTCGATACTCCCGATCGCCGCCATCAGCCCGGCCGCAACCGTCAGATTTACGCCCGTGATGGTCAGCAGCCGCTGGATTGCCTCGTCATCGATCGCGTCTTTGGCGATGTCGCGGCCGAGCACGGCAAGGTCCTCACCGAGCCTGTTCAACGCGCGGACATGGCGCGCGATTGCGGCTCGCTCGTCTTCCGGCACCGGCTGGCGGTTCAGCCAGTCGCGGCCACGCTTGTTGAAGAGATCGGCGCGCGGACATTTCGGGATCAGATGCGCCTGCAGGATCGCATGCACCGCGTTCTTGATACGGGTCCGGTGCCGGACGACTTGATCGCGCCGCGCCACAAGCCTGCGCATTCGTTCCGTCGCCGCGTCCGGGGTCCAGATCTCCGGCAGGTCGCCAGCGGCATGCAAGCTCGCCAATGTCGCCGCATCCACCTTTTCGGTCTTCACGTGGGCATGGGCGATTGCTTTCACCCGGAGGGGGTTGGCAATCACCACCCGTTTCACATTGGCGACAGAACCCGGGACACCGCCATGCAGTTGCCGGTCGCCTCGATCACCACCTTGTCCGTCTTCTTCAATTGCCGGCCGAAGCCCTCCAGGGCCGTGCGGGTCATCTCGACCCGACCTTCTTGTCGGGTCAGACCGTTTTCCCAGATCACCCCCTGCCCGAAAGTCCGGTGGATCTCCATTCCGATCACGCGCCGCATGCGCACCTCCCTTGCCAGTTGAAAACAACGGGAGCGGCGGGCGACACGACAACTACGGATTCGCACTCTCGGCGCAACCGGGCGAGTCGCAGAGGCGGCCAGCGACCAACTCGAGCTCTCAGCTCATGCGATGAGAACGGCCTGCCCGCACCTTCGTGCTCCCGGCGCCTCTGTCCCGGATGCTCGCAGCGTACACCCTGATCAAAGAATCAACGCCGAACATCGGCACCGTGAACCTCAACCGGTTCCCAATCCGACCGAGCGGCTGAACGGCGAGATCAAGCGACGCACAGACGTCGTCGGTATCTTTCCAAACGGGGCCTCTATCCGGCGCCTCGTCGCCGCGATCCTGATGGAGCAGACCGAGGAACGGACGGTCCAGCGCGCCAGATACAGGACGCCGGAAACGCTCGCCTCCCGTCTGCGATGATCTCGGCGTCAGCCTGCCTGCGGCACAGAGCGACTGATCAACCCGGCCCGCCTGAAAGCGCGAGGCCCAAGGCGAGCCATACCATCTCCTGGGACATCATCTCTTCAACCGACACCCCTCCATCCGGACCCGCAACAGGCGAATCCCGCGCACGTTTTGCAAGGGCCAACCGCCCTTCGAGTCACAAGGCCTCATTCACCGATACGGCCAATAGCCGAATACTAAAGACCGGAGGTTCATCGCGGGACGCGACAGATCAAGCTAGCCGGTTTCCGAACCTGTCGGGATCCGGCAAGCCCCGGATCAGGCACTCGCGCCACTCCTCCGGCGTCCAAGCCCGTCGCCGGACGGGTCTTGCGCCCCGGAACGACCTGAACGAATAGCCGGTTAGTTCTCGACGGAAAACCTCTCCAACGCCTGTGCCACAATGTCCCGGGACTCGTAGGATCTCTGCAGGATCGCGTTGCTCCGCGCCAGCGGTCCCTCGATGTCATCCTGCGGGTCCGCCTCGCCGGCGGGATCCCCGGGCCCGGCAGGTGCCTGCTCCTGCGGGACCGTGAAGGCCTCCTCCGGGGGTAATTCCAATATCATTTCCGAGACGGCCTTGACCTCCGGAATGTCCGACTCCGCCAAACGCTCCCAAGCCCCGGCCCGCCAGGCGGCTTCCGTGTCCTCCGTGCCCTCGATTTCGGGGCCTTCAAGGGAGAACGCGCCGACATAATCCTCCTCCAGGGTCAGCGCTTCGGCCCGGATCCGGTTCGAACGGGGGTCCGTCATCGCGGTCAGGATGTCCCCGACCGCGTCAAGCTCTCCTAGCTGAAGTGCGATTTCCGCGCGAAGGTAGCGACGTTCGCTGGCATCCCGACGATAGGGAGTCGTCATCAGAACGTCCTGCGCCGCGTCCGCAAGTCCATGCTGCAGCAGCCGCGCCGCGATGGCGTTTTCGGCACCGGCGAGCAAGGGGCGCGGCAGATCTTCCAGTGAAAACGTCAGGAACGACACGTCGTCGACCTCCCTGGCCACCGCGAACGCGATGCTGCTGTTCAGAACTTGCAGGTGATCGCGTTCGATGCGGCGGCTTTCCTCGTTGACGA
This sequence comes from Roseisalinus antarcticus, assembly GCF_900172355.1. GTDB lineage: Bacteria > Pseudomonadota > Alphaproteobacteria > Rhodobacterales > Rhodobacteraceae > Oceanicola > Oceanicola antarcticus_A. The sequence continues at coordinate 20,156 of NZ_FWFZ01000043.1, read as the reverse complement.
TATCAAGCGCCCTTTGAAAATCCCCGGCGAAAAGGGTGGCCTGAACCTCGCCGCTGATCAGCTTTCGAAGCCGGGGGCTCTCGTCCGCCTCGAAGCGATAGACGGCCGAAAGGTCCAGGATGTCTCGGGGCACGGGGACGTCGAGCTCATTGGCAAGATCAAAGATCCGCAGAATGATCTCTTCGCTGTAGCGATCTCTGGTCCGCGCCAGATTCAGCAGTTCGCTGAACGTCTGCCGTGGATCGCCGTTCATCATCTCAACATCGATGGACGCCAGGCGCAGACCCTCGGAATCGATGTCCGTGGCCCGTTCCGTCCGGCCAAGAAAGATCATGGAGGCATCGATGTCCCCATGTTCCAGCAAGATATTCGCCAGCTCTCCACCAACCGCGCCTTGAACGTATTGCGGCAGATCGAGAAAGGCGAAGATCACCGAATCGCGGTCAAAGTCCTGGCCGGAGGGAATCTCGCCCAAGGCGAGCGCCGCCCAGAGCGCGGCGCTGCCCCCGCATTCGATGTTGGTTTCGAGAATGCCCGACCTGGTGCGCTCTCCCTCGATGATCATGGCGACGTCCGACAGCATTGCGACCTCCGCCGTTGTCGTCTCCGCCGAACGCAGGGCAAAGGCCGCCTCGTGGCCGAAACCGAAGTAGAGGTATCGCCGCGCGAGCGTCAGGGACTCCTCCAGTGGGAGCGGTCCGGCGCCGCCGGACAGGGAGCGGCGCACCTCTCCCAATTGCGCGTGAAACGATCGCGCATCGCCCCAATCCGCGACCCGGAGGACCTCATTGCCCGGACAGGCCGTCTCGATTGTACCTCCTGCAAACGGCATCGCCAGATTTGCGAGATCGCGATCTATGCTCGTCCGCGCGACCAGGCCGATGTCCGGCGGGACAAGCCCCTCCGCGGGTACTGGCGGTTCCTCCGAGACCTCCACAGGCTCGGCATCCGGCGGCGCGGCCTCCGTCGCGGAGGCAGGGACGGCGTCGATCAGGCCCTGGCTTGCCGCCCTGGCGACACTCTCGATGATGGTCCTCTCGGTTTCGGCGATCTGGTCCTCGTCCCGCTCATGGAAGACTTCGGGAAGGAGCACCTCGTAGCTGTGGGCAGTGTCGGTCACGATCAGCGGCAGGCGCACCAAGGGCTCATCGGCGACGGCCGGCGGCGACTGGCTGCCGGCCCCGTCTGACGCGACGACGGTATCGGCGCCATCCTCCGCCGTGCCATCCTTGATATCGATGACCAGGCGATCGGGCCGCCAGAGAAACGCATCGGCCCGGCAATCGCAGGCAAGGTCGATCTTCAGCGCGTTGCCATCAGGCGTGAGGTTGGCCAGCCGGCTTTGCGGTATTCTCTCGAAGACGCCCTCCAGATCGTAGACGACCGTTGGGTCGTCGAGCGTCAGGAGGTATCCTTCCTCCGCCTCGGTGAGCTCCCATTCCACCGCCGGCGGGATCGAGAAGACGAGCCGCGTAAACTCCGCCTGCCAGCCGCTGCGTATGGCGACGGTCTGGGCCGTTGCTGCACCGGCGACGACAGAAAGCAGGACGACCAGAAGAGACCGGATCATGCCGCGCCCTGTTTCACGGATTTGAGCGCGTCTTCCAGGTCCGAAAAGCTGGGCCTGTGTTGCGACGGCGTGTTCTGGCGGCCGACTTCGATGCAGATGTTCGTCGCGTGAAGGTAGAGGTTCGCGACGAGGACCTCCTTTATCAGTTGGTAGAAGTGCATGTCTTCCTCGATCACCGACTTGATCTTGTTGGCGAAGGGTCCGACGAGACCGTAGGCGAGGAAGACCCCCAGGAAGGTCCCGACCAACGCACCGCCGATCAAACCGCCCAGAACCTCGGGCGGCTGGTCGATGGAGGCCATGGTCTTGATCACCCCCAGAACGGCGGCGACGATCCCCAGCGCGGGCAGCCCGTCGGCCACGGTCTGCAAGGCGTGGGACGAGTGCATCTTGTGTTGCAGGGACGATTCCAGCCGTTTTTCCAGGATTTCTTCGACCTGGTGGGGGTCGTCGTAGTTCATCGAGGCCGAGCGGAGCGTGTCGCAGATCAGCGCCACCGCCTCGCTGTCGGCGGCGATGCGCGGGTAGCGGCCGAAGACAGGAGAGGTCGGCGGGGATTCGATATGCTCCTCGATCTCGACCGGGTTGTTGCGGGCGATCCGGATCAGCTCGAACAGGAGGCACAGAAGGTCGCGGTAATCCTCGCCCTTCCATTTCGGGCCCTTGAAGACCTTGCCCACGTCCTTGAGTGTTTGCTTGATCGACGCGACATCGTTCGCGATCGCGAAGGCGCCCACCGCCGCGCCACCGATGATGATCATCTCGAACGGCAGGGATTTCGTGATGATCTGCATCTTGCCGCCCGCAAGGATGTACCCCCCGAAAACCATGACGAAGATGAGTACGATTCCGATGATGCCAATCATTGTGCCTGCCCGCTGATATTCTTCACAATGGCTACCCTGATGGAGTTAAGATGCGGTCAAGCGTCAATTGCGCGGTGCGTTGGCATTGCGACCGGCGAGGATCACACTGATGGAATAGGCCGTATTCGGCTCCAGCCCGGCCATGATCGCCGCGGCGGCGTCCGGGCGCATGCGGCCGACGAAGCCCGCTGCGAATTCCGGGGCCATGGTCTCGAACAAGGCCGCAGCATCGCCCGGCTTCATGTTCTCGTAGACGGCGACCAGGCGCTCCAGGTCCGATTCCGCGGCCGTGTCGACCTGCGCGATGGTCTCGGCAAGGGAGGATTCGGCGGCCTGAAGCTCGGCCAGCCGCGCCTCGATCTCCATCTCGGCGACGCGCAGGGCCTGCATGCGATTCGCGAACTGAAGCTCGCGCTCCTCGATCCGGGCCTCGCGGCTGTCTAGTGCGCTGAGCATGGCCGAAATCTCCTCTCGCGGGATGCAGCCGGCGAGCCCCGTCACTTCGGCGCCGGTCTCGTCCGCGGCGGAACTGGCGATGGCCTGGCCCGCCTCTCCCCCCAGCCGCAACAGGCCGGAGGCCACCAGCAGACCGGCGATGACGAACAGGACACTGCGTCGGGCGGAACTGCGTTTCATGGCGTTCTTTTGCTTTCTTCGGGATGGCGGACGAAGAACGGGTTCCTGGGCTTCTGCGGCTGCTCGGCCTCGGGCAGGTCGTGCAGCGAGGCGAGGAGCAGCTCCAGCCGTTTGCCGGCCGCATCGGCCCGCTCGGTCTGCTGGACGAGCGCCTTGCCCTGCTCGCGGGCTTGGGCCTGGGCCTTGGCGATGGTGCGCGTCAGGTCGTCCACCTGGGCCGACAGCACGGCAACGGCGCCGCCCACGCCCTTTTCCAGATCGGTGAACCTGCGCAGGCGACCCGACAGGACATAGCAATAAAGACCGGCCCCGATGGCCCCGGCCGCGAGCAGGATATCAGCAACAAAGTTCATCTTTTCACCCGGTCAGTTCAGTACAAATTCCATGATGAGAAGGTCGGTCACCCGGCCCTGGCCAGCGACCACCTCGATCCGGCGGAGCATCTGCGCCCGCAGCCGCATGAGAGAGCTGGGATCTTCCATGTCGCGAACGTCCACCGCGCGGAGATAGCCGTTCAGCACATCGACGATTCGCGGCTTGATCGCCTCGACTGCGTCGAATTGGTCCGGCGGCACCTCCAGCTGGGCGGTGAACCGCAGGTGATCGCGCCCGTTGGAGCCCGGCAGCGCGATCACCACCGGATCGAGCACGACGAAGGCGACGGGGGCGAGGGGGTCGGGCTCCGCATGGCCTGCGGGCTCCGCCACCTTGCCGCCCATGAGGCCGTCGAGCAGGCCCATCTGCGTCGCCGTGAACCCGCCGCCGCCCCCGGCAACGGCGAGAATCAAGCCGGCGACAAGAGGCAGTTTCGACGATTTCTTCCCGGCGGCCCGCTCGGCATTCTCATCCGGCAGGGCCCCTGCACTTGTGTCCGTCATGGTCACATCCCTCTGCGTTCGCCACCTCTCATAAACCGGGAACAGCTAACCGATTATTAAGTCTGATCGCGCATTGATTGCCGTGCTGGACAGAAAGTCCGGTGATGTGGAGGTGTCCGTTGGAAGGTCTCGGGTCCGTTTGGTCCAATCTTGATGCCCGGCGAAAGATCATCGTCGTCGTTGCCACCCTCGCCGTCTTCGGCGCCGTCCTGGCGCTTGGCCGAAGCGGTTCGAATCGGGAGATGAGCCTGCTTTACGCCGGCCTGGAGAACAGCGCGGCCGGAGAAGTAATCGCGGCGCTCGATGCCCGTGGCATGACCTACGAGGTGCGCGGCGGCGCGATCTACGTCGACGCCGCCGAGCGCGATACCCTGCGCCTGACGCTCGCGAGCGAAGGGCTGCCCGCGAACGGGTCCCAGGGCTATGAGCTGCTCGATTCGCTGAGCGGCTTCGGGACCACCTCGCAGATGTTCGACGCTGCCTATTGGCGCGCGAAGGAGGGGGAGCTTGCCCGCACGATCGAGACGGGGCCGGGGATCCGGTCCGCCCGGGTGCATATCTCCACCCCGTCAACGCGCGGATTCCAGCGTGACAACCGGCCCACCGCGGCCGTCACCGTCTCGACGGCCGACGGCTCGCTGACCCCGGCGCGGGCCAAGGCGCTGCGCTACCTGGTGGCCTCCGCGGTCTCGGGCCTGTCCCACGACGATGTCGCCGTGATCGATGGAGAGGGCGGCCTCGTCCCGCTGGCCGACGACGACACCGGGCTCGCCGGCTCTGCCGACCGCGAGGCCGAAATGCGCGCCCGCGTCGCCCGCCTGATGGAGGCGCGGGTCGGCCCCGGCAATGCCATCGTGGAGCTGACCCTCGAAACCGAGACCGACAGCGAGCAGATCACCGAGCGCCGATTCGACCCCGAGAGCCGGTTCGCGATTTCCACGGAGATCGAGGAGAGAAGCAACTCGTCCACGGACAGCCGGGGCGGCGGGGCGGTGACCGTCGCCTCGAATCTCCCCGACGGTGACGCGGCGGCCGGCGACGGGCAATCGAGCAGCCAGACCAGCGAGACCCGGGAGCTGACCAACTACGAAGTCTCGGAGACACAGCGCGAAATCATTCGTGGCCCCGGAGCGATCAAGAAGATCTCGGTCGCCGTGCTCGTCAACGATGCCATCACCGTCGATGACGCGGGCGTGGCCACGCCCAGCCCCCGGACCGAAGAGGAACTCGCCGATCTGCGGGACCTCGTGGCCTCCGCCGTCGGTTTCGACGAGAGCCGGGGGGATGTCATCACGATTCGGTCGATGTCCTTCGAGCCGATTCCCGCGGACGGATCCGCGGCAGAGCCGATTGCGGCACGGGACACCCCGCTTGACCTGATGCGGCTGATCCAGCTTGGCGTGCTCGCGGCGGTGGCGCTCGTTCTGGGGCTCTTTGTCGTGCGGCCGATCCTGGCCTCCCGGTCCCGCGCCGCGGTGCCCGCGCCGCAATCGGCCCTCGCGCTGGAGAGCGCCGGAAAAGGCGGATCCGACGCCGCCACGCCGAACCTCCCCGCGCTGGTCGAGGAGCAAACCGAAAATGACGACGACTTCTCGCTGGGCGACCTGCCGACCTTCGACATGGCGCTCTACGAGGACGAGGACGACGCGGAGGACCTCTCCGGGCTGGACCCAGTGTCACGTCTGCGTCGCCTGATGGAACAGAGGCAAGAGGAAACCTTGCAGATCCTGCAAAGCTGGGTCGACGACAAGGAATCCGAGGAGATCGCATAGATGGGACGAACGCCCTTTCTCGAATCCTTCGACGTCCGCGAGCAATCGACGCCAGTCGAGGCGGTCGAGATCCCCGAACCAGAACTCGGCTACGAGGACGGGTTCCGGACCGGGCTCGAGGCGGGCCGGGCCGAAGCCATGGCGGAACAGGCGCAGCTCTCCGCCGAGATCGCCCAGTCCTTCACGGAGCTGACGTTCACCCACTCCGAGGCCCGGACGGAATTGCTCCAGGCGCTGCGCCCGCTGTTCACGGCAGTGACGGAGATCCTGCTGCCCAAGGCGGCGCAGGCGAGCCTGGCGCCCTACATCGCGGAAACCCTGGTCGAGGCGGCGGAGGCCGACACGAAATCCTCGATTTCCCTGCTGGTCGCCCCGGGCTCGGTGGAGGCCGTCCGAGAGATCGCGGAACGCCAGGCCGGAAGCGCCGTGGTCGTCCAGTCGGACGAGGACCTCGGCCACGGCGAGGTTCTGATCCGCGGGGCAAAGCGCGAAACAATGCTGGATCTCGATCGCCTGGTTTCCGAACTGGGACAGGCGCTTGCGGGATTGTTTGTCGAGGATACCCGGAGGGCACGACATGGATGACATCAACTATCATTCCGAGGCGGAGGCACATCCGCTTCGGGCGGTGCCGATCGAGGTGACCGTGACCGTGGGCCGAGCGCGGCCGACGGTCCGCGAGTTGCTGGCGCTCGAGGAAAACGCGGTGCTGGCGCTCGACAAGAAGATCGACGACCCGGTCGAGCTCTACGTGGGCGACCGGCTGATCGCGCGCGGGGAGCTACAGGAGATGGACGGGGGGGAGCCGGGACAACTCGCCGTCCGACTGACGGAAGTCGCGCAGTTCCAGGACGGTCTGAGCTAAGGTGCGCCCCCCGTTTCCCCTGATCCTGGTCCTGCTCCTATTGCTGGTGTCGGGGCCGGCCTCGGCACAGGAGCTGTCCATCAGCCTCGGCGATGGCGAATCCCTGGCGACCCGGTCGATACAGCTTCTGGCGCTGATCACGGTGCTGAGCCTCGTGCCGGGGCTGGCGATCATGATCACCTGCTTCCCGTTCATCGTGACCGTGCTCGCGATCTTGCGGCAGGCGATCGGACTGCAGCAGTCGCCACCGAACATGCTGATGGTGACCCTGGCGCTTTTCCTGACCTATTTCGTCATGGAACCTGTCTTCATGGAAGCCTGGGAGACGGGGATCCAGCCCCTGATTGAAGAGCAGATCGAGATCGAACAGGCGCTGGGACAGGCCATCCAGCCGTTCCGCCTGTTCATGGCGGCTCGGCTCGACTTGGACACATTCGAGGCCCTGGCCTCCCTGCGGCCGGGCTATGCGCCGGCGGAGTCGCTCTCGGCCGAGCCCCTGTCGATCCTCGTGCCCTCGTTCCTGCTGAGCGAAATCGAACGGGCGTTTCAAATCGGGTTCCTGATCTTCCTGCCCTTCCTGATCATCGACCTCGTCGTGGCGGCCGTGCTCATGTCGATGGGCATGATGATGGTGCCACCGGCAATCGTCTCTCTACCGTTCAAACTGGCCTTCTTCGTCGTGGCCGACGGTTGGAGCCTGATCGCGGAAAGCCTCGTCCGAAGCTACTTCCAGTAGCGGCCGCCCCCGGGCGATCCTGGCACGCCTGACGCCGGAGCCGGGATCGCCACCTTGACCACGGGACACACGCGTCGATGCCGGCGGGCGGCGGGCGCGGGCACGAGTCACTCGGGATCGGTCAACGCGAACCCCTCGTCGAGCCAGCCTGTCACGCTACCGATCATCATCTTGACCGGCCGGTTGAGGCGGGACAGCCTGAGCGCCGCCTTGTTCGCACCGTTGCAATGGGGCCCTGCGCAATAGACGACAAAGGTCATGTCGGTGGGATACTCCGCCATCCGTCGCTCCGTCATCTTGCCGTGGGGAATGTTCACGGCGCCCGCGATGTGCCCCTCGGCGAAAAGCTGCGGCGCCCGGACGTCGACCAGGATGAAATCCGGGTCCTCGGCCCTCAGGCTTTCATGCGTGTCCCAGCAATCGGTCTCGAATTGCAGCATGGCTTCGAAATGGGCCTGGGCCAGGTGCGACGGCGCGGCAGGCGTTTCCGTGACGGGTGTGGACATGGTGCGTTCTCCGGGTCGTTTGACCGAAGAATGCGAATACCCGCGGGAAACATCAGTACCTAAATGCGACCCGCATGGCGCAACGCCCCCGCCGTCAACCCGCCGCGTGATGGGGCTCATGCCGCGGATCGAGGAAACGGACCGCAGCCTCGAGCGACAGCGGCGGGGAAAGGGCGAAGCCCTGAAGATAGTGACAGCCCGCAACACCGAGGTATTTCATCTGCGCCACCGTCTCGACCCCTTCTGCGACCACTGAAAGGCCAAGCCGCCCGGCAAGCATGATCAGACCGTCGACAAGCGCGCGGTCCCCCTCGTCATCCTCCAGGTCACCGATGAAGCTCTTGTCGATCTTGATCTTGTTGACCGAGAAATCCTTGAGGTGGGAGAGCGAAGAGAACCCCGTGCCGAAATCGTCGAGGGCCACCTGCACGCCGGTCCGCTGGAGCCGGTGCAGGGCCTTGGCGACCGTGTCCGTAGACCGGCCGATCAGGGCGGTTTCGGTGATTTCGATGACAAGGTCGCCGGGAGAGATGTGATGCTCCCGCAAGAGCGCCTGCAGGGTCTCGACGAAGGCGGGCTCGCGAAATTCCTGCGCGGCGACGTTGATGGCGAGCTCGCGGGGGCGCAGCCCCATCTCGATCATCCGGCCGTGGGCCTCGAACGCCTTCGCCCGCAGGATCCTGCCGATGCGGGACATCAGCCCGAGCTCTTCGGCAAGCGGAATGAAGGAGTCGGGCGGAACGGGGACGCCGTCATGATCAAGCCGGGCGAGCACCTCGAACCCGCGATGCGCCCCGGTGCGGACACAGCAATAGGGCTGCAGGGTGATGTCGAACCGGTCGTTGTCGAGCGCGTGCAGCAGGACGGCCTTGAGATGATTGCGGTATTCCAGCCGCCGCCTGACCTGCGGATCGAAGAAGCACCATTGATTGCGGCCATCGCGCTTTGCCTCGTAGAGGGCGACGTCGGCATTGATCATCGCCCCCTGGACGGTTTCCGCATCGTCGGGGTATCGCGTGACGCCCATCGAGACCGCCGGCAGGTAGACGGTTTCGGAAAGGGTCATCGTGTCGCAGAGGGCGGCGTGCATCTCGGCGATCCGCTCCTCGGCATCCGGCCGACCGCCGGGCGAAGGGATCAGAGCGGCGAACTCGTCCCCGCCGAGCCGGGCGACCACGCAATCGGATGCCAGCGTCTGGGTGAGACGGCGCCCGATCTCCCTCAGGAGAAGATCGCCGAAGTGATGGCCCAGCGAATCGTTGAGGTCCTTGAAATGGTCGATGTCCAGCATGACCACCAGGCCGCCCCCGTCCTCGGGATCCTGCAGGCACACTTCGAGCAGATCGGTGAATTTCGCCCTGTTCGCGAGCCCGGTCATCGCGTCGACTTCGGCGATCTGGCGCAACTTCTCCTCAATGGCCTTCCGCTCTGTGACCTCGTAGCGGGTGGAGACATAGCGCATGATTTCACCCCCGGGCCCGTGCACCGGAACGATCGTCGTGTCGACCCAGTAGAGCTCTCCGGCCTTGGTGCGATTGCAGACCTCGTTGTGCCATGTCTTGCCTGCACGGATTTCTTGCCACATCTCGCGGAAGAAGTCCTTTTCGTGGGTCCCGGAATTGACGACGCGATGGGTCTTCCCCACCAGCTCGTCCGAGCTGTACCCGCTGATCGCAGAGAACTTCGGGTTCACATAGGTGATCTTGCCGCGCGGATCGGTGACGGAGACGATCGCCTGAAGGTCGAGCGCCCGGCGGTAGGCCTTGAAATCGGTGCTTTCCTGGGCGAGCGAGCGTTCCAGGGTCACGTCCCTTTGCGCCGCCACGAAATGGGTCAGCTCGCCCGTGTCGTCAAAGATCGGGCCGAGGTTGATCTCGGAGATATAGGGGCTTCCGGCCTTGGAATAGTTGACGACATCGACCTTGACGGAGGTCCGGTCGGCAATCGCCCTGGCAATCTTCTGCCGGCTTTCGGGGGAGGTCGCCTCGCCTTGCAGGACATCGCCCGGCCGCTTGCCGACCAACTCCTCGAGGCTGTAGCCGCAGAGCCTCTGGAACGCCGGGTTGACCCAGACGACGATGCCCGCGGCATCGGTCAGAACGATACCTTCCAGAACATGGTCAGCCACAAGTTTCCCGAGAAGGACGCGGTTAGGTTCGCTCATCATAAGGGATCCCGTTGCTGAACACCTTCCCCTATCACCCGAAAGACTAACATTCTGTTTGAGCGGCTCGCCAGCCCTTGCCCGGATGTCCGCCAAGGCACGGAGCGCCACGGACCCGGCCGGGCCCAATGGCCGGGCTCGCCGGCCAATCCATTGGCCCCAAGGCTCATGTCGCGTCCTTTGACGCATTCTGTGGCGGATGCGTGGTGCCGGAGCGGTCGATTGTCGATGCGGATGACGGGCCCGACAAGCGCCATTGGCGGGCGCGGCACCACCTTTGGGTGGGTGGAGCGATGTATTTGCGGACGGCAGCGCCAAGAAAGTCAAGAAATCACAGGAAAAGCAAGAAAAGCCCGAGGGAATAGAGTGATGCCCATGATCGGCCATCCGGCGCCCAGAGCGGAGTGTAGGTGGACCCTGGAGGGGTATTCCAGCACATCCGTGACTACGGGCGGTACTGGCAACATTCTCGACATCGGCACCCATTCACCTTTCCTGCCGGCCACCGGTTCAATCGTCGGCCCGCTTCAAGTGACGTTGGGCTCGGGAACACGGGCAGGCGCCGGCACCGCGGACAGCCTTTGCTGGGGGCCAGTTGGGTTTCAGCGCCGGTAGACATCGGAACACGGGATATCGTGGCGGCCCTGCCAGTGCCGGTGCCGGCGTCGCTCTCGCTTCTGCTGGCCGCAATCGGGGCCTTCGGCTGTCTGGGCTGGCGTCGAGGAGTCGCCGTCGCATAGCAAAAAACCATAGCCTCGGTCGTTGGGTCGCCGGTGGCGGCGCGATGGCCGTTCCGGACAAGGGTGACGCCCTCTTGCCCTGAAGCAAATTGCCTGAGGAGCCTTGCGAGGCGAACCTGCGGTGCAGAAGCGGTCGTCCCGATCTGCTTCCGACCAGCCCTGACGGTTTTCCGCGGCAGTTCGGCGTCGCGGAAACCCGTTTCGGTGGGCCCAGTCGCGCGAAGTTCTGGCCCCGCGGTGGCACGTGCTTCCGTGCGGACTACTGCCGGGAGCCACCGCAGGATTGCAGATGGACAGGGTGAATTGTCGGACCTGCCGCGCTTGACAAAGGTCGAGCGCCCGGTGACCGCAAGCAATGGACGAGCGTTTGACGTGCTGTGGCAGGACATCGACCCACGGGTGCGTGAACACGGCGCCTTGAGTGCGCTCACCCGGCACGCACGCAGCCTGCGAGGAAAAACCTCATCTCCTGCGGGTGCGAAGGTGGTCTTGTGGTGCCGCTGAAGGGACTCGAACCCCCGACCCCATCATTACGAATGGCAGCAGTTACGTCCAACTGCATATGATCTCCACCAAAATAATCAACAAAAACAGTGATCTACCTACATCTTCGGTTGGTGTCTGACCAACTTCGCCGTAACGTGTTCTTGAAAAGTTCTCGAAAACAGGAGCATGTAATGGCGACGCAGATGACTTTCACCGATAGCGCGATCCAACGGATCAAGCACACGGACAAGACCGAATGGTGTTCGGACAAAACCTATCGCGGGCTGCGCCTGTGCATCACCGCTGGCTCGAAAACTTGGTATGCGTCGAAGTGGGACGGTGCCGCGCAAAAGTCGCGCCAGACCAAGATCGGCCAGTTCCCCAAGATGAAGCGTGAGGAGGCATGGCGTATCGCCTGCGAGGTGAAGTCGGAAATGGACGCCGGAGAGCACATGAGCCGCGCAGAGAAGGCGATGAAGGCTGTCGAGGACGATGCACCACCCCTGCCGACGCTTGCCTCCGCGCTTGACGCCTATCTGACGCACCAGACCAGCCCGCGCTTTTCCGGCAAGAGTCGGATGCGCGAAAGCACGGCGAAGGAGTACCGTCGCAGCTTCGAATTGCACCTATCAACGTGGGCGGAAATCGTGATCGACAAGCTGCCGACCCGCAACATCAACCAGCACCTCAACGCCGTGCAAAAGGATCACCCGCACGCGGCCTATCGCGCCCATGCCGTGATCGGCGCGACCCTCCGCCATGCGTGCAAGGTTCATGCCGTCGTCTTGGCGATCCCGACACTGACCGACATTACCAAGCAACCGAAGCGTGAGATTGACCGCGACATTGACTGGGCTGACCGCTGGCAAGAAATCGAAGATGTGGACAATGAGATCAAGCGTGCCTGCTGGGAATTGCGCTGGCATATGGGCGTCCGCGAAAACGTGCTGCGTTCTCTCACATGGTCACATGTTGACCTTGATGCAGGCACTGTCACCTTCGACCGCCTCAAGCGCGATGATAATGGGCGCACTGTCGCTATTTCCACCTTCTCGCTGTCCGTATTCAACCGGCTGCGCGACCTTCATGGCAGCGATTGGGTCTTCCCAGCGACCCGCCGTATCAAAGGCATCCTCGGCCATCTCGACGTTCTCGACCGACTGCCACTGACAGCCCCCGGCGACGTTCGCCACCTGTGGAACGAAGCCGCCATGTCCGTCGTGATGCCCTATCACCTGCAACGCTGGTTGAACCAACAGAACCTGACTGGCAATGAGATCGCCATGCTTGGCCACTACGGCGTTCCCGATCTCGACTCCCAACGTAATGCGGCGAACAAGGTGTCTGCCTACATCATGTCGCGTTGTAAGTCGGCACCTTGTTCTGTTATTGAAATTTCCCGATCTGCGTCTTAAATCAATCATATCACGCCTCCACACGCGGGCATTGACCTGACCGTGATGTGAGGCCGAAGGCGCAAACGGCGACTGGGATCAGCGATCCCGACCGATCAGAAGCAGGACGCGCCCCGGTCATTTGGCACCAACCTAGAATGGTGACAATCATGACCGACCTATCGACCATTGAGTCGAAGCTTGACCAAATCCTCGACATATCACTGCGGGCAAACCCGCCGCAGTTGATGACCACGCAAGAATGCGCGGCCTATCTGCAAGTTTCAGCCGAACGCCTCTATCAGATGCGCAAAGAGGGCATCGGTCCGAAGTTCCGGCAGCCGACTGAACGCTGGGTTCGCTATCGCCGTGAAGACGTCGATGCTTGGGTTACTGGAAATTAAAAGGGGCGACCTGATGGCCGCCCCTCTGACTGGATGCTCTCGCGCCCTACCACAAGCGTCTGTGCTGGCAATATATTGGCCCGCAACGGAGCATCCAACCAGCATGTTAGGTGACTGTCCGTCGCTCTCCGAAATCGGAGAGAAGAAATGAATATCGTCGAACAAATCGTTGCGCTTGCAGACAAGCAAGCCCACACGGAGGGATTCTTTGACCGGAAGAAAGGCAAATATGCCTACCGAAAAGTTGAAGGCCCGATCACGCTAGACAAGATCGCGAAACACCTCGACGGCTCGCAGCCGCTCGGCATGTATATGACGGACAACGGCAAGTCGCCGTGCCTTGTCTTTGACTTTGATGATCATGACAAGGAAGGCATCGCCATTGCCCCGACGATCACGGTTGCGCGGGCCTTGGACGCGCTGGGCGTGCCGCACCTGATCTTCCGTTCCGGCGGCGGTCATGGCTACCATATTTGGATGTTCTTCGAGCAGGCCATGTCACAGGATGCGCTGTGGAAGGCCTCGAAAGACATCCTCGCACTGGTGGATGAGGACCACGCTCGCTATGTGCCAGTCGCGTCAGGCAAGCTCAACCAGAAAAAACTCGATGCACGAGGCAAACTTTCACACATTGAACACGGTGTCGAAGTGTTGCCCAAGGGCGATGAGAACCAGAACGTGGCGATCCCGTGCAGTCGCGCATCGGTGCCTATGCGCCTAGTGTCCAGCGGTTCCATTGTGTCACTCGAAGAATGCAGCCTTGACGATCTGACACTGGAATTTGTGCCGGTGGCATCGGCGGAGGTTGCACCGGCGGACATGGGTGCGGCGAACGAGGACGCGGCCTTCGACTGCTACATCAAGAATTTCGATGTGAACGACTACGCGAAGTGGGGTGGTGCGGGCATCGGGCTTGTCGCGGCGTTTGGCAAAGGTCCACGCGCGGATTGGGCGCATGAACGCTGGCTCGAATGGACGAAGACATCGGACAAATATCGACGGGGCGACGAGGATCAGTGGAAGGCCTTCAAGCCGAAGAAATACTCGCCGTTGTCGTTCTGGCGGATCGCAACACGGCACGGCTACAAAGGCCCGTGGCCGGGTAAGAAGGCGTCTGCCGGTGATATCTCCGACTTCAACGAGGAATGGGCGCTGATGAACGTCAACGGCAAGGTGGAATTCTTGAACACCACGTCGGGCGATGTTTCAAACACGGACAGCTTCTATCTTCTGACAAAGCCAGACGAGGGGGTGCGCAACAGGTGGCTCAGTTCACCTCGCCGCCGTCAGTTCAACGGTTATACCTTCGCCGCGCCGGAATACGAAGGCGACAAGTGGAATCTGTTTCGCGGGTGGCCGGTGGAGCCAACTAATGGCGACGCCTCCTTGTTCGAGAAATACGTCGTCGAAATGTTGTGCTACGGGGATCAGGAGCTGGCGCACTGGGTGATGACTTTCATCGCGGACGCCATTCAGCAGCCTTGGTCGCCTCGGCCCGGTGCAGGCCTCGCGTTGCGCGGGCCGCAAGGCTCGGGCAAGTCGTTCCTCGGCAAATGCGTCAAAGCGGCGTTGGGCAACCTGGCTCTTGAGGTCACAAATTCCGACCGCGTGACGCAGCAATTCAATGACATGCTCGTGGGCAAGACAGCGTTGCTGTGCGAGGAGGCCTTCTTCACCGGCAGCCCGCAACAGCAGTTGATGCTGAAAAACCTGATCACGGCGGATGACTGGACGTTCGAACCTAAGAACCGCAAGACGTTCACCACGCCCAACATCTTCCGCATCATCGCCACGACGAACAACTCGCAGGCCGTTGCAATCGACAATGATGACCGCCGGTGGACGATCATCGAGTCGAAACCTGCTTGCCCGCACTCCCCTACGTCGCGTGCTTCGTATGAATGGTGGGCACCTTACTACAGCCTGATCCGCGATGATCCGGGCGCTGTGCTGCGCTACTTGCTCGACTACAAGGTGGACAAGGCTTTGATCAGCTTTCCGTATCTCACGGACGCCAAGGGTGAAGACAAGATCACCTCGGACCCCCTTTTGCAGGTGCTCGTCCATATGGTCGAGACCGGCACATGCCCTGATGATCTTCGTGGCGACGGTCGGGTGGCCTCGGCTGCCGTCTATGAGGCGGTCAAAGAGCGCGGTGGGCGCTGGTTGACTTCACAGTCACTCGCAAACGATCTGCGCAAGCGGTTCGGTGCGCAGACGGCCCGCAACTGCATCAAGGTCAAGCGCATCGAATGGCGGCCCGACGGCAATGGTGTCATCACGCCGATCATCACTAAGCGCACGGATCGCGACGGGCTGCAAATGCCGCCGCTGGGCGAACTCCGGGCGATGGTGTCAGCGGTCACGGGGCAGGCACATGAAGGGCCGGAGGCTTGGATTGCGTATGAGCCGGACACGGCAGTGCATCTAGCGGCAGACCCGAATGGTGGCGATGCCGACGACCTAGAGCAGTACTTAGAGCGCCAGATCGTGATGGATCAAGGCAAGGTTGTCGAAGCCGACATACCGTTCTGATCGTTTTTCCCATGCCACGGCTAAGCTTTAACATGCTACGGTCGCTAGCGTGGGAACCTATACGATTGTTTGCAAAGACAATTCCATGCTTAACATGCTTACACGGGGATTTTCGGTCACTTCCAGAGTGGCGACGTGGATGGCTGTATCACGCTTCGCTGGAGAATTAGTAATATAGCATGTTTGGCATGTTAAGCATGGAAATGCCTTTACGTTCAATGGGTTGCGATTCCCATGCCGCGAAACACGGCATGGGCGGCATGGGAAACGATTGTAAATCAATGGGTTGCTTTGATTGACGGCATATTATCGCTGTTCTAGGTGGCCACACTCCGCGCGTCCGCACGTCCCCCATGAGAAAACTTATATTCTGTGCGCATCTGCACACCTTCCGCAGGCCCAGTCATACATAATGACGACTGCTGGCTTCGAAATTGTTTGCTGATCAATCGGTTGGTTCGCCTATGTTCCACACCCGCCCGTGTTTTCGAGACTGTTTCGAGATTCAACGAAAAGGTGGAACACGGCAACGCTTCGCCCTTGATCCAACGCATCGCCATTACCAGCCAACGCTCTCGCGCCCGCAATACGACGAAGGTGCTCGATCTGCTGACACGCTAAGTGGCATCTTGCCTCTGGACCTGCATTCAACCCCGAATGCCTGCGTGTCGCGTCTCTGCCTCGCGCTGTGCCCGCAACCGAACTTCGCCAAGCGTT
The DNA here is from genome assembly GCF_900172355.1 of Roseisalinus antarcticus. Lineage (GTDB taxonomy): Bacteria > Pseudomonadota > Alphaproteobacteria > Rhodobacterales > Rhodobacteraceae > Oceanicola > Oceanicola antarcticus_A. Next base: position 3,887 of record NZ_FWFZ01000043.1, on the reverse strand, counting down.
CTGACCTCCACCTTATTTCGGCAGCGGTGAACCCCTCCAACACCTTCTTCTGTGCTTGAGCGCCCCGGCGGCATCCGTCCATCGTATGACTGCGCGTAGTGGCTCAACTGAACGGTCATCCTCGCGCGCCGACCCTTTCTGGGATGGCCGTTCGCCCACAATGAAAGCACACCAATGCAAATCACCTTCACCGCCGATGGCGAGTCCTGCACACTCGCACAGAAAACCGTTTCGTCCTCGACCGCCTTCTCCATCCCGATCTCGAAAGCAGCCCTGCAATCCGGCCTGCGTGAACTTCTTCTCAATCCCGAACAGCGCGATGTGATGATCGACTCGGTCGGCATCGACCGCAGCCGTGACGTCTTGCGCGTCCACGCAGGCGGCGGGCGTTTTGAGTTGCCGTTCCGCTACCTGTTCGCTCTCTTGCTGGAGGCATGAGTGATGGCGACCCATCATCGGTCCTACCAGTCGCGCCGGCCCCAATATGACCGCATCAGACACGCCCTAGACGGCCAGGACGCTATGCGCGGCAACGCGTCGCTCTACCTGCGCCGCCCGCAAGGTCTTAGCCAGAATGAGTTTGACCAGTATGTGAAGGGCGCACACTTTTTCCCGGTCGCGTATCACTCGTTGAACGCAATGCTGGGCCTCGCACTCCGCAAGCCGCCAATCATTACTGTCCCGAAACGGCTCGAACCGATGCTCGACAATGCCTCCTATGATGGCAACAGCATCGAAGTCCTGTCTGAGGACATCCTTCGCGAAATCTTGTCCATTGGACGGTGCTGCGCGTTGCTCGACATGCCCCAAGACGGCAATTCGATTCTGACCACTCCCTACATCTCGTTCTTCGAGGCCGAGTCGATCCTTGACTGGCGCATGGACGTAATCGGCGGCGTGAAGCGACTGGCTTATCTGCGCCTTCACGAGTTCAACGAGGACTTGGAGGACACAGGCACCGAACAGCACCTCGTACTTTCCCTTGAACCCGCCCTTACGATCCGTCGCTATCATGTCACCTCAACCGGCGATGCCCAGCGTGTGGAAGTGCAAGTTGGCGAAGACATCCTGCCGACCTTTAGCGGCGGCCCAATCTTCTACATTCCCGCCGTGATCTTCGGCCCGAACAACCTCGCGCCCGACACGGAAAAGCCCCCGCTGCTCGACCTCGTGGACGTCAATATCGCCCACTTCGAAAACAGCGCAAACCTTGAACATGCACTCTGGTTGTCCGCCATGCCGACGCCAGTTGTCACTGGCCCTCTCAACGAAAAGCAGAAGCCCTCGGCAATTGGCCCCTCTACCATGTGGATGTTGCCCGAAGGGAGTACCGCCTTCTACCTGTCGGCCCCCTCCGACGCCCACAACAGCCTGCGGCAGGCCTTGCAGGACAAAGAGCAGCGCATGGCTGCACTGGGCGCAACGATGATCCTGTCCGGTCAGCGCCGCAATGAGGCTGCGCAAACCGCTTCTATGAGATACCAGAACGATACGTCGGTCCTGCTGTCGTCGATCAACATGGTCGAAGCCGGTATCAGAACCCTTCTGATGTGGGCTGCTGACTGGGTTCAGCCCGGCGAGGTGAATGTCGAGTTCAACCGTGACCTTGTGTCGGCACAGATGGACCCCGCGACCATCACGGCGTTGCTCAAGTCATGGACGGCTGGTGCAATCTCGCGTCAGACCTTCATCGACGCGATGCGCCGGGGCGAGATCGTCACGCGCAGCACGGAGGACGAGATTGATCTTATCACAGAGGAAGGCGGCGATTTAGGCCTGCCCTTGGCCGTATGATCCTAGATCAGACGCGGCACGCATTGCCGGAACAACTGCTGGCCCGTGCCGTCCTCGCGCAGGCGGTTATAGACTTGTTTTCGGTCTCCATCGCCTGTTCGACCCCCGACGAGGCCGTCACGGCGCGGCGTGATGCTCTCGCATTTCTTACGGACGCTGATAGCGTCTGGGCGGAATCGCGGCGCACGCAATGTCTGCTTGCCGATCACGACCCGGATGTAATCCGGTCGCGCGTCGTCGCTATCTTGAACGGTGGGCGTTTAAACGATGATGCGCATGGCTACCGTCTCGCCGGGGTTGAGATGGCGAGGGAACTCTGGACGAAGGAACGGGAACGCCAACGCACCTACTACGCGAAAGCCCGCGAAAAGGTGAAGGTGCGCCGTGAGACGCGCTGGGCCGAATCACTGCGCGTGCAGGACCGTCGCATCAAAGATCAGCGCATCGCAGAAAAGCGGGCCAGCGAACCAGATATGTGGCGGGGTCTCGACCGGAGTATCGCTACACATAGCGAACTGGTGGATGATCTTGCGGCCTACCTAGACATTGAATTGTAGCTCCACCTTATTCTTTCAGGGCTTAAACCTCCAACACCTGCTTTCGCGGTATGAGCAGCGATTACATCCATTTACGATGATTTTGCAGACGGGTTGCGCCCTTCTTCTCCTATTCGATGCACAGGGGACGGGCGCTAAAGCGACCGTCTTTTTCGTTTTCGAAAGGAGAATATCATGAGCGAAGACAAGCAAGATGAAATGCTACAGGCGCTGATCGACAAGATGACGCCGAAGCTGACCGAAGCCGTCTTGGGCCAGATCGGCGCGAAGGTCGATGAACGGCTCACCGGCATCGCCAAGAAAAATGATCAACTTCTGGGTGAACTGGTCAAGCAGAAGGATCACTCATCGGACCTCGCCGCAAGACTCGCATCTGCGGAGAAGGTATCCAATGGCGGCAAATTCGACGCAGGCGCAGCAACGTCGCCGGTCCTGCTGCGGAAGTCAGACGCCCGGTCGGTTGCGAAGTATCGGGCAGCCAAGACCGAAGCGGAAAAGCGCGGAGTGTCGCTTGAGATCGTGGCGGACGACTGATGTTTTCACCAGAGCAAATTGCCACCAAGCACGCGGCAGCCGCCGCACTGCTCAACGTCCACTGGGATCGAATCTCGGTCGATCCCGTGGACCTATCGGTCTGGCTTGACGATCAGCCGACGCGCCGGATGGAAGCCGCAATCATCGCGCTAAAGGCGATGTTGATGGAATGGATCGGCTGGGGCGCGGAACATGATCTGACGACGAAGCTGACCCAGCAGCGGCCGTGGTTGTGCCGCGTCCTCGAACGAGTGGAGCCTGTCGCCATCGCCGGTCTGGCTTTGCACCTGCGAGGCCAGCATGGGGCGTAGGCACAAACTCGATGAACTGCCAACGGCAACGCGGGAGCGGATCAAAGAGGAACTTGCCGTCGGCTCCCGGTCCATGCTCGCCATTGGCAAGCAATTCGGTGTGTCCGACACATCGGTCAAACGCTGGTGGAGCAAAATCCCTGCGGATGAACGACTCCTGATTGCGGCACGGGTTCGCCAGTCAGGCCACATCGCCGCTGTGAAAGATGCAGCAGCGATTGTCTCTGATGGCGACGACATTGACAACGATCTGCGCTGGCTCGTTCGCCGCCTGCGAACGGCCATTGAGGCTTGCGGCGAGGACGACGACAAGCTGCTTGAACTCGCCCAGATGCGAGAAATGCGGCAATCGCTGATGGACCTCGCAAAGGTCCGGGGCATGTTTTCGAGCAAGATCGACGTTCAGATCAACCTAGCCGAGTCACCGCAGTTTATCCAGCTTCGCCACATCATTCTCCGGGTGCTGGAACAGCATCCTGACGCAAAGCTGGATTTCCTCGACGAAATGCGGGTTTTAAAAGTGATCGAGCATGAACCTAGACCAGCAATTACATGACTTTCTCGGAGTTATGCCCAAAAGTTGGTGACGGCTTGATCAGGCGGCGTTTTGAAGTTGCTTGATCCCGTCCTTGAAGGCAATCCCCTGGATCACTTCGGGCAGACGGTTTGGCCCTGAGATTTTCCTCCACTT
>NZ_FWFZ01000156.1 GCF_900172355.1 Roseisalinus antarcticus | reverse complement strand
GGGTGTTCCGCTACAAGGATCCGCGCGCCTGGTGGTCGAACGCGCACTACGACCGCCCCGGTGGGGTGGAGAGCGGGACGCCGACGGCATGGGCGCCGCAGTCGAAGCCGATCTGGTTCACCGAGCTCGGCTGTCCCGCCATCGACCGGGGCACCAACCAGCCCAACGTCTTCTTCGATCCGAAGTCGTCGGAGAGCTTCACGCCGCACTTCTCGCGGGGCTGGCGCGACGACGCCATCCAGCGCGCCTATCTCGAAGCGACATATCTCTGGTGGGGCGAGGTCGCGAACAACCCGGTGTCGTCGGTCTACAGCGGCCGAATGGTGCACGTTCCCGAATGCGCCGCCTGGACCTGGGACGCGCGGCCCTATCCGTTTTTTCCAGCGCTGACCGACGTCTGGACGGACGGGGCGAACTGGCGGCTCGGCCACTGGCTGACCGGGCGGCTTGGCGCGGTGTCGTTGGCAGCACTCGTCCGGCACCTCTGCCTGCGCGCCGGGCTGCCCGAGG
>NZ_FWFZ01000063.1 GCF_900172355.1 Roseisalinus antarcticus | reverse complement strand
TGCGAGATGCGTCCCTTGGTCAGGCCGACGCGTGTGGCGAAGGCGGTCTTGGTTTCGGAGGTGTTGAGTTTAGTCAAATTCGCCCCCTGACGCTGGAGGGGTCATGCGCTGCGCTCCCCCACATACGAAACTGCCCAAAAGGAACCGCCCGGATGGCTGCGGTCCTGTGTTCCTGCCCGCTAACAACGGTTCTGATGTTTTGACGGGCTATCCCGAGCCGTGCCGCCCGTTGCCGATCTGTCTGGTTAGGGTGGGTGGGTTGGGTGGGGTGATCCCGGCCACTTCCCGTAACTGTCACATCACATGCGTTGTGTGTGGTGTCATGTCGGCACGATGGCTGTTCTACGTCACTGACAGTTTCGGTGACAAACAAGGAATATGGCTGGGAGCACCTAACCAAACCCACCCAACCTAACTGAACAATCCGGGAATAGGTGTCACGCATTGGCAGCCCTCCGGAACGGATCAGAACCGTCGGGCGTCGGGGCGGCATCGCGGTCCACCACCTCCATCTGCCAGTGCGCCCGGTTGCCGCTGGTGCCTGCCGCGACAATGCGGCGGCCTGCGACGATGCGGTTCTGATGCGAGGACAGCCATTTGCCCAGCCGTGTGCCGTTGATCGCCCCGCCTTCGCCTGCGACCCGCAGCAAGGCCTCGCGGAACTCGGGGTTCACGAACTCGGGCTTGCCGTAAAGCTGGGCGTGCTGTGCGGCCGCCCGCTCGATGATTTCACGCACCGTCACGCGGTCGGTGCCGATGACCGATCGCCATTCCTCCAGCGCCGCCGTCAACGCCTCCAGCTTCGGATCGGCACCGCGCATGCCCTCCATTGTCTCGCAGGGGTCAGCCTCGCCCAGCCAGATCAAGGCATCGCGCACCCATGACGACCACGCGGTGAATGAGCCGAGGGGAACGGTCTGCGCCGGGCGGCCAGCGATGTGAAAGGCCCGCAGGATCATCAGACCCGCTGCGACATAGTCCCCGCGCGTCTGGATCACCATGGCGACAGGATCGCGGTCAAAGGCGCGCAGTTCTGGTCGTTCCACCCCGGCATCCAGCGTGGCGCGGATGGCGCGGCGAGTCATGTCGCCTGCCAGCGTGAGGTTGTTGCCGGTGGCAAACATCGTCGCGTTGCTCGGCACCTCGGCGTTCATCGACTTGCCGAGGATGCGGACCTTCAGGCTGGTCTGGGTCATCGCCTGGCAGAGCAATTCGCCGCCGAGCGGTTCCTCGCAGTTGTCGATGGCAATGAGCACGTCGCCCGCGATCAGGGCCGAGCCAAGCCGCTTTTCCATTTCATCTTCGGATTTGCCTTGCGCAATCACCGGCGCTGGTCGGCTGGTGGCAATGATGCTGGCCAGATCGACCAGCATGGACTTGCCGGTTCCCGCCGTCGGCGCGTTGAAGCCGTGCAGGGGGGCCGTGGGCAGCGAGCGGCGGATCAGCGTGGTCAGGATTGCCGACAAGGCAACCGAGCGGTCGGCATGTGTCACGAATGGGAAGCTGGCGATCAGGTCGCGCAGGAAGCCCAGCGCGCGTTGGGCGGTATCGCGGTCGGGATCGCGAGTCAGCAGGGGGAAGCGTTCGCCCTGTGGGTCGAACAGCAGGCCAGTCTGCGCATCATAGCCGGGCTGGTCGAGGATCGAGCCATTCTCGCGCAGAGTGGGTGCGTTGATGATCCCGGTCAGCACCGGCAGCCGCCATTGCCCTTCGCGCGCCAGATAGGTTTCTGCCAGCCGCTGCGAACAATCGGTATTGACCCAATCCCCGGCGCGCATGTCGAAGCGCTCCCAATAGGCGGCCTTTGTGAATGCCTCGGCCATGTGGTGCGCCTTTACGTGCACCAGGCGCGGCGCGTCGATCTGGCGGCCGCCCGAGATGGCCACCGGGACCATGGCCGGGCGCACGACGATGCTGCCGCGCTGATAGAAGCCGAGGCCAGCGATGATCAGCGCATCCTCTGCCTCGTCGATGGCTTCGGGCATCTGGCCAGCGCGAATGCGGATGAGGGGCCGGTTGCCCTCGGCCGGGACGGCATCGCCTGCGTCACGGCTTGGGCGGGCCGTGCGCACCCTGCGCGGCAGTTCCGTACGCCAGCCATTCTGCTGAGCCAGCCAGAACAGCGTGCCAACGGTCACGGTGCGCACGCTGGCAAAGCTGTCCCATTTTTCGGCGGTATGGGCAGGATCGTTTTTCGCGGCATCAGCTGACCAAGTCTCCCACAGGTCGCGCCCGTCTGCGCCAAGTGCTGCGTAAAGAGCGAGGCCGACCTTGATCCAGTCGTCATAGGGCAGGTCGTTGTTCGGGATGTGCGCGACGGCTTCCGCGATCAGTTCGCGCGATGGTGCCTCCTTCGGCTTCAGCCCGGCGACCTTTCGCCCCTCGCGGTCAATCTCGCGCCGCTCGGTCGTGGTCTGGCCGCCGACCTTTCGCAGGTAATCCTCAGCCACCGTGATAAAGGCAGCACAGCGGTCCCGGCTGACAACCGGCAATTCGTGCAGAGGCACGTCGAGCGGTGAGCATTCCGGCCAGTGATAGGGTGCCTTGGTGTCGGGGTGGATGCCGAAGCCGACGAACTGCTGCCCTGTCGCCAGCACCTCGACCCGCGCCACGGTGCCGTCCAGCATCTGGAACTCGGGTGTCTGGACCTTGTCGAAGGGCGTATCGGTGCGGAAGGCGAGCAGCACCTTCGGCGCGCGCCCGATACGGGAGAGGGGCGAAAGCCCCAACATCTCGGTCGCGATGCCGGTCAACCGGTGGGCGTGATCGCTGTCCAGCACGTCGATATCGACGCCGACCAGGTGCCCGCACAAGAGGCCGGTATTGGTGCAGTTGCGCTGTGCCTTCGACCAGCGGGTGATCTCGGCCTCATCCGCGCTGGCGCAGACAGTCTCCCATCCTTTCATCATTGGCCGCTTGCCTGCCGCCTTCATGGCGACATGCGCGCCCAGCACTGGCACCGGGCGATAGCCGTTGCGGTGTAGCGCCAAGCGCAGGGCAGTCGGATCCTCGGGCAGGGATGGGTCCATGGGGAACGCATCCGCCGCGTCGGCGCTGGTGGTGTCGTCGGTCAGGCGGGTGGCGTCCTCCATGCTCAATCCTCCTCCAGTTCCCAGCAGGCGAAATCGTCGTCCCAGCGTTCTTCGTGTCCTGCCATGCTGCCGACCAGGGCGTGCGGGCCGAAATAGACCTTCTCGGCAATGCGACGCGGATCGCGGTCCCGCGGGGTAGTGACCCGGACATGGCAATCCAGTTCGGTCCGCACCCGGTCCAGCGCGGCAATCGCCAGTCTGGCCTCCACATGCGGTGTGGTGCGCGGGATGGATTGCATCACGACATGCATCAGCACATCGCGGCATGCCCTGATGCGATTGCCGAGGACGACATGGTCATCGGTGGTGATGTCGAGAAGCCAGTCGTCGTTCATTGCGCACCCTCCTGCATCTCGATCCAGCCGATCAGCCTGGATTTCCGCGCACAGATCACATTGCCCATCCGGAACACCGGCAGCTTCACCTTGGCCTCAGTCGCGTAATAGTAGACCTTGCGCCGTTGTTTCACGTCTCCGAAGACGAAGACCGCGATGGCATCGGCACCTCGCAGCAAATCATCGGCCAGCGCCGGGCAAGCCTTCTCAGTGGCGGGTCCAGCCCGCAATCCTTCCTGCATATCCTGTCCTCCTAGGTGCGGATCAGCGCGCCCAGCGCGTTGATCGTTCTGTAACCGACGGCAAAGGTGATCATCGCATCCCCGCCGACGCTGAAATCTTCCTGTTCCCTTCGCTCCCGCTCGGGCCCTTCCGGCAATTCAAACTGGGCCAGAAGGGCAATCTGCGGATAGCCCATTCCAGCGGTGTCATTCTGGAAGGTGATCTTCCCCGTCAGAAACCGCCGCTCGATCTCAACGCGCAAAAAGGCATCCCGCATCTCGGCCATGGCATGCGTCAGGGTGCCGAGCCGTACCCCGTCAATCAATGATGCGACGGCTTCCCCGAAGCTCTGCTCCTCGTTGCCGTCCGGCATCATGATGTCGAGGATGGCTTCTGGAAGGTCGCCCCAGTCCTCACGCTGGTCTATTGGCAATCCCAGTTTGGTTTGTATGTCCTCCATCTCGAGCGGCCAGTAAGCTTCAATGGCACTGGCTGCGTTTTTCACCTGATCGGCGGCCATGACCGCGATCAGCAACCGGGCACAATCGGTCGCGGTCATTTGCGCTGCTCCCGGTCCTCTCCCGCCCGACGAGATCAGTTTCGCTTCGCGTAGGTGCCGCGCGTACATCGCCACCGTCTGCTCAGGCATTGGCAGCACCTGTGCGAGGGTGGGAATAAGATCGCTCAGCTTGGCCATTGGTGCGGACGTCTCCTTGGGATGTTTCAGACCATAACTCCGAAACTACTGGCACACAAGATAGTTTCGGAGTAAAAATCTGAAACAGGTATCCACCCCGATCGCTTTCGCCTCGCCAACTCAGCGCACGCATGGCAACACGACAGGCTGTCTGGGGTCAACCCATTGCCAAAGCAAGGAAAACCATGGCCACGATCCGCAAACGCACGCTGCCGTCGGGACTGGTCCGCTGGCAGGTGGACTTCACCGACCAGGCTGGCAAACGGAGGTCCAAGCTGTTCCCGCGCCGCAAGGACGCCGACGTCTATCTGGTGAAGGTCCGCTCGCTGGTCGCCAACCACACCTATCTGGCCGACAGCGACAGCACGACAGTGGCCGAGGCCGCCAAAAATTGGCTCGACCATTGCGAGGTGCGCTGCAAGACGGGGCGGCGGATGGAACGCTCGACCCTGCGCGGTTACAGCGACTATGTGCGGCTGCACCTGAACGCGCCGGTCATCGGGATTGGGGACAAGCTGATCGCCCAACTGACCCGCCGCCATGTCAACGAACTTCGCGACAGGCTGCTGCTGAACGGTCGGTCCGAACACCTGACCCGCCGCGCCATTTCGGTGCTGAAGCTGGCCCTCGACCATGCCATCGACAATGGCCAGTTGTTCACCAATGCCGCCACGGGCGTGCGGGTGATCAAATCCAGCCGGATCGAGCACAAGGCCCCGGTGCCGTCGAAGGAAGCGATCCGCGCTCTGATCGAGGCCGCCGACGAGGATTTCAAACCACACCTGATCGTTTCGGCGCTGGGCGGTCTGCGCGCGTCAGAATTGCGGGGTCTGCGCTGGCAGGACGTCGATTTCGACAAGGGCTTCATCTATATCCGCCAGCGCGCCGACGCCTACAACCAGATGGGCGAGCCGAAATCGCGCGCGGGGTTCCGGGACATCCCTGCCGGGCCGATGGTGCTGAACGCCATGCGCCGCTGGAAACTGCGCTGCCCGAAAAGTGAGTTGGGGCTGGCCTTCCCCGCGCCGCAGGGCGGGATCCTGCAACACACCCGCACGCAGGACCGGTTCCGCAAGCTGCAGGAAAAGGTCGAGGTGAAGATGCGCTGGCACGACCTGCGCCACTTCGCCGTGTCTCTGTGGATCGAACAAGGCTTCTCGATCAAGGAGATCATGACCTTCGCGGGCCATTCCTCCATCCAGATGACCATGGAACGCTACGGCCACCTTTTCCCCTCGCCCGACCACCAGAAAGCAATGGCCATGGTCGAGGCGAAGCTGCTGGGGTAAGCTTTTGCCATGACGTGGCTCCCGAACCAAACCCTCGCTGATTTCGCCAACGTCGCGCGGCTGGCGGGCGTCACGCTGGCGACGGACGACATCCGCATTGAGACGCTGCCTGCGCCCCACGCGTCACCCACGCAGCTGCCAACGGGCCAGATGGCCGTCTACGTTTTCACCCACGGTGCTGACGTCCTGAAGGTGGGAAAGGTGGGGCCCAAGAGCCAGCCACGCTACACCAGCCAGCACTACAATCCGGGCAGCGCGCAGAGCACGCTCGCCGCATCAGTGATTGCTGACGCCGAGCGTTTGGGGTTGGGCGAAGCTGACATGGAGGAGATCGGAAACTGGATCCGGGCGAACGTGGATCGGGTCAACATCCTTCTTCCTACCCAACTCGGTGTTCCAGTCTTGACGCTGCTGGAGAGCTTCCTGCAATGCCGCCTGCGACCGCGATACGAAGGCTTCAAGAGCCAGCGTGGGTGATGGCCGATCTGGTTTCCCGTTTCTTCGCAACTGTTTGCGGCAGTTCCGTGCGACACGACGCCGACGTTGCGTGTTTAAAAATACGATAAGTCTCGGAGTTCAAAAGACTTTTTCAGTCCAAGGGGTGGGCCTCATAACCTGAAGGTCGTAGGTTCAAATCCTACTCCCGCAACCAAAAAAAAGCGCTAAATCAAACGCTTAAAGCCCGACCTAAACAGTCGGGCTTTTGCTTGTGCAAAACGTGTCAACGCCACGTCAACGTTTGGCGAGTCGCATGTGAAAAGCAGGGTCCGTTTGACGCTAGCTCCCAAAAACGTCTTGTGGCAGCATCGCTGCATGATCGAGTTCCGCAACCTCCCCGATGACCATCCCGACCTTGCGCATTCGCCCCTGCTGCGTGCCGCGCAACTGACACTTCAGCACGCGCACGACCATGGGGCGATCGGTCTGACCAAGACGAAGGCGTTCAAGCGGGTGTTTGTTCACTGGGCTGTTGAGCACTTTGCCTGGCCCGGGAAAAGCGCAGAAGAGATCTTCCGCTATAGTAAGGTCATCAATGAATACGAATTCCCACCACTTGAGGTGCTGCACTACCTTTTGATCACGTTGCGCCTTGGGCGGCATTTCAAGGGCGAGTTCCGGCTGACCAAGCGTGGCGCAGAGCTTTCACAGGCTCCAACGCGGCTGTTCACTGAGATCATCCCTTTTTTTGTTCTCAGGATCGACCATACCTCCTACGCCCGCTTTGATGATCGTCCCTTCGGAAAGTGGGACGTATGGATGAACGTGATAAATGTCGAAGCCGACCATGGCATAACCGAGCGGGCGCTGTTCGCAGCATTTTACGGTGAGGAACACGACTGGGACAATGCGGGATGGCGGGAAATGGCGGCGTTCTCATCCTGCGTCTTGCGTCCGCTCGAATGGGCGGGACTGCTCGCGCAAACCGCTGAAGAGCGGGGCGGAAAGCACATCCACCACGTTTTCAAAACACCCCTCTGGCGCAGCGCACTGCGTCTCGACACTGACAATGTGCTGCAGCCTGTTTCCGTGCAGTAGATCAGCGGTAAACGGGGCCTTTCCTGCTGCCCGCGCCATGTACGGCGATAGACCGGTCTCTGCTCTTGCACGCCATGCGTGCCTGGCCCAGCATGAAGCAGTGCGTCGACACGAAGGGCGGGGAGCCGACCTTCGCTGCGCACCGGTCAAACTGGTGAGGTGCGGACAAACCCGCCTTTTGCAGGCGCAGCTTTCGCTCACGCAGAAAACGCTCGTATCTGCAGCACCGCTTTTTTGACAGCGCAGCACACTTCGCTGAAGCGGCCATTCAAGTGCTTTGATCGTGGTCGATCCCAAACTGACCTTTAGCTGTTTACAGTCGCAACAGACGAGCCGCGAACGTTGTTGCCATTCATCGACTTAGATCAAAATGCCTGTCCGCATGGCAAAGTAATTTCCAAGTGCGGTGCGTTTACTTTTCAGCCCCGCCATGTTTTTTGAACCGTGTTTTGAAGAACTCCCGATGCGGAAAGATCAATATTGAGGCTGCTAACACGAATGAAGAGAACACCATGAATATGTCGCAACTAAGCCTGAAGGGGCTTGAGGTTTTTCATTTAACGGCTGGCCATGGATCGGTTCAAGCTGCTGCGCGAGAAGCCGGATTATCGATTAGCACCGTCTCTCACCATTTGCGAAGTCTTGAGGCACAACTGGGGGTCGCCCTTCTAAATCATGCGCGGCGACCGATGACGCTCACACCAGCGGGCATTGTGTTTTTTAAAAATGTCGATGAAGCGTTAAAGCTAATCCGAATGGCACAGGCTGAAGTAACTCTTGGGAATTTGACCGAAGCTCGCCATCTAAAATTTGGCCTGATTGAAGACTTCGATAGTGATATTGGACCAGAATTGGCGGTGCTCTTGGCGAATGGCATGCCTAAATGTGATTTTGCCCACTATACACGGTCTAGCAGCGAGATATTGGACATGTTGAGGGTCATTCATTGGACATCGGTATTGCGAGTAGCCCCAATAATAACACTGACCAGCTGAAAGAAATCCCAATGCTTCGCGATCCCTTTGTGCTGGCTGCGCCTGCAAATTGCACAATCCGCCCGGAAGATTTTCTGGCAGGATCGGCGGAACTGACAATGTTGCACTACGCAAAGGATCAACAGATCAGAAAGCAGATCGAAGCACAGCTACGACGTTTGAAAATTGACATCCCCGTTAGGTTTGAAATTGAAAGTAACCAGACAATGATGGCGATGATTGCGGCTGGTGCAGGCTGGGCTGTGACGACACCAACCTGCTACTTTCGGGCCCGGAGGTTTCACAAAAAAGTCCAGCTACACGCTTTTCCCGCAAAGGGCTTCGCGCGTCATCTATCGCTATTCGCACGCGAGGAATGCGCCGATGAAGTTGTAGGAACCATCAATGCAGCGATGCGAAATCTTATCGAAATACGCCTAGTCCATCCGGCAACCGAGGCGATGCCGTGGCTGAACGATGAGCTGTATCTACTTCCTATGACGGCAAACCCCTAAGAATGCATCAGATAATATTGAATTGGCTGCGGATCATAGCATCTTGATCCGTCGAGAGATATTCTGGATGATGGGTGGCGAGGATCGGTGTTTGTCAAAGTAGTTGTCCGCCGATTTCATGCGGCGTCTCTGATTTCAGGGGCGCTGATTTCGGTTTCTGGGTTAAGCCAGACGGGTCCGGCAGGTTGCCAGTTGCGGGTTTTGCCTGACCA
>NZ_FWFZ01000051.1 GCF_900172355.1 Roseisalinus antarcticus | reverse complement strand
CGTCGTGGCCGCCGTCGTTGGTCGCGTAGCGCAGGATCGTGTCCTGGCCCGGGATGTGCGGGAAGCCGCGGAAGTTGGCGGTATTGGCGAACTTCGCTCCGCAGGTCTCGATGCGCTTGTCGCAGCCCGCTCGGATGGTGAACGCGTCGCCCTCGGCGAGCGCGCGAACCGGCGCCTCGAGCAGGGTCAGGATCGCCACGCCGTCCGTCGCGTCGTGGCCGAGCACCTCGGCTTTGCGCCCGGCATTCGCGCCGCTGGTCCATTCGACGGTGCCGAAGGTGAACCAAGCGGCCTCGAACCCGCCGAGTCCCGAGGCGGTGAAGGCCCTGTCTCGCAGCAGATCGATCACCGCGCCGGTGCCCTTGTAGGTCGGATCCTCGAGATCGACGCCACAGCGCGCGTCCCCGAGCGCAGCGTCACAAGTCGCCTGGAAGGTCCGCCCGACCGTCTGGCCAAGGACATGCGCGAGCGAGCGGACTTCGGCGACGAAGGCCAGCCGCCCACGCCGGATCTGGCCGATGGCGCCCCGGCGCAGCAGCACGCGCTGTCCGGTATCCGCCCAGTTCACCCGCCAGACCTCGACCTCGGCGTTGTCCCAGCGACCGTCGAGGATGTCGGTCTCGGTGATCCGGTCTGAGGTCAGCACACCCTCGGCATCCTGCGCGTCGACGGACAGGTCCGAGCCGGAGCGCACCTCGGACGCCGTGAGCCCGCTCTCGGGCTCGAAGTCGGTGCCGTCGAAGCTGAGCGTCCGGTCGTGATCGGTGAAGCCGAAGGTGACGCCATCGGCCCGCGTGATGCGCCAGCACCAGGCGAGTGTCGTCGTGCCCTCGTCGAGATGGGCCTGAAGGTCGGGGGTGATGTTTTTCATCGGCGAAGTTCCAGAAGTGGGATGGTTGTGATCGAGCCAAGCCGCTCGAGGTCGAGCGTCACGTCGAGCGCATCGGTGTCGAAGCGGACCGGCACGTCGAACTCGAAACCTGCGGTGATGGAGACGCCCGCCCCGGGTGCGGTGTTGAAGGTGACGAGGCCCGTCGTGGTGTCGACCGACCAGCCTGAAAGCTGCTCGACCCCACCGAGCGCGATGCGCACGACTCCGTCCACTGGCTTGGCGATGGCGCGCGTCCAGGATTGCGCGCCTGAGGTGTAGCGCTTGACCAGCTGGAAGGCGGTCGTCGCGCCGTCGCCGGTGCCAATCGCCTGATCGTTCGGTGCTGGCGTTCCCGAGGGAAGGCAGGACTTGTGGTCACCCCAGTCCTTGAAGCGAAACCCATGCAGCCGACCATTGCGCGCCTCAAAGAAGGCAACGACAGCCGCCAGATCATCAGCGCGGCGAATGCCGTAAGCGACATCATAGCGCCGTCGGGAATTTGCCCAGCTGGCGTTGCGCTCCTCGTCGCTGGAGGCCAGTTCGACGATCTGCGTTCGGCGCTCCGGCCCACCCCGCGCGCCCCGGCTGATATTGTCGGGAAACCGGACCTCATGAAACGCCATCAAGTCTCTCCATGGTTCGTGCTCTGGCCCCCGCAACCGGTTCCTACTTGCGGGGTCCCACTCACATCCCCCTCCGCCCGAGCGACACGGCGCGGGCGATGTCAGCCGCGACCTGCGTCCTGGATTGCCGGAAGCTCTCGGCGTCGCGGGCCATGATGGTGACGTTCACCCCGCCGCTCGCGCCGTAGCTCTGTGCCTCACGCCGCGACAGCACCCGCTCTCCGCGTTGCAGGATTGCCGGGACTTCATCGTGGCGGAGACCGGCAACGCCGCCGGAATGCATGCGAGGTGCGGCCGCGAAGGCCATCGCCGGGACCATCCGCGAGGGTCCAGTCGCTCCGACCATACCACCTGCATGCAAGATGTTCGCGAAGATCCCGCCCGCACCGCCGAGCGCGCCGGAGAGCGCATTGGCGATCGGCCCGAGGATGAACCGCCGCGCCGCCAGCTTGGCGAGATCGGCCAACAGCGAGGTGACCAGACCGCGGAAGTCCAGCTTGCCGGTCTTGACGAACTCGCCGACGGCATTCTCAGCCGACTGAAACGCGCCAACCAGCGCCTGGCCGATATCACCGCCGATATCCCGGGCCTTGCTGGCATAGTCGCTGAGCGCTGCGGTGACCGCCTGCCAGCCGGTGACGGCGGCTTCGGTGTCGGGTTCGGCGGCAGCGGCAGCAGCCCCGGCCGCAGCGCCTGTACCCGTGGCCGCACGTCCGGCATCGCCAAGGGCTGTCTCCAAACGCTCAGCCGCGCCAGTCGCCTCGGTCAGCGCGTCTGCGCCACCCTCATTACTGCCCTGCACCGCGTCACGCAGGGCCTGCCAGCTGGCGAGGGGCGCACGCGCGCCTTCGGCCAGATCGCGAGCCGCCCCTCGATAGGTGTTGGCCGTGGCCAGTGCAGTATTGGTCGCCTGGGTCAGCCCCAGATCGGGAACTGTGAGCGGGTTGTTCTCGAACGCCCGTTCGAAAGCGTATTGTGCGGCGGTGGTTGCAGCCGTCGCGGCACCCTCAAAACGGTTTTCGATCTGGCCCAGTTCGAGATCGGGGATGATCGAGATACGCCGCTCGGATCCAAGCGCTTCCAGCCCCTGATTGATCCCGCCAATGAATGAGTTGATGCGCGAGACGACGCCATTCAGCATTGCCTCGACACCGTCGATCAGGCTGTTGGCCGCTTGGAACGCCAGATCGCCGATGGCGGCCGGGAGCAGTCCCCAGATCGCCTTAATCGCCTCATAGGCCCCCTCAAACGTGTTCGCGGCGGTGTTGCCGAAGCCCACAACGCTCTCGATGGCGCTCTGCATGCCGGAGGCGGCATCGGCCTTCAGATCGAAGAACATCGCCGTGGCGGCAGCGCCCGCCGCCGCAGCCCCCATCTTGATGCGGTCCCAGACCTCAACGGCGAGGTCCTTCAGGAGCGACAATGCCTCACCAAATCCGCCCGCGCCCGACACAAGCCGCGTGAACTGATAGACGAGCTCGCCCGCACCAACGATCAGTGCCCCGATGCCGGTGCGGATCAGCGCCCCGCGCAACAGGACCAGCGCCGTGGCGAGACCGCGCACCGACAAGGCCGCCACGGCCATCCCGGCGACCCAACGCCCCGCAAGAAAAGCCACAAACGTGGCGGCATAGGTGGTCAATCGTCCGATGTTGTCGAAGAGGCCCCGGATCGCGATGCCGAGCGGCCCGGTGCGGCTGGCCACGGCCGCCATGGCATTCGCGACCGCTTCCAACGCGGGTGCCGCAGCGACCGCCAGCTGGTTCGACAGGCCACGCCAGATCAGGCCAAGCCGGGAGATCGCGTCATTGGTCCGCTCGATCTGGTCGGCATCCTGCTCGGAGACGACCACCCCGAAGGCAAGCACGTCCTCGGTCGCCTGGCGCAGCGTCGCGGTGTCGATCCGCGACATGGCGATGGAGCCTTCCTCGCCGAAAAGCTGACCGGCGACGGCCGCGCGTTCGGCGGCGGGCACAAATTCCTCGATGGCCGCGTTGATGGCACCAACCCGCTGGTCGAGCGGCAGGGCAATCAAGTCGGTCGCGGAGAGCCCCAGCCGATCAAGCGCATCCGCCGCGGGTCCGGTCCCGGCGGCCGCCTGACTGAGGCGGCGCGTCAGATCCTTTGTCGCCTGTTCGATGCCCGATATGGAGACGCCCGCCAGCTCGCCAGCACGCTCGAGGGTCTGGATCGAAGCGACCGTCGTGCCAAGCGATTGCGCCAGCTTCGCCTGCGCATCCACCGTTTGAAGCCCCGAGCGGACCATGGCCACGCCAGCAGCCGCAGCGGCGGCAACCGCAGCAGCAGCCGCGATCTGCACGCGTCGCGAGAATGCCGCCAGCCGGGTGTTGGCCGCTTCCATCTCGCGGCTAAGCCGCCCGAAACCGCGCGCTCCAGCCTCGCCGACACCTTCCAGTTCGGCACGCACCTGTCGGCCGCCGACTGCGGCAAGTCGGACGCTAACCCGTTTTTCCGCCATGCGAGTGATCCATCTGTTCGTTGAGTTTGGTGACCATCACCGCTTCTATGACAGGCAGCAGTTCAGCTGCTGCGGCAGGCGGCACGCCGAGTGCGTCACTGAGGGCGAGCGCCGCGGTAAGGTCCCAGCCGATCACCGCGCCCGGCAGAACTCGCAGTTGGCCGCCGAGACGGTCGACCAGGTCCCAGACCTGCCAACCCTCGTAAGTCAGCGGCCGGTTCAGCCGGTCCGGGCAGTCTTTGCACGCCGTTTGGCAGGCTTGGCAGTATCGGTCGCCCCCGCCGAAGGACCACTCGGCAAGGACGCGGAGACGTTTTTTTCCTGTTCCAGCAGCAGACCTTTGGAAACGTAGCTCAGCTGGAAGGCCTCGAAGATCGGCCAGACGTCGAGAAGCGCGTCGACGGCGTCTGGACTGGGGTCGATGGGATTGCCGTCTGCGTCGCCGATGCCCTCCCAAGTGAGAACTGCCCGTCGTGCCAGCGCTTTGGCAAAGGCGACGGCGCGTTCTTCGTCGGACGCGGTCTCGGGGACCGCCTCGACGGCTGGATCGCTGCGCGTCGCAACCATCAGGGCCGTGGTCAGTGGGCGCAGCTCCGCCCGCACACCTGGCACGAGATCATGCCAGCGCGGCGTATTCGTAAGATCGAGAGTCAGCATCAGTATACCTCGATGTCGTTGATCAGGGTGGCGGTGCACATCCGGCCGACCGTGCTGTCGCGTGCGGCCTGCCAGTCGAAAGTGGCCTGCACGCCCTGCGGCCCAGAAATCTCGATGCGGGGGCGTGGCAGATAGACGGCGTGCACGGTGAAGGTGAAGCTTTCGCCAGAGGGCAGCACATAGGCAAACTCAAGCTCGCAGGGATCGCCATTGATCGCCTGTGTCACCAGCGTCTGATCGGCGAAACGGACCTCGATGGAGCCGGTCAGAGCCGCAATGGACGGGTCTGCCCCGTCGATGCGGCCGTCCGAGCGGATGGTTTCGATCCGGTCGAGATTGTTGGCGTAGGTGATGTCCGCCGAGACGACATTGCCGAGGGCCGAGCCATTGCGGGTGATCGCGCCGTTGAAATGGCCGAAGCGCTGCAATTCGAGAGCGGCAGGCGTGCCTGCGCTGGTCGTTGTGCCCACGGTCTCGCCCTGCGCCACCAGCCGCGCCGTCGCGGTCAGCAGCCCTGAACGCTGCATCTGCCAATTGATCTGGTCGAGCACGCAGCCGGAATACATCGCATAGCGTGGCACCTCGGGCATGCCGGTTTCGATAGACATGCTGGGCAAGGTCCAGGACCCCGACTGAAATTCATGAGTCCAGGGGCCGGTTCCGGTCGTGGTCGGATCGCCAAAACCCGCCCTCAGCCAGAACCCGAAGGCTTCTGCGTCCAGTGGCACGACAACAGCGCCATCCGCCGTCACCGCGTCCTTAATCGGTGCCAGCGGGTCGCGGCCATAGCCTAGCAGTTCGGAGTTCAGCAGCGGTTGCTCCGCGCCCAGCGAGGTGCTGGCGAAGGGCATTTTCGTGAAGCCACCCACAGGCGGCGTTCCATAGGTCGTCTCGAACGCAAGCGCCATCTGCGCCCGCGCCCCTTGGGCTCGTGCCATCGTGTTCTCCTCGGGTTGTCGGGATCAGCCGAGCGGATCGGCCGTTGAATAATGCAGCACAACCGGAATGATGGCCGCCTTCAGGCTGGCCGCGCCCTCGACTGGCAGATCGACCGGACGTGGCGCTTCCGCTTCGACCCAGTCGCAAATGCCGCCCAGCGTGCGGTCGGCTGCAATTGCTGCCCCAAAACTGGCGGTCAGCGTGTCGAAGACGGCGTCACGGTCGGTCCCCTGCACGACCGCCTCGATCTCGGCACGGTGCTGATAGTGGTAGGTGAGCGGCGACAGCGTCACCTCGGGCTCCCCCGGTTCGCCGTCGCGGAGGATCAGCAGGCCGTCGGACGGGACGCGTTCGGGAAGCACCTCGCCGCGCAGGGCGGTGGCGGGCAGTACCGAGAGCCGCGCATGCAGCGCGGTGAGGATGGTTTCGCGGGGGGTGGTCATGTATGACTCGCAGCTTTGCCTTGAATGCTGACGAAGAAGCAAAAACAGGCTAAGATGGGATATCTGGGTTTGGCGGGGTCTTGAAATGAAGTTTCCGAAAGTCATTTTTGTCGCGATCGGATCGATCGTCGGACTTGCTGGCTCCGTTCTAGCGGACACGGCGATCTGCGATGAACCGATATCCGAGCAAGCGCGGATTGGTTGGCCAGGCGCCCTGACCCTATCGATCACTGAGGATGTAGATGATAGAGAGTGCCGGTTTTCTATCGAAGGTGTTCCTGCTGGAAGCCCGCCAGCCGACGAGTTGGCAGAGGCAGCTCAGCGCCTACGAAGCGCGAATTTCAGTATTGGGGGTGGGTTTGATCCAATCGAGCTCGCCTCAACGGTCCCATTACTTCTAGCAGCGGCCAGCCCGAGTGACCAAGCTGATCCAGACTTGCAGACCGACGAATTCATTAGCTCCATCGCGCAGTGCTTCGACTTGGTTCGAAGTCAGTTTTTTGGTGAGTTCGTTTCGAGCGAAGAGGTTGGAATTGACCTAGATCGATTTGATGTGCGCTGTGCGTTGGCAACTCCCGATAGCATTGAGCAATTAAACGAATTCCTAGGCGGCTCTGTTTTTTTCACGGACATTTCCCAGCCAAAGCTCGCTATCAGAAATGAGAGATCGGATAGCTCATTGGTAGAATACCTGTTCATCCCCTTCTCTAGGTAGCGACAAGTGTCAGATAGCGAAGACCAACCCAAGCCAGAAGGAGATGAAGGTTCCGTTGAGCCCCGAAAGGGGGCTTCGAGCCGATCCAGTGCCGCCTCATGGATTAGAAATATTATCAGTGACGTCAGAGATGATCTTGTCAAAGACACCCTGAAAGAAGGGGTTAAGGCGGCGGCATATCTTGTTGTGGGGGTATTTCTTGGAGGCGGTATCTTTTGGGCGGCTCAGGAAAACCGCGTTAGAGACGCTTTTGATCAGAACAATGCGCCTGGACATGCGTACTTGCTAGACCAAATCACGTCTGTCCGCGAAGAAGGGTACATCGTAGAATGGACCCAACCCGGCAATCCATTCATTGTTTACTGCGAAGGGTTTGAAGCACCGAGATCGACAGTGGCAGAACGTTTGCAAGAGTTCGCACGCCAGTTTGATGGTTGCATCACAGCCACTCAGCCCCAGAGCATCGGGTCAGAGTCAGTCATACAGATGGCGTTGGGTCCCACACTTTCGCCACCAGTTTGCCTTCAACGAGAAGACGCCCCGTTCGAACAAGTTTATTTCTGCAATTGCGGGCCCAACGAGATTGTCGACGTTATCGGAAAGCGAACTTTCCTAAATGACGCTACCATTAGCAGTTGCCCTTTAGTGTCTGATGATTAAGCAATTTACCTCCCCTCCACCCAGTTTGCCACGATCAGCCCCGGCACGCTGTCGAGCGCCCGCTCAGCGTCCCGCGCGAGGTCCAGCCGCTTCGGCAGTTTCACCTGCGGCACCAGCAGGAAGATCGGCGCAGTGACCTTGCCGCGTCCGGTCTTCGAGCGCGACACCACTGCTTGGCCCTTGGTGTTAAGCCGCCCTTCCGCCACCAGCAGGCTTGGACCTGTGTGGCGATAAACAAACCGCAGGCGCAAACCGCGTCGTCGTTCCCATTCACCGGGAGTGATCCTGCCGCCGCGCAGTGACTTGCCAGCCGCTGGCAGCGGGATCGCCAGCCAGAACCCATCTTTCGAGCGGATCAATGGGCCAGTGTCGTGCGCACCGACGATCACCGGGGCCTTGGACCAGACCAGCGCGGCGGCATCGAGGCTTTCGCCCGACCGCGGAAAGTTCTGGTTGCGGATCGAGTTGGCGAGCCTTCGCCCCAGTCCCGCGCCAGTGATCTGCATGCGCCAGGCAGTCTTGAGCCCGGTCCCGGCCTCGCGCATAGCGGCTGTCACCGCACGTTCGCCCGCCGCGACCTCGGCTGCCATCATGGCCACGATGTCGGGATCTATGTCGAGCTTTAGTCTCACGCGGGCCTCAGATCGACGGTCCAGACCAATCGTTCCCGGTCACGAACGGGCTCGCCCTGAATGAGGAACGCCTCGCCGTCGATCTCGATGCGGTCGCCAGGCCGCGGGGCTGGAACCTCCACGACGCGCAGGTCTACTCGGGTCGTTTCCGACCAAAGACGGCCATCGCCAAAGTCGGTGATCGCATCAGCCTGCCGCGAGACGACGCGCAACAGCATGGGCGCGCCGCCGTCGGAGGTGTAGATCGCCTCTCGCCCGATGTTCGGGTCGGCGAACAGCAAGTCGACGGCGGCGTCGAAGGCAGACATCACGTACGCCGGGCGCTACGCAGCACTTGTGGGCGAGTGCAGATCGGCAGTGGATTGCTCTCGATCTCGAGCCGCACCCATTCGTCACGGTCCCTATCCGGGATTGTACGGGCGTAGAGCGGCAGGCCCAGAGTATTGACCGTTTCGAACGTGTCCGCAGGGGCATGGTAGATCTCGAAGAGGCCTTCCACCCCTTCGGGGTAGAAGAACGCCTTGTCGGTCGGCACGCCAAAGCCCGCCCCACCCCGGTAGCGGCGGAAGGTAATACCGCCAAAGCTGACCTCGTCAGCAACTCGGCCGCGCAAATCGGCGGCAGCGGCGGTGTTGAGATAGGTCTCGCGCACCTCCTTGTGGGCAATGAGATCGGCGAAGAAGGCCGAGCCACATTCAGCGCGGACCTGCACGGCCCCGGCCGCGAGCCCGCCCATGCTGTCTTCGACGCTTTCGATCAGCGCCTGGCAGCGTTTACGCAGCGCGCCTGAGCCCGGGGTCGCGTTGTCGAGATCGAAGTCGATCTCGGTGGCGGGCGTGATGGCGAACTCGGTGAAGTAGTTGATCACCGTGGCGCTGTCCTTGGGGTCTTTCACGATCCCCTGAATGCCGTTCAGCAGGTGATATTCGAACGTCGCCTCCGCATCCTGGCGCAAACGGCCAAGCTTTCGGGCGACCTCGCTTTGCACTTGCTGGGTCGCACTTTCCGAGCCGAAGTCGCGAATGCCCTGAATTTCAGAGGCCCAGAGCACGTCCTGCTTCTTGAACTGGCGGCACACGAAGGCGCGCATGTCGCGACGCTCTGGCACCTGCTGCTCGGCCGCCGAGCCGCGTTCAGAGAACGGGATCAGAGACAGCGTGCCGTCCCGGCTCTCGATCACGACGGTGCGCGAGCGCACGCCGCGCGGCGAGAACAGAGCCGCGCCCGATAGGATCGCTGGCTTGAAGGGGATGTTTTCCAGCGCGCGGGTAAGCTCAATGATGGTGAAGGCATCGCCTTCGAAGATATCCATGGTGGTCATGGGAATGCCTCCTTTGAGGGTTTGATCAGCGGACGAGAATGCCGACCGCCAGCAGCGCCGCATGGGCAGCGGTGATCTCGCCCTCGGTCGGCGTCCCCGCAAAGACGAGATCGTGGCGATTGACGACGGCGGGGCCGCGGATCAGCGCAACAGCGACGACCTCCCCGCCCGAGGCGTCGGCCTTGCCCCAAAGCACCGCGACGGCGGTTTCCGTGCCGTCGACGGCCGCGGGATCATGAGCCGCGTATTTGCCCGAGGCGGTGATCTTGCCCAGCACGGTGCCAGGATCGATGGTTCCAGAGGCGACGGTGACGGTTTCGCGGGTGTAGTCGCGGAACGCCTCCCAGACGAGAAAGCCTCCGGGATGCGTGGTCTCGGTGAGCGTGGTCACGGAATTATCCTTTCAACTTGAAGGTGCGGGCGACAATCTCGCTCCAGGGGCGCGCCGTCGTGGTCCGGCCCGGTTGCGGGTGATGGGAGGTGATCTGCGGCTCGGCCTCAGCCTTGGCGGCCAGAAGCTTCGCGCGCACCTGATCAAGGCTGGCATCTTCTTCCAGAAACCGGCCTGCCATCTGCGGCTGACCCGCGAGGCGGCAGAGATCGATGACCGCCCGGGCATGGTCGATGGCTTCGGCACGGATCGCCGCTGGGTCCGGAGCAGTGTTGGCGGCTGCAACAGTGCCATCCGGCGTGTCCGGCTCGCGCGGCGCGTCCGGATCGGGCGGCGCGGGATCCGCATCTGGCTCGGTCAACTCGGCCGGCAGCGCGGGATCTGCGCCCGGCGCAACATCGTTGCCGTCGCCAACGATGTCAGCCGCTGCGGGCGTGTCGACCGCTTGGACAGCCTGGACCAGTGCCGACGGCGCATTGCGGAAGCGTGCGATATCGAAGCTCGCGGCGATCCGCACCGGCTCCGCAAGACGTGTGGCCAGACCCGCGTCCAATGCTTCGGCAGCATCGAACCAGGTCTCAGCGGCCATCAGCGGCGCTATCTCCTCCTCGGACCTGCCGCTGCGGACCGCGTAGCCGCGCAGCATGCTGCCCGCGATCTTGTCGAGCGTCCCGGCCATGTCGCGCATGTCGCCCGCCGTGCCCATCACCATGCCAGATGGATCGTGGATCATCAGGAAGGCATTCTCGGGCATGACGATCTCGTCACCCGCCATCGCGATATAGGACGCGGCCGACGCCGCAATGCCGTCGATCCAGACCGTGACCGTGCCCGCGTGCCGCTTCAGCGCATTGTAGATCGCCACCGCATCGAACACCGACCCGCCCGGGCTGTTCAGCCGCAGATCGATCGCGATGCGTCGGGCAGTGCGCCGAGGTCGGCAAGGAACCCTTTCGCCGAGACCCCATAGGCGCCGATCTCGTCATATATCGACACTTCCGTTCCCGACACTCGGGCGCGGATCGCATACCAATTGTTCATGGACTTACTCCTGTTCGGTGTCGTCACCGCCGTCTTTGCCCGCGTCACCCGGCTCTGGCCGGCGCGATGGCGTGGCCCGCGCGCCCTGTGTCTCGCCGGGACTGGTGCGGTAGGTTAGGCCGAGATCGGCGACGCGCCTGGCATCCGCCGCATTCTCTCGATCCACTTCCTCGACGTCGTAGCCGGTGGCTTCGACCACCTTGCGCCGCGAGGTGATCCCCGCCTCCATGGCCAGCACCTGAGCCTGGATGTCCTTCAGCGGATCGACCCAGTCCCAGCGTGGCGGGATCCATTGCACCGGCCGCGCGCCGGTGGGGTCTCCGATATCCAGCGCCCCCGACAATGCGGCTGTCTCAAGCCAGCGCCGCCAGATCGGACGGCACAACTGGTGCGCGATCACCCCGTGTTGCAGCTGGCCGATGCGGCGGCGGAACTCGACCAGCTCTGCACGGAGGCTCGAATAGTTCGCCTGGCGCACATCCCCGGTGACCAGGTGATACGGCAGCCCCAGCGAGGCCGAGACCGCGAGCAACGTGCGATACTGGAACGCCTCGTAGCCGCCCCCAACATCGGCGGGGCTCGAGAACTTGACGTCCTCGCCCGGCAGCAGCACCTGCATCGTGCCCGGCTCTAGGCTCGCGATGGCGGCGCCGTCGAGATCTGCCTCCGCCTCGCCCATCATCGGCTCTTCCGGCGCGGTCTTGGTGATGAACCCAGCGAACATCGCCGCCGTCTTTTTCCGGTCCAGTTCCGCATCGTCGTACTGGTCCAGCAGGAACAGCCGCACCATCGCCGGGGCCACATGCGGCAGGCCCCGGATCTGGCCAGCGTCCAGGGCGCGGTAGATGTGCAGCACGTCGTTGGCGGGCACGCGCACCGTTTCCGGGATCACGGCCCCCTGATCGGTGCTGTCGCCCGGATGCCGCCGGCGGAAGTGATAGGCCACACGCCGTCCGATGGCATCGAATTCGATCCCGCAGCGGATGCGATTGCCGTTCGCCGCCGTTTCCGTCTTCTCAAAGGGCAGCATCTCCGACTGCAGCAATTGCAGTTGCAGCGGGACCAGCAGCCCGTCCTCAGCACGACGCGGGCGGAACCTGACGAAACACTCGCCCGCGACGAACATCTCTCGCGCGACCATGGCCTGAAGGCCGTAAAAGTCCGTCAGCCCGTCCGCGTCCGCCTCGTCGGTCCAGGCGAGCCAGAGCCGCTGGACCTGGTCCCGAAGCTCCGCGTCGTCGATCAGCGAAGACGGCTTGATGCCGTCGCCGACGAGATTGGCGGCGAAGGCCTCGCAGGCATTGGCGGCATAGCCGTTGGTGACCACCAGTTCGCGCGCCCGCGCCAGCAGCTTTGGGCCGCCCGAGGCGACGAGCGCGTTGACGTTCTCCAGCGGCGGGTTCCAGCCGCGCAACCGGCGCCGGGACATCGCCCCTTCGAGGCGCGCACGCATGCCCGCAGGGCCGCCGGCGGGCTGGCGGCGGAACCGGTCGAACAGCCCCATGGATCACAGCCCCTTCGTCGACGTCACACGCAGCTGCCGCACGATCCGCCGGCCCTCGGCCGCGGCGATCTCGCGGTCCAGCGCCTCGATGGCGCGGTCGATCTCGACCACGCTGCGATACTCGACGGTCTTGCCGTCATAGCTGACCCGCGCCACGCCGGAGGAGCGCTGCGCCGAGAGCGCGTCGCGGCGGCTGCGCAGGTCGGTAATTGTCGGCATCACGCGCGCCTTCTATGGTTGGGACAAAGCTGCCGCCCGGAGGACCCATGTCGGAGCCCGTCGCCCGTCTGATGATCGAACTCGAGGACATCACCCCGCGTATCTGGCGGCGGGTTGACGTGGCGGCTGCGATCACCCTGTCGACATTGCACGACATCCTTCAGGCCGTGATGCGGTGGGACCATGCGCATCTCTACGAGTTTCGCGTGGGCGACCGCGCCTATGGCGACCCGCTCCCCGGATTGGAGAGCGCGTCCGGCCGGGTCTACAAGGCCAAGGGAACCCGGCTGAATCAGGTGATGGATCGGGGAATCGACCAATTCACCTATGTCTACGATTTCGGTGACGACTGGCGGCACAGCATCCGTGTGGAGCACGTCCGCGACGGTGATCCAGACAAAGATTATCCGGTGTTCGTCGAGGGCGGACGCCGCGCACCGCCCGAAGATGTGGGCGGTCTGCCCGGGTTCATGAACTTCCTCGATGCGATCGCCGACCCGAAACATCCCGAACATGCGTTCTTGCTGGAATGGGTCGGAGGCGCCTTTGACCCTGAGGACATCGACCGCCGGGAGATCGAGTTCGACCTGGCCATGCTCGCCGAGTTCCGGCGCAGGGTGCGTGCCGGCCATCGTAGTCGCGGGGAAAAGAAGGCCCACTGATCACTCCATGTAACTCGAGCGGACGGTCCGCCGCCGCAGCGTGCTCCGCTTGCCAGCGGGCGGTTCGGAGCCCGTCACCCCATTAGGATCGCTCCGCTGTTCGATGCCGAGTTGCGTCTCCAGATCGGCCCAGCGGGCCTCAGACCACCGGTCGGCCCCGGCGATCCACGCGGCGGCCCTGGCGTAGACCCGGCAGTCCAGCGCCTCGTTGCGCTCCCGAAGCTTCTGCCATTCGAGCTTCGTGAAGCCGCGCTTGCCCTTCACCGTGACCAGCTGCTCGGCGGCCAGCTGCTTCAGCCATTCGCTGTCCGCCCAGGACGGCAAATGCACCGTTCCGGGCGGAAACGGTGCACCGGCGGCGATCTCTTCCTCCGCCGGTCGGTCCTGGCGCAGAAAGCGGTAGGTCTCGGCCTTGAAGGTCGAGGTCGCCACGCTCCACAGCCGCGCGCCGCGGCGCAGGCGCTTGCCCGCGACGGTCGCGTCAACATAGGTGGGGCCTGTCACCGGGCTCGACCGATTGAACCCGTCGAGCCCCTTCACGGGTGCCACCTGCGCGAAGCCGACCTGCCGCGCCCAGCCATAGACCGCGCTGGTCTCGTAGCCCGTGTCGATCGCAAGACGCGCGATCGCCAGATGCTCGCCGGAGGCATACGTCCATGTGCGCCCCAGCAGATCCGTGAGCTGCTGCCAGCAGGCCGGATCGCCGGGCCCGCCCTCGATGACGACATGATCGACGAGCCAGCTTTCCAGCCCGCGGCCCCAGGCCCAGACATCGACCTCGATGCGGTCCTTCTGCACGTCGGCGCCGGCGGTCAGGAACAGGCCGCCCGCCGGCACGGTGCCCGGTTTCCATGCCTCGCGGCGATCCGCCAGCCGTTGCCAGTCGGGCGCCTCGCCGCTCTCGACCCATGTCTCGCCGAGGATCGTGTTGCGGAACGCCTTGATCGCCTCGTCCGAGCCTCGGGCCGCCTCCCAGGCGCGCGCGATCCGGTCCCAGCCGAGCCAGCCCACCGGCGAGTAGAGCGCCGAGAGGTGATAGCCGACGGTGCCGGGGTCCTCCGGCTCGGCGGTCGCGCGCCATTCGCCCGCTTCCAGCATCGCCGTCTTGTGGTGCTCCGCGATGGCCCCGTCGCAGCCCTCGCAGAGATACTCCGCCGTCTCCGGCCGCCCCTTCTCCCAGCGCAGCCGGTCGAACTTCAGCCACTGCATTGCGTCGCAATGCGGGCATGGCACGAAGAAGCGGCGCTGGTCGGACGCCTCGAGCTCCCGCTCGATTCGGGAGAGCCCCCGGATCGTCGGCGTCGAGACGAGGAACACCTTGCGCCGGTGGGCAAAGGTCAGCGAGCGCGCCTCGGCCAGCGTCACCGGATCGCCTTCCTCGTCGGCCGAGGCCGGATACGCGTCGACCTCGTCGAGAAAGATATAGCGCGCCGGCGTGGACCGCAGCCCCACCGCCGAGTTCGCCCCGGTCATGATCAGGATGCCGCCCGCGAACTCCTTCGACAGCATGGTGTTGCCCGCATCGCGCGAGCGCGCCGGCTTGATTCGCTCCCGCAGCTCCGGGCTTTCCTCGATCAGCGGGTCGATCCGCTGGCGCGAGTTGCGCTTGGCCAGTTCCACCGTCGGCTGGACCGCAAGCATCGGGCCCGGCGCCTGGTGGATGGCGAACCCGATCCAGTTGTTCCCGGCCTCTGTCGCGCCGACCTGCGCGGCCTTCATGAACACCACCCGCTGCGTGGGATCGCCGGGGCTCAGCCGGTCCATGATCTCGCCCATGTAAGGCGTGCGCACCGTGCGATACTGCCCGGGCTCGGCCGAGGCGCGCGACGACAGCTTGCGGTGCCGGTCGGCCCATTCGGATACCGTCAGGTCCGGGTCGGGCCGCAGCCCTGCGCCCCAGGCACGCAGGATGTCCTGCGCCCCGTCGAAGGCCTGCGCGTCCGCGTCCTCAGCGGAGATCGGGCTGGATCTCGGCGAGGTCGTCGAGCTGGGATCGGACATGTTTCTCCAGAGCCTTCTGCATCGCGGCCGGTTCCACGCCCACATCGGCCGCCATCAGTGCGGCCACCCGGGCGGGCCAGTTGACCCAGACATCGCGCTCCTGCCGCGCCAGCCGGAACACCAGCGCCAGCGCGCGGGCGCGGTCGATCAGCTCGCCTTTCAGCTTTTGCAGCCGGATGCGCCGCTCCTGCGCCTTCAGCACCTCGTTGGCCGTCTTCGCCTGCAGGAAGGTCGTCCCGCCGCCCGTGGCCGGCGCGGCCAGGCCCTGTTCCTTGAGGGTATCGCCCACCGCCGAAACAGCCGCCTCCGGTACGGGCTTGCGCTTCGGCGCGGGCGGCTTGCGGGTTTTCGACGGGTCCGTGCTCTCGGCCCGGCGCGCGTCGCTGGCGTCGGGATCGATGCTCCCATCGGCGTGCAGCACCAGGCGGCCGGCGGCCTTCGCCTTCTGGATCGCCCCGCGCGAGAGGCCGACGCGGGCGGCGTATTGGCGCTCGCTCAGACCCTCCATGCCGCGCTCCGATTATCATTCGAAATCATGTGCTTATTGAGTTGATAAGCCTCTGCGCCGGAGCGAACCTGGATCCAGAAGGACGATGCAACTCAGCACACGGAGCCACCGGATGACCACGCGCCTGAACCCAATCACCACGCCCCGCCACCAGCTCCGCGCCGAGAAGGCGCGCCGCAACAAAGAAGCCGCGCTGAACGCCTTCATCGGCAAGAAAGCCGAGATCGACGAGATGCTCGCCCGGCTACAGGCGCTGAGCGACGACCATTTCAACTGCCACCCCGACGAGGTGGGCTGGGCGATGGTCGGCACCCTTGACCACTACGCCAGCCTCCTCAAGCGCATCACCGACAGCGCCTTCGGCGAGGGCGAGCACGCGGAGTAAGCACCATGGAAACCAGCACCATCCGCATCGCCATCCGCGGCCTGAACGAGCCTTGGGATGCCAGCCGCATCCCCGCCGTTCTCGAGGAGATCGGGGACGCCCTCCGCGAGGAAGCGGACATTTCGGCCCGCCTTACCGCCGACAGCATGACCATCGCCATCGACGTGGCGACGGATCGGCTGCCCGACGCCGCCACGCTCCTGCGAGACCTCGGGCTGATCTGACCTCCGGCCCCGCCGGAACTCCTGCCGCGCCAAGGCGCGGCTCGGGGTCGTAGGAGGGTCGCGACGGTCGCGGCCCCGACCAAGGAGACGACCCCATGACCAAGCTTTCCGATACCCAGCTCGTGATCCTCAGCGCCGCCGCGCAGCGCGAGGACCGCAACGTCCTGCCGCTTCCCGGCTCGCTCCGCGGCGGCGCGGCCGCCAAGGTGGTCGGCGCGCTCCTCTCCCGCGGGCTGATCGCCGAGACCACGACCGACAGCCGGACCAAGGCCGATGCCGCCCTCAACCGCATCTGGCGCAACGACACGGACGGCCGCGCCATCCTCCTGCACATCGCAGATGCGGGCCTCGCCGCCATCGGGATCGAGCCGGAAGGCGGCGACAGAGCGAACACGGGCGCCGACGCGGCGCCGAGCGCGGAGGCCCCGAAGGACGCTCCCGCCGAGGGCGACCCCGCGGCCAAGGCGCGCACACCGCGCGCGGGCACGAAGCAGGCGAAGCTGATCGAGATGCTCCGCGCCGAGGGCGGAGCCACCATCGACGAGATCGTGGCGGCACTCGACTGGCAGGCTCACACCGCTAGGGGCGCCATGTCCGGCGCACTGAAAAAGAAGCTCGGCCTGACCATCACCTCGGAGAAGGTCGAGGGTCGTGGGCGCTGCTATCGCATTCAGGACGCGGACTGATGCCGCGCTTCAGGGTCAAGATCACCCGCGACGTCACCGAAAGCACCTTCGTGTCCGTCGAAGCACTATCCCCTGAGGCGGCGCAAGTCGCCGCCTTCAAGGTTCTGGCCGACATGGAAAACGCCGTCTGGACCCTCGA
Source organism: Roseisalinus antarcticus (assembly GCF_900172355.1). Lineage (GTDB taxonomy): Bacteria > Pseudomonadota > Alphaproteobacteria > Rhodobacterales > Rhodobacteraceae > Oceanicola > Oceanicola antarcticus_A. Next base: position 446 of record NZ_FWFZ01000051.1, on the reverse strand, counting down.
TGAAGGTTCGTGGAATGCGGGCGGTGCATACGTCTCGGAAGTCGCCTCCGAAGAGTGACGCGCGGCGTCACCGCCAAAATTCGAACAGCCGGCGCAGAAGATAGCCGCGCGCCAGCGAGACGCCGACGAAGGCGAGGCCGATGGTCATGTGCTCGGCGAGACCGGTCTCGATCCCGAACAATGGGAACACGACGATCTGCGTGGCGATGGCCAGCACGTAGCCGACGACGACGTTCGTCGCGGCCTCGACCATCGACATGATCCGGCTCTGCTTCATCACAGCCCCTCCGGCAGGCTCTCCAGAAACGCCGTCACGAACTCCGCCGCGAGCGGCGGCACGATCGCATTGCCGTAGCCCCGCAGCAGCCCCATGCGACCGGATATCCTATCAACCAGCGGGAATGTTCCGGGCTCAACGGGCCGCCAGCGGCCATCGCGGCAGAGGA
>NZ_FWFZ01000092.1 GCF_900172355.1 Roseisalinus antarcticus | reverse complement strand
AGACCAACGACGAGTGGACCGTGGCGCGGCGCTACATGTCGCTTGAAACCCTCGCCCGCGTCACAGACAATCCCACCGTCAGGCTGCCCGCCGTGGCCACCTGATCAAGCTCGAACCTCTCCGAGGGTCGGCGCTCCTACACCACCACCGGGGACACTATCGCCGGATGTCCACGGCGAGCGAACATGCAGGCCAGGCCGCCCTATCGATCTGCGAGGCGCTTCTGCTTGCCTTGAACGATCGCGGACTGCTTCCGGAGCATGAGATCATGGGGGTTCTTCGCGACGCCGCCGCGACACATGAGAACGCCGTCGGCACCGAACTCGAAACGGAGAGGCACCGCGCAGTGGCGGACTTGATCAACGCGATCATCGCTGGCGGCAACTCGGTTCGACGCTTGTGAAGTCGAGCTTCAACGAACTGCAGGAGCATTTATGGATATCAATTGATTGGAAGCCGAAAGATATTCTTTGACACGCTATTGTAGAACCGCTGTCGAACCATCATTTCGATAATATCGGCACTCCGGTATGGCGAGTGCCAATGCCTATCCGAACATCGCCATGCTCCCTTGGACATCCGAAGAAGGAGCACTCAGGTGCCGTTCACTCCACTCCACGACCGGGTTCTCGTCCGCCGCATCGAAGGCGACGCGAAGACCTCAGGCGGGCTCATCATCCCCGACACCGCAAAAGAGAAGCCGCAGGAAGGTGAAATCGTTGCGGTCGGCGCTGGCGCCAAGGACGAGGATGGCGAGCGCACTGCCATGGACGTCAAGGCTGGCGACCGGATCCTGTTCGGGAAATGGTCGGGCACCGAAATCAAACTCGACGGCGAAGACCTCATGATCATGAAGGAGAGCGACATTCTCGGCGTCATGGCCTGACCCCGACAGCGACGCCGTTTTTCATTTTCAGGAGTGTCCACCATGACCGCCAAAGACGTCAGATTCAGTACCGATGCCCGCGACCGCATGCTGAAAGGCATCAACACGCTGGCCAACGCCGTGAAGATCACCCTCGGCCCCAAGGGCCGGAACGTCATCATCGACAAATCCTGGGGGTCGCCGCGCATCACCAAGGACGGCGTGACCGTCGCCAAGGAAATCGAGCTGTCGGACCATTTCGAGAACATGGGCGCGCAGATGGTCAAGGAAGTCGCGCAGCGCACCAATGACGAGGCGGGCGACGGCACCACGACCGCGACCGTTCTCGCCCATGCGATTGTCCGGGAGGGCATGAAGTCGGTCGCCGCCGGCATGAACCCGATGGATCTCAAGCGCGGGATCGACAAGGCCGTCGCCGCGGTCGTGGCCGAGATCAAGACCATGTCCCGACCGGTCGGCGACAGCGACGAGATCGCGAAGGTCGGCGCTATTTCGGCCAACGGAGAGGTCGCCATCGGCCGCCAGATCGCAGATGCGATGGCCAAGGTCGGCAACGAAGGCGTAATCACCGTCGAAGAAAACAAGGGGCTGGAGACCGAAACCGAAGTGGTCGAGGGCATGCAGTTCGACCGCGGCTATCTGAGTCCCTATTTCATCACGAACGCTCAGAAGATGGTCGTCGAGCTGGAAGACTGTGTCATCCTGCTTCACGAAAAGAAGCTAACTTCTCTCGCATCCATGGTTCCTCTCCTGGAGGCCGTGATTCAGGCCGACAAGCAACTGCTGATCGTGGCCGAGGACATAGAGGGCGAGGCGCTGGCGACGCTGGTCGTCAACAAGCTGCGCGGCGGGCTGAAAGTTGCGGCCGTCAAGGCCCCCGGCTTCGGAGACCGCCGCAAGGCGATGATGGAAGACATTGCCGTGCTGACGGCCGGTCAGGTGATTTCGGCAGAGATGGGCACAAAGCTGGAGAATGTCACGATAGACATGCTCGGCTCCGTCAAGAAGGTCGCGATCACCAAGGATGACACGACGATCATAGACGGGGCCGGCGACAAGGACGCGATCGCGGCGCGCGTCACCCAGATCCGGGCGCAGATCGAGGAGACCACTTCGGACTACGACAAGGAGAAGCTGCAGGAACGGCTGGCCAAGCTTGCCGGTGGCATTGCCGTGATCCGGGTCGGCGGGGCAACGGAGATCGAGGTGAAGGAGCGCAAGGACCGCGTGGACGATGCGCTGAATGCCACCCGTGCCGCGGTTCAGGAAGGTGTGGTGCCGGGTGGCGGCGTGGCCCTGGTTCATGCCGGCAAGGTGCTGGCGAAACTGAAGGGTGAGAACAGCGACCAGGATGCCGGGATCAAGATTGTCCGTCGCGCGATCCAGGCACCGCTGCGCCAGATTGCCGGCAATGCCGGCGTCGACGGATCGGTCGTTGTCGGCAAGGTGATCGAGAACGACAGCCCGAGCTTCGGTTTCGACGCGCAGGCCGAGGAATACGGCGACATGCTGAAGGCCGGTGTCATCGATCCGACGAAGGTCGTCCGGATCGCGCTCGAAAACGCCGCGTCGATTGCCGGGCTGTTGATCACGACCGAAGCGATGGTCGCGCAAAAGCCCGAGAAGGCAGGTGCCGGCAGCGAAATGTCCGACATGGGTGCAATGGGCGGAATGATGTGACCGGCGGCGTCCCGTGGGCAGGAGCCCCGGGGCACCAATGCACAGCGTTGATGGAAACAAACACCGATCACTTCTTCAGAAATGAACTCAGGACCAGGAGGAAACGAAATGTCCAAGGGTGACAAGCAACGTGGCAATCGAGAAGTGAAGAAGCCGAAGAAGGTGAAAGAAAAGGTCGTAGCAACAGCGGACTTCACGAAGGGCAAAGCCTTGACCAATCTTGGCGAGCACAAGAAGAAATAGGTCGCGGCCCAAGTCCCTGTATGTCACTGGAGACGGAGCCAGGTCGTGGAGGGAGACGTGGCGACATGCTGCATCGGGCAGCCTCTGGCGCCCGGAAAATCGACGATAAGGGTTGCCGGAGAAATGCGTAATGCGCGATTTTGATCGAGAAACCGCGAGTTAGACTCAGGACCCATTAAACGGGTTGAGGCTGCGCGGTCTGCGTGATTCATCGTCCCCGAACCAAAGGGGGCATGATGAGCGATCTGTATTGGCTGAGCGAGGCTCAGATGGCGCGGCTGAGGCCCTATT
>NZ_FWFZ01000105.1 GCF_900172355.1 Roseisalinus antarcticus | reverse complement strand
AAAAAGGGCGCCCCGCGAGGAGCAAGCCCCTTACCAAAGGTGTTGTAGATCGCGCGTCGCCTCGGCGGCGCGCTTTCTCGTTCATTCGCCGACGATCTCCCGCTCGTAAATCCGGCCTTTTGCCAAGCCGAGCTTCATTGCGGGCGTCTGCTTCGTCTGCCGGGTGCCCATCCAGTTGTGGTGGAACCGATAGATCTCGATGATCTTGATCAGAATCTCTGGCTGGTAGAGGAAATGCCGATCCCAGGTGCGGCGATGTTGCTCGGTGTGGACACGGGCCGGGATGCGGCGCGGACATTGCTGCGAATCTTGTGGAAGTAGCTGTCGACGCTGCGCAGGGTGGCGAGCCGCATCAGCCTCGCGCACCGTTCTGTGGTCAGTTCGGGGCGGTCGGTCTTCAAGTCGACGACCCGAGAGGGCTCTGATTTCGTATGGTATGGCCAGGCGAATGGGGTGCCGAGCCGATGGCCGGCAAGGCGTTTCACGATCTCCCGGTCAACCTCCTCATTGAAGATCTTCTCGGGCAGGCTGTCGAGTTGATGGGCCGAAAGGCCAAGGTCGTTGCGCAGGTCGCGGCGCCCTTGGGCCCACAGCGCCTCACGGATATCGTTCACCTGATACTTGTCGAAGGCCACGGTGGCGATATCGACACGACCGGCCTGAACTTCGGGGGCGAAGGCCGCCAGGAATGCCTTGCTGAGGCCCGCATCCCCGTCCTCGACGAAATAGAAGCGGCAGCCCGAGTGCGAGACCATCCGCCTGAGCATCAGGGGGTGGGCATACTGCTGGATGTCCTGGCGCACGAGGCCGCCTTCGTGAGGGAGTTGAAGCCCGAGATCGACGTCCGCCGCGATTTCCGGGTCCAGGACGACCTTGGCGGTGATGTCGTCGAGATACTTCTTGAACTCGGCAGCGGTCCAAAGGCGCCCGTGGCGCCGCATACATCGTGCCTTCGTGGTGTCCCCGTTGACCGCCATGTCGATCTCGACCCGCTCCATATCGCCCGTCGGATCGAACTGGAGGTGGCCCAGGACGATGTATCCCGAATTGGCGTGCGCGGTGCAGAGATGCTGAACCGCGACCGATGCCCACTTCTTCCGGTTCGGCCAGTTGAGCGTGAGGGTCTGGCCGTCGGTAGCGAACCGACGGCCGTATCGCTCCCAGTCGACGCTACGAAGATCACCCTCGCGGCGCGCCGTGAACTCCCGAACGCGCTCGTGGATGAAGTCCAGCTTCCGGTAGACATCCCTGGGGGCGAGATCGGCAATCTCCGATATCTTCGACAGGGAGTTGCCGTGCACAAGAAGCTTGAGGACCTCGCCATTCTTGGACTTGCGCTTATGGGTTCTTGCGGGGTGCCCTACAGTGAATGTCGATTGGCAGCGCTTGCATGTATAGCGCTGGTTTCCGGCCTTGCTACGACCTGACTTGCGATAGAACTCCGGTCTGTCGTCGACGGATTTTCCATTTGAGAGACAGGTATTCTGCCGGCACGATCTTCCTGCCCCGTCAGGGCGTTGCAAACGGCGCAGACGCGTGTATTCTTCAACGATTGCACGGTTGTTCTTCAGGATCGACTCCTGACCACAAGAGCCGCAGGCGAATGTCTTCTTGTCGCCTTTGCCGATGACCTTCCCGCGCGGGAAGTTGGCATTGGCAGTGGAAAGATTGAGGCCCCGGCCATCGCGTGGGTCAGGATGCACACCGAACTGAGCGCACTGCGCGTTTCAGCAAAAGTTAACATCTACCCCGAAAAAAGGGAGTGGGATACGCCGCTTCCGGGCTGTCGCAGATTTTTGCGAGACGGACTTCACCTGACACCTCCATCCTGAGATTGCGTCAAGCCAGTCCTTTAAGAGGAAGGTTGGCCACTTTGTGGCCAACCGAAGGATTTTCTACAACACCTTTGGTAAGGGGC
>NZ_FWFZ01000049.1 GCF_900172355.1 Roseisalinus antarcticus | reverse complement strand
AGTGGCGGAAGATCTCCGGGCCCAACCGTCTGCCCGAGGTCATCCAAGGGATTGTCTTCAAAGACGGTATCAAGCAACTTCACGCTGCCGCCTGATGATGGCCGTCACCAACTTTTGGGCATATCTCCGGCATGACGGCCTCCTGATCACTTGAGCAGTGGTCCGTCGTGATCGAGATAGGTCTTGTCGAAATCTGCAAGCTCCACCAAACCGTCGAGATCGTGGATTTCGACCTGACCATGCTGGAAGGTCACAAGGCCGTCCTCGCGCAACTCGCGCAGGACGCGGTTCACGTGCACGGCGCTCAGGCCCAGCGTGTCCGCAAGCAGGTATTGCGACAGCGGGCAGGCATATCCCGAAGCCGACCCCAGACCCACCAGTTTGAGCCGCGCACCTAGTTCCAGCAGGAAATGCGCGGTCCGCTCCTTCGCGTCGCGCCGACCGATGCTCACCAGATGTTCGACCACCATCGCCTCGTCCCGCGATGCGGCCCAGAGGACAGCGGTGGCAAGGCGCGGCGTCTCGCTGAAGGTCGCCAGCAGATCGCTGGCCAGAACCTCCGACGCCTCGACCTTGGTCACGGGTTCGATGTTGTGATCGGAGGTGCGGAACAGCACCGACCGCAGACCCAGAAAATCGCCGGGAATCTGGAAATCGACGATCTGCCGCGCTCCATCCGCAAGGATCTTGTACGAGCAGACCCACCCGGACGCCAGGATATAGGCCGCCTGATTGGTCTGTCCCTGATGCACCATGTCCAGTCCGGCGGCAAAGACCTTGCGACGGCCATGCAACCTGTCGAGCGCCGCATACTCATTCTCGGACAGAGAGACGAATGCGCCGAGTTTGCGCGCGAATGGGCTGTGAATGGCATTCAATGCCAACGCTCCTCTGAAAAAATATGTCCGGAAACGGAAACGGGCACATGGGGCCGCGACCGTGCCAACCACCACTTGGACGCAAATACCACGGGTCGGACTGATCTGCCTCAGTCCACCATAGCACACAACTGCGACACTGGCGCGATGGTACCGCACGACGGGCGTCCCTCCCCCGACATCTGCCCAAGAAAGGCGAAGTCAATGTCCCATACCCCCGACGTGTCAGGAGTGGCGGCCCTTTCGATCTGCGAGTCGCTTCTGCTGGCGCTGAATGACCGCAACATCCTGCCGGAACATGAAATTGTCGGCATCCTGCGCGATGCCGCTGCGGCGCATTCGAATGACACCGGCCAGGACGGCAAGGCCGAGCTTCACGCCGCCGTCGCTGCCCTGATCAACGGCATCCTCGAGGGCGGAAACTCCGTTCGTCGCCGGTAGGTTGGCAGGTCGGCGGGATACTGCCGCCTTTACTCCGGTAAATGCGGCGACACTGATCTGGGATAGTGCGCCTCTGGCACTGGCCCGCTACGATCGCGCGAACTTGCCCCACAACCTGAGACTCTGCCGCGCAACATGCTGGAGTATGTCCGCGAAAGGGCCGTCGCCGACTCTTGAAAGGGCCTGAGATGAACTGGGATCAGATTGAAGACAATTGGGTCGCCATGACCCGGCGCATGCGGTCGGACTGGCCTGCGACAAGACCGCGTGATGTTGCACCCGGGGCCCCGTCCGTTGGCGCGGGGATTGTGGCCAATGAACCGGCGCGGACGGTTGCGGAGGACATGAAGCCAATCGGCCGTGAGGTGGCGTGACGGTCGCATCCCTGACGCCCGGACTCCAACAGCGTCTGGTTCACGGGTTCGGATGGCGACCGCCCGCGTCCGACCTGTGGCGCGACACAACGCCGATCCGATCAGAGATCTTCGGAGCCGAAAGACTGGAGCATCACGCGCTGTCCCTGGCCGCGGCACAGGCGGTTGCGCCCCGGCGCGGCCCGCGTGTCCGCCCGCTGACGGCGCGGGTCAACGACAACGCGCGCTATCTGCTCATAGCGTACCGATCCTGTAGTCAGATGTTGCAGTCCGGGCGTTCTGTCACGCCCGCCGCCGAATGGCTTCTGGACAATTTCCATCTGGTCGAACAGCAGTTGCTACAGATCGACGACGATCTGCCAGCGGAATACTACCGGCAACTGCCCAAACTCGCCGACGGTCCATTCGCCGGCTATCCGCGCGTGTTCGGTCTGGCCTGGGCCTATGTCGCCCATACCGACAGCTTGCTGTCCGGTCCCGGTCTGGCCCGCTTCGTGAAATCCTACCAGCAGGTCAGCCCGCTCTCCATCGGCGAGCTTTGGGCCGTGGCGATCACGCTGCGGATCGTGCTGGTCGAGAACATGCGCCGTCTGGCCGAACAGATCACCCTGGGCAACGACCATCGGGTGATGGCAGACGAAATCGTCGATCAGGTGCTGGCGGGGCGCAACGACCCGGCCGTGTCGCCCCAGGACGCGCTACGTGCCGCGACCGCGTGCGTCGCCGCCGCGCCTCTGGACGAGATCGTGTCGGCCCAGATCGCCAAACGGCTGCGCGGGTTCGACCCGGCCGAGACGCCCCTGCATGCATGGCTGGAGGACCGGCTGCGCCATCAGGGGTCCTCGATCGAAACCGTCGTGCAGAACGCCCAGCTGCGGCAGGGGGCGTCGAACGTCACGATGCGCAATATCGTGACCAGCATGAGGCTTGCCTCGGAACTGGACTGGGCCGATCTCGTCGAGGATGTCAGCCTGATCGACGCCCGCCTGCGCGCCCGCTCTGGTTTCGCGGCGATGGATTTCGTTACGCGCAATCGCTACCGCACTGAAATCGAGGTGCTGGCGCGCGGATCGAGCCTGAGCGAGATCGCCGTTGCGGAGGCTGCGTTGAGCCTTGCCGCCAAAGGTGCGCAGGGCGCCGAATCCGACCCGGGGTTCGGCTTGATCGGGCTCGGTCGGCTTGTGCTCGAACGGGAGGTCAGGTTTGTGCCGCCGCTGAGGATGCGGCTGGGCCGTATGTCGGGCCGGCTTGGACTGGGCGGTTATCTTGGCGCCATCGCGCTGGTTACGGCCGCGGTTCTGACGGTGGCGCTCTGGGCCACGGGTGCAGGCGGGCCGGCGTTGCTGCTTCTCGCGGTCTCAGGACTTGTCACCGCGTCCGAGGCCGGAACCGCGCTGGTCAGTCTGGCCATGACCCGGTCCGTGCGGCCAGATCCGCTGCCGGCGCTCGACCTGGCGACCGGAATTCCGCCGTCCCTGCGCACACTGGTCGCGGTGCCCGTGTTGCTGCACGACGCCGAGGATCTTCAGGCGCAGATCGACCAGCTCGAGGTGCATCACCTGTCCAGTACCGGCGGCGCTTTGCACTATGCGCTGTTGTCCGACGGGCCCGATGCGGCCAGCCGGACGACATGCCAAGATGCGTCCCTTGTCGCCACGGCCGAGGCTGCGATCAAGCGCCTGAACACCCGGTATCCGTCCGATCATGGCGACCGCTTCCTGTTCCTGCACCGTCACCGGCAGTGGAACCCGGCGGAGGGCGTCTGGATGGGGTGGGAGCGCAAGCGCGGCAAGCTGACCGAACTGAACCGCCTGCTGCGCGGTTCCAGCGATACGAGTTTCCTGCCTCATGCCGGCCTGCCGCAGGATGTGCGCTTTGTCATCACGCTGGATGCCGACACCCGCCTGTTGCGCGATACCGTTGCTCGGTTGATCGGCAAGATGGCCCATCCGCTCAACCGCGCGGTGTTCGATCCCATGACCCGCCGCGTCACGGCGGGTTACGGCATCGTTCAGCCTCGCGTGACGCCGGCGCTGCCGACGGGCACCGAAGGCTCGTTGTTCCAGCGCATCTATTCCAGCCCCGGCGGGATCGAGCCCTACGCCAGCGCCGACAGCAACGTCTACCAGGATCTGTTCGGCGAGGGCTCGTTCACCGGCAAGGGCATCTACGATGTGGACGCGTTTGCCGCCAGCCTTGCGGGCCGCGTGCCGGACAACACCATGCTGAGCCATGATCTGTTCGAGGGTGATTTTGCCCGGGCGGGCCTGGCCTCGGACATAGATGTGGTCGATGATTTTCCCGCGCGCTACGATATTGCCATGCGCCGCCAGCACCGTTGGGTGCGGGGTGACTGGCAGCTTCTGCCATGGCTGATCCGCCGGGACAGTGGGCTGTCGCCGCTCGGCCGGTGGAAGATGACGGACAATCTGCGACGCGCCCTGGTGGCACCGCTGACGCTTGCCGCCCTGTTCGCGGGCTGGCTGTTGCCGGTTCCGATGGCCGCCGTTTGGACCGTCGCGGTGCTCTTGATGCTGGCGCTGCCGCATCTTGTCGGGCTGCCGTTTGCCGTTCTGCCGGGCCGGGCCGGGATCACCTCGAGCAGCCACCTTGCGGCGCTGCTTGCCGATGCGCGGCGCGCATCGGCGCAGATCGCGCTGAACACGGCGTTTCTGGCCGATACGGCGTGGCTAATGGCGGATGCCATTGCGCGCGCGCTGATCCGGATGGCCGTGACGCGGCGCCACCTGCTGCAATGGGTAACGGCGGCTGCGGCGGGGACGGACATGCGGCCGGGACTTGGCGCGCAGTACCGGCAGATGAAGGGTGGAATGGCGCTCGGCCTTGGCGCCTGCGGTGTGGCGGTCGCGCTCAACCCTGCGGGCTGGCCGGTTGTCGCCCCCTTCGCGCTGCTGTGGCTGGCAGCACCCGCGCTGGCCAAGCGCGTCAGCCAACCACGGGCCGCCAAGGCGTCCGAGCCGCTCGACGCCAGCGAAGCCCGCGCCCTGCGACTGATCGCCCGCCGGACCTGGCGCTATTTCGAGACTTTCGTGACCGAGGCCGACAATTTCCTGCCCCCCGACAACTTTCAGGAAACCCCGACGTCCACGGTCTTTCATCGCACGTCGCCCACCAATATCGGCCTCTATCTGCTGTCCGCAACCGTTGCCCGCGACATGGGGTGGATCGGGCAGGCCGCGGCCGTCACCCGGCTGGAACAGACGCTGCTGACGGTGCAACGGATGCCCCGGTTCCGCGGGCATCTCTACAACTGGCATGACACCCGCGACCTGCGCGTGCTGGAACCGGCCTATGTCTCATCGGTGGACAGCGGCAACCTGGCCGGCCACCTAATCGCCGTTGCACAAGCCTGTCGAGAGTGGCAGGAGACGCCGCCGACCGAACCCGAACGGCGTGCGGGACTTGGCGATGCCCTGGCGCTGGCACAGATGTCGCTAACGTCCGAGGCTGCCGCAGTATCCGCGCCGCTTGAGCGGCTGATCGACGCCAATGCGCGGAATGATGCCCTCCCGAGCCTACTGCCCCTCGCGACCGAAGCGGCCGGCCTGGCCGCCGACTTGGGCGGATCCGCAGCCGATCTGGCCTTCTGGTGCGGCGCGGCGAAGGACTGCATCGCCGGACATGTCGAGGACGAGGCGGGCGGTGCCGACCCCCGCCTTGCCCGAGTCGAGCGGCTGGCCCGCGGTCTTGCCATTCAGATGGATTTCGCCTTTCTGCTCGACCCGGATAAGAAGCTGCTGTCCATCGGCTTCTCGGTCGCGACGAACACGCGCGACCCCAACTGCTATGACCTGTTGGCCTCCGAGGCGCGGCTTGCCAGCCTGTTTGCCATCGCCAAGGGAGACGTGGCGACCCGGCACTGGTTCCGACTGGGCCGTGCCGGGACGCCCGTTGGGGCTGGATCGGCGCTGATTTCGTGGTCGGGCAGCATGTTCGAATATCTCATGCCATCGCTGGTCATGCGTGCGCCAGCAGGATCGCTCCTCGAACAGACCAACCGGCTGATCGTCGACCGGCAGGTCGCCTACGGTGCCGCGCACGGGATGCCCTGGGGCGTGTCGGAATCCTCCTACAATGCGCGCGATCTGGAGATGACCTATCAGTATTCGAACTTCGGCGTGCCGGGGCTGGGTCTGAAACGGGGTTTGAACGAGAACCGTGTCATCGCCCCCTATGCCACCGGGCTCGCCACGATGGTCGCGCCGCACGAGGCCCTGCGCAACTTCGAACGGCTCGCCGCCCTCGGGGCCGAAGGCCGGTTCGGGTTCTATGAGGCGGTCGATTTCACGGCACAGCGCGTGCCCGCCGGGGCAGATCACGCCTTGGTGCAAAGCTTCATGGCGCATCATCAGGGCATGACGATCACCGCCATCGCAAACACCCTTCAGAACGGGCTTTTGCGGACACGATTCCACGCGGAACCGATGATCAGGGCGGTGGACCTTCTTCTGCAGGAGCGCGTGCCGCGCGATGCGACCGTGACACCACCGCGCTCCGAGGATGTTCCGCTCACGACGGTCGGGATCGACGACAGCCCGGTCGTTCGCCGGTTCGACGCTCCGAGCGACACGGTTCCGACCGGCCATGTGCTGTCGAATGGTCGCTATGCCGTGATGCTGACTCCCACGGGCGGGGGCTACAGCCGGTGGCGCGATCTGGCCATAACCCGCTGGCGGCCCGATCCTTCGCAGGCAGCCCTGGGGTCGTTCATCCTGGCGCGGGATGTGAAGTCCGGCGCGCGCTGGTCCGCCGCAGTGCAGCCGACCGGAGCCGGACCGCGCCGGCACAATGCCGTGTTCTGCGAACACCAGACCTCGTTCAGTCATCACGAGAAAAAGCTGGGCATGACCACCGAAGTCGTCGTTTCGGCCGAGGATGATGCGGAGGCGCGCCGTGTCACGCTGACCAACACCGGCGGCCATGCACGCGAGATCGACCTGACGTCCTACGCCGAACTCGTGCTGGCGCCGCAGGCGTCCGACCTGGCGCACCCGGCTTTTTCGAAGCTGTTCGTGGTGACGGATTTCATGGCGGATCTCGGCGCGATCATCGCAACGCGCCGACGTCGCGCCGCCACCGACCCGGAGATCTGGGTCGCCCATATCGGCGTGGTCGAAGGCAGCGAAAGCGCCCCTGTCCAGTACGAGACCGACCGCGCCAAGTTCATCGGTCGCGGTCGGGATATCGGCACGGCAGAGATGGCCGAAGGCCCGTTGTCGGGCAGCACGGGCACGGTGCTCGACCCGGTCCTGGCCCTGCGTCGCCGCGTTGTCGTGCCCCCGGGCGGCATGGCGCGCGTGACGTTCTGGACCGTCGTCGCCGAAACGCCCGAGGCGCTGCTGGACCAGGTGGACCGCCACCGGGACCCTTCGGCCTTCGAACGCGCCGTGACGCTGTCCTGGACACAAAGCCAGGTGCAACTGCGCCATCTGGGCGTCTCCCCTTCCGCTGCCGTCGATTTTCAGCGCCTCGGGGGCATGATCCTGCGCGACGATCCGCGCTTGCGGGCGACGCCCGGTCAGATCGACGCCGGTATGGGGCCGCAATCGACGCTTTGGGCGATGGGCATTTCGGGCGACCTGCCGATCATCCTTTTCCGGATCAGCGATAGCGAAGACACGGCCGCCCTGCACGAGATGCTGGCCGCGCATGACTATCTCCGGATGCGGCAGCTGGATGTCGATCTGGTGATCCTGAACGACCGCGCGTCGTCCTATGTGCAGGACTTGCAGAGTGCTATCGACGTCGCCGTCCGGTCGGCCCAGACCCGACCGCGCAGCGCGGCGGATCTGGGCGCGACGCAAGGCGCGATCCACACCCTGCGTGCCGATCTTGTCACGGCAGAACAACAGGACATGCTGCGCGCCGTCGCGCACGTGATCCTGCTGGCCAACCGGGGGGGCATCGGCGCTCAGATCGACGCCTTGCTGCCGGTCGCACCATCGCCGCCACTCCTTTCGGCACCGGCCCCTTCACCCGCCAGCGCCGCCCCGGACCTCGACCTCGAATTCTTCAACGGCACCGGCGGGTTTGCCGAGGACGGCCGCGAGTATGTCACCATTTTGCGCGATGGCCACACCACGCCCGCGCCCTGGATCAACGTCGTCGCGAACCCGAACTTCGGTTTTGCGGTCTCGGCTGAGGGCAGCGGTCCTGTCTGGGCCGAAAACAGCCGCGAGAACCAGTTGACGCCATGGTCGAACGACCCGGTCTGCGATCCGTCCGGCGACGCGATCTATCTGCACGATCTCGACAGCGGCGCGCTGTGGACGCCGACTGCGCTGCCAATCCGGGGGCGCGGCACCTATGTCGCGCGGCATGGCTTTGGCTACAGTCGGTTCGAACATGCCGCCCATGGCATCGCGGCGGACATGGTGCAGTTCGTGCCGCTGGACGATCCGGTCAGGATCACCCGCCTGACACTGCGCAACGCCGGCGACACGGTGCGGCGCCTGTCGGTCACGGCCTATGCGGAATGGGTTCTGGGCACGTCCCGCAGCGCCACGGCGGCCCATATCACCACCACGCAGGACGCGGAGAGCGGCGCCGTCTTCGCCCGAAACCCGTTCGGCCTAGCGTTCCCGGGCCGCGTCGCCTTTGCCGATCTGGGTGCCGAGACCCGAAGCGTGACCGGCGACCGATCCGAGGTTCTGGGCCGCGAGGGCAGCATGGCGCGCCCCGCCGGCATCGGGGCCGGACTGCTTTCCGGGCGCACCGGCCCTGCGCTCGATCCCTGCGCGGCGCTGCAACGCCATGTGACCCTAGCGCCGCAGGAAAGCGTGGACGTCTTGTTCCTGCTAGGGCAGGCCGCCTCGCCCGAGGCCGCGCGCGACCTGATCAGGCGGCACCGCGCCCAAGACCCCGAAACGACGCTTCGGGCCGTCCGTCAGCACTGGACCGATCTTCTGACCGCCGTGCAGGTCACGACGCCCGACCGCGCCATGGATATCCTGCTGAACGGCTGGCTGCTCTATCAGACGCTCGCCTGCCGGATCTGGGCGCGCGCCGGATTCTACCAGGCCAGCGGCGCCTATGGCTTTCGCGATCAGTTGCAGGATGGTATGGCGCTTACCGCGCTGCGGCCCGGGATGACGCGCGCGCACCTGCTTCGTGCAGCGTCGCGGCAGTTTCCCGAGGGCGACGTGCAGCATTGGTGGCTGCCCCATTCCGGCCAGGGGGTGCGCACGCGGATTTCGGACGATCGCGTCTGGCTGGGCTTCGGCGTGGCACAGTACATTTCGGTCTCCGGCGATGCTGCGATCCTTGATGAACAGATTCCGTTTGTTGACGGCCCGCCGCTGGCCGAAGGTGCGCATGACGATTTCTTCCTGCCCACGATCTCCGATACGCAGGCCAGCCTGTTCGAACATTGCGCACGCGGGCTGGATCAGTCGATCGACCTGACGGGTGCCAATGGGATGCCCCTGATCGGCACGGGCGACTGGAACGACGGCATGAACCGCGTCGGCGAAGGCGGACGCGGCACCTCCGTCTGGCTTGGCTGGCTGCTGATCGCCACCATCGACGCGATGGCCCCGCATGCAGATGTCCGGGACCCGGTACGCGCCACACGCTGGCGCGCCCACCGGACCAGGGTACTGCAGGCCATCGAAACCGAAGGCTGGGACGGTGCCTGGTATCGCCGTGGCACCTTCGACGACGGCACGCCGCTGGGGTCGACGACGTCGGATGAATGCCGCGTCGACAGCATCGCGCAATCCTGGGCCGTTCTGTCCGGCGCTGCCGACCCGGTCCGCGCGGCCATGGCCATGGCCAGCATGTCAGAGCACCTGATCAAGCTGGACCCGGGCCTCGCGCTGCTGTTCACGCCGCCATTCGACAGCACCCCGCTAGATCCCGGTTACATCAAGGGCTATCCACCGGGATTGCGCGAGAATGGCGGGCAATACAGCCATGCAGCGATGTGGGCGATCCTTGCATACTGCCGGATGGGAGAGGGCGATGCAGCGGGTGCGCTGTTTGCGCTGGTCAATCCGATCAACCACGCCCTGACGCCGGAGGCTGCAGCGGTCTACAAGGTCGAACCCTATGTCGTGGCGGCGGATGTGTATTCCACGGCACCGCACGAAGGCCGGGGCGGCTGGACTTGGTACACCGGTTCTGCGGGCTGGATGTACCGGGCCGGGATCGAGGGTATCCTCGGGCTGACACAGACCGGACCGGACCTGGTTCTGGCCCCGTGCTTTCCAGGGCATTGGCCGCGCCTGGCCGCGACTGTCCGGCTTGGCGACACCCGTCTTGCGATCACCATCGACAATCCGAACCGCACCGGGCGGGGCATTAGGACTGCTCTTCTGAACGGGATACCTCAGGAAATCGACAAAGGGCAGCTTTCTCTGCGGCTGCCAGAGGGTGTTCAGGATCTCGTGGTCACCCTAGCCTAATCGCCGAGCGACGGATCAGCTGGGCGGCAAAGGTCAGGGACGCAGGTGCGTTTCCCTCAGTCTCACGATATTGGGGCATCGGCGCCAGTCGGCAACAAGGCTGATCCAGGTAAGTGCGGCCTCTCCGCAAATCATGGGATTGTCTCACATTACGAGCTTTCCGGGCGTCGCTGCGATCGAGGCTGCCCGGCTTCGAAGCTCTCGCTTCGGCAAGCTGGCAGCGGATGGGGCATTCCCGGCGTACCGGTCCCAGGGCAGCGGGGCTCACACATCAAGGAAGCGGTTTCATGCCCCTGGTCATACTTTCCGGCACTCTTGAGTTGGTGCGAGTCAGTTTGCGGCAGCTGATGGGCTTCGGACTTCCGGGCGGCATTGGCACTATCAGCGTCAGTGGCTGAGCCGGTGCCTGAGACGGTCGCGGTGCCGCATCTGGCATTGTCTGGTCCGGTGACGCTGGCATCCCTCGGCTCAGTCAGCGCCCTTATCGACAGGAGTAGCGCCGGGGCACCCGTCGATCTGTCTGCAGTCACCCGGCTTGACACAGCCGGGGCCTGGCTGCTGGCGGCAACGGGGCGGCCGCTCATGGGCGCCAATGACACGCAGCGCCTTCTCTTGCGCACCGTGCAAGAAGCCCTGCCGCTCGCCCCCACGGTTCGGCTCCGCAAGGTGCATCATCAGGCGGGCGACGGCTTTGTGCGCGTCGGCATTGCTGTGGACGCGCTGTTCGTTGCCATGGCGCGGAGCCTGGGCTTTGTGGGTCTTGTCACGGCCCGCCTAGCCGGACTGGTGGCGCACCCCGCGCGACTGAGGCTGACGGCACTGGTCCATCACATGCAGGAGGTCGGGCTGAACGCCGGGCCCATCGTGGCGCTGATGGGCTTCTTGATTGGCGTCGTTCTGGCGTTTCAAGGAGCCGCCCAGCTGCGTCAGTTTGGGGCGGAGGTCTTTGTCGTGGACCTGATCGCCGTATCGATCCTGCGCGAGCTTGGCATCCTGCTGACCGCGATCATCGTCGCCGGGAGATCGGCCTCGGCCTTCACCGCCGCCATCGGATCAATGCGGATGCGCGAGGAGATCGACGCGATACGCGTGCTTGGCCTTGACCCGATCGAGCTTCTGGTGCTGCCGCGCCTGCTTGCGCTGATGATCGTACTGCCGATCCTCGGATTCGTTGCCGATCTGTCCGGCCTGTTCGGCGGAGGGCTGATGGCCTGGACGCAGCTTGGCATTTCGCCCAGCCAGTTCCGCACGCAGCTGCTGGCCGATGTGGGCGTCGGGCAGGCGCTTGTAGGCCTGTCCAAGGCGCCGATCTTCGCGGCGATCATTGCGCTGGTGGGCTGCTATCAGGGCCTTCAGGTCAAAGGTGACGCAGAATCCCTCGGCATGCGAACCTCGCGCGCGGTGGTGATCGCGATCTTTCTGGTGATCGTGATGGATGCGTTGTTTTCCGTGTTCTTCGCGGTCTGGGGGGTATGATGGAGGCTGAGACCGTGATTGCCATACGCGGCCTGACCAACAGGTTCGGCAAGACCGTCGTGCACGAAAACCTGTCGCTTGAGGTGCGGCGGGGCGAAGTGCTGGGGGTTGTCGGCGCCTCGGGCAGTGGCAAGTCGGTGCTGTTGCGTAGCATCGTCGGGCTGATGACGCCCAGTGTTGGCGAGATCACCATGCTTGGAACGGATGTGCTGGGCGCGAGTGTGGCAGCCCGGGCAGGCGTCAGCGCGCGCACCGGCGTGATGTTTCAGGACGGTGCGCTGTTTTCGGCCCTGACCGTCCGCGAGAATGTAGAGGCACCAATGCGCGAAACTCTGTCGGTCGGCGCCGCCACCCGGCGGGCGCTGGCAGATTTGCGCATCGCTTTGGTGGGTTTGCCGCCCACTGCCGGCGATCTGTTTCCGGCGGCCCTGTCGGGGGGAATGCGAAAGCGCGCGGGGCTGGCGCGCGCGCTGTCGCTCGACCCCGAGATCCTCTTTCTGGACGAGCCTACTGCGGGTCTCGATCCGATCAGCGCGTCGGCTTTCGATACCCTGCTGAACTCACTGCGTGAAGCGCTAGGCCTCACGGTGTTCCTGGTAACGCACGACCTCGACACCTTGCAGGCAACCTGCGACCGGATCGCGGTTCTGGCTGAGCGCCGTGTGCTGGTCACCGGCACGATGGCCGAGATGCGTGATGTCGATGACCCTTGGGTGCATGCCTATTTCCACGGCCCGCGCGCCCACGCGGCTCTGGCGGCGGTGGGAGAATACTGATGGAAACCCGCGCTCGCTTCGTTCTGATCGGCCTGTGCACGATCTTGGGCTTCGCCGCCATGCTCGGCTTTGTGCTCTGGCTCGCCAAGGTTCAGCTCGACCGGACCTATGCGCAATACGACATCCTCCTCGGAACGGCCGCGGGTCTCAGCCAGACTGCCGCCGTCCGGTACAACGGTGTCGATGTGGGCAACGTTCTGACGATCGCCCTTGATCGGGATGACCCGGCCCTGGTGCGGGTGCGCATCGAAATCTTCGCCAGCACCCCCGTGCGCACCGACACGGTCGCCACGCTCGCCTCCCAAGGCGTGACGGGTGTCGCCTTCATCGCCCTGGAAGGTGGCAGCGCCACCGCGGAGCCGCTGCGGCCTCTGTCGCAGGCAGCGGTTCCGGTGATCCTTTCGGAACGGTCGGTGGTGCAGGATCTGATGGTCACCGGACCCGATCTGCTGGCCGAGGCGACAGCGCTGATCGCCGACGTGCGGGGCTTTGCAACACCGGAGAACCGCGACGCCGTCGCCGGCATCCTGGCCAACGTGGAAGGCGCCACGGGCCGCATCGATGCGCTGGTGACCCGCGCCGATGTGACGCTGTCCCGGGTCGATTACGTGCTGGACGCCCTCGAGACGAGCCTTGTTGCCGCCGACGGGCTCCTTGCGCAGGATGTTCCCGATCTCATGGTCAGTCTCAGGGCTGCCATCGACAGCACGGCTGGTGCGATGGACGCGGTGGGCGGGGTGGCCCGGGCCGACATGCCGAGACTTTCGGCACAGGTTGGCACGCTGATCCAGGAGGCCAGCGGGGTGATCGCCACCTTCGATGCGCTCGCCCGTCAGATCGGCAGCGATCCTGGGCGGTTCCTTTTAGGCAACGAAACCCCCGAATACAGGAGATGAAGAGAATGCATTCGCGCCGCAAGTTCCTATCCCTCGCCGTTTTTGCCGGGCTTCCCGGTTGCGGCGCCTTGTCCGCAGTCACGACGGCCAGCGATCCTCTGGATACCTATACCCTGTCGCCGCTTCAGGCCGCACCGTCGCGAGCCGGCGGCAACGGTCATCTGGTCGTCGAACTGCCGACTTCGGGCGGAGAACTCGCAACCGACCGAATCCTGATCAAGGTTTCCTCCCGGCAGGCGGAGTATTTGCCGGGAGCCCGCTGGTCAGAACCGGCCACCGCCATGGTGCAGACGCTTCTTGTCAACTCACTTCTCAACCAGGGCGGCCTCCGTTTGGTCAGCCGGGTCGGGGCGGGGCTCATGCCCGATTTCACGTTGATGACCGAAATCCTCGCGTTCCAGGCTGAACTCTTCGGTACGAATCTTGCCTCTGCGAAGGTCCATGTTTCGGTGCAGTTGACCCTGATCCGCGAAGCGGATCGCGCTATTGCCGGAACGCAGCGGTTCGAAAGCACGGCTACGGTGTTGTCTGACACCACCGCGTCCTTGGTTGCCGGTCTTGACGCCGCTATGCAATCGGTTTTGGGCGATGCGGTGGCCTGGGTGCATGAGGTGACTTGAAATCGTAGCGGGCGGACGCGCAACGCATGGCGGCGTCCGCCTCAGAAGGGCTCCGTCTCTGGCCGAAGGGCAAGGACGACGTTGCGCTCATCAGACTGGGTCCGTGTCTGGCTCGAGATTTCTGATTTTGCTTAAGAATATTTGACTATGCATCAATGCCTTAAGGTCCAGAGAAGGTTGTCTTTTAGGTCCATCCCCTCCGCCACTTGCCCCCGCGAAAGCGTTCTCCCGATCCGGCTACGGCCGGATTTTCGCGTTGTATTCGAGGGGTATGCGAGTGGGGCTGAGCACTGGCCCCGGCGCCAGAAGGCCTGGAAGCGGTCTCTTGGGGCCGATATTCTCTGGAGCTCTCGACTGCGCGATTTCGGTGTATAGATTATAAGTTATTGAAAAGTTGTGGTTAATTTCAGGCGCAACCTGAACACTTCGATGCCAGTGGCGCTGTCTAAACAAGACCGTAAACAAACTCTATCGACACACTCACCAGATGATTGTCGGTTCTACTCCACCGTTTCGAGCACGGATGCATGCTTCGTCACGATGTCCTGCACGTCGCCCGGTTTAAATGCTACATCCCATGCCCAGCGCCCAAATCCTCCGGATGAATTGACCGCTCTGACCCACTCGTTCAGCGCGTCTCTTTTGGCTTTGTTCTGTGGGCTGTCGGTGCCCTTGATCTCGAGCGCGAGAATCCTACCGCCCGGAAGGCGAACCAGGAAGTCCGGGACGTATCGCCGCCGCGAGCCCGCCCACATGTAATAGATCTGGAACCCGAGGTGATCGTTCTTGGCGTACCCGCGCTCGGGCTTCATGCACATCGACCTCGGGCCCGCGCGTCAGTGGGGCGAGCGGTTCCCGGTCCGGGCGACCGCATTTGCAGCCGAGACGCCTCCCGCGCGCGAAGTGCAGGCCGACAGCCGCACCATGAAGGGCGGTGGCGCGGCCGGAGTGGCGACGCTGGGTGCTGCCGGGGTGGAGGTTGCGCAGAGCGTCATGGCCGAGACCCAGAACGCCATCCTGCCGCTCGTGCCATATCTCGACACGTTGCGCTGGGTGTTCATCGCGGTGGCGCTCGGCGGGATCTCGGTCACGATCTACGCGCGGCTCGACGATTGGAAGCGGGGGCGGCGGTGATCGCCGGACTGCTCACCGGGTTCGCCACCAGCCCGTGGGTGCGGTCGGCACTGCGCTACGCCGCCATCGTCCTCGCCGTGCTCCTGTTTCTGCATTCGCTTCGGCGGTCTGGGGAGCGAGTGGGACGCCTCGCAGAACGCCTTGAAACCAGGGAGAAGGTCAATGACGTCCAACGCCGGATGCTGGAGGCTGCGGCTCGCCGTCCTCGCGATCGCAACGAGCTTGCTGAGCGGCTGCGCGACGGTCGGTTCTGACGGCAGCGGGCCAGGGGCATGTCCACCGATCGTCGAGTATAGCCGCGAGTTCCAGGCTCGGGCGGCCGAGGAACTGGCCCAGCTGCCGCATGGTCCGGCCATCGGCGAGATGCTGAGCGACTACGCGGTGATGCGAGAGCAGGCACGAAGATGTTGATTTTCAGCCTGTTGTCACGTCTTGCGCATAGTGCCTTGCGTGAGGGTATCCAGGAGGTCTGTGGGCATCTGGATTGATGCCTGGAAACCGGAAGACGACCCCGGACGCGGTGACTCCAGAATGAGCTGGCTTCCGATCCGGTCCACGATCGCAACAACGATGGCCAAGCCGAGTCCGCTGCCATCGGTTCTTTCACTTGCCCGCTCGAAACGGACCGTCAGGCGGTCGAGGGTGTCGCGCGGCAGGACGGGACCGTCGTTCGACACGATCAATTGTGCATCTTCCGTCAAGGTCACATCGACCGGCGCAGTCTCCGCCCCATGACGAAGCGCATTCTCCACGAGGTTTCGGCAGAGGATACCGAAGGCGTCAGGGTCGATATCTGACATGACGGCCATGTCCGGCAGGGTCAGCGCGATGCGGCCCGGCGCGCTCGCGCGCGCCAGATCGTCCACCACGACACGCGCGACAGCCCTCAGGTCCGCGCTTCGGTCTATCCGAAGACGCCCGCCTTCCGCTCGCGCAAGCTGCATGAGGCGTTCGGAAAGTCGGGTCAGCCGCTTCAGTGTCGCCTCGATCTCTGCGGCCCGCGCGTCAGTAGCAGGGTCACGCGTCTCCGACCTGAGCCGCTGTGCCTGCGCGATGGCGCCTGCCAATGGCGTCCGTAACTCGTGTGCGGCATTTGCCGCAAAGCTGCGCTCGGCCTCGAACGCTTCGCGCAACCTGGCCAGAAGGCTGTTCAGGGTTGAGGCAAGCGGGTTGATCTCCGTCGGCAGGTCGTCGGCGGGAACCTCGGACAGGTCACGGGCGCCGCGCGCCTCGAGCCGGGTGCGAAACCGGCGCAGGGGGTCGAGACTGAAGCGGACGGCCAGGACGGTCGCCGCCAGCGCGAGTGGCAGTACGATCAGCAGTGGCAGGCCGAGGCCCATCTGGATTTCCCGCGCGACCGACGCGCGATGCGCCAGCGGTTCGGCCACGGTGATGCGGATCGTGCCTTGCAGGACCGCGTCGCTGTAGAGGCGGTGAGTTGCGGTCTGGCGGAACCCCGGCCCGTCGTATGGCGGAAACACTGCGGGGTTTGCCGCATGGGATTGCAAGAGGATCAGACCCTCGTCATCTCGCACAAGGTAGGTGAAGAACTCGTCATGCTCCCGGATCGGGGCGAGCCGCTGAGTCACCCCCTGATCTTCGCGCCCGATGATGTCGGTCACCGCCAGCGGCAGGATGCGCTCGGCGGTCTCGCGCAGGGCGCTGTCGAACACCTCGTCCATCTCGCCCCGCACGATCACTGCCGTGACCGTGGCGGCCAGCAGCCACAGGACCGTCAGCACAAGGCCCAGCGACAGGGCAAGCCGCCCCTGAAGGCTGCGCGGCAGCTTCATGGTCTACCCAACCGGTAGCCCATGCCGCGCTCGGTCTCGATGACGGCGCTGCCGAGCTTCTTGCGCAGGCGGCTGACATGGACCTCTATGGTGTTGCTCTCCACTTCGACGTCGAAGGCATAGAGCTTCTCCTCCAGTTGCGCCTTCGATAGAAGCTGACTTGGGCGGGACACAAACGCCTCAAACAGGGCCCATTCGCGGGCCGTCAACTGGACTGGCTTGCCCTCGCGGCGAATGCTGCGCGCGGCGAGGTCGATCTCAATCGACCCGTGCGTGATGATCGGGTTCGGATTACCACTGTATCGCCGGGCGACCGAGCCGATCCGCGCCGACAGTTCGGCGAGGTCGAAGGGCTTCACGAGATAGTCGTCGGCGCCCGCGTTCAGCCCCTCGATCCGGTCCGAAATCTGGTCCAGCGCCGTCAGGATGATGACGGGTGTCACCTGACCTCGTGACCGCAAGCCCCTCAGGAAGCCGATGCCGCGTCCGTCCGGCAGCATCAGGTCGAGCAGGATCAGATCATAGGCCGTGCCGCGCAGCGCGTCGTCCGCCCCGTCCAGTCGCGTGACCCAATCGACGGACTGGCCGTCGCCTGCGATCTGATCGCGCACGGCAGCGCCCAGAACCGTGTCGTCCTCGATCAGCAGAATGCGCATGGCTGTTCCGTTCCTTTTCCGATGACCCTTCCATGATCCGTCCGGCTGACGCAAAGCTGAAGCCGACAAGGCCCGCGCTTCAGGTTCCTGTCAGCTTCGCCGGGCATGAGTTGCATCAAGAGGACCGCAGCGATGAGTGTGCCCCATGAAGAAGACATTGACAATTCTTGGCTTTCTCGCGGTCTTCCCGGCCGGAGTGGCGCTGGCGGACGATGACTGCTTCGTGCCGATGGCGGACTGGCTGCCCCGCGATGCCGTGGACCGACTGGCTGAAGAGAACGGCTGGACGGTGCGCCGCATCAAGATCGACGACGGCTGCTATGAAATTGACGGTCGCGACAGCGACGGTCGCGAGATCGAGGTGACGGTCCATCCCGCCACGCTCCAGGTGATCGAGTTCGAATTCGAGGACGACGACGAGGACGACGACGAGGACGATCGCCGCGAGCTTGATCGTCACCGCGACCGCGAAGGAGGCAGCGAGGACTGACGCAGCCAAGCATGGCACCCCGACCATGACCGGACCGCCGGCAGGCTGACATCTCGCAGCTTCAAGATGACCATCTGGATTTCGTCACCGCACCGGCGGACCTCGATGCAGCGGCGGAAAACGCGGGAGACGCGGAGGTCGTGCGCATCACAGAGAAGATTATCCGGCACGAGACGGGTGAAATCAACGTGCTCCATCCGGCAGCGATGCCTGTTCAGTCGGCCATGAAGACGCAGGATCCGGACGTTCCGCAGGGCCCGGCGCAGGCACCTGATCCAAAGCTGCAAGCATTCGCGCGAACCGACATGCTCCCGCGATCACCGAAGGCCGGCTGTCTCAGTCGGCCTTTTCGTTCCCGACGCGAGGCTGAAGCGGTTTGTGCATTCCCGTCAGGTGGCGCTCAGGTCTGTCCGCCAGATTGGCCTCAGCAGATGAAAAGGAGACCCTGCCATGAAACAGACCCTGATAGCCCTTTCCCTGATCGCATTGCTTCCTGCGGGCGCGGCCCTCGCCGATGACGACGACTGTTCCGTTCCGCGCAGCCAGTGGCAACCGCGCGAGGCCGCCCTGCAGCTGGCGCAAGTCCAAGGTTGGACCGTGCGGGAATTCGATATCGACGACGGATGCTACGAGATCGAGGGCCGCGACGTCGACGGCCGGGAAATCGAGGTGAAACTCGATCCTGGGACGCTCCAGATCGTCGAGATGGAATATGAGGATGACGAGGACGACCGTGGCGCCCGCAATCCCGCGCCGGCCGGCACCGCTGCTCCTCCGCAGAACGAGCTCTTTGGAAACGGCGCTCCGCCGCAGGTCCAGGTGAACTGAGCCCGGTCGAGCCCCCTGTCATTGAAAATGGACCCAAACCCATGAAATCTCTTCTCGCAACGCTCGCGCT
>NZ_FWFZ01000067.1 GCF_900172355.1 Roseisalinus antarcticus | reverse complement strand
GTTCCGTGCGACACGACGCCGACGTGTTGTATCCGAAATTTGGATAAGTCTCGGAGTTCACAAGACTTTTTGAGTTGCAGGGGTGACCCTCATAACCTGAAGGTCGTAGGTTCAAATCCTACTCCCGTAACCAAAAATACCAAACGATATCAAACGCTTAAATCCCGGCCTAATCAGTCGGGCTTTCGCTTGTCCAAAACACATCAACGCCACCTCAACGTTTGACGAGTCCTCCAGAGATTCGAGGACGATCTGCTTCTGGCTTCGGCAACAGCCTCGTGCCAGCATCGCGCTATGATGGTGTTCCGCACCCTTTCCGATGACCATTCAGATCTTGCGCATTCGCCGTTGCTGCGCGCGGCGCTGCTGACACTTCATTACGCGCAGGACCATGGGGCCATCGGTTTGACCCAGACAAAGGCGTTCAAGCGTGTCTTCGTCCATTGGGCGGTCAAACACTTCGACTGGCCGGGCTCAGGCGCGGACGGAATGTTCCGCTACAACAAGGTCATCAACGAATACGAGTTTCCGCCGCTCGAGGTGCTGCACTACCTGTTGATCACTTTGCGCCTGGGACGCCACTTCAAAGGTGAATTCCGGCTGACCAAGCGTGGCGCAGAGCTGGCGCAGTCCCCAGGGAGGTTGCTTGCCGAGCTTATCCCCTTTTTCATTCTGGATATCGACCATGCATCCTACGCCCGCTTTGCAGAGCGCCCGGACGGGAAGTGGGATGTCTGGATGAATGTCATCAACGTCGAGGCCGATCACGGAACGACCGATCACGCCCTGTTCGCCGCATTCTATGGCGACGGCCATGATCGGGGCAATGTCGGGTGGCGTGAGATGGCCGCGTTCTCATCCTGTGTCCTGCGCCCGCTCGAATGGGCGGGGTTGCTTATTGAGACCGATGAAGAACGCGCAGGAAAACACGTGCACCACATCTTCAAGACGCCGCTCTGGCGCAGCGCCCTGAATCTCGATATCGACGGCATGCTGCAGCCAGTCCCAGTTCAGTAGGCGACCTACTTGTAGAGCGTCAACCTTGATGTCCGCTTGCGACAGCCAAGTTGGCCGGTTCTGACGACTGCGGCGGGGTGTTCAGGTGGTGACGTTCTCCTTGGTTTTGCCGGCAAGGTTGTCGCTGGCGGGGTGATCGTGGTTGTCGGCGAGGCTGTCGGTGGTTGTCGCTGCGCCCTCGACCTCGAGGGTAGTGCGCCCGGCGGCGGCGCGGCGGCGGTAGCTGTCGACGTTCATCTCGAGGATGGTCGCGTGGTGGACGAGCCTGTCGATCGCGGCGACGGGGACGGCCTTGTCGGGGAAGATGCGGTCCCAGGCGCTGAAGGGCTGGTTGGCGGCGATGGCGAGGCTGCGGGTTTCGTAGCGCCGGGCGATCAGTTCGAAGAGGACGGAGGTCTCGGCCTGATCCTTTTGGGCGTAGCCGATGTCGTCGAGGATGATCAGGTCGAAGCGGTCGAGCTTGGCGAGTGCCGCTTCGAGAGCGAGGTCGCGACGGGCGGCCTGGAGCCTTTGCACCAGATCGGTGGTGCGGGTGTAGAACACGCGCCGGCCGGCCTCGACGAGGGCGTGGCCGATGGCGCAGAGCAGATGGGTCTTGCCGGCGCCGGAGTTACCGATTGCAATGAGGTTGGCGCCGGTCTCGACCTAGTCGCCGGCGGCGAGCGCCTCGATGCGGGCGCGGGGCACGGCGGGCAGCGCTTTGAAGTCGAAGGTCGCCAGCGTCTTGCCGCCCGGCAGCCGGGCCTCCGCGAGATGGCGCTGGATGCGCCGGGTCTCGCGCTCGGCCAGTTCCACTTCGGCCAGTGCCGCGAGGAACCGCGCGGCGGGCCAGCCTTCGGTGTCGGCGCACTGGGCGAGCGACGTCCAGTGGCGATGGAAGCTGGGCAGGCGCAGTGCGGTCAGCATGGCGGGCAGCGCGTGGACGTCGACGGCACGGGCGGTCATGCGCGGACCTCCAGCAGGGCGTCGAAGCTGGCCAGTTCGGTTGGCGCCACGGGCACATCAGCCGGGAGTTCTCTGCGTCGCGGTTCGAGGCGTTTGGCAAGCTCGCGGGCATCGGGAAGATCCCTCAAGCCGAGGTCGTCTGCGATCAGCGCGGCGAGTTCGGCTTCGCAGCTTTCGCTGTGGGCGAGCCAGAGCAGATCGACCATGCGTCGACAGGCGTCTCGCTGGGGCAAGGCCGCGGACAGCACGGCCCAAGCTTCGGCATACTCGGAGCGGGGAAAGAGCCCGTCGCGGTAGACCGAGCCCGCCAGTGCCTGCGGTTTGCGGCGCAGGGCATGGATCACGTGCCGATAGTCGATGCGATGGACGCACTTCCCGTCATCGCGCCGGCGCAGGCGGGGATGGCCGACGACATGGGTCCCCCCCGAGCCAAGCCTCGATACGATCGTGGTAGACATGGACCCAGAGGCGCTGGCCGATCAGCCGGGAAGGCGCGCTGCAGAATACGCTGTTCACGAGAAAGCCGCCGGTGCGAGTGACACGGGTGACGATCTCGGTGAAGTCCGTGGTGCGCCGGGCGGGCAGCGGCCGCAACGCCGTCACCTCCATGCGCACGGCAGCGTCCCGGCGGCGATTGCGGCGGGCGACGAGCTGGTCGACGAAGCGGCGCCAGTCGGCGACATCGGCGAAGTCGCGGGTGCCGCGCAGGATCAGCGCCTGGTCGAGGGCGGTCTTGAGGTGACGGTTGTGGGATTCCACCGCGCCGTTCTCATGCGCTTCGCCGAGGTTGTTGCGGCTGGCGGTCATGCCGTAGTGGGCGCAGAACTCATCGTAGCGCCGGGTCACATCCTCCGCGGCTTCGCGGTCGAGATTGCGGTAGGCGGCCGAGAGGCTGTCGGTGCGATGCTCGCGCGGCACGCCGCCCAGGGCCCAGAGCGCGTTCTGGAGGTTCTCGGCCAGCGCGGTGAAGCTGTCGCCGCCGAGTACCACGCCGACATGTTCCCAGCCGCTGTAAGCCAGCACGAAGTGGTAGAGCCGGTGAGCGAAGGGGTCGCCGGCGACGGTGACGCCGAGTTCCTCCGCGTCGGTGAAGTCCGACAGCGCCATGCGGCCCGGCTCCGGGGTCTGACGGAAGATCACGTCCCTGGCCTCGCCGTGCAGTGCGCGCCAGTCACGCACGCGGCGCTCCAACGTGCGCCGGATGCGATCGTCCGGGAACGCGTCCGGGTCGGTCATCTGCAGATGCCTCAGGAGCGTGACCGCCTGCACGGCGGGATCGTTCTCGAGGATCGGCAGCAGCAGCGTCTCCCAGACCGCTTCGAACGGATCGGGCACGGTGCGGCCGCGCTCGGGCGGGCGCTGCGAGGGAAGGCGCGGATCGACTTCGATCCGACGCCCGGTGCGCTCGCTGAACCCGGCTCGGGCAGCGGCAGCGCGTTGGCTATGGCGATGGCGGTCTTGCATGTAGACTCTCACTTGCTGGTCGGTGACGGGTTTGCCCGGCACGGCGGGACCTCCGTTGGATGCAGAGATCCCGATCATACCGGCCCGCAGCGGCCAGCACCTACGCCATCACCCTCCCTGGAAGACGATCGCGCCGCTGGCTCCAGCCTCCAGCCGGGCTACGCCCGGCTTCCGACTGAACCCAGCGGCCAACTTGGCTGACGGCGCCGGACAAGTTGGTTGTCGCTCATCACTACTCGCACGACTCGCTGCAGCCCTTCGGTGACTCGGCAGCGAACGGAAGGAACGAGCCCAAAAAAGCCTGAACCGGCACGGGCAGCGAGAATCCCCAGACATGTGCTAAGTTTACGCCTTGGGGAAGGAGTGTACATCTATGGCCGACGAACCCGAAGCGACCTCAGCAAGGATTTCGAACAAAAGATACAAGAAGAAACTTGCCCTCCTGCAGATCGAGCTGGCGAAGATGCAGGAGTGGATCAAGGCCACAGGCCACCGCCTTGTTGTCGTGTTTGAAGGACGGGACGCTGCCGGCAAGGGTGGTACGATCAAGAGGATCACGGAGCCTCTGAACCCCCGCATCGCTCAGGTGGTCGCTCTTCCTGCACCGACGGAACGGGAACGGACCCAATGGTATTTCCAGCGCTACGCGGCCCATCTTCCTGCTGCCGGCGAAGTGGCGATATACGACCGATCCTGGTACAATCGTGCGGGTGTCCAGCGCGTCATGGGGTTCTGCACCAATGAAGAATATGAGGAATTTCTCCGCAGCTGTCCTGAGTTCGAGCGGATGCTGGTCCGCTCCGGCATCCAGGTGATCAAGTCCTGGTTTTCGGTCAGCGACGAGGAGCAGGAGCCTCGTTTTCGAAAACGCCTGTCGGATCCGACCAAGCGCTGGAAGTTGAGCCCCATGGATCTGGAAAGCCGAAAGCGGTGGGAGGAATACAGTCGCGCAAAGGACAACATGTTCGCCCACACCGACATCGAACAAGCGCCGTGGTATGTCGTGAACAGCGATGTGAAAAAACACGCTCGACTGAACTGTATCAGTCATCTGCTTTCGATGGTGCCATACGAAGATTTGACCCCGAAGCCGATCCGGCTGGAAGACAGGCCGCCGCGGAGGGGCTATGTGCGACCGCCCATGGACGCTCAGACATTTGTGCCAGAATGGCACTACGAAAAATAGTCACTCGCGCCTGATGCAAACGGCATCATTGTCCGCACTGGGGCCATTTCGCAGCGATCAACAAAGCGTTGCTTTTAGCCGACCTATGATGCGGACGAAATTTGGTTTGAGCCTTCTTCCGCCATCTGTGAAATATACTCACGCAGCAGCCTGACCCGGTTTGGTCGAAAGCTCTCGTGTGCCGGTTCGGCCATGTCCATCCGCGACATTCGGAACTTCCGAAAGTCCTTCCGCAGGCAGCACCATGCGAGAAGCCCGGTGCCGCTGTCGAGATAGACGATGGCCAGGGGATAGACGCGCCGTTCGGTCAGCGAACCATCGGCGTCCCGATAGCGCAGGTCAATTGTGCGCTCTTCCCAACAGGCCATGCGAATCGCTGAAATATCCGGCGCTACCTTCGCGGGTGCTTCGTACCGTTACACCATGTGTGTCGCGTGAAGAATCTGGCGTTGCAGGCGCTTGGGCAAGGTCGCGGCGATCTTTGCGAGCGCCGAATCGGCCGCCTGGGCCAAGCGCGGATCGCCGCGTTGACGCACGTCGCTCAGGCCGACGACCAAGGCCTCCATTTCGATTCGGTCGAAAGTCTGGGGCGGCAGGGCCGAATCCTCGGTTAGCGCATAGCCAAGTCCGGGCGCACCGTCGATCAGTGCACCACCGGCCCGCAGGCTTTCGATATCGCGGTAAAGCGTGCGTTCGGACACCTCGGTCTCGATGGCCAGTCGGGCGGCCGTCACCGGTTTGGGCAAAACCCGCAGAGCATTTAGAAGGCGGAACAGGCGTTCGGGGCGGCTCATGACTTCCTGACGGGAACTGGCAGTATGGCTCCCGCATAACGGATAGCAGATCGAAACCAAGCAATGAGGTCAAAGCCATGCTCACCCTGTATCATTCGCCCCGGACGCGCTCCTCCCGCATCATCCGCCTGATCGACGAACTGGATATCTGGCCCGAGGTCGATACCCGCATCGTTAGCATCACCCATCGGGATGGATCGGGCGGACACGATTCGAAGAACCCGCATCCAGAAGGCAAGGTGCCGCTGTTGGTGCATGATGGCATCGAGATATGGGAATCGAACGCGATCATCCTCTATCTCACCGACCTGTTTCCGAAGGCCGGAATGGGACCGGTCGTGGGCGATCCGCAGCGGGGGCGATACCTGAGCTGGCTTGCCTGGTATGGCAACGTGGTCGAGCCGGTGATCGTGTTTGGCGCGGCAGGTTTGTCGCATCCGGTCCTCGACGTCACTTTTCGGGGCGTGCCGGAGATGACCGCGCGACTGGCCCAGGCACTGGAAGAAGCCCCCTTCTTGATGGGCGACAGGTTCACAGCGGCCGATCTGCTGCTGGTCTCACCCTTCACATGGTTCCCCGAGGCAGCACCCGATCACCCGGCGATCAAATCGTGGATCGAGAGGTGCGAGGCGCAGCCTTCGGCACAGCGGACGGCCGAGTTCGACACAAAGCATTTGGAGACGGAGAGCGCGGCCTGAACGGGACTGACTTGCGGCGGTAATAGTTCTGCCGCCGCACCTCAGGTGTCTGTCGCCCGCCCCTCGAAGACAGTCAATTGCGCGGTGAATGCGCGCTTGAAGGCGGGGCGCGCTTCACCTCGGGCGATATAGGCCTGCAGGTTGGGATAGCTGTTGAGCATCGGCGACCGGTTCAATCTGCGCAACACCCCAACCATGACCAGATCGCCAGCACTGAACGCACCGTCGAGCCAGTCGGCATCGCCGAGTCGGGCGGAAAGCTGGGCTAGCCGTTTCCCGATACGTTCATCCATCAAAGGCAGGCGCTGCCTGTGCCAGTCCTGATCATGTTCAAGATATCCTGCGGCTTCACGTTCGGTGATCGGCGGCTCTACGGTCGCCTGCGCGGCGAACATCCACACGATCGCCCGCGCGCGTGCATCTTCGTCATCAGGTAGCAAACCCGAATGGCGCTGTGCGATATGCAGCACGATCGCGCCCGACTCAAACAGGACCAGCCCGTCTTCCTCATATGTGGGTATCTGCCCGAACGGCTGATCGGCCAGATGGGGCGTTTCGTTCATCTCCCTGAACGAAACGAGCCGGACATCACAGGGTTGACCGGCTTCTTCGAGTGCCCAGCGGACGGGCATGTCGCGCGCCTGACCCCGCCCGCGATCCGGGGAGTTAGCGAAGGCTGTAATCGTGATGGTCATGGAAGGGTCATCCCGGTTCTAGGCCCTCATGGCGCATCCAGGGTGAACGAGCCGATCTTGACGCCCCCGGCGGCGCGGTAGCGGGTCATTGTGACGCCGGTTGTGGATGTCTTCACATCCTCCAGTTCCAGCCCCTGCGGCACCGCACCCTCACCAAAGAAGCGTTTGCCCGCGCCCAGAACCACCGGGAAGGTCCAGACGAACAGCTCGTCGGCAAGCCGGTTCTGAAGCAGGGTCTGGATCAGCTGGCTGCTGCCCTGGACGCTGAGCGGCAGGCCGTCGCCCTGTTTCAGTTCTGCGATGCCCTTCGCGATATCGCCGGTGATCGCCTGACTGTTCTCCCAATCCAGCGTGTCGGGCGTGGACGTCGCGACATATTTCGTCGCCTTGTTGAACTTCTGCGTGACTGGATTGTCGTCACCCGCATTCGGCCAGTGGGCGGCGAATATGTCGTATGTCCTGCGCCCCAGCAGCAGGTCGTAGTCTTCGGCCATCGCCTGCCCCATGACCTCGCCGATAGTGTCCCCGGTGGTGGTGTAGGAGCGCCGCCCCTCGGAGAGGTTCGAGCTTGATCAGGTGGCCACGGCGGGCAGCCTGACGGTGGGATTGTCTGTGACGCGGGCGAGGGTTTCAAGCGACATGTAGCGCCGCGCCACGGTCCACTCGTCGTTGGTCT
>NZ_FWFZ01000041.1 GCF_900172355.1 Roseisalinus antarcticus | reverse complement strand
CACGCCCATATCGCTCCACCTTTTCCATCGGTTGTAGAGGGTCTTGTGCGGCCCATACTCCCGCGGCGCGTCACGCCAGCGCAAACCGTTGCGATTGATGAATATAATGCCGCTCAGGACACGCCGGTCATCAACGCGTGGCACGCCATGGCTCTTCGGAAAATAGGGCCTCAGCCGCGCCATCTGAGCCTCGCTCAGCCAATACAGATTGCTCATCATGCCCCCTTTGGTTCGGGGACGATGAATCACGCAGACCGCGCAGCCTCAACCCGTTTAATGGGTCCTGAGCCTAGGGCTCACTGCCACTGTTCGCTAAGCCGTCGACGAAGGTCCGCAGCAAGCCGTTCGCCTCTTTTATGGCAATATCTTCGAACGCCCATCAGCGGCAACATTGATCACAGCCTCCCCTCCACCCATTTCGCCACGATTAGCCCCGGCACGCTGTCAAACGCCCGCTCGGCGTCGCGGTTTAGATCCAACCGCTTCGGCAACTTCACCTGCGGTACCAGCAGGAATATCGGCGCGGTAACCTTGCCGCGCCCCGTCTTGGAGCTTGACACCACCGCCTGGCCCTTGGTGTTCAGCCGTCCCTCGGCCACAAGCAAGCTCGGTCCCGTTCGACGATAGACAAACCGCAGGCGCAACCCGCGTCGCCGCTCCCATTCGCCAGGGGTGATCCGGCCACCCCGGAGGGATTTGCCTGCAGCGGGCAGCGGGATCGCCAGCCAGAAGCCATTCTTCGAGCGGATCAGCGGCCCGGTGTCATGCGCGTTGATGATCATCGGCGCTTTGGACCAGACCAGGGCCGCCGCGTTCAGGCTGTCGCCGGATTTCGGAAAACTGGCGAGCCGGATGCTGTTGCCGAGGCGGGTTCCGAGTCCCGCGCCGGTGATCTGCGCCCGCCAGGCCGACTTCAAACCGCCACCAGCCTCGCGCATGGCAGCGGACACAGCCTTTTCCCCGGCTGCGATTTCTGCCTGCATCAGAGCGACGATGTCGGGATCGAATGCGATCTTCAGCTTCATGATGGACGCAGCTCCAAAGACCAGATCAGGCGCTCGCGATCACGCAGCGGCTCCCCCTGAATCGTGAAGCTATCCGCGCCGATCACGATCAGATCGCCGGGGCGGGGGTCTGGCAGGTCGTGCACGCGCACGTCCACCATCGTCGTGTCGCTGACAAAGCAGGCTGCGCCAAATTCGGTGATGCGATCCGGGGCGCGGCGGATAACGCGGATCGGGCGTTCCTCCGATGTGGTGGCGGAGATCCAAAGTGCCACCACCGCCATGGACGGGTTGGCATAGATGCGATCCATGGCAGCAGCGAAGACAGTCACGGCAAGCGTCCGTCAGTTCGAAGTATGCAGGCGGATCGCGATGCGTGGCCGCTTATTGACCGGCAGGATCGAAGCTTCCGTCATCAGATCGATCCAGCGACCCTTTTCATCGAGGTGCTGGCGCGCGTAGAGCGGCAGGCCCATGGTGTTGGCCGCCTCCAAGAGGTTCGCCGGGCCGCCATAGGTCGTGAAAGTGTCCATCGTGCCCAGCGGGAAGGCGATGCCCTCGCTGGCAGGGATCAGCCGTTCGGTCGTCTTGGTCGAAAGCGTGACGGTGCCCGCGTATTCCTCGAACACGACGCCCGCAAAGGGGAAGTTGCGGCGCACATCTTGGCGCAAGGGTTGCGCGCCGGTAGCGGCATAGAACTTATAGGCCTCCTCGGTCTTGGGATGCGCGATCAGCTTGTCGAAGAATTCCCGGCTGACGAGGGCATGCACGTCCGACATGCTTTCGCCCAGCAGATTGTCTTCGATGGCGCGCAAGACCTCGCGGACTTTGCCCTGAACGTTGGTGCCAGCGGTGCCCAGCAGGAAATCCACGGAGATTTGCGCCAACCCAAACTCGGTGAAGTAGTTATAGAGGGTCGTGCCAGCGCCATCCTTCACGATGCCGCGGAGCGCATTCATCTCCATGTATTCCCGGGTCTGGGCGTGCTTGCGGCGCATCAGCTGCAGCTTGCGGTTCATCACCTCGACCAGCGGGTCGGCGCCATCGAAGACGCCCAGCGCGGGTTGACCCTGAATGTCGCCGGGCAGGATCACATCGTCATGCGGGATCCACGGCAGGGCGAAGGACCGCATCGACCGGCCCTCGCGGGTGCCGACCGTTGCGGGGCCACCCAGCGGCACCGACGGCAGCAGGTTCAGCACCCCCTCGTATTGCTCGATGATCACCGACCGCTGGCTGACGCCCTCGAAACGGAAGAGACCGATCTGGCCGAGGCGGGTGTAGAGGTTGGGCAGGATGTTGATGGCCTGCGTCATCTCGGCCAGCGAATAGCCGCCAGCGTCAAAGGGATTGCGGACAAGGGTCATAGGGTGCTCCGGGGGATGAAGGGGGAAAGGGCGTCAGACGCCGTCGCGGGCGATGATGCCGACGGCAGCAAGTTGGGCGATCTTGGCGGTGATCTTGGTGCCGTCATCGACGGATCCGTCGTAGGCGAGGCCTGCGCGCGAGACGATCGAGGGGCCACGGACCACGACAATGCCGGTAGCGTCCGCCAGCGTGGCATCAACTGCGTAGAGCAGAACGGCGCTGGCGGTCTGCGCACCATCAGAGCCGGTCGCGGTCGCCAGCTTGTATTTGCCGCTGGCGGTGATGCGCCCCAGGACCGAGCCGACCGGGTATGGCATGCCATGCAGCAGGGTGATGACCTCGCGGGTGTAGTTCGGGTTGACCTCATATTTGAGGACATCGCCCATGCTGGGCTGTTCCGTCAGGACGGGCATTGGTCAGTCTCCATATGCTGAGGGTTGGGGCGCTGGCTCAGCGATTGGCGTCGGTCGCGGTTTTCTTCGCGGCCGCGATGATCGGGCTGTCTTTCGCGGCGGCCGCTGCCGGGGCGGTGGCGACGATGCCAGCCGCATCGCCGCGGGCAGCAAGATCGGCCAGCACGCGAGCGCGCAGAGCCTCGGGTTTGATGCCACGCGTGACGGCATCGGCCGCATCGATGGTCACACCGAGCCGGGCCGCCTGCGCACAGACCTTCGCCACTTCGGCGGCCTCAGCACGAATGGCTTCGGCGGTCATGGCTGCCGCTTCTGGTGTCGGCGCAGCAGGTGCCGGAGCGTCCGTCGTAGGCGCGGCGGCAGCGACCGACGGTTCGGCTGTGGTCGGGGCGGTGGCTTCATCGGGCGGAATGGCAGTTGCGGCCGGGTTGGGATTGTCGGTGGGCGTGGTGGTCATCTTTAGACCCTTTCTATTGTTGGGATTGGAGCCGAGGGGTGCGGCGGCGAAGGTGCGGAAGGCGGTGACGGGATCGGCAAGGTCGTCAGCCAGACCTGCCGCGATGGCATCGGCCCCGCGTAACACGGCCGCCTCGGTAGCCAGCGCTGCCGCATGAGACAGCCGGTCCCCGCGACCTGCGGCAACGGTTTCGGCGAAGAGGAATCGCACCACTTCCAGCTCACGCTGCATCTGGTCGTGCACCGCCTCGGGCAGGGGCTGATAGGGGTTGGCGTCGATCTTGTGCGATCCGACGTGGATCAGCGTGACGGCGATGCCTTTCTGGTCCAGCGCCCCACTCATATCCGTGTGCAGCGCCACCACACCGATGCTGCCGACAGCGCCGGTGCGGGGCAGAATGATCCGGTCAGCCTGGCTGGCGAGGACATAGCCAGCCGACAGAGCATGTTCCGCCACGAATGCATGGATGGGTTTCTGCGCCCGGGCAGCGCGGATGCGATCCGCCAGATCGAAGGCCCCCGCGACCTCGCCACCGAAGCTGTCGATGTCCAGCGCGATGCCGAGCACCGCAGGATCCTCGATTGCTGCGTCGATCTGAGCAGCAATGCCCTCATAAGAAGTGAGGCCCGAGGATTGCCCGATCCACGCCCCGCGATGCACCAGCGTTCCGGCGATTTCGATCACCGCGATGCCGTCGACCACCGCGTAGGGCTGGCTTCCATTGCGCTGATGGCGCTGGGCGAGATCGTTCCCAAACAGCGAGGCGCGGGCAGGAAGAGCGGCTGCGGCCAAATCGGGAATGTCCCCGTCCAGACCCTGGAAGGTGATTTCCTGCCCGGTGATCCGCGGCCCTAAACCCGACAGGAATGCCAGCGCCTTGGCCGGGTCGACCATCAGCGGGGTGTTGAAGGCGCGCTGGGCGATTTGTGCGTGATGCATCAAGCGTCCTCCTTGGGGTCGGGTTTTTCATCGGCGCTGTCGTCCGCCTCGTCGTCCCGGTCGCTGTCCTGATCCGAGTCTTTCGCCCCACCTTGGCCCGGCCCCTGCGCGGGCGATCCCGGACGTCGGAAGTCGAGGCCCAGCGACAGCTCGCGTTTGCGCTCAGCGGCGATTTCCTGATCCACCTGTTCGGCGTCGTAGCCGCGTTCCGACAAAGCTTGGGTGCGGGATTTCAGGCCTGCTTCGATCTGCAGGATCTCGGCCGAGGCGTCCTTCATCGGATCGATCCAGTCCCATTTGGTCGGCAACCATGCGCAGGCCTGATATTGCCGCCGCTGGCTGTCATAGCCCGGCAGGTCCAGTGCGCCTGACAGCACAGCGGTGTCCATCCAGCGGACCCAGACCGCGCGGCAAAGCTGAAACACCAGCACCCCATGCTGCCAGGCTGAAATGCGGCGGCGGTATTCGATCAGGGAAATCCGCGTGTTCGAGAAATTGCCCTTCGCCGTGTCGCCGGTCAGATAGCCATAGGGAATGCCCAGCGCCGCCGCAATTTGCAGCAGGGTCCGGTACTGGAACGGTTCATAGGTGCCGCCTGAGTCTGGCGTCGCCGGTGTGGACACATCTTCGCCGGGATCGAGCCGCACCACCTGGCCCGGTTCCACCTCCAGATCCTCTTCGGTCGGTTCCAGCGGGGTTTCCGGGGCGGGCGAGGTGATGAACATCGCGAACATTGCCGCGATTTTCTTCCGCTCCAGCTCGGCGTCGTCATAGAGGTCCAGCGTGAACAGCTTTACGATAGCAGCAGCAAACCGCGACACGCCACGCAACTGGCCCGCCTCGACCGGGTCGAGGACATGGATAACGTCGGCCGCGGGGTCGCGGACAGTGTCGCCCGCAAGACCCGGGTCGGTCAAATCGCCCGGGTGGCGGCGCAGGAAGTGATACGCGACGCGGCGACCGATGCCATCAAACTCGATGCCCTGCCGGATCAGCCCAGCGCCGGGCAGCGCGCGGTTCATATCGAGCGGCAGCATCTCGGCGGGCAGCATCTGCAGCTGCAGCGGTACGGTCAGACCGTCTTCGGCCCTGCGCGGGCGGATGCGGATGAAGACCTCGCCCGACAGGAACACCTCGCGCGCCGCCCGGCGCTGCAGACCGTAGAAATCCGTCAGACCCTCGGCATCGGCATCATCGGTCCAGGCCAGCCACAGCGCCTGCAGCTCTTCCTTCTTTGCGGCATCGGCAATGGTGGACGAGGGCTTGATGCCATCGCCGACAACATTGCTGGCGAAGGATTCCACGGCATTGGCGGCATAGCCATTATTACGAACCAGCCAGCGGGCCCGGGCGGTGATGGTGTCGCCCGAGGCCGCGATCAGCGTGTTCACATGGGCGCGGGATGCGCGGAATCCGCGTAGACGGCGATGGGCTTGGGCCGCGTCAAAGCCACCGATGATCGAGCCGATGCGCTGCCGGAAAGCCTCGAAAGCCATGGATCAGAGGCCTTTCGAGGCCACGGTACCCCAGCGTCTGCGACGCGGAGTGCCGGAGGTGGCGGTAACGATCCGCGTTTCCAGATCACTGATCGCGTTCGCCAGCTCCGCATCTGAGCCATAGGTGATGGTCTTGCCGTCGTAGCTGACCGAGCGGACGCCCGCGTAGCGCGCCTCCTGCAGTGCCGCCAGAAGCGCGCGCATCCTATCCAGATCCATCTCAGTCCCTCATGAAGTTCGGTGTGTAAGCCCGGCGTTTGCGCCGCGGCGTTGTTGGTGCTCCCGCCTTGGGTGGGGCGGGTGCTGTCTGTTCGGTCGATGCCGCCTGCTGAGGTGTTGGGCGGGTTTCCACCCCGGCCTGTTCTTCAAGCCGCCGCCAGGTGGCCTCGTCCCAGCGATCCGCGCCCATGATCCACGCGGCCGCGCGGGCATAGACCCGGCAGTCCAGCGCCTCGTTCCTCTCACGCATCTTTTGCCATTCGGGATGGGCATAACCGCGCTTGTTGCGCACCGTGACCAGCTGTTCTGCCACCAGCTGCTTGAGCCATTCGGTGTCGATCCAGTCGGGCAGATGCACCGTGCCGGGGGCGTCGCAGACGCCCAGCGAACGGTCTTCATCCGAGGGCCGTTCAAGCCGCAGGTAGCGATACGTCTCGGTCTTGAACGTCGCCGTGGCCACGGACCAGAGCCGGGCACCGCGGCGCAGACGTTTGCCGCCGATGGTGGCGTCGACGAAGGTCGGCCCCGACACCGGCGTCGCCCGGTTAAAGCCTTCCAGCCCCTTGACCGGCGCGACCTGATCGAACCCCTGAGCCCGCGCCCATGCGTAAACGGCTGCAGACTCATAGCCAGTGTCGATGGCCAGCTTGCCGATCACCATGACAGCGCCATTGGCGCAGACCCATGTCCGACTTAGCAGAGCCGTCAGCTTGTCCCAGCAGGCTGGATCGTCGGGGCCACCGGCAATGACAATGTGATCGACGAGCCAGCTTTCCAGGCCGCGCCCCCAGGCCCAGACATCGATCTCGATCCGGTCCTTCTGCACATCGACGCCAGCCGTCAGGAACAGACCGCCAACCGGGATCTGCGCGCCCGTATAACTTTCGCGCCGCTCTGCCAGCCGCTGCCATTCCGGCGCATCGCCAGACTCGACCCATGTCTCGCCCAGCAGGGTGTTGCGCGCCGTGCGCAGCATCTCTTCCGAGCCCTGCGCCGCCAGCCAGTCCCGCGCAATCTGCTGCCAGCTTTTCCACCCCAAGGGCGAATAGAGCGCGGAGATGTGGAAGCCGATGGAGTGTGGATCGGCGGACACCGCAGTTGACCGCCATTCGCCCTTTTCCAGCATCTGCGTCTTGTGATGCTCGGCGATGGGGCGTTCGCAGCCCTCGCAATGATAGGCTGCCGTGTCGGGCCGACCTTTATCCCAGCGCAGGCGTTCAAATTGGAGCCATTGCATCGCCCCGCAATGCGGGCAGGGCACGAAATACCGGCGCTGGTCCGATGCCTCGAACTCTCGCTCGATCCGGCTGATGCCGCGGATCGTCGGGGTCGAGACCATGAACACCTTACGCCGGTGCGAGAAGGTCGTGGTTCGCGCCTCGGCCAGCGTGACGGGGTCACCTTCCTCGTCGGCCGAGGCCGGATAGGCGTCGACCTCGTCGAGGAAGATATACCGCGCAGGCATCGACCGCAGGCCAGTCGCCGAATTCGCCCCGGTCAGCACCAGAATGCCGCCGGGGAATTCCTTGGAAAGCATCGAGTTACCAGCATCGCGCGACCGGGCAGGCTGCACCCGTTCCTTCAGGGCCGGACTGTCCTCGATCAGCGGGTCGATCCGCCCGCGCGAGGTCCGTTTCGCCATTTCCACCGTCGGCAGCACCGCCAGCATCGGGCCCGGCGCATGGTGGATGACGAAGCCGACCCAGTTGTTGCCCGCCTCGGTCGCGCCAACCTGCGCGGCCTTCATGAAGCTGATACGCT
Organism: Roseisalinus antarcticus; assembly: GCF_900172355.1. Taxonomy (GTDB): domain Bacteria; phylum Pseudomonadota; class Alphaproteobacteria; order Rhodobacterales; family Rhodobacteraceae; genus Oceanicola; species Oceanicola antarcticus_A. Next base: position 20,025 of record NZ_FWFZ01000041.1, on the reverse strand, counting down.
GCGCCGGGTGCCGCGGCGACAGCGCATCCATTATTTCGCGCAAGTAAGGCGTGCGCGTGGTGCGGTATTGCCCCGGTTCGGCCGAGGCCCGCGAGGACAGTTTGCGGTGATGATCCGCCCATTCCGACACGGTGAGGTCCGGATCAGGCCGCATCCCGCGACGCCAGGCCCGAAGCATATCCTCGGCGCCGTCAAAGGCGAGATCGAGGTCTGCCGTCAGGTCGTCGCTTGCCGTGTTGTCACTGACCGAGGCTGACCCGTAGATCGGCGAGGGCGTCGAGTTGCGCTCTGACATGGGTTTCCAGCACCCTCTGCAGGATCGCGGCCTCGATCATCACCGGTCCACCGGATTGCCTTTCCACCCCGGCGGCAACTTCGGCCGCCATCAGTGCCGCCACCCGGCTGGGCCATGTGACCCAGACGTCCCGTTCCTGCCGGGCAAGGCGAAACACCAGCGTCTCGGCGCGCGCCCGATCAACCAGAACGCCCTTCTTCTTCTGGATTGCCAGCTGGCGCTCCTGTGCCTGATAGACGGTCAGCGCGGTGCGGGCTTTCAGGTAGGACGCGCTGTCCGCGGGGCCCGAGAAGCTGGCATCGCCGCCGGTGCTGCGCCGCTGCTGGTCAGGATCGGTCATGTCGGCCCGGCGCACGTCCGACGCGGCGGCGTTGATCGAGCCATCGCTATAAACCACCAGCCGACCGGCCTTGCGCGCCTTCTGGATTGCCCCGCGCGACAGGCCTGAATGGGCGGAATACTCGCGTTCGGACATACCTTCCATGGCGATGGGACGTTACCTCAAGATATTGGGATTAAACGAAAATAGTGATCTTATTCAGTTGATTGCACTCACTCGTCGAGCGATTCTCGGATCAGGAAATCACCCCCGGATCGGAGACCAGACCATGACCGCCATCACCACAATCCGCATCGATCACGACGCTCTACCCCACCAGTTCGACCGCTCGCGCCCCGACGCCGCCGCATCTGCCATCGAGGCCGCGCTGCGCGAGGACGGGATCACCGCCGAAGCCTCCGATGTGATCTCGCACATCAAGATTGAATTGCCGACCACGCAGCTGGCTGCTGCCAGCGCCGTGCTGGCCGACCTGCAGTTGATTTGAAGCCCCCAGTGTAATCGGAAAGCACTGATATTGCTTGGAATTGCCTGCGATAATCGGCGCAGCAGAGCGATGGTGATGACATGAAAACGATCCAACTCACCCAACGGAGCCACGCCATGACCCGCCTCAACCCGATCACTACACCCCGCCACCAGTTGCGCGCCGAGAAGGCCCGGCGCGACCGCGAAGCCGCCCTGAACGCCTTCATTGGCAAGAAGGCCGAGATCGACGAGATGCTCTCCCGCCTGCAGGCGCTGAGCGACGATCATTTCGACTGCCATCCCGCCGAGGTCAACTGGGGCAATGTTGGCACCCTTGAGTATTACGCCGGGCTGCTCAAGCGCATCACCGACAGCGCCTTTTGCGAGGGTGAACACGCCGAATAAGCCGACCACGCGATCTTACGCGGCCCGCCAATGCGGCGGGCTTGCTCCGGTAGAAGGCTGCGCAATCCCGCGCCACCCGATCAGGCCGGAGGCTCAGATGCCCAAACTTACCGACACGCAAACCATCATCCTCAGCACTGCTGCCCAGCGCGCAGACAATCTCGCGATGCCGCTGCCCAAGGGGCTGCATGGTGCCGCTGCAAAAAAGGTTATCACAATGATGATCGGCCGAGGCTGGCTCGAGGAGGTCGACGCCGACCTGCGCAAAGGCGAGCCGTTCTGGCGCGAGACCGGCGATGGTCACGGTACCACGCTGGTCGTCACTGACGCAGGCCTGCTGGCCATCGGTGTAGAGCCGGTGGTGATCAAGACCATGTCCGCGATCCGCACGCATGCCGCCCAAACGCCTGCGCCCGAACTGCCGACACCGCGCTCGGGGACCAAGCAGGCGATGCTCATCGCGATGCTGCAAGCCCCCGCAGGGGCTACGATGGTGGCGATCATGGCTGCCACCGGCTGGCAGGCACACACCATACGCGGCGCCATGTCGGGGGTCTTGGGCAAGAAGCTGGGGCTGGTCGTGGCCTCGGCAAAGGAAGAAGGCAGCGCTAGGGTCTATCGGATTGGCCAGAGCCGGTGAACTCTGCCGAGTGGCGGCCTTGAGCCCATTTTGCTGGACGCTGCGTCTCGCTCGAACGAAAGTAAGGCGTAGATAGCCAACCTTGTCACATTCCGTCAACCGTGCGACATGGCATGTAAGACTCATCATTCGCTACGCTGGCCAAATAGGCCAAAATACAAAAGTGATCAGTGCGGGCTTTTTAGCCTCGCAACCATAGTCCAGCTTTCTTGTAAAACGGAAGCACCTTACGATCAAATTTGCAATCAGGAGAGTTTTTAGATTTGGACTGGAATGATATTATAAAAATTGTTGGCACCCTCGGCGGAATTGCAACAGTATCAGCGGGCGTCGCCGCATTTGTAGGAAACTTCATATCCTCTCGTTTAGTGGAAACGCACAAAGCAAATTTGAACTTGCAACTTGAAACGCACAAGGGTGAGCTTAACAATCTTGCTGATCGGAAGCGACTTATTTTGAAGCGCCAGGAGCTAATGTTTGAGAGAGAGTATGCCGCCGCCGCCGAGTTTTATAGATTTTTCTCAGGTGTGATTCCCGATCCATGGGCTCCAGATTTGGACTGGGGTGATGCGCAAGCCCATATTGCCGGAGACTTTCACCGGCACGCATCTGGATTAAAAAGATTCCTGATAGAGCATTCGGCTTCTCTAAGCCAAACGGTAAGACGAACACTTGAAAAGGCGAAGCAGGTGGCAAACAAAGGTATTTTCGAGGTTGGTTATGAAACCCGTGGCGAAGATTACGACTTTGACCTTACCCCTAGTGAAGGCGTTAGAAAAATTGTCGATCAGTTTTATGATTTGCTGAAGGACGCTGACAAGCAGATTAGGTCAAATCTTGAGAGTGGTTCGTTCTCGGGAAGTGATGATCGCAAATCGATCTAGATGAATCCGTTTCTGAACCTATTTATGATTGACTTTTTCAGCTGACTGCTAGCGACGGTCCGCAGGCATAAACTCCCACTTTATTACCCTCCAGACGGCTGCATTTCGTTAGGGCTATAAAAAGGCAGAAATCGGCCAACGGAGCCGAAAAGTGGAACGGCTGCGAATTCCCGCACTTCGACCGAGCAGGAGGCCAGTGTACGTTCCAGCCCAGCAAAAGAGGCATATTCATGCCGCTAGCCTCTTGGCCTTCAGTGCAGCAAAAGTCTCACCCGTGTCGGCCAGCACGGCATCGGCACCGGTGAATTGCTGCCAGCGCTCGATGGCGACATCGACGTAGGCCCGGTTCAACTCGATCCCGAAGCACACGCGCCCGGTCGTTTCGGCCGCGATCAGCGTGGTGCCGGATCCCACGAACGGTTCAAATACGGCCTGACCCGGGCTGGAATTGTTCAGGATCGGGCGGCGCATGCACTCGACCGGTTTTTGGGTGCCGTGGACGGTGGCCGCATCCTGATCCTTGCCGGATATATGCCACAGTGTCGTTTGCTTCCGGTCGCCTGCCCAGTGGCCCTTGCCGGTCTTCTTCACCGCGTACCAGCAGGGCTCATGCTGCCAATGGTAGTCACCGCGGCTCAGGACAAGCCGGTCCTTGGCCCAGATGATCTGCGACCGCACGGCAAAACCCGAAGCCGCCAGGCTTTCGGCCACGGTCGCTGCGTGCAGCGCACCATGCCAGACATAGGCGACGTCTCCGGGGAATAGCGCCCACGCCTCGCGCCAGTCGGCACGGTCATCATTCAGCACCTTGCCGGTGCGCTTGGTCTTGGCCGCCCCAGCCTGGTTGCGCCAAGACGGGTCATACTCCACGCCATAGGGCGGGTCTGTCACCATCAGCAGCGGCTTCACATCACCAAGCAGCTGTCCGACCACATCGGCGGATGTGCAGTCACCGCAGATCAGCCGGTGCGATCCGAGCTGCCACAGATCGCCCGCCATCGAAACCGGCGTGACCGGCGGTTCTGGAATGTCATCCTCACCCTCAACAGCGCCACCTTCCAGCTGATCCGGATCGCGCAGCAAAGCATCCAGATCCTCGTCGGTGATCCCCAGCAACGACAGGTCGAAATCCTCGGTCAGCAGCCCCGCGATCTCGTCGCGCAGCATTGCCTCGTCCCATTCGCCCAACTCGGTCAGTTTGTTATCGGCGATCCGGTAGGCCCGGCGCTCGGCTTCATCCAAGTGCCCGAGCCGGATCACCGGCACGTCCTTCAGCCCCAGCATGGCCGCCGCCATAACCCGGCCATGACCGGCGATCAGCTCGCCATCGTCGGCCACCATGCAGGGCACGGTCCAGCCGAACTTTGCCATGCTGGCCGCGATCTTGGCCACCTGGTCGGTGCCGTGGATCTTGGCATTGCGGACGTAAGGGCGCAGCCGGTCAATCGGCCACGTCTCAATCTGGCTGGGCGCAAAGACCAGGTCCATGGGTGGCTCTCTCGGGCAGGCGGACATGCCGATGCGCACGGGCAGCATGGCCAGCGACAAGATCGGGGTCCGCGATGTTGGGGAAAACGAAAGCGCCCGCGAGGGGTTTCCTCCGGGCGCTCTACTTCGATGATCAAGGTATGAGTCAAGGGGGGCAGGTCTGTCAACAGAAAATCTTGCGTCGATTCAATGCCTTCCCAGCGGGTGGCTTCCGGTGGCTCGCGTCTGGTCAGGGTTGCTTCCCTGGCTTCCGTCGGGTGGATTCTTGACAAAAATAGTAAAATCCACCCTGCGGGCTAGATGGCCAAACGTAAGTTACTGTAATATATGGATTTAATTTCAGGCTGTCGCCAAGGTGGCTTCCGCCTGGATTCCCCGGTGAAGAAGCCAGTCGCTAGCGAAATGCCGCGCTGCGCCCCCCCGCATACGTTCCGGGCCTGGGAGGAACCATGCCGAGGGGGGTAGCTTTCGGTGGAATGCCTGGTGCGATCATTCTTTCACCCCAATAAATGGCCGCATCGCTAAGGTGGTTTAGGGTGATATCGTGGTCGTCCTCCAAACATCCTTAACCAACGAAATCAGAAGCGCATGCCTCTTTTCAATAGAAGCGGCGTTCCAAATTTCGAACGCTTCAAGTTTAGTATTGATCCTTGAAATTGACGTGTTCTGTCCGACCTCGGTCAGTCCTACTAGGCTACGTGTCAGATAGCATCCGCTTTTGCGATATTCTTCCCTCTTGCCCGCATAGAAGTCATTGCCCGCGACAATATTGATCGGCTTTTCGAGTAAGGTCAGATTGCCCAGACGGCTCTTGAAGTCGTCATAGTCAGCGGCAGGGTTTTCGTTGGTCCAGCTGTCTCGAAGCGCAGCGTTCGGTCTGTCAGGGAGAATGTGCTCAATTTCCAATTTGGCGAAAGGCTCTAGGCTGCCACGTATATTTACTCCGCTGAAGGCCATCTCAACATGCTGAGACAGTCGCGCCAGAAGATAACGGGTTCGATACTGCTGCATAGAATACAGCGTAAAGCGCCTAAGAGCATCGGCCAGTTCCTGCGACTTCGCGGCCATGCTTTTCTCGAAACGCTCCGCGACGAAGGTGTCCAATTTTATCTTCTGTAGAAGGGGGTCCTTCTCGCCAGCAATCTCGCGTAGCTCGTCTGCCCATAAGGAGAAATTGCGCTCAAGATCTTTCGTTGGGGTCTTTGTGAAGATATAGTAGAATAAGAAGCTTTCGAGCTGCGCCACGAAGTGATCGAATAGCGGTTTTGGGAGATTTGCTGCAGCAAGCAGCATGACATAGTGTAAGCTGAATGCGCCGCCCGCAAGCCGCTTGAGGCTGTCCATGGCAATACTCGGTTTGTTATCATTTCCCAGTCCGTTGCTAAACGCTAAGTAATGCTCAACATTTCGGGTTACTTTGCGCACGAACTCGAAGGGCTTTTCAGCGTAATTGCAGAGAGCGGCGTTTTTCTTGTTGGTAAACCAGTCATAGATTTCATCTTCCCGCACGACAGCATCGTTGCGATCGTTCTTGATGGAATAATTTGCCATCAAAAAGTAGCGTAGGAACCGGAGAGGTTTTTCCTTAGACCTTTCCAATGGCTTAGTAATTTTTTTCCACTCGTCTTTGAGTTGAGTAAATTCAGTATGACGAACCCGCGTAAATAGTAGGTTCTTTAGCAGATCCATCGGATTAAGGCCGACGCCACGCTCGTTTATCGTTTCGAAAATCTTGAGTGCACTGCTAACATCGGTCGAAATCTGAATGAACACGACATTGTTGGCCAAGTATCCCCAGTAACTCTTTAGCTGGGCAAGGTCAGGGTAGTTGTCTTTCAGATAGCGGTAAATCGTGCCGTAAGCGCCAATGAGGTTTTCTAACGAGCCAAAGCTCGCGATGCCTGACGCCTGTATACCCGCGCGCACGCCCTGCGGATCAGCATCAAGCTCCACCAGCTTTGCCATCACCTCACCCGCATTCTCGTAGCGTGGTTCCAACTTTAGGCTTGTGCGCGCCTCGCCAGCGTTGTCGGTGTAACTTGTGGAAATTAGACCGCCAATGGTCGCACGTTGAGGCTCCCCCCTGAATAAATGGTGCAAAGCGCACAGCAACAGAAAGAAAGTTGTCAGGCGCTGCTGGCCATCTATAACCTCAAAATGGTTCTTCTGGCTTGTGGGAGCTACCAATATGGTACCAATGAAATATTCGCGTGTTCCGCCAGCGTCAATCTGTTCGTTTATGTCTTCCAGCAGCTGATAGACCTCTTTGTCGGTCCAGACATACTCTCGCTGATAATCGGGGACGATGTAGAAGCATTCACGAAAAGCTTCGTCGATACTGAACCGATAGTTTTCAATCCTAGCCATGTCGCACCTTTTTCAAATTAGTTTTGTTCAGCTATCGGTGATCTCCGATAGCATCGCCTCTGCTTGCGCCAGAACGCCCCGAACTGCGGCGTCCTCAAGGTCGGGTGGATAGCCGTACTTTCGCAAGATGCGTTTGACGAGAACCCGCAGTCGCGCCCGAGCACTATCGCGGTGCGCCCAGTCAATGCTAACGTTGGCCTTGAGACCCTTCAGCAACTCATGCGCGATGATCTTCAACTGGTCATTGCCAAGGACATCCACCGCGCTCTCATTATCGGCCAGCGCATCGTAGAAGGCGATTTCCTCTGGTGTGAGGCCGGTTTCTTCACCCCGGTTTCTGGCCTCGCGCACTTCTTTTGCCAGCGCAATCAGCTCTTGCAGCACCTCTACGGTGCTGATCGCATTGGTGTGATAGCGCGAAATGGCCTCTTCCAGCCGTTCGGAAAACTTCCGTGTTTCAATCACGTTCGAGCGGCTGCGCGATCTGATCTCATAATTTAGCAGCTTTTTTAGGGCTTCTAAAGCAAGGTTTTTCTTCTCCATCTGCCCGATTTCAGCCAGAAACTCATCTGACAGGATTGAAATATCTGGTGATGAAAGCCCCGCCGCCGAAAGGATGTCGACGATCTCTGTTGAGGCGACCGCGCCATTTACAATTTGGCGGATGGCCAGATCGCGATCGGCGGCAGAGCGGCCAGAGGTATCAGCTGCCTTGACCATAGCTGCCCGCACGGTCTGGAAGAAGCCGACCTCGTCGCGAACGTCGCGGGCGGTATCGCTGGCCGAACAGAGGGCAAAGGCCTTGGATAGCGCCAGCACGGCGTCCTGATAACGACGGTGCGCGGACTTCTTGGCTTCCTTGTCAGTTTCGCCCTGGGCGGCTGCGTCTTGCTTTGCAAGGATCCAGTCGAGGGCCCCAGCCAAGGCGACGAGGCGTTGATGAGGCGTGCCTGTCAGCCCGGTTGAATAGTCAAAACCGTGGAACATGGCTCGCACCACATCCAATCGTTCCAGAAGGGCCGCTACAGCCTCGGCCTCGTCGATGCCTGCTTGTTCCTGGTCCGATTGGGAGTATTGGCCCAGCGCGGATTTCAGGTTCTGGGCGATTCCGATGTAATCGACGATCAAGCCTGCGGGCTTGTCACTGAAGACCCGGTTTACCCGGGCGATGGCCTGCATCAGGCCGTGCCCGCGCATCGGCTTGTCGATGTACATTGTGTGCATCGACGGGGCGTCAAAGCCGGTTAGCCACATGTCCCGGACGATCACCAGCTTGAGCGAGTCTTTCGGATCTTTGGCACGTTTAGCAAGGAGGTCTCGCCGTGCCTTGCCGCCGATATGCGGCTGCCAGGCTTCGGGATCCGAGGCAGAACCCGTCATGACAATCTTGATCATGCCGTCCGCATCATCATCAGAATGCCATTCCGGGCGAAGGGCCACAATCTGGCTATAGAGGTCCACGCAGATGCGGCGGCTCATGCAGACGACCATGACCTTGCCATCCATGGCCTGCACCCGCGCTTCGAAATGCGCAACAAGATCCTCAGCAACCATCTGAAGTCGTTTATCGGAGCCGACAAGTGCCTCGACGGTGGACCATTTTCGCTTCAGCCGCTCCTGCTCGCTGACAGCTTCATCCTCGGTTAGTTCTTCAATTTCGGCATCAACCTTGGGCTTTTCTGCGTCGGGCAATTCGATCCGGGCAAGGCGGCTCTCATAGTAGATAGGTACTGTCGCCCCGTCCTCGACGGCGCGGCTGATATCGTAGACGTCGATGTAATGTCCGAACACGGCGGGCGTGTTCACGTCGTCCTGTTCGATCGGCGTCCCTGTGAACCCGATAAAGGAGGCGTTCGGCAGCGCATCGCGCAGATGTTTGGCGAAGCCGTACGCGATTTCGCCGGTCTTTTCGATCCGGGCCTTGAACCCGTACTGGCTGCGGTGGGCTTCATCGGCAATCACCACCACGTTGCGCCGATCGGTCAGCATCGGATACGCCTTGCCGATCTCGGGTGCGAACTTCTGGATGGTAGTGAAAATGACCCCGCCCGAAGCCCGGCTCAGCGCCTGCTGCAGATCCTCACGGCTGTCGGCCTGCAACGGGGTCTGGCGGATCAGGTCACGACACATCGCGAACGTGCCGAACAACTGATCGTCCAGGTCATTGCGATCAGTGACGACAACGATGGTCGGATTCTCCATCGCGGGTTCGCGCACCAACTGCCCGGCGTAGAAGGCCATCAGCAGGCTCTTGCCCGAGCCCTGGGTATGCCAGATCACCCCAGCCTTGCGGTCGCCCTCTGACCGGCTGGCTTCGACCGTGCTGATCACCGCACGTTTGACGGCGTGGAACTGATGATAACCCGCGATGATCTTCGCGATGCCGCCGGAGGTGTCGCCAAAAACCGTGAAATCGCTCAACAGCGATAATAGCCTTGGGCGGGCGAAGACTCCTTCGATCAGCACCGACATTTCGGGCGCGCCTTTTGGGGCTACAGCTGCGCCATCTGTCGTGCGCCAAGGCATGAAGCGTTCAAGATCAGCAGTCAGCGATCCGATACGGGCCTGGATGCCATCGGTCGTGACCAGCACCGCATTGGCACGAAACAGCGATCCGATCTGCGCCTTGTAGGTTTGCAGCTGGTTGAACGCCGCGCCCAGGGTAGCGCTTTCCGCACCGGGCTTCTTCACCTCGATCACGCCGACCGGCAGGCCGTTCAGGAACACCACCACATCGGGGCGGCGGTTGTTGCCGTTTTCGATCACCGTGAACTGCGCAATTGCCAACCAGTCGTTCTGCTGATCCTCCGGGTCGATCAGGCGCACGGCGTCGCCACGGATCGTCCCATCCTCGGCGCGGTATTCAACCGGCACGCCCTCGACCATGGCGCGATGCAGACGGCGATTTTCTTCGATCAAGGAAGGGCGCTCGACGGCTAACAGCTTGCGCAGCGCATCCTCGCGGGCGTCTTCGGGGATATGCGGGTTCAGCCGGGCGATGGCATCGCGCAGACGGCTAGGCAGGACCGTGTCGGAATAGGCCTCACGTTCCGGGGCGCGGCCATCCGGGCCCGAGACCGCATCGTTCAGGCAGATGTAGCCCAGCGCGGTAAGTCGATCGAGAAGGACAGCTTCGATTTCGGACTCGGAGAGTGTTGGCATAAAAGCCTCTTACCTTAACCGCTTTGCGGGCTTGTCGCTCACTTGCGCGCCACAAAATTTCTTGTGGACCGATTCGGCGCAATATGTGACCCACAAACTGACTTGTTGCGCATAAGTGACCCTCAAAACGCCGCCCGCCCTTCGCAGATGTTCAACAACTCCGGAAAAGCCAGCACGGCGGGCCGCCTGCCGCTCGACGGCCTGATCTCTCGCAGCAGTCCATTGTCGCGCACCAGCCGCAGGATGCGTTTGGCGGTCGGCTCGGGAATATCGGCCTGTGACACGAAGTCCGACGCCACAAAGATCGGGCGGCTGAAGAACCAGTCAAGCGCGCGCACGCCGTACTGTGATCGCGTCGCCCCGACCATCCAGTCCTTGCGCGCGGTGTACAGCGCATGAATGGCCTGCGCCTTTGATTGGTTGCTGCCTGCCTGGTCGATGATCGCGCGCAGGAAGAACCCGCACCAGCCGGTCCAGTCGCCATCCCGTGATACTGCCAGCAAGCGGTCGTAATACTCATCGCGGTGCGCTTCCAGATATTCCGACAGGTAGAAATTCGGGGCCGACAGCAGGCCCTTGGATTTCAGAAACAGCGGGATGATCAGCCGCCCCAGCCGCCCGTTGCCATCCAGAAACGGGTGGATCGCCTCGAATTCGGCGTGCAGAATGGCAAGCTGGATCATCGCATCGGGGGCCGGGGCGTGGATGTACTCCTCCCAGGCAGTCATCGCATCGGGCAGCGCTTCGGCGGAACAGGGGATGAACCGCGCCGCCTCTATGGTGCAACCCTCGGGGCCGATCCAGTTGGGGATGCGGCGGTATTCGCCCGGTGATTTGTTGCGCCCGCGCACGCCCTGCATCAGGCGTTCATGTGTCAACCGGATCAGGCGTTGCGACAACGGCAGGTCATCCAGCAGGCGCGCGGCTTCGGCCAGGGCGGCGCGATAGTTCAGCACCTCGCGAATGTCGGCCTTCTTGGGCGTGCTTTCATCGTCAGGCGCGCCTTCGGCCTCGAATTCCAGCACTTCGCCCAGAGTGGCCTGCGTGCCCTCGATCCGGCTGGACAGTACGGCCTCCTGCGAGGTCAGCGGCGAGAGCAGCACGTTGGGGTTGGGGATGCCGTGCAACACGCCCTCGTACCGCGCGACGGCGGCATTGGCCGGGCCGATCAGCGGCAAAAGCTGCGGCCAGTCGAGCGCCTCTGGCGGAAACCGGCCAAGATGATAGGCAACGGCCACTACAGCACGGTCTCGACAGCGCGCTCAGCCTCGGCCACGCGCAACTCGCCCGACATCAGCCGGGGCAGGAGCAGATCGCGGGTCTGGGTGAGGGTACGGGATTCCGTCTGGAGCAAAAACGCCCGGTCAAAGATCGGTGCCACCAGCTTGTCGAATGCTTGGTGGGCAGTTTCGGGCGCAATGCAAATCAGCATTCGCTGCATATCTGCCTTCGTGACATGGCCAAGCCCGGTGGTCTGCTTGTTGTGCGCCAGTTCTGCAAACTCGGGTTTGAGGAATTTTAGCATGGCATGCAAGAAGGGTTTGCTGCGCTTTTCTGTCTCACGCACTGCGAAAATATGCTGGTTCAACCATGCTTTGCCGCCTGACCAAAGGAAGGTGTCAATTGAGGTATCAGGGTTGCCCGACCATGAGAAAAGCAACTCCCCGTCATTGATCAGATAGCGTGATCCAAGGTCGGTAGCCGTCCACGCTGTTTTTTCTGTCACGCCATTTTTAAGTTCTGCGATTTTGATCACCGGCAGCGCATCGGGTGAGTCAGAAAAATGCATGTTCTTATAAGCTGCGCCGTTAATCCAATCGGCTTGATCAATGACAGCCTCAAATTCCCATCCCTCCGGTTTGCCTGCATCGTCCAGACGGTCGGGGAAGAGGGACCAGAGGTCGGGGGAGAGATAGGGGGCGGCCGGTTCGTTTTGATTTTTCGCGCCAGCGGCGCTCTGGGCCATCTTGGCGCGGGTGGGGCCGAAGTCGACGAACCAGTCGCGGAACAGCGCCCGGGCCATGGCCTCCAGCGTGGCGTTCATCCTCCGGTTCAACTCGATCTTGTCATCCAGTGCCCCGAGCGTGGCGGCAATGGCTCGTTGCTGCTCGATTGGTGGCAACGGGAGTGCTTGCGCTCCAAAAACCTCCCTACTCAGGGTCGGATTTGATGTCCCATCTTTCAGGTGATTGAGGCCAATATACTTGATTAAGAAATATGCGAACTTCAAATCGATATCATCGGATTTCGGTACTAGCGAATATCCCGTATCAATCACCCAATAGTCACGGTCGACCCACTCGACCCCAAGTGGTCCCTGTCCTTTGCGGCCAATCACGATTCCTGGCCCTTTGAAGAGTGGCTTATTATGCCAGCCGCACTGCCCGTTCGTCCCAAACACTGGAACTCCACCTGGTGATCGAGAACTAGAGACAAGTGCCTTGCCGTAAACCAAGTCGAACAATGATCTTGCTGGAACCAAGTCCCAAACGACCTGATCTGCGCTTGGAATGCCGCGAGGTTGAGTGGTCCCGTCAGGAAGAGCCCGGTGTCTCACTATCAAAGCCCAACCACTTTAGCTAACCGCTCACGGATCGTCGTCGTCAACGCATCAGCTTCCGCGAATTGCGCCTCCAGTTGCTCCTGCAAATCCGCGAAGCGCTCGGCAAAGGGCGTCTCGTCCTCCTCTGCCACTTCAGCCCCCACATAGCGACCCGAGGTCAGGACGTGGCCGTGGGACCGGATTTCCTCGATGCTGGCGGATTTGCAGAAGCCGGGAATGTCGGCATAGCCCTCACCCAGACGCCAAGCGTGGTAGGTCTCGGCGATTTGGGTAACGTCGGCGTCGGAGAACTCTTTGCGTGTGCGGTCCACCATGAAGCCCAGCTTGCGGGCGTCGATGAACAGCACCTCGCCCCGCCGGTCGCGCAGCTTTCGGTCGCGGGCGATGCCGTTCGACTTGTCCTTCGCCAGAAACCACAGGCAGGCGGGGATCTGGGTGGAATAGAACAACTGCCCCGGCAGGGCGATCATGCAATCGACCACCTCGCCTTCGATCATCGCCTTGCGCATCTCGCCTTCGCCCGACTGGGTCGAGGACATCGAACCATTGGCGAGCACCACACCTGCCGTTCCCGAGGGGGCCAGATGGTGCAGGATATGCTGCAGCCAGGCGTAGTTTGCGTTGCCCGCGGGGGGCGTGCCATATTTCCAGCGCCCATCCTCGCGCAGCCGCTCGCCGCCCCAGTCCGAGATGTTGAACGGCGGGTTGGCCAGGATCACATCGGCGCGCAGGTCGGGAAGTTCGTTCTTGTGGAAGGTGCCTTCGGAGTTCCACTTGATGTCGGCGTCGATGCCGCGCACTGCGAGGTTCATCTTGCACAGCCGCCAGGTGGTGTAGTTGCTTTCCTGCCCGTAGATGGCGATGTCGCCCAGACGACCGCCGTGGGCCTCCACGAATTTCTCCGACTGCACGAACATGCCGCCCGAGCCGCAGCAAGGGTCATAGACCCGGCCTTTGTAGGGTTCCAGCATCTCGACCATGGTGCGCACGACGGAGCGGGGCGTGTAGAACTCGCCGCCGCGCTTGCCTTCGGATCCTGCGAACTGGCCGAGGAAGTATTCATAGACGCGGCCCAGCAGGTCGCGGGCCTTGTCCTTGCCCTCGCCCAGCGCGATGCCTGAAATGAGGTCGATCAATTCCCCCAGCATGACGGCGTTGAGCGCGGGGCGGCCATAATCCTTGGGCAGAACGCCCTTGAGGGACGGGTTCACCTTTTCGATGGCTATCATGGCTTCGTCGATCAGCTTGCCGATGGTTGTCTGCTTGGCGCTGGCTTGCAGATGCGACCAGCGCGCCTCTTGCGGCACCCAGAAGATGTTTTCGGCAAGGTATTCGTCGGGGTCTTCGGCACCTTCGGGGTATTCGGTCAGGAGTTGCTGACGTTTGAGTTCGAAACTGTCGGAGATGTGCTTGAGAAAAATCAGGCCAAGGGCAACGTGCTTGTAGTCTGATGGCTCCATGTTGCCGCGCAGCTTGTCGGCGGTCTTGAACAGGCTGGCTTCAATGCCGAGGTCGGAGCCGTTGTCGAGTGATGCCATTGATAAAACTGCCTCATTCTAATTGTTTTCTGAACCGTATTTCAGCCAGAAGCTGAAATCCAGAGAGAAGAAAATGTTGGACATCACCGAGGCTTCCAAGGCTTCACCCTCGGCATCGCTGCCGTCACCTCGACATCCCGCAAGATCCGGCCCGCTACCAACCCATCCCGCACCCAATCCAACGCCTGCCACCAATCCTCATAGCCGCGCCGGGCGGAAGTGATCTGTTCCGGGTGCGGTCGCCAGGTGACGGGGCAGGCGAGGACCTCGACGGTGCGCCATTTGCCCCGGGTCTGCACCCGCTCAGTGCCAACGACGACCGTGATGGACCGTTCGCCGTGCTGATTGCGGCTGGTCTCCACCGGCACGCAGCGTGGAACCACTCCGGGCATCCAGTCGGGCGTCATCCCAGCGCGGGCCAGTTCTGCGACCCGGATCGCCATGCGCATGCCGCCGAGGCTGTCGGGGATCCCGGCGACAGTGGCGGCGATTACCTCTGCATCCGGGTGGGTGTAGCTGCCCCGCTTGTGCTGCCCGCCGTCCACTTTGCAGCCCAGCGCGGCACGTTGCATCAGGACGTATTCCAGCCCGAACCCGGAGCTTTCTTCCGACACGTCCTCGCGCAGCGGCAGTTCCAGTTGCGCTTTTTCAACCCGGAACGCCCATTCCAGCGCTGCCTGGACGCCCAGCGCGCGTTTCGTGCGGCCGCCACCGCTGTTGATCGGTCGTTGCAGGGTCATCGCACACCCCGCATCCGAAGCCGTTCGGGCGTGACCAACCCGCGCACCAGCATGGCGTCGCGCGTGGTGTTGCTGATCGTGTTGGCTGGAAGGTAGTCATCGGAATTGACCATCCGGGCATAGAAGGCCGCGAGTTGGTCAGCGCTGGGGTGGGGACCACCATCGCGCTTGCGCTGCCGTTTGGCTTTCCGACCGCTGGCATCTGCCGCGGCGGCCTGCGCATCCCGGCGGGCGGCGCGTTCCATGGCACGATCGAGTGCCTTGGGCCCATCGGGCGGGGCAGGGTGGTCGCGCCTGGTCTCGGTGGCAACCTCAACGATCCGGTCCTCGGAGAGGCCGAGCTCATCGATCCAGCGACGCACATGGGTCCGTGCTGGCCAGCCCTGCCACCAGGCGGGCAGCGTGGCATTGGCGGCAAAGCCCAGCGCCGAAATCAGCTCTGCAAAGAACCGATCAAAATCGGAATCTCGCGCAGCCGCGTCCTCCTCCTCCTTTACTGGTTCCCTTAGTGGTTCTCTTACAAGGTTAGTGTCGCAATTTGAGACACGGGATTGGCTATTTTTGAGACACGGGTTTGCGTCAAATTGAGACACGGACCCGTGTCCGGAACTGAGACACGGCTTTGGGCCTGTTCCGGACGACAAGTCCTTGCAGCTGTGCGCTTTTTCGGCAGTTGACCCGTGTCTCAAATCCGGACACGGGGGTTCAGCCTCTCCTGCCTCGAAGGGATTGGTTGAATCACACTCGATTTGGCCCGGTCCGCGTGGCGTGAACCCGGGCTCACAGCCCAGCAGATAGCGGGTGGGGCGCTGCTGCCCGGTCCTGGGATCTATCACCCTGATCCGACGAATGAGTCCGCGTGCTTCCAGCCCCTCGAGGTGGCGGTTCAGCGTTGCCCGGCTGATCTCGCAATCGTGGGCCAGCCGCACCTGTGAGGGAAAGCAGCCATAGTCCGGGTTGAACCGGTCGCAGAGATGCCAGAGCACGATCTTGGCTGTCGGCTTCAACCCGCGCTGCTTGATCGCCCAGTTGGTGGCTTCATGGCTCATGGCGCGGGCCTCCGAACCGGGGGCGCGATGCGCGTGGTGAACCCGTGATCCGCCAGTGCGCCCAGCGCGTCGTCCAGAGAGCGCACCAGCGCCCAGCCGAAGCCCTGCGCCAGCACTGCATCGCGAAACGCCTCCTGGTTGGGACGCAGCCGCCCTTTCGGGGCCTTCAGCTCAAGAAACAGGACGCGCCCGTCGCAGAGCACCATCAGGTCGGCAAAACCGGCATGCACGCCCATGCCGACGAGGATCGCCTGGCGCTTTGCCCCGCGTGGGCCAGCCTCGGTCACCTCGTTGGCGCAGTGATGGATAATGGCCGTGCGCGGCAGGGCGACGCGCAGCGCCTGCACCACCGCACGTTGCAGATCGGCCTCGGGTGTGCCGCGCCGCTTCATGACCCCACCTCCGGATCCGGCCGATGGTTGCCCCGCCCGGGATGCCTTGCATCGACGACCACCAGCAGGATGCGGGCGTCCTCGCGTTCCTCGTCTGTCTCGCCATGTTGAACGAGCACAGTGCAGGCCAGCCGGATCAGGTGATCGGAATGGTGGACCACATCGGCGACCACGGCGCGGGCCTCGCGCCGCCGCTCGTGGATCCAGTCCGTGCGCGCTGCGTCCCGCGCAGAGTGTTTGCGAACAGATAGGTGCGGCTTCATCGCCGACCTCCCGCGCGCCGGGGGCTGGGCAGTTCCTGCTGTTGCAGCCAGTCCTGCACCGCGTCACGGCGATAATAAACCTTGCGGCCCGCGCGGACGCAGGGCGGCCCGAACCGTCGCGCCTCCCAGCGGCGCAGCGTGTCCACCGTCAGATCCAGCTCAAGCGCCAGGTCGAGGCGGCTGATCCAGCCGGTCAACACGCCACCCGGCGCGGATCGCTCTGAGGTTCCGGTGTCTCGCATGCTCTTGTCTCCCGTTGATCGCCCGAAGCGGGCTGATTTCCGGATCCAAAAGACGCAGACGCAAAGGGGTGGCGGGAAGGCGCAGGGTGGCACTGGAATTGGCATTGCGTGCCACCCCTTGTTTTATTGGGGTTTGCGCGTCTGGCGTGATGTCGGACAAGTCAGGCGCAGGGCGGGCAGGTGTGCCCGCGGGCACAGCGCCGGGGGCCGTTGTGCCGGTTTGCGCCGCATCGGCCCGCATCGGGCGACATTCGGCAGCACAGGCGGGGTTTGAGTTGGGTGGCAGGGTGGCATCGCTTTGCCGAAGCCGCGCCACCCCCTGATTTCATTGAAGATTTACAGAATTCTCTGGTGATTCTGGCGCCAATCCGCGCTGCGCGACCCGTTGCACGCCACCACCGCGTTGGCCGTACTTGCCAGATTTTCCGCAGAACCCAACAAAACAACGGGTGGCACGGGTGCGGCGCTCCGGTGCCACCCTGCGCCTCCCCGCCACCCCGATGCCTGTGCTTGGCTTGATTGTGGGGCGAATCTACGCCTGTGTCACAGGTGAATGGAGGTCCTGAGTTGGTCAAGAGATTGCGATTGAACGATAAATCGGTGCGGGAGGCGGTCCCTGCGAAGGGGCGCGACTATCAGATCTTCGACACCGAAGTGCGGGGGTTCTCGATCCGCGTTCTGCGGTCGGGCAACCGGTCGTTTGCGCTCGATTATCGGTATGCCGGGGCCCAGCGCCGCATGGCCATCGGGCGCTGGCCGGAATGGACGGTGACAGCAGCACGCGAACGCGCCAAGGAACTGCGTCGCGAGATTGACGATGGCCACGATCCCCTTGGCGCGCGGGGTGAATTGCGCGAGGCCCCAAGGATCAACGACATGATCGCGCGCTACATGGACGAGCATCTGCCGCATTTGGCCAAGACCAACGCATCTGACCAGCGGTCCATGCTGACAAAACTCGTGGCACCGCATTGGGGCAACAAGCTGGTGAGTGAGATCACGCCACATGATGTGGCCAAACTGCTGAACATCATTGCCAAAGGCCGTGCGCGGCCTTCGAAGGACAAACCCAACAACCGGGCGCGCAAGCTGCAAGGGTCAAAGCCGACCCCGATCCGTGCCAACCGGACGGGCGAGGTACTGCGCAAAATGTTCACGCTTGCCATCAGCTGGGGCTGGCGCACGGACAATCCGGCGTCGGGCTTCAGGAAAAGGCTCGAGAACGCCCGCGAGCGGTTTCTGTCGCAAGACGAGATCGCGCGGCTGGCCGAGGCGCTGGACGCGACCGAGGATCAGCGCGCGGCGGGGATCATCCGGATGTGCCTGCTGACCGGCAGCCGGGTGGGCGAGGTGAGGCAGGCGCGGTTTGAACAGTTCAATCTGGAGCTGGGCAGCTGGTCAAAGCCCGCCACGACGACCAAGCAGCGCAAGATACACCGCATCCCGATCTCGGCCGAGGTGGCCGCCATTGTGCGCCAGCGCCAGCTCGTCGTGCCCAAGGGCAACCCGTGGCTTTTTCCCGGCGATGTGCCGGGCCAGCCGGTCAAGGAAATCCGCCGCTTCTGGATCAACATGCAGAAAGAGGCCGGACTTCCCGGGGTGCGCATCCACGACCTGCGCCACACCTTCGCCTCCTTGCTGGTCAGCGGCGGGGCATCGCTGGAAATGATCGGCAAGCTATTGGGCCACAGCCAGCTGCAGACGACCCAGCGCTATGCGCACCTGATGGATTCGCCCCTACGCGCCGGTGTCGATGCCGTGGCCAGCATGCTCCGGCCCCGGCCGAAGATCGTGCATGATGCCGATGCAGCGCCTAGGTTAGCCGACGATCAAAAGTCCGCGTGACCCGTGCCGCCTTGTGCGGGGCCGGTCAGGCCTCTTCGCGGCGCAGCTCATGCCAGATCGGCGTGATCCGCCTGCGGATGCTGCGGCTGTCGGGGATCCTCGCGCCACCGGTCTGATCTGCGAACCAGTCCTGCATCTCAGCGATGAGTTCGGCCTGCGTGGCGGGCAGGCCCTGATCGTGGATGCGCCGGATCAGGGCGATGTTCATGCCCGCCCAATGATAGGGCTGTCCGCCATTCGGACCCGCAGCGGCCTTGCGGACCAGGTCGTGCTCGTCCTCGAACCCGAAAACCTCATCAGCACGGATCAGCATATCCGCAACCGTAACCGGGACGCCATCCGGCGGGTCCGTGATGAACAGCCAGTTCGAGGCATCGGGTGGCAGGATGCGTTGCATGATACCTTCGGTTGGGCTGGGTCCGCTGCGGCGAAACAGGGGCAGCAGGTCCATTGGCGACAGGGTCACCGGGCCCGCCAGCTTTACATCGTCACAACGGACAAAGCCGATCCCGGTCATGATCTTCAGCTTGCCCTGTGACGACCATCCCGCGATGTCGGCGACAGAACAATCCCAACGGACTGAGACCTCATAAAGCGAAAAAAACACGCGCGGTGGTAATGCCACGGCGACTCCCTCCTCAGTTGAGCCAGAGGAGAGACCATGCCTGTACCCTGCTGACCATGTTTTTATGGCAAGACAGTAAGATCCGGGCGCAAAAGGTCAGGGAGTAAACTCGCCTTCTTCAACACTTCTGCGCGAATTGGGTTGTCCTGTCTTGATTCTGATTGAGGCCTGCTCGCCTCATGCGGGAAATTCGCATTCGACGGGAGCGGGATCAACAGGGGCAGAGCAGGAATCTACGGGTAACGCGGCGGCATGAATGGTCGTCGGTGTGGAACGCAAGGTAAACTTGATCTTCATGTTGTGAACTAATCCCAAACTGGAAAAACGGACCTGGATGCAAGACGCGGCAATGGGTAGGAAAAGAGCCTAGAGTGACGGATGCTACTTCGGCGTCGAACGGCAGCGATGCGCAGGGGTCCGACGCCGCAACGTTGCGGGCTGTTGTCGGCCTCCGGGACGTGATCGGCCCCTTGCGGGTTCTCTAGGACAGCGCAGCGAGCAACGGCTTTGATACAAGTGACGAACGCTCCGCGATATTCATGAGTCGGAGCTTCCGGCAAACATGGCACGGCACAATCCGCTCTAGACATGTCCTGAATCGGTGACTTCGCAGTCGACATTTGTTGATTTACCTATTGAGGTAAAGCACTTAGCCTTCATCTGAGATTAACCCTGCAGGTGAGCTCAGATGACCGACTTTATTGTCAAGAAACTGCCCT
>NZ_FWFZ01000012.1 GCF_900172355.1 Roseisalinus antarcticus | reverse complement strand
CAGCCTGGATCAGGTTGCTTTTCGTCTGGATCCTCTGCCGTCTCTACAACGTCGGCAATCCGACGACGCCGTACAGCGCAACAGCTGATCGCCGCGTAGCCGCATAATCGAGGAATTCACGGGCGACTACCTCGGTCGGGATAGTGCAGTTCACCTGCCTGTCGGGGCGATTGACATCAACAGCAGACCGACCTTCCAGGCATCGGATGATCCGAGCCGAAAGGCATATGTGAACGCTGCCCGTCCGTGTCGCCGGATTGCTTGCCTGGCCCATGAACGGGGCGGTGGGCCGTTTTCGAGGCTTCCGGCGGGTTCCTTGCGCAAACTGGGATGTGATCGTGCCTCCCGGTTCCCCGGGCGGACCTATCCGACAGGTAATCCGAGACCGGCGTATCGGTTGAGCGCCGCGATCCGGACCTGCAGCTTCGCCACCTGCCGGTCGAAGTCCCGGGCGGTGAGGCCCTGGCCAAGCAGTTTGACGCGGTCCCACTTCGTTTCTGCGCGACCGCCCCGTCCAACACTGGTTTCCGCCGTCGGGCGCTCCTCCCGGCTTCGTCCTCGTCCTCGTCCTTGATCCCGGTGGCATCGGCCATGGGGTTCCGGGGCCCCGCTCCACCAGGGCAAGGACTGGCGATGTCAATGCTGGCTGAGGTCCGGCACGTTCCAGTCTGGCCCACGCCAGTCGCAATGAGCCTAGGACGCAGCCGACCGACCTGTGAAAGGGCGTGCCCGCCGACACCGTCATCCGTGGGTCTTCGGACCGGGGGGGGTCAGCGGATGCGCAGGCCGTCCGCCCCGAAGAGCCGCCCGAAGGTCGGATCGAACTGCAGGTCGATCTGGCTTGCCCCCTCGGCCAGACCCTTGCGTTGTTCCGCCACCACACGCTCGCCGCTCGACAATGCGCCGTGGATGTAGGTCGTGGCGCCAAGGCGCTGGGCCAGGTCGACCTCGCAGGGCAGCGCGACGGAGCCGCCCTCGCCCAGATGCTCGGGCCGGATGCCGAAGGAGAGCCGGTCCCCGACCGTCAGCGTCGAAGCGAGCGACAGGGGAACGGTGACGCCGGCAACCTCCACCTCGGCGGGGCCGGTGACGCGGGCGTCGAGGAAATTCATCCGTGGCGAGCCGATGAAACCGGCGACGAAGGCGTTGTCGGGGTCCTCGTAGAGGTCGACGGGCTTGCCAACCTGCTCTACCCGCCCGGCGCGCAGCACGACGATGCGGTTCGCGGGGGTCATGGCCTCGGTCTGGTCATGGGTGACATAGATCATCGTGTTGCCGAGCTGCGCGTGCAGCTTGGCGATCTCCACCCGGGTCTGCACCCGCAGTTCGGCGTCGAGGTTCGACAACGGCTCGTCGAACAGGAACACCTGCGGAACGCGCACGATGGCCCGACCGATGGCGACACGCTGGCGCTGGCCGCCCGACAGAGCCGCGGGCTTGCGGTCCAGAAGCTCGGTCAGCTGCAGGATCTCGGCGGCCTTCGCGACCTTCTCGGCGATCTCGGCCCTGGGCCGACGCGACATGCGCAGGTTGAAGCCCATGTTGTCGGCCACGGACATGTGCGGATAAAGCGCGTAGGACTGGAACACCATGGCGATGCCGCGGTCCGAGGGCTCTGCCTCGGTCATGTTCCTGCCGCCGATTTCCAGCTCGCCGGCGGTGATCTCCTCCAGCCCGGCGATCATCCGCAACAGCGTGGACTTGCCACAGCCCGAGGGGCCGACGAAAACCACCAGCTCGCCGGTGTTCACCTTGAGGTCCACGTCGTGGATCACCTGAACGCCCGCGAAGGCCTTGCTGACGGAATGAAGTTCGATCTGGGACATCTGGTCCTATCCTTTGACAGCGCCGACGGCGATGCCGTTGACGATGCGGCGCTGGAAGACGACGTAGAGGATGACGATGGGGGCCGCGGCCAGCACGATGCCCGCCGACAGAAGCGGCACGTTGGTGGTGTATTCCCCGCGCAGCGCGGCGATGCCGACCATCAGCGTGCGTTCGTCCTGCAGCACCAGCAGCGAAATCAGCACGTCGTTCCAGCAATAAAGCGTGTTGAGGATGCCCAGCGTGATAAGCGCGGGCTTGCCCAGCGGCAGCATGATGGTCCACCAGACCTGCAACAGCCTGGCCCCGTCGATCCGCGCGGCCTCGACCAGTTCGCGGGGCAAGCCGGCGTAGAAGGCCGTCATCAGGTAGACCGAGAAGGGCAGGAAGAACGCCGTGTAGCTCAGGATCAGGCCGATGCGGGTGTTGAGCAGCCCCAGCCCGATGATGGTCTGGTAGAACGGCACCAGCACCACCTGCACCGGGATCATCAGCGACGCGAGGATCACGATGAACACCAGCTTGCGCATGGGAAACCGCAGCACGGCGAGTGCGAAGCCCGCCAGCGACGACACCAGCAGCAGGAGCGCCACAGCGCCCACGGTGACGATCACCGAGTTCCAGAAGTAGCTGTCGAGGTTCGACCGGGTCCAGGCCTGCACGAAGTTGTCGAAGGTGAAATCTGACACCACGCCGAACCGGTCGAGGATGTAGTTGCGGTTGGTCTTCAGCGCGTTGTTCACCGAAAAGAAGATCGGGTAGACGCAGGTGAGCGCCAGCAGGAACATCGGGATCGACAGGATCCGGAGCAACCTGCGCTCGCGGTGGCTGGTGCGGGCCATGGTGCTATATCCCCGAGTTGCGCGACATGATGCGGATCTGGATCCAGGCGATCCCGGCCATCAGCACGAACAGCACCATGGAGAGTGCCGCGGCATAGCCGGGGCGGTTCATCTGCCCCTGTTCGAGCCAGATCAGGAATTCGGGCAGCGTGGTCGCGGTGCCGGGCCCGCCCGCCGTCAGCACATAAATGAGGCCGAACATGTTGGTCAGAACGCCGATGGTGGTGACCACCGCCACGAATTCGATGATCGGCCGCAGCGACGGCAGGATGATGAAGGCCCAGAGCGCCCAGAGCTTCGCGCCGTCGAGCCGCGCCGCCTCGATCATCTCTTGCGAGACTGTGGCGAGACCGGCGAGGAAGATCAGAAGGCTCATCCCGAAGGTGGCCCAAAGCTGCACGGTGATAAGCGACAAGAGCGCCGTCGACCCGTTGCCCAGCCAGTCCAGAGCGGGGATGCCGAAGAACTCGAGCCCCGCGTTCAGTGCCCCGTCATAGCGCAGCACCACGTTGAAGATGGAGCCCACGATGACCGACGACAGCACGGCGGGAAAGAAATAGACCGACCGGTAGAGCTTGCCGCCCGGAACGCCGAGGTGGATGAGCGTGGCCAGGATCATCGGCAGCATGATCCACACAGGCAGCGTCAGCAGCAGGATGCCGGTGTTCTTCATCGAGGCGAGGAAATTCGGGTCGCCCGCCATCTCGACGTAGTTTTCGAGCCCGATGAAATTCGGTTCTGCCAGGCCCTCGGCGTCGGTCAGCGACAGCCAGAAGCCCCAGGCCAGCGGCCAGATGCGGAAGACCACCACCAGCAACACGGCTGGCAGCAGGAAGAGCGCCGCAAAGCGACGCTCCTCCCGTGCGCCGGGCCGGACGCGGCGGCGACGGGGCGCCGCGCCCGGCCGGGCGGTCGTCCGGGCCGGATCAGCCGCCATGGGCCGCGGCCTGAACCTCGTCCATCCGCGCGGCGGCGTCCGCGACGGTGGTCTCGCCGTTCAGCAGAAGCTGCGACTGGCGGTGCCACTCGGCCAGTTCCTCGGCGGTGACGTTGGCATGGGCCATCTGGGCGCTGGACCCGTCGAGCCAGCCGAGGATGGTGCCGGCGGCGGGGCTCGACAGGCCCGAGGTGTCGACCATCGTGTTGGCCGGCACCACGCCCGCGTCGTTGACGAAGGTCTGGATCGGCCCGGCCGCGGCCAGCGTCTGCGCCAGCTCCAGCGCGAGATCGGCTTTCGCCGAGGCCGCGTTCACGCCGTAGCCGATGCCGCCCGCCACGGGCATCATCGGGTGGTCGGAGACCATGTCGGGCGCCGGGTGGCGGTAGACGCCCAGGCCCTCGGCGCCGAGGAAATCCTCGAACTGCTTCCAGTGGGCCACGTCGGACAGAAGGCCGATGGTGTTGGCCGCGTCACCGCGCATGAACTGCTCGTATTCATCCATGAACTTGGCGGTTGAATTGGCACCGCGCGGATACCAGCCCATGTCGTTGGTCTCGACCCAGAGCGACAGGATTTCGGAGATCTCGGGGCTCGACCACGCAAGATCGCCCGCGGCGAAGGCCGAGTGCTGTTCGTCCGTCAGGGTCGAGGCGGCGATGGCCGACAGGAAGAATTCCGCCGCAAAGCCTTCCTTGTTGCCCAGCGAGAAGCAGGGCACCTCACCCGCTGCGGTGATCGCCTCGCAGACGGAGACGAGCTCTTCCCAGGTCTGCGGCGGGGCGTCGGGGTCGAGGCCGGCCTCTTCGTAGCGGGCCTTGTTGTAGTAGACGACGAAGCCCTGGATCGTGATCGGCAGGGCCATGACGGCGCCCTCGGGGCTTTCGAACTCGGCAAGGCCGACCAGGCCGTCGGCGCTGGCGGTCACATCGGTCAGCGCGTCCATCCGCGCACGGGCCTGCGCACCGCCGTTCAGCAGGAACAGGTCGGGCCCCTGACCGGAGCTGAGCGCGGTGCCCAGCAGCGTGTAGTACTGGTCATTGGGCTGCATGACGAAATTCAGCTCGACGGCCGGGTGGCTGACGGCAAGGGCGCGCGCACCGCGTCGTAGTAGCTGGAGGCGACCGGATCGCCCGACTTCCAATCCCAGATCGTCAGCTCCTGCGCGGCGGCCGGAAGGGCCGTGGCGAGGGCGATCGCCGAAGCGGTCAACATGTTGCGTGTCATAGGTATCCTCCCAGATATGTGCGGCCGGTCAGGCCGTTCGTGAATGCGCCGCGTGGGGCGGCGGGGTGAGCCTCGGGTTCGGCGGCGCGGGACCAAGCTGCGCATCGGGCAGGATCTCGGGCATCGCGTCGCGGGTTCGGGTGGCCTCGTTCAGCACCAGCCCGTGACCGGGCCGTTCGGGGGCGTGAATGCGGCCCTCTGAGATGCGCATCGGTTCGTCGACGAGGTGGTCGAAGTTCTGGAACGAGTATTCGAGCCAGCCCACCTCGGGCAGGGCGCAGGCGGCATGCACGCCGACCTCGAGGAAGGTGTTGCCGACGGTGACCGGGATCGACATCTCGGCCGCGAGCCACCCCACGCGCATGACGTCGGTGACCTGGCCATGCACGTTCAGGATGTCGGTGCCACCGGCCATCATCAGCGCCCGCTTGCCGCTGGCGCCAAGGTATTCGCGGGAGTTGATCATGGTGCGCGGCGTCGCGGCGCGCAGCATGTGCAGCCCCTCGAAATCGTCGCGGCAGATCGGGTCCTCGACCCACAGCAGGTCGTGGCCCGCCGCCTGGATCGCCTAGATCTTCATCAGGGCCTCTTTCGCGCCCCACGCCTCGTTGGCGTCGATCATGACAGTCGCGCCCTTGCGCACGCTGCGGCGCAAGAGGTCGAGCCGGTGCAGGTCGCGGTCGAAATCGGCGTGGCCGACCTTGATCTTGAAGGCGCTGTAGCCCAGCGCGTCGGCAGTGCCGAAAAGCTCGCAGAAGGCATCGTCGTCCAGGTGGAAATCGAGGCCCGAGGCGTAGCAGGGCACAGAAGCACGGTCTTCCTCCCCGCCCAGCAGCCGCCAGAGCGGCATGTCCATCTGCTTGCCGAAGAGATCCCAGAGCGCGACCTGCACCGCCTCGCCGGCGGGCAGCATCGCGGGCCGGTTCCGGCCGCCGCGCGGCTTGCCGACCTTGTGCACCAGCCCGGCGGCGGGCCGCCCCTGCAGCGCCGGCCACCATTCGGCGGCGAACAGACGCTCCAGCTCCGTCTGCGACGGCAGGGTCACGAACAGCGACTGGATGAAGGCCAGGCCGCTGCGCCCCGCATCGTCGATCAGCTCGAGCGCCGCGACATGGACGACCTCTGACCGGACCTGGCTGTCGCCGATGGGGCGGTCGCCTCGGAACTGGTAGCGCGTGATTTGAAAATCTGCCAGTGTCATTGATTGATGGTCTACTTGGCCCAACTGATATATCAGATGAAGATGTTAGTTTGACAGATTACGAAGAGGCGCAAGCACCAACGTCGCGCCGGGGTGACGGACAGGCCCCGCAGAAACGCCTGAGCGATGTCGCCTACGAGCGGATCCTGGAGGGGCTTTTCGCGCGGAAACTGCCGGCGGGCGCCTTCGTCTCGCAGTCCAAGCTCGTGGATCTGCTGGACATTCCGGTTGCGCCCTTGCGCGACGCGCTGCGGGTGCTGGAAACCGAGGGCATGCTGAAGATCCATCCCCGCTCGGGCATCGAGTTCGTGCGGCCGGGGCTGGAGCTTACCCGCTCCACCTACCAGTTCCGCAGCATCATCGAACGGCCGGCGGTGCGATTCTTCGCCGAAACCGCCCAGGACGAGACCATAGCGGAAGAGCTTGACCGTCAGCGCGCGTTGGCTGGGCGGATTCGCGACAACGGACTGGGCGCGGCAGAGCTTGCGGGGCTGGAAGAGGCCGAGAAGCTGCACGAGCTCATCGTCGGCAGCTTTCAGAACCCGCTGATCGATTCGAGCCACCGTCGGATCCGGCACTATCTGCGGCTGGTGCGGCTCGACCGTCGGATGACACCGCCGCTGGCGCTGCATTCGGTGGACGAGCATATCGCCGTGCTCGTCGCCTGCGCCGACCGCGACCTGGAGCGGGCCGATGCCGCGCTCAAGGCCCATCTCGACCAGGCGCTGGCCCGCCATATGGGTCTGTCCTGACCGGCCGTTCAGTAGCGCGAGCCCAACCGGCAAGCGCCTCGGGCAAGGTGCGCCCTCACATTCGCGGCCGGTGTCCCGGGCCAGCAGCGCGGCGAGCCCCGGGGATTCCAGCGCAGTTGGGCGGTCGCCAGAGTTGCAGATCGCGGGAATCTGACCTATCGCGTCACCCAAGCGGGATTTCGTTAACGGACTTCGGCCAGGGTACCCTCGGCGGCGCAGCGCGACCGTACCCGGACAACGGCGGATTGGGGCAGGTCAAGGACGACACAAAGTGAGACGGGCTGTCATCAAGGGGGTCGGGCATTACCTGCCGGAGCGCGTGGTTCCGAACGCGGAATTCGAAAACACGCTGGAGACGTCGGACGCCTGGATCCGCTCCCGCTCGGGGATCGAGCGGCGGCACTTCGCGGCCGAGGGCGAGACGACGTCGATGCTGGCCACCGAGGCCGCGCGCCGTGCGCTTGCCATGGCCGGTGTGGATGCCTCGGAGGTCGACGTGATCGTGCTCGCGACCTCGACGGCGGACCTGACGTTTCCCTCGGCGGCGACCATGGTGCAAAATGCCCTGGGAATGACCAACGGCTTCGCTTTCGACGTCCAGGCGGTCTGCGCGGGTTTTGTCTATGCGATGGCCAACGCCAACGCGATCATCCTGTCTGGCCAGGCCGACCGGATCCTGGTGATCGGGGCCGAGACCTTCAGCCGGATCATGGACTGGACCGACCGCTCCACCTGCGTGCTGTTCGGCGACGGCGCCGGCGCAGTCCTGCTGGAAGCGGCCGAGGGCGAGGGTACCCCCGAGGACCGCGGCATCCTGTCCACCGACCTGCATTCCGACGGGCGCTACCGCGACCTGCTTTATGTCGACGGGGGCATTTCCACGGGCTCGTCCGGCGTGCTGCGGATGCAGGGCAAGGAAGTCTTCCGTCACGCGGTGGAAAAGCTCTCGGCGACCGCCGGCACGGCGCTGGCCAAGGCCGGGCTGGCGCCGGAGGACATCGACTGGGTCGTGCCGCACCAGGCCAACATCCGCATCATCCAGCCCCTCGCGGAAAAGCTGGGCGTGTCGATGGACAAGGTCGTCGTCACCATCCAGGAACACGGCAACACCTCGGCCGCGTCCATCCCGCTGGCCCTGTCGGTCGGGGTCGAGCGCGGCCAGATCAAGCCGGGCGACCTGGTGGTTTCCGTCGCCATCGGCGGCGGGCTTGCCTGGGGCGCGGCCGTCCTGCGCTGGTAGCTTCCTCGGAGCGATTCCCACCACATCCGGCCCGATGAATCAGGCCCCGGCAAGCGCGTTGCCAGGGCTTTCCGGCCCCGGACCGCCCGGCGGACTTATCAATAAATAGTAATAATGATCGAAATTTATCAATTTGCCTAGGTGGCAGCGATCGCCTATCGCAGGGTGAACTCAATCCGCAATCGAATTCGGGAGGCCTTCATGTCCAACAGCCCCACGATGCGTGTCGTCGCTTTGCAGGCTCACGGCGGTCTCGATCAGTTCAAGCTCGATACCTGGCCCCGTCCCGAAGCCGAGGACGGTCACGCCCTGGTCGAGGTCAAGGCTTGCGGCCTGAACTACATGGATGTCTTCGTCATGCACGGCATGCCGGGCATGCCCACCAAGATGCCCCGGATTCCGGGCGGCGACATCGCCGGCATCGTCCGCAGCGTGGGCGCCGGCACAGACCCGTCCTGGGTCGGCAAGAAGGTCGCCCTGTTTCCGCGCTTCCCGAAGGGCGGCGTGCTGGGCGAGAACGGCAACGGCGGTCTCTGCGAATACATCTCTGTCGACGAAGAGCAGCTGATCGAGATCCCCGAGGGCGTGAGCTTCGAGCAGGCGGCGGCGCTGCCGATCGCCTATGGCACGAGCCACCGGATGCTGTTCACCCGCGGCCATGTCCAGAAGGGCGAGAAGATCCTCATCCTCGGCGCCAGCGGCGGTGTCGGCGTGTCCTGCATCCAGTTCGCCAAGATGGTCGGGATGGAGGTCTTCGCCTGCACCTCGACCGAAGAGAAGGGCCGCAAGCTTCAGGCGCTCGGCGCGGACCACATCATCAACTATTCCGACGAGCCGAAGTTCTCCAAGGCGGTCTGGGCGGCGACCGGCAAGACCGGCGTCGACGTGGCGGTGAACTTCACCGGCGGCGACACCTGGATCGAAACCCAGCGCAGCATGGCGAAAGGCGGCCGGATCCTGACCTGCGGCTCCACCGCGGGCCATGAGTGCGAGATCGACGTGCGCTTCCTGTGGCACCGCGAGACCGAGATCATCGGCAGCCGCGCCTATGTGCCCGACGACATCCGCGCCTGCCTCGATCATGTGGCGTCCGGGCGGCTGGAGCCGGTGATCGAGACCTTGCTGCCGCTGGAACGCGCGGTCGAAGGGATCGGCCTGATGGAGAACCGGCAGGTGTTCGGCAAGGTGATCGTGACGCCATGACCGGCCCTGTCCAGAACCTCGGCTGTCTCGGCGCCAAGTTCACCGAGCCGGGCCATATCGCGGTCGTCGACCTGTCGGACCCGGACAACCCGCGGCAGATCGACTACCCGACCTTCCACGCCTCCTGCGATGCCGTCGCACGGGGCCTTGTGGCGCGGGGGCTCGGGCCCGGCGACACCGTCGGGGTGTATTGTTCCAACCGGGTCGAATTCCTGGAGGTGTTCTACGGCGCGATGCGCGCGGGCGTGGTGCCGGTGATGATGGGCATCCTCAACTCGGCCGACACGATCCACTGGATCATCGACAATTCCGACGTCTCCATTGTGTTCTGTGAAACCGGGCTGGCCGGCAATCTGCCCGCGGACGTGCCCGGCGTCCTGGTGGATGACGACGGCGACGACGGGCTTTCGACGTTCAAGGATTTCGGGCCGTTCGAGCCGTTCCAGCCCGACGCGGACTCCGTCGCTTTCCACGCCTATACCTCGGGCTCGACGGGTCGGCCCAAGGGCGTCCTGCTTTCGCACCGGGCGCATACCTGGGTGGCCAGGACCATTTCCGAGGATCGGCATTTCTCGCCCGAAGACCGGATGCTCGTGGCCGCGCCGCTCTATCACAAGCACGCGATGAACTCGATCAAATGCGTCCTGCACGGCGGCTCGACCGTCGTGCTGATGCGCAAGTTCGAGGCGCGGAGCTTCGTGCAGGCGATCAACACCTTCAAGACGACGATCCTGGGCGGCGTGCCCACGATCTTCGCGTTGATCCTGCGCCAACGCGACCTGATCGCGGGGCAGGATTATTCCTTCGTGCGGCTGGCGACCATCGGCGGCGCCCCGGCGTCGGACGAGCTGATCGACAATGTCGCCGAGCTCTTTCCCAATGCCAGCATCAACCTGATCTTCGGCATCACCGAGACCAGCGCCGCGCTTTTCGGCAGCCATCCCGAGAGCGGCAAGCGGCCGCGCCATTCCGTCGGATACCCAATGCCGGGCAACGAGTTCCGGCTGGTGGACGGTGAAAGCGAAGATTTCGGCGTGCTGCACGTCCGCGGCCCCGGCATGATGAGCGGCTACGCCAAGAACGACGCGGAATACAACAAGCGCATGGATGCCGACGGCTGGTTCAACACCGGCGACATCCTGCGGCGCGACGCGGAGGGCTGGTATTTCTTCGTCGGCCGGTCCGACGACATGTTCACCTCCAGCGGCCACAACATCTATCCCGCCGAGGTGGAGCTGGTGATTGAGCGGCTGCCGGAGGTGGACCAGGCCGTGGTCGTCCCCGCCCCGGACGAGATCAAGCACACCGTGCCCTATGCCTTCGTCGTGCGCCAGGCCGGGTCCGACCTGGACGAGGCGGCGATCAAGCAATACGTCCTCGAGAACGCTCCGCCCTATCAGCATCCGCGCAAGGTCATTTTCCTGCCGGAGCTGCCGATGACTGGCGTCGGCAAGATCGACCGCCGCCGGCTTGAATCCGAGGCCGTGCGCCTGAAGGAAAATCGGAGCTAGCCCGAAAGGAAGACAGTATGAGCGATGCCGCAAACCCGATGACGGCCGCCGATGTCCAGGCGATCGTCGAAAAGAGCGCCTTCCTGTCCTGGCTCGGGCTCGAGATCCTCGACCTGAAGGACGGAGAAATCACGCTGCGCGCCACGTGGCGGCCGGAATGGGTGGCCAACCCCAAGATCGGCCAGACCCAGGGGGGCATCCTGGCCGCACTGCTGGATTTCGCCGCGAATTTCGCCCTGGTGGAGCATCACGGCGGCCCCGCGCCGACCGTGGACCTGCGCGTCGACTACCACCGGCTTGCCAAGAAGGGCGACCTGATCGCCAAGGGCCGTGTCATCAAGGCGGGTCGCCAGATCTCGACCTCCGAGGCGACCGTCCACGACCTCGACGACAAGCTGCTGGCCAGTGCCCGGGGGACCTTCATGGCGCCGCGGCCGCCGGGATGACCGGGCTGCCTGGTCTGCGGGAAGGGGCGGTTCCGCGATGACCCGGCCCGACCCCGCCGGGCGGCAGCCTCTCGCGCGGCCCTGGCAATGGCTGATCCTGGGGGCGATGTCCTCCGTCATGATCTCGGCGCTGCTGCTGGTGTCGTTCCCGGCCGCTTGGCTGATCGGCGCGATGATCGCCGGCATCTTCTTCACGGTCTTCGGCGGGACGCTGCGGATCACGAACACCTGGTCGCTCATCGGCCAAGGCGTGCTGGGCACCCTGATCGCGAACGCGATGCCGCTGGACACCTCGGTGGGCCTCGTCTCGCAATGGCCGGTTTTCCTGATCTCGGCGATCTGCCTTTTCGTGACCGCGCTGGCGCTTGGCTGGATCCTGACTGCCGCGAAAATCCTGCCCGGAACGACCGTGGTCTGGGGGCTGAGCCCCGGTGCCGCCACGATGATGACCTTCATGGCGGAAAATGCCGGCGCCGATGCGCAGACCGTGGCCTTCATGCAGTATCTCCGGCTGGTCCTGATCGCGATCATCGCGACCGCCGTCACCTGGGCCATCGGTCACGAGCCCGCGGCCACGGCCACCGCGCAGGCGGTGGCCGCCCCGCTGGACTGGATCGCGGTCTGCGAGACGCTGGTGCTGGCGCTTGCCGGCCCGGCGGTGGCCCGCATCACCGGCATCAAGTCCATGGCCCTGGTCTTTCCGCTCGCGGGCGGCCTGCTGCTCAGCCATCTGGGGTGGCTGGACCTTCGGCTGCCGGCGCCGCTGTTGTTCGGGGTCTACACCCTTCTGGGCTGGCGAATCGGTCTGCGGTTCACCCGGCCGCTTGTGATGCACGCGCTGTCGGTGATGCCCGCGATCCTTCTCAGTTCCCTGCTGCTGCTGGGCGCCTGCGCGGGCGTGGCCGCCTGGCTGGTGGTGTTCCACGGCGTGGACCCGCTGACGGCCTACCTCGCGAC
This sequence comes from Roseisalinus antarcticus, assembly GCF_900172355.1. GTDB lineage: Bacteria > Pseudomonadota > Alphaproteobacteria > Rhodobacterales > Rhodobacteraceae > Oceanicola > Oceanicola antarcticus_A. The sequence continues at coordinate 93,852 of NZ_FWFZ01000012.1, read as the reverse complement.
CAGCCCCGGGGGCGTGGACATGGTCGCCGTCCTTTCCGCCTCGGGTGGCGCGGATATGGGCTTCGTGATGACGATGCAGATGCTTCGGTTCCTGCTGGTCCTGGCTTTCGTGCCCCCGTTGGCCGGGGTGATCGGGCGGCGCTCCCGGTGACCTGAGCCCGCCCGGTCGGCGTTTCCGCCGTGGGCCGGGAGAGCGGTAAAAGCATTTAATAAACAGAGATTTAGGGGTGGGCCCGCGAGACCAGGCGGGCCCGGTTCAGCCCGCCCGGCAGGCCACCCTCCAAAACCGATTGATAACAAAATCCGGCATAATCATACTAAATTATTTATTTGTGTGGTGAGAAACTGCGCGCATATTGAAAATACGATCCTACGGCTGGTCCCGCAGAACGACGACCTGACCTGACCGATAACGCAAGCGATATGCGGGGCGAGCTTCGGTCAAATTGCAACAGGATACCCACGGGGAAAAAGCGATGTTCCAGTACAATGACGCAGCCGGCAGCGGCAAATTCCAATCTTCGGCTTGCGCGGCGGCGATTCTCAGCGCCGTGGCCATTCTGCCGGGGGCAGTCTCGGCGCAGACCGATTGTTCTTTCTTTTCGGGCCAGACGGTCGAGCTGGTGGTGCCCTTCAACCCGGGCGGCGGCTTTGACGCCTACGGTCGCCTCGTGGCCAAATACATGGGCCCGATCCTCGGCGCCGATAGCATGATCGTCCGCAACCAGCCCGGCGCGGGTGGCATGCTCGCCACCAACCAGACCTGGGCCGCCGATCCCGATGGCCTGATGCTGCAGGTCATGTCCACCAGCGGCATGCTGACCGCAGAGCTGGGCGGCGCCGCCGGTGTGGGCTTCGAAAGTGCGGAGTTCTCATGGATCGGCCGCGTTTCCGGCGAGCCGGACGTGGTCGCCGTCGGTTTCGGCAGCGACATCGCGTCGCCCGAGGCGATCCAGGCCATCTCGGCCGAGCGTCCGGTGCGGATCGGGTCTTCGGGTGTCGGCGACATCGACTACATCGAGGCGCAGATTCTGACCAAGGTCTTCGATCTGGATTCCAATATCGTGGTCGGCTTCTCGGGTGCGCCCGAGGTCTATTCGTCGCTGGCCCGGGGTGAGCTCGACCTCTTCACCTCGTCCTACAGCGGCGCCCGCCAGGCGGCTGCAGCCGAATCCGCCAGCATCCTCTGGCTGTTCGACGACAATGCCGATCCCGACTTCCCGGATCTGACGCCGATCGGCGAGTATCTCGAGGGCGACAACCTTGCCCTGGTCAAGGCCCATGCGGACCTCGTGGCCGGTGGCCGGGCCATCGCCGGGCCTCCGGGCATCCCTGAGGATCGCCTGACCTGCCTGCGGGACGCCTTCGATGCGACCGTGGTGGACGAGGCCTTCCTGGCCGAATCCGCCGAGATCAACCGGCCCGTGGCCCCGATCAGCGGTGCCGATCTCCAGGAGACGATCGTCAGCCTGACGGGGAACGTCCCGCAGGACTACGCCGATCTGCTGATCGAGTCCTACTCGAACTGATCCCGGTTCGATTGCCCGAGGACACCTGAACCGGGTCGCCCGAAGCGGCGACCCGGCCACGTCTCACACGCGACATGCCTCGCACGCGACAAAGGGCCAGATTAAATGTTGGAAGCAGCGATATCCGGGTTGGTTCAGATCATGAGCCCCGGCGCCTTCGGCCTGATGATGATCGGCATCATAATCGGCATGGTGGTCGGGATCCTTCCGGGGCTTGGCGGGCCCGTGGCCCTTGCGCTGATGTTGCCGTTCACCTTCGGCATGACCCCGATCGAGACCTTCTGCTTCCTGCTCAGCACGCTGGTGGTGACGACGACCGCCGGCGGGATCACCTCCATATTATTCGGGATACCAGGGGAGGCGACGGCCGCGGCAATCGTCCTTGACGGCCACCCCATGGCAAAGGCCGGTGAGGCCGGGCGCGCGATCGGCGCGATGCTCATGGCGTCCCTGATGGGTGCGTTGATCGGCGCCGTCCTGATCGTGCTCGCCATCCCGATCATCCGACCGGTGGTGCTGGCCTTCGGTCCCCCCGAATTCCTGATGCTGGCCCTGGTGGGCCTGACCTTCATCGCGATCCTGTCCGACGGCTCGATGCTGAAGGGGCTCATCATGGCCTCGGCGGGGATCCTGATCTCTCTGGTCGGCCTCGACCCGCAGACATCGGTCCCGCGCTATACCTTCGGGATGCTCGAGATGTGGGACGGCATCGGGATCGTGCCGATCGTCATCGGCCTGTTCGGCGGCCCGCAGATCCTGGAGCTGATGCTCAGCAAGAAGAGCATCTCGACCCGCAAGGCGGCCGGCAGCACATCCGGGATTCTGAAGGGCTTTGCCGACGCCTTCATCCACTGGAAAACCGTGGTGCAGGCCGGCCTGATCGGCGCGGGTGTCGGCGTGGTGCCGGGCGTCGGCGGGTCTGTCGCCCAGTTCATCGCCTACGGTCATGCCAAGCAAAGCTCGCGCGAGCCCGAGAAGTTCGGCAAGGGCAGCATCGAGGGCCTGCTCGCCGCCAGCGGCAACAACAATGCCAAGGACGGCGGATCGCTGATCCCGATGATCTCGTTCGGGCTGCCGGGCAGCGTCAGCACCACCATCGTGCTGACCGCCTTCCTGATCGTCGGGATCGACCCCGGCCCAGCGATGCTGACCGAGCACCTCGACGTCACCTTCTCGATGATTTGGGTGACAATCATCGCCAACGTGATCGTTCTGCTGATCACCATCCCGATCATCGCGCCGCTGTCGCGCCTGACCATGGTCAGCGGGCCGCTGCTTGCGCCGTTCCTGTTGGCGCTGGTCGTGCTCGGGTCCTATGCCAACAGCAACAGCCTGTTCGACGTCTGGGTGATGCTTGTCGCCGCCGCCGTCGGGGTTATCTGCCAGCGCTTCCGCTGGCCGGTCGTCCCGCTTCTGCTGGGGCTCGTGCTGGGCGACATCTGCGAACGCTACTTCTTCCTGTCGCAGGCGCTGTTCGGCTGGGACTGGGTAACGCGGCCGATCGTGATGGGCTTCGGGGCGCTCATGGCGCTGATCTTCTTCCGCGCGGGCCTGCAAAGCTGGAAGACATTCAAGAACAAGAGGGCGGTGCAATGACCTCGGATACGGACTCCACCGGCGGGCGGGTCGACGCCTACGCCGAATGGATCATCACCCTGGCGGTGCTGGGCATCATGTCGACGGCGTTCCTCGCCGCCCGCAGCTGGCCCCCGGACGCGGCGATGTTCCCCATGGTCCTCAGCGGGCTCGCCATCGGGCTGCTGATCCTGAAGCTCGTCTTCATGGTCATGGCGGCGCTGGTTCCGCCGCCCGCCACCACGGAGGAGACCCCCGCCGCAGACGAGGCCGACGGCGGCGGCGACCTGGACGAGCCCCCACCCGGCGCCTTCGCGACCGCGAACGGACGCGCCTGGGGCGAGGCGCTGCTGTGCCTCGTGATCTTCTTCACGGTGCTGTCCCTGTTCGGCATCGTCGTGACCCTCGTGGTCTTCGGCATCGGCTACCTCAAGATTGTCGGGCACCGCTCGCTGATCTTCGGGGTGATCTATGTCGGCGTGCTGATGGGGGCGGTGCATCTTCTCTTCGTGCAGCTACTCAGCCTGCCATTGCCCGAGGGCATCCTGTTTCCCTGAGTGCATCTGCCCCGCAAGACAATTCCTGAGGGCGCTGGCCCAGACGACAATCGGAGTGACATCATGAGCGACATCAAGGTTGGCTTCATCGGCGCGGGGCGCATGGGCCGCCCCATGTGCCGCCACATCCTCGCCGCGGGATACGACGTCTCGGTCTACGATCCGGTCGAGGTCGGGGTCCGCGAGGTCGAATCCCACGGCGGGACCGGCCGCGCCTCGCCCGCCGAGGTTGCCGCCAATTCCGACGTCATCTTCGTCATCCCCGGTTTCTTCGAGGAGGTCGAGGCGGCGATCTGCGGCGACGACGGCATCCTGTCCAGCGCCCGCGCGGGCGCTGTCATCGTCGTCTCCAGCACGATCAAGCCGACCGAGGCGGAGACCCTCGCCGCCCGCTGTCAGGAGCGCAACGTCGCCTTTCTCGACGCGCCGGTCTGTCAGGGCGAAATCGGCGCCCAGGGCGGCTATCTGCTGTGGCTCGTCGGTGGCGACGAGGCGGATCTGGAGCGTGTCCGCCCGGTGATGGAGGCCTGCGGCACGGACATCCATCACCTGGGCAAGATCGGCACCGGCATGGTCGGCAAGGCGATCAACAACATGCTGCTCTGGGCCGCGCTCGCGGCCGACCACGAGGCGCTGGCCATCGCCGAGAAACACGGCGTCAGCCACGAGCGGCTGATCCCCGCCCTGCTGAAATCGAGCGGCAAGAACTGGCCGCTGGAGAACTGGGCGGACATGAACAAGATCCCCTGGGCCCACAAGGACATGCAGATCGTCCTCGAAATGGGCGACCGCGCCGGGATGACCCTGCCGCTCGCCGCGCTTCTGCGCGAGCAGGTCAAGCCGATCATGCGCGCGGCGGGCACGCCAGAGGAATTCATCCGATGACCGCCGAAAAGTACGGCTCGGACCTGATGGTCGAGGTCATTCGCGGCTTCGGCGTGCCCTATATCAGCCTCAACCCCGGGGCGTCGTTCCGGGGGCTTCACGATTCCCTGGTCAACTGGGACGGCGGGGGACCGCCGCTGATCTGCTGCCAGCACGAGAAGACGGCGATCGGCGTGGCGCATGGCTATGCCAAGGTCACCGGCCGGCCGATGGCCGTCGCGGTGCACGACCTCGTGGGGCTGCTGCAATCCACGATGGGGGTCTATTACGCCTTCCACGACCGGGTGCCGATGCTGATCCTCGGCGGATCGGGGCCGGCGGATACCGCGCGGCGGCGCCCTTCGATCGACTGGTTCCACAGCGCGAACGTGCAGGGGAACGCCGTCCGCGACTACGTCAAATGGGATGACGAGCCGCGCTCGCCCGAGGCGGTCATCGAATCACTCACCCGCGCCTGGAACATCGCGCAATCGGGGCCGGAGGGGCCGGTCTATGTCTCGCTCGACGCCGACCTGCAGGAGCAGACGCTCGACAGCCCCGTCTCGGCGCCGGCGCCGGGCCTCTATTCTGTACCGACGCCCGCGGGCGCCGACCCCGCCGCCCTGGACCAGCTTGCCGCGGCGCTGATGTCGGCGAAACGGCCGGTCGTCGTCGCGGGCTTCGCCGGGCGCGACCCGAAGGCGTTCGACCTGATCCCGGAACTGGCCGGGCTTTGTGCCGCCGGGGTCATCGACATGGGCAACCGCCTGAACATGCCCAACCGGCATCCGCTGAACGTCACCGGCACCGACGCGGTCTCGGAGGCCGACCTGGTCCTGTTCCTCGACTGCAAGGACGGAGAGCCCGCGATCACCGGCGTCGATACGGCGACCCGGGCGTTGACGTCGAAACTCGCGCCCGAGGCGCGGTGCATGGCCATGGGCTTCGGCGACATCGGCATCCGTGGCTGGTCGCATGATTTCGGCCGGTTGAAGCAACTGGCGCTCGACGTCACCTGCGATACGTCCTCCGCCCTGCCGGAGCTGGTCGCCCGGTGCCGGACGCTGGCGGCCGGGGCGAGCGCCGACGACGCCGACAGGCGCACCACGCGCCGGGCCGAGCTTGCGGACACGCACGCCGCCCGCTGGCAATCCTGGCAGGACGAGGCGGCGAAGGACGACGGGATCTCTCCGGTCTCCACCGGGCGGCTGGCCCGCGACGTCTGGGAGGCCGTCAAGGACCACGACTGGGTGCTGACCGCCGGCACCTGCCGCGGCTGGGCCCGCAAGATCTGGGATTTCGACAAACCCTACCGCCACCCCGGCGACAGCCTCGGCACCGCGACGCAGATCGGCATCTCGCTGGGTGTCGCGCTTGCCCACAAGGGGTCGGGGAAACTGGTCGTGGACCTGCAGCCCGACGGTGATCTGATGTTCGACCTCGGCACGCTCTGGGTCGCGGCCTATTACGAGATCCCTATGCTGGTCGTGATGGTCAACAACCGCGCCTATTACAACGACTGGGCGCACCAGGAACACGTGGCTATCCAGCGCGACCGGCCCGTCGAGAACGCCTATATCGGGATGGAGATCGACGGCCCCGCGCCGGATTTCGCCACCATCGCCAAGGCGCAGGGTTGGTGGGCGGAAGGGCCGATCACCGATCCGGAGGCCGTCCGCGACGCAGTCGCGCGGGCCGCGGCGCATGTTTTGGAAACCGGCCGGCCCGCGCTGGTCGACGTGGTCACCCAGCTCACCTGAGCGGAGGGCCACCGGCGCACCAGGTGCCGCCCGCGCGCCGGGCGGCGGCCATGACACACAGGCCGGAGGGGCTATCTATCGGAACGATCAATCAATGAGTCAAAATTAAGAATTTGTTGCAGCAAATTTAGTGACCTAAAAACGAACAAGACGATGGAGCCTTGAACAGGTCAATCGGCAGAAAGGGCAGAAACAACGTGTCACGCGATGATGGAGCCGAGCCTTGGCATGAGACTGTGATCCGCGTTCTCAAGGAGAACGAGGTCGATCTCGTGACCTACATTCCCGACAACGTGCTGCGCGAGCTGATCGACGCCCTTCACGCGGACCCCTATTTCACCGTGATCTGCCCGGCCCGCGAGGAAGAGGCCGTTGCCATCGTGGCGGGCGCCTACATGGCCGGGCGCCGCGGCATCGTGCTGATGCAGACCAGCGGCTTTGCGACCCTGCCGAACGCGCTCGCCTCGCTGGTGGTCCCGTTCCAGATCCCGGTGGTGATGATGATCTCGGAGCGCGGTATCCTGGGCGAATTCCAGATCGGGCAGGCCATCGTCTGCAAGACCATGCGCCCGGTGCTGCAATCCATCGGGATCGAGCACCACACCATCGAAGAGCATGACCACGTCCCCTTCGTCGTGGACAGCATGATCCGCCAGGCCTTCGCCACGAGATCGCCCGCCGCGATCATCCTGTCGCCGCTGCTGACCAAGCGGCCCCGGGCGGGAGCAGCCCAATGACCACGATCAGCAACACCGAGCGCGGCGCCGCCAAGGTCATGAACCGCACCGACCTCACCCAGCGGCTGGTCGCGCGGCTTCACAAGGACGAAGCCGTTGTCGGCGGGATCGGCCATACGAACTGGGATCTCTGGGCCAGCGGCCAGCGGCCGCAGAACTTCTACATGCTGGGCAGTATGGGGCTTGCCGCGCCCATCGCGCTGGGCGTCGCGGTGGCGCAGCCGGACCGCATGGTCTTCGCGCTCGAGGGCGACGGCTCTCTGCTGATGCAGGTGGGCGCGCTGGCGACCATCGCCACCGTCGAGCCTGCGAACCTCTGCGTGATCGTCTGGGACAACGAGGCCTTCCACATCACCGGCGGGCAGAAATCGCTGACCGCCACCGGCGCGGATATCGTCGCGATGGCCCGCGGGGCCGGCCTGACCAACAGCACCTGGGCGGCGGACGAGGCGCATTTCGAAAGCCTGGTCGACGAGGCGCTGGGAGGCACCACGGGCCCGCGTCTGATCGCGGCGCGCATCGACATGACCAAGCCGGCGGGCACCACCGACCGCGACCCGGTCAAGATCCGCCTCAACTTCATGAGCGGTATCGCCCCGCCGGACAAAGAGGGCTGATCCCATGGCCAAGCTACTGATAGCGGGCGACTGGGAAGCCGGCGCCACCTCGGATGTCCTGCGGGACAAGTTTCACGACGCGCCCTTTGGCGAGATGGACGTGGCCAGCGCGGACCAGGTAGACCGGGCCGTCGCGGGCGCCGTCGAGGGCCAGCAGCAGGACAGCCTGTCGCCCTACGACCGCTACCGGATCCTGATGGCCGCGTCGCGGATCGTCCGCGACCGGCAGGAGACCTTCGTCGAGCTGATGCGCGACGAAGCGGGCTTTACCCGCGCCGACGGCGAGAACGAGGTCCGCCGCTGCGCCCAGACGCTGGAGCTTTCGGCCGAAGAGGCCAAGATGCTGACCGGCGACCTGGTGCCGATGCTCTCGGCCGATGGCGCGAAGGACCGGATGGGCTTTACCCAGCGGGCGCCGCGCGGGGTGATCTGCGCGATCACGCCGTTCAACTCTCCGCTCAACACGCTGGCGCACAAGGTCGGGCCGGCGCTGGCGGGCGGCAATTCGGTGGTGGTCAAACCGTCGAACGTCACGCCCCTCTCCGCTGTGGAACTCTGCCGCATCCTGCTGGAGGCGGGCTTGCCGCCGAAGCTGCTGGCGCTTGTCCATGGGCGGGGCAGCGTCATCGGGCGCCAGCTGCTCGACGACCAGCGCATCGCCTACTACGCCTTCACCGGCAGCACCTCGGTCGGGCGCGAGATCCAGTCTGCCGCGGGGCTGCGGGGCGTTCAGCTTGAACTTGGCAGCATCGCCAGCACCATCGTCTGCCATGATGCCGATCTGGACAAGGCGGTGCCGAAGATCGTGAACGCCGGGTTCCGCAAGGCGGGGCAGGTCTGCACCTCGGTTCAGCGCCTGCACGTGGACGCGCGGATCCTCGACGACCTGCGCGGTCGCCTGCTGACGGCCATCGGCGCGTTTCCCGCGGGCGATCCCTCCGATCCCGAAACCCGCGTCGGCCCGATGATCAGCCGCGCGGACGCCGAGCGTGCCGAGGCCTGGATCGCCGAGGCCATGGCCGCCGGGGCGCGGATCGCCGTGGGCGGCAAGCGCGAGGGCAGCGTGGTCGAACCCACGGTGCTGGAGGGCGTGACACCCGAGATGAAGGTCTATGCCGACGAGATCTTCGCGCCAGTCATGTGCCTGATCCCGTTCGACACGCTGGACGAGGCGGTCACGCGGGCGAACGCCTCGGACTTCGGGCTGGCGGCGGGGCTCTTCACCTCCGACCTGGGCACGGCGTTGCGCACGGCACCCAGGCTGCGGTTTGGCGGCGTCCATGTCAACGAGGCCTCCAGTGCCCGGATCGACGCGATGCCGTTCGGCGGGGTCAAGGACAGTGGCTATGGCCGCGAGGGCCCGGCCTATGCCGTGCGCGAGATGACCGAAGAACGCCCGATTACGATTTCATACTGAATACCGAGACAGGCCAGACATCATGAACAAGCATCTGACAGACGAGAACTTGCGGATCGCGGTCGATATCGGCGGCACCTTCACGGACGGTGTTGCGACGCTGGCGCCCGAAGGCCGGATCTGGGTGTCGAAGTCGCCGACCACGCCAGACGATCCCGGCCGCGCCGTGTCCGAGGTCATCCTGGATCTGCTCTCCCATGCCTCCGAGGCGCTCGGGATCGAGACCCTTCCGGTGCGCGAGGTCGTGCACGGCACCACGCTGATCACCAACACGCTGATCGAGCGAAAGGGCTCTCACACCGCTCTGGTGACCACCGAGGGCATGCGCGACATGCTCGATATCGGGCGCGAGTGGCGCTACGACATCTATGATCTCGAAATCCAGCTGCCGCGGCCCCTGGTCCCGTCCGATGCGCGGCTTGAGATCGGCGGCCGGCTCGATGCGCGGGGGGCGGTGCTCGAGGAGCTGACCGAGGAGTCGCTGGATGCCATGGTCGCCGGGATCAAGGCGCTGGGCGCCGAATCCGTGGCGATCTCGCTTCTGCATTCCTATGTGAACCCCGAGCACGAACAGAGGGCGCGGGCCCATATCGAGAAGAAGCTGCCCGGCACGGCGGTTTCCATCTCGTCGGATCTGGCGCGCGAGATCAATGAATACGAGCGGACATCGACCGCCGTGGCCAACGCCTATGTCCAGCCCATCGTCGCGGCCTATCTGGAGCAGCTCGACGCGCGGCTGTCGGACATCCGGGACAACGTGCCGCTACGCGTCATGGTGTCGAGCGGCGGCTTCAGCTCTGCCGAATCCGGCGCCCGCTCGCCGATCCTGCTGCTGGAATCCGGCCCGGCCGCCGGCGTCCTCTCGGCGCTGAACACCGCGCGACAACACGGTGTCGACCAGGTGCTGGCCTTCGACATGGGCGGGACGACCGCCAAGGCCTGCGTGTCCGCCGGCGGGACGCCACCGGTCGCGCACAGCTTCGAATGCGCCCGGGTGGAACGGTTCAAGCGCGGCTCCGGCCTGCCGATCCTGATCCCCAGCATCGAGCTGATCGAGATCGGCGCGGGGGGCGGCTCCATCGCCCATCGCAATCGCCTTGGCCTGTTGAACATCGGCCCGGAATCGTCCGGTTCGGTGCCGGGCCCGGCCTGCTACGGCAAAGGCGGCGCGGACCCGACGGTGACCGATGCCGACCTGCTGCTGGGGTATCTCAACGCCGACCGGTTCCTTGGCGGGACCATGAAGCTGGACAAGGACGCCGCGACCGGCGCGACCGACCGGCTGGCCGACGACCTGGGGGTCACAACGATCGAGACCGCCTGGGGCATCTGCAACATCGTCAACGAGAACATGGCGAGCGCGGCGCGGATCCATATCGCCGAGAACGGCTTTGACCCGCGCGATTTCACCATGGTCGCCACCGGCGGGGCCGGCCCGGTCCATGCGGTGGACGTGGCCCGCAAGCTGCGCATCCCGCGCGTTCTCGTTCCCATCGCCGCCGGTGCCGGGTCCTGCCTGGGGATGCTGGCCGCGCCGGCGCGGATCGACCGGTCCTGGTCCAAGCCGCAGCTGGTGGCGGATGTCGACTGGAGCGAAGTCGCCGACCAGCTCGGCGCGCTTCAGGACGACGCGCGGCAGGAGCTCGAGGCCGCCGGTGCCTCCGAGGTCACCTGGACCATCGGCGCCGAGATGCGCTATGTCGGCCAGGGTGCCGAATTGCCGGTCGTGATTCCGTTCCACGAGGTCGGGCCGTCCACCGGCGACGCGCTGATCGCGGAATTCGAGAAACAGTACAAGCTGCTCTACGGCCGGCTCGTGCCCGACGCCTCGCCCCAGATCATCACCTGGCGCCTCGTCGGACAAGAGCCGAGCCAGGCGCACCATTTCGAATGGGGCGACGACCGGACCGAGGGCAAGGTCACCCCGGACGAGCGGCGCGAGATCTACCTGCCCCTGCGCGGCGATTTCGAGAGTGTCGGCGTCTACGACCGCTATTCCCTGCCGCCAGGCACCGTCCTGAACGGACCGCTGATCCTCGAAGAACGCGAATCAACCATCGTTGTCGGTGTGGAGGCGGATGTGACGATCCTGCCCGACCTGACCGTCTCGATCGCCATCAAGGAATTCGAGTAACATGCCCCAGCAAGACACAGATGTGATCCGCAAGACAGCCGCCACCGAGGCCAAGGCCGCCGGGTTTGATCCGATCGAGCTGGAAATCCTCTGGAAGCGGCTCATCAGCGTCGTGGACGAGGCCTCTGCCGCCTTCGTGCGGACCTGTTTCTCGACCCTGGTCCGCGACGGCAACGATTTCGCCATCGTTCTGACGGATGCCAAGGGCCGCTCGCTGGCCCAGTCCACCATGAGCCTGCCGGGCTTCATCGGGTGCCTGCCCGCGACCGTGGGCCACTTTCTAGAGGCGTTCCCGCCCGACGAGATCAAGCCCGGCGACGTGTTTATCACCAATGACCCCTGGAAGGGATCGGGGCATGTGCACGACGTCACGACCGCCACGCCGATCTTTCACGACGGCCGGCTGGTGGCCTTCGCCGCCGTAGTCTCGCACCTGCCCGACATCGGCGGCCGGCTGCGCAGCAATTCCAGCCGGGAGATCTACGAGGAAGGCCTGCAGATCCCGTTGATGAAACTGCTCGACGGCGGAGAGCCCAACACCGTGCTGATCGACATGATCCGGCAGAACATCCGGGTGCCCGAACAGGGTCTGGGCGACATCTGGGCGCAGGTCTCGGGCTGCCGCACCATGGGCGAGCGTCTGCAGGGGCTTCTGGCGGTCACCGACCTCGAAGCGCTGGGCACCGAAGTGCAGAAACGCTCGGAGCAGGCGATGCGGGACGCCATCAGCCGGCTGCCCGACGGGGTCTATCGCTCCACCGTGCAGCATGACGGCTTCGACAAGCCCATCGTCATCGAATGTGCGCTGACCGTCTCGGGCGACACGATCGACATCGACTACTCCGGCACCAGCGAGCAGCTGCCCTATGCGCTGAACGTCGTGCCGATCTACACCTTCGCCTACACGGTCTATGCGCTGAAGGCGCTGCTCTGCCCCGATGTGCCGAACAACGAGGGCAGCTTCCTGCCGATTTCCACCGGCGCCCCCGCGGGGTCGCTGCTCAACCCCGAATATCCCGCGGCCTCGGGCGGCCGTAGCGCCATCGGTCACCTTCTGCCGCTTGCCGTGTTCACGGCGCTGGCCGATGTGCTGCCCGACAAGATCTGGGCGGCCGGGTCACCGAATTCCTCGGTGACCATGTCGGGCAGCTATCACGGCGAGCGGTTCGCGGTCGTGAACTTCGTCAACGCCGGGCAGGGCGCGACCTCCGGCCGCGACGGCTTTTCCGCGCTCAGCTTCCCGGCGAACCTCGGCAACACGCCGGTCGAGATGATCGAGCGGCTCGCGCCGATCAAGGTCCTGCGCCGTGAATTGCGTCGCGAGAGCGGCGGCATCGGGCGCCACAATGGCGGCAGCGGGATCTGCTTCGAATTCGAAGTGCTTCCCGACGCGTCCGACATCATGACGTCGTTCCTGATGACCCAGATGAAGTCCCCGACCAAGGGCCTGAAAGGCGGCGGCGACGGAAAACCCGGCCAGCTTCTGCTGAACGGCGAGGCCATCGACCCGACCATGCCGCGCGTCCTGGCCGCCGGCGATGTCGTCCGGATGGAAACGGCCGGCGGCGGCGGCTTCGGCGCCCCCGGATCCGGACAGGATTCCAACAGAGAGCAAGAAACATGACCACTGACACTGATATCCGACGCATCGATCAGAACCACCGGCGCAGCCGCGCGGTGGTCCATGGCGGGACGGTCTACACCGCCGGCCAGGTTCCCTCGGACATGAGCCTTGATGTGACCGGGCAGGGCCAGCAGGTGCTCGACAAGATCGACGCGCTTCTGGCCGAGGCGGGCACCGACAAGTCGAAGGTGCTTTCGGCGCAGGTCTGGCTCAGGACGCGGGACGATCTGGCGGCGTTCAACGCGCTCTGGGACGCTTGGGTCGTGCCGGACCACACTCCGGCGCGGATCTGCGGCTACGTTCCCATGAACAACCCCGACTGCCGGATCGAGATCCAGGTGATCGCCGCCGTCGGCGGACAGTAGCGCCGCCGCGCACTGCCCGCCTTTCCTTATGCCGGCATATGCTTATGCTCGGCCGCAGCGGCGACCACAAAGGGAGGAGCGGGATGGGGGCACAGATTTCGATCAGGCACTTTCGGTGTTTCATCGCCGTTGCCGAGACCCGCTCCTTTACCCTGGCCGCGAACCGGCTGTTTCAGACGCAGTCCTCGCTGACCGCGACGATCAAGCAGCTTGAGGAGCTCGCCGGGATCCGGCTTTTCGACCGGAGCACCCGGCGGGTCGAGCTGACCCAGGATGCGATCTGGTTCAAGAAGGTGGCGGAGGACGTGATCCGCGACTTCGACAACGCGATATCGGATCTTCGGGCCTCGTCCGAAGGCCGCAAGGGCCATGTGCGGATCGCCGCGGCGTCCTCGATGATCGTCCATGTGCTTGGCCCGACCCTCGTCGCGTTCCGCAAGCGCCACCCGGGCATCTCGTTCTCGGTCTTCGACGAGGGCGCCGACCGGATCGAGCGGCACCTGATCGAGGGCAAGTATGATTTCGGCCTGTCGAGCCGGCTGAACAATTTCCCGGACCTGAATTACCGGCCAATCCTCGCGGACAAGTTTGGCGCGGTATTCCCGAAGGATCATCCCCTCGCAGCCCATGAGGGCAAGGTCAGCGGCCGCGATCTTGAGCCCTACGAATACATCGGCCTGACGACCAGCACCGGGATCGGCGCCGGCATCAGTTCCCATACGGAGCTGGAATTCGCGACCGGCAAGGGCGAGTCGAACGACTATGCCTCCAGCACGACCTCGCTCTTCGCGATTCTGAAGCTGGGCGGCAAGTATTCCCTGCTGCCGGCGCTCGCGGCCTCCAGCGAACCGGTCAACGAGTTCGAATTCCGCGAGATGTACGACCCGGAAATCGAGCGCGAAATCTGTCTGATCACGCAGAAAAAGCGGACCCAGTCGCCGACCACCCAGAGGCTGCTGGAGGCGATCATCGACACCCTGTCGAATGACAGCATAACGGCCCGGGGGGTGCGGCGGCTTTGACGGCCCTCCGGGGCCCGCCCTATTTCCGCCCCGAGAACAGGCCCCGCAGCTTTCCTTTCAGGATCGCGAAGATCAGCGAGAAGCCCCCGATCGCATTGTCCGACGACGCCTGACCCTGACCTTCGGACTTGCCCGCGGGGCCCCCGGAGGCGGACGCGGTGGTGCCCGATGGCGCGGCCTCGCCCTTGTCGATCTGCTGGCGCAGGTTGGCCGAGAACTGGTTGATGATCTGCGCCGCGACGGTCTGGATCACGCCGGTGCCACGACCGTACTGGGCCACGGGGCCCGTCAGCGTCACGTCCGTCACGATGTCGGCGCGCGATCCGGTGTCGGTGGCCGAGAGGTCGAACGTCAGGACGGCGCTCGCCGCGCCCCGGCCCTTCTGATCGTCGCCGGCCGCCTCGATCTTTGCCTGTTTGGCGGTGTCGTCCTGTTCGACGATATGCGCCACGCCGTTGAACGACAGCGCCACCGGGCCGAGCCGCACGGACACCTTGCCCTTGTAGCCGCCGTCGTCGGTGCGGCCGGTCAGTTCCGCGCCCGGCACGCAGGGCGCGATCCGGGGCACGTCCATCAGGATCGCCCAGGCTTCGTCGGGCGGCAGGGGGACTTCGAAGCTGTTCTTGATCTGCATGGGTAGGTTTCCTTCGTCGAAGGGGGATTAGGTCCGGAATTTTCCGCGTTTGCGCCCCTGCGAGACGGGCAGGAACAGGTCGTCCAGCGGGATCTTCCGGCTGATGAGACCTTGCTGGTGGGAATAGCCCACCACGGTCTCGAGGTTGTGGCGGTTGGCCTCTGTCAGGCCGTATTCCCAGGGGTCGGGGCCGAGGATACGCTCCTGCTCTTCCCAGGCTTCCTGATACCAGGCCAGCGGGACGAGCCGCGGATTGCGCATCTTGGCCATCGCCATGTTCTTGGACTCGTCGAACGCCTTGTAGAGGTTGGGAACGACCCAGGGGTGTTTCTCCACCAGCTCGGCCTTCAGGCCGAGGACGTGCATGATCGGAAAGATCCCGGTTTCGGCGTAGTAGCGCTGTTCCTCGGCCTTGTAGTCGGGAAACAGCCGGCCGACGCGCGGATCCTTCTTCACGATCGGGTCGATGATGTCGGGATGCAGCACCGCGTCCAGTTCGCCCTCGGCCAGCATCGTCTCGACCGACTTGTCGTCGGGCAGCCGGTGCAGGGTCAGGCCTTCGGGCGGGGTGAAGGCGATGTCCTCGTCCAGTTCCGCGAACCATTCGATCGACTTGTGCGGCACGCCGTAGACGTTCTCGAGGATCCCGCGCAGCCAGAGCGTCGCCGTGGCCATGTAGAATTTCACGCCGACCTTCTTGCCGATGAGGTCCTTGGGCTCGGTGATCCCGGCGGCGGTGTTGGTGAAGATGAAGCCGTGGCGGAACCGGCGGTGCGGAAAGACCGGCAGCGCGTGAAACGGCATGTCGCGGTCCTTGGCGACGATGTAGGAGGAGCCCGAACACTCGGCCATGTCGTATTCCTCGTTGCGGAGGAACCGCCAGTGCCGGGTCGCCGAATCCGCGCCGGTCAGGACGTTTAGCTCTATGCCGTCGGCTTTCACCAGCCCCTCCTTGAGGGGGCGCAGGATCTCGTAATCCCCAGCGGCCAGGGTCAGGTTTAGTTTGGCGCTCATGTCGTCGGTCCTTGATCTGGTGTCTGGGGCGGCGGGGCGGCCTGCTGCCCGGCCGCGTCCGCGATCATCGAATAGATCGTTTCGGGCCGTATCGGGGCCTGGGAGATGCGCAAGCCGAAGGGTGAAAGCGCGTTCTCGATCGCCGAGACGATGGCCGCGGCCGCCGGGATCGTGCCCGTCTCTCCCACGCCTTTCGCCCCGATCGGGTTTCCGGGCGAATGGGTCTCGCGGTAGATCGCCTCCATGTTCGGCAATTCCGTCGCGGTGACCATCAGGTATTCCTGAAAGCTCGTGGTCAGGGGCTGCGCCTCGTCGTCGTAGCCCATGTATTCGTAAAGCGCGTTGCCCAGCCCGTGCACGATGCCGCCCAGGACCTGGCCCTCGACGATCAGGGGATGGATGATCCGGCCGGAATCGTTGAGCGCGACGTAGCGCGTCACCGAGACGTCGCCGAGGTCCGGGTCGACCTCGACCTCGACCACGTGACAGGCGTTGGCATAGGTCAGCGCATCGGTCCGCCACTGGATCGTGGCCTCCAGTCCCGGCTCCATGCCCTCGGGAAAGGCGTAGCCGGGGGCGCCTCGCAGGACGCGGGCCAGCTCGCCGAACTCGATGGTCTTGTTGGAGCTCTTGGACCGCACGAGCCCGCCGTCCAGCGTCAGATCGTCCAGCGGCTGGCCGAGGATCACGCTGGCCGCGGCAAGCGCCTTTTCCGCGACGGCAGCGGCCGCGAGGTGGACCGACGATCCGGCCGTGACCAACTGCCGGCTGGCAAAGCCGCCGATGCCGATTTCGGTGCGGGCGGTGTCGCCGGCGGTGACCTGGATGGCATCGGGGTCGATGGCCAGCGCATCGGCGCAGATCTGGGCGAGGGAGGTGGCGATGCCCTGGCCCATGGCCGTCGCGCCGGTGAAGATGCTGACGCTGCCGTCCTGGTTGATCCGCACGGCGCCCGTCTCGAACGGCCCCCGGCCGGTGCCCTTGAGCGCGTTGGCGAGGCCGATCCCGATATAGCGCCCCTCGGCCAGTGCCGCGCGTTGCCGTTCGGGAAAATCGTGCCACCCGGCGGCGGCCAGAACCTCGGCCTGGGCGGCGGGGTAGTCCCCGCTGTCGTAGACGAGGTCCTTGCCGGATCGGGCCTTGAGCTTCTTGGTATAGGGCATCGCATCGGCGGGGATCAGGTTGCGGGTCCGCAGTTCCGCCCGGTCGATGTCCAGCCGCGTCGCCACGAGGTCCAGCATCCGCTCCATCACGAAGGCCGCCTGCGGATAGCCCGCCCCGCGCACCGACGAGACCGGCACCTTGTTGGTGTGCACCACGTCCACATCCATGTGATAGGCGGGCAGGATATAGGGCCCCGTCACCGCGGTGACCGAGTTGTAGGGCAGGTTCACGGGCTTCGGCGCATAGGCGCCCTGGTCGTGGATCATGTGCCCGCGCAGGCCCCGCAGCGTGCCGTCCTCGTCCACCGCGATCTGCATCGACCAGTACTGGTCGCGCTCCTGGATCGACGACACGAAGGTCTCGCGCCGGTCCTCGACCCACTTCAGGTTGCGCCGCAGCACCAGCGCCGCCGCCGAGATCGCGGCCTCTTCGGGATAGAAACAGTATTTCGGCCCGAAACCGCCGCCCACGTCCGGGGTGATGACGCGCAGGTCGTCCTGCTCGATCCGCAGCATCCCGGCCAGCATGTAGAAGACGTCGTTGGGCATCTGCGTCGAGGACCAGACACAGAGCGCCTGCCCGGGCCGGCATTCCGCGACCACGCCCCGGCCCTCCAGCGAATGGCCGCAGCCCCGGTGGATCCACAGATCGTCGGTGAAGACATGGGCGGCCTTGGCAAAGGCCGCGTCCACGTCGCCGTAGCCCACGTCGAACTGGCTCATGCGGTTGTCGTCCAGCTCTGTCCGGCAAAGGGGGGCGCCCTCGTCCAGCGCCCGCCGGGCATCGGCGACCACGGGCAGCGTCGTGGTGCGGACCTCGACCGCCGCCGCCGCGTCCTCGGCGAGATAGCGGCTGTCGGCGATGACGATGGCGATCGGCTCGCCCACATAGGCGACCTCGCGGTTCGCCAGCACGAACGGCGTGCTGCGGGTCTGCCCGCCCACCGGGCTCGCCCCCAGCGGCATCCGGTCCGACCGCAGGACGGGTGCCAGATCCTCGAGGGTCAGGACCGCGTGCACCCCGGGCATCTGCCGCGCGGCGGTGCAGTCGATCCCGTCGATCCGCGCATGGGCGAGCGAGCTGCGCACGAAGGCGCAGCTGAGCAGGTCCGGCAGCACGATGTCGTCGAGAAATTCGGCGGTGCCGGTCAGCAGCGGCCGGTCCTCAAGCCGGGTGACCGGCGTGCCGATGGAGCGATAGCTGCCGGTGGCGGGGCGCGGCGGCGCGGTGTCAGTCTTCGACATTGTGCGCCTCCGGGGATTCGAACGGCTTTCCGGCGACGCTGAGGGCCGCGCGGACGATGCTCTGGTAGCCGGTGCAACGGCAGAGGTTGCCGGAGATCGCCTCGCGGACCTCGGCCTCGGTCGGCGACGGCACCTCGCGCAGAAGCTCGACCAGGGTCATCAGCATGCCCGGTGTGCAATAGCCGCATTGCAGCCCGTGTTCGCGGCTGAAGGCTTCCTGCAGCGGACTGAGCGTGCCGTCCGGCGCGGCCAGCCCCTCCACGGTCTCGACGATGGCGCCGTCGGCCTGGACCGCCAACATCAGGCAGCCCCGCACGCTCGCGCCGTCGACCAGAACGGTGCAGACGCCGCAGGCGCCATGCTCGCACCCCAGGTGGGTGCCGCGCAGCCCCAGCCCGTGCCGCAGGAAATCGGCCAGCGTGGTGCGCGGGTCCGCGGTGCCCGAATAGGGCTTTCCGTTGACCAGGAGTTCGATCTCGACCGTCATGCCTGCCCCCTGCCGTTGTTCATTCCGGACCTGGCCTCGGACAGCGCACGGCGCAGCATCGTCCGCGCCACGTTCATGCGGTAGGCCGGTCCGCCGTGGAAATCGGCGATGCATTCCAGCGCGTCGCATGCGTCCAGCGCCGTGGCGATCCCGTCCGCCTCGCCACGGGTGCCGACCAGCGCGGCCTCGCCCTCCGGGTGCCGCTGCGGGGTGGAGCCCAGCCCCCCGATGCAGATCGACGCGCGGGTGATGGTGCCCTCGGGATCGGTCTCCAGCATGACGCCGGCAGAGGCGATGGCAAAGTCGCCGTGACGCCGGGAATATTCCTGAAAGCTGCTGCCATGCCCCGCCGCCCAGGGCGCGAAGCTGATCGCGGTCACGATCTCTTCGGGCGCGATGCCGGGCGTCATGTAGCCCACGACGAAGTCGCTGGCCGCGACCTCCCGCGTGCCGGCGGGGCCCGTCACCTCCAGCGTGGCGTCCATCAGCAGGACCAGCGCGGCCAGTTCGGCGGCCGGGTCGAGGTGGCACAGGCTGCCGCCGATGGTTCCGCGGTTCCGGGTCTGCCGGTGGCCGACGTGCCGCAACGCCGCGGGAAAGATCGGCGCGAGCGCGGCGATGTCGGGGTCGACCTCGATCCGCCGCTGGCGCGTCATCGCGCCGATGCGGATGCGGTCGCGCGCGGCGTCTATCCCGACAAGGTCGTGCAGGTCGTTGATGTCGACCAGCGTCGCGGGAAAGACATAGCGCAGGTTCATCATCGCCATCAGGGACTGGCCGCCGGCCAGGATCCGCGGCTCCTCGGATTGCGCCATGGCCGTGACCGCCTCTGCGACGGTGGACGGCCGTATGTATTCGAACGGAGGTGGCTTCATCGTCTCTCCAGTGGAAGGCCTCAAGGCCGGACCGGATCCGGGCACGGCCGGCCTCTGCCGCAATAAATACGCCGGGTCGCCGCATCGTCCATCGGCGGCGCGTCCAGCATTGCGTCGAAAATCGCGATCAGGTTAACAGCGGCGCGACATCGCAACAAACAAATAATTGCGCCACATTAAGCGGCCAGAGAGATTAATGGCCCGCCACCGCCCACGTCCGGCAAGTCGGTTGCATCCGGGTGTATCCAAATGTATCCAAGATGGAACGCAAGGGAATCGTGATGTCCAGAACCGATGATCCGGGGCGGCCGCAGCAGGGCGCCGACGCCTACAGGACCCTGATCGCCGAGATCGACAGCGGTGCGCTGAAGCCGGGCGACCGGCTGGTCGAGACGGAACTGGCCGCGCGTCTGGGACGCTCGCGCACGCCGATCCGCGAGGCGATCCGCCAGCTCGAGGCGGACGGCATGGTCACCCACGTGCCGCGCATCGGCGCCGTGATCCGGACGCTGGACTACAGCGAAATCACCGAGCTCTACGAGATGCGCACCGTGCTGGAGGGGACGGCCGCGCGGTTCGCGGCGCGGGCCGCGTCCGAGATCGACCTTGGGGAAATCAGGTCGATCAACGAAGAGATGCGGGCCTCCACGGATATCGGCGTGCTGCTGACCGCGAACCGCCAGTTTCACGCCGTCCTGCTGAACGCCGCGCGCAACCGGTTCCTGGTCCGGTCGGTCGAGGCGATCCAGAAGACGCTGCTGATTCTCGGGCCCTCGACCATGGAAGAGGCCGGGCGCGCCTCGACGGCCATCGAAGAGCACGACCGCATCATCGCGGCGCTGGAGGCGCGCGACCCGGCCGCCGCCGAGGCCGCGATGCGGGTTCACATCCAGAATGCGCAGCGCGCCCGTCTGCGCCAGATCCGGTTGGAGGATGTCGCATGACAAAGCCCGAAAGCGACTGGGACGTGATCGTCGTCGGCGGCGGCAACGCCGGCCTCTGCGCGGCGATCGAGGCGGCCGAGACCGGCGCCAAAGTCCTGATCGTCGATGCCGCCCCCAAGGCCTATCGCGGCGGCAATTCCCGCCACACCCGCAATTTCCGGTGCATGCACTCCGGGCCGCTGTCGGTTCTGACCGGCACCTACGGCGAGGAAGAGTATTTCGACGACCTGCTGCGGGTGACGAAGGGCAACACCGACGAGGATCTCGCCCGGCTCGCGATCCGCAAGTCCGAGGAATGCCTGCCCTGGATGGAGGCGCATGGCGTGCGGTTCCAGCCCTCGCTGTCGGGCACGCTGTCGCTGTCGCGGACCAATGCGTTCTTCCTCGGCGGGGGCAAGGCGCTGGTGAACGCCTATTTCAATACCGCCGAGGACCTGGGCGTGACCGCGTGGTATGATGCCGAGGTCACCCATGTCACGTTCGAGGACGGCGATTTCACCGGGCTGGAGCTGATGCGCGGCGGCGAACCGGTGGCCATATCCGGGCGGTCGCTGGTGCTGGCCTCGGGCGGGTTCCAAGCCAATATCGACTGGCTGGCCGAGGCCTGGGGGCCGTCGGCGCGCAACTTTCTCATCCGCGGCACGCGCTACAACCGGGGCCGCGTCCTGCGCGACATGCTGGACCAGGGCGCCGACAGCATCGGCGATCCGACACAATGCCACGCGGTCGCGATCGACGGGCGGGCGGCGCAGTTCGACGATGGCATCGTGACTCGCCTAGACTGCGTGCCGTTCTCGGTCGTGGTCAATCGCGACGGGGAGCGGTTCTATGACGAGGGCGAGGATGTCTGGCCGAAGCGCTACGCGATCTGGGGCCGGCTGGTGGCAGGTCAGCCCGACCAGGTGGCCTATTCCATCATCGACTCCAAGGCCGTGCGCGATTTCATGCCTTCCGTGTTTCCGCCCGAAAAGGCTGACACGATCGAGGAACTCGCCGACAAGCTCGGGATCCCCGGCGACCGGCTGCGCAGAACGATAGAGACCTACAACGCCGCCTGCCGGGAGGGTACCTTCAGCTCGAACGAGCTCGACGGCCTCGCCACCGAAGGGCTGGATCCGCCCAAGACGAACTGGGCGCGCCCGATCGTCGAGCCGCCGTTCCACGGCTACACCCTGCGGACCGGGGTCACCTTCACCTATCTGGGTCTCAAGGTGGATCACCGCGCGGTGGTCTCGATGGGAAACCGCCAGCTGCCCAATGTCTGGGCCGCGGGCGAAATCATGGCCGGGTCGATCCTCGGCGAAGGTTATCTGGCCGGTTTCGGTATGACCATCGGCACTGTTTTCGGCCGGATCGCGGGACAGGAGGCCGCAGCCCATGTCGCTTGATACACCCCCCATCCTCAACGCCGTGGACGAGGCCCGCCGACAGGCCGACATCTGCAATGCCTGCCGCTATTGCGAAGGCTATTGCGACGTCTTCCCGGCGATGTTCCGCGAGCGGGCGTTCTCGGACGCCGACATCACCCAGCTCGCCAACCTCTGCCACAATTGCCGGGGCTGCTACTACGCCTGCCAATATACCGAGCCGCACCACTTCGCCCTGAACCTGCCGGCCGCGCTGGCCGAGGTCCGCGCCGAAAGCTGGGAGCGGTATGCCTGGCCCGCCCCCGCAGGGGGCCTGTTCCACCGCAGCGGCGTGGCGGTCGCGGCCGCGCTGGTCGTCGGTATCGCGCTGTTGCTGCTGTTCGTGCGCGGCATGGGCCCGACCGTTGGCGATGGCTTCTATGCCTATCTGTCACACGCCGTCATGGTCGCGATCTTCGCGCCCGCCTTTTTGTTTCCGGTGATGGCCCTGGCGATGGGGGTCCGGCGCTACTGGCGGGACGTGGGCGGCGGCCCGGTCCGCTGGCGCGACCTGCGCGAGGCGGGGCGGCGCACCGCCAACATGCGCAACCTCGCCGGCGGCGGCGACGGCTGCAACTTCGAGGAGGGCGACCGGTTCACCGGGGCCCGGCGCTATGCGCACCAGGCGACCCTGCTGGGGTTCCTGCTGTGCTTCGCCTCGACCTCATCGGGAACCGTTCTACACTATCTCTTTGACATGAAAGCCCCCTACGGCTTCTTCAGCCTGCCGAAACTGCTGGGCGTTCCCGGTGGCATCCTGCTGACCGTCGGTGCGTTCTGGCTGGCCTGGCTGAAGACCAAGGCCGATCCGGCGCTGGGCGCCAGCGGCCGCTGGGGCGGAGAGATGGCCTTCGTCCTGCTGCTGGGCGCCACGGGGCTGACCGGGCTCGCACTCTATGCGGCCACCGGCACGGCGCTGGTGGAAAGCCTTCTGGTGCTGCACCTGGGGACCGTGCTGACGCTGTTCCTGCTGATCCCCTATTCCAAGATGGCGCACGGCGCCTACCGCTACGCGGCGCTAGTCCGGGACGCGGCCGTGCGCGGCTGACAGGGCGCGCGGACCCGATCGCCCGCCCGCCCTGTCAGCCGCTTATCAAATGAAAATCTAAATTTTCGGTGACAGCCGGAAAAGCCTTCGCTATTCTTGGCTTAGCGATACGGCGCCGATATTCTGCTTTTGCGACGGACCCTTGGCGTTTCAGGCTTTGAGCGTCGATCTTGGGGGGCCGATGTCTTATCCGTTCGGCCCAACGATGACCGCCTCGCCGCGAGGGCAATCAGGACCGTCCCGCGGCCTGTTCCAGAGGTTGCGGCGCGGTCTCGGGCGGCGGACCCGGCCCCGCCCCAAGGCGGCAGAGCGTCCCGGTCTGGAGGCGTTCGAGCCCCGGCTCCTGCTCGCCGCGGACGTGCCGCTGGCCATCGCGCTGGGCGATGCGGCCCAGAATCAGCAGGTCGTGATCCGCCTCGCCAATGTCGACGACGACGAGAACGGCAATTTCGATCACCTGGTCCAGGTCTACCTTTCCGAAGACGGCTCGCCGCCCGGGGAGGCGACGCCGGTCTATTCCGAAAGCGTGCTGAACGGCACGGCGCTGGTCGTCGACACCGGGGCCGGCAACGACATCGTCCGGATCTTCGCCGACGAATTCACCGCCGATGACAGCATGTCTCTCGATCTGACGATCCGGACCGGCTCCGGCACCGACGCGGTGCAGATCAGCGGCAAGAGCCTGCTTCTGATGGGCGGTGCGCTTTTCGCGCCGACCGTGGATTTGGACCTCGGCGGCGAGGCCGGGGACACGCTGTCGTTCAACCTCGACATCAACGACGACGGGGGCGAAGTCGCCGACACGCGCTCGACCCTGGGGATCACCCTGACCGGCGACGGCGAAGGGGCGGCGGATTACCGCGGCAGCGAATCGGCCGAGGACGACATCGCCTTCGCCGGTGTCAGCCGCATCATTGGCGGCGGCGCGGACGACGTGCTGCGATTCGAGGGCGACGGCAGCCTCGACCGGTTCGACGGCAGGGACGGCAAGGACAGGCTGGTCGGGCTGGACGTGGCGACCACCTTCGTCGCGCGCCCGGGCAGCGACGACGGCGTCGACAACTGGCTGTTCGCCGTCCGCGAGACCGACGGGCCGGTCCGGCTTGCGACCGCGACCGGCGTCGGCAGGCTCGAGGCCGGCATCGGCGAGGTCTCGCTGGATCTTCGGACCATCGACCGGGCGGTCAAGGTCAACCTGGACGCCGGCGAGATGGGCGAACGGGTCTTGCTGGACCTCGGCGAAAAGATCGAGGTCGTCGGCATCTCGGAGGTGTTCGGCACTGCCCGGGCCGACGAGCTGATCGGCGACGAGACCGACAACATCCTGCACGGGATGGGCGGCGCCGACATCCTCAGCGGCGGGGCCGGCGACGACCGCTATGTCCTGTCGGCCACGTCGGACGGCGTGGTCGTCCGCGAGAACGGCAATGCCCTGCAGGGCGAGATCGACGAGATCGACCTGTCGGCGCTGGACAAGGATTTCGTCCTGTCCACCGACGATGACGGACGCGCACAGGTGCATCTGCTGGCCCGGACAGACCCGGACAACCTTGGCTATCTTCGGGCCCTGACCCCGCTGCTGTCGGTGACCTCGGGGCGGGTCGAGAGCTTCATCGCGCCCGGGATCGACGCGGCGGCGCCCAAGTGGCAGGTGCTGGATTTCCGGGATGTGACCGGCGAGTTGACCGTGGATCTGCGCAACGAGGCCAGCACCGCCATCGGCACGATCCGCAATTTCAACCTGGTCCGGGGTTCCGCCACCGCGGCGAACACGATCCTGGCCGCCGACAATACGCTGTTCATAGAGACCGGAGAGGCCGACGACGCCGTGCAAGCCGGCGCCGCCATCCGCAAGCTGGTCGGCGGCGGGGGCGCGGACACGCTGAGCGTACGCGCCGACGCCGACATGGTGCTGACCGACACGCGCCTCACGCTGTCGAACATCCGCACCGCGCCGGGTGTGACACGGGTGCTGGACATCACCGGGTTCACCGGCGCCGAGCTGATCGGCGGGATCAGCGCCAACACGCTCGATGCCCGCGCCTTCACCGGCGAGGGCGGTCTGACCCTGGACGGCGGCTTCGACATCGCCCTCGCCGAGATCGCGCCGGGCGGCGAGGTCGGCCTGACCGACGGCACCTGGATCGACCTCGCCACGCAGCCGCAGACGGAGCTTGCCCGGCTGAACAACGGCGACGGGATCGACACCTCCGCGGGGGCCGGGTTCCGGGTTCTTCTGGCCGACGGCGCCGCGAGTGACTTCGGGGTCAGCACCGCGGGGCTGACCACGGTGCAGGACGTGATCGACGCCATCGAGGCCGCAGCGCCCGAAGGGGTCTCCGCCGCGCTCACCGTCGGCGGCCGGGCGTTCGTCATCATCGACGCCCGCGACGTCGCGCCGATGCGGGACATCTCGGTCGAGAACCTTCCCGGATCGACGGCGGGCAACGACCTCGGCCTGGTGCAGGCGGCCAACGCGCCGACCTTCGAGCCCCTGCCGGAAGAGCTGGACCGTGCGATCTTCGGCTATGACACCGACCTGACCGGCGAGGCGGTCAGCCTGGTCCTGGACGATATCCGCATCACGCGGTCCGACGGCGCGTCGGTGGATGTGGACCTGAGCGGCCTGCGCACCCTGCGCGACCTTCTGGCCACGGTCAACGCGGTGGCTGACGGGCTGGTGGAGCTGCGCGTCAACGCCACAGGCGACGGGTTCGAGCTGGAGGATCTGTCCACAGGGGACACCACGACCGTCACCGTCACATCGCTCAACGGCGGCACGGCGGCGGAGAACCTCGGCCTCGCCGCGGGCAGCGACCTGGGCCTCGGCGCGGGCGCGCTTCTGGGCACCGACGGCGACCTGCTGATCGGCAGCCGCACCGCGCCCAACCAGTTTTTCGGCGGCGGCGGGAACGATACGATCGTGGGCGGCGCCGGGATCGACAAGGTCAACATCCTGCGCGACGCCGACGTGGTGCTGGAGGCGTTGGCCCCCGGCACCGTGGACCTGACGGCCGAGGGGCTGCCCTCTCCCACCGAACAGGTGCGGTATTTCCTGGCGGGCGCGACCGACGCCTACGAGACGGATTACATCGTCAGCATCGAGGCGGCCGAGATCACCGGCGGGGCCAGCGCCAACCGGATCGACGCTACCGGCTTCGGCGGGTCGGTGACGGTCGCGGGCCGGGCCGGCGACGACACCCTGCTGGGCGGGGCGGGGAATGACGTCTTCAGCGGCGGTTTCGGGATCGACAGCATCGACGGCGGCGCCGGGGACGATCTGATCTTCGAGCAGCGCAATGCGCGGCACATCCTGACCGACGTCTCGCTGGACCTGGGCGAGGGCACGAACGCCGACCTGACCATCACCATCGGCCCCGAGGTGGACGGTGGCGAGCTTTTCCTGCGCTACACCCATGGCGCGCCGGGCGCGGAGCTGACCGAGAGGACCGCGCCGATCGCCCATGACGCGGAGCTTTCCGAGATCCGCGCCGCCCTGGGCGACTTGGGGCCCTTGCAGGTCGACGGGCTCTTGCTGGACGAAACCGTCGCCGCGGACGGCACGCGGACGATCCGAGTGCAATTCGTCGACGCCCTCGGCGGGCTGGAGATCGGCGTCGACGCCAATGCCTTCGCGGCCGACGTCCTGCGCCTGACCGGCGGCGGCGCGGCGGTGGCCCCGGACAGCGTCACCCTGGACTTCACCCCCGGGGCGAAGCGGCTGAACCTGTTGGCCGGGATCGAGGGCGCGGTGCTGTTGGGCGGCTCCGGCGACACGGTGATGGATGCCTCCGCCTTCACCGGGGCGTTGGGGGTCGTGCTCAAGGGCAGCGGCGGCAATGACCGGCTGATCGGCTCGACCGCCAACGACGTGCTTTATGGCGGGGACGGCATCGACACCCTGGGCGGCGGCCTGGGGTCCGACACGCTCTTTGGCGGGGCCGGGCCCGACCGGCTGCTGGAACGGACCGAGACCGACCTGATCCTGGAATCGATCCCGCCCGAGCTGGTGACCGCGGACGAGGTTGCCCTGGCGACCGCCCAGCTGCGCCGCCCCGTTGCCGACACCGAAGAGACCGACCTGCTGATCAGCATCGAATCCGCGACCCTGATCGGCGGAGAGTTCGGCAACCTGCTGGATGCCAGCGGCTTCGTCAGCAACAGCGGCGACAAGGAGCTGATCCTGCTCAACCCCGAGATCGGGGCCGACGACCGGACCCGCTTCCTCGGCGTGCGCGACCGGGACGGCGTCCTGCTGCGGCTGGACAATACCCGGGACCGGCAGGACCTTGCGCAGCTCAACGGCGGCGCGGGCCTGTCGCTGGAAGACGGCAGAGAGCTGAGGCTTCAGGTCTCGCGCGACGGGGTCGCCGAGGTCATCACCGTCGAGCTGCCGGTGCTGCAGACGCTCGGCGCCCTGATCGACGCGCTGAACGACGCCCTCGCCAGCCACCGGATCACCGTTGATTTCACCCCCGACGGCACCGCGCTGCGCTGGACGGATACCGCGCCGGACGCGGACTCCGGCACCTTGCGGGTGCTCAGCCCCAACGCCGTCCTGGCGAGGGGGCTTGGCGTTGACGGCATCCTTGCGGTCGGCTCTGTGCTGACCGGCCTGCCGCTGGTGGATACAGCCACGGATTTCCGGCTGCACCTGCGCGATGGCAGCGTCGTCAGCGTCGACCTCGGCGCGATCACGGCCCGGACGACCGTCGCCGACATCGTCGAGGTGCTGGACAGCGTCAGCCCCAAGGTCTCGGCCGAGCTGTCGGAGGCGGGCGGCATCGTGCTGACCGACACCAGCACGCCGGTCGCGGGCCGCACATTCGAGGTCGTGCCGGTGGACGGGGTGCGCGCGGCCGAGGACCTGGGCCTGCTGGTCGCCGCGACGGGCGATACCATCGTCGGCAACACGCTCTATGCGCCCTCGGTTCGGCTGGAGGGCGGCGCGGGCGACGACACGCTGCGGGCCGCGGGCGGGGCGGACGTGCTGATTGGCGGGGCGGGGTCGGATTCCATCGACGGCGGCGGCGGGATCGACCGGCTGGAGGAGAGCTTTGCCGACAGCCCGGAGGGGGTCCAGTTCTCGGTCACCGAGACCGCCACCGGCCACCGCATGACAGCGGCCCTGCTGTCGGGGTCGTCCCTTGGGATCGACGAGATCGCGGGCGTCGAGACCATGACCATATACGGGACGCCCGAGGCCGACCGGATCGGCTGGTCCTCGATCAGCCTGCCGGTCACGGTCGAGACCGCCGGAGGGGCCGACACCCTGACCGGCGGCCTGGGAAAGGACACCTATGTCATCGACCCCCGGGGCCTCGTCGCGGCCGGAAACGAGACCGTCGTCCTCAGAACGGTCGAGATCGACAACACCGCCTGGGACGGCGACCCGGCGTCGCGGGATGTCGTCGAGATCCTGGTGACCGGCTCCACCATCGCCAATCCCGATGAATACTTCACGCTGGTGACGGAGGCCGCCGCCGCCGGCTCGGCCCCGGCGGCCCCGACATCGACAGGCGCGGCTCCGCTCGACAGGGTGCGGATCAATCAGCGGATGTATAGCGACAGCGATGGCGGAGGGATCTTCGCCCTGTCCGGCGATCTGCGCGCCAACGGCACCGATCTTGAGCTCAAGGTGCTGGATTTCGACAGCAAGGGCTTTGACATCATCGGCGACGGGGACGTGCCGGTGAACATCTCGATCATCGCCGAGAACGAAATCTCCGCCTACAATGTCCGCCGCATCAACATCGCCGACGGCACGGTCATCAGCTCCGTCGGAACGGGCGCGGATCCGGACCTGCGGGGCGACATCACCATCCGCGCGGCCGACGCGGTGGCGGACTTCAGTGCGCTGGGCTTCATCAACGTCGACTACAACGTCGCCAACGTCACCATCGGCGACGCCGAGATCACCGGCGGCAACGTCGACATCCAGGCAGAGGCGAGCTCGCTGTTCTACGAGACGGGCAAGCAGCCTGGCTGGGGAGGGTTGGCGCGGTTTTTCGAGAACATCTCGGTCAATATCGGCGTCTCCGTCGCGAAATCCTCGGCGCAGGTGTTCCTCAACGCCGAGGGCAACCCCGAAGGCGACACCCCGAACGGCCGGCTGATCATCGACGCGCGGAATCTGGACGTGTCCGCCACGGCCGAGGCAAAGGCCGCGACCTCGCCCTTCGCCTTCGGCTTCGGTCTCAAGGTCGGCGCCGCGGTGACGACCGCGAAGGTGCATACCGGCAATGTCGACATCACCACGGCCGGCGATGTCGCGATCCGTTCCGACATCAAGAACATCCTCGACGTCTACATCGACGCGGCCCCCAAGAGCTTCGCGGATCCGAAAACCGTGGGCAACAGGATCGAGCAGGTCCTGAAGGCGAATGGCGGCGGCGATTTCTTCGAACGCCGGGCCTTCGCGGTGGGCCTGAGCGTGACGGATTCGACCAATTCCACGATCCTCGGCGCCGGGACCGTCGTCAATGCCGGGGGCACCGTATCGCTCCAGGCGATCACCATCGACCAGGCCCGCACCCTTGCCCGCTCCACGACGGGCGAAGACGGAGAGGTCGGCGTCTCCATTGCCATCAATATCGAGGATGGCGAGACCAGTGCCTGGCTCGACGGCGACGTGACGGCGGGCGGCGACGTTCTGGTGACCGCCAAGCAGGAGCGCCAGCCGATCGCCAAGAAGAACTTCTTCGCGATCCCCGGGATCGACAACGGCACGACGGCGGATGCCCGCGTCGGGACGAACTCCACCGGTGAATTCGAGGCGGATGCCCGGGGCTCTGCCGTCTCGTTCGTGACCGGCAGCAACGCAGGTTTGGTCAACGCGATCAAGACCTACGCCCTCAACAAGAAGAACTCGGGAAATGTCTCCAAGGCCGATCAGGCCCGCCAGTCGAAAGCCGACTCCAACGGTTCGAAACTACAGGTGGCGGCCTCGCTTTCGCTCGAGATCGACAGCAACCGGGTAGATGCGCGCATCGGTTTCGCGGAGGACTACAACGGAACTGCGCGCAGTGTGGTCGACGCGGAAGGGGACGTGCGCGTCACGGCGAGCGCGAATTCACGGCCGGACGTGACCGCGGGCGCCGGGGCCGATGCCAACAACGTGGAGGACGACGATGTCGCAAAGAGCGGCAAGAAACTGAAGACCTTCGCGCCGCGGACCTTGTCGGGAAAGGTCCTGAATCCGAACAGTGCGACGATCGAGACGGGCATATCCGTCGCGGTCTATGTCGGGTCGCAGAACAACGACGTTGATGCCCTGATCAATGCCGCGGATGTCGAGGCCGGGGGCGATGTCGCCGTCGAGGCGACGGCCTTCAACGACATCGACGACCTGGGCCTGTACGGGCGCAATTTCCGCGGAGCCGTCTCGACCTCGCCGACCCTGAGTTCGCACGGATACCTCAGCGACGGCGATCCGGTGGGCCAGCTCGATGCCGGGTTCATCGCCGAGGTTGCCCCCGGCCACAGCTCGGGCGGCGAGGTCGGCCAGGCCTATGCGTTCAAGCTGCCCTATTTCGCGGTCGACGCGGACAAGAACGACGTCGACCTCAGCGAGGAGGATTTCACCGATACCGAGCGCTGGGAGCCGGTCGACTACGTCCGCGCCTTCTCGGCGGGCGAGACGGTCAGGATCTCGGAGCGATTCAGCGAAGTGGAAAAGCGCGGCCGCTGGTATGAATACACAGGCCCCGAGAACAAGGTGTTCGACAGCCGCGACGCCGATTATGACGACGCCCGCTACTGGAAGCTGATGCCGGATCCCGAAGCCGTGGCCGCCGGCGATGCGGCCAAGTCGGGCATCGCGCAGATCTTCACCTACCTCGACGACAACCTCGGCCTCGACAACAACCTGATCGACGCCTGGTCGCAGGCGACGGCGCAGGGTCAGGAGAAGCTGGCCATCGCGGTGTCGGCCGGCATCATGGTGATGCGGCATTCGGCCGACGCCCTGCTGACCGGCGACGCCCGCATCAACGTGGTGCCGCTGCTGGATGGGACGGGCGCGGAACAGCGCGACGCCGACGGCAACCTCAAGGTCAAGGCGCCGCCGGCGGACCCGAACCGCCGGGTGACGGTCAAGGCCACGGCGATCAACGACATGATCACCCTGGGCGGCAATTTCTCGGTGCCCGACCCGATCGGCGGGGTGACCGGCAGCGGCAAGACGTTCAACAGCTGGTCGCCGATCAACAAGGGCAGTTTCACGCTGAAGAACGCGGCCGATTCCGCCTCGCTTCTGGGTGTCGGCGGCGAGGATACCGAGAACGCGGCGGGCATCGCCGTCTTCGTCACCGACATCGAAAGCGCCGCCCGGGCGGTCATCGCCTCGGGCGCCATCGTCCGGGCCGAGGCGCTGGAGGTCGACGCGCTCAACACCGGCCGCGACATCCTGCTCAGCGGGTCGGGCGGGTCCGCGAAATCGGTGGCCTTGAACGGGGTGGTCAACATCTATTCCGTCAGGAACACGACAAATGCCACGGTGGACCGTGGCGCGGATGTCGTCATCGGCGACGGCGTCACGGTCGAGGGGACCGGGACAGCGGTGATTCGGGCCGTCGACGACAAGACCGTCGTCAACGTCGGCGGGTCCTTCGCGACGACGCAGAAGATCGGGATCGCCGGGACCCTGGTCACCAATTTCGTGGAGCGCGACGCGGAAGCCCGGATCGGCAGCCGGATCTATGCGGATCCGGTCGCCGGGGCCCCCCCCGCTTTCCGGACGACCGGCGACGTCTCGGTGATCGCGGCCAGCCTCGGCGATGTCAGCGCGATCGCGGTCGCCGGCGCGACCCCGGTTGTTCCAGGGATCAACGATACGACGGATGGTCAGGAGGACAAGTTCCAGATCTCCATCGCCGCCGCGCTGGCGGTGAACAGCCTGGCCGACAACGTGCGCGCATACGTGCGCGACGTGCCGATGACGGTCGGGGCGCTCGACGTGGTCAGCGTGTTCGACAGCCGGCTGATCTCGGGCTCGCTGGGCACCAGTGTCGCCAAGGGCACGGCCAAGACGGTGGGGATCGCGGGGGCGCTGGCCTACAACCAGATCAACGCGCAGGTGCTGTCGTTCATCGAGAATGCCGACAGCGTCACCGCCACGGTCGGCGACATCAACGTGCTGGCCTACGACCATTCCTCGGCCTACGCGGCGGGGGGCGGCATCTCTCTGGCCGTCGCGTCGGGTGGATCCAACTCGCAAGCCGGCACCCGCCTGTCGGTGTCGGTGGGCCTCTCCCTGTCGGTCAACCTGGTCGGCCTTTTCGGCGATCGGGACGACACGACCTCGGGCGTTGACGCGCTGCGCGGGCACCGCGTCGCCGCCTATGTCGAGGGCACCGAGCTGGTGGCCGCTTCCGGGGTGGTCAAGATCGACGCCCGTGTGGTCGCGGCCTCCAGCGGCGACGCGGTGCTGGCGCGCGAGGCCGCCAAGCTGGAGCGGGACGGCACCGCTGATTACTGGGCCGTGGCCGTGGCCGGGGCCGGCGCGGGGGTAACTTCTGCCGGCGGGGCCGGCTCCGGCTATGCGATCGCGGCGGCGGGCGGGCTGGCTTTCAACACCATCGACCGCGGTGTCGAGGCGCGGCTGGACCGTGCGCCGGTGACGGCCGGGGATGTCGATGTGGTCGCCCAGGACAGCCCGGGCACGATCGGCGCCCTCGGCTTTGGCATCGCCGGCAGTTTTCCAAGGCCAACGGACCCAACACCGTGGCGGTCGCCGTGGGCGTCGGCCTCGGCCGCAACGAAGTCCGCCGCGAGGTCGAGGCGAAGGTCCGGGCCAGCACGGTGACGTCGGAAGGCGGCGCCGGCGACGGGACGGCGCGGGTCCATGCCGTGGTCGATGGCTATGTCCTGGCTGTCGGCGTCGGAATCGCGGTCTCGGCTGCGGTCGGCTCAGAGAGGGCGGGGGCCTTTTCGGTCGCCGGGTCCGGCGCCGGCAACATCCTGCGCACTAATGTCCGGGCCGGGATCGAGCGGGGCAACGCCTTGGGCGATCCGGTGTTCGAGACCTCCGGCGCGCTGAGCGTGCGGGCGATCGACACCACCCGCATGGTCTCCGCGGCTGCGGCCATCGGATTGTCGCTCGCCAGCGGCGACAAGCTGACGGTGGGGCTCGCCGCAGGGGTTTCGGTCGCGATCAACGAGGCCGGGGTCTTCGACGACCTCAACGAGGTCAGCGCGTTTATCGACGATGTCTCGGTGAAGGCCAGCAAAGGCATCAGCGTCGAGGCCGTGCAGGCGCTGACCATCGCCGGGGTCGCCGTCGGCATCGCCGCCTCCGGCGCGGTGTCCTCGAACGGGCCGGCCATCGGCCTCAGCGGGGCCGGCGCCTTCACCTTCAACACGGTCGAAAGCGACGTCTCGGCCAAGGCAACCTCGACCACGGGCACCGTGCTGGAGGCCGGGGGAAGCAATGGCGACATCCGGCTGACCGCGATCGAGGCGTCGGTGTCGGACGCCGACGCCGGGGGGCTGGCGCTCGCGGTGGCGTGGTCGAGCAGTTCCAGCACGGGCGCCCTGGGGGCCGGCGTCGGTGTCGCCCGCACGGATTTCGACGTCGGCCTCTCGGCTCATACCGACGGGGTTTCGATCAAGGCCGGTCGCGACATCACTGTCGAGGCGCATGTGCTGGAGGCGCCGCCGCTTCTGGCCGAGGGCGATTTCCTCGCCTACGGCATTGTGGATCCCGGCATCGCGGACCAGAGCGGCAACGGCCCCCGCGCCAAGATCGACACGGTCGCCTTCTCGGGGGCGCTGTCCGCCGGCGTCTCTACCGGGAGCGGGCTGACCGGATCGCTGGCACTTGCCGGCTCCGTGGCGGTGAACCGGGTCGATCTGCGCACGCGGGCCTATATCGCCGACGCCCCGCGCAAGTACGACGTGGGGACCCCTGTCGCGACCGTCGGCGTCAACGCCGGCGGGTCGGTCACCGTCGAGGCCACGGACCGGACCTCGACGCGGGCCGATGCCGGCGGCGTGGCCCTGTCCCTTGCGGTCGGCAAGGACGCCGCCGTGGCCGGCTCGGTCGGTCTGTCAATCGCAGACAACCGCATCGGGCTGGGAGAGATCGAGGGTGACGACCCCGCGAATTACCTGACCGAGGCCTACATCCGGAACAGCTCGGTCGATGCGGGCGAGGCTGTCACGGTCAGGGCGACAGCGATCACCGAGTTCGAATCCGTCTCCATCGGCGGGGCGGGTAGCGTGGCGGCGGGCTTTGGCAGCGGTTCGGCCACGATCGCCCTGGCAGGGGCAGGGGCGAGCGCCGTCAACTACGGCGCCACCCATGTCTCGGCCGGGATCACCTCCGAAAACACGGCCGAGACGGCGGTGGCCGGCGGCGACGTCATCGTCCGGGCCATTGACCGGTCCGAATGGCTTGCGGATGCGGGCGGCGTGGCGGTGGCGATCGCGGCGGGCCTGGGCGGCGGCGGTGTCACCGGCGCCGGCAGCTTCGGCGCCGGGCGGGCCGAGAACCGGCTGACCAGCGCGGCGCTCGCCACGATCCGGTCGGTGGACGTGACCGCGTCGGGCGATGTCACGGTCGAGGCGATCTCGGGCGGGGTGCCGCCGGCCGAGCAATCCGGGACCGGGCCGGACAACCAGAAGCCGGGCATCCGGATGGACGCCATGGCCCTCGGCGGGGCGGGGTCGGGCGCCTTCTCCGGCAGCGGCCTCAGCATCGCGCTGGCGGCGTCTGTCGTGGTCTCGATCAACGAGTTGAACCAGGAAACCGTCGCGACCGTCGAAGATGCCCTGATCGAAAGCCGCACCGGGAATGCAACCGTGCGGGCGCTCGATGAAAGTGCGCTCGATTCCGACGCCGGCGGCACCGCAGTGGCATTGTCCGTCTCCGTCAAAGGCAACGCCGGGGCGGGGTCCCTCGGTGCCGCGTTCTCGACCAACGACATGGACGGGACGGTGCATGCCGACGTGCTCTCGTCGCAGATCGAGGCGAAGAACGACGTGACCGTCGAGGCGCTGACCAGGGGCCTCGACCTGGCAACGAAGACCCTGACCTCGGACCAGGTCGACGCCGGGACCGACATCATCACGATCACCGATCACGGCTTCGCCGACGGCGACCGGGTCCAGCTGCGGCGCACGAGCACCGGCGAGACCGACGGGGTCGCCGGGCTGAAGGAGGATCAGCTCTACGTCGTCGATCTGATCTCCAGCGACAGCTTCTACCTTCTGCGCAGCGACCCCGGGGGGGGCGGCCAGACCTTCCAGCAGTCCGACGCGATGTCCGACGACGAGGCGGTCGTCATGATCGAGCGCGACACCAACACGCTGCGGATCCGCACGGACACCAACGCCGAGCTTTCGGCCGCCCTGAGGTTGTTGCAGACCGGGGCCGGCGGGCGGCGGGCGCTCCAGGCCGGGGACCGCATCTTCCTCAACGAGAGCGGCTTCACCCAAGCCTATACCATTTCCGAGATCCTGCTGCCGGAGGACCAGGAGGGGCTTCGGTCCGAGGAGGTCAAGGAACGCGATTTCGTGATCCGGTTGGCCAGGACCACCCTGCTGGCCGACGAAGCCTCCGACGCGGCGCGGACCACCCTTCGTGCCGACCTGTTTCGTTCGGCCGAACCGATCGACCTGGGCGCGGGCTTCGAGGGGGATTGGAGCCTGGTGAAGGTTCAGAAGATGCGCACCTACGGGCTGGGTATCGCAGGCTCGGTCGCGGTGGCGGGCGGCTTCTCGCTCGCGGCCTCGGGGGCGGGGTCGGATTCGCGCAACCTGATGGACGTATCGACCGTGGCGCAGGTGCAGGGCAGCCATTCCGGCATCCCGGCTGGCGAGGCGGCGCTTCATGCCGTCGATGGCGATGTCACGGTCCGGGCCGACGACATGTCCGCGCTTTACGCCGAAAGCGGGGGCTTCTCGGTCGCGGTCTCGGTGGCGCTCGACCCCAAGGGTGGGGCCGGCGCCCTGGCCTTCGGCGGCTCGGTCGCGAAGAACGAGATCGGGATGACCCGGCAGGCCGCCAAACCCAACGTCGATGACACCGCCCGTTTCTCGACGTTCAAGGGCTCGGACATCGGCAATGGCACGCTGACTGTGGCCAACCACGGGCTGGAAGAAGGCGACCGGGTCTACCTGCGCACCCCACGGCTGGAGTTCGTGGACCGCGACGTCAAGCCCGAGACGACACAGGACGCCTTCGAGGAGCTTCTGGGCACGGTCGATCCGTCCGACCAGAACGTCCTGATCGACGGCATCGACTTCGGCCGCAGCTATTACGTGACCGAGGTTTCGGGGAATACCTTCCGTCTCGCGCGGACCGAGGCGGACGCCCGGTCCGCGAGCCCCGACACGATCTCGTTCTCCGGCGGCGGGATCGCCGACGGCGCGGCCTTCGAGATCGTCGGCGAGGTCGCCCGGGGGGCGCTGCCGGCCGCCTACGTGGCCGACCCGGGCACCCGCTATGCGGAGCTGCGCGGCGCCGCCCGCCGTCCGGTGCAAGAGACACGCGCCATTGTCGAGGATGCCGCGATCCTGTCCGGCGGCGCCGTCGACATCACCGCGACGACACGCACGACGGCGGTCACCCGGGCGCTGGTCGGCGGGGTCAGCGTGGCGGTGTCGCTGAGTTTCTCCGGTGGGCTGGTGGTGGTCGGCGCCAAGGTCGATAACATCGTCCGCAGCGGGGTCGAGGCCACGGTCCGCGGCACCGCCTCGCATGTGGACGCCGCGGGCGCGGTCCGGATCCGGGCCGAGGACCAGTCGCAGATGGTCGCCGACGGCGGCGCCTTCGCCGTCGCGATCGGCGTGGCCCTTGGGGGCAGTGGGGCCGGGTTGGGCCTCGCGGCCGGCTTCGCGAAGACGTCAAATTTCGCCGCCGTCGACACGGTCGCCATCGTCGACCGGGCATGGATCGACGCCGGCGGTGATCTGGCCGTGGCGGCGACCGCTGATGCCGCGATCGGTGGCTATGCCTTCGGCGGCGCCGGGGCGGCCGGCGGTGGCTATTCCGCCGGGATCGCGGTCGCGGGCTCCGGGGCGCGCAGCGGAAACTACGTGTTCGGCGGCCTGCAGGCGCGGATCGAGGCCGTCGCGGACCGGTCGGCGACGCAGAAGGGGATCACCGCGGCCAATGTCAGCGTCTCGGCGCTGGACACCAGCAAGATCGAGGCCAAGTCCGACGGCGGGTCGGCGGCGGTCGGTGGCGGGCTGGCCGGGGTCGCGATTACGGTGGCGCTGGTCGATTCAGTCAACACGATCAGCCGCAACGTCTCGGCGACCGTGCACAGCAGCAACATCGATGTCGGCGCCGGCGTGGTGTCGCTGGACGCGCGGACGACCGGCGACTCCGGCATCGATGTCGAGGCCCTCAGCGCCGCGATCTCGGTGGCCGGCGGCTATGGCGGGCTCAGCTTTTCGCTGGGCGGCGCCCTGGCCTTCAACCGCATCGACAACACCGTCACGGCCGAGATCACGGGGACCGGGCATACCGTCCAGGCCGGGGACCTGCGCCTGAACGCCGAGGACAGGACGCGGATAACTTCGGATTCCGACAGCTACGCGGTGTCGGTGTTCGGCGGCTTCGCCGGTGGCGGCGTTGCCGTCGGGGTCACGTTCAACATCAACAAGGTCTCGACCAGGGTCCGGGCGGCCACCAGCGGCATCACGGCCGATGTGGGCGCGTTCGACATGCGGTCCCGGTCGGCCTCGGCGATCACGGCCGACGGGCTGGCCGTGTCGGTCGTGGCCGCCGGAGGGCTGACCCTGGCGGTCGCCGGCGCCGGCGCGGACGCGCGCTCGATCTACGAGGGCACGGTGACCGCGAACGCGGGCGGCACGATCCGGACCGGTGGGGACGTGACCGTCGAGGCCGCCTCGGCGAACGACGTGCGGGCGGCTTCCGGCGGCTCTGCGATCGCCATCGGCCTCGTCGGCGCCCCCATCGGGATCAGCGATGCATCGACCACCGTCACCGGCACGGTCAAGGCGATCCTGTCGGCCAATGTCGAGGGGCTGGACGGCACGGGCCCGAACGACATCCATGTCACCGCCGTGGATGTCTCCTATGCCGGTGCCAATGCGGATGCCCTGTCCGGCGGTGCGCTCAGCATCGGCTTCGCGGGGGCCAAGACGGTCGTGTCGCTGTCGCCGACGGTGACGGCGCTTGTCGAGACCGGGCGGATCGGGTCTGAAACGCTGCCCATCGACGGCGATCTGATCGTCACCGCGCAATCGCTCAACGACGCGCAGGCCCTCGCGCGCGGGCGGTCCTATGGGCTGGTCGCGATCTCGCGGTCCGAAAGCGACCTGACCGTCACCCCCGAGGTCCTGGCCGAGGTCACCGCGCCCGAGGTCCGGGCGCTGGGCGATGTCCGGGTGCTGGCGCTCAACAATTACCG
Source organism: Roseisalinus antarcticus (assembly GCF_900172355.1). Taxonomy (GTDB): domain Bacteria; phylum Pseudomonadota; class Alphaproteobacteria; order Rhodobacterales; family Rhodobacteraceae; genus Oceanicola; species Oceanicola antarcticus_A. The sequence continues at coordinate 55,452 of NZ_FWFZ01000012.1, read as the reverse complement.
GCACGAGCGGGCCTCGCCCGCGGACGACTGGACGTTCTCGCGGACCTCGGGGCGCGCCTATGCCGAGGGCAAGTCTCCCAGCGGCGGGCTCTTCGCGTTCAACGCCGATTCCGACGACCCGAACAAGGCCGAGGGCGCCATCGGGGACGTCACCGTGACACCGACGATAACCGCGAAGGTGGCGACCGGCGGCGTCATGGACATCGGCGGCGACTTCGACATCGTGTCGCTGTCGGCCGTGGATGCGGAGGGCTATGGCCTCAGCCGCGTCGAGGGGCTGGCGGGCGACGGCTCGGCCCGTTCGCAGGTGCGGGCGGACGGGGCGGTCACCGCCCAGTTCGAAAAGGGCGATGCCACGGCGAACGGGCGGGTCAGTGTCCTGGCAAGCGCAGCGCATGGGGCTGACGCGACCGCCGAAGCGGACCCCGGCGGTCTGGTCTGGATCCGCACCAATGTGCTGGCAAGCACGCAGCCGACGGTGACCGCCGCGGTCGGCGACCCGTCGCTTGACGCAGGCACCGGCACGCCGCCGGTGGCCAACCTCGCCGCAACCACGGGGGACATGGTCGTCATCGCGAACGCCCCGGTCGCCGTTTTCGGCAAGAAGGTGGGCCCCGGGGTCGATGCCGGCTCGACCCCGCCTCAGGCGGATTCGAGCGTCGAGCTGGTGCCGATCATCGCCGGCAACGCCAGCGCCACGGCGGGCGGCAGCTTCTATTTCGCGGGCCTGCAGGAGAGGAGCCTGTTTCCGTCCTACGATACCAACGACGAGCCCGAGACCGGAACCGTCACCCTCGATCAGGTCGTCACCGACCTCGAGACCCGTGCCAACAACGCCGCACCCGTGATCGCCGTTTCGGCCGGGCTGTCACTTTCGGGAACGGGCAAGACCCGGGCGGTGGACGGGCTGACGATCAGCGACGATCAGGGCCGCGACTCCCTGCGGGTCAGCTTGGTGGGTGGCGCGGATGCGGACCTGTTCGAGGTCGTGACGATCCTGGATCCGGGCGACGATCTGGGCAATGCGGTCGACGACATCCGGTTGCAGTATGTCGGCGGCGAGATCGGGGGCGAGCTGGTGCCCGACAACGACGATGACGGGATCTACGAGGTCTTCCTGCGGGTCCAGGACCGCTTTGGCGGCTCGGTGCTGAAGCGGCTGGAGATCCCGCGCGGCCCCGCCGCGATCCTGGGTCAGACCGAGGCGCCCGCCGACCCCGGCGGCTACATCGACCAGGCGGCGCTGGAAAGTGTCGTCGCAGCGGCCCGGGCGCGCTGGCAGGCGTCGGGCCTGTCGCAGGCGCAGGCGGACCGGCTCGATGCGCTCGGCTTCTCGGTCGAGAACCTGCGGCGCGAGTATCTCGCGGTCTATGAGGGCGACGCCGTGATCGTCGACATCAGCGCCTCGGGCCAGGGCTGGTTCGTCGACGCGACCCCGATGCAGGACGAGGAATTCACGCCCGACCCCTACGTGCTGACCGCCACGGGCGGGCAGGCCCGGGCCCGGGTCGACCTGTTGACCGTGGTGATGCACGAGATGGGCCACGCCATCGGCCTCGACCACGCGGACAGAGAGCAGCGCGGCGACCTGATGCTGGCCAGGATGCTGCCCGGCGAGCGTCGCCTGCCCGGGATCAACGTCGCCTCGGGCGCGACCCCTGACGACGGCACCGGCACCCACGCGGTGCTGACGCCGACCCAGGTGTTCGGCTCTCGGGTCTCGACCCTGGTCACGGGTGGCGATGGCGAGTCCGGCGCCTTGCCCGTCGGGCTGAGCACGGTGGTCAACATCTCCGCCATCAGCAACCCGGTCGTGCGGATGAGCATCGGCGAGGGGGCTCTCCTGTCGGCGGGCAGTGTCGACGCGGACGGCAACCTCTTCATCGGCATCGACATCGAGAATTCGGCGGTGGCCGAGGGCGGCGGGGCCGCGATCAACGCCATCGCCATCGGCTCGGTCAACGCCTATGCCGAGGCCGGCGGCACAATCGACATCTCGCTTCAGGGCCGGATCGAATATCCCGGCGACCTGACCCTGCAGCTTGACACCTCCTCAACGGCCATCGCGCGGGGCGAAAGCCTCGCCGTGGGTCTGGGCGCCGGGATCGGGGTCCGGGCGGTGGCCAAGTCCGACCCGACCGTGAACCTCTTCGTCGAGGACGGGGCGGACATCGTCACAGGCGGCGATTTCACGATCCGGACCGTCGCGGATTCGATCGCCTATGCCCAGACCAAGGGCATCGCGGTCTCTTACGGCCTCTCCATCGGGGTCGCGCTGACCGAGGCCACGAACGCGCCGAACATCACCACCTACGTCGGCGAGAACGCTCGGGTCACCGCGGGCGGCGACATCACCGTCGAGACCCGGCTGAACGCCGACGAGACCGGCGCCGCGACCGGTGGCGGCGCCTTCGCCGATGCGCAATCCTCCTCGGGGGCGATCTATGGCGCGGGTTCGGGTGCGCGGGCCGCCGCGACCAACACCGGCGTGGCCTCGGCCGAGGCGCGGCGCGGCACGCTGCTGGGCACGGGGCAGGTGCTGAACCTGTCGGGCGCAGGCGGGGCCCAGGATGGCCTCTATTACGTCACCGGCGTGTCCGGGGACGGCGCCGACGTCTCGGTGGAGATGCGCGACTGGGGCGGTGCGCTCGAGGCCGGCACGCTCGACGCGGCAAGCACAACCCTGGGCACCGCCGGGATCGGGGCGCTGGACGCCGCGGGCCTCGACCGGTTCGCCGTGACCGTGGCCGGCGGCACCGCGACACTGACCGCACTCGATGCGTCGGGCAACGCGCTCGCCGGCTTCTTCTCGGCGCTGGACGACGAGACGGACGGCACCGTCACGATCCGCGCCTTGGCGGACCACACCGCCCGCGCCAAATCCTTCGGCCTTGCCATCGGCGGCCTGTCGGTCGGCGCCTCGTTGTCCTACGCGACAAGCGGCGGCACCACCCAGGCGTGGACCTCGGGCTCTGTCACCGCGGGGGCGCTGCTGATCGAGGCCGAGAGCCGGGACACCGCCATCGCCACGCCCTTCGCCGCGGCGGGCGGCATCGTTTCCGGCTCGGGGGCCGAGGCGAAGGCCACTATCCTGTCCCGCACGCTCGCCTTCATCGGCGCCGGCCCGGGCGAAGCTGCATCCCAGCGCACCATATCGGTCGGAGGCGCCCTCACCGTTCGCGCCATCGCCACGCCCACCGCGCTTGCCCGGTCCGAAGGGTTCGCCGTGGGCGCGGGGCTGGGGGTTGGCGTCCAGCTGTCGGAAATCACGCTGACGCCCGTGGTCAGCGCCTATCTCGGCGCGAACACGAAGATCCTCGGCGCCGGATCTGTCTCGGTCCTGGCCGAGACGCGGCTGCCGGGGGCGGGAGAATGGTCCGCGGACGCCCTGTCCACCGGCGCGTCGGGCGGGCTGATCGGGGTGAACGCGACCCTGACCGAGGTCACTTCGGCCGCAGAGGTCGCGGCAGAGGTTTTCGCCGGGGTCGAGGTGACCGGCGTGACCGGAAACGTCACGGTCGTGGCGCGCTCGGACCTCTCCACCCAGGGTGAGGCCAGCGGCAAAGTCGGCGGACTGATCGCGGCAGGGGCCAATCCGGCGACCAGCGCCATCGCCAACGAGACCGTGGTGCGGATCGGCGACGCCGTGCTGATCGAGGCCGGCGGGGCATTCGTTGCGGTCGCCGACGCCGTCGAAGACACGCGCACCCGCGCGAGGGCAGGCAGCGGCGGCGTCATTGCCGGCGCGGCGGCCAACGCGACCGCCATCATCGAGTCCCGCACCGGGATCGACATCGGCAGGGCCGAGATCACCGTCCGCGACATCTCGCTGCGCTCCGAGCAGGAGACGAGCTTCGACACCAATGCCGACAGCGTCAGCGCCGCCGTCGTCGGCAAGTCTGGCGCTTTTACCACGTCGCGGGTCTCGCCGCTGGTCACGCTGGCGATCGCCAGCGGCGCCGCGGTGACCGCCGCCCGGAGCATCGGCATCGACGCGGTCAACCGCAGCTTGCGCACGGCTGCGGGCCAGTCGGTGCGCTCCGGCTCGGGCGGGATCGTCGACCTTCCGGCGACGCGCAGCCGGGTCATCGTCGAGCACGAAACGGGGGTGTCGATCGGCGCGGCCTCGGCGGCAACGGGCGCGGACCGCCACACGCTTTATCTGAACGATACCAAGGCGGCGCCCGGCACCCTGCGCATCGACGTTCTCAACGAGGCGGACCTGCGCGATGCCGCCTCGCTCGATTCCGGCGGGGCGATCTCTGTCGCGCGGTCGGAATCCGGGATCGACCTGGAGATGCTGGGCGAGATCCGGATCGTCGGTGCAAGCGTCGCCACGAACTACGGCGGGATAAGGATCGGTGCGCGCAGCGACGCCGACGTCTCGGCCAATGCCGCCGCCAAGACCTATGGCGGCGCCGGCGCCGCGCAGGGCAAGAGCCGCGCCGATGTCGATTTCACCAACCGCGTCACCGTGGGCGACGGGGCGCTGGTCAGCGGCGGAAGCGACGTGGCACTCTACGCGGGCCGCGACACGTCGGGCCTGCGCAACCGCGTCACCGCCAAGGCGAACACCGACCTTTTCAACAAGACGGCCTTTCCGATCGAGACCTCGCCGACCGCCGCCGCCGTCATCGCCGGCCTGAACGAGATCGTCGTTTCCGGCGCGGGCAATTCCGGGGCCGAGGGTGTCGTGCGGGCGGTGGGCGACGTCGCCCTGTCCTCGCTGAAGGGATCGCTGAACGCCGCCGGGCTGGGGGTCGCGCGCGACCTCTACCGCCAGGCGGCGGAGGATTTCGTCAACGGGGTGGCCGACGCCTTCGGCGCCGAAAATGTCTCGTTCGAAGAGAGGACCGGCACCAGCAGCTCCGGTTCAGTGGACGAGGTCCGGGTCGACGGCACGGTGCGCTCCAGCTTCCTCAACCAGAAAACCGTAACAATCCAGGACGATATCGACCTGCCGCAGGATTTCGCGGACCTCGCCCCGCCGGTCCCGTTCACCTCGGCGTCCGGGATCAGCGCGGGCTCTCCGGTGATTTCGTTCAACAGCCCGCATGGATTCTCGGACGGCGAGCGGGTGGCCTACAAGACGCTGGGCGACACGCCGGCGCTGGTCTTCATCGACTACTTCACGCCGACCGGGCAGATCGGCTTTTTCCCCACGGACACGCTGTCGAACTCGCGGGCCTACGTCGTGCGCGTCGTCTCGGCGACAGAACTGGCCCTGCGCGAAACGCCGGACGGCCCCGACCTCGCGTTCGTGAAGACGGTGCGCAACCCATTTCTGGACCAGCCCGAGGACCGGCACACGCTGACCTCGCTGGATACCGCGGTGGTGCTGGACGAGGTCGAGCGCAGCGCGGGCGTCGATGCGCCGACCGTGATCCGCACCAACCTCGGGGCCGACCTCGCCCGACGCATCGCCGAGATCGAGTCCCAGCAGCAGGCCCATTCGATCAACCCGCTGACTTTCCAGAAGCTCGAGTTCCAGCGCCGGGTGATCCTGCAGCAGGCCGACCGGCTGGGCATCCTGCAGGGCCAGTCGGTGATCGAGGATTACGTCATCGACCAGATCATCCTGCCCGCCATCAGTGTCGAGCTGGGCGACATCGAGATCGAGGCCGGCCGCCTCACCGGCACCGGCACCCTCGACAGCCCCGGCGACGCGGCGATCCTGGTCGAGAACAAGAGCCCCTATTACCTGATCGTCGGCGACATGGAGATCCCGTTCGGCGTCGGCGGTCACATCCTGCTGAACGGGGCCTCCGTCAACACCAACGCCTCGGTGATCCGGCAGAACGGCGCGGCGGGCGGTGCGGTCAACCTGACGCTCATCGACGCCACGAAGACCGAAGGCGGCCTGATCTCGGTTCAGAACACCTACGAGCCCTTCCTCGATACCGATCCGGAGAGGACGGATGCCGAGGGCAATCCGCCCCCCGCCCCGGCGATGGAGATTCGCGGCCAGATCGACGCGCTGAGCGCGGATTTCTTCGCCCTGACGACGGGCGGCTCGATCATCGTCAGCGGCAACCTCTCGGCCGGCAGCATCAACATCCAGAGCGGCCTCGACTTCATCCTGAGCGACGAGAACTTCTTCCACATCTCGGAGCCGCGCGGCCAGTGGGACGGAAGCTGGACCTTCATCAACGACGAGGCGCTGGACCGCGCGACGGACGGCAACGACGCCACGACTCCGCGCAGTGTGCTCGGATCCTCGGACTACAACCTGGATGCCAAGAAGGCGGGCGGTGCGCTTTTCGCGCGGGGCAATGTCTTCATCGACGCGCTGGTCCTGAACGTGAACGGCACGATCCAGAGCGGGATCGCCGACCGCGAGGTGGTGTTCGACGACGCGGTCGAGGCGGCGATGAAGCCCTACTACGATGCCTGGTACACCTGGTATCAATACAACACCGTGCGCCGCGTCGAGCTTGTCGAGGCCGAGCGCCGCGCCACCGGCCGGAATGTCACCGACCCGATCGGAGAGGCCGACCTGCCGCCCGAGAAGGACCTGGACGAGCTGGGCCTGGATCCCGATATCGTGGCCGAGCTTCTGAGCTACGAGGTGGACAACGCCGGCGGCATTCTCGTTCCCGACGAGATGCTGCCGCGCTATGGCTACCTCAACAAGTTCGCAGAACGCACGTTCCGCATCCCGATCCCGCTGGTCGACAGCGCCGACACCGGCGGCACCGATGCCGAGAGCATCCGCAAGCAGTTTGCCGCAACGCTGGATCCCGGTGCCACGGACATTTCGCCGATCGAGGGGATCGCAGCCTATCTCGACATCGCCCGCCACGAGATCGCGGTGGACAACGTCGCGGTGGACGGCGGCCTGGTGTCGCTGTCGGGTCAGATCATCAGCACCGGGGATGCCGAGGTCGTCGACCCGGTCACCGGCCAGGTCCTGCGTGGCCGCGACGACCTGGCGACGATCCGCGCGGTGGACGGGTTCGGTCACGTCCGGATCGACAACAAGACCCGCTACGACACCCGCCTGAACAACATCAACACCGGCAAGGGCGGCGCGGCCGGCATCGAGGGCAGGATCGAGATCACCGACAACAGCAATGTCGACCTCGACGGGCTGACCGCCACCGCCGATGACGACGGCCCGATCACGACGACCTTCACCCGGGTCGGCAACGACATCCGCAAGACCGTCACGATCCTTGAGCAAACCACGGATTCCAATGGCAAACCCGGGTTCGTCACCCGCGTGCTGAGTGACGACGCCCAACATGCGACCGGGCGGGAGACCAGGTTCCAGACCACCCCGGGTCAATTGTACAGCTGGATCACCGGGGTCAGCACCTCGACCGTGACGACGACAAACTACGTCAAGGAGACGGCATTCGCCGATATCATCACGGTCTCCGAGCTGGAAGATTTCGAGGTCAGCGTCGACGTTCAGGGGCCAACCCCCGACAACCCGTATCGGCTGGTGGAGCCCGAGGGCGAGATCGTGTTCTCGATCGCCGACGTGATCCCGGACCCAGACGATTACGACTTCGGCAGCCTGCTGGGCGGGCTGCTCTATTCGGTCGATCTGGCCGAGAACATCAGGTATCTCGACCCCGACGCGAGCGTCGGCGATGTCCATACCGACGACGGCACACTCGGCGCGGATCTGGTGCGTGACGGCTATACTTTCCAGGCGATCCTCAGCGATAGCGACAGGACGGTCGTCGAACAGCGCAACTCGAAGACCGAAGGCTGGTGGATCTTCAGCACGACGACCTACTACCTCAAACGGGTAGAGACCGTGGGCGAAAGCTGGTTCTTCCGGCACTCGGTCAAGGCCGACTACCCGATCAACATAGAGTTCACCGGCTACGACACCGGGCTGGTCGACGTGGAGTCCATCGGCGACGTGACGGTCGCGGGGCGGATCGAGACTGCGCTGGGCGAGGTCGATATCACCAGCGCCGAAGGCGCGATCCTGTCCGAAACGCCCGAGGACATCATCAGCACCGAAAACCTGACCCTGCGGGCCGCAACCGGGATCGGCGGCCGGATCGCGCGGGACGACGTGCCGGCCCTGGGCGTGCAGCTCACGCGGGGCGAGCGCCAGACCGTCGACAGCGGCGCACCGGGGCCGGTCGAGGTTGCCGGCGCGGCGGTCGACCTGGTGACCGACAGCGGCGATCTCGCGGTGGAATTCCTCGGCACCGGCGTGATGCTGGACCGGGCCACCACCGGCGACGGCAATGTCTGGATCCGGTCGCAGGGCGATATCGGCACGACCGGCGGCCTGATCGCCGGCAACCGGGTGACGCTGGACGCCGGGATCGGCGGCATCGGCGATTTCCGGACGGGTGCTACGGCCTCCGCCCGGCCCGTGCTCGCCGACGCGCCCGTCTCGGCCATCCGCGTCGAAACCGGCGACGGCACCCGCATCAACGGGCTGACCGGCGGGCTGGCGGCGGTCGCCGACGGCAATATCGTGATCCGCGAGGAAACCGGCGACACCGGTGTGATCGAGGTCCGCTCGCGGTTGGGTGACGTCAGCCTGAACAGCCGCGGCGACCTTTACGACGCGAACCTCTCCGAGCAGGTCGACGACCGCGCGGTCGAGGATCTGAAGGGCGCGTTGTGGGGCGACCTCTACCTGATCGAGGATGTCGCGGACGAGGCCGACAGCACCTCGGGACAGAACACGGTGACCGCACATGACGACGCGCGGACCGAGGATTACCGCAGCTACTGGACCGCAAGCCGCGGGCTGACCGTGGCGCCCCCGCCCGTGGGCTTTGCCGGCGCGGCCGTCGATGCGGCGGCCGACACGATCTATCTCGGCGGCATCGACCCCGCGACCGGCGACCGGCTGAATATCCCGCACCGGATCACGACCGGAGAGGCGGTGCGGATCGCGGGCCTTGGCGGCCATCGCCTGACCGGTCTGGCCGAAGGTCAGCTGGCCTATGCCATCGCCGTATCCGCCACCGAGGTCGCCTTTGCAGCGACAAGGGCCGAGGCGCTGGCCGGGACCGGGCGCCTCGCATTGTCGGCCGGCACGGACCCGGGCCTGGACACCGCGGCCCTGCGCTACGAGCTGCGGCCCTCGGTCTTCGGCGCGGTGACCGCCGCGGCGGACCCGGCCACCGGCGTGATCGACCTGGGCTTCGCGCACGGGCACCGCACCGGCGACGCGCTGATCTACCGGCGGATCGAGGGCGGCGAGGACATCACCGGCCTGACCGACGGCACGGTCTATTATGCCACCGACGTGGGCGAGACCATGCTGCGGCTGGCGCTGACCCGCGCGGACGCCCTGCAGGGTGTGGGCCTCACGGGGCTCGACCTCGACCCGGGCCGGCTGGACATCGCCGGGGTGCAGTCCGACGCGGCCGACCCGGACTTTGCCACGTTGGAGATCGACCGCAGCCGGCTGAATCCGCTCGCCTCCACGCAATTGGTGTTCACAGCGGCCCACGACCTGGCCACGGGCGACCGCCTGCGCTTTGCGGCCGGCGGTGGCGGCGCCGCCGCGATCCTCGACCCCGCGGCTGTCTATTTCGCGGTGCGGGTCGATGACACGACCCTGTCGCTGGCCACCAGCCTCGCGGAGGCCGAGGCGGGCGAGACCCTCGTCGACCTCTCCGCCGCGTTCGGCACGCGAGAGCTCGACGCATCCGCCCTGCAGGTCAGCTTCGACGGGCCGCGCCAGACGATCACTGTCAGCGACCTCTCTGGGGGCGCGGCGGTGCCGGTCACCGGGTTCTTCGACGGGCTGCTGCCGGGCGAGACGATCACCATCTCGGGGTCCGGCGGCAACGATCTGCGCGTCAACGTCCTGTCGGTGATCGAGGACGGCGCCACCTTGGCCGTGACGCCGGTCGCGGGGGAGATGGTCACCGCGGTGGCAGGCTCCGGCGTCACCTTCGGTGGGCTTGGCGGCGAGACGGGCAGCCTGACCCGGCTGCAAAGCACCGTCACCCTTGCCGCCGACCACGACTTCGCCACCGGCGACGCGGTCCAGTTCACCGCTGGCGGCACGGTCTGGGCTGATCCGGATGATCCGGCGGGAACCGGCCTGGAGGACGGGCAGACCTATTATGTCGCCGTCCTCGGCCCGCGTGAGATCGCGCTCGCCACCACCGCCGACGATGCGCTGGGCGGCCGCAACCTGCTGCGTTTCGACGTGGATGCGGCCGGGGCCGACGGCGCCGCGCTCCGGGCGGTCTCGTCCTTCCAGCTTGCCCGCCACGCGGTTTCCGAATTCGACATCGGCGCGCTTTTCGTGGGCGGGACCGACCCCGACGGCTTCGCCTTTTCCGAGGACCAGGCGGCCCGGCTGACCGCGCTCGGCCTCACCGCCGAGGAGATCGCGGCGTTGGAGGGCGGGTCCGTCACCCTGGCCCTGCCCGACACCGAGGCCGAGGCCCTGCGCAGCCTCTATTTCGAGGACGCGGCCGAGGCCATCGTCCAGGCCCTGCGCGACGGCGACCCGGCCCCCTTCGACGGGCGCACCGCCGAGGCGGAGGCCCAGCGCCGGCTGGAGGCCCTGCGCACCGAACGGGCCGTCGAGCGGCTGGCCCGGCACCTGGAGCTGTCGGGCACCGCCCTGCTTTCCACCCTCGACGCGGTCCCCGCCGACCCGACGGCCGGGCTTTTGGCCGAGGCGCTGGGCACGCGCTACGATCCCAACTATGCCTATGCCGCCGACGCGGCCGAGATCGACTCTCTCGTGACCGGCGCCACCTGGACCGAGGCGGAGCTGGAGAACAGGCTCCAGCGGTCGCTTTTCACCAAGACCGTGACCGACACCACCGTCGCCATCGAGGCGCCCAACATCGTGGGCACCAACATTTCCCTCTACGCGGGCGGCGATATCGGCCGCAGCCAGGGCGAGATCACGGTGGCGCTGGCCGGCATCCTCGATGGCAGCGTCAGCGACGCGGCGCTGCTGGCCCTGTCCACCGCCGAGCGCGACGACCTCACTTTCCTCGACGCCGGCGGCGCCGCGATCGGCAACCCCTATGCCGACGATTCCCCGACCGCCGCCGCGATCCGCATCGCCCTGCGCCAGGACCTCGATATCGAGCTGACCGGCGGCACGATCGACGCGCTGGCCAACGACGCGGTGTTCCTGGGGTCCGAGACCGACATCAACATCGACGACGTGACCGGATTCGAGCAGGTCCGGATCAAGGGGGATGGCAACATCTATCAGGCCACCGACGCCAGCGGCGGCAAGGCCGTGATGGGCCGGGGCATCGTGCTGGAGGCCGCGGACGGGTCGGACATCGGCACCGAGGATCAGCCCCTGGTGATCCAGCTTCTGGACGATCTGTTCGATCCGAAGTCGTTCTCGGCGCGGGCGACCAATATCTTCGTGCGGGAAACACCGCAATTCGTCCTCGGCGGGCTGCAGCCCAGCGACCTGCGGGTGGATTTCGTCTTTGCCGAGGAGCGGGCGCAGCTCGAGACCATATATGGCTCGATCCTCGACGCCTTCGATGACGACATCGCCAATATCGTCGCGTCGCGCCTGTCGCTTGTCTCGCACTTCTCCGTCGGGGCGATGGGCGGGGCGCTGAACCCCTACCTGGAGGTCGAGGCCGGGACGCTGGACGCGGTCAGCGCCGGGGTCCAGCTCCGGCTCGCCGCGCGGGGCGCCACCACGGCCCAGAACGTCACTGCCGGCAACGGGCCGATCGACCTCGACGTGGCGGGTGCGCTGACGCTGGGCACGGTCGAGGCGCTGGCCGGGCGGGTCACCATCGGCGCCTTCGGTGATCGACGGCAACGGCGATGCGCTCAACATCACCACGCCGGAGCTGGTGCTGATCTCGGCCACCGGGATCGGGTCCGCGGCCGATCCGCTCGACACGATGGTTGCGGCACTGGAGGCCACGGCGGTAAGCGGCGGCATCCACATCCGCAACACCGGCGACCTGCGGATCGGGCTGGACCCGGCAAGCGCCCCGAGCCCGCTGGTCGGGCTGACGGCCGGCGGTGATATCGACGTCGCGACCACCGGCGCCCTGACGGTTGCCGAAGGGGTGACGACGACCTCCGAGACCGCGACCCTGCGGCTGTTTGGCGGCACCGGCCTCGCCGTCCTCGGTGGGGTCGAGATCGTGTCGCGCAACGGCGGGGTGACGCTGGACGCAGGCGCCGGGCGGCTGGATCTTTCGGGCCCCGTGCGGACCGCCGCGGGCGACATCCTGCTGCGCGGGCAGACCGTGGCCCTGCTGGAAGGCAGCGTGCTGGACACCTCCTCGGGGCAATACGTGCTCGACGCGCTCGGCGATCTTGAGATCGGCGTGACCCTGTCGTCGCTGACCGGCCTGTCGCTGGCCTCGCGCGGGGGCAGCGTGGTGCTGCTGTCCACCGGCCGGTTGATCGCCACCTCCGGGTTGCTGGAGGTCACGGCCGCCGAGGACATCGTCTCGACCGGCCGGATCCTGTCCTACGGCGCCGACGTCGCCCTGCGGGCGCAACGGGACATCGTGCTGGGCGGGCGGCTTGACGTCACCGCGCTGCGGGGGGCCGCGACTCTGGAGGCCGGGCGCGACCTGGTGATCTCGGGCGTGGTGCGGGGGAACGGCTCCGGTGTCGAGGCCGGCGCCGCCCGCGATGTCACCCTCACCGGGACCGGCCAATTGCAATCGAACGGCGGCATCGAGGTGACGGCGGGTCGCGATGGCACGTTCGACGGCGCCACCTCGGCCGGGCAGGGCGGGATCACTGTCCTGCTGGGCGGCGCGATGCGGCTGCGCGGCAACATGGAATCGGCCCTGGCCCAGGTCGCTGTGACGGTGCAGGCGCTCGCCGAGATTGCCGCCGGCGTCCGCCTTTCGGGCCGGGAGGGGGTCTCGGTCACCGCGGCGTCGCTTTCGGTCGATGGCCAGGTGCTCTCGGCGCTGGGAGAGATCGTGCTGACGGCGCGGGACGACCTGGGGACCGGGTCTGTGGCCAACCTGGCGCTGGGCGCCGCCGCCCTGGTGCAGGTGCGCGGCGGCACCGGGCGGTCCGTGCTGCGGACAGAGGCCGGAGCGTCCGTGCTGATGGCCGACGGCAGCCGGGTGGAGACGGCCGAGGGCGACATCGTCATCGAGGGTGCGGGCGACGTCATTGTCTCGGACCTGTCATCCGGTGGGCAGGTGCGGGTGACAAGCACCGGCGGCGCGATCCTCGATGCCGACACCAACGGCGGCCGCGACATCCAGGCTGCACGGATCGAGCTGAGCGCGGCGGGCACCATCGGCGCCGCGGCCAACCCGCTGGAGATCGACCTCGCGGCGGACGCGCCGCTGAGCACGACCGGCGGCATGGGCGTTCACCTGACGGAGCTGTCGGGGCCCTTGCGGATCGGTTCGGTCACAGCCGCGCAGGGGGATATCTCACTGGCGGTGGTCGATGCGGCGGGCGTGCAGGACACGATCCTCCTGGCCGAGGGCGGTGTCGTGGAGGCCACGGCCGGTAACTTGACCCTGACGGCGGGCGACGGGCTGATCCTGGAGGCCGGCAGCCGGCTCACGGCCCAGGGCCGGGCCACGCTCAGTGCGGATCGCGACGCCACCGATGCCGATCCGGGCGTCGGGGCGCAGGTGCGGCTTGCGGGGCAGATCCTCGGCGCCTCCATCGTGCTGCGGACCGGCGGCGATGCCGATACCGTCGTCCTGGACCGTCCCATGCTGGGCGGCCCGATGGAGGTCTACACCGGCGCGGGCGCGGACAGTGTCGAGGTCACGCGCAGGGCCGGTGCGGGCACGGAGATGCTGATCGACGGCGAGGACGGCGGCGACACCCTGCGCGTGACCATGGCCCAAGGCGCGGGCGCGTCACTGACCCGGGTGCGCGACAGCGGCGGCACGGGCACGGACCAGCTGGTGGTGACCGGGCTGGACGACGCGGAAGGCGACCGCTTCCTGCTGCGCGGCGCCGGTGCGGGCGGGCCCGCCTTCGTCGCAGCCCTGCTGGACGATGGCGCCGTCGCCCGTGTGACCCATGGGGCCGGCATCGACGCGCTGCTGGTCGACACCCGCGGCGGCAATGACGAGGTGGTGCTGGACGGAACCGGTGTGGCCACGCGGATCCTGCTGGGCGAGGGCGCGGACCTCGCCCGCGTGGGCCAGGTGTTCCAGACGCCGCGCGACAGCGCCGGCTTTGCCACCACCCGGACGGTGCGCGGTCTGCTCTCCAACGGTGCCGAGGTCGCGACCGAGATCGACGGCGGCGAAGGCGATGACCGGTTCGAGCTGCGCCACAACACGGCCCGATTGACCCTGCGCGGCGGCATCGGCAACGACACCTTCGCGCTCGACACCTTCGAGACGGAGGCCGGGCCCCTGCTCAACGGTCTCGTGCGGATCGAGGCGGGCACGGGCGACGACCGGGCCACGCTCTTCGGGTCCGCGGGGGCGGATGCGTTCCTGGTGGACGGCGGCACCGTGACAGGGGCCGGCCGCACGGTCGAGGCAACCGGCCTCGCCACGCTGGTGCTTGATGCCGCCGAGGGCGACGACCGGATCTACATCGACAAGACCGGCGATGGTATCGACGCGCTGACCGTGTTCGGCGGGTTGGGCAGTGACCGGATCGACGTCGGTGGCGACCATGCCGACGTCATCGGCGCTTCGGGCGCGACCCTTTCGGGAACCGGCCGCCACGACACGCAATCGCTCGCGGCGTCGGTGCACGTCCTGGGTGGCGGTGGCGTCGGCAGCCTGCGCACGCAGCCCGGGGCCGTGACCCTGCCGGGCGAAACCGATGCCTTGGTGCCCGACGGTGTGGTGCTGGGGTTCGATGCCGACCTCTCCGCGATCTTCCAGCAGGCGGAGGTGGACCCAGACGACCTGGGCGATGCCGTCGCGCGGCTCGGGCTGGGCGGCGTTGCAGAGCTGGCGGGCCAGACCTTCACCGTGGTCGAGGGGGATGGCACCGGCCTTGCATGGCGGATCGACGAGGCGCGGCCCGATGGCACCCTGGTGCTTGAGGTGCCGCAGGGACGGACCGGCGAGGCCGGCGTCGGCAGCCTCTTCCACATCGGGCCGGCTGCGCCTGCGCTCTATGCCGACGAGGCGATGTCGCGCGACAGGCTGAGCATTTTCGACGACATGGCGACCGCGTCCCGCAGCGGCCGCATGGCGGAAGGTGCCGGAGGGACGGCGGTGTTTGGCCTAGGGCTGGGCGCGGGCGGGCTGAATTTCACCGAGATGGAAGCGGTCGAGCTGTTGCTGGGGGCCGGCGACGACAGCTTCGACGTCGAGACGACCCAGCGCGGTGCGCTGACCGCGATCCACGGCGGGGCCGGCAATGACACGATTACGGCAACGGGCCGGCAGGGCGACGACCTGCGCACCACGCGGGGCGGCGCCAGCGTCACTGCCCCCGGTGCGCTGGTCCTGTTCGGCGACACCACGGCCGATGGCGGCCCCTACGCGGGCGGTCCCGCGGTCGCGCCGGGGCTCGCGCGCAGCGGCGTCCAGGCCGGCGATGACGTGGTCTCGGCTGATGGCATGGCATTGTCGGTGGTGATCTTCGGCGGCGGCGGCGCGGACGTGCTGACCGGGGGGCAGGCCGGGGACCGGATCCTCGGCGGCTCGGGCGATGACAGCCTTTCCGGCGGTGCCGGCGCCGACATCTTGCAGGGCGACGGCGGGCTGAACCTCGACCTGGCCGCGGGACGCGCAAAAATCGCCGTGACCGCCTCCGAAATCGCGGGCGACGCGGGCGACGCACCCGGCACAGCGGGCAATGACGTGCTGATCGGGGGCACCGGGCAGGATATCCTGTCGGGCGACTTCGCCACCGTGACCCAGGCGCCGGGGCAGGACCTGCTCGCCGGGACCTCCGGCGTCGTCGCGATCACCTCGATCCGGCTGGGCGCGGGCGGTGATGACGACCTGCGCGGCGGGGCGCAGGCGGATATCCTGATCGGCGGCGCCGGCAACGACGCGCTGGGCGGTGGCAGCGGCACGGATGCGCTGGTCGGTGACGGCGCGAGCGTGGAGCTCTCGGGCGGCTTGCCGGTCACGATCCAGAGCCTCGACGGCCCGGCCGACGGCGACGATGACATGGACGGCGATCTTGGCGACAGCTTCCAGATCGGCGGCGGCGGGAACGACATCCTGCGCGGCGCCTCCGGGACCGGCGCCGCTGTCCTGCTGGGCGACGGCGGAGCCATCCGGATCATCGGCGACCGCATCGAGGCAGGCTCCGCCGACACGCCGGTGGCAGGCACCGACCTGCTGGTCTCGGGCGGGGGGCGCGACATCCTGATCGGCGGAGGCGGTGGCGACACCGCGGAGGCAGGCGGCGGCGCCGACATCGTTCTGGGCGACGACGGCCGCGTCGTGGTCGAGGCCGGACGCCCGGTGACGGTGGAGGCGCTGCGGCCGGCGACGGGCGGCGCCGACAGCATCCTGGGCGGCGCGGGCGATGACCTGTTGCTTGGCGGCGCGGGACGGGACGCGATCGACGCCGGGGCCGGCCGCGACCTGGTGACCGGCGATTCCGCAAGCCTCACCGGCACGGCCGAAACGAGCCCGCGTTTCCGCACGCTGGTCGACGGCGAGATCTACGACGCCGCGCTGGCCCCGGGCGCCGCCGGCGAGGTCAAGGTCGCGGCAGGGGCCCGGCCAGACCCGTCATGGTCCGGGACCGGGGCGCCGGTCTGGGCCGCTTTGCTGGCGACTGGCGCGGGCGGCTCAGGCATCACGTTTCACGACGCCGGCGGGCGCGCCGACAGGATCGCCGGTGGCGCGGGTGACGACATGATCTTCGGCCAGTCCGGGGGTGACAGCATAGAGGGCGACGGCGCGCTGACCGGCACGCCGGTCGACGCCGCGCACACGGCCGACGGGACGCTGACCGTGCAGCCCTCGACCGAGGCCGCGACCGACGGCGACGACTACATCGAGGGCAACGGCGGCTCCGACGTGATCTTCGGCAATCTCGGGCAGGACGATATCGTCGGCGGCTCGTCCTCGATGTTCGGCCGCGACACGGCGGCCCGGCGGCCGGACGGCGCCGACCTGATCTTTGGCGGCGCGGGCCTGCGGATCGCGCGCAACGACCTGGGCGATTCTTCGCTGCTGGCCCCGGGCGCGGCGCTGACGGATGCCAACCCGGGCGGCCCCCTGCACGCGGCCGATGCCGACGTGATCCTCGGGGATAACGGCAACATCTACCGGCTGGTGGACGGGGTGACCGGGGCGGCGCTGACGCTGGGCCACGACAGCTACACCAGTCCGGACGGGCCGAAGATCGCGGCCCGCGCGACAGAGCTTCTGGACTATACCGCCGGGGGCACCGATGCCGATCCGGCGGCGCAGGATACCGGCGCGGGCGACGAGATCCACGGCGAGGGCGGCGACGACATCCTGCTCGGCATGGCCGGCAGCGACGTGCTGTTCGGCGGCGCACAGGACGACGACCTGATCGGCGGTTGGGGCAATGACTGGATCTCGGGCGGCAGCGGGATCGACGGTGTGCTGGGTGACGACGGCCGCATCTTCACCTCGCGCAAGACCGAGGGCGCTCCGTTTCAGGCCGGCGCCGCGGCCGCGGCCGATGTCGAGGGCCCGGAGGCGGCCGCGGGCGCCGAGATCTATCCTGTCGGGGCGCTGGTCAAGACCGTCACCCTGACGCCCATCCCGACCGGTGTGGTGCCCGATTTCGCCGACGACCTGGTCTTTGGCGGACTCGGCGGGGATTTCCTGCACGGCGGGCCGGGCGACGATGCGATCTCGGGGGGCGAGGCGCCGCTGCTGGCCGCAGCGCGGCTGGCGGACGGGACGGTGGTGCGGACCGGCTTCGCCGAGCCGCGCAACCCCGGCGGTCTTCTGGCCTTCGGCGCCGACCCCTCGCGCCCCGAAACGTTCCTGCTGTTCGATCCCGCCGATCCCGAGGGGGCGATCACGGTGGACGGCCAGCCCTTCCTGCTGGCGACCGAGCCGGCGGGGTCCGACGGCGACGACGCGATCTTCGGCGGCCCGGGCAATGACTGGCTCGTGGGCGGCACCGGGCGCAACCTGATCCCCGACAGTGGCGGCAGCGACGCCGTATTGGGCAAGTTCGTCGAGGAAGAGCCCGAGGAGGAACCGGAAGACGGCGAGAACACGGACGGCGAGAACACGGACGGTGAGAATACGGACGGCGAGAACACGGACGGTGAGAACACGGACAACGGACAGTCGGACGGCAAGAACACCGACGGCGAGAACACGGACGGCGACGAGACCGACGGCAAGACACCCAACGACCCCGAGGACCGCAGCGATGGCAAGGCCCCGACGGGCCCGACCGAGGATGAGGCTCCCACGGAGGATCCGCCTGACGACAGCGAGGATGGCAAGCAGACCGACGCCGACCCGACCGATGACGGTGACGACAGCGAAGCGGACGACCGGGTCGTGGTCGATGCCACGGATCAGCCCGACGGAAACGGGGGGCCGACCCCCACCGGGCCGGTACTGGTCGTGGGCCCCGAGAACCCGCAGGTGCAGAGGTTCCTCATGGACCTGTTCGCCGGCGGAAGCGGCCCCCCGGCCTCGCTCAACGGTCTGCTGCCGGGCGGGGTCAGCCTGCTGACCGGGCCGGGTGCGCTGCAAGGCGGCCAGAGCTCGGGCGAGGATGGCAGGAATTGGGACGATTTCCTGATGTACCTGCGCAACATCAGCAACAATGCCGGGACCGCGGGACCCGGCTATGCCGAGGCGCGGCGGGCGCTGGAGGAGGCGCTCGCGCTCTGGGCGCCGGTCATCGACCTGCTGGAGCAACGGGTGCTCTCGGCGCTTCAGGTCGCCATTGTCGCGCTGCCGGGCGGGCAGCAGGTGCTGTGGTGGGGCGACGTGCTGTTCTTCGATCCCTCCGCGCTCGACATGAGCGGCGTGGGCGAGGCGGCGCCGGTGCCCGCGCTGATCAGGGCCATCTCGGAGCAGTTCTCGCGGCTGCTGAACCGGCTGGGCCTGCTGGAGCTGTCCCGCGCCGAGATGATCGAGCAGCTGCAGCTGACCCCGGCGGCGATGATCCGCGGCGGCACGACATTGCCGGGCCAGCTGACCAGCCTGCCGGCGGTGCTGCCCGCGCCGACCCCGACGCCGGACCCGGACCCAGCCCCGGTGCAGGCAGCCGAGCGCCCGGCGGAAGACCGCGCCGACGACGGCTATACGGTCTATGCCGAGGATGGCACGGCGGAGTCCGACTGGCAGGTGTTCTGAACCGGCCGCTCGGGCGTTCAACCCGGCGCGGGAAAGGCCACTTCGCAGCGCTGCCCGGCGGGGATCGCGTAGTCCGGATTGGGCAGTTCCAGCCGCACCCCGAACGTGTCGGAGGTCGCGTCCAGCACCCGGTCGACCACGGTGACCACCGCCTCGCGCGGGGCGGCCTCGATGCTCGAGGGATGAACCATGGCGACCGAACCCTCGGCGACCTCCGCGTAGACCCGCGCGTCGACGAAGGCCTCGACATAGAGCGGGTCAAGCTGGGATATGGTCAGCAGCGCCAGTTCCGGGTGCAGATACTCCCCCTCGTCCAGGTGCCGCATGGTGACGAAACCCGAGATCGGTGCGCGGATCTCACGCTGGGCGAGGGCGATGCGGGCGCGGCGCAGCTCTAGCTGGGCGAGGGTGCGGCGCAGGTCGGCCTCGGCCCGGTCGCGGCGGGCGACCTCCAGCGCGACCTCGCGCTCTTCCAGCGCTTCGAGGGTGCCGATGCCCTGATCCAGCAGGCGCCGTGCGCGATCATAGCCTTGCCGTGCCAGCCGCTCGCGGGCGGCCTGCGCCGCGACCTCCGCCTCGCTTTCGGCACGGGCCCGCAGCAGCGCCACGGTCGCGCGTTCCGAATCGGCCGAGAGCGTCGCCACGAGGTCGCCCTTTTCCACCCAGGCGCCCCGGTCGACGGCGATCCGCTCGATCAGCCCCGCGACGGAGGACCCCAGGTCGACCTCGCGCGAGGGGTCGATGACGCAGGCATAGCGGTCCTCGGCCGCCAGCGGGGACGCGGCGAGGCAGAGCAGTAGGGCGGTGGACAGCAGGCGGCGATGGGTCATTCGCGGGATCCGGTAAAGGCGAGGGTCCGGTCGAGGCCGGCTTCGGATTGCATCAGGGCGAAGCGTGCACGGCCGTGCGCCCGCTCCAGCCGGCGTTGGGCCAGGCCCAGAAGTCGCACGCGCAACGGCGGCAGCCAATAGGCAAGCCGCTTGGCCAGGCGCAGGTCGGGGCCCAGACGCGCCGGCGCCAGAAGCCTGTCGTCCAGCGACAGATGCGCCTCGCAGGACCCGGCATCGCCCTGCCGGGCGGCGCGGCCCTGCAGCTGCCGGTCGGTCCGGCGGGAATCGTGCCGGTCGGTCAGAAGGACATGCAGGCCCCCGGCCTCGCGCGAGGCCGGATCCAGGCGAATGTCGGTGCCGCGCCCGGCCATGTTGGTGGCGATGGTGATCCGGCCCGGCGCACCCGCGCGGGCAATGATGGCGGCCTCTTCAGCGTCGTTCTCGGCATTGAGCAGCGCGTGGTCGAGCCCGGCCGCGTGCAGGCTGTAGGACAGCGCGGCCGAGGCCTCGACGGTGCGGGTGCCGACCAGCACCGGCACCCCCCGCGCCGAGAGCGCCCCGATCCTGTCCAGCAGGGCGGCTTCGCGGGCGGCCTCGCTGCGATAGACCCTATCGCGCAGGTGGCGGCGGCGGGAGCGCTGATGGGTCGGGATCCGCGCGGTCTTCAGCCCGTAGACCCGCCAAAGCTCGACCGCGGCCTCCGAGATCGTCCCGGTCATGCCGCCGACGCGGGCATAGCGACCGAACAGGCTTTGGTAGGTCAGCCGCCCCAGGGTGCGGCGCTCGGGCGTGGGGTCCAGCCCCTCCTTGGTCTCGATCAGCTGGTGCAGCCCCATGCTCCAGCTGCGATCGGCGAAGATCCGGCCGGTATTCTCGTCGACGATCTGCACCTTGCCCTCCTGTAGCACGTAGTCGCGCCCGAGGGCATAGAGGTGCAGCGCCGACAGGGCCTTGCGCACCAGGTCGTCGCGGAACACGGCGCTCTGCCAGCGCGGTCCGGCGTCAGGCGCGGCGGGTTCGGCCTCCAGCCGGTCGCGGCAGGCGCGGGTCAGGGTCACCTCGTGGCGGGCCGGTGCCAGGCGGAAATCGCGGCCCTCCCGCAGGGTGCGGGCCAGGGCGATGGCGGCGCGGCAGGTGGCCGCGTCATAGAGCGGCGGGCCGTCGCCCGAAAGGATCAGCGGCGTGCGCGCCTCGTCGATCAGCACGCTGTCGGCCTCGTCGACGATGGCGCGGTCGAGCCGTGGCAGGCGGGGCGGCCGGGCGCGGGCCGTGGGCGCACCGCTCAGCACCGCGGCGGCGGAGGAGCCCGCGACCGCCTCGGTCCGGTCGCGCAGGTGGTCGAAGGCGATCTCGGCGTTGGAGCCATAGACCACGGGGGCGCGGTAGACCTCCCAGCGCGCCTCGGGCGGGGTGTCGCGCACCACCAGCCCGGTGCGGATGCCGAGGAAGGCATAGACCGGCGCGGTGGTCTCGAGGTCGCGGGCGGCGAGGTAGTCGTTCACCGTGATCACATGGACCATCTCGCCGGCCATGGCGGCGGCGGCGGCGGGCAGGATCGCGGTCACCGTCTTGCCCTCGCCGGTTTCCATCTCGGCCACCATGCCGCGCCAGATCGCGGCCCCGCCCTGCAACTGGCGCCGGTTCAGGCGCAGGCCGAGGGTCCGGCGGATCACCTCGCGCAGGACCGCGGCAAACAGGGCGAAATCGGCGGCGCGGTGGCGTTGCCGCAGGAGGGGGCCCGTGATCCGAACCCGGGCGCGCAATTCGTCGTCGGACAACAGCGTCACCTTGCGTTCCAGCCGGCCCGCCTGACGCGCCACCGCCAGGCAGGACCAGCCGCGCGGCCGGTGGCCCGCCGCCATCACCGGCGCCACGCCCCGTGCCCACCACCGCTCCAGCGCCTTGGGCGCGGTGGGGCGGCCGGGCGCCGGGCCGGGCCGGGGCAGGAAGAGCGCCGCGTCAGACATCGAAGCTGCGCAGGAAAAGCTGCCGCACCCCGCGCCACAGGCGCGTGGCGGGCGGACTGTCGGGATGGGCGAACCGGGCATGGACCCGCGCCCCGGCATAAAGCGTATGGGCCCCCGGCGCGTCGATCTCGAGGTCGAACTGGAACAGCTGTTGCAGGGCGCGCGGGCCATCGCGGGAGTCCGGGTCCAGCGCGAAGCGCCCGCCCCCCTGCCGCGACAGCGCCAGCGAGGGCAGGACACGGTCGCCGGCCGGCACCTCGCGCAGGATCCTCGCACCCAGCACCGTGCCCATATCGGTGGCCAGCCGCACCTCGACCGCGCGGGTCCCGCTGCGGATCAGGTCGATGTCGGCCTCGGGCACCACCACGCGCACCGTGCGATCATTCGGCGACAGGATCGTGCCGACGGCGTCGCCGCGTCCCAGGAACTGGCCTATGAGGTCGTTTGCGCCGGCCACCTCCCAGGTGCCGTCGCGCCCGGCCCGCACGGTCAGCGCCGACCGCCGGTCCTGCATCCGGCCAAGCTCGTCCTCGGCGCGGGCGACCTCAGCGGCGATCAGGCGGGCGGTGGGCGGGTCGGACACGGCGGCCGAGGCGAACTGCGTCCGCAGGTCGGTCAGATGCGCCTGCTGCACCCGCAACAGCGCGTCGAGCCGCGGATCGCTGAGCCGCAGGAGCGGGTCGCCCGCCGCCACACGGTCCCCGGGGCGGGCCAGAAGCTCGGCCACCTCGCCGGTGGTCCCTGTGCGCACCGCCGCCCCCTCGGGAAGCCAGACGACGCCCTGGGCCCGAGTGGCCTGAGGCATCGGCAGCGCGAAGACCAGCGCCGCCATCATCGCGGCCGCGCCCGCCGTCACCGCCACGGCCCGGCGCCGGCATCGCCGTGTCGCCTGGTGGCCGACGACGAACCAAAGCCCCTTCGCCAGCGGCCAGAGCGCCATGTTCCAGACCACCAGCAGCGCCAGCACGACACCGATCACGAAGAACTGCGAGGCTACGAACACCCCGATCGCGATCATGACCGAGATCCGGTAGAAGAACGACGCGATCGCGTAGAACACGAACCAGCGCCGCTCGCCCCGGGCGCGGGCCGGTGTCTCGGCCTCTTCCATGCCGAAGCCGTAACGTTGCACCAGATAGCCAAGGTACTTGTTCGCGCGGGTCGCGAGGTTCGGAATCCCCAGCAGGTCGGCCATGACGTAGTAGCCGTCGAACCGCAGCAGCGGGTTGCCGTTGAACAAGATCGTCGAGACCGAGCCGATCAGCGCCACGTTGAACAGCGCGGCCCGCACGAGCCCCGGTTCCGTCTGCACCCAGATCAGGATCGCCGCCGCCGCCAGCCCCAGCTCCACCGCGATGCCCGCGCCGCCGACCACGGCCCGCTGCCACCAGTGCCGGAACGCGATCGAAGCCGAGGCGTCGACATAGGGCACCGGCAGGAACACCAGGAACATGAGGCCGATCTCGTGCACCTCGCCGCCCCATTTCTTCACCGCATAGGCATGGCCCAGCTCGTGCACCGCCTTGATCATCGGATAGACCAGCACCAGAACGGCGATGTTTCCGGTCGACAGGACTCGGTCCGACAGGTTTCCGGTCAGCTCCGGCCAGTGCAACGCGGCCTGAACGCCCCCCGCGATCACCAGCCCGAGCCACAGCACCGCCCCCAGCGGGGTGAACAGCCAGCCGACCAGCGGCAGCGTCGTGGCCAGAAAGCGGTCGGCATCGAACAGCGGGATGCGCAGGGCCATGGGGTTCTTGACCCGGCTCATCAGCATCTTGTGCGCGTGGTCCGACGCGCGCCGGTCGAGCTCGGCCAGGTCGGGCAGGTTCTGGCCCAGCAGGAGGTCGGCCGCGTGCAGTTGCGCCAGAAGCCGGATCACGTCGTCCTGGGTGGGCGTCTCGGCGCCGAAGCGCGCCTCGGTCAGGTCCCAGATCTCGCGCATCCGGCGGCGGCCGTCCATCATCGCGACGATGAAATAGGCCGCGGGTGTCAACCTGTGAAACCGCCCGGCCTGCGGGTCCTCGACGATGCGCCAGACGATGCCGCGATAGACGTGGTCGTGGATCTGCACATGCCCGCGCAGGCGCGGCGCCAGGTCCGCGACCCGATACCAGTTCTGGCTGAACATCGACTGCGTCATCGCCTCACCCGGACAGCCGCCAGAAGGTGAGCCGGGTCCAGTCGATCAACTCGCGGGTCCAGGTCCAGATCACCAGGCGCTCGCCGACATCGACCTTGGCCAGGCCCTCCATCCCCGGACGCAACCGGTCGGAGGCCCCAAGCAGGTCCGCCTCGGCGCGGAACATATTGCGGCCGTCGCGCACCTCCGCCACCGGTGTGACCCGGCCGATGCGGATCGGCATCGGCGCCGTCGGCATCGCCGACAGGACCACGCTGCCGGTCGCGCCGGAGACCACGTCGCCGACCTGCGCCTCGTCGATCCACAGCATCACCCGGTAATCGTCGAGCGGCGCGATCCGGAACAGCTCCTGCCCCCGGGTGGCCGAGCCGCCGATGGCCTGGCTGAGGTCGCCCGACACGATCAGCCCGCCGAAGGGTGCGCGGATATCGGCGCGGGCGATCTGCCCCTCGATCAGGTCGATCTGCGCCTCGGCCTGCTCGATCCGGGCTTGCAGGATGTTGAGCCGCGCCCGGTCGCGTTCGCCTACCGCGGTCTCGTATTCCAGTTCGGCCTGGCGCCGCTCCGCGTGCCAGTTGAGCCGCTCCAGCGTCAGGTCGCGGTCGTCGAGCCGGGCCAGAAGCTCGCCCTCGGCCACGGTATCCCCGGCGCGCCGGGGCGCCGCTGCGACGAAGCCGTCGAAGGGCGCGACGACAGCCCGCTGGATCCGCCCCTCCAGCACGGCGCGGGCGCCGACGGTATAGGTCGTGGTCCACTGGCTGAAGAGCACGGCAAGCGCGATCAGCACCAGCCCCGCCAGCTTCAGCTTCAGGTAGCCCTTGCCGAACACCGCCGCCATCATCCGCCACAGGCTCTCGCCGGTCTTGGCGATCAGCCAGCGGTCGTTGCGGCGCTTTTCCTCCAGGATCGGGCCGGCAAGCCCGGTGGCGGCCGCGAGAAGGTCGACCGTCGGCTGGTCGAACGGGGCGCCCGCCGTGCGCTCGAAGGTAAAGGCGCCGGCGAAACGGCCGCGTGTGAACACCGGGATCGTCAACACCTGCGCGTCCCCGGCCTGCCGCGACAGGGCGCCCTGCGCCCGCGCGCCCTGCGGCAGGGCCTCGTCGGCCACCGGCCAGAGCAGGGTCGCCTGCTGGTCCAGCGCCTCGTCCATGGCGCCGCCCACGAGGCGCACCAGGTCCATCCGCTTGCCGAATTGCGCCGTGTGCGAGATTGCGGCGACCCGCACCCGCCCGCGCCGGCGAAAGCCCACCGACACCCGGTCGCACTGCCCCAGCCGCGCGATCTCGGTCACTGTGCGCAGGGCGGCGGCCCGGAAGCCCTCTTCCTCCAGCGATCCCGACAGCAGCTCTATTGCCGCGCGGGCGCGTTCCACGCTGGGCGCGTCGGAGGCGCGCGCACGGTCCAGCACCCAGGCCCTGAGCCAGCCCGCGCCCCAGCGCAGCCAGCCCTGCACCTCGTCGGCGGTCACCCCGGGCGGGGCCGCGACCGATATCAGCGCCTCGATGCGGCCGTCGACCGACACCGGGTACGCGGCTTCCAGCACGGCTGGGCCGCGGCGCGCAACCCCGAGCGATTTCGCAAGCGCGGCCTCGGCGGCGCTGCCCAGTTCGGCCGCGTGGCGGTCGGCGGTGCCGATCTCGGCGATTGTCACGAGCCCCTCGCCGGGGCGGCGCAGCATCAGGCGGGCGGCCAGTAGCCCCGGCGCGGCGGTGGCAAACACCCGCAGCCACGCCTGCCCGAAGGTCGTCGGGTCGGAATCGGAAAGCGCGGACCACGCCTGCCGGGGCACGACCGCCGCGGGCCGGGACGGGTCGGCGGCTTTGGGGCCGATCCCTGGCGACAACTGGTCGCTGCGGTGTTCTTCTGACTGGCTCATGGCGCAGGATCACTCTGCACGCGCAACCCCGCCGAAAACAAGGAAATTGTCCAGGATCCACGCCCTTCTGCGTCGCGCGGGGAGGGGGCGGGCCACAAGCAGAGCGGAGCCCGCGAGCCGTCGCGTGACAGGCGCGGCCCGCCGTGCCGAAAGCCAAAAATGGCTCGTATCCGACGCGGGTCGCCCAAAAAACAGGCGGATTACGCAAAATCGGGCGGATTCGGCCGGCCGGCCTGCGCTTTGGATGGCCAACCGCCCGGCAACGACCCGAAGATGCTTCCGAAAACAGCCCTCCGAAAGGAAAGCACCTTGCTCAAGCGCACTCTTCTCGCTGTCACGATCGCCGGCGCCTCTGCCGCCCATGCCCAAACGGATCTTCCCTTTGCGCTGGACTGGAAATTCGAGGGCCCCGCGGCCCCGTTCTTCGCTGCGATCGACAATGGCAATTTCGAAGCCCAGGGCCTCGCCGTCACCATCGAGGCCGGCAACGGGTCGCTCGACGCGATCCCGAAGGTCGCGACCGGCGCCTTTCCGGTCGGCGTGGCCGACATCAACAGCCTGATCCGCTTTCTCGACCAGAACCCGGGCGCCCCGGTCATCGCCGCGATGATGATCTACGACAAGCCACCCTTCGCCGTGATCGGCCGCCGGTCCCTGGGGATCGACGGGCCCGCCAGCCTCGAGGGCAGCACGCTGGGTGCACCGCCGCCCGACGGGGCCTGGGCGCAGTTCCCGATCTTCGCCGCCGAGAACGACCTGGACATGAGCACCATCACCGTCGAGCCCGTCGGCTTTCCGACCCGCGAGCCGATGCTGGCCGACGGCGCGGTCGACGCGATCACCGGCTTCTCGTTCACGTCCTACCTCAACACCGAGCGTCTGGGCGTGCCCGCCGATGACCTGGTCACGATCCTGATGGCGGATTACGGCGTCGACCTCTACGGCAACGCGATCATCGTCAACACCGACTTCGCCGAGGCCAACCCCGAGCTTGTCGAAGGCTTCCTTGCCGGCGTCGCCGAGGGCTGGTCCGCGGCCATCGCTGACCCCGAAGCGGTGATCCCGATGCTGATCGAGCGCAACCCCGCCGCCGATCCGGAGCTGGAGCAGCGGCGCCTGGAGCTGTCGATCGAGGCCAATGTCCTGACCGACTGGGTCCGCGAGAACGGCTTTGGCATCATCGACGACGCCCGGTTCGAGAACGCGCTGACCCAGATCGCCACCACCTACGAGTTCGTGACGCCACCGGACGCGGCGCTCTACTTCACCGATGCCTACTTGCCCGAAGGCGGCTTCGATCTGGGCGAATAGGGTTGGACAACCTGATCGACATCCGGGGGGTGCGGCACGCCTACAGCACCGCCTCGGGTCCGTTGCCCGTTCTTGACGGTCTCGACGTGCAGGTGCCCGAAGGCGGTTTCGTTGCCGTCGTCGGGCCCTCGGGCTGCGGGAAATCGACGCTCACCCGGTTGGTGGCGGGCCTGCTGATCCCGGACGCGGGCGAGGTCAGCGTCCATGGCAAGCGCATCACCGGGCCGCGTTCGAACGTCGGGATGGCGTTCCAGAACCCGGTTCTGCTGGAATGGCGGACGATCCTCGACAATGTGCTGCTGCCGCTGGAGATCGTGCCGACGAAGCTGACGAAGGCTCAGGCCGCCGAACGGGCGCGAAAGCTTCTGTCGCTGGTCGGTCTCGACGGGTTCGAGGGCAAGCGCCCGTCCGAGCTTTCGGGCGGGATGAAGCAGCGCGCCTCGCTGTGCCGCGCCCTGATACACTCGCCCGAGGTGCTGATCCTTGACGAGCCCTTCGGGGCGCTGGATGCTTTCACCCGCGAGGACCTGTGGCAGATCATGCACCGCGTCAAGGCCGAAGAGCCCTTTACCGGCGTGCTCATCACCCATGATCTGCGCGAGTCGATCTTCCTGGCCGATCAGGTGGTCGTGCTGTCGGGCCGCCCTGCCAGGACCCAGTTCGTGCTGGATATTCCCGACACCGGGGTGCGCACGCTCGACCATCTCTACACCCCCGAGGCCGTCGCGATGCTGAACACCCTGCGCCACCAGATCGAGGTCGCCCAGGGCCGCGCCCCGGCCGGGCAGCCGGCATGAAGGCGCGTCAGGTCCTTGTCCCGCTTGCCGCGGTCGCGATCTTCCTGGTGCTGTGGGAGGCGCTTGTCTGGGTCATGGGCTGGCCGAACTATCGCATGGCCTCGCCCAGCGATCTGATCCCGGCCTACGAGAAATACTGGAACCTGTTCCTGGTCATGGGCTGGCAGACCTTGTGGCGCACGGTGGCGGGGCTGATCCTGGCGGTGATCTTCGGCACGGCCCTGGGCATGATCATGGGCTTTTCGCGCACGATGCGCGATGCGCTCTATCCGCTGCTGGTGGGGTTCAACGCGATCCCCAAGGCGACGGTGGTGCCGATCGTGGCGCTGATGTTCGTGGGCTGGCACGATTTCAACACGGTGCTGATCGCCTTCATCATCAGTTTCTTCCCGATCGCGGTCTCGGTCTCCATCGGGCTGTCGACGCTGGAGCCTGAATACCGCGATATCCTGCGCTCGCTCGGGGCGTCGCAGTCGACGATCTTCTGGAAGATCGCGCTGCCAAAGACCCTGCCGGAGTTCTTCGGCGCGCTGAAGGTCGCCGTCACGCTCGCCTTCATCGGCACCAACCTGATGGAGATCGTCTCGCCCCACGGGCGCGGGCTGGGGGCGCTGTTCGACAGCGGCAAGACGAACTCGGACTATCCGCTGATGTTCGCGGTGCTCATCGCGCTCGCGTTCCTCGGGATCGTTCTCTACTATGTCGTGGTCGCGCTGGAAAAGACCTTCGCGGGCTGGGCCGACCGGACCGTCTGAAGGGGGGCGAGCCGCCGTCAGCCCAGCCTGTCCGAAAGACGGGCGAGGTAGCGGGCGACGAGCGCCTCGGCCGTCTCGCGGTCGTCCGCTTCGGCATAGCAGCGGAACTCCGGCGCGTTGCCCGAGGGGCGCAGGTGCACCACGTCGCCGCCTTGAAACGTCACCCGCAGGCCGTCGGTCAGATCGACCGAAGCCTCGGCAGGCTCGTCCTCGAAGAACGCGGCGCGGGCGACGGGGTCGGAGGTCATCTCCTCCAGGAAAGCGCGGGAGGTTTCGGTCGCGATGCCTTCCACGCGGTTCGAGGCGGTGAACCGGCCGGGCATCGAGGCCACCAGATCCGCCAGCGCAAGCCCTGCCGCCCGCGCCCGCACCAGGGGCGCGATGATCGGCAGCAGGCTGTCGCGGGTCATCAACGGGGCCAGCGGGCCGGCGGGGCCCTGCGCCGCGAAGCCCAGCAGGAACCCCCCGTTCGCCTCGTATCCGACGACGGGCGCGGCGGGGTCGCGGGCCCGCTCCGCCTCCATCGCGGCGATCACGAAGGGCGAGCCGATACGTGTGCGCCGGATCCGGTCGAAGCCCATGGCATCGACCGCGCTGTTGGATGACACCGGCGTGCAGAGGACCCCAGCCCCCAGCGCCTGCGCCGTGATCGGCCCCAGAACGTCCCCCGGCACGATCCGTCCGGTGGCGTCCGACACCATCGGCCGGTCGGCGTCGCCGTCGGTGGACACGATGACGTCAAGCCCGTGGGCCTCGCACCAGGTCTGGAAGAGGTCGCCGGTCGCGGGGTCCACGGCCTCCGTATCGACGGGGATGAATACGTCCGAACGGCCGAGCGCCACGACCTCGGCCCCCAACCGCGCGAGCGCGTCGCGCATGATGTCGCGGGCGGCCGAGGAATGCTCGTAGACGCCGATCCGCAGACCGGTCAGCGCCTCGGCCCCGAACGCGGCCCCGTAGCGGGCGACATAGGCCTCGGCGATGCCGGCGCCCTCGGCGAGCGCGGCCGAGCGGGCCCCCGCCGGGCGGCCGAGGGCCGCGTTGATCGCCTGTTCGTCGTCCTTGGAGACCTCGCCGCCCGGCAGGTAGAACTTCAGCCCGTTGCGGTCGGCGGGGATGTGGCTGCCGGTGACCATGATCGCGGCGGCCCCCGCCGACATCGAGGCCAGCGCCAGCGCCGGGGTCGGCAGCATCCCGGCCCGCACCACGTCGATCCCCTCGGCCCGGGCGGCGGCGATGACCGCCGTGGCGATGCGCGGCGAGGACGGCCGCAGATCCCAGCCGACGAAGACCTGCCCGCCGGTGTCGCAGGCCGCGAGGAACGCCCGGGTGTAGTCGCCGACCAGCGCATCGGTAAGCTCCGTCACCAGGCCGCGAAGCCCGCTTGTTCCGAACTTGGGGGCCATTGCCGTGCCTCGTCTCATGTTGCTGTTGTCGATGGTTGCGCGAGAGATCACCCGCGCGCGTAGACGTCTTCGTAGCGGATGATGTCGTCCTCGCCCAGATAGGCGCCGGTCTGGACCTCGATCAGCACCATGGGCACCTTGCCGGGGTTCTCCATCCGGTGAACGGCGCCCAGCGGGATATAGACCGACTGGTTCTCGGTCAGCAGCTTGACGTCGTCGTCGACCGTGACCTTGGCCGTGCCAGAGACCACGATCCAATGCTCGGACCGGTGCACATGGCTTTGCAGGGACAGGGCGGCGCCCGGATGGACATGGATCCGCTTGACCTGAAACCGGTCCGACAGGATCAGCGTCTCGTACCAGCCCCATGGCCGGTGATCGACGGGCAGCTGCACGGCCTGCGAGGCGCCCTTTTTCTTCAGCGCGGACACGGCCGTCTTGACGTTCTGGCTGTCGGACATGTCGGCGACCATCACCGCGTCCTTCATCGCGATGGCGACCATGTTCCGCAGGCCGATGCCCACCAGCTCGATCCCCTCGTCCTCGGACCGGAGCAGGCTGTTTTCACAATCGATGGCCGTCGCGCCGAGGCTGAGGCCGTTGCCGTGGGAATCCTTGACCGTCTCGCTCCAGACCGCCTGCCAGGAGCCGAGGTCCGTCCAGGGCCCGTCATAGGGCACGACCGAGACATTGTCGGCCTTCTCCATCACGGCAAAGTCGATCGAATCCTCGGGCACCCCGGCCCAGAGCGCCTCGTCGATGCGGATGAAATCCAGATCCTTGCGCGACGCCCCGAGGGCCGCGGCCACGGTGTCGTGGATCCTGGGCGCGTGGGTCTTGAAGGCCTCGATCAGGGTGGAGGCCCGGGCCAGGAAAATGCCCGCGTTCCACAGGTTGTTGCTGTCGGCCAGAAGCTCCGTCGCCGCGCCGAGGTCGGGCTTTTCCAGAAAGCGGTTGAGCGCCTTGACCCCCTCGTGGGTGACCTCGCCGGCCTCAAGCCAGCCATAGCCGGTCTCGGGGCGGTCGGGCTGGATGCCGAAGGTCACGATCCGGCCGTCGAGGGCCGCGGCCCTGCCCAGCTCGATCGCGCGGACAAACCCCTCGGTGTCCTCCATCGCGTGGTCGGACGGGGCAAGCAGCATCAGACCGTCGGGGTCTTGGGCCGCGATGTGCAGCGCGGCGGCGATGGCGGCGGGGGCGGTGTTGCGGCCGTCGGGCTCGATCAATACGCCGCCGGCGGTCAACCCGATCCCGTCAAGCTGCTTGGTCACGATGAAGCGGAAGGCGTCGCCGGTGACGACCAGAGGCGCCGCGAACCCGTCGGAGGCAAAGCGGCGGGCGGAGGCTTGAAACAGGCTCTCGGCGCCCACCAGCTCGGTGAATTGCTTGGGATAACTCTTGCGGGAAAGCGGCCACAGGCGCGTCCCTGAGCCTCCGCACAGGAGAACAGGCGTGATCATTGGACAGCCTCATGCAATATTTTGGCCGGAGCTGGGCCGGATGTCGTCAGAGAAGCGAAAATTTCGTTTCAGATCTACTAAGTATCCGACCCACGCGCAACTGGCTCAGAGCCTTGCCCGGGCCGCCTCGTCCGGGGTCGCGGCGGCCACCCTGGCCGCGATTTCGGCGGCATCGGCAGGGGCAAGCAAGGGGCAAACGCCGCCCCAGGCCCGAAATTCCATATCGAGAGTGCGCCAAAGCTGATGAAGGGACGCTTTGGAGGCGCGGTATGCGTAGTCGCGCGGCGTTCCGTAATCCGCGAGGTAGGCCTCCGGGTCCGACAGCATCGCGACCACCTTTTGCGCACCTGCCTTCAGATTGTCCTCCAGCAGAGCGATCAGCCGGAACGGCGCCCAGGCGTTCACCAGCATCAGGTCGCGCCAATGGTCCGGATCGACCGCCTCGGCGGGGCGCCCCGGCTCTCCTGCCGTCTCGCCGGTCAGGATCGCCACGTCGATGGGCCGGCCCCGAAGGCGCAGGGCGACGTCACGAACCGAGGCCTCGGACAGCGGATCGAAGCGGAGCTCGCGGACATTGGCGCCCAGCGCGACGAAGGCCGCGGGGGGCAGCGGCGCGCGGTTGACCGCGATCACCTCCCAGTCGTCGTTGGCGTAATGGGTGGCGAGGGCGAGGCCCGGGTCGCGATGCGCGTCCGTGATCAGGATGGTCGGCATGAAGATACTCCCGCTTGGATCACCATGGCAGATCCTTTCCGTCGAAGCCGATCAGCCGTCCGGTGTCGTCCGGCCCCAGCCCCTCGACCACGGTCTTCAGCCCGGCGACGCTGTCGGCGACCGGCATCCCCTGGCCGCCGGTCATCTCGGTGGCGACGAAGCCGGGGCGCAGCAGGACGCAGGCGATGCGGTTGGTCTTCCAGTCCAGCGACAGGGACCGCCAGACCGCGTTCAGCCCCGATTTCGAGGCGCGATAGCTGAATTGCGTGCCCCAGTCATTCAGTGTCACCGAGCTCATCAGGCTGGACATGGCGCAGGCCAGCCGGCGCGTGCCGGCCAGCAGGTTCGGCTTCAACGCCGAGACCAGGGCCAGCGGGGCAAAGGTGTTGGTGCCCACGACCTGCAGGAAATCCTCGCGCGTGACCTGCGCGGCGCGGGCGGTAAGGTCGCCCGATATCCCCGCGTTCGCGATGACCACGTCCAGCGGCCGACCGTCCAGCGCCCGGGCGAGGCCCGCGATCGAGGCAGCATCCGTCGCCTCCAGCGGCAGGACCTCGGCGCCGGTGTCCCGCAAGGCGCCCGCCGCGCCGGGATCGCGCGCGGTGCCGATCACATCCCAGCCGTCCGCGCCGAATTGCCGAGCGAGTTCAAGGCCGATCCCCCGTGTGGCGCCCGATATCAGGATGCTCGACATCGCTCTTCCCATCTCGCTTGTGGTCCGGCGGTGGTGCCTCGGTTTCGGAGAAACGACACCGGCCGGCGACTGTATACTCTTGGCATTTTATCGGTATGCCAATAGGGTTCACCTCGACAAGGAGAGTTTCGTGCGCCCGCGACCCGCTTGCATCGTCAGGCGGGTGTGCACGACCCTTTGTGCTTGAACGAGGATCATCCAGGGAAACGACATGCCGCTTATTTCGTCAGGATCGAAAGGTGTTTTCGTCATTTCGGCGACGCCGTTCACCGAATCGGGGGCGCTCGATCTCGCATCGGCCGACAGCCTGACCGATCACTACGTCGCCAAGGGCGCTGACGGGCTGACGATCCTCGGCATGATGGGCGAGGCGCCCAAGCTGACGCAGGCTGAATCGCGCGCCTTCGCCGCCCGGGTCATCGGGCGCTTGCCGGATCTTCCGGTGGTGGTCGGCGTCTCGGCCCCCGGCCAGGCCGCGATCGGAGAACTTTCGAAGGCGGTGATGGACATGGGCGCCGCGGGCGTCATGGTCGCGCCGCCAGGCTCGCTGTCCACCAACGAAAGCATCGAGGCTTATTACGCCCAGGTGGTCGAGACGATCGGGCCCGATGTGCCACTGGTGCTTCAGGACTTTCCGCTTGCGACGAATGTCGCGATCTCCAACGGCACGCTGGGCCGGATCTTCGAGGCCCATCCCTCCATCGTCATGCTCAAGCACGAGGACTGGCCCGGCCTGTCCAAGATCAGCGCCCTGCGCGATGCCGAGGCCGCGGGGCGGCGGCGGACCTCTATCCTCTGCGGCAACGGCGGCCTGTTCCTGCCCGAGGAGATGGCCCGCGGCGCCGACGGCGCGATGACCGGTTTCTGCTTTCCCGAGATGATGACCGATGTCGTCCGCCTGATGACGGCGGGCGAGACCGAGCGCGCCCACGACGTCTTCGAGGCCTACCTGCCACTTGTCCGCTATGAACAGCAACCCGGCGTGGGGCTCGCGGTGCGCAAGCATGTCTTTGCCAGCCAGGGCATCATCGCCGACGCCCGCATCCGGTCGCCCGGGGCGCCGCTGTCGCCGCAGGCCGTGGCCGAGGTCGAGACGATCATTCGCCGGCAGGCGGCGCGGCTGGCGCATCTTTCTTGACGGCATAGCCGCTCAGCGCCCGGTCTGGCAGGGCGAGGCAGGCGCCGAGGCAGAGCGCCATCATCACCAGTCCCGGCACGAACAGGGTCCAGGTCGGCCAGCCCGCCCCGGTGCCGCCGTCGATGCCGGTAGCGATCGCGGCGATCCCCACGGCCGACACGCCCAGGGTGGCGCCGATGGCCCGCATGAAGGCGAGGATGCCCATGGCCGCGCCGGCCGTCTCGGGGCGCGCCGCGTTCTGCACCGCGAGCAGGACCACCGGGTAGAGGATGCCGATGCCGAACCCCAGGGTGGCCGAGGCGAACTCGACCACCAGGATCGACGCGCCAAGCGCGATCGCAAGGGTCAGGCCGGCGGCCCCCGCCGTCGCCAGCGCCGCGCCCGCGACCATCACCGGCCGGTAGCGCGGATTGCGCAGCAGCAGCCGGGGCGAGAGGTAGGGACCCACGATCACCCCGATCAGCAGCCCCAGGACAGCCAGCCCGGATTCGGTCGCCGTCATGCCGTATTCCGTGCGCCAGTAGAGCGGCAGGTAGAGCGCCAGCCCGACGTTCGCCCCCTGGCAGCAGAACAGGACGAGCGCGACCAGCAGGATCGTCCGGTCGGTCAGCACCGACAGCGGCACAAGCGGATCGGGGGCGCGCATCATGCGCCGCCCGAATCCCGCGAAGCAAAGCGCCGCGACCACGGCCAGGCCCAGCGCCTGCAGGATGTCGCGCACGTCTCCCGCCGCGGCGCGGTCAAGCGCGAGCACGGCGGCGAAGCTGGTCGCGACGATCAGCGCCGCGCCGGGCAAATCGACCCGTCGGTCGTGGCGTTTGCCGCCCATGGGCCCGGCGATCAGCACCCCGGTGACGACGACCGCCCCGATCGGCAGGTTGATCCAGAACACCGCGCTCCAGTGAAGGGCATCGACCAGGCCACCCCCGGCCAGCGGACCGAGGATCGAGGCCACCGCGTAGATCGTCGAGATGCCGGCGGCAAAGATCGCCCGGCGCTGCGGTGGCACAAGGTCGGTGATGACGACGAAGGGCAGCGCGAATAGCCCGCCGGCCCCCGCGCCCTGCACCGCCCTTGCCGCGACCAGCACCGGCAAGGTATCGGCCAGCGCCCCGAGGACCGAGCCGGCGATGAACAGCCCAACGGACGACAACAGCACCCGCCGCCGCCCGTGGATGTCGGCCAGCGCCCCCAGGATCGGCGCGGCCGCGGTGGCCGCCATCAGGTAGGCCGTCGCGACCCAGGGCAGCAACGGGCCGCCGCCGAGCTCGGCCACGATGTCGGCCATGGCCGGCCCCAGGATCGTCTGTTCGAGCGCGGCCAGAAACAGCGCCAGCAGCGCGCAGGACAGCATCAGGCCGGTCCGGGTCTGCCGGCTGTCCGTCAAGTGCGATGGCCCAGGATGTAGTCGATGATCGCGTCCCGCACGTGGTCCAGATGCTCTCCCATCAGCCGGCGAGACAGCGCGGGATCAGCGCCCCGCACGGCGTGGATCAGGGCGCGGTGCTCGTCCGCGCCGGGCCGCCGGCGATAGGCGATGCGCTGGGTGTTGAAGATGTGGGTGCGCCGGCGCAGGTCCCGGATCGTCTGGGTGATCGTCGGATTGCCGGCGGCCTCGGCGATGCTGTTGTGCACCAGGTCGTCGACCGCCCAATGGGCGGCCGGCGTCGGTGCCTCCTGGGCCAGCAGGTCCGAGATCGCGTCCTCGACCCGGGCGGCGACGGCGGCGCTCAGGTGGCCGGTCGCGCGGGCGGCCACCTCGGTCTCGAGGATCCGCCGCATGTCGAGCAGGTGGACATAGGTTTCCACCGACAGCTCTGCCACCAGAAGCACGCGCCGTCGCCGCATCAGCAGCTGCTCTGCCTCCAGCCGGCCGAGCGCCTCGCGGACCGGGGTGCGCGAGACGTTCAGCGCGTCGGCCAGCCGCCGCTCCTGCATCGCCTGCCCGGCTTTCAGATCGCCCGACAGCATCCAGTCGAGAATGCGGCTGTAGGTTGCCTCCGCGAGGTTGCCCTCATCCGCGACCGTCGCGCATTTCAGCATGTCTGTGCTGTCGATTTCGGTCTCAGATCCCTTCACCCGGCCCGCCTCCGCCCATTTTTCCGGCATTCGTCTGTTCCTCACCCGTCGCGCGGGCGGATCGGCTTGACCGATTTAGAATGCCATTGGTATGCCAAGGGGGTTCCAATTGAAAGCCGCTTCGGCCCGCTGGACGAAGCCCGAACCTGCGGAGACCGAAATGGCCATAGCTCCCTGGCGTGCCACCTGCATTCAGATCGAAAGCGTGCCCGCGTTTTCCGCCGAGACCAAGGCTGGGGCCTGGTCCGTCATCAATGGCAACATCGCCGTCGCGATCGCCGCGATCAAGGCCGCATGTGCCGGCGACGCCCCGCCCAAGCTTGTGGTTCTGCCCGAATTCGCCTTTCAGGGCCCGCCGCGCAGCCTGCCCACCAGCCTCTGGATCGAACGGGCCTGCACCACGATTCCCGGCGCCATCACCGATCAACTGGCCGAGGTCGCCCGGGCCCAAGGCATCTATATCGCCGGCAATCATTTCGAGGTCGATCCGCGCTGGCCGGACCGGTGCTTCAACTCCTCCTTCCTGCTCGACCCCAAGGGCGAGGTGATCCTGCGCTATCGCCGGATCAACACCGGCAGCTGGACCTCGCCGCACGACATCCTCGACGAATACCGCGAGGCCTATGGCGACGACGGGATCTACCCGGTCGCCGAGACCGAGCTGGGACGGCTGGCGATCTATCCTTGCGGCGAGGTCTCGGTCCCCGAGATCACCCGCATGTTCATGATGCGCGGGGCCGAGGTGATCCTGCATCCCAACAATGAGCCGCCCAGCCCCGTGGGCGACGCCGCCAAGCTCTGCCGGGCGGCCGAGAACATGTGCTATCTTGTCTCGTGCAATGTCGCCGGCACCATCGGCTTTTCCGACACGGCCACGGGCGGGCATTCCCAGATCATCGACCATCGCGGGCAGATCCTGGCCTCCGAGGACAGTGCGGAGCCCACGAACGCGGTCACCGCCATGATCGACATCGACGCGCTGCAGGCGGCGCGGATGGACACCGGCATGGGCAATGCGCTCATGCGCTCCCGCTTTGCCATGTACCGCGACCTCTATAGCGCCGCCGAGTTCTATCCCGCGAACGCCCTGGCCGACGGGGCGGTGGAGACGCTGGCCGATTTCGCGCCGGTTCACCGCGCGGCCCTGGCCAACCTCGCCCGCGCGGGCGTCCTGCGCGAGGGATGACCGGCGCGGCGGACAGCCCGGCCGCGCCCATAATCGTCCGCGGGCGTCACCTTCTTCTGGGGGTCGATGCGCAGGACAGGGTCGAGGCTGTCCGCGACGGCGCCATCCTCTGCATCGACGGCAAGATCGCCCAGATCGGCCCGTGGGAGGAGATCCGCGCGGCCAATCCCGACGTGACCGTGCTCGGCGATGGCGATGCGCTCGTCATTCCGGGGCTGGTGGACGCGCACCATCATATCGGAATGACCCCGATCCAGCTTGGCAGCCCCGACCTGCCGCTGGAGCTGTGGCTGACCCACCAATGGCGGGCCCGCGCCGTGCCGCCCTACCTCGACGCGCTTGTTTCGGGGTTCGAGCATGTCGCCTCGGGGGTGACCGCCGTTCAGCACCTGGGCCGGATGCGCCCGGCCCCGGTCTCGGCCTGGCCGGACGAGGCGGGCGAGGTCATCCGCGCCTATCGCGACCTTGGCCTGCGGGTCAGCTATGCCTTCTGCAACCGCGACCAGAACCGGCTGGTCTACGAGGATGACGAGATCTTCGTGGACAGCCTGCCCGAGGCCCTTCGGGACCGGACCCGCGCACATCTGGCGCCGCATCACTTCCGTCTCGAGGAGTTCGAGAGCGACTACCTGAAGCCGATGGTGGACCGCTTCGGCGCGGCGCGTGACCCGCTTGTGCGGCTGTGGCTCGCGCCGATAAACATGGAACGCGCGTCCGACGCGCTGTTGCGCAAGACCTCCCAATGGGCGGCGACCTACGGCATGGGCATCCACCTGCACCTGTCCGAAACCGTCTATCAGAAGGAATACGCCACCCGCCGGTTCGGCAAGTCCGCCGTCGCGCACCTGGCCGAGATCGGGTTCCTCGGGCCCCATGTCACCCTCGGGCACGGGACCTGGTGCGACGCGCACGACATGGATCTGATCCACGCCAGCGGCTGCTGCATCTGCCACAACGCAAGCTCCAACCTGCGCCTTCGAAGCGGGATCGCGCCGGTTACCGAATACGTCGCCCGCGGCATTCCCGTGGCGCTGGGCATCGACGAGGCCGGGCTGAACGACGACCGCGACATGTTGCAGGAGATGCGGCTGGTCAAGCATCTGCATTGCGTGCCGGGGCTGGAGGCCACAGCCCTCACCCCCGCGCAGATCTTCCGCATGGCGACCGAGACCGGCGCCCGCGCAATCGGCTTCGGGGACGAGATCGGGCGGCTCGCGCCGGGCAGGCGGGCGGACATGGTGGTGCTCGACTGGCCGGCGATGACCCACCCGTTCACGGAACCCGCGATGCCCCCCGAGGCCGTCCTGATCCACCGCGCCAAGACAGAGCATGTGCGCGCCACCGTGATCGACGGACGGATCGTCTATCGCGACGGCAGCCCGTGCCACGTCGACCGCGCCGCGACCCTGTCGGCGGTGGCCGAGGCGATGGCCGCGCCGCAGCCCGACTCGGCCATCGCGCGGGGCGACCTTTCGGACGCGCTGCTGCCCTATATCCGGGCCTTCTACGACGGCTGGCCGCTGCCCGAGGGGCCCGCCTGGTACGTGCTGAACGGGCGCTGATCGGCGAATCACCCGCCGATATCGCGCAATGGCTGGGCGATTGGCGGCAAAAACCCGCGATGACTGCACAAAAAAGGGACATTTCTTGCTCGGATGGGTCCATTGCGCCATTTCGCTAGGGCAATGTATTCAGTTGGCATACCATGAGAATGCCAAGCCGGCACCGAACCATCTGCCCGGCTCTTCGGGCGAAATGAAGCAGGGGAAACTCATGAAACACCTCCTAATGAAAACGTTCTCCGGTCTCGCGCTGGCCGGCGTTCTCGGCCTTCCGGCCATCGCGCAGGATGACCTGACAGAGATCAGGCTGCGCCTGGCCTGGGTCACCGGCGGCGTCGACGCGCCGTTCTTCGTGGCCCAGGAAAAGGGCTACTTCGCCGAGCAGGGGCTCGACGTCGATATCGTCGACGGCAACGGCTCCACCGGGACCATCCAGGCCGTCGGCGCGGGCGATTTCGAAATCGGCATCGCGGGTATCGGTGCGCTGGCGCAGGCCCAGCAGGGATCGGGCGCCGACAGCCTGATCGCGGTCGCGGGCCTCGTGCAGAAGGATCCCTCGTCGATCATCGCGCTCGAAGGCTCGGGCATCACCACCCCGGCGGATCTCGAGGGCAAGCGCTTCGGCACCGACGCGGGCAACTTCGAGGACGGCATGATCCGCGCCTTCGCCGAGGCCAATGACGTCGACATGGAGATGGTGGACATCATCATCATCAACGGCGGCGCCGACCGTGTCGCGCTGCTGAACGGCGATGTGGACTTCATCAACGGCTGGGCGAACCCGGACGGCGACAAGGTCGCCGCGATGCACCCGATCGAGGATCCGATCCTGTTCGCTGACTACGGCGTCAACATCCTCGGCTCGTCGGTGATCGTGCAGAAATCCTATCTCGAGGAGAACCCCGAGGTCGTCGAGGGCTTTCTCGCCGCGATCATCCAGGCCAAGGCCGATGTCGAGGCCGACCCCGAGGCCGCCCGCGACATGATCATGGAGAATCGGCCCGACGCGGACCCGGACGCGATTCTCGAACAGATCATCGTCATGCAGAAGTACGAGCATACCGCCGCTTCAGAAGGCATGCCGTTCGGCACGGTCATGGAAGAGGACATCACGCTCACCATCGATCTGCTGGAGACGTATGCTGGGATGGAACCCGGGCTGACGCCCGACGACATCTACACCGGTGCCTATCTGCCGGCGGCAACCAACTGATCAACGATCAAGGCAACAGGACCGCGGGGGGCATTCTCCCGCGGTCGCATCACGAAAAGAAGTGGCCGGCATGGACCTGGGACTGACAGATCGCCACGCATTGGTGCTCGGCGCGACGGGGGGCCTTGGCCGCGCCGTCGCGACGACACTTCTGGCCGAGGGCGCAAGCGTGACCTTTGCCGGACGCGACGCCGGGAAACTGGACGCGATCCTGGCCGAGCTTCCGGCCGGGATGCGCGAGCAGGCCGACAGCGTCGTGGCCGACCTCGGCGACCCGGACGCGCCCGGCCTGCTGGCCGCGGGGGCGCGGGCCCGGACGGGCAAGGTCGATATCCTCGTGAACAATTCCGGCGGCCCGCCGCCAGGGCCGCCC
This sequence comes from Roseisalinus antarcticus, assembly GCF_900172355.1. Taxonomy (GTDB): domain Bacteria; phylum Pseudomonadota; class Alphaproteobacteria; order Rhodobacterales; family Rhodobacteraceae; genus Oceanicola; species Oceanicola antarcticus_A. Next base: position 14,770 of record NZ_FWFZ01000012.1, on the reverse strand, counting down.
AGCACCGTGTCGGCCGAAGAGATGCAGGCGCAATACGGCCGCATGGTCACCCCGCTGATCGCGCTGACCCTGGACCTGGTCGGTCCGATGCGGGCGCAGGGCTGGGGCCGGATCCTGACGATCTCGTCCAGCGGCGTGATCCAGCCGATCCCGCATCTGCCGGTATCGAACGCGCTGAGGATGAGCCTTCTGGGCTTCATGAAGACGCTGGCAGCCGAGGTCGCCTCCGACGGGGTGACCGTCAACCTGGTCGCGCCGGGCCGGATCCTGACGGACCGCGTCAGAACCCTCGACGCGGCCGCGGCAGAGCGCGCGGGCAAGTCGCTGGAAGAGGTCCAGGCGGCCTCGACCGGGATGATCCCCGCGGGCCGCTTTGGCAGCCCCGAGGAATTCGGCGCCGTCGCCGCTTTCCTTGCCAGCGTTCATGCAAGTTACGTGACCGGCAGCACCCTGCGCGTCGACGGCGGCATGATCCGCTCGGTCTGAGTGATACGAACCGGCCGCCGGTTCGCCGTCGGCCCCCAATACCAGGGAGCGGCCGGACCCGGCCGAAAATCGAATGAATGCAGTCGCCGAACCGCAAACACTGTCAACGCCAACGGGCGCTTCGGTCTCTATGAGCGGAGTGACCAAGGTCTTCGACGGCCGGCAGGGCCGGGTTCAGGCCCTGGAACCGATCGACCTCGACATCCGCCCGGGCGAGTTCGTCTCGATCCTCGGGCCGTCGGGCTGCGGCAAGTCCACGCTGATGATGCTGCTGGCCGGGCTGATCCCGATGACCGCCGGTGAAATCCGGGTCGAAGGTGACAAGGTTGATGGGCCCACGCCCGATTCCGGCATCGTCTTTCAGCGGGACGTGCTGCTGGACTGGCGATCCGCGTTGCAGAACGTGCTGATCCAGGCCGAGCTGCGCAAATCCGACATGACCAAGGCCCGGGCCCGCGCGACAGAGCTCCTGTCGATGGTCTCGCTCGACGATTTCCACGATGCCTACCCCAAGGAGCTGTCGGGCGGGATGCGCCAGCGCGTCTCGATCTGCCGGGCCCTGCTGCACCGGCCGCGGTTGCTGTTGATGGACGAGCCGTTCGGCGCACTCGACGCGATGACGCGGGACCAGCTTCAGATCGACCTGCTGCGGCTGTGCCGGGACGACAAGATGACGGTGTTCTTCATCACCCACTCGATTACCGAGGCGATCTTCCTGTCCGACCGTATCGTGGTGATGACCCCCCGCCCCGGGCGGGTGGAGCAGATCGTCGACATCGACCTGCCCCGGCCCCGGCGCCTCGCCATGCGCGAGGATCCGAAATTCATCGAATACACCCATCAGCTGACCGGCATCTTCAAGAGCCTCGGCGTCTTTCGGGAGGAGTGAGTGCAATGGCAACGATAACGGACCCACAGGCCGACAGGACAGAGGCCGCGCCCCTGCGGTTCCTCAAGGCGGTTCCGATGGTGGTCTACACCCTCGTCGGGCTTCTGGTGTTCTGGGAGCTCGCCGTGCGGCTGGGGGATGTGCCGTCCTTCATCCTGCCGACCCCCACCGCCATCGCGATGGAGTTCTACGACTACGGCCACCGGCTGTTCCCGAACGCGATGGTGACCCTGTTCGAAGTGCTCCTGGGCTTTACGCTCGCGGTGCTGATCGGCGTGCCGCTGGCCGTCTCGATCGTCTATTCGAAGTTCATGGCCAAGGGTGTGTACCCCCTGATCGTGGCCAGCCAGACGATTCCAAAGGTGGCCATCGCGCCGCTGCTGCTGACCTGGTTCGGCTATGGCATGACGCCCAAGATCGTCATCGTGATCCTGCTCGCGTTCTTTCCGATCGTGATCAACTCGGTCATGGGGCTCAAATCGGCACCGGACGAGATGCTGCACCTCGCGCGGTCGATGGGCGCCTCGTCCTGGCAGACGTTCTGGAAGTTCCGGCTGCCGCAGGCGCTGCCGTCGATCTTCGCGGGGCTGAAGCTGGCGACCGCCCTGTCGGTCATCGGCGCCGTCGTGGCGGAGTTCATCGGCGCGGACAAAGGGCTGGGCTATCTGATCGTGATCGCGGGGGCCAATTTCGACGTGACGCGGCAATTCGCGGCTATCATCTGCATCGCGTTGATCGGCATGTCGTTTTTCCTGGTTCTCGAGCGGGTGGAACGCTTCGCGATCCCGTGGCGGGACAAGAGCGACGGGCACGACTAGGCACGGACCGGGACACAAGACGAAAGCGGCCCGCTCCGTTCCCGGTGCGGGCCGCTTTCCGTTTGGCGAAGATCGACGGTCAGTGGTCGACGGGCAGAGGTCGACGGTCAAAGAGGTCGACGGTCAGAGGTCGACGGATCAGATGTCGAGGACGAGGCGGCTGGACCTGGCGCCAGAGCAGCAGATCATGATGACCTTGTTCGAGGCGCGTTCGCGCTCGGACAGGACCTTGTCCTTGTGGTCGGGCTCGCCCTCAATCACCCGGGTCTCGCAGGTGCCGCAGACGCCCTCGCGACAGGAATAGGCAACGCGCACGCCATTCTCCTGCAGGACCTCCATGATGGTGCGCCCGGCAGGCACCTCGAATTCCTTGCCCTTGCGCTTGAGCACGACGGTGAAGCTCTCGGTCGAGGCCTCGACCACGTTGGTGAAGCGCTCCACATGGATCGTGTCGGGGTCGCGTCCTTTTTCGGCCGCGGCCGCCGCCTCGAAGGCGTCGAGCATCGGGGAGGGTCCACAGCAATAAAGATGTGCGCCCGCAGGCACCGCCGCCACGTCGGCGGCAATGTCGTAGACCGCGCCGCTCAGCGCGTCGTCATGCAGGTGCAGGGTGCCGCCGCTTTCGGCGGCCAGGTGGCGCAGCTCATCCAGGTAGGCGGCAAGGGCCTCGGCCCGGAACGCGTAATGCAACGTCCAGCCCGCACCGCTGGCGGCCCGGGCGCGGATCATCGACAGGATCGGCGTGATGCCGATGCCGCCTGCAAAGAACACGGCATCCCCGGTTTCGGCCATCGGAAAGGTATTGAGCGGGGCTGACACCTCTATCATGTCGCCCACGCGCAGGGTCTCGCACATATGGGCCGACCCGCCCCGGCTGGCCGGGTCGCGGTGGACCGCGATGACGTAGCGCCCGTCGTCGCCCGGCGCGTTCACCAGAGAATAGCTGCGCGACAGGTCGCCCGGCAGGCGCAGGTCGATATGGGCGCCGGGGCTGGCCGGCGGCAAGGCCGCGCCGCCCGGATGCCGAAGCTCGATCTGCCGGACGGTTTCCGTCCGATAACGGATCGCGGTGACGCGCAGGGTCAGACCCCCGCCGTCACCGCCCGTGGCCGGCATGTCGCTGCCGGCCCAAGTCGTTTCCTGCAAGCTCATTCAGCCGCGGATTGCTTTTGCTTGCCCGCCTTGATGGCCGCCATCTTCTCTTCGTAGAACTCGAGCCAGTCGGTCCCCTTGGGCACGAGGATGTCGCCGCCGCGCGCCTCGCGGGCGTATTCGGGATGATCCACGAAGTCGGGCAGCTTCTTTTCGTCCCGCCACTCTATCGCCGCGTCGAGCATGACGCGCCGGGTCAGGATCACCATGCGGTCCGAGGCTGCGAGATGCTCCATCGTGCGATCGACAACCGGGCCCATGCTCTCCTGGATCGCCTGATCCTGGAGCGGGACGCCGACGATGCCGGTGTAGCTGTCGCCGTTGCGCTGCCATTCGCGGTCGATGCCGTAGTCGTTGGTCTCGTCCTTGACCGGCCGCCAGCGCCCTTTCCAGTCGGTGGTGGTCGGCAGGTATTCCAACGGCCGGGCAAGGCCGCTGACCGGGGTGCCGTCGGTGTATTTGAGGCTTTTCTTGCCGCCGCCCTCGGCGCGCGAGAGGTCGATGTTGAAGATCATCGTGCTGTGGTCGTCGATCGGCACCCAGGCGTTGACGGTCTTGCTGACCTCAAGCCCGCCGCCGCCGGGATAGGTGACCCAGAACGGGAACAGGTAGCAGGCATAGCGCTGATGCTCCTGCCCCTCATAGGCGTCGCGCTGGGCGGAATACATCGTGCCGAAATCGGTGGTGGTGACGTTGATCTTCGGCGATTTCTCGGTGACCGTGAACACTTCCGGATCGGACAGGTCCAGCCGGTCGCCGTCGATCCCGCCCGCATGTAGAAAACCCAGGTGCGAGGTGTCGACGTCGCCCTCGAGCGCCTGCATGTAGTTGCAGTCGCGGTGGGTGAGGGCGATATTGGCGTCGTTGCCCTCGCCCATGATAGCCTCGATCTCGGGCAGGGGCGGTGGGGCGTCCTGCCGCTCGCCGAAATAGGCGAAGACCAGCCCGCCGGATTCGCAGGTCTTGTAGGCATAGGCCGGGGTGCCGGCGGGATACTTGTTCTTGTCCTCGAGGTTGGGCTGGTCGAGGCACTTGCCGTTCACGTCGAATTTCCAGCCGTGGTAGGCGCAGCGGATGCCGCCCAGCTCGTTGCGCCCGAAGAACAGCGAGGCGCAGCGGTGCGGGCAGCGGTGGTCCATCACGCCGACCCGGCCGTCGCTGTCGCGGAAGCCGATGAGCTTTTCGCCCAGGATCATCAGCCGCACCGGATCGCCATCGGCGACCAGCTCGGACGACAGGCATACCGGGGTCCAGAACTGGCGGAAGAACTCGCCCATCAAGGTGCCGCGGCCCACGCGGCAGAGGTCTACGTTTTCTTCGGCTGTGATCATCTGACGTCTCCTACAATTCGACGGTAGAGGCGGGGTCTTTCGCCCCGGTGGGAAGCGGGACAAGCACGCCGCTGCGCTCCAGGTTGGCGCGGGCGCGGGCGATGGCGTCGTGGGTTTCATCCGCGTGCTGCATGGGCGCATCGCGGAAATGGTCGGGCGGGTAGAACCGCGCGTTCTGGTAATAGGGCACATACATCTCGTAGCGTGCCCGCAGGTGCGGGTTCGACAGCCCGCTGTCGCGGCGGCGATCGGCGCGCAGCTGTTCGATGTCGATCAGGGCGCTGACGGCGGTGGTCTCGTCGGCCTCTTCGCGCAGGGCCAGCGTTTCGCCCCAGTGATCCATGATGTGGGACCGGCCGCCGGTGAAGGTGCCGTCGGGCGAAAAGCCGATGGGCCCGGCGACATTGGCCGAGACCATGGCCATCATGTTCTCGGTCACCCGCGCGACCTTCGCCGCCTCCTGCGCCGGGGAATAGCGCGAGTTCGTGGGGTGCAGGATGACCTCGGCGCCCTGCATCATCATGCAGCGGGCGACCTCGGGCACGGTGATCTCTCCGCAGGCAATGACACAGAGCTTGCCGAGCGGGGTGTCGGCCACCGGAAAGACCTGGTCGTAGGGCGTGGCCCGAAGGTAGTCGGTCATGAAGTCATGGACCGAGGGGAAGGCCGCGACATTCACCCTGCGATAATTCGACAGGATCGTGCCCTCGGGCCCGATGATGAACGACGAGTTGAAATAGCGCCCCGGCCATTCCTCTGGCGCCTCGAACATGTTGCCGGCGATATAGATGCCCTCGCGCCGGGCGAGCGCCTGCAGCGGCTCGGTCAGCGGGCCGGGAATGGTGGAGCAGGCCCGCCGGATCCAGTCGGGCACGGCCATGCCCAGCGGCGGGCCGGTCATGCCGAATTCGGGAAAGACCACGAGGTCCGGGCGCTCCGGCCCGGCGAGGGCCTGTTCGATCATCCGGATCAGCCGGGCCTGGTTGCCAGCGATCACGCGCTGCGCTTCTGCGCCCGTCGCGGCCTGACAGGCCCGGTCGCCCGTCATCTGAATGCAGGTGGCGCGCCAGGGCGATTGTGTCATCTGCGTCTCCGATTCCTTCGCGGGGCGAAATTGCGCACCAATGGTATGCCAACTGTGTGCAGCCGCGCCGCGGCAGTCAACCCCGACCCGGATCCGGCCTGCGAAGAGGCCGCTTGCAATGGGATCTGCATAATTTTCGGGCAAACCCGGGCCCGGGCGGACCACCGGCAAGCAGGCTGTGGACCGATGGAATGCCGAAGGTCCATCGTCAGATGTTCCAATTCCCCCGTCTCGGCCCTAGAACAGAGATCTGCGAGGCGCTTGGGGAGTTCCATGCATGACAAGTGATGCCGCATTGGTTGCGACCGGTCTGGCCGACAAGCCGAACCGGGTGGATCAGGTCTATGAGCAGATCATCGACATCCTGATCGGCGGCGAGCTGCGGCCCGGCGACGTGATCGTCGAACGCAAGATGGCCGATCGGCTGAACGCCTCCCGCACCCCGGTGCGCGAGGCGCTGGGACGGCTGGAGGCCGAGCGGATGGTCCTGCGCCAGCCCGGACGGGGCGTCACCGTGGCGCCGTTCTCGACCGAGGCCTTCGTCGAGGTCCTCAACATCCGCCAGCTTTTGGAGGCCGAGGCCGCGCGGCTTGCCGCGGGCCACGTGCCCTTGGCCATGATCGCCGAGATCCGGGCGGCGGTGCAGGCGCTCTCGCAGAAGAAGGACCCCAGCCCGTCCGAGATCTGGGCCGTGGACGACCTGCTGCACGGCGCCATTTCCGAGGCGGCGGGGAACGAGACCATGGCCGGGATGATCCGCGACCTGCGGCGCCGGACCCATGTGTTCAACACCTTCCGCAACCCCAACAGCTTTTTCTACCGGGACGATCACAGCGGAACGATTCTCGACGCCCTCGAAACCGGCGATGGCGCGGCCGCGCAGGCGGCGATGTTCACCCATATCGACACGGTCAAGATCGCCATCGTGAACCGGCTCGCCGGGGTCCGCTAGGGCCGGTCAGGCGGTCCGCCGCGCGAAGGTGCCGGCGGTGAGGCCGGTCACCGCCCGGCCGTCATAGGCCAGCTGACCGCCGACGTAGGTCGCCGCCGGCCGCACCGAGAAGGTCATGCCGTCATACGCGCTCCAACCGGGGCCATCGGGGTTGGCCTTGCAATCGTAGGTGAAGGGCTCGGGCGCCAGGATCGCGAGGTCGGCATCGGCGCCGGGGGCCAGGCGGCCCTTGGTCGAGAGACCGAAGAAATCCGCCGGCCCCTCCGACAGCAGCGCCGCCGCAAGCCGCGCCGCCGCGTCGCCGTCGCCCGTCCGGCGCAGCGCCTCGGTAAAGAAGCCGGGCAGCAGCGTCTCCAGCCCTGGCATCCCCGCCGCCACCTCGAAGATATTGTCGGAGGATTTGCGCTCCAGCCCCCAGGCGCTGTGGTCGGAGGAGACGAAATTGGCGCGGCCGGTCTCGATCACCTCCCAGAGCGCGTCGCGCAGGCCGGCGCGGATCGGCGGGTTCACCTTCATCTTCGCGCCAAGGCGGGGCATGTCCTCGGCCGCGTCGAACAGCAGGTAGTGCAGGCACATCTCGGCGGTCGCCCGCTCTCCGCGGGCGCGATGCTCGGCCACCAGGTCAAAGCCCTCGGGGATCGAGATGTGCACGATATGGGCGTGGCCACCCTGCGCGGCGCCAAGCTCCAGGAAGGTGGCCGTCGCCGACATCTCGGCCACCGGCGGGCGCGACGGGCTGTGATCCTCGGGCCGCGTGCGGCCGGCCGCGCGAAAAGCCGCCTCGGTCGCACGGACGACCTCCTGGTCCTCGTTGTGGATGCCGACCGGCAGGCCGGTGTCACGCAGGGCCTCGAACAGGGCAAGCACGGCGCCGCTTCCGATCCGGGGAAAGCGGTGGGGATGGGCCTCGAAGGACGAGATCTTGAAGGCGCAGACCCCGCCGGCCACAAGCGCCGCGATATCCGCCGGATCGGGCGTCACCGGCACCGTGCCGTAAAGCGCGACGTTGCTGTGCGCCAGCTCTCCGATCGCTGTGACCTTCTGCGCCAGCAGGTCGCCCGTGGTGATCGGGTCGGGGTCGTCATAGGGCATGTCCACGATCGTCGTGACCCCGCCGATGCAGGCGGCGGCGGTCGTCGGGCCGATCCCGGCAAAGCCGATCTGGCTGCCCGCATGGGTCTGACCGTCGATGGCGCCGGGCAGGATCCAGGCGCCGGGATGGGCCACCGCCTCGGTCGCGTCGGGCGCGGTGCCCTCGCCGATGGCGGCGATCTTGCCATCCGCGATGGCCAGCCAGCCGTCGGCGATGACGCCCCCCGGCAGCACGAGCCGCCCCGCTATGGTCAAATCGAACATCCCTGCACCTGTCCTTGTCCTGTTGGCCCCGGGCCCCGTCGAAAAGAGTTGCACCAGGGCGGGGATCATGGAATCCCTATGGCATACCAACTGTGTGCAATCTCGGCTTCATGCCGTCAAGGCACTTCCCCATCAAGGAGCGCCCCAATGATCTACGACCTGACGACCCTGTCCCTTCTGCCGAACATGCTCGGCCCCGTCATGCAGAAATTGCCGGAAACATATGCGAATTTCACCCAGACGGGTCGCATTCTGGGCGCCTTTTCCTGCGAGTTCGGGGTCCTGAACCGTTTCACCTTCCTCACGGCCTACGAGGATACCGCCGCGCTCGGCGCGGATCGCCAGCGCCGGATGGCCGAGGCCGACCCCTACGGCATCGGGCAATATCTCGGGGGCGCCACCTCCACCGCGTTCGAGCCGTTCTCGTTCTGCAAGGACATCGAGCCCGGCGATCATGGCCCGTTCTACGAGTTCCGGACCTACACGCTCGCCCCCTTCGGCCGGGCCGAGACCGAGGCCGCCTGGGCCAAGATCGTCGAGCGCCGCAACGAGATCTCGCCGCTCATGATGGTGATGACCTCGATCGAGGGCGGCCCGCAGAAGATCGCGCATATCTGGCCCTACAAGTCGCTCGACGACCGGGTGAAGGCCCGTGCCGCCGCCAGCGCCGAGGGCATCTGGCCGCCGCCCGGCGGGTCAACCCATCTTACCTCGCTGCAATCGGAATTGTTCGTCGCGACGGGCGTGTCCGACTTGAAATGACCGGCGGCGTTCCCGGGCGAATGGCGGCGGCGGGGCTTGTCCTGCCGCCCCTGTCGCCGGCCATCGGCAATTTCGAACGCGCGGTGGAGGTCGGCCCCCTGCTCTATGTCTCTGGCCAGGCACCCCTCGACGCCGCGGGCCGGACACTGACGGGCAAGGCCGATGTCGTGGGCCTGATTGAGGCGCGACGCCGGGCGGGCCTCACCGCCCTGTCGCTGCTGGCCTCGGTGGACGCGGTCCCGGGCCGGCTCGAGAGGCTCGACGGGGTGGTGCGCCTGCTCGGCATGGTGAACGCGGGCCCCGGTTTTGCTGCGGCCGACAGCGTGCTGGACGGATGTTCGGATCTCTTCGAGACGGTCCTGCCCGGCGGCCATGCCCGCACCACCATTGTCTTGCCGTCCCTGCCGGGCGATATCACGGTCGAGATAGAGGCGGTCTTTCGGATGACAAAGCCATGAGCAACGCGCGACGGATCATCGTCATCAACCCCAACAGCACACCCGAGGTGACAAGCGCGATGCGCGATGCGCTCGACGACCGGTTCCTCTGCCTCGACATCCCCGAGGGGCCGGCGACCATCGTGACCGACCGCGACGTGGCAGAGGCCGGGCCCCGTGTGGCCGCGCTCGCGGCGGCGCAGGAGGCGCCGCTCGCGGTGATCGTCGCCTGTTTCTCCGATCCCGGCGTGGCAGAGACCCGCGCCGCGGTTCCCTGTCCGGTCATCGGCATCCAGGAGGCGGGCGTGGCCGCGGCCCTGGCCCTGGCCCCCCGCTTCGGGATCATCGCCCTGTCCGAGCTTCCGATCGCCCGCCACAGGGTCCGGCTGGAGCGGATGGGCATGCTGGAGCGGCTTGCGGACGAGGTCGGCCTGTCCGGCGTTTCTGCCTATGCGGCGGGGCACGACCCGGCGGTCTACGACGAACTGCTCGCGGCGGGGCGGCGGCTGATCGCGTCCGGAGCCGGGGCGATCGTGCTGGGATGCGGCGGCTTCGGCCCAAGGCGGGCCGTCCTGCAAGCGGCGCTGGGCGTTCCCATCGTCGACCCGGTTCTGGCCGCGGCCGGTGTCGCCTTGTCGGTCACCGGTGGCCAACGGTAGACATCAGGTTTCAGCAAAGGCATCGCCCCAGACAGCCAGCGGACGACGCTGCGCAATCACATCCATACCGAGAAAAGCCTCGCTTCGACCTTCGTGATCGCAACGGGTTGGACGGCACTTCGCGCAAGACTGCCGTCGCGGGCCAAGCGCGAAGGCTATTGCCCTGCCGCCTGCCTGTGTCCACCCGGTCGTTGAAATGACATCGTATTCCTTTGGTGTCGGGCGTTCCGGGAGTTTCCGGGACGATCTCACCCTGCCGGTCAGGGCATGCCGGCGGCGGACCGGATTGCCATATCCTGCAGATGCGCCCGCACCGTGCCCCAAAGCGGAACCTTGTCCGAGCCCACATGGCAATCGAGGCAGCGCGGATGTGCCAGCGCTGTGTGGATGCTGTCCCAAGCGGCCGTGCCCGGCTCCGGCACAGCGGAGAGGTCGAGGCCGTGCCCGCCCAGGGCAAGGGCAGGGTGCCCGGTGCGAGACTGGCCACGGCGATCAGGGGAAGACGCAGGGGATGCCTCATGCGACGTCGAGGGTCATGCTGGCCGGCATCGCGCGGGCGCTGGCCCGTCGCGGTGATGATGCCCGGCCCCACGAGGACGGGATGAGCGAGGGGCCGATGTTGTCGCGATCTTGGGCCAGCACACGACCGTCCGCGACGGTCCCCCGCCCGAGGGCCATGTGCAGGGGCCGGGGATTGTCATGGGTCATGTCCTCCTGCCGGCTCCAGGTGGCCTTCATCGGCGTTCCGGGCATGGTGACCGCGATCTGGATCGCCTGCGCCGCGCTGTCAGGGTCAAGCCTGCGGCCGAAGCTGCCGCCCGCGGGCAAGACATTCAGGGTGACCCGGGCCGGGTCGACGCCGGTGATCTCGACCGCGGCGTCGCGCACCGCGGCGGGCATCTCCGTCGCGGCCCACATCGTCGCGCGGCACGATCAGGGTGATGTCGTCAGGCGTGATCGTGACGACCGGGATCAGCGTGGCCCCGCCCTCGGCCAGATCGTTCTGCAGCGGGTCGGCGATGGGGCGCGTGGCGAAGGAGACCCCGAAGGCCTCCCCGCCAAGAATCGCGATGGGGCCGATCAGAAAGCTGCGGCGGGCGATGGTTCTGGCGCCTCCGATGTCTTGGGCCTCCCGCATCGCGTTGGCGGTGCTCTCGCCGCGTCTCGACCATGTTCCTTTCCTGGGCGTCGCGATGTCTCGTGGACCGGTGATCCCGGTCTTCTTCACGCTGCCTTGCGCACCCGACCTCCAATCCGGGCTGATGCACCTCGCGCGGTTCAAATCGGCAGGGCCCGAGGATCATGCGCGTGTTCCGGGATGGCGAGACGTTGCGGATGGAGTTCGACAGCCATGCCCGCGTCCCAATGCCCCCGATCCGTGGCGCACTGCAACTTTTGGTTGCGTTCGAGAACATTCGCGAAGCGGCTGGCCATCTGGTCTGCCCGGTCGCGGCGGGCTTCGATGGGTCGGAGGAACCGCGGCGCATGATCGCCGGTCATCCGGGGATCATGCCGGAGCGGTCCCATACCGCCCACATGGCCGTTTCTAGCGTGGATGCGCAACGCCGGTTCATTTCCGAAAACCCGCCCGTTGGGCCGACCTCACGCTGAAGCTGGCCACACAGAACGACCGTTGGACCGGTGCGGGGCGCCCTGGTCGAACTGATGCCAGGGGGGCGCACTGGGCCGAGGACGCGAGCTTTGCGCCGGGGATCGGCCGCCGCGCGCTCCAGCGTCGACGGCGCGAGGAAGGAACGTCGTCTCTAGCGGTTCTCGTCACGAATGCCGCGCCCCGGGTCCGGTCGTTCCAGATGTCGAGACTGACCGCCGGAAGCGTGAGAGGCAGATACACGATCGCCCCTTTCCCGAGGTGGCCCAAGGTCCTGTCGATCCGCAGCCCTGCTGGCCCCGTGCCCGGCGGCTCGGCCACGCGGTCGTAGAACCCGCAGACCGGCCCGCCGCGCCAGCCCGGATCGGGCCCTCCTGCACCGCGAGGGCCGCGAAGATCAGCAGAACGGAGATGGCGATGCCCGGGGCTCCGAGTGTCTTGGCGGCGCGGATCGCTCAGTTTGCTTCGGCGCGGAGTGCGCGACCTGCATGGACGGGGATGGCAAGGGTGACCGGCCCGCGCGGGATATGGCCCGGAAGCCAGATCGCGCGGATCGTGGCGACGTTGTCCTCCATCACCGGGCCGGTCAACGCGATGCGCTGGAAATGGCCCAACATATCCACAGCGGCTCATCCGATCGCGTCTGCAAGGCGCATGTTGTGCGGCATGTGGTCGAAGAGCGTGATCAGCGAGAGTCCAAGACAGAGCTACAGCGCAATTCCCGAGTTCCTCCGCGCAGGAGCAACGTTCCAGTCGAGCAGGGCCGACAGGATCAGGCCCGCCGCCATCGGCAGGAACAACGGCATGATCGAGAACAGGAAATTGCTGAACTGCGCGACGAAGTCCGCGGGATCGAGGCTCAGCCAGCAGGCCACCATCGACAGCCCTATGAAGAGATTGGCGCCGAAGAAGGCGGCCGAGGGGATGAGAGCCGGCGCGTTGACGCGGCTACGGTAGACATCCCGTGGCATGACAGGCGCCTTGTCGTCGGGGGTCAGTGAAACTCGGTCCTTGCGAACTGACGAAACAGGAAGGCGGGCGCGATCCGGCTCAGCCATCTGATCTGGCGCGCTTGCCCCGGCAGCATCTCGGTCTGGTTTCGGCGCAATCCTTGCAAGATGTCGCGAACCTGGGCGGCGGGCTTCATCTTCTTGAAATTGTCGGACTTCAGCACCGTTGCCATATCGGTATTCACGACGGGGGGCAGACCCTCGAAAACTGTGATCCCGTGGGGCTGCAACGGGTGGCGCAGGGTTTATGCGCAGTGATGGATCAGCGCCCTTGTCCCGGAATAGACCGGCGTCGCGGGCGAGGCGACGAAAGCGACGGCCGATCCGACGAATACGATCCCGGGCCGCGCGTTCTTTTCCAGAAGCGGCAAGGCGCGCCGCGCCAGGGTCAGTGGCGCCGTCGCGTTGATCGCGATCTCGCGCTCGATCCTTTGCAGCCTGTCGGGGACGTTCCTGAAGTCATACGCCAGGAATATCCCGGCATTGCCGATCCGCAGATCAAGCCGGCCATGCTGCGCCTGAATGTCCGACAGGATACGGTCCTGATCCTCGGCAACGGTGACATCCCGGGTTACGGCCTGCGCCCCGGCCAGGTGCACGGCCTCGGCGAGCTTGCTCGCGTCGCGCCCACAGATGATGACCGTATTGCCAGGCGCCACAAGCTGCAGCGCCAGCTTCAGCCCGATGCCCGAACCGTCGCCGGTGATGATCAACGATTTCAGGGTCGAGGCGATCTGTCCAGGCGGACGTGTCACCCGCAGCGTAGGCTTGTGGAGGCACGGCTTTCCACCGCTCGCGACTTGCAGGACGTATCAATGACTTGCAGAACGGCTCAAACCCGATGCGGAGCTGACGGTGCGCGTTTCAAGTGCGTTGCGCAGGATCCCCTCGCGAAAGGCCGTCGGTATGCAGACGCATGTGCGCTCACCGATCCATATTTCCGCCATAATGTCAGGCCCGATCTGCGGGATGCTGGGTGTCAGCTGGGCCGCGGTCCTGTCGCGTGCGGGCATCGTCCAGACCGAGCGCGACGACCGGGCCCTTCTGGTCTCGGCCGACGTGGACCTGTCGCGCTTTCGTGCCGCCCCCGGTGCTCGTTCAAGCCGCCTTGCGTTCGAAGGCGACAGGGCTTTTCCATCCCAGCGCTGAATGGCGTCGGCGCGGATCATATAAGCCGTCGATGTATTCGAAGATTGCCATTTCGGCTTGCCGCAGTGTTTCCGATGACCGTCGCCAGATCAGCTCTGCCTTGATGGTTTTGAAGAACGTCTCGACGGCGGCATGTCATGATAATTGCATTGCCGCTCATCCGCTGCCAGGCAGCGGATGTTTGCATGTGCGGGAGGGGAGACCTGGAAGCCATGTTGGCGCAGGATCTTCTGACAATCGTGAGGCCGGTATTGGGCGGGTTCAACCGGTCATCGCAACAGCATTGATCATGTCGTGTTTGAGCAGTCGGTCGAGAGCTTCCGCAGGTATTCGCCAGCCGAGCGTCTTGCGTGGTCGCGCGTTCAGGACGTGAGCGACAGCGCTCAACTCATTGGTCCCGTGCTGGCTGAGGTCGGTGCCCTTGGGAAAGTATTGGCGCGAGCCGGGCCGTTGGTGTTTTCGTTGCTGCCGCGCTGCCAAGGGCTTTGCGGGTCGCAGAAGTGGATCTCCAGCCCGGTGTCGCTCCGGAGCTGCGCATGTTGGGCCATCTCCGCCCCTGATCGCAGGTCAGAGACCGGCAAGGATGCACTGGAAGATCCATGACCGTCCCGGCGATGGCATCACGGACGGCTTCGGCTCCGTGGCCAGCAAGGGCCGTCCCGTTCCTGATCATCTTGCCTTTCCCGTGGCCTTCCATGCGCGGCAGGTGCAGGAGCATGGTGAACCGCGTCGTGCGTTCAACAAGCGTGCCGATCGCCGAATTGCCAAGGCCGGGAATGAGGTCGCCCTCCCGGTGACCCGGCCCGGCCCTGTCCTCGACCTTCGCCGGGTGGACGCTGATCATCAGCGCCTCCGAGAGAACGGACTTGCCGCGGTTCCGGGCGCGTTCGCGTGTGGAACGGCATGCAGGATCGGCCCCCATCCTGGGGTGATCGGCGTCCAGGAGTGGCCCCCCTGTTGGTTCTGGTGAGAAGCTTTCTCGAAGGCATGAGGGAGCAGTCAGGGGATGTTGGTTGTGGAGACGATCGCGAAGATCGGGCGTGCGCATTTCGTCGAGGGCTAGTCGATCAAGCAGG
>NZ_FWFZ01000109.1 GCF_900172355.1 Roseisalinus antarcticus | reverse complement strand
CGCTGGCGCGATTGTCGAACCTGGCCGACATGCCGCGCCTCGATCTGCTGGTGATCGACGAGGCGCATCACGCTGTGGCGGACAGCTACCGCCGGATCATCGACCGGGTGCGCGACGCCAATCCCGACGCCCGGGTGTTCGGGGTGACGGCAACGCCGACCCGGGGCGATCGCAAAGGGCTGCGCGAGGTCTTCGACAATGTCGCCGACCAGGTGCGTCTGGGCGAGCTGATCGCCTCGGGCCACCTCGTGCCGCCGCGCACATTCGTAATCGATGTGGGCGTGCAGGAGGAATTGAAATCCGTCCGCAAGACCAGCGCGGATTTTGACATGACCGAGGTGGCGGACATCATGGACCGTGCGCCTGTCACCGATGAAGTGATCCGCCACTGGACCGAGAAGGCCGGTGACCGGCAGACTATCGTGTTCTGCTCCACCGTCGCTCACGCTGAACATGTCACCGAAGCGTTCAAAGCGGCTGGTATTTCCGCCGCGCTGATCCATGGCGACTTGGCGGCCGAGACCCGCAAGGCCATCCTCGCCGATTACGCGGCGGGCGGGATCCGCGTCGTCGTCAACGTCGCGGTGCTCACGGAAGGCTGGGACCACCCGCCGACGTCCTGTGTCGTGCTGCTGCGGCCCAGTTCCTACAAATCCACCATGATCCAGATGGTCGGGCGCGGGCTGCGCACGGTCGATCCGGAAGAGCACCCCGGCATCGTCAAGACCGACTGCGTGGTGCTGGATTTCGGGACGTCGAGCCTGATCCACGGCACGCTGGAACAGGATGTCGATCTGGATGGCAAGATCGGCACCGGTGAAGCCCCGACGAAAACTTGCCCGGCCTGCGCAGCGGAGATCCCGCTCGCCGCCACCGAATGCCCGCTCTGCGGCGAGGTATTGCTGCAGGACGAAGGCGAGACCGGCGCGGACGCTTTGCCACTCTCGGGTTTTGTCATGACCGAAATCGACCTGCTGAAGCGCTCCAGCTTCGCTTGGGTCGATCTCTTCGGCACGGACGATGCGCTCATGGCCACGGGCTTCACCGCCTGGGGCGGCATCTTCTGGATGGATGGGGTCTGGTACGCCATCGGCGGGGCCAAGGGCGAGCGGCCACGCTTGTTGGGCGTCGGAGAACGCACCGTCTGCCTCGCTCAGGCCGACGACTGGCTCAACACCCACGAGAGTGATGAAAGCGCCTTCAAGACAAGGGGATGGCTGCGCCAGCCACCGACGGACAAGCAGCTGAAATACCTGCCGCCTGAATGCCGCCATGACTTCGGCCTGACGCGATATCGCGCCTCGGCCCTGATGACCTTTGGCTTCAACAAACGCGCCATCCAAGCAGCCGTAAATGCGGTGGCTGGTCCCGAACGGAGGGCGGCATGACACATGACCATACCAACACCGATCACGGCCGAGGACCGGCGGCGTCTCTGGCATCCGCGTGGAACGCTCTGTGCTGTCTGCCGGCAACCCACGCGTGGTTTTGGCTGGCGCGATCCACACCGGTCGACGCGGCCCCGGCCATCGGTCTGGTTCTGCTCGATGCCCTGCCAGGGCTTCTGGACGCGTTTGGCGCGGGAGCGTTTTGCCATGGTTGATCTCACCGAAGAAGAACGCGCCGCCATCACCGCCACCATGAAACGCATCGCACTGCTTATGGACGAGATCGGCTGGCAGACCGCATTCGCTGATCTGACCGAGGCTCAGGTGCGCGCCCTGATCGAAGAGGCCGTCG
>NZ_FWFZ01000110.1 GCF_900172355.1 Roseisalinus antarcticus | reverse complement strand
CGCTGGCGCGATTGTCGAACCTGGCCGACATGCCGCGCCTCGATCTGCTGGTGATCGACGAGGCGCATCACGCTGTGGCGGACAGCTACCGCCGGATCATCGACCGGGTGCGCGACGCCAATCCCGATTGTCGGATCTTCGGCGTCACCGCCACGCCGAACCGGGGCGATCGCAAAGGTCTGCGCGAGATCTTCGACAACGTCGGCGACCAGGTCCGGCTGGGTGAACTGATCGCCTCCGGCCATCTCGTGCCGCCCCGCACCTTCATCATCGACGTCGGGGTGCAGGACGAACTGCGGTCTGTCCGTAAGACGATGTCGGATTTCGACATGAACGAAGTGGCGGGCATCATGAACCGCGCGCCGGTCACCGATGAGGTGATCCGGCACTGGCGCGAGAAAGCCAGCGATCGGCACACGGTCGTCTTCTGCTCCACCGTCGCCCATGCGGAGAATGTCGCCGCGGCCTTCAACGACGCAGACATCGCGGCGGCCGTCATCCACGGCGACTTGGACGCGACGACCCGGCGCAGGATCCTGGCCGCCTATGCGTCGGGCGAGATCCGCGTCATCGTCAACGTTGCCGTGCTCACGGAAGGTTGGGACCACCCGCCGACCTCATGCGTCGTCCTGCTGAGGCCGAGCTCTTACAAATCCACCATGATCCAGATGATCGGCCGTGGTCTGCGCACGGTCGATCCGGAGGAATATCCCGGCGTCGTCAAGACTGACTGCATCGTGCTGGATTTCGGGACGTCCAGCCTGACCCACGGAACGCTGGAACAGGATGTCGACTTAGACGGCCGCGAACCGGTGCCCGGGCCAGCCCCGAGCAAGACCTGCCCTGAATGCGAGGCGCAGATCCCGCTCGCCGTCACTGAATGCCCATTCTGTGGCGCTGACCTGTCGCGAGAGGGCTCGGCCCCGATCGACAGCTTCATCATGTCCGAGATCGACCTTCTGAAACGCTCCAGTTTCGCATGGGTCGACCTATTCGGAGACGATGCGGCCCTGATGGCCAACGGGTTCAACGCCTGGAGCGGCATCTTCTTTCTTGAGGGCCGCTGGCACGCTGTCGGCGGCGGCAAAGGTCACGCGTCGCGGCTGCTTGGCGTAGGTGAACGCACGGTCTGTCTCGCGCAGGCCGACGACTGGCTCAACACCAATGAAACCGACGAAAGCGCCTTCAAATCGAAGGGATGGCTGAAACAGGCCGCGACCGAGAAGCAGCTGCAATACCTGCCGACGGAGTTTCGCAGCGACTATGGCCTCACCCGTTATCGCGCCTCTGCGCTGATGACCTTCAAATTCAACAAGCGCGGGATCCGACAGCTGGTCGGCGGGGCTACCCCGTCCCTCGGGAGGGCCGCGTGAGCCATGTCGCGCAAATCCCATCCTCGCCCGAACCGTCTGCGGATCGACCGGAGCGTTTTCGGCTCTGGCACCCGCGCCTCAAGCCTTGCGCCGTCTGTCTGCGCTCCGCGCGCAGCTTCGGTTTCTTCAACCCCAACAAACCCCGCCCCCGCGAACACCACTGGTTCTGCTCGATGCACTGCCAGGCGTTCTTCGCGGCACGCCACCGGAAAGGACTGACCATGCAGGGAAACACTGACGAAGAACGCGCCGCCATCACCGCCACCATGAAACGCATCGCACTGCTTATGGACGAGATCGGCTGGCAGACCGCATTCGCTGATCTGACCGAGGCTCAGGTGCGCGCCCTGATCGAAGAGGCCGTCG
>NZ_FWFZ01000149.1 GCF_900172355.1 Roseisalinus antarcticus | reverse complement strand
CCGGCGTGTCCTGAGCGGCATTATATTCATCAATCGCAACGGTTTGCGCTGGCGTGACGCGCCGCGGGAGTATGGGCCGCACAAGACCCTCTACAACCGATGGAAAAGGTGGAGCGATATGGGCGTGTTCGCCAGGATCATGACGGGCCTGGCGGCAGAAGCACCGGACAACAAGACGATCTCTATCGACGCGACCTACCTCAAAGCACACCGCACGGCTTCAAGCCTGGGGTCAAAAAAGGGGGGCGTGGACGTCTGATTGGGCGGACCAAGGGCGGCATGAACACCAAGCTGCATGCCGTCACCGATACGATTGGGCGGCCAATCCGGTTCTTCATGACGGCCGGTCAGGTCAGCGACTACACCGGGGCGAGAGCGTTGTTGAGCAGTCTTCCGGCCGCGGACTGGCTGTTGGGGGACCGGGGATATGACGCGGACTGGTTCCGCGAAGCCCTTGCCGACAAGGAGATAACGCCATGCATTCCGGGTCGAAAGTCACGCGACAAGCCTGTCAAATACGACAAGCGTCGCTATAGGAAACGCAACCGGATCGAGATCATGTTCGGACGCTTGAAAGACTGGAGGCGCGTCGCCACGCGCTATGAC
>NZ_FWFZ01000098.1 GCF_900172355.1 Roseisalinus antarcticus | reverse complement strand
GTTAGGTGTAGGCGCAGCGAAAGCGAGTCTTAATAGGGCGCATGAGTTCGTGGGATCAGACCCGAAACCGAGTGATCTAGGCATGACCAGGATGAAGGTAAGGTAACACTTACTGGAGGTCCGAACCCACACCTGTTGAAAAAGGTCGGGATGAGTTGTGCCTAGGGGTGAAAGGCCAATCAAACTCGGAGATAGCTGGTTCTCTGCGAAATCTATTTAGGTAGAGCGTCATCCGAATACCCTCGGGGGTAGAGCACTGGATGGGTAATGGGGCCCCACAGGCTTACTGATCCTAACCAAACTCCGAATACCGAGGAGTACTAGATGGCAGACACACGGCGGGTGCTAACGTCCGTCGTGGAGAGGGAAACAACCCTGACCTACAGCTAAGGCCCCTAATTCATGGCTAAGTGGGAAAGCAGGTGGGACGACCAAAACAACCAGGAGGTTGGCTTAGAAGCAGCCATCCTTTAAAGATAGCGTAACAGCTCACTGGTCTAAACAAGTTGTCCTGCGGCGAAGATGTAACGGGGCTCAAGCCATGAGCCGAAGCTTAGGATGCACATAGTGCATGGTAGCAGAGCGTAGTGTGACATAATTCCATGTCTCTACGCCAATTCTCAGGAATTGGCTGGGAGACGCGGAGTTTTCTGTGAAGCCGGGGCGTGAGCCATCCGGTGGAGAGATCACTAGCGAGAATGATGACATGAGTAGCGATAAACAGGGTGAGAGACCCTGTCGCCGAAAGTCCAAGGGTTCCTGCTTAAAGCTAATCTGAGCAGGGTAAGCCGACCCCTAAGGCGAGGCCGAAAGGCGTAGTCGATGGGAACCAGGTTAATATTCCTGGGCCATGTGGTGGTGACGGATCTCGAGGGTAGTTCATCCTTATCGGATTGAATGGGCTGCTTAGAGGTCCCTGGAAATAGCCCCACTGTAAGATCGTACCCTAAACCGACACAGGTGGACTGGTAGAGAATACCAAGGCGCTTGAGAGAACGATGTTGAAGGAACTCGGCAAAATACCTCCGTAAGTTCGCGAGAAGGAGGCCCCGTTAGGACGCAAGTCTTGGCGGGGGGCACAAACCAGGGGGTGGCGACTGTTTACTAAAAACACAGGGCTCTGCGAAGTCGCAAGACGACGTATAGGGTCTGACGCCTGCCCGGTGCTGGAAGGTTAAAAGGAGGAGTGCAAGCTCCGAATTGAAGCCCCAGTAAACGGCGGCCGTAACTATAACGGTCCTAAGGTAGCGAAATTCCTTGTCGGGTAAGTTCCGACCTGCACGAATGGCGTAACGACTTCCCCGCTGTCTCCAACATCGACTCAGCGAAATTGAATTGCCTGTCAAGATGCAGGCTTCCCGCGGTTAGACGGAAAGACCCCATGAACCTTTACTATAGCTTCACACTGGCATCAGGCCAAGCATGTGCAGGATAGGTGGTAGGCTTTGAAGCAGGGACGCCAGTCCTTGTGGAGCCATCCTTGAGATACCACCCTTGCTTTGCTTGATGTCTAACCGCGGCCCGTTATCCGGGTCCGGGACCCTGTGTGGTGGGTAGTTTGACTGGGGCGGTCGCCTCCCAAACAGTAACGGAGGCGCGCGAAGGTTGGCTCAGACCGGTCGGAAATCGGTCGTTGAGTGCAATGGCAGAAGCCAGCCTGACTGCAAGACTGACAAGTCGAGCAGAGACGAAAGTCGGCCATAGTGATCCGGTGGTCCCGAGTGGAAGGGCCATCGCTCAACGGATAAAAGGTACTCTGGGGATAACAGGCTGATGGTGCCCAAGAGTCCATATCGACGGCACCGTTTGGCACCTCGATGTCGGCTCATCTCATCCTGGGGCTGGAGCAGGTCCCAAGGGTATGGCTGTTCGCCATTTAAAGAGGTACGTGAGCTGGGTTTAGAACGTCGTGAGACAGTTCGGTCCCTATCTGCCGTGGGTGTAGGATACTTGAGAGGAGTTGCCCCTAGTACGAGAGGACCGGGGTGAACGGACCACTGGTGGACCTGTTGTGGCGCCAGCCGCAGTGCAGGGTAGCTATGTTCGGAAAGGATAACCGCTGAAGGCATCTAAGCGGGAAGCCCCCCTCAAAACAAGGTATCCCTGAGGACCGTGGTAGACTACCACGTCGATAGGCCGGAGATGTAAGCGCGGCAACGCGCTCAGTTGACCGGTACTAATTGTCCGATAGGCTTGATTTGATCCAGTAGAAGCAAGGCTTCGAACGACAAAAGTCGCACCTCGACTTGAACAACGTTCCAACGCGAACGCTGATGTTTGACACGAAAGGCCCAAAATGGCCGCGTGTTCCTTTCTCGGTTTGGTGGTCATAGCACGAGCAAAACACCTGGCTCCATTCCGAACCCAGCCGTTAAGTGCCGTAGCGCTGATGGTACTGCGTCTCAAGACGTGGGAGAGTAAGTCACCGCCAAACCTAGTAAGGAACACAAACAACCGCAAAAAAAACGCGGGATTATCTCTCAACGATGCCAATCAAATACAAATGGCGCGGGATGGAGCAGCCCGGTAGCTCGTCAGGCTCATAACCTGAAGGTCGTAGGTTCAAATCCTACTCCCGCAACCAAAA
>NZ_FWFZ01000099.1 GCF_900172355.1 Roseisalinus antarcticus | reverse complement strand
CGCAGCGATGCGTCGGGCGGTCGAGGAGCGCAGCGGTCATCGTCGCGTCTCCGAAGACGGTCGGCCATTCGCCAAAGGCGGGATTGGTCGTGGCGATGATCGAGCTCCGCTCGTGGGGCTTGCCGATGAGGTGGCGTGACGCGGGTTCAGGAAACGGTCCACTGGGCCGTTTCCCCGCTGAACGAGCTGGCCGCCTTTCCGAGCGGACGGGAGATAGCCGAGCCCGTCAAGGAGTGAGCCATCGCGTCGCCATGCGTTCGAGACCGATGGCGAACACGTCGAGGCGAAAGATCAGGTCCGCGCTGCGGCGCGGGCTTCGGCGTCGAGCTTGTTCACCAGATCGACACCATTGAAGAACCGGCCGCGACGGCCGTTGCGGATGCAGGCACGGGCGATACCGACGGCAAGACGGGTCTTGCCGGTTCCCGTTCCGCCGATCAGCACGAGATTGCGCGGGTGGTCGAGGACGTCTCCGGTGGCGAGGTCACGGATCGGGGTCCCGTTGACCTCGTCGTCCATCGGGCTCGACCCGATGGCGCCCTTCTGGACGACCCTCGACGTCGCACTCCTCGATCTTCCTGGCGAGCGGCACCTTGGCGATGGTCGGCTGGCATTCGATCGAGCGTGCCTGCTTCTCACTGATCTCGGCGTCCGGGAGGTCGCCCCTCTCGGCAGATTGCTTCGCAATCGCCTGCCGGGCAATGAATGACCTGTTGTGGTTCGTGCCGTCGCTTGACCGTCACGACGGAAGCGTGCCTCCGGCAAGAAGGCGATGATCTCGTCGTAGGCTGTCCTCATGCCGTAGAGCTTCAGCTGGCCCGTCGTGCCTCCGGCACGCCTTCGGCGTCGTGCCTCCGGCACGCCTTCGGCGTGGTGCGTCCAGCACTGCGACATTACAGAAGCGCAGTATCCCGACGCCGGAGGCACGCCTTCGGCATGGTGCGTCCAGCACCTGCGATCGTTCCATTCCGTGTTCTCCCCAGGCCGTCATGGCGGTCGCAATCGGCCGCGGGCCCGCGGCCCAGCTTCGGCGCATCCGGCGTTGCAATGGTCAGGGGTGGCGGCGGTTCGTCGTGCCGGAAGCACGCCTCCGGCGTGACGACGCGCCGGGATGTTCAGGATCACATCGGCAGAATGAACGCCATGGGACAGGGCCTCGGCACGGGCGGCTTCGACCATTGCCCGGCAGGCGATTTGCGAAGCAAATCTGCCGAGAGGGGCATCAGTGGGCACGGCGCCGGGGATGTCGACCACCTGCCGGTCGCCGCCGGGCCGTCGGTCGGGCTTGCGCTGGACCCGGCGCAGGGCCGGCGGCGGATCCCGGTCCTTGGACGGCGCGGTCGCCATTGGTCTCGAACACATGGCAACACAATGGCTCACCGCGCAGGGCGCGGGGCCTGCGCGCCGGAACCGGGATGCAATGGAGCGGGTCGTCGATCGACTTGCCGCGGCCGAACGCCCGACCATGACGGGCCACGACCTGACCGTCCTGCCAGCATGCCGGCCTGTCGGCATCGGCGCGGATCTCGACGGGACGACCGACCGTGCGGGCGTCGACCGGGTCGCGGTTCGTCAGGGAAAAGGTCCACTGGACCTGTTCCTGATCCTCCTCACTGTCGAACCGCAGGAGGCAGGTCCGGGCGGCGGACGCGGGGACGGCAAGCAAGCCGTCGAACGGGCCGACATGGGGCACCAGGCTCCCGCGCTCCTCCTCGAACACCTCCCGGATCGTCTTGTCCGGAATGTCGGGGTGCCGGTTCGCCTTGGCATGGGCGGGACAGCGATCCTCGGGCATTCGCCATTGGTCCGAGAGACATTGGCGAACGCGATTGCAGGCCCGACCCTTGCCGACGAAGATCGTGTCCACCGCCGTCTTCGCTCGACCGTTGTTCCCGAACCAATGGCGATCAAGGTCCCGCTGTCGTAGATCCCGCGGGCACAGGCGCCGCCGAAGAAGGCGAACGCCCTGTCGTGCGCATCGAACACCGTCTCTTGCGTCTCGCGCGGACAGGCCCGGACGAACGGCATCCGGCTGTGGCACAGGCGGAGATGGGCGACCTTGGCCGTCACGGTCACGCCATCGAGGATCACGATCTGATGGCTCCAGTCGACCTGGCAGGCCTCGCCCGGATCGAAGCCCGGCGGCACATAGGCACTGGCCGAGGCTTCCTGCGTCGCCTTCGGCCAACTGCACGCATGGCGCCGGACAGCATCATGGCTGCCGTCATGGCCGCGGTTGCGCAGCTCCGCGCAGATCCCCGCATCGGCGTCGGCCGTCCGCGCTTGGGTCGCCGAGCATTCTCCCCCGGCAGCTCGTCCAGCTCCGACCGCCAGGGATCGATCTTCGGACGTGGCTGCGTCGTGCGGTCATACGCGAACCCGGCCGCGCCCGATCCGATGACCTTGCGCACCTTGTTCCGCGACAACCGCACCTCCCGGCAGACCTGCTTGATCGACTAGCCCTCGACGAAATGCGCACGCCCGATCTTCGCGATCGTCTCCACAACCAACATCCCCTGACTGCTCCCTCATGCCTTCGAGAAAGCTTCTCACCAGAACCAACAGGGGGG
>NZ_FWFZ01000101.1 GCF_900172355.1 Roseisalinus antarcticus | reverse complement strand
TACAGGTCTCGCAACCCGAACCTTCTCCGAAGATCGACGGTGACCGCCAGCGTCACCACCGGCCGCGCACTGCGCTACGCCGGAGGCTCCGCGCGCGGCCTCCTACACCACTTCCCGGGACACTACCACCTCGCCCATCATCTCGTCCCAATATGGCTGCGACCAACCGCCGAGGGTGAACCCGCCGGTCGTGTCCTCTTCGGGTCCGCCGGGGGCCTGCATCACGCCGTCGAGGCTCATGAAGGTCTGGATTTTGATCTGTCTCATGCTGCGCTCCAATCCATCAGGCGTCGAGTTCGACGACAGGAGAGAACCCGCCGTAGATCATGCCCATGCCATCGAACGGCATGGGGTTCTTGTCGGGGTTTATCCGGTCGTCGGTTTTCGACGCCTCTTCCATCTGTGCCATGCAGGCATCGCGCGTCACCTTGTCCGGCCATTCTATCCAGCTGAACACCACCGTCTCGTCGTCCTTGGCCTGAACGGCCTTGCGGAAATCGGTCTGCTTGCCATCAGGGACATCATCGCCCCAGCATTCCCGAACGCGCAGCGCCCCCTGATCAATGAAGTAGCGGTTGGCCGTGTCCGCGTGGTCGGTGAAGGTCTGCTTGTTCGCGGTCGGGACCGCGAGAATGAAGCCGTCGATATAGCTCATGGTCTTTCTCCCTATTTCCTCTTCACAAGATACCGACCGTATTGTATGTATGTCAATATGCCAAGACCGACCAAACAATCCCCAGAGCGCGGCGATGCGCGCACCCGCCTTCTGGAAGCCGCACGCGATGTGATCCGCCGTAAGGGTTTCGCTGCCACCTCCGTCGATGACATCTGCCAATCGGCGGGGGTCACGAAGGGTGCGTTCTTCCATCACTTCAAGACGAAGGAGGCGCTTGGCGTGGCGGCTGCGAAGTACTGGGCCGAAACCACCGGCACCCTGTTTGCAAGCGCACCCTATCACGCGCCGGACGATCCGTTGGACCGTGTTCTGGCCTATCTGGATTTCCGCAAGGCCATCATCGGTGGCGAAACATACGAATACACCTGCCTCGTCGGCACCATGACGCAGGAGGTGCACGATACGGCCCCGGCGATCCGTGACGCCTGCGCCGACAGCATCCTCGGCCACGCCGCCACGCTTGAAGCGGATATCGAAGCGGCCAGGGCACAGCGGGGGGTCGACGCGAACTGGACGGCCGCAAGCCTCGCCCGCCACACCCAAGCAGTCCTTCAGGGCGGGTTCATTCTGGCCAAAGCCACCGGCGACGCCGACATGGCCCGCGAGGGCGTCGATCACCTGATCCGCTATGTGCGGGCGCTTTTTTGCCTCGATGACGAATCCGCAATTTCAACAACACGGGAGAATTGAACGATGGAACATGCAGCGAAAGTGCGAACCTGCCTCTGGTTCGAAAAGGGCGGTGTCGAGGCCGCCAACGAATACGTCTCGCTTGTGCCGGACAGCCGGATCGAGGGCGTGCGCGACAATGGCCAGCCGGACGATCCAATGATCGTCGAGTTCATCTTGGCCGGTGCGCCGATGATGATTCTGACGGCAGGTCCGCATTACGAGCTGACGCCCGCCGCGTCGATCAGCGTCCTGACCGAAGATCAGGACGAGACAGACCGGCTTTGGGCGGCGCTGACCGACAAAGGCGGCGAGACCGGACGCTGTGGCTGGCTGGTGGATCGCTTCGGTGTGTCGTGGCAGATCGTGCCAGAACGGATGCCGGACCTTCTGGCTAGCGACGATGCAGGCGTCGTGCAGCGCGTGAGCGAGGCCATGATGCAGATGGGCAAGATCGACATCGCGGCCCTTGAAGCGGCGGCGAAAGAGCCAGCGCATGGCTGATAAGACCCAGATCGCCTGTTCCTGCGGCAACACATGCCTTGAAGTGAAGGGTAGGCCCATCGCCAGCGTCGAGTGCTGCTGTAGGTCTTGCCGGGAGGCCGCAGCTCGGATGCAGCGCCTCGATGGCGTGCCGCCCATCCTCACGGACTACAATGCGACTCCGTTCGTTATGTATCGCAAGGATCGGGTGCGGTTCGTCACGGGAACCGAAAACCTCCGATCATTTCGTCTGTCGTCCGACACTTCGACCGAGCGTGTCATCGCCACATGCTGCAATACGCCGGTCTATCTGGTCTTCAAGGGCGGCCACTGGTTGAGCCTCTACGGAATGATGTGGCCCAAGGGCGTAGTTCCGCCGCCCGAAATGCGCACGATCGTCTCGGACCTGCCCGACGGTGCGCACCTGCCGGACGACATTCCCAATGCGAAAAAGAGATATGCCCAAAAGTTGGTGACGGACATCATCAGGCGGCAGCGTGAAGTTGCTTGATACCGTCTTTGAAGACAATCCCTTGGATGACCTCGGGCAGACGGTTGGGCCCGGAGATCTTCCGCCACT
>NZ_FWFZ01000100.1 GCF_900172355.1 Roseisalinus antarcticus | reverse complement strand
GGCGTGGTCGTCTTATCGGTCGAACCAAAGGCGGCATGAACACCAAGCTGCACGCCATCTGCGACAGTCAGGGACGACCGATCGACCTGTTCGTCACCGCCGGACAGGTCAGCGATTACATCGGCGCACGCGCATTGCTCAGCAGCCTACCGACCGTCATGAAGAACCGGATTGGCCGCCCAATCGTATCGGTGACGGCATGCAGCTTGGTGTTCATGCCGCCCTTGGTCCGCCCAATCAGACGTCCACGCCCCCCTTTTTTGGGCGATTGTATATTTGACAAACCCGTTCCCTGTGTTGCATCGTCATCTCGTGCGGTAGCTTAAGCGGATAGAGTGCGCCCGCCTTAAGCGGGACAGGAGATCAGAAGCCTTTGACCCGAGGTGCGGGTTCGAGTCCCGCCCGCACGCCCTCAATCTTCTTTTTTGTCGTCCTTCGGCTTCTGCTTCACAAGCTTCTTGAGCCGTTCCTCAAAGCGCTTTTCGTCGTCGTCAGATTCTAGCTGACGGGCGGCTTCTTTAAAGCGTTCTAGTTGGGATTTTTCCTTTTTCATTTGGCCATTATAGTGATTCGGCGGCGCTCCGAACATGCCTGCAATACCGTTTGCTTGTAATTTTAACGCAGCCTGTAAGTCTTTGAGAAAATACACTTTACGGGGATGCAGCATCATAAACGCAAATTGCCGTTGACTCTTATGCTCTTGATGCCACAGGATGTTGCGTAAGCGGTCCTAAACCGCACAACATAGGCCCCGTGGCGGAATGGTAGACGCAGCCGTCTTTAAAACGGAAACCGTGCAAGGTGTGTGGGTTCGAGTCCCACCGGGGTCACCACAATACGGAGGTCGCTATGCCAAGAGCGCCAACTATGAACGATATTCGTTCGCGGCTTGAGAGGATCAGGCGCGAAATTGAGAAGCTTCAAGCCCAGGAGTCCTTACTCCTCGAAATGCTAGACGAAACCCCTACGCCCAAACAGACGCGAGCGGTCAAGGGTAGCGTCAAAACCACGGTTCTTGACCTACTGGAAGAGGTTGGCAGAAGCGGCCTTAATGCAGCCACCGCTGTGGACCTAGCAAAGGAAAAGGGAATTGACCTTGAGCGCGGCTCTGTATCCAGCCTACTGTCGCGACTCAAGACTGATGAAGTTGTTGTCTACGATGGCAACGCCTATCGTTTGAAAAAATTCACAGAGATGCCGGGGGTTACCCCGCTACGAACTTCGGGTGACAGGTCGTTCTGATCTTTTGCTGCGAGGCCCACTCCCTCAGAGATTAGCCGTGGAAAGCAATCTGAGGGAGTGGTTCACGTCCACAAGGAAAGGATTCCCCATGGACAAATCTACTGACGACAAAAAGGTCGTCTTCCGGCCCTACATCACGACCAAAGATGGTCGCCGTATTTGGGCCAAGTGGTATGGCAAGAAAGCGTTCCGCATCGAACTCTGACTTGCCGCGAAAGCCGGAGGGAGCAGGAAACTGCTCCCTCTTTCTGTGAATGACGCAACCGGCGAACCGGCACCGTGCAAGGTTTTTGCCACCACAAGGAACAGTGTAGTCACTTCTTGCCTGCGTTGAAGCGTTTGCTGACGCGGGCGCAATTGATTGAATCATTGCCGAGCTATTGAGCGTATGTGAGCCGCTTGCCGACAACACCGCGCAGGGCGATCTGCCCGCGCGCAACATCATCCACACCATTTACGACTCGGTTATTATACCGGAACTCAAACTCTGCCGCGTAGCGGTGCAGGTGCTTCTTGGCGCAGTGCTGATAGACGCCCTTCATGCCGCGCTTGAAGATGGAGAAATAGCCTTCAATCGTGTTCGTGTGAACGTCGCCGCGCACGTACTCACCGGCACCGTGGCGCGTGAAGTCGTGTGTTGCGAAGGTGTCGCCAAGCTTGACGTACTGACCGGCTTCATCGGTGTAGACGACAGCCTCTGCCGCGATGTTCGCCTTGAGGATCGGCAGGAGCGTCGTAGTCTTGAGGTCGTCCACCACCATGCTGCGGGCGCGGCCCGTGTTGCGATCCACGAGGGTCAGAAGCTTGTGCTTGTGTGCGTATCCACGGCCCCTCTTGGTGTGCTTCGGCTTGATGGTGCGGTCGTTGCCGATGAACGTCTCATCCACTTCGACCGTGCCGCCGCCAGCGCCGAACTCAACGGCACCATCGGAGCGCATCGCCTCACGGATGCGATGCGACATGAACCAAGCGGACTTGTGCGTGATTTCCAAAACGCGGTGAAGCTGGTGGCTGCTGATGCCCTTCTTGCTGGACACCATCAGGTAGATAGCCCCCTGTGTCAGCGTAGTTGTCCGCCGCTCTATTTTCCCTCTATTTCTCAGGTGGGCGGGATAGGACGATGATTTGGGATATTCACCGGAACGTAAGTCGGCTGTGCTGAAGCGGATGCTACCGCC
>NZ_FWFZ01000103.1 GCF_900172355.1 Roseisalinus antarcticus | reverse complement strand
GGGATCTTGCCCTTGTTGGTGCGGGTGGGGCGGCGGGGCCAGACCGGGATGCCTGGGCCGCCACGGCCCTTGATCGCCCAGATGCGACGGGCGAGACGGGTGCGGCAGAACTCGTAGGCCATCTTGGTGTGGTGGCCGCCGGTGTCCACCGCGACAGCGCGCACGGGCAGGTCGCCATAGGTGCTGTTCAGCACGCCATCCAGGTCTGACCAGAGGCGCGGGCCGGAAGGGTCGCCCCACAGTACGCGATAGTCGATGACCCATGCTTCCTCGTCGCGGCCCCAGCCGACGATCTGCACCTCGATCCGGTCGCCCTGCACATCCACGCCCGCCGTCAGCACGGCCACGCCAGGGGCGAGGTCGCTGCCCCAATCCTCGCGCCGGGCCATCAGCGGGTCGGCGGGAACGGTGTCACCCGCCTGGTCCTCCCAGGACTCGCCCAGTTTGGTGTTGACCCAGACCTGCAGGCGGGCAGGATCCTTGGAAACGCGGGCATGCTCCTGCGCGATCTCGGCCCATGTCTCCCATGGCGAGTACAGCGATGACAGGTGGAACCCCGCGGTGCGGCCATCGCCCAGCGCGGTGGATCGCCATTCACCAGCAGACATCAGGCGCGGCTTTTCGTGTTCATGATGCACGCCGCCGCAGGCATCGCATAACAGATAGGCCGCGTCGCGGTGCCCCTCGGGCCAGCGAATGCGCGCCCATGTGATCGGGGCCATGTCGCCGCAATGCTGGCAGGGCACATGGAAATACCGCTGGTCGCTGTCGAGATAGGCCGCCTCGATGCGGGAATGGCCTTTCAGTGTGGGCGTGGAGACCATGTAAATCTTGCGCCGCCCCCGGAAGGTGGTCGTGCGCTGGATGGCCAGATCGACGGGGTCGCCCTCACCATCGGCATCGCCGGGATAGCCGTCCACCTCGTCGAGGAACAGATATCGCACCGGTGTGGATCGAAGTCCGACGGCGCTGTTCGCCCCGGTCATCACCAGCTGGCCGCCGGGGAAGGATTTGCGGAACAGGCTGTTCCCGGCGTCCCGCGATCTCGGAGCCGACACCAAGTCGCGCAAGGCTGGGGTGGCCTCGATCAGCGGATCGATCCGCACGGTCGTGTTGCGCCGCACCATGTCGAGCGACGGCATGACCAGCATGGCGATGCCGGGGGCGTTCTGGATGATGTAGCCGAGCCAATTCAGTCCGGCCTCGGACCCTCCTGTCTGCGCGCCCTTCATCAGCACGACCCGCTCATAGGGGCTGGAGGTGGACAGGGCGTCCATCACGGCGCGTAGATAGGGCGTGCGATCCGTGCGCCAGCGCCCCGGTTCGGCAGATGTGGGCGGCAAGATGCGGTGCCGGTCGGCCCAGTCTGATACGGGGATGGGCGGTTCGGGGCGGATGCCGCGCCGCCAGGCGAGATCAATTTCAGGCACCATCGCCAAAACTCCCCAAGGGCATGTCGGCCAGGTATTCCAGATGTTCGCGCATCATCCGGTCGAGGGCGGCGAAGGTGGCACGCGGATCGGCTCCTACCTCTGCCGCCAGCAGCGGCGCTGTGCGCTGGACCCACGCCATGTGGGCGTCGCGTTCGGCACGGGCGCGGGCAAATACCGTCCGGGTGGCGGCGAGAGTTTCGACCAGTTGACCCTGTTCCTTCTCGAACGCCAGCTTGGCTCGCTGCACCTTGACGATTTCATGCAGGCGTTTGGCCTCGGCCAGCGTGGTCGAGACGCGGGCAGGAGCGGCAGCAGCACCACCACGGTTGCGACGGGCGGGGTCGAGGTTGTCCTCTATCCATGCCAGCCCCACCGCCACGTCGATCTGCCCGTCCGCGCGCACCGGCAGACCCTCGGCCACCAGTTGCGAGATGCGTCCCTTGGTCAGGCCGACGCGTGTGGCGAAGGCGGTCTTGGTTTCGGAGGTGTTGAGTTTAGTCAAATTCGCCCCCTGACGCTGGAGGGGTCATGCGCTGCGCTCCCCCACATACG
>NZ_FWFZ01000104.1 GCF_900172355.1 Roseisalinus antarcticus | reverse complement strand
TGACCGAACTCGGGACGTGGGACGAGGCTGCGCTGTCGGCGGAACTGAACGAGCTACTGGCGGAGGATTTCGACCTGTCGCTGGTGGGCTTTTCCGACGGCGAGTTGGACAAGCTGCTGGCCTTCGAGCCGGAGGATGACGGTGAAGAAAGTGGTGGCGCTGGCAGCACAACGCCGCCGGTGGTGATCCCCGAACCGCCGCGCAATCCGGCGTCGCGGACGGGCGATCTGTGGATCCTTGGTGATCACCGGCTGCTCTGCGGCGACAGCACCAGCGAAACGGACGTGCGCCGCCTGATGAACGGCGAACGCGCGATCCTGTTCGCGACCGATCCGCCATACCTTGTGGATTACGACGGCTCGAACCACCCGACACGCAACAAGGACTGGAGCCAGAGCTACGGCAACACGTGGGACGACAGTTCGCAGGGCGCGGAACTCTACGACGGCTTCATCTCCGCCGCCGTGGCTGAGGCGATCACCGAGGATGCCGCGTGGTATTGCTGGCACGCGTCGCGCCGGCAGGCGATGCTGGAGGCCTGTTGGGAAAAGGCCGGGGCCTTCGTGCATCAGCAGATCATCTGGGTGAAGGATCGCGGGGTCCTGACCCGGTCGCATTACCTCTGGAAGCACGAGCCCTGTTTCATGGGCTGGCGCCGTCCGAACCGGCCGCCAAAGGTCGCCGAGCAAACGCTGCCTTCGACATGGGAAATGCCCAGCTTCACCAAGGACGAGCGTCCCGACCATCCGACGCCGAAGCCGCTGGACGCGTTTGGCATCCCGATGCGGCAGCACGTCGCGCGGGGCGGTCTGGCTTACGAGCCCTTCGCCGGCTCCGGCTCACAGATCATGGCGGGTGAGGCCAACGGCCGGCGCGTCTTCGCAATGGAGATCAGCCCGGCTTACGTCGATGTCGCCGTAGAGCGCTGGCAGGCCGAGACCGGCAGGGACGCGATCCTCGATGGCGACGGCCGGACTTTTGCCGAGGTGAAGTCGGAGCGGCTTGGCGACAAGGCAGACGCTGCCGCCTGATGGCCGTCTACTACAATGATACCGATCCCGCCGCCTGTGCCTGGCTGCGGGAACTGATCGCGGCCGGGCTCCTGCCCGCGGGCGAGGTGGACGCACGCTCCATCCTCGACGTCACGCCGTCGGACCTGCGGGGCTTTAAGCAATGCCATTTCTTCGCCGGGATCGGCGGCTGGCCCTACGCACTGCGCCTCGCCGGCGTGGCCGAGGATCTGTCCGTCTGGACTGGCTCGCCGCCCTGCCAGCCATTCAGCCAGGCCGGGCAGCGCAAGGGACAGGACGATGACCGCCATCTCGCCCCGGCCTTCCTGCGGCTCGTCGCAGCCTGCCGCCCGGAGTTCGTCTTCGGCGAGCAGGTCGCGAGCGCGGCAGTGCTCGGACCAGTTGGCAGCGCGACTCGCACAGCGGCTGAGGGCCCGGCTGGCTGGGCGTGGTTCGACGCTCTGGCTTCTGACCTGGAAGCGGCATCTTACACCGTCGCGGCGGCCGATCTGCCGGCTGCGGGCATCGGCGCTCCGCACATCCGCCAGCGGCTGTTCTTCGGCGCCGCCGCCCTGGAGCCGGGCGGGCTGGGCAACGGCCTCAGCGCGGGATCACAAGGACGGATCGGAATGCCGGGCGGTGCCGATCAACGCGCTACTCGGCCGGCAGGTCTGGCTGGCGGGCTGGCCGACGGCGATGGCGGGCTCGCCCGCGACGGCAGCGTACAACGCGGCGGGCAACACGGATGCGAGCCGCAGGACGGTAAAGCTGGTCGACTGGTCGAAGGTGACGACCCCACCGGCGCCGATGCGACGGACGGCGTCTGGCGAGATCCGGACTGGCTCCTCTGCCGCGATGGCCGCTGGCGGCCCGTTGAGCCCGGAACATTCCCGCTGGTTGATAGGATATCCGGTCGCATGGGGCTGCTGCGGGGCTACGGCAATGCGATCGTGCCGCCGCTCGCGGCGGA
>NZ_FWFZ01000106.1 GCF_900172355.1 Roseisalinus antarcticus | reverse complement strand
ATCGGCAAGCCCCACGAGCGGAGCTCGATCATCGCCACGACCAATCCCGCCTTTGGCGAATGGCCGACCGTCTTCGGAGACGCGACGATGACCGCTGCGCTCCTCGACCGCCCGACGCATCGCTGCGTCACACGAGGACTGCGCAGCGCCGGACCAGCTCAGCTCCGGAGGGATCAATACCGGACGCCGATGAGGGGGCACGATCAGATGCTGATTGACAGCGTCGCGGGGCAACCTCAGTGCGCGATCGCAGCGC
Organism: Roseisalinus antarcticus; assembly: GCF_900172355.1. GTDB lineage: Bacteria > Pseudomonadota > Alphaproteobacteria > Rhodobacterales > Rhodobacteraceae > Oceanicola > Oceanicola antarcticus_A. Next base: position 1,595 of record NZ_FWFZ01000106.1, on the reverse strand, counting down.
AGACAGGCCGAGAGCGCCCGCTACAGGGCTCCGCGTCCCTGAATGGAGAGGGCCCGGTAAACGGCCTCGTGGCTGATGCGCATGGTCGTGTCCTCGGGGAACTCCACCTGCAGACGCTGCGCGATCTGTTCCGGGCTCCAGGCAGAAGACCAGCGCCGGCTTTGCCGATGAACGGGGCACCGCCCCTTCCATACCACGACCGGACCGTCGAAGGCGATGCCTTCGGGCGTGGCGATGAGGCCGGAGAGTCGGTCCTACACATGGTCAGACAGGGCGGGATTGCTTGCCGGCTTGCCGGTTTTAGGGCGCCGTGCTGCGCGATCAGCATGCCACTGCGCGGTGATGGCGCGATAGTCGAAGTCCCCGCTGCGCGTCGCCGAGTTGCGCCTGATCTCTCGCGAAATCGTGCCAGGTGACCGTCCCGGCTTGTGCGCAATCACACGGACACCAGTCCCTCTCGCGCATTCCAGGGCGATCTCCTCTCGCTCCGGGAAGGTCAAGTTGCGGCACGTCAGCCGCGGCGCCGATGGCGCAAGATGTGTGGGAGTCGTGCCGCCCGAACTCCGAAACCACCGGATACCGACGGGGCCGGAAACACCCGCAGCGACGGCGGCCTCCTCACTGGAAAGGCCCGACGCCACACTCCGCCAAGACCGGCACGGATTCTCACGCTGCCAGACAGGCGGCCGTCCTGGCGAGCCCAATTTGCGCCACGTCGAGCGTTCGGATTTTCGTCTTCCTGTCGTCATCCACGGTTCCGGGAACGGCGTGTCGCGATGACCGGTTGAAACCGCCTTGGTTTCCGCGGTCCGTGTGATGGATGCAGCCCTCCGTCGGCCGCCGCAACGCGTTGGTCATGTTCAATGCCCGGATCGCCAGGTCACGCTTCATCCGGTTGCTGACGGCCTAGCCGATTGCTCGCCGAGAGTGCAGGTCGAGGAAGACGGCGAGGTAGAGCCATCCTTCCTGCGTCCATACATAGCTTTTGTCGCCGGCCCACTTCTGATTTGGCGCATCAGCTTTGAAGCCGCGATCCAACAGGTTTGGCCAAATGTCAAACGTGTCGTCGCTATCTGTCGTGACCTTCTGTCTGCGCGTTTGCCCGACCGACATGCCGTTCTGACGCATCAAGCGGCCTACGCGGTGATGCCCAACGTCCAAGCCGATTTCCTTCAGCTCCTCCGTCATCCGTGGTCGACCGCAACTGCCCAGGCTGAGACGGGACTGTTCTTTGATGTGCGCCAAGGTGACCAAATCAGATCGCTGTCTGCTGCTGGTAGTGCGATTGCGGAATGCCCGCAAACCGCGCGTGCTGACATTCATGACACGACACATCCGATCGATGGCAAAGAAGGATGGTGCTCTTCCCCTCTCGATCATGCTGCGCATGACCCTGCCGGGCGGTGGATGACCCTAGGTGTTTGATCCCACGGTTTGATGGTGCGATCCTTTCTCAGGAATGGAAGGCAGCACTATGGGACAAGTTCGTCACGGCTGCGCCACGACCACGCACGCCGTCAGAGCTGCAATACAGCGATCCGTCGCCCGGCAGTCGTTTGCTTGCAAACGATGAGAGGGGCAGGCTTCGCTCGCGC
>NZ_FWFZ01000107.1 GCF_900172355.1 Roseisalinus antarcticus | reverse complement strand
CCGATTTCGAGCCGGAAAGCGGGCTGACGGCGTCAGAGTTCCGCTCTGGCTCCGACCTGTCGGTCGATGCGCAGGACGCCGAAGGTGTGCTGACCTCCGACCGGATCACCGAAACCGACATTCTCGATGGCCGCTGGGACAACGCGGAGGTCGAGGTCTGGCGCGTGAACTGGGCGGACACCAGCCAGCGCGTCCTGATGCGGCGCGGGGCCATCGGCCAGATCCGGCGCGGGCGACTGGCCTTCGTGGCCGAGGTTCGGTCATTGGCTCACGTGCTCGGGCAGACGGTGGGACGGACCTTCCAGGCGACGTGTGATGCCGCGCTTGGCGATGCGCGCTGCGGCATCGATCTGGAGAACTCCGCGTTCAAGGGCACGGGTGGCGTCATTGATCTCCTGCGCGACCGGGCCTTCACTTCCTCAGGGCTCGGCGGCTTCTCCTCCGGCTGGTTCACCTTCGGCACGGTCGAATGGACAAACGGCACGAATGCCGGGCGGCGCGCTGAAATCATCGCGCATGACGTGACCGACGGCATCGCCGTGCTAACGCTGCTCGAAGCGCCGGTACGCTCCATCGCCGAAGGCGACGCCTTCATTGTCCGCGCAGGCTGCGACAAGCGCATCGAGACCTGCGGAGCGAAGTTCGCCAATACCGCCAACTTCCGCGGCTTCCCGCACATCCCGGGCCAGGACACGATCCTGCGCTACGCGACCAACGACGGCGGCCACGACGGGGGCGTGCTGTGACGCCCGCCGACCTGGAACGGGTCATCGCGGCGGCGCGGTCCTGGCTCGGCACGCCCTATCACGACCAGGCCAGCCTGCGCGGCGTGGGCTGCGACTGCCTCGGACTCGCCCGGGGCGTCTGGCGCGAGGTCGTCGGCCCCGAGCCGTTCCCGATCCCGCCCTACAGCCGCGACTGGGGCGAGACGGGCCCGCGCGAGGTGCTGGCGGAAGGCGCGCGTGCCATGATGATCGAGGTGCCGTCCGCCGAGGCCGGGCCCGGCGCGTTCGTGCTGTTTCGCATGATGCCGCGCGCCATCGCCAAGCATGTCGGGATCCTGACGGGACCCGACAGCTTCCTCCACGCGTACGAGCGGCTGGGCGTGATCGAGGAACCGCTCACCGAAAGCTGGCGGCGGCGCATCGCCTTCGCCTTCCTGTTCCCGCAACGCTGAGACCCCGACATGGCAACGCTTGTCCTCGGCGCCGCTGGCGCCGCCATTGGCGGCAGCATCGGCGGCGCGATCCTCGGCGTGAGCGCCGCCACCATCGGCGGCTTCATCGGCTCCAGCATCGGCTCTGTCGTCGACAGCTGGATCATCTCGTCTTTGGCGCCGACGCAACGCATCGAGGGCGCGCGGCTCGACACGCTGCGCATCACCTCGGCCACCGAGGGCGCGGTGATCCCGCGGCTCTACGGCCGCATGCGCATGGGCGGCAACATCATCTGGGCGACGGATTTCCGCGAGGAGACCAAGACCACCACGCAGGGCGGCGGCAAGGGCGGCGGGGGCGGCAAGGTCAAGACCACCGAGTATCTCTACTACGCCAGCTTCGCCGTGGCGCTGTGCGAAGGCCCGATCACCGGCATCGGGCGCATCTGGGCCGACGGCAAGCCGATGGAGCTCACCGGCGTCACCTGGCGCTGGTATCCCGGAGACGAGACGCAGAGCCCTGATCCGTTCATCGCGGCGAAGATGGGCGCGGCCAACACCCCCGCCTATCGCGGCACCGCCTATGTGGTCTTCGAGGAACTGGCGCTCTCGACCTACGGCAACCGCCTGCCGCAGCTCTCCTTCGAGGTGTTCCGCCCGCTGGCCG
>NZ_FWFZ01000108.1 GCF_900172355.1 Roseisalinus antarcticus | reverse complement strand
CGCTGGCCCGATACGGCTGCGCTGTATGAGGGCTACACCGCATCGGGCCAACTACCCGAGCGCTCCGAGGGGGTCATTTTTGGATGCCGATAGGGGGTCAAGATTGCCTGCCGATTGACAGTCGTGGACGCCGTCGTCACCGAGGTCCGCCGCATCCTGCAGACACCAGAGGTCGTCACGCAGATGCTGACGTCCCTGAAACGAGAACAGGGCGGGACCTCAGAAGCCGATGCAATCGCGGCACTGCATGACTTCGACGAGCTGTGGGGGCAGCTGTTCCCAGCCGAGCAGGCACGGATCATCCAGCTTCTCGTCAGGCGCGTCACCGTCACCGCTGCGGGGCTCGAGGTCGACATTCGGCGCGAAGGAGTCAACAGCATGATCCGCGAGATGCTCGCGCCGCGCAAGATGGAGGCCGCTGAATGACCGAGGATCACGATACGATCCGCGTCCTGATCCCTTTGAAGGTCCGGAAGAAAAACGGGCGGCCGAAAATCATGCCACCCGCCGACTACAGGCCCAGCGAGGATCAATCACAGAGCCCGCATGTCCTGCGCGCCATAGGCCGAGCATGGGGCTGGAGGCGGCGGCTGGAAACCGGTTCCGCTTCCACAATCCAGGATATCGCCGCCACCGAGAAGGTCTCCGACCGGTTCGTGGGACGGATGATCCGGTTGGCGTATCTGTCCCCGAGCGTCCTTGAGACTCTCGTCATCACCCGTCAGCCGCCCGCCATATCGATCAATGATCTGATGGCGGTGACAGAGTTGCCGTGGGAGGAGCAGATGGATCCCGTGTTCGAATAGACTGGGAGCTATCCGGGTTGACGCCGAGTGGCGTTTCGCCGCCCGATCAGTGAATAAGGGAGCGAGCAGGGTTCGTGCCTGAAAGGATTGCCGCGTGCGGCAAGAGAGAAAACCGCCTGTCATAGCCAACGAGAAGAAGATTCTGGCTCTGCTCGAAACCGATGCTTGCCCAGTTCCGTTTCACGAAATCCGAACTCGCTTTCTGGGCAACATCGCTACGCCAGCGATGTCAGCTTCACCGATCTCCGTAGTAAAAAACCTGTGGGGCGGAGAACTGCCCGAATTTGAAAGCCTCGACGCCGTCAACGAATTGATCGGCGTTCTTGTCAACGGTCTCTGGAACTCACTCACGCGCCACCAGAAGCGGAGCGATCCCTTCCGGCTGGTGCGGCCAACGGTTACGCCCACGCGCGACGGGCTTGCTCAGCTGGCACTGATCCGTCGGCAGGAACTCGATGGGTTCGTCGAGGGGCTGTTTTCCGGTGCTGAAGAACTCGACCTGCCAACAAAGGCATCCGCGGCGCTCGACACGCTCGGCGAGGTGTGCGCCATGATCGCGGGGGTCCATGAGGTCGCCATTGATCCCAGAAAGCCCGCAGAACTCTCTGACATCGCCACGACGATGAAGCATCTGCGGGAGCTGACCCGGATCACAGAGATCGAGATCAACCGGGTCGTTCTCGACTGCACGCGGGCACGGCGCCAGATGATTGGGTCGGCCAGCAATTCCGGGCCCACGCGTCATTGAGCGACTGGCGCATACGCAGGCGCGCGCATCGACGCGCCCCACAACGCCCACTTCGCGTGTCTCCAATGGAATGCCTGGCGTCAGAACTGCGGTGAAAAGTGGTCCCTTCTCGATCTGTGTGGGTTGGCGGGCCGAGTGCGGCCTGACGCGACCCGACATGTTGTGCCCCCGGTAGGCGCGTTCGGCGCGTAGACCTCAACGATCGAAGCGGCGGACGCGCCGGGCCA
>NZ_FWFZ01000113.1 GCF_900172355.1 Roseisalinus antarcticus | reverse complement strand
AGACCAACGACGAGTGGACCGTGGCGCGGCGCTACATGTCGCTTGAAACCCTCGCCCGCGTCACAGACAATCCCACCGTCAGGCTGCCCGCCGTGGCCACCTGATCAAGCTCGAACCTCTCCGAGGGTCGGCGCTCCTACACCACCAACGGGGACACTATCTCAAGTTCTGGCTGTCGGTGATGAACGAACTCAAGAACCGCGGGGTTCAGGACATTCTCATCGCCGTCGTGCCCTCTCAGGGTTTGCAGGCAAACCCCTGCCGGGTAACAGATGGGCTCAAGGGCTTCCCTGACGCCATCACAGCGGCCTTTCCCGATGCTGCAGTCCAGACCTGCATCGTGCATCTGGTGCGCCATTCCCTGAACTTCTGCGCATGGAAGGATCGCAAGGCGGTGGCCGCTGATCTGCGCCTGATTTATGGTGCGCCGACCGCCGATCAGGCTGCCGCTGAGTTGGACGCCTTTGAGGAAAAATGGGCCGGGAAATACGCCTCGATTGCCCCGGCATGGCGGCGGGCATGGCAGGAGGTGATCCCGTTCTTCGCCTTCGATCCCGCGATCCGCAAGATCATCTACACCACCAATGCCATGGAAAGTCTGAACCGGGTGATCCGCAAATCCATCAAGACCCGCGGTTCGTTCCCAACCGAGGAGGCCGCGACGAAGCTGATCTACCTGGCCATCCGCAACTTCGAGAAAGGTGGCCGGAATGTCCGAGAATGGTTTGCCGCTCGCAATCAATTCGCTATCATGTTCGACGAGCGCTTCAATGCGTGACCGTATCTGAAGCCCGCATGGGCCGAACCAGATACACAGAGTTCATGACACTCCCTCTGACGGTCCGCCTGACTGCCAGGCGGCCTTCTCAGATCAGTGCCATCGGCCTGTAGGCTCCGCCGCTAGAGCTGGCGATCGAGCGCGTCCAGCCGTCGGATAAGAGACCGACGATGTTGCGCATCGAGACGCTCGGCCAGGGTAACGAGGGCATTGACAGCCGCCATGTCTGGATCCTCTTCACGTTCCTCCGCCTCCATTTCGCTCGGCAGAATGCTGAAGCGTGCCGCGCGGTTCACCGAAACGCCAAAGCCTTCCAGGTGGGTGGAGACGATATCGTAGAGCGCGTCATGCCGCCTCGAACCAGGTGCAACGTCTTCCGTCCAGGAGCGAAGGTGGTACTCCGTTTCTGTTCCATTCAACCCGCCGTCCGCGCGCCCCTTACGCCGAAGATATTCTTCGGGCGTCATGCCCTCGTACCCGACGAACCGTGACGGCCCACAACGCCAGTAACCGTCGGACGTCATGTAACACTTCCATTGTTTGGCCTTAGGTCCGTCTTTGATCAGCTCCGGCATTATTGGGCCATCGAGCCAGTAGGCATCGATGTTGCGCTTGACGCTTTCGGCGGACTGGGCAAGGTCTAGGGGCATTAGATCAATCCTTGCGATGTAAGAAACATCTAGGCTAATCTTTTAGGTTAATCAAGATTCATTTAGGATTTTTTAGGTCTTCTGAAGGAGGGGACAGGACTGACGTCGAACCTTCTTTTGTGGATGCCGCTCGTTTTGCAAGGAATTTCTGATCGTTTTGACATGTGATCGAGTGCGTACTTTTGTCAGGCCTGTTCGTGCGGCTGACATGGCGCCGCTGGCCG
>NZ_FWFZ01000114.1 GCF_900172355.1 Roseisalinus antarcticus | reverse complement strand
AGGGCAGTTTCTTGACAATAAAGTCGGTCATCTGAGCTCACCTGCAGGGTTAATCTCAGATGAAGGCTAAGTGCTTTACCTCAATAGGTAAATCAACAAATGTCGACTGCGAAGTCACCGATTCAGGTATGTGTTTTCACATGAAGCCGCAGCTAAGACATGCATAGTGTTGGAGGAATTGCAAAGCGGCTTTGCAGACAAAATCGTCACAATGGTACTGCCCTTCGACCACTTCAAACCGTCCCTAGAACAATTTCACGATTACTACCAAACGAACAAAAAAAGGCCATTTTGAAAGACCTATATCGACCCAAAGCTTGCGAAAATCAGGCGTCAATTTGGAAATTACTACGCTTCTGCTAGGACGAACCCGTCCAACTAAGCTTTAGATTTCCAGTCAAACCTGCGCAGCGCTGAGAGCAGGGAGCGCAAATGCACGGTGTCCTCTCGACCAAACGGAGCGGCAAGAGAAACGGTACGTCGTAGTGCTGCTGCTCCAATCGGACGGGTTTCCAGGCCTTCGACAATCACCGATCCGATGGGCAAGATGGTGACACCCAAGCCGCCACGAGCCAGTGTCTGAATCCAGTCTTCACGCTCGCTGCGTGCCGCAAATTGGATTTCGTGGCCCACCTGTGCGCTCTCGGTCATAAAAGTGTCCCGAAATTCGCAATTCAGCCGGTCCAGATAAGGTTCCTGCATGATCTGTTCGAGGTCCACGGTGTTGAGCCTTGAAAAGCGGTGCTCTGGCGAAAAAGCAACCACCATGTCTTCCTTAAAAAGTTCAGTGTATTTGAATCTGGGCTCGTTCGATAATGGGGCTCCAACAAGCGCGCAATCGACGTAGCCGCTCAGCAGCATATCCCCAATCTTGTCACGATCCGCATTGCGCAGGACAATCTCCACCTCGGGATGTTTCTTGCGCCACTGCTGAAGGAATGCGCAAAATCGACTTGGTCCGATGGTACACATGACCGCTATCTGAATCTGTGGCATGTCCCCATTGACGAGCCTTTTTGCAGCCAGTTCGGCCTGTAACGTTATTGCATCAACTTTTTGAAGCTGTTCATGCATCAACCGACCCAGATGCGTCAGGTGCGTCTTGAGCCCTTCGCGGCGGATCAAAGGGCCGCCTATTTCATCTTCGAGTTTTCTGATGGCCTTGGATAATGCCGGTTGAGACAAGCCAAGCTGACGAGCCGCTTCCGAAAAATTGAGCGTCTCGCAAAACGCGACGAAATATCTGATGCGGCGGATGTCCATTTTCATTGTCTCCGTGAGTAGCTTTGACCAGCAAGGAATACGGTATTTTGCCATTCCCGATAGTTACTAAAACCATAACTGATCGGCGAGGTCAAAGCTGATATGATGGGGGTTCAGAATATCGATAATAAAACAGGATGGCTCGTTATGAAGAGAATTTCGATTGCAATGACCTTAACACTTATTGCCGGAGCAGCTATTGCTCAGAACATCAACGGCCCAACGTATAACGACGCAGGGGCCGTCAACTCGCCAACCGATTGGCGGCAATGGATTTTTGTTGGCGCGCCGTTGACGCCAAACGCGCTCAACGGGGGCGAGGCCGCCTTCCCTGAGTTCCATAACGTTTATG
>NZ_FWFZ01000148.1 GCF_900172355.1 Roseisalinus antarcticus | reverse complement strand
GAGATCATGTTCGGACGCTTGAAAGACTGGAGGCGCGTCGCCACGCGCTATGACCGAAGTCCCAAGGTCTTCCTCTCGGCCATTGCTCTCGCCGCAACCGTGATCTTTTGGCTATGAGTCCTGAGCCTAGAAGTCGTCAAGTTCTGGAACCTTCCCAAGCCTTACGAGGAAGCTCGGTTCGCCAACTTCTCCACTGGCTGGATCTTCAGTCACCATGTAGGCGTCGGCACCTGCGCAATCCTCGGATAGAGCCTCTCGTTCGGCTCTGTTTTGCGCTTCCGACGCCGTGGAATATTCGAGCTGCTTGGCAATTTTCAGGCCGGTTTGCCCATTGCGCCCAGACTTTGTTTCAACATAAGTCTGGCAGATATAGTGGGTTTTTTCTGGGGATCGCTCTGCGTTTGTCATGGATGGTTCCTTGTGATCGGCAGGGACGTTTGGAAGTTCTGGGAGCAGCCCTGGCCGATTTCTGCCTAATTGAAGTGACCATTGGAGATATGCCCAAAAGTTGGTGACGGCCATCATCAGGCGGCAGCGTGAAGTTGCTTGATACCGTCTTTGAAGACAATCCCTTGGATGACCTCGGGCAGACGGTTGGGCCCGGAGATCTTCCGCCACT
>NZ_FWFZ01000117.1 GCF_900172355.1 Roseisalinus antarcticus | reverse complement strand
TTCTGTGGTTGCCGCCCATGGTGCAAGAGCATTTTTCCCTTCTGCGCATGTGATCGATTGCGAACTTCTGTCAGGCCTTTCGATGCAGCCATGTCAGAAGCTGCGGGCCGGTATGGTGATCTGCGGATCGGGTCCAAATCTAACCGCCGGGCTCAATTGCCCACAATTTGTTCCTGGTTTTCCCGATCCAGATCTGTTCGATCATTCTGCCCATTCGGGTCTTCGCTCTCTCACACCTCCTGTACCGGCGTCACGCCGACGGGGTTTCTGCCCCCATCATGTAGCGCCAGCCGGTACCGGATCTCTGTAATCCTCCTGTTTCGTCAGCATGGCCCAGATCATGCGGGCCATCTTGTTGGCCAGCGCGACGGCCACCAACATCTTCGGCTTGCGCGCCCGCAGCCGGTCGAGCCACGACCCCTCGCGAATGGATCTTGCCCCCATCCAGTTCAGCCGCGACATCGCGCCGATGATCAGCAGACGCCGGATGTCAGACTGCCCGGCCTTGGAAATACGCCCAAGCCGCTCTTTGCCACCCGATGACATCTGCCTTGGCACTAGACCAAGCCAGGCGGCGAAGTCGCGACCGCATTTGAACGTCGCCATCGCAGGCGCATAGGCCTCGACCGCCAGCGCGGTCATCGGCCCGACACCCGGCATTGTTTGCAGCCTGCGCGCAGTCGGGGTCAACGCCGCCTGCGCCGCGATCTTGCGGGTCTTGGCCTCAATGCGTACGGTTTTCTCAGCAATCTGTTCGAGCAGGTCGCGCGCCTCTTCTCGCGCCAGATCTGGAAGATCGCAAGTTTCGGCCTCGATGATTTCGACAATGCGTTTAAGATGCACCGATCCCTGCGGCACAGCATGGCCGTATTCGTAGAGCGCCGCGCGTAGTGCATTCGAAAGCTCGGTGCGCTGATGCACCAGCCGTTCGCGGGCCCGAAACAGTGCCGCCCGCGCCTGCTGCTCTTCAGTCTTCGGCGGCACAAAGCGCATTTCGGGGCGCTGCGCTGCGACGACGATCGCTTCGGCATCAGCAGCATCGTTTTTCTGGCGTTTAACAAAGGGCTTCACATATTGTGGCGCGATCAGCTTGACCTCATGGCCTGCCTTCGAAAGCTCTCGCGCCCAATAGCTGGCGCTGCCGCAGGCTTCCAAAACAACCACCGCCGCCGGATGGTCTGCCATAAACGCCATGAACTGCGGGCGCGTCAGCTTCTTGCGAAACTTGACCTCGCCCGTCATTGATGCCCCGTGAAGCTGGAACACATTTTTTGCCAGATCCACCCCGATCATTGTATCTTTCATCTCGCCGTCCTCTTCGCTTTGTGGTTCTCAGACCAACATCGTGGCACATTACGATGCCGTTTGGGGAGGGCGGCAACCACCCCATCTGACCGAACTCGGGACGTGGGACGAGGCTGCGCTGTCGGCGGAACTGAACGAGCTACTGGCGGAGGATTTCGACCTGTCGCTGGTGGGCTTTTCCGACGGCGAGTTGGACAAGCTGCTGGCCTTCGA
>NZ_FWFZ01000118.1 GCF_900172355.1 Roseisalinus antarcticus | reverse complement strand
GGTGTCCGTCGTCAGATAATTTGGGACGCTTGAGCGCTTTCCAGACTGGAGGCTCTGGCTCACCGCTGGTTGATGTTACGCGTTCTCAGTTTCGTGGCGCAAGCGCCGGGCGAGCATGGTTTTCCGTTTGATCTCCTCTCGCTGTTGCAGGATTTGCTCACCACGGCCGTGATAGACGTCGGCCGGCGTCAGGTTGCCGAGGCTCTCATGGTACCGGCGCGTGTTGTAATATTCGACGAACGCGCTGATCTGGCGTTCGAGGTCTCCGGGCAGGAAGTAATGCTCGAGCAGCACGCGGTTCTTCATGGTCTGGTGCCACCGCTCGATCTTGCCCTGGGTCTGCGGGTGGTATGGCGCACCGCGGACGTGGTCCATGCCCTTGTCCTCGAGGTAATCGGCCAAGTCGCCGGCGATGTAAGACGATCCGTTGTCGCTGAGCAGCCTTGGCTTGGCGACGACGGTTGCGGAGTCACAGCCTGAAGCTTTCAGCGCCAGGTCGAGCGTCGCGGTCACATCCTCGGCTTTCATCGTCGTGCAGAGCTTCCAGGCAATGATGTACCGGCTGTAATCGTCGAGGATGGTCGAAAGGTAGAACCAGCCCCACCCCAAAACCTTGAGATAGGTGAAGTCCGTCTGCCAGAGTTCGTTGGCCCGCGTTGTTCTGTCCGTGAACTCATTGGCCGCCTTCATCACGATATGCGCCGGCGCCGTGATCAGGTCCTCGGATTTCAGGATCCGATAAACCGATGATTCAGAGACAAAATACTGCTTTTCATCGGTATACTTCACCGCCAGCTCGCGGGGCGTCAGTTCTTCATGCTCCAAGGCGAACTCGATGACGTCGGCCCGGGTCTCGTCCGGAAGGCGGTTCCAGACAGAGCCCGGGTGCGGCGCCACATCCTCCAGCCCATCAAGCCCGTCCTCAGACCAGCGGTCATACCAGCGATAATAGGTCGTGCTGGGAATGCCGAGCATGGCCAGCGTCTGGCGCACGGGCAAATGCGAGGCTTCGACAGTGCGGATGATCTCAAGCTTTTCCGATGCGGCGTACCTCATGCCTCGTACTCCCCATCCCCGATCATGCTTTTTTTGAGCAGGCGATTTTCGAGGGTCAGGTCGGCCACGACCTCCTTCAGCGCGGTTGCCTCCGACCGGAGTTCCTTGACCTCGGGCGAGGTCGCCTGACGGGCCGTATCCCCGGCCAGCCGCTGCTTGCCCGCCTCGAGGAATTCCTTCGACCACGTGTAGTACAGGCTCTCGCTGATCCCTTCACGGCGGCAGAGTGCGGCAATGCTCTCCTCACCGCGCAGGCCAGCCAACACGATCCTGATCTTCTCTTCGGCCGAGTACTGCTTCCGGGTCTTACGTTTGATCCCTTTGACCAGCTTGTCGGCCGCGTCCTTCGATGTTCCGGATTTCTGGTTCATCTTCGCTCCTTGATGGCTGCGATGATCCAGAAATCCTCCGTTACGAAAACCTCAAATCTGTCCCACAGGTGCTGACGTCAGACAC
>NZ_FWFZ01000120.1 GCF_900172355.1 Roseisalinus antarcticus | reverse complement strand
GGTAGTGTCCCGGGAAGTGGTGTAGGAGGCCGCGCGCGGAGCCTCCGGCGTAGCGCAGTGCGCGGCCGGTGGTGACGCTGGCGGTCACCGTCGATCTTCGGAGAAGGTTCGGGTTGCGAGACCTGTAACCTGAAACGGAGATGACGACGATGACCGACGAGAGAATGGCTTTGATCGAGCTGGTTGAAAAGCAAGCCGATACCGATCTGGTGCGCGAAATGCTGGCATTCGCGGCCGACCGGATCATGGAGCTTGAGGTGGAACTGCGCACCGGCGCCGCGAAGGGCGCGCGTTCGCCACTGCGCGAGGTCTAGCGCAACGGATACCGGGAACGGGATTGGGATACCCGGGCGGGCAGGATCGCACTGGAGATCCCGAAGCTGCGCAAGGGCAGCTACCTGCCGAGCTTCCTCGAACCCCGGCGGACGGCCGAGAAGGCGTTGGTGGCGGTGATTCAGGAAGCTTGCGTTCAAGGCATTTCCACCCGCTCGGTCGACGATCTGGTGAAGGCCATGGGCGCGGGCGGCATGTCCAAGAGCCAGGTCAGCCGGCTCTGCGCGGACATCGACGAACGCGTGACCGCGTTCCTGACCCGGCCGCTGGAGGGGGCATGGCCCTACCTCTGGCGCGATGCCACCTACCTCAAGGTTCGTGAGGGCGGGCGGATCATCAGCCGTGCCGTGATAATCGCCGTGGCGGTCAACGAGGACGGCAAGCGCGAGGTTCTGGGCGTCGCCACAGGTCCCTCGGAGGCGTTCACGGGGCTTTCGCCGCCCCACCGGGGCGACGGTCCCCTTTCACCCTTCTGGACCGACTTCCTGCGCAGCCTCGCCGATCGCGGCCTGCGCGGCGTGAAGCTGGTGATCGCCGACGATCACAAGGGCCTGCGGGCGGCCGCACGCCGCGTGTTCAATGGTGAGCCATGTCGCGCCATCGGTCCGAGCGACAATGGCGAACCAGCAGCGCTGCAGGGTTCACTGGATGCGCAACGCCCTCGCGCACGCCCCGGCCAGGCAGCGCACCGCAGTTGCGGCCATGCTGAAGACGATCTTCGCCCAGGAAAGCAAGGCCGAGGCGCAGGCCCAGTGGGACACCGTCGCCGATGCCCTGCGCGAGAAACAGGACAAGCTCGGCACCTTCATGGACGCCTCCCGCATTCGCCATCGTGCTTGAACCGATGGCGCACGATGGCTCATCGTCCTCGCCTACATGGACTTCCCGCGCGAGCACTGGGTCCAGGTCGCGTCGACAAACCCGCTGGAACGGGTGAACCGCGAGATCAAGCGCCGCGCCGACGTGATTGGGATATTCCCCAACGCTGACGCCATTGTCCGCCTTGTCGGAGCGCTCATGCTCGAGACCAACGACGAGTGGACCGTGGCGCGGCGCTACATGTCGCTTGAAACCCTCGCCCGCGTCACAGACAATCCCACCGTCAGGCTGCCCGCCGTGGCCACCTGATCAAGCTCGAACCTCTCCGAGGG
>NZ_FWFZ01000121.1 GCF_900172355.1 Roseisalinus antarcticus | reverse complement strand
AGCTCGGTGAACCAGATCGGCTTCGACTGCGGCGCCCATGCCGTCGGCGTCCCGCTCTCCACCCCACCGGGGCGGTCGTAATGCGCGTTCGACCACCAGGCGCGCGGATCCTTGTAGCGGAACACCCATGGCTTGGCGGCGGCACCGTCCGTGATGGGGGTCCGTACCTGCGCCGAGCGATCCGCCGCGCTGGCATAGAACCAGTCGAAGCCCTCGCCGCCCGCGATGTTTCCCTGCAGGTAGGCGCGGTCGTAGATCGCGGGCCAGCCCTCGGCCGCGTCCGCATGCTCGAACCCGTCGCGCCAGTCCGACAGCGGCATGTAGTTGTCGATCCCGACGAAATCGATCTCCGGATCGGCCCAGAGCGGATCGAGGTGGAAGAACACGTCGCCGCTGCCGTCGCCTGGCTGGTGTCCGAAGTATTCCGACCAGTCGGCAGCATAGCCGAGGCTCACACCCGACCCGAGGATCGAGCGCACATCCCCTAGCAGGTCCCGATATGCCTGCACGGCCGGATAGGTGGCCGCGCCCGAGCGGATCGTCGTGAGCCCCGGCATCTCGGTGCCGATCAGGAAGGCGTCGACCCCGCCCGCCGCCGCGCAGAGATGGGCGTAGTGCAGCACCATGCGGCGCAGGCCCCAGTCGCCCGCAGGCCCAATCCACGAAACCGTCTGACCCGAGACGTTGAAGCTCGCGGGCGTGGCCGTGCCGAACAGCGCCGCGACCTGCGTGGCGGCCATGGCGGTCTTGTCCACCGTCCCTGCAAAACCCGCCGCAGGGGAACAGGTGATCCGCCCCCGCCATGGGAATACGGGCTGCCCCGTCTCGGCGGCGTTGTCGCTGTAGGGGTTTGGAAGGGTGTTGTCCGGCGGCACGTCCATCAGGATGAACGGGTAGAAGGTCACGCGCAGCCCGCGCGCCTTCATTTCCTGGATCGCCTGCACCACGGCGAAGTCGGACGGCGTGCCGCCATAGACGGGACGGTCCTCTGCATCCCGGCTGACCAGGAAGGCGCTGGCGCGACTCACTCCATTCACCGACCAGCTGGCGGGCGTGGTCGACTTGGCCGACACCTCGACGCCCGGCCGCACCTTGCAGGAGCCCGCGCGCAGATCGTCGCCGAACCACGCCACGACGAGGCTGACGCTCTCGACCGCCGGGGCCATCGCCTGCAGCCGGTCCAGCGACTCCACCATGTCGGTGGAGTCGGCCAGCGCGTTCAGGTTCTCGGGCACCGTCGTGCCGCCATCGGTCTTGCGGATCGCCTGCGTCGCGTACGTGAACTCGCCCGAGGCGGGGATCATGGTGACGGCGCGGGTCAGCCCCTCGGCGGTGTCGGGATCGGCCAGCGGGCGGAACACCTCGAAGGAGAGCTGCGGCAGGCGGTTGCCGTAGGTCGAGAGCGCCAGTTCCTCGAAGACCACATAGGCGGTGCCGCGATAGGCGGGGGTGTTGGCCGCGCCCATCTT
>NZ_FWFZ01000122.1 GCF_900172355.1 Roseisalinus antarcticus | reverse complement strand
GCGCTGACCGACGTCTGGACGGACGGGGCGAACTGGCGGCTCGGCCACTGGCTGACCGGGCGGCTTGGCGCGGTGTCGTTGGCAGCACTCGTCCGGCACCTCTGCCTGCGCGCCGGGCTGCCCGAGGATCGCATCGACGTCACCGGTCTCTGGGGCGCGGTGGAGGGCTACGCCATCACCGCGCTGGAAAGCCCGCGCGCCTCGATCACAACGCTGTCGCGCCACTTCGGATTCGACGCCGTCGAGACCGAGGGGGTGATCCGCTTCCTCATGCGCGGCCGCGCCTCGGTCATGACCCTCGCGCCCGACGATCTTGTGGCCCCTCGCGAGGGCGACGTGCTGGAGCTGACGCGCGGCCAGGAGACCGAGCTGCCGCAGGCGCTGAAGTGGCAGGTCGCGCGGGCCGACGAGGATTACGACGCGGCCCTCGTCGAGGCGCGGCGCATCACCGTGGACACGACGCGGACTGCCTCGGAGTCCTTCCCGATGGCCGTGCCGCCCGAGGAGGCCGAACGGCGCTGCCGCCGCGCGCTGATGGAGGCGTGGGTGGGGCGCGAGACGGCGGCATTCCGACTGCCGCCCTCGCGGCTCGCGCTCGATCCGGCCGACGCGATCCGGCTCGCGCATGACGGGCGGCTGGTCGATCTGCGGCTCGTCTCCATCGCCGACGCCGGGGCGCGCGGCATCGAGGCCGTCCGCCAGGACCGCGCGACCTACGATCTGCCGCCCGGCGATCCCCGCGCGGCGTCGCTGACGCGCGCCGTGGTGTTCGGCGCGCCGGACGCGGTGCTGATGGACCTGCCGCAACTGACCGAGGACCAGCCCGCGCATCGGCCGCTGGTTGCGGCGCATGCGGTTCCCTGGCCGGGCGAGATGGCGGTGTTTCGCAGCCCTGCGACCGATGGCTTCGAGTTGCTGACCACGTTTGGCAGCCGCGCCCGGATCGGGGCGCTGGTCTCGGACCTCTACGCGGGGCCGACGTCGCGCTTCGATCTCGGCAATGCGCTGGTGGTCGATCTGCTGACCGGAACGCTGGAGAGTGTCACAGATCTGACGCTGTTCGGCGGGGCCAACGCGCTGGCGATCGAAACCACGTCGGGCGTCTGGGAGATCGTGCAGGCGGGCGCGGCCGAGCTGCTGGCGCCCGGCCGGTATCGGCTGACGCGCCTGCTGCGCGGCCAGCGCGGCACCGAGAGCGCCATGGGAAATCCGGCGCCCGCTGGCGCGCGGGTCGTGGTGCTGGACGCGTCGCTCGCGTCCCTGCCGATCGCCGAGGCCGATCTCGGCATCCCGTGGAACTGGCGCATCGGCCCGGCGAGCCGTGCGGTCAGCGACGAGACCTATGTCGCACAGGCCTTCACGCCTGCGGGCATCGGGCTCCGTCCGTTCTCCGTCGCCCATGTCGAGCAGCC
>NZ_FWFZ01000123.1 GCF_900172355.1 Roseisalinus antarcticus | reverse complement strand
GACTGACGTCGAACCTTCTTTTGTGGATGCCGCTCGTTTTGCAAGGAATTTCTGATCGTTTTGACATGTGATCGAGTGCGTACTTTTGTCAGGCCTGTTCGTGCGGCTGACATGGCGCCGCTGGCCGGGATGGTGATGCGCGGACCGGGTCCAAATCTCCAACGGCGAGCTCGGGGCTCGGAGAAGGTTTCTGGTTTGCCCGACCCGGATCGTATCGATCATGTGCCCATGCTGATCATGCCTTCCTCACAACTCGGTGGGCCCAATGCCCGTTCGACGCCGGATCAGGCGCCGATCAGCACCGGGCCACGATAGCTTTCACCGCGCGTCAGCATCGCCCAGATGCCCCGCGCCATCTTGTTCGCCAGCGCGACCGCCACGACCGGGATCGGCTTGCGCTCCAGCATCCGCGCCAGCCACGATCCCTTCGGCGCCTCTCGCCGCGAGGCCCAGCGGATCACGGCAGTCGCCCCGATGACCAGCAATCGACGGATGTCGCGTTGTCCCATCTTCGAGGTCTTCCCCAGCTTCTGCTTGCCACCCGTGGAATGCTGCCGCGGCACGAGGCCGAGCCAGGCGGCGAAGTCGCGTCCGCGCCGGAACTGCTCCATCGGCGGGGCGAAGGTCTCGACCGCGAGCGCGGTGATCGGGCCCACACCCGGCATCGTCTGCAACTGGCGCGGCATTTCCGCTTCATTCGACATGGCCGCGATCTGTGCTTTCAGCGCCTTGATCCGGTCGGTCAGGTGGGCGATCTGCTCGAGGAGCATCCGGCAGATATCGCGCGCCAGATCAGGAATGTCGGCGTCAGGATCTGCGATGACCCGTTCCAGGCGCGGCAGGTAGCCGATGCCTTCGGGGGCGACGTGGCCGAACTCGTAGAGATGCGACCGAAGTGCGTTCACCGCCTCGGTGCGCTGTTTCACAAGCTGCTCGCGCGTGCGGAACGCGACCGCCCGCGCCTGCTGCTGGGCCGATTTCGGCTCCACGAACCTCATCGTCGGTCGCAGCGCGGCTTCGACAATCGCCTCGGCTTCGGCGGCGTCGTTCTTCTGCCGCTTGATGAACGGCTTGACGTAATGCGGCGCGATCAACCGGACCTCATGCCCATGCCGCGCCATCTCCCGTGCCCAATGGTGCGCGCTGGAACAGGCCTCCATCGCCACGAGGCACGGTGGCTGGTCCGCCATGAACCGCGAGAACTGCGGCCGCGACAACTTCTTGCGGTATACGACGGACCCGTCCGCCGCGGCGCCGTGCACCTGGAACACGTTCTTTGCCAGATCGACGCCGATGATGGTAACTACTTCCATGGATGCCGTCTCCTACAGCTTGTGCTTCAACACCACGAGTTTGGCACATCGCGATGCCGTCAGGGGAGAGCGGCATCCACCCCATCTCCAC
>NZ_FWFZ01000124.1 GCF_900172355.1 Roseisalinus antarcticus | reverse complement strand
GAGATATGCCCAAAAGTTGGTGACGGCCATCATCAGGCGGCAGCGTGAAGTTGCTTGATACCGTCTTTGAAGACAATCCCTTGGATGACCTCGGGCAGACGGTTGGGCCCGGAGATCTTCCGCCACTTCTTCTTGGCTGACATCATCAGCCTGAAGACCATGGCGAGGGCGGTTTTGCGGTTGAGGCAGCCCTTGGTCTTGCGCGTCCGGTTGCGGACGGTGGCGAAGACGCTCTCGATCGGGTTCGTGGTCCGGATGTGCTTCCAGTGCTCGGCCGGGAAGTCGTAGAAAGCCAGGAGCTCGTCACGGACTTTGACCAGCTTGCCCACGGCCTTTTCATACTTCACGCCGTAGGTTTCGACGAAGAGATCGAATGCGGCAGTTGCCTCCTTCTTGGTCTCAGCCATCCAGATGTCCTGCAGATCCGCCTTCGCCTTTTCGTGCAGGGATTTGGGCATGGCGCCCAGCACGTTCGCCGTCTTGTGGACCCAGCATCTTTGCTCGCGCGTGCCCGGAAAGACCTCGCGCAGCGCCGTCCAGAACCCGAGCGCACCGTCGCCGATGGCCAGATCGGGCGGCACCGTGAGCCCACGCTTCTTCAGCCCTTTCAGCAGGTCGCGCCAGCTGTCGGCGTTCTCCCGGAACCCGTCCATGATCGCCAGCACGTCCTTCTCGCCGTATTCGTCAGCGCCGATAATAACCAACATACATTGACGATCACCGTCCAGGCGGGACGTGAAGTAGACCCCGTCAGCCCAGATGTAGACGTAGCGCTTGCTCTTCAGATCCCGCTTGCGCCAGGCCTCATACTCTTCCCACCAGGTCGCCTTCAGGCGGGTGATGGTCGAGGACGATAGCCCCTCGGCCTCCGGCCCCAGAAGCGCAGCCAACGCCTCGCTGAAGTCGCCGGTGGAGATACCCTTCAGGTATAGCCAGGGAAGAAGCGCCTCGACCGACTTGGCCTTGCGCAGATAGGGCGGGACCAGCGACGAACGGAACCTGATCTTGCTGCCATCTTCATTGCTGCCGCGATCGCGGACACGCGGAACCTGAACAGGCACCATCCCGATCCCGGTCATCATCTCACGCTCGGGCAGAAAACCGTGGCGAACCAGACGCTGGCGACCTTCCTCGTCCAGCAAATTCGCGTGCTCGGCGATGAACGCCGACACCTCAGCTTGAACCGCCGCGCGCAGCAGCTCCTTGGCGCCCGCCTGAATCACCTCTGTCAGCGGATCAGGCGAAAAATCGGATGGCAGCTCGAACGGGACAACGGTAGATTTGGCCATGGTGGCATATCCTTTCTCTCTGAGAACGACGGCATCTTGAACACCGCCATGATATGCCGCCTACTTCAGACCATCACCAACTTTCGGGCATAACTC
>NZ_FWFZ01000144.1 GCF_900172355.1 Roseisalinus antarcticus | reverse complement strand
GGGCCATACTAGTACTGGATGCATCTGCAGGATATCGCGGCCGCACGCCCATATAAACGATCGGATAAATAGCTGAATTTCCATGCCTTACGCGGTTGTCAGGACACAAGCACCATAAAGAAACAAGGGTTGGTCCGGAAGCCTTTAGCCAAGTTTAGCCACCCTGAAAGTATCTCTGGGAGGTGTGGAGGGAAAAACTGCTGTGATTTTAAACCTAAAAGTAACTTAACTCATAATAAGTTGGTAGTTAGACCACATGAAAAAATTGCTTTTGTTGGCCCAGTTCTGTTGATCTTTGAACCATGGTGGGAAAAGTGTAGTTTTAGTCAGTCTGAAGCTGCCATGTAACCAGTGCAAATGAGATAGTGAGTTACATAAACAATATACTTTGTGCTTTTTTTACTGCGCTGGTACATTTTAATGAAAGCAACTAAAAGGGAATCCCAAAATTGCATTTAGGGGGTCAGGCCAGGGCAATCTGTTGGGATATTTAATGACACACCTGGGGAGACTTTACAATAACTCTTTTTAAATCCATCTCCATTTAACTGGCTCTTAAAAGTTTGTACCATGATAATTTACTATCCAGGCAACAGCACAGACTAGACGAGCGCGAACCCCTTAACAGGCTAAGTGCGAGCGGATCCCCCGGGCCATACTAGT
>NZ_FWFZ01000126.1 GCF_900172355.1 Roseisalinus antarcticus | reverse complement strand
CTTCGGTGGCATCGATACACTCAGGCGAGCGTGGGTTCGGCGGCAATTCTGGGAGGAGGTGTCGCCGAACCGGGCGCCAGGATGAATTCCTTCAGCGCGGACTTCACTGGACTCCAAGCTGGATTCCCGCTGGACTCCGGAGTCCAGGGTATCCACCCCGGAGTCCACCTTACAAGCCACTGTTATTGCGTGGTTATTTCCGGTTCAGGGGTGGACTCCACGCGGGGTGGACTCCCAAAAAAACGGCCCTGTCGCTGGCGAAATTTTGCGCTTCGCCCGCCAGCATACGAAGTGCACAGAAAGGAACCGTGAAATCAATGACTTAGCGGGTGGCGGAGATGGTTTTTCCGGTCAACCGGTCACCGTTTGCCCGGGGTCGAACTGTCGCCGCTCTCGTGCCATCGTGTCCCCTTCTGGATTCCCAACTGGACCCCGGGTGGACCCCGGAATCCAGTCGTGTCGTGGTGTCCCGTCGCTCACGCCTCGTGCGAGCATAACCCATTTGTAGGCCCCGAGGCCGGCTTGGTGAACCCCACGGGATGTCTCCCCGAAAATTCCGTCACAGGATGATTTTCCTTGACAGGCTGTCGGCGTTGTCGATCACGAACCGCCTCGAGCGCCGCGATGATGGCACGCGGCCATGGAGCCGCCAGGTGATCAGCGCGACGCCGTACTGCCAGTGGCGGTTGGCGGCCGGACGGCTGAGCCCGATCTCCCAGGTGATCTTCTTCCACGGCTTGCCCCTTGCGCGCAGCCAGACGATGCGCGCGTCGTCACGCTCCAGCCAGCGCAGCCAGAGCATCGCCTCCTCGGCTTCGGTGATCTGGCGCGGGGTAGGGCGCGGGCGGCGTGTTTCGGGCTCTTGCCCCACATGATCGGCGAAGCTGTGGAAATACTCGGGCCAGGCGTTGAAGTAGCCCGTGGGCTTCACGCCGGGCAGTTGCGCGAACACGTCTGCGGCCAGCTCCAGCCGGTCCTGCACGCGGCCCGTGGTCCAGTCAGCCATGACGTCGGTCCTCCTGCCGCTTGCCATAGAGCCGCTCGCCCAGTTGCCGAACCAGTTCGCGCTCGGGCCAGGTGAGGCGGTGGTCGTCCAGCGACACAGCCAGCATCTGCTGGTCGTGCCAACCGTCGCGCTTGACCTGTTCGGGATCGCGGCGGTGACCGCCGTAGCCTTTCGGGTGGAAGTTCATGCCGCACCTCCCCGGGTCTCGATGGCCCAGAGCAGAATGGCGATGGCGTCGGCCTCGTTGTCGTCGGCCGGGCTGAACCCACGGGCGCGGGCCGCGTCGATCATTGCCTGCTTGTTGGCGTTGCCGCGACCGGTGGCATATT
>NZ_FWFZ01000127.1 GCF_900172355.1 Roseisalinus antarcticus | reverse complement strand
ACGATCATCGCCTCCTCGGCCTCGCTCAGAACCGTCGAGCGCGGTTCTGTCGGCCCGGTCTTCATATCCTCGACCGTCGACCGTTGACCGCTTCCGCCATTTCGCCACCGTCTTGGGATTGATGCCCAGCTCCCGGCCCAGTTGCGCGAGCGAAGCCTGCCCCTCTCATCGTTTGCAAGCAAACGACTGCCGGGCGACGGATCGCTGTATTGCAGCTCTGACGGCGTGCGTGGTCGTGGCGCAGCAGTGACGAACTTGTCCCATAGTGCTTCCGTCCATTCCTGAGAAAGGATCGCACCATCAAACCGTGGGATCAAACACCTAACTCATCCAGCTCTTCGAGCCGGTCGATCACTTTGGAGCGTTCCAGCTCACTCAGGTATGGGTGCAGATACACCCTTGTACAGTTGTCGGGAGGCGGATACCAGAGCTTCGCCCAAGGACTCTGTTGCACAAATCGGCTGATTGTCGGACTGCCCCTTGCCCTGGACGGACTTATCCCACGGCCTCTGTGACGGGTATGCCGAGCGTGGTGTATCCGTTCATGACGGCGATACGGATATGGACCTCCGCGACCTGTCGGTCGAAGTCCCTCGCCATCAGGCGCTGCCCCAGCAGTTTCATGCAGTGCATCTTCGTCTCGACGCGGCTTTGGCGGTGGTATCCACTCCAGTTTCGCCAGATTGCGCGACCGAGGTATCTTGAAGCTCGCATTGCCTCGTTTCGCGCGATGGCGCCCGCTGTTGTTGGCTTACAGGGCTTGGCATTATTGCGGGGCGGGATGACAGCGCTAGCCCCGCGGTCAGCGATGGCGTCGTGGCATTTGCGGGTGTCGTAGGCGCCGTCGGCGATGACGTTGCCGATCTGCTCATCTGTCGGGATCTGGCTAAGCAGGTCGGGCAGAACAGGTGCGTCGCCGATATGGTTCCCGGTGATTTCAACGGCCCGGACTTCCAGTGTTTGTTCGTCGATCCCGAGGTGGATCTTGCGCCAGACCCGCCGCTTGGGCCCACCATGCTTGCGTGCATTCCACTCACCTTCACCCTCCACCTTGATCCCGGTGCTGTCGATCAGAAGGTGCAGCGGGCCGTTAGAGCCACGATACGGGATGTTCACGGCCAGTGTCTTCTGGCGGCGTGAAAGTGTGATGAAGTCGGGCACTGTCCAGTCGAGGAGTTATGCCCGAAAGTTGGTGATGGTCTGAAGTAGGCGGCATATCATGGCGGTGTTCAAGATGCCGTCGTTCTCAGAGAGAAAGGATATGCCACCATGGCCAAATCTACCGTTGTCCCGTTCGAGC
>NZ_FWFZ01000128.1 GCF_900172355.1 Roseisalinus antarcticus | reverse complement strand
TGAGCTGCTGCCGGTTTCGTGGACACGAAGATAAGATCGTGACCATGGAACTGGAGAGTGGATATGACGAGACGGAAGTTTACGCGTGAGTTCAAGATCGAGGCCGTGAGGCTGGTGACGGATCGGGGTGTGGCTGTGGCGCAAGCCGCCCGTGACCTTGATGTCGCTGAGAGCGTGTTGCGGCGCTGGATGCGGGAGTTGACGGCCACGCCAGCCGTGGCGTTTCCCGGGAACGGGCAAATGCGGTCCGATCTGGCCGAGATTGTAGCCTTGAAGAAAGAGGTCGCCCGACTTCGGGCGGAGCGTGATATCCTGAAGAAGGCGGCCGCTTTTTTCGCGCGGGAGGTGTTATGAGGTTCGCCTTCATCGCAAAACACCGCCACATTTGGCCGGTCAGTTGGCTTTGCGAGGTTCTGGAGGTCTCGCGTTCCGGCTTCCACGCCTGGCTCACCCGCCCGACCAGTGCGCACGAGATCCAGGACGCCAAGCTCGTCACGGCGATCGAGACGAGCTTCAAGGCCAGCGACCGAACCTATGGCGCCCGTCGTGTCTGGCGCGATGTTCTTGAAGAAGGCCTGGCCTGCGGCCTTCACCGGATCGAAAGGCTGATGCGGATCAATGCTCTAAGGGCGCGGCCCAGGCGCCGTGGAAAGCCCAAGGACGATGGGGAACGGTCGGTCATCGCGGACAACATCCTCGACCGCGACTTCCAGGCGGACCGGCCGAACCAGAAATGGCTGGCCGATTTCACCTACATCTGGACAGCCGAGGGCTGGCTGTATGTCGCGGTCGTGCTGGACCTGTTTTCCCGGCGCGCCGTCGGTTGGTCCATGAAGGCTGATCGGGATGCGTCACTGGTCATGGACGCGCTGATGATGGCGGTCTGGCGGCGCGGCAAGGCCGATGCGCTGTTGCACCACTCGGATCAGGGATCGCAATACACAAGCGAGCAGTTTCAACGGCTTCTGGCCGACAACGGCATCACCTGTTCCATGAGCCGGGCCGGCAACGTCTGGGACAATTCGGCGATGGAGAGCTTCTTCTCGTCGCTGAAAACCGAGCGAACCGCACGAAAGGTCTATCGCACTCGAGACGAAGCCCGTGCTGACGTCTTCGACTACATCGAGCGCTTCTACAACCCGCGCAGACGGCACTCCAAATTGGGCTACCTCAGCCCCATGGAGTTCGAGGCTCGCGCTATGCTAGCTTAACCTGCTGTCCACGAAACCGGCAGCAGCTCA
>NZ_FWFZ01000129.1 GCF_900172355.1 Roseisalinus antarcticus | reverse complement strand
CCGGGCGCGATTGTCCGCGCCCGGTGTCTGGGGGTCAGACGAGGATCTTGGAGACCACGCCGGCGCCGACGGTGCGGCCGCCTTCGCGGATCGCGAAGCGCAGGCCGTCTTCCATCGCGATCGGGGCGATCAGCTCGACCTCGAACTTCAGGTTGTCGCCCGGCATCACCATCTCGGTGCCCTCGGGAAGCGTCACCGTGCCCGTCACGTCCGTCGTGCGGAAGTAGAACTGCGGGCGGTAGTTCGCGAAGAACGGCGTGTGGCGGCCGCCCTCGTCCTTGGTCAGGATGTAGGCCTCGGCCTCGAACTTCGTGTGCGGGTTCACCGACTTGGGCTTGCACAGCACCTGCCCGCGCTCGACGCCCTCACGCTCGATCCCGCGCAGAAGGATGCCCACGTTGTCGCCCGCCTCGCCGCGATCCAGCAGCTTGCGGAACATCTCGACGCCCGTGCAGGTCGTCTTCTTGGTGTCGCGGATGCCGACGATCTCAAGCTCGTCGCCCACGTTCACAACGCCACGCTCGACGCGGCCGGTGACGACCGTGCCGCGGCCGGAGATCGAGAACACGTCCTCGATCGGCATCAGGAACGGCTGGTCCACGGCGCGGGCCGGGGTCGGGATCCACTCGTCGACGGCGGCCATCAGCGCCTTGATCGATTCTTCGCCAATCTCGGGGTCGGTGCCGTTCATGGCGGCCAGCGCCGAGCCACGGATGATCGGGATGTCGTCGCCGGGGTAATCGTAAGAGCTCAGAAGCTCGCGGATTTCCATCTCGACCAGCTCCAGCAGCTCCTCGTCGTCAACCTGGTCGACCTTGTTCATGTAGACGACCATGGTCGGAATGCCGACCTGGCGGCCCAGCAGGATGTGCTCGCGCGTCTGCGGCATCGGGCCGTCGGCGGCGTTCACAACCAGGATCGCGCCGTCCATCTGGGCGGCACCGGTGATCATGTTCTTGACGTAGTCCGCGTGGCCGGGGCAGTCGACGTGGGCGTAGTGACGGTTCTCCGTCTCGTATTCCACGTGCGCGGTCGAGATCGTGATCCCGCGGGCCTTCTCCTCGGGCGCACCGTCGATCTGGTCATAGGCGCGGAAGTCGCCGAAATACTTCGTGATCGCGGCCGTCAGCGTCGTCTTGCCGTGGTCAACGTGACCGATCGTGCCGATGTTGACGTGCGGCTTGTTGCGTTCAAACTTTGCCTTGCCCAT
>NZ_FWFZ01000131.1 GCF_900172355.1 Roseisalinus antarcticus | reverse complement strand
AATATGCCACCGGTCGCGGCAACGCCAACAAGCAGGCAATGATCGACGCGGCCCGCGCCCGTGGGTTCAGCCCGGCCGACGACAACGAGGCCGACGCCATCGCCATTCTGCTCTGGGCCATCGAGACGCAGGGAGGTGTGGCATGACCGGCATGCGGTTCACGCCGAAAGGCTATGGCGGGCGGCGCCGCGACCCCCAGCAGGTCAAGCGCGACGGCTGGCAGGAACAGGGTGTGCTGGCCGTCTCCGTTGACGACGACCGCCTGACCTGGCCCGAACGCGAGCTCGTCCGGCAGCTGGGCGAGCGGCTCTACGGGCAGCGGGACCGGGAGGTGCGGCATGACTGAATGGACCATGGCACGGGTGCAGGACCGGGTCGAGAGCGCCGCCGACGTGTTCGCACAACTGCCCGCCGTGAAGCCCACCGGGTATTTCAACGCGTGGCCGGAGTATTTCCACGGCTTCGCAGATCAGGTGGGCCAGGAGCCCGAGATGAAGCGACCGCGCCCGAGCCCGCGGCAGATCACCGAAGCCGAGGCGGCGATGCTCTGGCTGCGCTGGCTCGAGCGCGACGACGCCCGCATCGTCTGGCTGCGCGCCAACCGCCAGCCGTGGAAGAAGATCGGCTGGGAGGTCGGGCTGAGCCGTCCGGCGGCCAACCGGCACTGGCAGTACGGCGTGGCGCTGATCACATGGCGGCTCAACGGGCGCGTGCCGTCGTCCAGGCGATCGCGGCGCTTCGTGGTCGAGAACGCCGATCGGCTGTCAAGAAAAATCATCCTGTGAGGGAATTTTCGGAGAGACATCGGTGGGGGTTCACCGATCCCCGGCCGAGGGCTACAAACGGGATATACTCGGGAGAGGCGTGCGCGGGACGGCCCGCCGCCGCTGGCTTCCCGGGGTCCGGCGCAGGGTCCAGCCGGGGTCCAGGCCACCAAGTCATTGTTTTACGGTTCCTTTCCGGGCCGAAACGTATGCTGGCGGGCGAAGCGCGCAATTTCGCCAGCGACAGGGCCGTTTTTTTGGGAGTCCACCCCGCGTGGAGTCCACCCCTGAACCGGAAATAACCACGCAATAACAGTGGCTTGTAAGGTGGACTCCGGGGTGGATACCCTGGACTCC
>NZ_FWFZ01000136.1 GCF_900172355.1 Roseisalinus antarcticus | reverse complement strand
GCTCGAACGGGACAACGGTAGATTTGGCCATGGTGGCATATCCTTTCTCTCTGAGAACGACGGCATCTTGAACACCGCCATGATATGCCGCCTACTTCAGACCATCACCAACTTTCGGGCATAACTCCCGATGGCGTTCGAGGACCGAACCATGCAAACGTCGCCCGGTCTCCACGAAACCGGCAGAAGGCCACGGTCAAAGCTCTTCTCTTCAGCTATTCTCGTTTCACGATCCGTGACTGGAACGGCTACGCCACGGGTATTGGTGAAGCCATGTTGCAGCCCGTCGGCGCCTTCCAGACCCCTCGGCCGGCAACGAGCGCCACGGCCTGTGGAAGTGCCGCGAGTGCCGCAAGCAACTTACCGTTCGCAAGGGCACCATCTTCGAGGAAAGCCACCTGCCGCTGCACCTGTGGCTGCAAGCGATCCACCTGATGGTGTCCAGTAAGAAGGGCATCAGCAGCCACCAGCTACACCGCGTTCTCGGCATCACCTACAAGAGCGCGTGGTTCCTGACCCACCGCATCCGCGCGTGTATGCGTTCTGGCGCATTGGCCCCGTTTGGCAGCAATGGCGGTACGGTCGAAGTGGATGAAACCTTCATCGGCACCAAGCACAAGAAGAGCAAGACGGCCCGTGGCTTTGCCCACAAGAACGCCATGCTGACTCTTGTTGACCGCAACACCGGCCAAGCCAGATCCATCGTCGTGGACGATATCAATAGGGACACGCTGGTGCCGATCTGAACCGCGCCGGGGTTTGCAGGAGGCTGATTCTTGTTGGTTGCGCAGCCATGTCTTCAGTTCCCAGAGCGACGTAGAAGTTTGCCTCGGCTTCCGAAGGCGGGATGTTTCCGATCGGCTCGGGCAGCCGGCGATTGTTGAACCAGTCCAGCCATTCGAGGGTGGCATGTT
>NZ_FWFZ01000138.1 GCF_900172355.1 Roseisalinus antarcticus | reverse complement strand
GAGATAATGTTCATGCAGACGACACCCATCACCACCGCCCGCGCCAGCCGACCGCTCGGGGAAATCGAGTTCTGTGCCTGGGTGGCTCAGGCCGTTCCCGGCGACCGGCTGGAATACCATCGCGGCTATCTCGTGCTGGACACCTATCCGCTGTTCAGCGCGCTCGACGACAAGGCGCGCGGCGAGCTCGCCAGACTGGCCGGACGCGCCTTCTGGGCCGCCGAGCAGGGCCTCGTCCACCTCGTGCAGCAGCGCGATGGCCCGGACCGCTTCGCCTACATCGCCGTCGCCCGCCCCAAACCGAAGGCCGCCGCAGCCTCGCTGTCGGCGCTGCTGCTCGAGGAGCAGGCGGCGTGAGTACCCCCATCCAGACCCCTTTCCCCGATCGCGGAGACACCTTCATGCCCTTTCCCGAGAACACCCCGACGCCCGACGATCTGCCGGAGCTCGACCCAAAAGAGATCGCCGACCTGCCGGTCGAAATGCTGGCGGTACTGCAGCACGAGATCGACGCACGCCTCAGGCGCGACAAGGCCGCCAAGGCCCGCCTCGATGGCGCATTGAGCGTCCGCTACGCCGACCGCGCGATCGAGGAACGGCGGGCCGCGGCCAAGGACACTGGCACTGTCCGGTTCCACGACGGCGATTTCACCGTCGTGGCGGACCTGCCCAAGCGCGTGGATTGGGATCAGGACAAGCTCGCCGCGATGGTCGCGCGCATTCGCGATGCCGGTGACAATCCCGCACAATATGTCGACATCGCCATCAAGGTGCCGGAGCGCAAATACGCGGCCTGGCCCGACGCGATCCGGAAAGGCTTCGAGCCCGCGCGGACCGTGCGCACCGGCACGCTCAAGGTCGAGCTTC
>NZ_FWFZ01000139.1 GCF_900172355.1 Roseisalinus antarcticus | reverse complement strand
GGGCCATACTAGTACTGGATGCATCTGCAGGATATCGCGGCCGCACGGTCATCAATTCTTTAAGTGCGGAGGCGCCAGGGGGCACAGAGAATCTTTTTTTTCATAGCGGGCCCTCGTCAGCTCGTGTTATTGAAGCATTCTGTTCCCAGTGCCCACACATGTGAAGCATCCTCACTGATCTACTTCCCCACCTACCTGATGTGGCTCAATTCTGACAAGAAAGCAACTTTGGAGAACCATGAACCTACCTTTAGAGCTGGACGTGGACCCATCAGCATTCAAAATCATGTGTAAAAAACAGGAGAAAATGTCACTTTTTTTTAACCCTTGAATTTTTTTGGTAGACACTCCCGGCTTCTGGGTTCCTTTTTGTGATGGTTCTTATTACTCTTCAAAAGCTCCCAATCTTCAAGACCATTGACCGTAATTGGAAGCCTAATGTGCGTAAAAAGGGGCGGAGCTTCAAGTTTTAGAGAATGGACTCTGGGAGAGGGTATGTGGCAAAGGTTACTCAATTTAATGTCCCTCACATGGAAATAACATTGGGATCAAGAGCTTTATTATCTTAAATTCTAAAGTCCACATCCACCATTTCCCTAGTAAAAAGAGGGGCTCTGTTATTTAGCCATTTGTGTACTTTTTGTGAGGAGGTTATGTCAATAATATCCTTTTTGCTGCTGAAGTTGCGGAGAGTTTTGGCCACATATTCTATTGTAGTCTGGATCTTCCTCGGTAGGCTAAGCGTCGTTCCACACACAACAACATCTCTCCACTGTTTGTTTAAAGTTTAGAAAGAAAATATCCATCGTTCACAAGATCGTAGGAGAAGGACACGACTTAAGGATCCCCCGGGCCATACTAGT
>NZ_FWFZ01000140.1 GCF_900172355.1 Roseisalinus antarcticus | reverse complement strand
AGGCGTGAGGCCGTTCAGGGTCTTCAGCCTTCGCGCGAAGTTGTACGCTGCGAGGAAGTCGGCGAGGTGCGTCCGCAACTGGCCGTGGCTGTCGTAGTGGTAGCGTTTGACCGTGGCGTCCTTGATCGTGCGGGTCATCCGCTCGACCTGGCCATTCGTCCACGGATGGTTCGACTTGGTCAGCCGGTGCTCGATGCCGTTGGCCTCGCAAATCATGTCGAAACGCATCGGCCGGGAATGGATTGTGTCGCGGTTCCGGGGCTGCTCTGCGAACTGAATGCCGTTATCCGCTGCCCGGCAGTCGTTTGCATGGCAAACGATGAGAGGGGGTCAAGATCGTGTGGAGCTGGTAGGGCACAGCCTCAAGCATGTTCTGCAGGAACTCCCAAGCGGTGCGTCTGTCAGCAGTTGCAACGAGTTGAGCGACGGCGAACTTGGCCGTCCGGTCAATGCCCACAAAGAGATAGAGCTTGCCCCCAGCCGTTTGCACCTCGGCGATGTCGATGTGGAAGAACCCGATGGGGTAGCGCTTGAACTTCTGCCGCTTGGGCTTGTCGCCTTCGACATCTGGCAATCGCGAGATGCCATGGCGTTGCAGGCATCGGTGCAGCGCTGAGCGTGTCAGGTGCGGGACCGTCGGCTGCAAGGCATGGAGGCAATCGTCCAGCGGCAGGAGCGTATGGCGCCGGACCGCGACGATCATCGCCTCCTCGGCCTCGCTCAGAACCGTCGAGCGCGGTTCTGTCGGCCCGGTCTTCATATCCTCGACCGTCGACCGTTGACCGCTTCCGCCATTTCGCCACCGTCTTGGGATTGATGCCC
>NZ_FWFZ01000141.1 GCF_900172355.1 Roseisalinus antarcticus | reverse complement strand
CATGTCCCCGCGCGACATCTCGCTGACGGCGAAGGGCAGCGGAACGGAGGCGGTGATCGACGGGCATATCATCTTCCTGCAGGGCATCGTCCCGGCGGATGTGGAGGATGATTTTCGGTTCGTGTGAAGGGGACGGACCGAAGAAAAGGCCGTGGTTTCGTCACATGTTTGAGGCACCGTTTGTCCGGTCGATGGAACACCGCAGCAACGAAAGCAGAGAGTTGGCCTTCAGACCGACTTTCCTTGACTCTCGACGACTGCTCCGCTTCCTAATAGGACGGTGAAATCGGGACCTTGGTGCGCCATTTTACACCGATCAGTTCCCGCACAGATCTGTCGCTCACCTGCTCCACGGCACCTGGCCCGCCGCTATCGACAGGAGCTCCAGCATCCCGCAACGGGTCCGCCTGCCCGCCGCGCAGAATTGTTTGAAGCGACCAGTGACGGGCGCTGACCCGCGGATGCTGACATAGGCGTCTGGAACGGTCAGGGTCGAGCCGGGATCTCGTCGTGACGAAGCGACAACGGCCCAGGTCTCAGGCATTTATTCCTGCAAAACACTCATTGGCAGGACCACTGTATTGATGCCGGTTGCTTCGGCGAGGGCGGCGATGTGATCCAGCGGCATACGCATCCCTCCGGCCTTGAGCATGGACAGCACATTGACACGTTCGAAGCCCCTCCCGGTGGCGTTCTGAACCGCGCCGAATTTGCCGGCGGCTCCAACTCTTGAGTAGATGGAGTCATCATGGGCAAGACGACGAACAAGGTTTCCGCTGAGGTCCGCGAGCGCGCAGTGCGCATGGTCCTCGGCAATCCG
>NZ_FWFZ01000145.1 GCF_900172355.1 Roseisalinus antarcticus | reverse complement strand
ATGGCTCTTCGGAAAATAGGGCCTCAGCCGCGCCATCTGAGCCTCGCTCAGCCAATACAGATCGCTCATCATGCCCCCTTTGGTTCGGGGACGATGAATCACGCAGACCGCGCAGCCTCAACCCGTTTAATGGGTCCTGAGCCTAGCCCGTTGCATGGCACCGCCACTTCTGGCATATGGCCGAAATCCAGACAGTGCCCCTATAGCTCAGCTGGTAGAGCAACTGATTTGTAATCAGTAGGTCCGCGGTTCGAGTCCGTGTGGGGGCACCATATGAATCATATAAGCCATTGAATTGTATTACAATAGCACAGGGCGCGTGAACGCGTATCCCCCTAATTATGCACCTTCCGTGCGTTGGTCATTGCCTCGGATCGTCCCTACGCCGGTTTTCGCAAGATACCGCAGCGAACCTCTCCCTCTTGCTTCCGCTGTGCTTCCACACGGGCAAAGCTTCACGAATCGGTAGCAGCACATTGATCCGTCTCAACTGCCTGTCTGTTTTAGCTCAATAGAAAGCTTCTCCCTCGCTAGGCTCAGGACTCATAGCCAAAAGATCACGGTTGCGGCGAGAGCAATGGCCGAGAGGAAGACCTTGGGACTTCGGTCATAGCGCGTGGCGACGCGCCTCCAGTCTTTCAAGCGTCCGAACATGATCTC
>NZ_FWFZ01000151.1 GCF_900172355.1 Roseisalinus antarcticus | reverse complement strand
GAGCGTGCCTGCTTCTCACTGATCTCGGCGTCCGGGAGGTCGCCCCTCTCGGCAGATTGCTTCGCAATCGCCTGCCGGGCAATGAATGACCTGTTGTGGTTCGTGCCGTCGCTTGACCGTCACGACGCTCTGTTGCACAAACCCGGTGAGGGATTCATCTCGTGAATCCAGCGTGGTAGCTGTGATGCATGAGCAGACCTACACCCCCAACCTACAAGACCAGAAACTGGCGAGCCTATAACGAAGCGCTCAAGCGCCGCGGCTCGCTGACGATCTGGTTCGACCCCGAGATGATCTGGGAGGCCGTGCCATCAGGCAGGCGTGGCCGCCAGCAGACCTACGGCGACGCCGCCATCCAGACATGCCTTTCCATGAAAGTGCTGTTCGGCATGGCGTTGAGGCAGACGACGGTGTTCGTCGAGAGCTTACTGCGGCTGGCCGATCTCGACTGGAGATATGCCCAAAAGTTGGTGACGGCCATCATCAGGCGGCAGCGTGAAGTTGCTTGATACCGTCTTTGAAGACAATCCCTTGGATGACCTCGGGCAGACGGTTGGGCCCGGAGATCTTCCGCCACT
>NZ_FWFZ01000153.1 GCF_900172355.1 Roseisalinus antarcticus | reverse complement strand
ACTAGTATGGCCCGGGGGATCCGTTAGCTATCGTTCGCGAGAAAGTTAGTAGACACACAGGACCCAGGCGTGCAAGTCAATTTCAGCTGACTACACCGATTCTGGTTAAAAGAGCCTATGGCCACCCTTATTTTAGAGAAAAAAAACCACACCTCTAATGTGTTGGGCACTAGAAAAAGCTAACTACCTAGTCCGTTTCTGGACGACTTCATTGGGAATAACATACCCCCCACTGTGATTAAGACTGGCACTGTCCTAATGCTTTCTTCAATAGGTTTGGCTCATGTGTGATTCCCTCTGGCAAACTTATAGAGGACAAGCAGAATAAACCAATTCAAGGTCGTTGTAGCTGAAGGCCTGGCCTGCCTGACAGTTAATTATGAGCATGTCTTGCCCTTCATGGTGGATATTCACAGCTGAAAGTGGTATTGGCATTTTTTTCTGAGGACACAACGAGGAAATCTGATAAATACGGCCACCTGAAGTCTAGCTCGGAGTTAACAATTTACCACGTTTAGAGCGGCCGCGATATCCTGCAGATGCATCCAGTACTAGTATGGCCC
>NZ_FWFZ01000154.1 GCF_900172355.1 Roseisalinus antarcticus | reverse complement strand
CGCTCCTCCGGCGTGGCGCGGGTCAGCTATGACGGCAAGACCGTCGAGTATCGCAGCGTGGTCGAGATCGACCGCGCCATCGAGGCGCTGGACCGCGAGATCGCCGCGGCCGAGGGCCGGCGGATCGTGCGGCAGCTGCGTGTGACGTCGACGAAGGGGCTGTGATCCATGGGGCTGTTCGACCGGTTCCGCCGCCAGCCCGCCGGCGGCCCTGCGGGCATGCGTGCGCGCCTCGAAGGGGCGATGTCCCGGCGCCGGTTGCGCGGCTGGAACCCGCCGCTGGAGAACGTCAACGCGCTCGTCGCCTCGGGCGGCCCAAAGCTGCTGGCGCGGGCGCGCGAACTGGTGGTCACCAACGGCTATGCCGCCAATGCCTGCGAGGCCTTCGCCGCCAATCTCGTCGGCGACGGCATCAAGCCGTCTTCGCTGATCGACGACGCGGAGCTTCGGGACCAGGTCCAGCGGCTCTGGCTCGCCTGGACCGACGAGGCGGACGCGGACGGGCTGACGGACTTTTACGGCCTTCAGGCCATGGTCGCGCGAGAGATGTTCGTCGCGGG
>NZ_FWFZ01000155.1 GCF_900172355.1 Roseisalinus antarcticus | reverse complement strand
ACCGGGTTCCAGGTCAACGTCGACGAGGTGCTGCTGGACATGTCCCCGCGCGACATCTCGCTGACGGCGAAGGGCAGCGGAACGGAGGCGGTGATCGACGGGCATATCATCTTCCTGCAGGGCATCGCGCCGGCGGATGTGGAGGATGATTTTCGGTTCGTGTGAAGGGGAACTGGGTGGAGACGGGCGAGGTAGGAACATGGGCGGCCTGATCGCCGCTGTCGCGCTTCGGTAGGTGCCGTCGAACAGCGTGGAGAGCTAAGATGAGGCTTCCGGCAAATTTGCCGGCAATGCGGTATCCCGGCTCCAGTAGAGCGCGGTCGAAGCCGGAACCTGCACCCCAAAGACATTTCAGACAGATTGCCGTCTTTGCCGCAATCTAGGCTAGGCTCAGGACTCATAGCCAAAAGATCACGGTTGCGGCGAGAGCAATGGCCGAGAGGAAGACCTTGGGACTTCTGTCATAGCGCGTGGCGACGCGCCTCCAGTCTTTCAAGCGTCCGAACATGA